>CAJQMR010000019.1 GCA_905479495.1 uncultured Anaerolineae bacterium
GGGCCACTTTGTAGCCGGTGGCCAGATTATTAATGTAGGTGCAGGAGTCGGCGTGGATGGAGATAACGGCCGTTCCTCCATACGTGCTTAGACGCGGGTCAAATTCATCCAAAATATCAGCGTGAATGCCCTGAGCCAGCAGAGCCCCCGCCACCTTTTCTGTAATGTTCAAATTTACTTCTGCTTCGGTGAGGCCATCATCACAAACGGAGCCGCTGTCGCTGCCCTTGTGCCCGGCAATAAGGCCGATACGAATGGGGCCGGGGCTTTGCGCCAGCCGCTGCAAGACTGGTTTAGCTGGCACAGGTTTGTAAAAGGGGGCAGAAAGGGAACTGCTGCTGCTGTTGGCAATCATTTCGGCCGTGGCTTCGGGCGGACTAAAAAACCAGTAGGTGAGGCCCATGCCCACAAAGGCCAACAGCAAAAAAATCACAATGGGCAAATTGCGCCCTAGCAGGCGCAACCAATCGAACGATTCATTTTCCCAACCATTGTCCCGAAAATCTGATTGCATATGGTTTTTGCCAGCCCGTTGAACCTTTTTACGATCTTATGTCTATATTTTACACGAAACTGTCAAGGAGGAAAATGAGAGAATTCGGGTGGAATTCTAGAGGTAGCTTGGTAAGTCAGGGATGAGAGAAAGTCGCGGATTTTTGCCTGCGTTGCTAAAAATAAGATGAATTTGTCACCTTTTTGTTACAATATGGCTCTAATAAGTATCAGACCCAGCTTAGAAGGGTAAGGTTTAGATGTTTGGCCAGATCTAACAAATAAATTGTCTGAAGAGTTAAGTCTGAAACGGCCGTTGGAGTGCATCATGCATGAATTAGAACAGTTAGTCAACAATGCCAGAAATGGCAGACATTCAAAGGAAGATCGACAGCAAGCGTTTGCCGAGCTTGTAAGCAAATTTTACGAAACTGCCTTTCGCTGGGCGTTTAGTCGGTTGAATGATGCCGATTCGGCTCAGGATGCTGTGCAAGAGGCGTTTGTGATTGCTTACCAAAAGCTGAATCAGCTCCAAGAACCCAAGGCATTTGCGGGTTGGTTCAAGCAAATTGTGCTGAGCCAGACCTACCGTCTGTTACGCGACACGCGTCCACTGTCTCAAGCGGTTAATCTGAGCCAGGAGATAATGACGGCAGAACCGGGCCCGGTGGCCCTGGTAGAAAATGATGAGTTGAAAGAACGCGTAATGACGGCCGTACAAGCGTTGCCAGAAAAAGAGCAGGAAGTGACGAAGTTGTTTTATCTCAACGGCTACTCCCAAAAAGAGATTGCTCGCCTGCTGGAGCTGCCATTGACCACCGTGAAGAAGCGGCTGCAATATGCACGCCAAAACTTGCGTGGCATTTTGGTAGGCATGATGGATGCCTTTGTGCCGGAACCGGCACCAGCTCCTGTTCCTATCCCTGTACGGTCCCGACCTGTTTATCCGCCATCGGATCTGCCAGAATGGTAAAAAGCTAGTTCAAAACATATTCTGTATGCTTGAATCCTCTCTGGTTTAAGCGTACAATGGATCAAAATTTTCAAGTTAATTTTCTAAAAAACTAGAGAGTAAAAATTATGGAAGAGCAACCAAATGACAATCGCCCATCGGTGCCAACCTGGGTGTGGATTATTACAATATTTGCCGTCATTGTCGGCTTGCAGCTGCTGTTTAGCGGCCGTTTAAGTGGCCCAGAAGAGATTAGCCAACAACAATTCTTTTCCCTCGTGCAAAATGGTGAAGTGGATGTTGTTGAGCTAAGCGGTGATACGTTGGAAGCCTACCGCGTGGATGCCGCAGGTGAGGCCGTTTCAGTTGGTGTGACAACCAAAGATGCTCAAAGCTCCTTGGAAGACGTGCTGACCTACAATGGTTTAGACAATGAAGCCTTAGCTGAATTTGGTGTGGAAGTACAGGTGCGCAACAATTCGCTGCGCAACAACCTGTTCAGCATTATCATAACGATTGGTCCTGTTTTGCTGCTGATTTGGATCTTTAGCCGGGGTTTCCGCCAGATGCAAGGTGGTGGTGGCAACAGTATTTTTGGATTCGGCCGTAGCCGTGCTAAAAACCTGAGTGATGCCGATCGCCCGACCGTGACTTTTGATGATGTTGCTGGTGTTGATGAGGCAAAAATGGAACTGGCTGAAGTGGTCCAGTTCTTGCGCGAACCGGAGAAATTTGTCCAGGTTGGCGCACGCATTCCCAAAGGTGTGCTGATGGTTGGCCCGCCCGGAACTGGTAAAACTTTGTTGGCCCGCGCTGTGGCTGGTGAAGCCGGTGTTCCGTTCTTCCATATTTCTGGTTCAGAATTTGTGGAAATGTTTGTTGGTGTTGGTGCCAGCCGCGTGCGAGACTTGTTTGAGAAAGCCAAGCAGTCGGCCCCGTCCATTGTGTTTGTTGATGAAATTGATGCTGTGGGTCGTCAGCGTGGTGCTGGTTTGGGTGGTGGCCACGATGAGCGTGAGCAAACCCTTAACCAAATCCTGGTAGAAATGGATGGCTTTGACAACGATACAAACGTCATTGTGATGGCGGCTACCAACCGAGCGGACATCTTGGACCCGGCGCTGCTCCGGCCCGGTCGTTTTGACCGCAAAGTTTACGTTGATCTACCAGACGTGCGTGGTCGTGAAAAGATTTTGGAAGTTCATGCCCGTGGTAAGCCCATCAGCAAAGAAGTGGAATTGAGTGAGTTTGCTAAGCTCACAGCTGGTTTTTCTGGCGCTGATTTGGAGAATTTGCTTAATGAAGCGGCCATTTTTGCCGCCCGGCGCGATCAGCGCACCATTGGCAACTTGGAATTCCAGGATGCATTTGACCGCATTGCCTTAGGGCCGGAGAAGAAGAGCCATGTGATGTCTCAGGAAGATAAAGAGACGGTGGCCTATCATGAGGCCGGGCATGCTGTGGTGAGCTTTCATTTACCCAATACGGATCCCATCCAAAAGATTACGATTGTGCCGCGAGGACGGGCTGGTGGTTATGTGCTGCCGCTGCGTGAAGAGCGCATGGTTCATACGCGTGAAAAATTTGAGGACCAGATTGCGATGGCGATGGGTGGCCGTGCGGCTGAAGAAATATTCTTTGGTCAGATAACCACGGGGGCGGCATCTGATTTGCAGCAGTCTACCCGCTGGGCACGGGCCATGGTGATGAATTATGGCATGTCTTCTTCTTTAGGTTTGCCAACCTATGGCGACCAGCACAGCAATCCGTTTGTTGGGCGTGACTATGGTTTTGGTGGCGGTCGTGATTACAGTGAAGAAGCGGCCAAGGCGATTGATGACGAAGTTCGCATCATCCTGGACCATAATTACAAGCGGGCCAAGCAAATTATTGAAGAAAATCGCAATAAGATGGTGGCCCTGGCAAATGCCTTGATGGAAGTGGAGACAATGGACCGCAGCACTTTTGAGAAGTTGATGAACGAAACGCTGCCGATTGATTCCACAGATGGCAAGCCTGAAACGGAAGAATTAACAGATGCTTTGGTTGAAGAAGTGATGCCGTCTTCTGATTAATTTTGAGCCATCTGGCTGATTGTTATTGATGGCCTCCTCACTATTTGGTGAGGGGGCTTTTTTCTTTGTCGGGACGTTTTTACGTTTTGCGGGATAATAAAAGCTATGACTGCACGATTTCGTCGCATGGGGCGACGGTACGAATCTGATCCAGATGCAAAGGCGAAGCGCCTGAGCCGAGAGAGTTTGCATACTTTCAGGAGACTGTTGGTGTATGTACGGCCGTATCGCCGCCAGATGGCCTTCTCCATTACGCTTCTGCTGTTTAGCACCCTGTTGGGATTGGTCTTGCCTCTGGTGGTGCAAAACCTGGTTGATGTGGTTCTAATTGACAAAAATTTACCCCGCTTAAACCAGTTAGCTATTGGTTTGTTTGTGGTATTTATTTTGCAAGCGGTATTCAGCTTTGGTCATCGGTTGTCGTTAGCCTTTGTTGGGGAAAAAGTAATCGCCACCATTCGGGTACAAATTTACACGCACCTACAATCGTTGTCGCTAAAATATTTTGCTGATCATCGGACGGGTGAGGTAGTGTCCCGACTCACCAACGATGTTTCGCTGCTGCAAAATGCGGTGACGGATAATCTGGTGGCGCTGCTGCGACAGGCAATTACGTTGGTGGGTGCGGCCGTTTTGCTTTTTTGGCTCAACTGGCGGCTGACACTGATTATTCTTACCGGTATTCCCATCATTTCGCTAACGATGGTGTTCCTGGGGCGGCAGATTCGCAAGGCGGCCAGGGCCGTGCAGGATGCCCTGGCAGAAGCGGCTAACGTGGTAGAAGAAACGGTGAGCGGCATTCGTATTGTGAAGTCATTTGTGCGAGAGGCGCATGAAATCGGCCGTTTTTCGGCACGCGTTAATGAGACGTACGAAGCCGCCATGTGGCGGGCTAAAATCGGTGCCGTGCTGGGACCAATGATTGGCTTTATGGCCTTTGCTTCAATTACCATTACGCTTTGGTTTGGCAGTTTTGAAGTCATTGAAGGACGATTGTCGGCTGGGGGGCTGGTAGCTTACCTGGTCTACACGATGATGGTCGCCGCTCCTATTGCCTCGCTGGCGGGGCTGTATGCGCAGTTTCAGTCGGCGTTGGGGGCGACCGAGCGGCTGTTTGAGCTATTGGATACGGAGCCTGACGTAGCTGACCGTTCTGATGCATCCATTTTGCCACCGGTTAACGGACGAGTGGAGTTTGACGGGGTTGATTTTGATTACACAACGGCCGTTCCCATTCTGAAGCAAGTCTCGTTTGTGGCTGAACCGGGGCAGGTGGTGGCATTGGTGGGTCCCAGCGGTGCGGGCAAAAGCACGTTGGTGAACCTGATTCCCCGATTTTATGATGTGGGTGACGGCCGTATCCTCATCGACAACTGTGACATACGCCAGGTAACGGTTAAAAGCTTGCGCCAGCAGATCGGCATTGTGCCACAGGAAACGATTTTGTTTTCTGACACTGTGCTGGAAAATATTCGCTACGGCAGGCTGGAAGCGACACAGGCAGAGATTGAAGCCGCTGCTAAAGCGGCCAATGCCCACGACTTTATCACCAACGATCTGTCGGATGGTTACCAGACGATGGTGGGCGAGCGGGGTGTCAAGCTGAGCGGTGGCCAGCGACAGCGTGTGTCCATTGCCCGGGCCATCCTCAAAGATCCGCGCATCCTCATTTTGGACGAGGCGACATCTTCGCTGGACAGCGAAAGCGAAAGTTTGGTGCAGGAGGCATTGGAGCGGTTGATGAACGGCCGTACCTCATTCGTTATTGCCCATCGCCTTAGCACAGTGATTAATGCCGATTGGGTGCTGGTTTTGGATCAGGGGCGTGTGGTGGAACAGGGAACGCACAGCCAGCTGCTGCAAAATCCAGACGGATTGTATTATCGATTGTACCAAATGCAGTTTTCAACAAATGGAGATCAGAGATTAGAGATTGGAGATTGATTTGCGTTTTTAATCTCCAATCTCCAATCTCTAGTCTCCCAAAAAATGGACTATTGAATGGAGCAAGAGAACAACATTGCTGAACGAAATTACCCAACCGATGTGGAGATTGTGCCGGTAAACGGCCGTGAATTTATTCTCATCGGTACGGCCCACATTTCCCAGGAATCCACTGACCTGGTGCGGGCGGTGATTGAACAGGAGCATCCTGATGTGGTTTGTGTGGAGCTGGATGAACAGCGCTACAAAACCCTGTCAGAGAAAACCAAGTGGGAGAACTTGGATCTCAAGCAGATTATTCGCCAAAAGCAGTTGATGACCTTGCTGGTGAATTTGCTGTTGGCTTCTTACCAAAAACGTTTGGGCCAGCAGCTGGGTGTGACGCCGGGCACGGAACTGCTAGAGGCGACCAAAGTTGCCCAGGAGTTAGAGATCCCGCTGGCACTGGTGGATCGGGATGTGCGTATCACGCTGCGCCGTGCCTGGAACAGCATGAGCTTCTGGGAAAAAATGAAGCTGCTCGGCTCCGGCTTTATCGGCGCAGTGGAAGGGGAAGAAATTTCTGAAGAGATGCTCAGCGAAATTCGCCAATCGGATGTGCTGACGGAGCTAATGAACGAGCTGGGCGAATTTATGCCCGTGCTGAAAGGCGTTCTGATTGATGAACGAGACACATACATCGCTCAAAAAACGCGCGACGCAGCAGGCCAGAAAGTGGTGGCTGTTGTGGGTGCTGGGCATTTAAGCGGTATCAAACAAGCCCTGCTGGAAAATCGCCAGGATGATTTGAGCGTTATTGAGCAGGTGCCGCCGCCCTCGCCGGTGGGCAAGATTATCGGTTGGGGCATCCCGGCGCTGATCATTGGCATGATTGTGTACATCGGCATCACGCAGGGTGCAGCGGCGGCGGGCGATAATTTGTTGTACTGGTTTTTGGTCAACGGTATCCCCAGTGCTATTGGCGCGTTGCTGGCCTGGGCACACCCGCTGACGATAGCGGTTTCCTTTTTGGGTGCACCGCTTACCAGCCTGACGCCTGTGATTGGTGCAGGCTACGTAGCGGCTTTTGTGCAGGCCTATTTTGCGCCACCCATTGTGCATGAGTTCAAAACGGTGGGGGATGATATCGGCCATTGGCGCAAGTGGTGGCAAAACAAGCTGCTCCGGGTGCTGCTGGTATTTATTTTGACCAGCCTGGGCAGTGTTCTGGGCACCTATCTAGGCGCGGCGCAAATCATTTCGAATTTGTTTTAGTAGCCGCAGTTTCTTACTGCGTTTCTTAGCACTCTCAAGAAAGCGCGGCTAGGGGAGAGAAGCCTTGTGCAGAAGTGGCTTAGACGATTTTTTTGGGGAGTTACGGCCGTTCTCCTCCTTATCCTTCTCACCTCTGGCGGCATTATTTTGTATGAAGGCTGGTTTGGCGAATCCTCAGCGCAGTGGACCAACGTCACATACACTGATGCTGACGGCACGGAACTGCGCGGCTATCTGGCCCAGCCGGAAGAGCCGGGGGTTTACCCTGGCGTGCTGCTCATTCATGAATGGTGGGGCTTCAATGAGGGCATGACCGTGTTGGCTGATGCCCTGGCAGCCGAAGGGTACGTAGTTCTGGCCGCCGACGCTTATCGCGGCGAAGTGACCGATCAAGTACCGCGGGCGCTTTACCTGCGGCTGTCTACGCCCGAAGAGCAGGTGTTCAACGACGTTGATGTCGCCCTGGCTTATCTGATGAGCCTGGATTCGGTAGACAACGACAGACTGGCCTCAATGGGCTTTTGTTTTGGTGGGGGACATTCTTTACAGTTGGGGATGCGCCAATCGGAAAATATGGCGCTGACGATTTTGTATTACGGCACGGTGGTAACAAACCCGGATTTGTTACGGCCGTTAACCGACAATCAACCGGTCCTAGGCATTTTTGGTGAAGACGACGCTTCCATCCCCACGGCCGATGTGCTGGAATTTGAAGCCGCACTCAACAGCCTGGACATTCCTAATCAGATTACGATTTACCCTGGTGTCGGCCATGCTTTTCTGACCGAAGAAAACTTCGACGAACCTGGTCCGGCAGGGGATGCCTGGCAAGAAACCCTCGACTTTTTAGCAGACAACTTCAAAAACGAAAATTAGGCGGGGCGTGATTTTTTGAGGCAAAGGCGCAAAGGTTTTTAAGATGCAAAGTCTTTGCTTCTTTGCGCCTTTGCAACTTTGCGTTGCGATTTTAAGAGAATAGAGCGAGCTGCTGACTGACTTCGATACGGCCGTTCCGCTCCAGTGCCAATAACGCTTCTTTAACCAGTAAACCACCCGCATAGCCCGTCAATTTACCATTGCTGCCGATGACCCGGTGACAGGGAATAATGATGGCGATGGGGTTACGGCCGTTTGCCGCCCCGACCGCTCTGGATGAATTGGGGTTGCCCAATTCCTGGGCAATGGTGCCGTAGGTGATGGTACGGCCGTAGGGAATCGTCTGCAAATGGGCCCACACTTTTTGCTGGAAGGGTGTGCCTTTGGGAGCCAGGGGTAGGTCAAACGTTTGTAATTCTCCGGCGAAGTAAGCGGTTAGTTGGGAAACGGCCGTTGCCCAAACCGCATCATCTCGCTGCCAATCGGCTGCCGGGGAGAGCGGGCTTTCCCCATCCTGAAACGCGACTTGCGTCAGCCCATACTCATTCCCCGCCAGCAAAATTTCCCCGAGCGGACTATCCATCGTCGCAAAAATCATTTGTTTTGCCATTGTCACCTCAGAATACTAATACGCAATGTTATTCTACATTATTGAGGTAGAAATTTGCCAAAGGCTTGCCTATAATGGGCCTGGGTTATTCTTGACTCTGGTTGCGGAATCTAAATTTGGACGTTGTCCACCTGATTGGCTCATTTGTACAGACAACAAATAACGAGGTTTTTTAATGGCAGATAAAAAGCAATTGTTAGACTTGGCTACCCAAGCTTATAACATGGATGAAATACGGGATCTCTGTTTTAGATTGGACATAGATTTTGATGATATTCCTGGCGAAACGAAAAAAGCGAAATTAAGGGAAATAATCACTTATCTGAAGCGAAACGGCCGTTTGGCTGATCTCGAAACCGACTTGCGCCAGGAAAGGCCTCACTTGTTGCCCGTTCTAGAACAACAGGAGAGTTTGGAAGCTCTCAATTACTACTATGACCATATGCAAATGGCCTGGGATCGCATCGATTTAATGGGGCAACAGGAAAGAGATGCTAAGCAGATACTGACTCGATTCACACTGCGGGATTTTTATGTTCCTCTTCGTGTAGAAGTAGCTGTGGGTGAGCCCAGCGAACAGTCGAGTGATCCGGAAAATTTAAGAGGCGCAGATGTGCATCGGCGCGAGGTAAACGAAATAACACGGGCATCCATCGGTGAATTGTTGCAAAAATCGCCACGTCTGGTCATTTTAGGGGATCCCGGTTCTGGTAAAACAACACTTACCAAATGGCTGGCGCTTTCTTATTTGCTTAAGCAACAATCGCAAAATGACGTGCTAGACTTTCCTGAAATGGCAACATTGCCAGAAAAACCATGGCTGCCCATTATCATTCCTTGCCGATACATGGATAGCGGAAACTTTTTTACAATTGACCAGTTGTTGCGTAGAAGTTTAAGTATTGATTTGCAACGTCCAGACCTAGTTGAGCCTTTATGCAACCTTATCTTGAAAAAGATGGATGCGGGCGAGGTTTTACTCATCATTGATGGGTTAGATGAAATTAGCCCGCCTAATGCGCGTGCTTCTTTTAGCAAAGCCCTGGGCAAAATTGTCAAATCGTATCAAAATGTGCCTGTCGTTGTAACGTCTCGCCAATACGGGTATGAACAAATGGGCTTTCGCCTAAAAGACGGTTTTGAGGAAGTGGCGATGAGTCCATTACGGCCGTCTGAACAAAAAACGTTTATTCATCAATGGTGCCAGATTACACAGGCCGATGGCCAAGAGTCTTTCATGGCAAAACGTATGTTGGATACCATTGAAGCAGATGCCATCAAGAAGATTGCCCGCAATCCGCTGCAGCTCACGACCATTGCCCTCGTTTTGCAAAAGCAACCAAACATTTCTCCGCGTCGCATTCATTTATACACGGCCTGTATTGATATCTTGTTCAACTGGCATCCAGAGCGCAAAGAGCATATTGATCAACGTATTGCTGAAAGACATCTTGGCTATTTAGCTTATTATATGTGTGCCAAAGAAATAAAAACTTTGGACGAAGACGAGATTATTGCTTTATGGGAAGAGATGCAAGAACAGCGAAAGCGTGCTTATCCTAGCCCAGAGGAATTGCTAGAAGGGTTAACGGCTCGTACAAACATTTTAGTTACCAAACAGCGCATGTCACGAAATGGCCGCGTGCAACCCGTTTATGCTTTTCAACATGCCCTTTTTCAGGATTTTCTTGCTGGACAGCAGGGCATCATGAATGGCTTGTATCCTGGCTTCCAAGAACGTTTACCTTTGCCAGAGCATATCAACAAGCTCGCTGACGAGGTCGATACCATTACTCGAAAAATCCATAATTCTCGCACTGAGACAGAATCTGTCATTGCCGAGAAATGGCAGGAACCTGTTCGTTTATGCATTGCGGGCTACGACCATATTGATGTTGATGATGTGTTGCTCTCACTATTAGCTGATAAGGGCGATTCAGAAATTGGCCGGGCACGAGCTGTTTTAGCTGCATCGTGCTTATTGGATGAACCGGATGTAGACATTTCTACAACGCGCACTGTGCTGGAAAACCTGATGAAATATGTGCAGGATTTCGATGCTTGGAACACTTCGCCGGATGCCCGCAAAACAAGCATGGATGATGTTGTTTGGGAATTGGGTCAGCGAGAGGCTTGGGCCGATTTACTAAAGGAAATTATTGTCACAGCTTTTATCAACCAGCCAGCTAATACGGTAAATCGCTTTGTATACGGCCGTGTTTTCCTTTTAGGCTGTAATTCTCAAAAGATAGTTGACAGTTTAGATGAAGCAAGCTTCGATGATTTGGTAAAGCAACTAACTACAGGAAATCAAACAGAAATAGTCAGTTCTGCACTTATTCTTATGGATGCAGCTTTTAATAATCGGCTGGCTTTTAACTCAT
Organism: uncultured Anaerolineae bacterium; assembly: GCA_905479495.1. Lineage (GTDB taxonomy): Bacteria > Chloroflexota > Anaerolineae > Promineifilales > Promineifilaceae > Leptofilum. Next base: position 10,588 of record CAJQMR010000019.1, read on the forward strand.
TACTGCTCAATACATTAATAGATGTTATGGTGAAGGGAACGCCGCCGGTGCAAACTGCTGCCTCATGGGCTTTTCGTTGGCTCGTGACCTCCTATCATAATCGCAAGATTCAATGGCAACCTGACGCCGAGCAAGCAAAACAAATTTACGCTTTTCTATCGAACTCAACTACGGATAAATGTGCCATCATCAACTTGTTTATTGTTATAACCGACAAGTTGCTGGAAATGCCTAAACTGCATCGTTGGACGCTGATTGCCGGACAAAAATATGAACTTCCTGACCAAGAGGCAAAAAAGTCTGTCCTTCCTAATGGACTAAAAAATGCACTTATTTACCGACTAACAGATGAAGTGCCACGCATTCGACGACAGGCAGCGCTTACTTTAGGGCAGATTGGCTTTTTAGATGAGCGTATTTTGGAGCCATTGCTGGAGTTGATTGATGGTGCTGGAAGCCAAAATGAAAAAGTTGACCGGGAAACGGCCATCCAATTATTGGGGTGCCTACCTGGCGAAAAAGTAATTGCCACCCTTGAGGAAAGATTGAACTCTTCAGACGAAGAAATCCAGAATAGTGCGAAAAGGGCGTTAATTGGCCGGCAAAATGCCGTATCTGATAATGAGTTTCCGAATTGGCATCTGTCACATAATTACCAATTTGATAGCTGTCTTGCTTGCGTCTTAGTTAAAGGGGCCATGCCTAAAACAGGTCAAAAGGGTTACGTATATGTTTCTCTACACTTACATGAACTGGTGAAAATGTTGCTAGATATTGAGAAAGATAATTACATGAACTCATCTAATTATCACGCTACCGTTTTGGCAAGATTTCCGGGCGAGCCGAGTGAGGACGTTATGAAGTTTATGCGCCGTAAATTTGGCTATAGTGACTCCGAGATCATCATACAGCGAGAAGATGAAACGGCCGTTATTCGTTCGGTTCCAGCACCTGAATTCCCTATTCTGGCTAAGGCTGAAAAAAAGTCATCGGTTGTTGATGAAAAGGAGAATGATTTTCCGCTTAAGGATATTGTTTACATGCGCATTGGCTCAGGCTATATTCATCAAACCCCCAATTACGACTTGAATTTGGTGCTATTTAAAACCTTTTGTGACCTTTTCAACGAGCTTTATGCGGATTCTTCTGGAAATGACATCGTTTTTGAAAAAATAGAAGGGTAATTCAATAGCATATCAACGATTGAGAAAGGAGGCTGCCTGTGACAAACGCTGCTAACATCCATTTTAGAACCTGCAATCTGTGTGAAGCGATGTGCGGCCTGGAAATTGAGGTGCAGGGCCAAGAAATCCTGGCCATTCGCGGTGACAAGGCGGACCCATTCAGCCGGGGGCACATCTGCCCCAAGGCCACCGCCCTGGCCGACATTTACCACGACCCCGACCGTTTACGCCAGCCGGTGCGCCGCACGGCCGTTGGCTGGGAGCCAATTAGCTGGGACGAGGCGTTTGACGAAGTTGTGAGCAATATCAAGCGGATTCAGGGAGAATACGGCCGTAACGCTATCGGCATCTACCAGGGCAACCCCAACGTGCATAACGTGGGGGCTATGTTTTATTCGCCGCCGTTTGTGCGTACGCTGCGCACCAAAAATCGCTTCTCAGCTACTTCGGTGGACCAGCTGCCGCATCATTTTGCCGCCTACTTCATGTTTGGCCACCAGCTCCTGCTGCCCATTCCCGACGTGGACCGCACCGATTTCATGCTCATGCTGGGAGCCAATCCGCTGGCTTCCAATGGCAGCCTAATGACTGCACCGGACATTGCCAATCGGCTGAAGGCGCTGCAAAAGCGGGGTGGAAAGCTGGTCGTAATTGATCCCCGCCGCACCGAAACGGCCGTACTGGCCGACACTCACCATTTCATCAAACCAGGCAGTGACGTGCTGCTGCTGCTGGCCCTGCTGCAAACCATCTTTACTGAAGGATTGGCCTCCCCCGGTGCGCTGGCGGCCCATGCCGATGGTCTGGATACTGTACAGCAAGCCGTGGCTGACTTCACGCCTGAACTGGTGGCTGGCCCAACCAGCATTCCGGCTGAGGCAATTCGCCAGCTGGCCCGTGATTTTGCCGGGGCAGAAACGGCCGTTTGCTACGGCCGTATTGGCGTTTCTACGCAGCAGTTTGGCGGACTATGCCACTGGCTCATCAACCTGCTCAACTTTGTTACGGGCAACCTGGACAGCCCCGGTGGCGCGATGTTTACCTTGCCAGCTATCGATGTTGTGGGCATTACCACCATGACGGGCCAGACGGGACATTACGGCCGTTGGCACAGCCGGGTGCGCAATCTGCCCGAGTTTGGCGGCGAACTGCCCGTTTCTGCTCTGGCTGAAGAAATGCTCACCCCTGGCGAGGGGCAAATTAAAGGCATGATTACCGTTGCGGGCAATCCGGTGCTTTCCACGCCAAACGGCCGTCAACTGGATGAAGCGCTGGCTGGTCTGGAATTTATGGTGGCTATCGATATCTACATCAACGAAACCACGCGCCATGCCAACATTATTTTGCCGCCTACGACTGGCCTGGAAACTGAGCATTACGACCTTATCTTTCACGTTTTGGCCGTGCGCAACACCGCCAAGTATTCGCCGCCGCTCCTATCGCCAGCCGAAAATGCCCGGCACGATTGGCAAATCTTTCAGGAGCTGCGCCGCCGCATGGTGGGGCAGCCGCTGCCAACGCGCCATTCACCCCAGGGCAAGCTGGACTTTTTTGGCCGGATGCAGCCTGATCAAATTGTCGATCTGGCCTTGCGCTTTGGCCCGTATGGTGCACACGGCTTTAATCAGAAAAAGTTGGGGCAGCAGGGAAAACAAGGGCTCAAGCTACCTAACCTCAAGCGTCAGGTGCATGGTGTCGATTTGGGGCCGCTCCAGCCGATTCTGCTGCAGCGACTTTGCACGCCTAATGGGCGCATCCAGCTGGCCCCCGAACTGATTTTGGCCGATTTGGACCGCGTGCGGCAAACGTGGCTCAATGGGCCGACCAACGACCAGACTTTGACGCTGATCGGGCGGCGGCAGCTGCGCAGCAACAACTCCTGGATGCACAATAGTCCACGCCTGGTGCGAGGTAAGGATCGCTGTACGCTGTTAATGCACCCAGACGACGCGTTGGCCCACAATTTAACCAATGGCATGATGGTAAAGGTTAGGTCGCGCACGGGGGAAATCCAATTGCCATTGGCTATTACCGAGACGGTAATGCCGGGTGTGGTGAGCATTCCCCACGGTTGGGGACATGATCGAGAGGGGGTAAGGTTGGGAACGGCCGTAAACCACCCAGGTGCCTCCATCAATGATCTCACAGATGATCAGCAGATTGATCAGCTAACGGGTAATGCCGCTTTTTGTGGTGTACCTGTTTTGGTTGAGCCTGCGGTGTAAGGATATTTACACTGATACCACATCTCGATAGACAGCCTCGCAGTAAGGTTTCTGGTTTACTGTGTACTCTGGAAGAAGTACGTGTGGGGTACACAATAGACAACATTCAAGCGCCCACAAATCCAGCTTTAGTTAACATAATTCAACCATGATTCTGTGAGCAGGACGTCTGGATAATTTTCCGACGTCCCGAATATTCACGTCTTTTGCACAACACCTTGGTGGAGCTTCACCAAAAAATTCGTTTATCATTGCAAAAGAGACAGACTAAAATCTTGCATCAATGAGTGAGCTATTGAAAAACGATCACAAGCCGGATAATGAAGCAGTTGCGAATGAGAATGGGCTAACCACAGCTGAAATGGCCCATTTGCAGCGTTTCTTACCAGCTAATCTCATGCAATCCCTAACTGAAGTAGGACCAGAACTGCCACGCGCGGTCCTCTCCCCTTGCGTAAAGCATCTAGCCAGCTTATTAGAAGCAACAACAACTCATTTGCCCGCTTCTTTGGTGCGGCAAGTGCGCCGTCAACCGCATCCAGGGCAGGCAGATGGCGAATTTGTTGAAGGCACGCTGCTCTTTGCCGACATCAGTGGTTTTACGGCCATGTCGGAAAGGTTGAGCCGGATTGGTCGCGAAGGGGCCGAAGAAGTCACCGATGTGGTCAATCGCTATTTTGATGCGATGTTAGACATTTTGCGTGCCTATGACGGCCAACTGATTCGTTTTGGGGGGGATGCGCTGCTAGGTTTATTTACCGAGAATGGCTCAGCGGCTGACCTGGACGATATGTTCCCAGAATTAAGCGCTGGTAATGGCCTTAACAGTGCTACGCTGGCTATCCAGGCCGCCGTGAAAATGCAGGCCGCGATGTCCGACTTTGCCGAGACCAAAACCTCTCAGGGTACGTTTCCGCTGCGGATGAGCGTGGGCATCAAGCGCGGCCGTTTTTTTGCGGCGCAGCTTGGTACCATCGAAAACATGGAGTATGCGCTCTTTGGCCCAGACGTAAATGCCACGGCTGCTGTTGAATCGGCCGCATCTGCTGGGCAGGTGCTGATTGACCAGGAAACATATGATGCCGTGAGTACCGATGTGGTTTTAACGGCCGTTCCCCTCCCTGATGATCCCCGCTTTTTGCTGGTGGAATATATCGACCAACCGCCCAATCGCACGTACACCGATCCCCAGGAAACGCTTTACCCACTGGCTCCAGATTTGGCTTCGCTGCGCCGTCACATTACCTGGCTGGCGACCTTTACCCCGTATTTGCCCACCGGGCTACTGCCGCGTTTAGCCAGCGATCCCCGTGCCCCCAGCCTGAAGGGGGAGCACCGCTTGGTAGCAACTTTGTTCGCCAATGTGGATGGTCTGGGCGATGTTGTGGCCCAGCTGGGCAGCGGGCAGGAAGCGCTGATTGTCCACGCCTTGAACCAATATTACGTGTGCATGAGCGAGGCGATACGGCCGTTTGGCGGCGTGATGAACAAGGTGGATTTATACGACCACGGCGACAAGGTGCTGGTAACGTTTGGCGCACCCATTGCCCATGAAGACGATGCTGAACGCGCCGTGCGGGCGGCGCTGGCCATGCAAGAAGCGCTGGCCGAACTCAACCAAACGCTGCCCGGTGAGCTAGGACTCCCCAAGTGGGAACTGAGACAGCGGATTGGTATTAGCTACAGTTACGTGTTTGCTGGCTACGTCGGAGCCAGTTGGCGGCATGAATACACCGTCATGGGGGATGAGGTTAATTTGGCCGCGCGGCTCATGTCGGCTGCCAAAGAGGGCTATGTGTTGGTGAATGAAAACGTGCGCCGCCAGACGGAAGCGGTGGCTGAGCTCCGGCCAGAAGGCGAGGTACGGCTCAAAGGCAAGAGCCAACCGGTCCCCATTTTTGCCGTGGCTGGGCTGCGCACCGTGGTTGAACAGACGCAAGGTTTGCCCAGTTCACACGGCTTGCAAGCGCTGCTGGTGGGTCGCGATGCGGAACAGTTGGCCTTGCAAGAGGCCATTGATCAGCTTTCGTTTGGATTTGGCCGGATTGTGTCGTTGATAGGCGAAGCAGGGCAAGGCAAATCTCGCCTGGCTTACGAGGCACGTCAGGAAGAGATGGGTTGGCTGCACGTACGCTGCCTCTCTTTTACGGAAACGGTGACGTATCGGCCGTTTCGTGAATTGGTGCGACAGCTGGCGGGTATTCAACCAGAAGTTGATGAAGCGTTGGCGTTCCAGACGCTGCAACAAACCCTGTATCAAAATTTGCCAGCTGAAGAAGCAGCCGACAGCCTGCCATACATTGCCAATTTTCTTAAACTGCCTTTAGACGAAACGTTGGCCCAGAAAATCCGTTATCTAGATGGCGACGCCTTGCAACAGCATACGTTTATTGCCATTCGTTCGCTCATTATGGCCCAGGTGCGGATACGGCCGTTGATCATCTGGTTCGACAATATCCACTGGATGGATAACGCTTCGCTTGACCTGCTCACCTTTTTGCTGCCGTTGGTAGAGCAACTGCCGCTGCTCTTTTTACTGTTGTTCCGCCCCGAGCGTGAAAAAGGTTGCTGGCAGCTGCGCGAAACCCTGAACGAATCCCACGGCATGCATTACACCGAAATTCGGGTAGAAGGGTTGTCTCGTGAGGATGCGCGGACGCTGCTGCATAGCCTGGTGCCGATTGATGAGTGGCCTGTTGGGGCTGAAACACTCATTTTGGATCGGGCGGAAGGGAATCCGCTGTACTTGGAGGAAGTGCTGCGTTCATTGATGAATGATGGCTTGCTGACCGAGGGTGAAAACGGCCGTTGGCAGTTCAGCCAAACCGTAGCCACCATCACCGTGCCAGAAACGTTAGAAGGCGTGTTGCTGGCCCGTTTGGATCGCCTGGAAGAGCTGTGCCGCTGGACGGCACAGGTGGCTTCCGTGGTGGGGCGTTCTTTCCCCTATGACGTGCTGAACCACATCACCAGCGGGCGTAACGATCAGCCGTTGGAAGGATATGTTTCGGAATTGCAGCTGGTGGAGATGATTCGCGAGGCGCAACACAACCCAGAGCTTGTTTATGCCTTCATTCATTCGCTGCTGCAAGAGGTTGCTTACAACAGTCTGGCGGTGAGTTCACGCAAAACGTACCATCGGCTGGTGGCGGCCTTTCTGGAAGACGGCCGTTCCTCTGGCTGGGGGGATGTGGATAGTTTGCCACCGTTGATTGCTCATCACGCTTACATGGGTGAGGATTGGCAGCGGGCCTTGAAATACCAACTGGTAGCTGGGGAGCAGGCGCAAAATTTGTCGGCCAACCAGGACGCGATTGGTCATTTCCAGAAGGCGCGCCATTGTGCCGCGCAGCTCGATGAGTTTGATACGGCCGTTGCCCAACAAAAAATCCATCTGGCCTTGAGCCAACTTTACATTGGTACGGGGCAATATGATCAAGCGCTGGAGCATTTGCCCATTGCGTATGAATTGGCAGAAAGTAACCAGGACGGGGCGGGGAAAACGGCCGTATGCCGCTGGCGTGCCCGTCTGCATGAGTTGAAGGGTGAATATCCGCAGGCGTTCACCTGGATTGAAAAAGGGTTGGCTGATGAAACGCAGCGCAATACGGCCGAATATGCCCAAATCTTACTCATCGCCGGGCTGATTAACATCCGCCAGGGACAGCAGGACGAGGCGTTGGAACAGTGTCGGAGCGCCCTGGAAATTGCCCAGAAGCTGGGTGAGGTGACCGCCCTGGCGCGAGCCTACAACTTACTGGGAATCACCTCTTTAAGCAGCGACAGCAACGAGGCGATCTCCCGTTTTGAGCGGGCCTTTGAGCTGTACCAGCAGGCGGGTGATGTGCAGGGACAAGCCACCTCCCATAACTTGATAGCCAACGCCTACTTCAATTTGGGGCGCTGGCGCAGAGCTGATTTTCATTACCGGCAGGCACTGCGCATCTTTGAGCAAATTGGCGATATTTACAATCAGGCAATTGCCTACAACAATCTGGGTGGCATTGCTAAAAATCGAGGCCAGCTTGAAGAAGCACTTGCTTATTATCAGGAAGGTTTACAGCTGGCAGAAAAACTGGGGGGATCAGGCTGGATAGTGGGCGGTATCCAAATGAATCTGGGGGCCACCTACGTGCGGCAGCAGAATGTGGCTCAGGCTTATCATCATTTGCACCAAAGCCGCAGCTACTATGAGCAGGTTCAGTCGAAGGACTTTTTGGCCGAGACGCTGCGCTATCTGGCCGAAGCTGCACTGGTAGATGGCGATTTGGTGCAGGCGACCACCTGGGCTGAAGAAGGGATTGCGTTGGCCAACGAGCTGGAGCTGGCCGTGGATGCTGCTTGCTGCCACTGTGTTTTGGGACAGATTGCGATGGCTCAAGATGATCTGGCATTGGCCGAAACGCATCTTCGCCAAAGCGTAACGATGCTGGAGCCACTTTCTGATGAGTATCAACTGGCGCGCAGCCGGTATTGGCTGGCTTGCTTGCTGCTCGGAATTGGTGTGAAACAAGAAGCCCGCGAGCTGTTGACTCAAGCGCAGGCTGCCTTTGCCCATCTGGATGCGGCGTTGGATTTGATGGCCGTTCAAACCTTGCAAAAAACGGTCAATCTTGCCTAGAGGTTAATTACTTGGTGGGGCGGGCGTTGTTGAAGTTACCAACCATTGTGAAAAGTAGAAAACAGAGAACGTGTAACCATTCGCAGTAAAATGTGTGTGAAAATTGGCTGAAAGTTGGTTTGTTTTCGTTTATGCTGCTTATCGTCATTGTGTGTCCCAGAGTGATCATTTAAGTACGTTTGCCCTTTGGGAAAAAAGTTGTTGTATTGTCAATCATCATCGTTGTATCGTGAGGGAATAAATATGAGAAGTAGATACCTGGCAATTTTTGGCTCGATTTTTTTTACTGTTATTGCCTTAGCCGCTTTGGCGATGAACGGCCGTGTTGCCGCTAAAACAACAGGACAAGTTGTCGGCGGTACGGTACCCACCACTTTCCGCGTTTCAGAACCTGCGTCTGGTGAGGAGGGGGATGGGGATTCCACAATTCCGGCGATTTCAGCCAACGGCCGTTTTATCGCCTTTGCCTCTCAAGCTACCAATTTGGACCCGCAGGGTGATACCAATAGCTTTCAAGACATATTTTTGAAGGATTTACAGACCCAAGTTATCACTCGCGTGGTAGATTTTGTCCAAACGGGCAGACCCAATGGTGATTCCAGGAATCCGGACATTTCAGCCAACGGCCGTTATGTGGCATTTGAAACCGAGGCGACAGATTTAGCCAGCTCGCAAGAGTTGTTTGATGACAATGGCGCTTCAGATATCTACGTGTATGACAATGAAACCGGCTTTTTGGATGCCATTTCTGTTGATTTCAATCAATTTAGTCTGGGAAATGGTCCATCCTATACGCCAGTTGTGGCCGCTATGGGGAATGGGTATCGGGTTGCATTTGTTTCTGAATCCACGAACCTGGATGCCAACGACACGGATATTTCGCCTGATGTGTATGTAATGAGTGTCACCTTCGACGAGTTTAATTTACCTATTTTTGATCTCAAGCTGGTTTCAATTAACAGTGTTGGTGAAATAGGGATTGGTTCGTCTTTGAATCCGGCGATTTCGGCAAACGGCCGTTACGTCGCTTTTGAATCGGATGCCCCAAACCTGGTTACAGGTGATAACAATGATGTAAGCGACGTTTTTGTCCATGATTTGGAAACGGGCGAGACAATTCGGGTCTCTGTTGATATTAATGGCGGCGAAGCAGCTGGACCATCTTTTGAACCTTCCATCTCTTTTAACGGTGCCGTTGTTGCTTATACCAGCGCTGCGGCTAATCTGGTACCTAGTGACAATAATTCTGCAGAAGATGTTTTTGTCTACAATGTGCTGTCTGGTAACGTGAAACGGGTATCGTTAGACGGTGGTGGCAGCGAAGGTGATGGACATTCCTACTTGCCGCGCCTTGCCGACAGTGGTCTTAGCGTTGTTTTTGTTTCTGAAGCTACTAATCTTGTGTCAGATGATACCAACGATTTACCAGACATTTTTTGGCATAATATTGCTGCGGGGGATATTAAACGCGTCTCGCTTGCATTTGATGGTGCAGAAAGTAATGGGGGGGTGGGCAGACCAGATGTAACTGCTGACGGCCGTCTCACCGCTTTTGACTCTGCCGCTGATAATCTAATACCTAGTGACGGTAATGGCTTCCTGGATGTGTTCATCCGTGAAGAAGATTTTCCCAGCCAATCTTTCCGCTACACGGCGGAAGAAGTGCCGGTGAATACCACTGTTACGGGATCTGTTGATGCGGAAACGGCCGTGAAGTGGTACAAATTTGATGTTACCGAGGCCGGTTCGACCATTGACACCAAACTCTCCAATCTTACTGGTGACTACAATCTTTACCTGTTTGCTCCCGCTATCGACGAAGAAAATGGCCAGATCCGTGACTTGGGCCAGCTCAGCAATATTGGGCAGCTTAGCAATATTGGCCAGTTGAGCAATATCGGCCAGCTCAGCAATATTGGCCAACTCAGCAACATTGGTGATCTGGTTGACTTGGGCCAGCTCAGCAACATTGGTCAGCTCAGCAATATCGGCCAGCTTAGCAACATAGGGCAACTGAGCAACATTGGGCAGGTAGGGAACATTGGCACGCTGGTTGCCGTTTCCATTCAGCCTGATCTGACGCCTGAAACTATTGCCTACAATGTGCAAGAACTATACGGCCCTTACTATCTAGCGGTCGTACCGCAAAAACCAGAGGTGTTGGGTACGACGTTTGAATTGAGCATTAGTGTCTCTCCGCCGGTAGATCCATATAATCCCGTTTCTTGCGACTCTTTTGATACAGTAGCTACACCTGCGGTTGATCCGAATGTCCGAACTCTCATTCTGGCCAATTCAGATGAGATGGGTCAACTTTATCCCAGTGAAGCTGCCACCATCACTAATCTGATGGCACGCTTAAACACATTGGCAAGCCAACCTGATGTGAACGGTGTCATTGTGGATTTTGCCGACGCCAACTACTTTTGGGTGCAAAATGCTTACAACAGTTGGAATAGCTCACCTGGAAATCCATTAGAGGCCAACTGTGTGGCGGCTCAAATCAAATCAACAATCTATTCGCTGCTGCCCGCGTACCCCAATCTGGAATACATCGTGCTGGTGGGCGAAGACCGGGTGATTCCGCAGCGGCGCATTCGGGATGAGGCCCTGGTGGCCAATGAGCGCAACTATGCAACCATTGCTGAATCCACTGAGATTTCTGGCTCGCTGGAGCTGCGTTATTTCCTCACGGATGATTATTATGCGGCGCCAATCCCGTTCCCCTTCAAGGATCGTGAATTTTATCTACCGCAGTATGGAATCGGCCGTTTGGTGGAAACCCCCTCTGAAATTCTGGGTGTAGTTGACGCTTTCCTGGCTCAACCTGTGTTGACGCCTAACGATGCTCTGGTTACTGGCTATGATTTCCTCATTGATCAAGCCAACGTTATTACTGATACGCTGTTGTCTCAGGGTGTAACGCTTATTTCGCAAACAACCTTTATTGATAACAACTGGTCAGGACAATTGTTTAGCGATACTTTGTTTACTATGCCAACAGCACCTGATCTCATTTCGCTAAATTCGCACTTTGAGCATTACCGCTTTTTCCCGAATAATCCGCCGGATGTTTTTGCCGAACAGATAATAGCCGGTACTGATTACACAGGAACGGTTGTGTTCTCGGTGGGCTGTCATTCTGGTTTGAATATTCCAGATGGGGGCACATCTTCAGCTACCACTGACCGGGATTGGCCGCAGGCGTTTAATGCGCAGGCGGCCAGCTTCCTGGGCAATACGGGCTACGGCTATGGCGATTCAGACTTGGTGGCCTATTCAGAGGCGTTGATGGTCAACTATGTTGATGCTTTGGGTAACTGGAGTGAAGGGCCGCAAACGGTGGGCCAGGCTCTGCGCATGGCCAAGCAGCAATATTATAACGGAATGGCTGGTGGTACCTTTAGCAACTATGATGAGAAAGTATTGGAAGAGATGACGCTTTATGGCTTGCCAATGCTGCGCATTAACATGCCTGTAACCACGACGACCTCTTTATGGGGCAAGAGTGCGATAGACGATACGGCCGTACAGCGGGTTGAGGGTAGTGGTTTAACGACAACCCCGCTGAACTTCAACTTTGCCTTTGATCAGCATGGCATATCTGGCCTGGGCAGCTATTACACGCTAACGGGCGAAGATGATGTGTACGTGGCGGGCGGCAAGCCCATCCAGCCGTTAAGCAGTGTAAGCGTCAGCCAGTCGGGCAATGTGGCTCATGGGGTTCTGATGACCGGTGGTTCCTTCACGGAAATCCCTGGCTTTAATCCGGTTGTGTCTCAGCTCATTACCGAAGAAGTGGGCATTTTACAACCAGAGCCACTCTTCCCGCTGGATTATTGGTACCCGGTGGCGTTGGGCAGCATCAATCGTTATCTGTCGATTGGAGGTGAATCGGTGGAGCGCTTGGTGATGATTCCGGGACAGTTTGCGGCGACTGGCGGTGTGGCTGAAACGATTGGCACGCAGCGTCTGTATGATAGTCTGGAGTTTGAAGTGTATCATACGCCGTTTGACAGCGATGATTTCATTGCCCCCAGCATTTGGAATGTATGGGCTAATCGCATTGCCAATCAGGTAACCTTCCAGGTGCAGGTAACGGATGACAGCTCTGAGCTTTACCGCGTGGTGATGCTGTATCGCGAACTGCCGTCAACAACCTGGAAGCTGGCTGAATTAAGTTATGATCCGGTGACGCAGGTGGCAATGGGTGTAGTTTCTGTGCCGCTAGACACGGAAATTGAATATTTCGCACAGGCAGTCGATGGCAGTGGGAATGTTTCGGTGGCCATGTCCTATGGCCTGCCGTACTTCGCCGCCAAGAGTAGCCCAGCACTGATTTACCTGCCGGTTGCTATCAAACCCTGACAGTAAGTAGTGGTAAAAAAACGGCCGTTCCCACCCCGGAACGGCCGTTTTGATTAACCAAATTACCTGCCACCCATCTCTTGAATCGTGAACATGGCTTCAATAATGAGGCCAAAAAAGCCCAGCGACGGCTCGTTGCTGTTGAGCGTGCCAATCAGCGTGGCGTTTTGTTCCGGCCAGTAAAAAGCAAAGCTGTTGAACAAACCAGGATGGCCCATGTTTTCCCCCAGGCCGGGAATGTCACATTCTTCGTAGACAAAGCGATACAGCCCCATGCCGTAGGATGTGCCGCAGTCTGGCGTGGTGACCCAGGTGGTCATGGCTTCTTTGCTGGCCGGATCATCAAACAGATCATCATTGACCCAGGCCCAGAGGAAGCGGTTCAGATCCAGGGCGGTGGAAACCAGGCCACCAGACCCCCATTCATAGGAATGGCTGTCCAGCTCATTCCACAACACGCCGTTGTAGTAGGCGTTGCTGACGGAACGGCCGTCTACTCCTGCAACCACCGGTTCCCGAAACTCAAAGTAAGTGTGTGTCATCGCCAGCGGTTCAAAGATGAGCTGGCGGTATACTTCGTGCAGTTCCATCCCTGATGCTGCCTCGATGATCAGGCCCAACAGCTGGTAATTGGTGTCGCTGTAATTGAACATTTCCCCAGGCTGCCCAACTGGCTCCACGTTGTCGATAGCCCAGGCCAGCACCATTGATTCATCCCAGATGGTGTCCGGCTCGCCCAAAATCAGTTCCTTGAAGTCGGGCACGCCGTTGCCATCAACATCTACGCCGTTGGAGAAGTCACCGAGGCCGCTGGTGTGGTTGAGCAACTGGCGCACCGTAATTTCCTCGCCGTACGATTGGCCATCCAGCACCAGCAGCTGCGCCACCAGCTCTTCGGGCAGGTACAGGCTGATGGCATCGTCCAGCGCGAGTTTTCCCTGTTCTGCGAGTTTGAGGATAGTAACGGCCGTAAACGTCTTGGTCATGCTGGAGATGATGAATTGGTCTTCCGGCACGATTGTTTCGCCCGTTTCTGGATTAGCCAGCCCGGCCGCGCCCTGAAAAGTAAAATTTGTATTAGGCATGTCAACCATGAAGATGACGCTGGGCACGCCGTTTTCGTTTACCCAGGTATCGGCAATGGCTTGCAGCGCGGTGGCTAGTTCCGGCATCGTTTCACCAGCGATTGCTACTGGCTCAGACTGCCATTCTTGTTTCAAATTGGCAAAGAGATAGTTGCGGGTGAAGCCCCCTTCGTTGCAGGCATCATCCACCGTTTGGAACTGAACTGTCTTCTCACCCAGGTCAAGCACATCGTAAATGCCCACCACCTCGGCGCTGCATTCGGTCCAATGCCCGGCGTTTGCCAGATCGCGCAGATGAATCTGGCCATCTTCAAACCAGTATTCACCCGTGACGCGTGGCGCGGATACCAGATTTTCCTCAGTCAGAGCGACGTAGAAACGGCCGTCTGCCGTATACATCACATAGCCAGTTTCCCCAGCCAACGCTCCCAACCAGATGCCCACTATTTCATCTGCCGACGTGATCAGCGCCGGGGCAGGTGTGTCAGTTGGTTCTGGCGTGGCCGTGGGTTCGGGAACGGCCGTATTGGTGGGAACGGCCGTAGGTTCCACTGTTGGTTCTGCCAATGCAACATTTGTCGGTACCGATTCGGCCGTTTCTGTGACATCGGCATCACTATCACCGCAGGCTGCCAGCAAAAATAAAAATATCACCAGTAAAAGACATGCTTTTTTCATGATGTTTCCTCCTTCTGTTTCATAACCGGTTGCTCACCTGTTTCGGCCCGCAAAAAGGCCAGCAGCGCTGCCAAACTGGCAAAATTCTGTCGCTGGCCAGTGCTGGCCTCTTCCAGAGAACAGCGCCAGACAAAGTTGCCGTTCTGTTCCGTCTGCCACAGTCGCAACAAATAGGAGCGGTATGTTGCCTTGATTGGTTCCATAATGCTTCAGCGCAGCTCAGTCTCATTTAAAATCTGCTTCCTTCCTGGCAGGGTAGCAGGCAACCGTTAAGAAAACGTCCAGTCGTTGTGATGATTTAATGATCTTTGTCAGGTGCCAACGGCCGTTCCCATCCCTTACAATGAAAAAGGACCAGTGAGGAGGGTATTTCATGGCCAAGCTTGAAATTTCAACCCTGGGACCACTGCAAATCACAACCAACCAAGCCCCTGTTTCCGGTTTCATCTCAGATAAAGTTCGCGCGCTGCTGGTTTATCTGGCAGTTGAACAAACACGGCCGTTGCGCCGTGAAGCCTTGGCGGCATTGTTTTGGCCCGACCAGCCCAAAGCCAAAGCCCTGGCCAACTTGCGCCGCGCGCTGGCCAATCTGCGCCAGGTGATTGATGATGAAAACGGCCGTTACCTACACATCACTCGCCAATCCCTCCAATTTAATGCTGGCAGCCAGGCCGCCGTCGATGCCCTTCAATTTGCCCAGCTGCTTGATGAGCCGGAACCAGATCTGGCCCAAATGGATGAAGCCGTGAAACTGGTAAACGGCCGTTTCCTGGAAGGCTTCTCCATTGATGACAGTATCGCTTTTGAGGAATGGGCTTTGCTCAAACGGGAACAAATTCAGCGGCAGCTGCTGCACACGCTCAACCGCCTGACCACTTATTACGAAACCCACCACCAACCGGAAACGGCCGTACACTACGCCTGGCAGCAGGTCAGCATTGAGCCGTGGTATGAGCCGGGCCAGCGCCAGCTGCTGCGGCTGCTGGCCCAAACCAGGCAGCGGGCCGCTGCCCTGGCTCATTACGAGCAGTTTCGGCAGGAACTGGCGGCAGAACTAGGCGTCGCTCCGGAACCGGCCACCCGTCGTCTTTATGAACAGCTTCGCGATCAGCCGCCAGAGGAAAAGGCTGCTGAGCGTTCCCCTGAATTTTTGGCCGATCCGCCTGTGGTTGTTTCCCAGCCATTTGTGGCTCGGCAGGCAGAAATGGCCCGATTAAACTGTTTTGCGGAAACGGCCGTGGCGGGCCAGGGACAGGTGGTTTTCATTACAGGGGAAGCCGGCAGCGGCAAAACCAGCCTGCTGCAAACTTTTGCCCAGGAGGCACAAGATCGGTTTCCCCAACTGATTCCTCTCTTTGGCGCTTGCCAGGCTCATTTGGGCCCCGGTAATCCGTATGGACCATTTCGCGCCATCCTGGCGTATGCTTTGGGCGACCTTGAACCTTTATGGCGCAGTGGTGCCTTTACGCGTGTCCAAATCAATCGGCTCTGGTTTTTGCGCCAAACGGCCGTTGCCTTGCTGCAAGATGCGGCCCCTGATTGCCTGGCGACTTTGGTAGATGCCACCTTGTTACCAGATGATGTGCGGCCAACGGCCGTTTCCCAGGGTCCACCGCAGGAAATTCTTTTTGGGCAGATGGCCCACTTCCTGCAACAATTTAGCCAGCATGGTCCTTTACTGCTCCTGCTGGATGATTTGCACTGGGCTGACAGCGCTTCTCTCGACTTGATTTTTTATTTGCAACGGCAGCTTACCGGCTATCCCATTCTGCTTTTGGGCACCTATCGCCCAGAAGAGCTGCTGCCTCGTCAGCCGGGAGAGAGTCGTCATCCCTTGATTCGATTTTCTCATGAGTTGGCGCGCGCTTTTGGCGATATTGAAGTGGCGCTAAACCGCGCCGACGGCCGGGCTTTTGTGGATGCCTGGCTGGATGCGGAGCCAAATCAATTGAATGAAGATTTTCGCCAGGCCCTCTTTGCGCAGACGCAGGGACATGCTTTGTTCACGGTGGAACTGGTGACGAATTTGCAGGAAAGCAGCGCGTTGTGGCGGGATGTCCAAGGCTGCTGGCAAGCGCAGGACATCGTTTCCTGGTCAAAGCTGCCTGCTAAAACGGAGGCAATCATTGCTGAGCGAATCGGCCGTTTGCCACAAACCCTCAGGCAGCTGCTAAGGGTAGCGAGTGTTCAGGGTGAAACGTTTGTGGCGGAGTTGGTGGCCCAGGTATTGCAACGGCCGTTACCCGAAATCATTCGCCTTTTAAGCGGGGAGTTCGCCCGCAGTTACCGTCTGGTGCAGGCGGTGGGGCGGCAGCAGGTAGGCACGGAGACCATTTCCCGCTACCGTTTTCGCCACAGTTTATTTCAGCAATATGTGTACGGCCGTCTCGATGCCATCGAACGTGCTCAGCTGCACCAAACAACGGGCGAGGCGCTGCTTCGTTTATATGAGGCTGCCAACCTGGAGCTTATGTCCATTGCCGCCGAGCTGGCCTATCATTTTGATGCTGCACAGGTTGTTGCCAGAGCGGTGTATTATCACCAGCTGGCAGGTGAACACGCCTTGCGGCTCTCGGCGCAGGCCGAAGCAATTAACCACTATCGTCGCAGTCTGGCGCTGTTGGCAACCTTACCGGAAACGGCTGGCACCATTCGGCAAAAGATCGATGGCCAGCTTGCTCTGGGCGCAGCCTTGTTAGCTATCCAGGGGTATGCCTCACCAGAGGTAAAAGCGGTTTATGATCGTGCCTATAGTTTATGCGGCCGTATTTCTGCCGCGCCGGAAATGGTAACCAGTCTCTTTTGGCTGACCTCCTACTATGCTGTTAGCGGCAATTTGATTCAGGCAGCAGCCGTTTCACAGCAAATGTTGGCCGTCGCTGAACAAGAAACGATTAGCGATATGCGTCAGATGCAGGCCCACGTATTGGCCGGGCTGCCGCTTTTTTTCATGGGCTGCAATGAAGAGGCCCTGGCCCATTTTCAGTTGGCCAGCAGCCTGTATGATCCGGCACGGCACCAGCCAATGGTTTATACCTTTGGGCAGGACCCTGGCATCGGGGCGATGATCTGGCAGGGGCATGTGCTGTTACACATGGGCGAGCTGGCAAAGGCCAAGCGTTGTTTGCAGCAGGCATTGGCCTGGAGCGCCGCGTTGGATCACCCGTACACAGCGACGTTTGCCCATCTTTTGGCAGGTGGTACCCCGAATATCTGGTATTCCTGGGATTTAGAAACGGCCAGATGGCATGTGGAGACGGCCGTTCAACTGGCCAAAGAAGGAAACTTTGCCCAAATGCTGGCCTTGAGCACGTTTTATCAAGGGTACATCATGATTGTGGCCTGTTTGCGACAGCAGAGCGGCCTCACAGGAAATTCTGCGGCGGAAGGGTTAGCCTTGATGCAGCGGGGGATGGCTATGGAAGCTGACGTTGGCAGCAAGCTGGGTCTCAGTTCACGCTGGCTGCTGCTAGCAGATGTTCACCGGCAGTGTAACCAAATTGAGCAAGCGTGGCACGCTTTGCAACATGCCGAGATGGAAGTGTATCAGCGGCAAGAGCTCTATTTTGAAGCGGAAATATTGCGTCTGAAAGGGGAGCTTTACTTATTGGCGGGAGAGGTGGCCCGGGCTGAGGCGAGTTGGCAAAAAGCGATTCGTAGCGCTCAGGAACAAAAAGCTAAGAACTGGGAGCTTCGGGCTACGCTGGCCTTATGCCGTGGCACATAATGTCATTTATGAAAATCCGAGGTGGTGAATTTGCAGCGCACGGTACCTTTTGGATGGATGTGTCCAGGGTATTAAGGTTAAGGGGTCTACCCAACCGCCCTTTATATCGAGCGCTTTCCATTTAAGTGGTTTCTTGCTGCCTAAAACCGCTCTTTGTTCATAGGAAACCTCAGAAACAGCGACGCCGCCACGTTGTTTTATGGCCTCTTTTAAGTTTTTTATGTTTTCTTCAGCGAATTGTTCAAGGGTGTCTGAATAGAGCCACCTATATTGGTCCCATTCTTTTTCTAAATTTTCGCCTGGTTGGAAAAGAGGCGTTCTTGGATATTTCTCCGACCATTGTTCCGTCGGCCAAATTTTGCCATTTTCAAGTGAGCAGTCAAACCATTTACCCCATTGATCTAAACTGATTTTTTGGACCCTCTCCACTTCTGCAGGATCGAGTTCAAGTGGCTTAGGGGGCTTTATTTGGTCAATGATCCACTCAATCGTTGGCTGCCACCTTAATTTTATTTGACTGCTTAGCGCACCGATACATCGTCGCGTAAAATCATCGCCAAGCTCTGGGCTATGGTAATAATGGCCTCGTATGCCCTGGGGGGTATTAAAAAATTCATTGACAAGGTCTATACCAACCTCAAACGCCAACTGTATTCGATAAACACCTTTTTGGCCTATTGGATCAATCAATCGTTGAATATTAATAGAAACTTCTTTAGATTGAGTTTGAAAGGCAGCAACCACCTTGTCGATAACTTCCTGGCCTTCTGCCTGAGTTATTTTTTCACCCCAATCACTCACATTGATCCTCAAATAACGGCCGTTCCTACCCAGGAACGGCCGTTTTTTCATTCATGACAAACTTTGTAACAGTTAGTTACTCAACGCGGTAATCAAACCTGTCGCCAGATCTCGTACCTCAGCCGCATCCGCCGCCGAGAGGAAACCGGCATTTTCCATTGCATCTGTCACATTGATAATAATGATCAGATTTTGAATAGCTGGATTGTTGAAGCCGACGTCGTAATAAAACTGAGCACGCTCAGCCCGCAGCACCAGATTTTGCCCCACGCGGCCAGGGAACTCACTGGCATCTGTCAACATTTGCAGCTTGGCGATGAGCGCATCGAACTGCTCATCAATCGTGGGCACGTGGGTAGTGAAGCTGAATGACGCAGTTGCTTGCTGCACATTGCCGTTGCTCACCTGACCACTGGCCGACACGGTGTACGTTGTACTCTGTTCCAGCGGCATGGCAGGTGTAAACAGTACCGTGTGGTTCGTATCTGTCATCACAAACGTGCCGGAGATGACACCGGATGGCCCCGAAACCTCGAAGCTGGCTCCGTCATCCATGGGCAGGCTCCAGGTGAGGGAGACGTTGGTATCTACCGCCACATCTGTTGCGCCATCGGCTGGGGAAACGGCCGTTACAATCGGATCACGCCACAGCTGTACTGCTTTGGTCTCATCAGGGCCAGTGCCCCAATCAGTGGCTGTCAGGTCTACCAGCTGGGTGCCGTCGTTGCCGTAGCTCACCGTCATGGCCCGATTGGTCAGCCCGATGATTTCGCCCCACGCTTCAACCGTTTCCCAGCTGCCGCGTGTGAACTTGTACTGAACGGCCGTACCATCCAGAATATCCAGCGTGTAGCTCCAGGTAGTGGCATCCACCTGCGTCATCGGTACCAAACCGGGGTTCCAGGGACCAAACGCATCCAAATCACCCACGATGTAAACCGTACCCGGCGTGTAATCCGGCACGCCCACCAGGAAGGTGACGCTCACCGTTCTGGCTTCGGCTGTGGCGTCTAAAGTGTTAGACGGTGCCGAACGATTGTAGCTGGTATCGAAGGCTACCAGATAGTAGCTGTAAGTTGCCCCAGTTGACACGTTGGTGTCGGTGAAACTCGTCGCCGTAGGATCCGCCAGGGTCGCCAAACGTGTACCGTCACGATACAGTTCAAAGCCAACCAGATCGCTGTCGGCATTAGGATGGGCATCCCAGGCCAGCGAAATGCTGCCGCTAGTTGTGCCCGCAATCGCCAGATTGGTTGGTGCTTCTGGAGCTGTCGTATCTGCGCCAGCAATGACCGTTAGCACGCCAAACGGTCCTGGACAAGTTGCATTGCCTTCGTCTGGCCCGTTCACGGCGTAGAACCAATTGTCGCCGCCATCGCCACTGTAGCGCGTGGTATAGCAGAAGGTACCCAGTTCATCTGGTAACATGCTGCCCACATACTCGTCATTGCTACCACTATCGACGTTGAAGGCCATGCTGGACCAGGTCCAACTGCCGTCTGGAGTGGAGCCAATGGGGCCAAAACCAACCTCGGCCAGCAGGCCGGGTGTCGCTCCTGGCTGGCTGGTGATGCCATCGATCCAGATCTGCCCGTACACGTTTTCTGTGCGGTTGATGGCACTGATGGTGTGGTTCAGCGTTGGCGGCCATTGCAGATTGGCCCAACCGATGTTGTACGCGGTTGTGGCCGCCACCTCATTGGAGAAATCGGAACCCAGCTGCGTCGCATCATCCCGAGCAACAACCACATAGTAGTAGTTGGTTGCTACGGTCAGGCCGGTGTCACTGTAGCTGGTGCCAGCTACGTTAGACACCAGCGTGTAGCCGCCACCATGTACCAAACTGCGGTAAACATCGTAGCTGGTTGCGCCTGCGGCCGCGCTCCAACCCAGGTCAACATTGCTGCTGGAAACGGCCGTAACCCCCAAATCAGTCACAGCCGCTGGCGGCGCACTCAAAGCACCGTCCAGTACCAGCACTGTGCCGCTCATACCGGGCACGCTGCTCAGCACAATGTTGCCAGAAGCATCTACCGCGTAGCTGCCGCCGTTGAGTGCGTCGGTAAAGGTTGCCCCAATGGGTAGATAACCGCTCACGTTCACGGTCACAGCCTGGGCAGAAGCAGCCCGATTGACCACAACCACGGCGGCATCAGAATAGTCTGGTAGGAGACGGCCGTAAGCATAAACATTCGCCCCGTCATCCACCAGCAGCGTGTCAAAGCTGCCCACGCGCAGCGCCGCAGAGTTGTTCCGCGCTGTCGTCAGTGTCTGATAGTAATTAAACAGCGCATCCTGGCTGCTTTGTGATTGTAGATGGCTGTAGAACGGTGTCCCCGTTTCGTCTAGCCAGGGATAGGGCAGGCGGTTGTACGGGTCATCCTGCCAGGTGGAGCCATCCCAGGTGACGGGGCCTACCAGCCCGACTTCGTCGCCGTAGTAGATGGTGGGCGCACCGGGTAGCGTCATTTGCAGCAGCACCACGCCGCGTAGGCGGGTCATGGCGTCGCTCCAATCGTAGTTGGGATTGTCGTACAGGGTGTCGTCCTGCAAGCCGGTGTTTTCATCCAGCATGAACAGGGCACGATTGGTGTCATGGCTGCCCAGCAGGTTCATCATCGCCTGAAATGCTTCGGGTGGGTACCGCTCTTCCAAATTGTGCAGCCGCGCATCCAGGTCAGATGGTGTTAGCGGCGTCAATATGCCCGCAGAACTGCCCGAATTGTGATCATTGTCCACAAACTCACTGTCGCGCCAGAAGCTCATGATGGCCGAGCCGAACTGGTAGTTCATCGTGGCGTCCCATTCCTGGCCCAGCGTCCAGGCAGTGGCCACGTTCCACTCCTCCCCCACGATGTAGGCATCGGGGTTGGTGGTGTGAACCGCATCGCGGAACCCTTCCCAATAATCGTTGTTCGGGTCATTGGTCAGACCAGGATCAACATCTCCAGCCACGTCCAGACGCCAGCCATCGGCCCACTGCATCCAGTAGCGAGCAATGGCGTCTTCGCCACCGGCCCAAATGTAATCCCGCACATCCTGATTACCAGAGTTCAATTTGGGCAGGCTGTCAAAGCCAAACCAGGATTCGTAGGTGGTGTCCCCGGTACATGGCCCGGCCGTTTGTGGTGAGAAGTAGTACCAGTCGCGGAACGGGCTGGATACGGATTCACAGGCACCTTCGGAGGCATAGCGATTGTATCTATCAAAATAAATGCTGTCCGACGACGAATGGTTAAACACACCGTCTAGCACCAGATTAATACCGCGACTGTGTGCTTCAGCAGCCAACGTCTGGAACAGCGCCAAATCACCAAAGTTGTCGTCGATGACGCCAAAATCTGTGGTGTCGTATTTGTGGTTCGACGGCGATTCAAAGATGGGGTTCATGTAAATGACCGTTACCCCTAAACTTTGCAGGTAGTCTAGTTTGTCGAGGATACCCTGCAAATCACCACCATAGAAGTTATGACTGTAAGCACCAAAGCATTCGTTTTCATCGCGCGGATCGCAAATTGGCGTGTGCCAATCGCTGCCCTCAGAGCGAACAATGCTGCCGCCAGGGATATCATAATGGAAGCTGCCTGCGGGCATGTTGTTGGCCGGATCACCATCACGGAACCGTTCGGGGAAAATCTGGTACATGATGCCATTTTTCACCCAGTCTGGTGTTTGGAAAGTCGGATCATAAACGGTGAGCTGCCAGCCATTGTCGGGGCTGTCGCCAAAGGTTTGGCCCCAGCCACCGTTGCGGGTGGCGTCATCTTCGTAGTAGGCAACGGCCGTTCCATCTTGAGCAATAAAGCGATACCAGTAAATGGTCGGTTCAGTGCTGGCAGGCACGGTGGCTTCCCAGTATTCGTAGGTGCCATCATCGGCTACGCGGCTCATGTTGAGCAGCATTTGGGTATTCAGGCGGTCGTCCCAGACACGTACTTGTGCCCCGGTAAGATCGTTATTGGCAGCACGCAAACGGAGGGTAACGGCCGTACCAGCTTCTACAGCGCCACCAGGCGTACGGAACAACGTGTCGCGGCTGTCATGCCCCAGGTCGTTCCACCAGATGTCGTTGTCATTGCTGGCCCCGCCGCTGGGATTGTTGATGCTGTCTTCCACGGTGTTGTCGGCACAGTTGTAGCGGATGGTAACGGCCGTTTCAGAGGCCACATCCAACACAACGTTGCCACCAGGATAGCTCTCGTCCCACGCTTCGTTGCGGGCAATCTTGTATTCGTAAAGACCAGCCGGTAACGTGGCGGTGAAGCTGTACCAATCGCTGCCAGGGGCTTCCTGCCACAGCATGGTGCGCAGGTTATCGGGTGCCCAATCACCGCCGCCCAACAGACTCTGGAAGCTGCCAGCTACTGTGGCAATACATTGGTTGGCATTGTCAGCCACATTATTGGAGCCGGGCTGGAAGTACCAACGCATTTGGTTGCCGTTGGCGGTGAAGGCAACATTGTCGGCTGGATAAGCATTGTTCCAATTATTAAATTCAACGATTTTGTATTCGTAACCACCAGCGGGCAGATTATCGCCTTCTAAACGATAAACGCCGTCGCCGTTGTTGTCTTCCATGCCGGTTTCGGCACAGATGTTGTTCCACTCGCCGCAGGCAGCAGAAATGGGTAAATCATCCTGGAAATTACCTGCCACCACCCATTCAGGATCGGCTGTGGTCTGAATGGTGTGCTCTACGCTGTTGTCGGCGCAGTTGTAGCGGAAGGTGACAGGGGTATCGGTGGACAAACTTAAAGCCACATTGTCTACTGGATAACTTTC
The DNA here is from genome assembly GCA_905479495.1 of uncultured Anaerolineae bacterium. Lineage (GTDB taxonomy): Bacteria > Chloroflexota > Anaerolineae > Promineifilales > Promineifilaceae > Leptofilum. Next base: position 34,059 of record CAJQMR010000019.1, read on the forward strand.
ACTCCATGCTTCATTACGGGCAACCTTGTAGAGCCAGTCTCCAGCGGGGACGGTGGCGGTGAAGCTGTACCAATCGCTGCCGGGCGATTCTTGCCACAGCATGGTGCGCAAGTTATCGGGTGACCAATCATTACCGCCCAATTCACTCTGAAAATCGCCAGCAACCGTCGCGATACATTGATTAAAGTTGTCGGCCACAAGATTGTCGCCGGGCAAGAAGTACCAACGCACCTGTCCGCCATCAGTGATGATGGAAACGTTATCGACCGGATGAGCATTGCCCCAATTACCTAGCTCTACCACTTTGTATTCGTAGGTGCCTGCGGGCAGTCCATCGGCGATGAGCCGATTGACGCCATCACCATCTACATCTTCAGTGGTTGTGGCCGCGCAGGCATTGTCCCACTCGCCACACGGTGCGCCGGGCAAATCATCCTGAAAGCTTCCGGCAACAACCCAATCTGCTCCAAAGGCCAGATTGAAGGGTACAGCCAGCAGCAACAGCAGGCTGGCCCCAATCAGTATATGCCACTTCATTTTCAATTTTTGACTCATGTTTCCTCCAAAATGCTTCTCAGCTCAGTGAAATTTCGATCTATTAAGAACAAAAAAACCGCCGCACCTTCAGTTAGGTGTCAGCGGTTATAATCAGCAAAAAGTAGGGTATCCAGCACCTGGTTGTGCTGGCGTAATGTTGTAATCGTGAGGGTGATTTTATTCCCCGGTTGGGGGGGCAAGGATTGGTTCACTTTCTTCCCGTGGTGAACATGTGCTGTACGGCCGTATCCAGTTAATCTACAAACAAGGAAATAGTTGCATACACAACTAGTTGATTTATCAACTAATTCTAATATACAAAATTTAGGTAGTCAAGCTTACGGCATCGCTTACAATTGCGTTAAATACAGGAGAAATTGGTCATCAATTTTAGGCTGAGGAGAATGGCAAATGGTGTCGGCGTCATTGTCGATGTCGTGGGGGCAGGGTATGATTTGCTGCCATGAGTGGAATGCATCAACATGACCCCAAAAGCCCCATTGTATTTGGCGTGGCCGGTGGGACCGCCTCAGGTAAAACCACGGTGGCCCGAGCCATTCTGGACGCAGTGGGCGCTTCGCAAATTGCTTACATGCCCCACGATGCCTATTATCGTGATCAACCTGATCTTACTCCTGAAGAGCGTCGCCAGCTGAACTACGATCATCCCAATTCGCTGGAAACGAAGCTGATGGTGAAACATATCAAGCAGCTTCTTAACGGGAAGGCGATCCCGTTGCCTGTCTATGACTTCACCACGGATCGCCGTACGGATGAGACAGTGCTTGTGGAACCCGCGCCCATCATTTTGGTCGATGGGATTTTGATCTTCACCAAGCGGCGGCTGCGTGAGTTGATGGATATTAAGGTGTATGTAGACACAGATGCCGATGTGCGTTTTATTCGGCGGTTACAGCGGGATATTGGGGAACGCGGCCGTTCTCTGCAATCTGTGGTGACGCAATATTTGGAGACGGTGCGCCCTATGCATATTAAATTTGTGGAGCCAAGCAAGCGGTTTGCTGACGTAATTATTCCCAATGGTGGTTTGAATAAAGTGGCGATGGAGATGGTGGTTTCCCAACTGCGGGCGTTACTTCCGGCGCCTTAGCTATTTAACCGATGGCTTGTTACTTTGCTGTGCTGCCGGACCTGGCATTGCTTTTTCTGCAAGGCGACGGTACTGGGTAAGGGTGGCAACGGCCGTTTCCCTCCAAGAAAATTTTTCAGCTTGCACAATTCCCTTTTTTGCTAACGCTTCTCGCTTTTGCTCATCCTGCAAAAGTGCGATTAACACGGCGGCCATTTCCTGGCTGTTGGTGGGATCAAAATAGGCAACGGCTTCCCCGCCGACTTCTGGCAAGCTGGACGTTTGAGCACAGGCAACGACCGTTCCGCAGGCCATTGCCTCTAGAACGGGCAAACCAAAGCCCTCTGCCAAACTTGGAAAAACAAACAGCAGGGCGCCACTGTACAACGCTGGCAAATCCTTATCCGGCACCCGTCCCAGAAAACGGACTTTTGCGGATAAATTGTGGTGGGCAACGGCCGTTTTTACTGCCTCGTATCGCGCATCCCAGGCACCGGCGATGATTAGCTGTGGGGCATCTGGCAACTGTTGGACAACTGTTTCCCACACTTCTACTAATCGTGCCAGATTTTTGTGTGGTTTGTTGATGCCCAGGTAGAGGACATATTGCTCGGGTAGATTGAATTTTTGGTGTAGGCTGGATACGGCCGTTTCCGATTGAGGTTGAAACTGGGCATCTGCGGCCAGGGGAACGGCCGTGATGTTCGCTGGCTTGAGTGAATAACTTGCCAAAAAGTCTTGCCGTGTCGCTTCTGAAATGGCTAAAAAATGATCGCTTGCTCGCACTGCCAACTGGGTGGCTAAACGAGTTAGCAGCCGGGACTGTGGCGACACCAGTTGCGGGAACTGCTCTGGGATGAGATCGTACAAGGTCAGCAGAGTGGGTACGCCAGGGCGATACGGCATCAGATAATAAGCACTGTGGTAGACAGTGGCATTTATCTGGCGCAGCAGGCGGGGAATTTGCCATTGTTGGCTAAGAGAAAAGGGGGAAACGGCCGTAGCGATTAGCGTCACGTTGTCTTGAACCGGGGGCAGTGTCCAGCTTGACTCAGCCTGTGGATTGTACAGCAGCAGCAGCTGTTCATCTGGATGCAGCAGCGACACCAGGTGTCGGGCTAAATGGCTCACATAACGGCCGATGCCTGGAAAGTGATCCGTAGCGGTGCGGGCATCAAGGACATAAGTGGGAGGTATTATTGACATAAACAATAAATGGTTGTGTAGTGGCTGCCCTTTACCTGTGTCCGATCATTTTTTTGTAGACAGCTACAAGCTGCGCCACGATCATTTCGACACGGTGGTTATCTAGCGGATAATTCGGAAGATTCGGGCTGTTCCAAATAGCGTTCAGGGTTGTTTCAATGGCGTCTGGTGTAATTTCCGGCAGAACAAAATCGGGTAGATATGTCTCGAATTCGGGGACATTGGGCGGGCACAAGACTTTTTTACCCAATGATACCGCTTCTAAAATTGTTCGTGGCAAACCTTCAGAACGGGACGGCAACAGAACCATTTCTGATGCCTGCATTAATGATACTGCCTGGGCATAGGGAACATGATCTAAAAAGAAAGTTTGGGGCAGATTTTTAATGCGGTTTATAAACGGCCGTCCCGCTCGATTCATCCCCGCCAGAACCAAATTAATGCCCTGATGCGTTTCCTGCCAATGCTCAAAGGCATCCAGCAAATTAAAAATCCCTTTGTTTACCGTCATGTCGCCAGCATAAAATAAAAACGGCCGTTCCCCCAGGCCAAAATGGGTGCATACGGCTTGCATAGCTGTTTTTGGCCGTGGTATTGGCTCAACAAATGGGATAGGAATGTAGGTTGTGTGGTTAATGGGGTAGCCACCTTGCGCCGCAAAGTTTACGATTCCTTGAGCACAGCAGAGCAAATGCTGGCTGCATTTAGCCAGTCCTGCTGGATCGCTCATTTTGTCCCGTAAATCGGCCAGGACAGGGATGGGCAGTTTGGCCAGCGCCCGATAAGCTAATTTGCCCTGGTAGCGGGTATGGAAATGGACCAAATCGATTTGATATTGCTTTACTAATTGAGCTAATTTATGTTGGAACCAGCGCTGGGTTTGTATGTAGGTGAGTGCGTGAATAAGATACGGCCGTTCTCGTGAAACCCGTGTTGGCAGCAGGCGCAAAACAGTTAGCTTGTTTGTCGTATGTTCACACGGCTCGCCCTGCATTTGCTCTGTTAATAGAATGATTTGCTCAATGGCAGGATCTGCCTCTAGCAGAGGCATAATATTGGCAAAATAAGCGGCGGCACCGCCAATGGCCGGAGGATAAAGCGGGGTTAATAATAAAATTCGCATGGATTTTAGCTATATATGATGCAAATGGAGCAGCGTTTTTCTACTTCTGCACAACAAGACATTCTCAAAAAAGGCTTATTTCAAACAACGGTTGATTACCATTATAAAGGCATCGCGGGTGGTAGTGACGGTGTAAGGCGCGATGATTTCCTGGCTTCGCCTCCCCATTGTGTCTCGTTTGGCTGGATCAGACAACAGGTCGTGTAGGGCAGTGGTTACCCTGGCAGATACATCGTTGGGGGGCACGATACGGCCGTTCCTCTGCACTTGCTCAACACATCCCGCCGCTTTTGTGGTGATCCAAAGGCCATTGCCTCATTCACTACCAATCCCCACGAATCGTGCAAGGTAGGCAGGCTGGCCGCAGCATACCAGTTTGACTTTGTACCGCTTCTAAATAGCCAGGGAACTGAATACGGCCGTCACCCGCTGCCAATTTTGTAACACTGGAATTATCTGATAGCCGCGGATAATTTTACCTTCTGCTGCGCCGCGCCGCAGCAAAAATTATTTGGCCGCTTTGCTTTCTCTATCCGCGACGATACTTCTGAGTCTGGTCGGCTGTTGGGGTCAACCCCGTTGCTTCCGTTTGTCTGTATGTTATGTGTGTGGAACATTAACCATTCACATTAGTTTATCCCAGCGTTACCCATTTTCCCATGTCCTTGTCGGCTAACGTCATCAAACTTGTAATAAATTGCCGATAAATTGAAAATGGCCCTAGTGGCAAGCAAATCATTAGAGAAGAGACTCGTTAAAAGGGAAGAAGTACTAGTTCTGTTTACCCGTATATTCCTTATAATTCACTGTAGCCATGAGTTTATCACCTTCCCCCCAGCCACTGCTTGAAGGCACCACCAGTCAATTGCGTACATTGGCTCAGCGGCTGTCTGCCTATATCCCTGTCACGCTGACGCGCAAAATTTTACAAGATGAACCGCTCCATCCAGGCCAGTCTGAACAGATTAAGGCGGCAACGATGTTTGCCGATATGTCTGGGTTTACGCCAATGGCGGAGGCTTTGGCGGTGAACGGAGCGCGCGGGACAGAGGCGCTTAGTCGGGCGCTGCTGATGACGTTTACGTCGCTTATCAACGCCATTCATGATGCGGGTGGTGCGGTTAGTCATTTTCATGGCGATGCCATGATGATCTATTTTCCCGATACGGATGGTCGGGCGGCTTCCCGAGCCTTGGCTTCGGCGCAGTTTATGCAGCGTTTGATGCAGACAAATTTTGCCGAAGTCAATATGATGCAAACCAGGGAAAAAGATAGCTATACGCTGTCGATTAAGATTGGGGTGGGCTACGGCCGTTGCCTGGAAATGCTCGTCGGAGATACGGATAATATGGAGTTTGTGCTGGCGGGAACGGCCGTTGAGGAAGCTGTTGCCGCGCAGATGTTGGCCACTCCCGGACAGGTTGTGGCCAGCCAGGCGGCGCTCAAAGCTGCGGCACTGCCAGCCCCTGAGCCGTTTCGTCTGGTGGATGAGCTGCCCCCTGTGCCCAACGCGCAAGAGGGCTTTTTTTGGGAAGCGTATGAACAACCGGCCTTGATGCGCTTGATTACAACTGTTCCCGCTTTTATTCCGCCATCTTTATTTGAACGGCTGCAAGATCGCAGCAGCCAATCTATTTCCGAACATCGGTCCGTTACGTCTATGTTTGTCCAATTTGACGGCATCGACTTTGCCGATCCGATGGCGGGAGAGCAACTCCAAGCATATTACCAATGGGCCTGGCAAATGGTGCAGCGTTATGGTGGTCCCAACAGTCGAGTGAATCGGGTTTTGATGGGAGACAAAGGAAACCAGCTGCATATTTTGTTTGGTGCACCTGTCGCGCCAGACGCCCCAGAGCAAGCTTTGCGCTGTGCCCTGGCCATGCAGCAACAGCGCCCTGATTTTATCCGCTGCCAGCGCATTGGCCTGACGGCTGGACGTGTGTTTGCCGGTGCAGTGGGGTCATTGAACCGGCGCGAATACACGGTGGTGGGGCGCATGGTGAATTTGTCGGCGCGGTTGACCCAGATTTGCCCGCCGGATGGCATTTTGGTGGATGCCGAAACGGCCGTTCGCGTGCAGCCGCACATCGTAGCCAAGCCCTTGCCCCCAATGGAACTGAAAGGGCATCGAGAACCGGTTTCTATTTTTCAGGTGTTGGCCGAGCAAACGGCCGTCACCCAGGCACAGGCGCGTTTTCAGCAGTGGCAGCAGCCACCCATCGGCCGAGATGAAGAACTTAACCAGCTGTTTGCGCGCATGGCGGCAGCCCTGGAGGGTCAGGGAGGCCTCGTTGCCATTCACGGCTCTTACGGCAGTGGGCAGATGCCCTTTTTGGCGGCAGGGGTGCGTCACTGGCTGGAGTCTGGCGGGCACGCGCTGGTAGGCGTTTGCCAGCAGCACACGTCTGATGTGCCGTATGCCCCCTGGGTGTCGGTTTGGCGCGACTTTTTTGAATTGAGTCCAGAAATGCCGCCCGCCGATCAGGTGCATCTGGTAAATGATCGCATCGCCCAGCTGACCCCGGAGGCGGTTAATGGCTTGGGTTTGTGGCGTGAACTGCTGGGCGCACCGCTGCGCTCGACGGCGCTGCTGGTCGATTTGCCAGCGGTGGTGCGGCAGATGAGGCTGTTTAAACTAGTGCAAAAGAGCGTGACGGCAGCTGTGGCGGAACGGCCGTATCTCATTGTGCTGGAAGATGTTCATCTAGCCGATTCGGCTTCGCTTGATTTGCTGGATGCCCTGGTGCAGCACAGTTACGATTTGCCGCTGCTGTTCCTGGTGACCTACCGCTCAGGGAATGAGTTTAATCTTAATTCCCTCACGCGGGTGGCCAGCACCCGAATCACGCTAGACGATTTTACGGCGCAGCAGGCTCGCCGCCTGATTCATGAACGGCTAGGCACGGATCAGCTGCCGCTGGTGCTTGAGCAGCGGCTGGGTTTGCGGGATCGGCAGGGGCGCGAGTCGGACGTGAATCCGCTCTTTTTAGAAGAAACGCTCCAGCTGATGCTCTCCCTGAATGTGGTGGCCATGGAACCGAATCAGTATGGAAACGGCCGTTTACGGATCGACGAAACACGGTTGGCCCAAATGCAGGTGTCGGACACCATTTATACGTTGCTGCTGGCACGACTGGACCAACTTCCGGCGGCGGAACGAGGCTTGTTGCAAGTTGCTTCGGTAATTGGCCGTGAGTTTGATTTGTCCACCTTGGTAGCCATTTCACCGGGCTTAAGCCGGGAAGCGGCGCTTGAATTGTTGGATACCCTGGTGCAAACCGATCTGGTGCAGCAGCTTTCGGGTGGCATGATACCTGCCTACCTGTTTCAGCATAATTTGGTGCAACAGGTCGTGTACCAAAGCTTGACCTACGCCAGGCGACAGGCACTTCATGCCAACATTGCCGAACTGATCATTCGTGAATCGGGCGAGCTGCTGCCAACGCAATACCCTATTGTGGCCTACCATTTCAGCCAAACAGAGCGAAATCAGGATGGTTTGAAATATGCCTTGCTGGCCGCAGAAGATGCCGAAGCTGCTTACAATTATCGCGGTGCAGCAGAATTTTATAAGCAAGCGGCGCATCATTTGGACTCCTTGGGAGAGGAAGCACAGTGGGAAACGGCCGTTGCCATTGCCGTGGCCCGCAGCAGACTACTGGTGCGATTGGGCCAGTTTGCCCAGGCTTGGGAGTTGGCCACAAGCGCCATGCAACAATGTCTCGCTCAGCAGGGCTTGGGGCAAACCTTAGCCATCTATAATCTGATGGCCGAGATTCGTCTGCGGCAGACTCACTACACCGAGGTGCAAGCCTTAACAGGCAAGGTAATCAACTCGCTGCTGCCTAATATACCGCCAGAAGAACTGGGACAGGCCTATTGGTTGTGGGGGCAGGCATTGCTGGCCCTGGCAGATTGGACCGCAGCCGTGAGCAAGCTCAAGCAGGCTGAGACCTTTTTTCGTGAAAACCAGCAGCCAAATAAGTTAGCCCAGGTATTGCTCACTTTGGCAGAGGGGACCAGCCTTCAACAACCAGATTCAACCGCTTTAGAGCCAGTTCAAGAAGTTGAAACGCTTTTACAAGATGAGACAGATCCCGCACTGTTGGGGCAAAAAGCATTGTTCTTGTCCCGTATGCAGCTCCGTTTGGGGCGGGCCGATTTAGCGTTGGAAGCGGCGGAAACGGCCGTTGCCAATTTGCGTTCTGCCGGAACAAACCATCTGGCACACGGCTTGATGCAGCGTGCCGACATTTATATTTACCTGGGTCAATTTGTTGCGGCCCTGGCTGATTTGAACAGAGCCAATGATCTGCTGGACGGCATGGATGACATGGCGGGACAGCTCAAACTTTATCTGCTGTGGAGCGTGGGTTATCATGGGGGTTTAGGTGATTGGCAGCAGGCACAACAGCGATTGCCGCAGATGCGTCGTCTGCTGGCTGCCCAGCCCAGAGAAAAGGAAGTCGTTGTTGGGGCAGATATTGAGCTTTGGCTGGGATTGGGTCATGTGGCGTTCAACACTGAACGCTGGCCGGAGGCGGAATCCCTGCTGAATCGAGTGAAAACGGCCGTTGCGGATCAACGATGGGTCTGGTGGCGGCCAGCGGCGCATTATGCCTGGGGGCTTTTGCTGCTGGCTCGTGCGGCTGAGGACAAACGAGGCACGGCCGTGTCCCAGGCCCACCAAAGCTTCCGGGAGGGCTTACAGGCTGTGCATGCAGGCGGCTGCCCCGATGAACTGCCTTTGATTCTGCTGCAATTAGGTTTGACAGCAAAGGAAATGGGAGATGAACGCTGCTGGCATTATTTGGAAACGGCCGTACAGGCTGCCCAGCAACGTGCCCGCCATACCGACCGCCTTTTGGTGTTGCACAAGGCCGGGCAGGCATTGCTTCATGCCCCAACTGTCTCGCTGCAACAGCTCGGCAGGGAAACCCTGGGCCACCTCTCCTGATTTATACCAGATTGCGGACAATCTTTTTCGTCCACGTTTTTCACAAAACGCGGACCGTTCCCTCGCAAGCCTCCAGTAAATTCGTGACGTAAAAATGGGTAGCACCGGCGGTTAATTTACTTTCCGTTTTCATCGTCACCTGCCAATCGCCTCGCTTATATTCCAGCCGAAAGTTTACAGTTTGTGCCAGAGAAAGCGGCTTATCGTCGTGCACGGTGAGGGTGTGGGTAGCTGATGTCGTCTAGCTCCAGGCCGTGGTTTTGGTAGCGGATACGGCCGTACGCGCCCAGCATATCTGGCAGCAAATGCTCAAGCAGTATGAACCGCTGCCGCTCGACCACGCCATTGCCGAGGCGTTGCATGATTTTGTCGCTCACCGGGAGCAGGAACTTGCCGGGATGAATTTATATGATTAAGGGAATAGGTGACAGCCACCTCCACAAGTGACTGTCACCTTTTGGGCTATGAGACAGAATTAACCTGTTCCAGAGTTTTCTGGTCCCAGATTAGTTCGTCAAACCAACGTTCGCCTATTTCCCGACTGATGGGGAAGGCTTGATTGGCTACTGCGGGACGAAAAACTTCCTGGTTGCGCCGCAAAATTTCGTCGCCGATGCGCGCCAATTCCCGCTGGCGTACTTTCGGGTCAGGCAGGCAGTCGATTTCATGAACAACGTCTGTGAAGGTCAGGGCGTCATCAATGCGGTTACAGATGTGATGGCCAACACCCTTGGGGTAGATACCGTACTTGGCTTTTAATTCGGTTAAGCGCCGCATGGCCCAAAAGCCAACATGCACCAGATCGGCACGGCTTAACCAGTTTGTTTCATAATTGATGCGGTTGATCAGCGAGGCGCGGGTCATGCCCTGGCGATGTTCTTCGAGCGAGCGGAAAAACAGCCGGTAGCCATGTGGCTCCGGCTGGTCAAAGAAATTAGAGCCTGGGTCGAGAAAGGGAATCATGGGGCACATGTAAGGATAAACGCGCTGCCCTTCAAATTTCTTGAGAAGACGATCGCAGTAATCAAGGGTTGCTTCGACCGATTTTTTGTCTTGCTGCGGCATGCCCACGAAATACCAGATGTCGATCTGGTAAATGCCGTAATCAAGCGCTTTGGCAATCCATTTTTCCATTTCGGCCGAGGTGTAGGCCCCACGCCCGGCCAGCTTGGCTACGCGCACATCATGGCTTTCTGGGGAGAGGGTGATGGAGGTCCGAGGATTGGTGGCTGCCATCTTTTTCAGGACATCATCAGGTGTTAGTTTAAACTGCTCATAGCTGACTGATTTGAAGTTGGCTTCCCCGATCCGATCGAGAAAGTAATCAAAACGGCCGTGTGTTTCGCTGTAGGAATTGACCGTATAGAAATGATAGTTCTCTTTGTCGGGAATCTGCGCCATGGTCTGGAATTCATAGGCCGTTTCTTCCAAAGGTTTGTGAATGGTGGATTTCATATTGTGGTCAAGCTGGTTAATTCGGAGATAGGCATCCCGCGAGCCACCGCACCAGCCACAGTTGTAGGCACAGCCTGCATTTTGCGTGGCGATCACTTCCTGGATGGGAAATGATGTGCCGTTTGCCTGATGTGTAGGAATGGTAGACCAGTCGATCCCACAGGAAAGCGTGCTGGCAATATACGAGTAGCCATTATCGATAACTTCTCCCTGCTTATCTTTCCAGAATAAATTGGGGACTTTATGCAGCTGTTGCTCGCTGTCCAGCGCGCCAAGAAGTTGGGTCATCGGCTTGTGGGTATCGTAGCCGCGCATGACCATATCCACAAAAGGATAACGGATGAGTTCCTGGGCAAAATAGGTTGAGGAGATGCCGCCAAAGATGACCGGCGTCTGCGGGTGAATACGCTTAAACTGTTCGGCAACGGCTAGACTGCCCTGCACATGCACCATCCAATGCAGATCAATCCCCAGAATACGCACATCGATGGCCTTAAAGAGCGTGGCGACATCAATTTTAGGGTATTTAAGGAGCAACGAAGAGAGATTGAGCAACTCTACCCGATACCCATTTTCACATAGCATACGCTGTAAGGACTTAAAGCCCAAAGGGAAGTAATCGTACAGCGGGGTAATGGGGACATCGCCCGAGGTGCTCAGGTAGGGAAAATAAATATCGGTGCGGTCGCGAAAGTCGAAAATGGCGGGGGCGTGCATGAACAGCATGTCGGCGTGAACGGTGGGTAGGGTTGGGTAGAGATTTTCGGTCATGGGCTTTCACTCACCTATTTGTTTATGATTTTGCTTGGGATAAAAATTGTGAAAGGAATGCGATAAAATTGTAGCCAGTTCAATGGGATCCTCTGGACAGGTAAATGGCGATGATTGGGTGTGATGTTTGAGATTGCCATCGAACGACGTTAGCAAGAATCAGATTTTGGTGTAAGTGCCGGATGGCATATCTAAGGTGTGATAAACCTCATGATGAATAAAGGAATAGTATGACCCAATTTTTTACTTACGATGAATTGACCTGGCCGGAAACGGCCGTCTTACAAAATCTGCTCAACAGCCTGCGGGAAGATGGTTTTACAAGTATTGCCAATTGACAATCCCTATCTCAGCCGGATAGAGAATATAGTGAAACGGCCGTTGCTTGTATCATTTTTATATGCTTCAACAACTATTTATAAACGTTTCTTACGGACTGTGGGCGTAGCTGGTTGGTCAGAAAATGACTGGCCAGGGAGTTTGTTATCAAACACTTGGTATTGATTTTTCCCGTTGCTTTTGCATTGATACATGGCTGTATCTGCATCTCGCAAAATATCATCAAGGCGTTCATAAGTCATGATATTCATGACGATGCCAATACTTACCTTACTAAAGATGGTGTTTTGCTGCACTTCATAGGGAAGCGCCAGATTTTTTTGTAATTGTTTGATAATGGGTTCAATCTCTTCTAGGCTAGACACATCTTCAAGCAAAATAGCGAATTCATCACCCCCCATGCGGGCGACTGTATCAATCTCTCGTACCGAAGCTTTTAAACGTCCCGCAACCTGTTTCAGGATGAGATCACCAGCTTCATGGCCCATGCTGTCATTGATGCTCTTAAACTTATCCACATCCAAATACAATACTGCATACCGAGCCTGTGGATTTTGCTTGCTCTTGGTGTGGGCCTGCGCCAACCGATTAAAGAACAACCGGCGATTGGGAAGATCTGTGAGCGGATCGTGCAGCGCTTCGTGCTCTAATTTGTCTTCGGCCTGTCTTCGCCTGACGATTTCTTCTTGCAGTAACTTCCGTTCTGCCTCTAAATCAAGCGCCTGTTTCCGTATTCGCTTGTTTAAAACCCGTAAATCTTTCATCCAGCCGAGGCCAATGCTTATTAATGTCCAGGCGCTGATGCCCAAAATATGGGTAAGCACCTGATTGTAAGCAGTATCGACGGAGTTAAAAAGAACAATATTGAGGGGGAGTCCAATCAACAAATAAAAAAAGCCGCCCGGTACGCCCATAAGCCAGCCGAAAGTCGCTGCAGGAATAACATTAAAGAAGGCAGCATACAGGTCCCAAGCTGGTTGGAAGAGTAGGAAAAGCAGAACATAAATTAGTATGCTGCCTGCTGCGATAAGAAAGCGACCACCGGCACGTCGGATAATTTTCATTTGCTTGTAAGTCTTCTATAAAAATCAGGGTCAATCTTTAAGTCTCAACCAATGTTGGCATGGACTGAGGGTCAAGCTCGATTTGTAAGTTTATCCGGCAAGCCTGCCTGATAAATCTGCCAGAATAAATAACAATGCGTACAGACAGTACCCAGTAGCTAGCACCTGTTTTAAATAGAAAATTCAGGTTGTTGTGGGTGGAGATGGCCGTTCCCAACCAGGCCATCACCTTACCCCCCTTTCTGGCGGCCGGCATTGCCGAAAAAGTAACCCGCGCGCACGAGATTCATGAGTAATACGGCCGTCGCGAAGCGCGGCGTAAGGCGGGTTTTGGGTTGTGGGGAAAGAGTGAGTGAGGTTTGAGGGTGGTTTCGGCAGACCCCAGCTGGGCAAGGCTTCTCGCGAACTGAAGACCATTCTTGGAGATTATCTGCCATTCTAGTTTTCTACATCTCTTTCAATACCGAAGTATGCTGGAAGATTAGGCCAACTTAGGGGGCTTGTCCGATGCAATTCCCAATGAAGGGAATTAATAAATGCACCAAGAGCCTTATCTCCCTCCTCGTTTTTGTCATTGCTTCCGACAAAGATCGGAGGTTCAAGCTGAAGAATACCACGTACCACGTCCCTCGCTTCTGTTTTACCTACTCGATTCAGTTTGTTAAGGTGCTTTCTTAGTGTATCCTTTTTTTGGCCTTTGTAACCAACTACATAGGCAGGAATTGTCTTGCTTTTCATTAGTTGTCTCGTTTTGGAATCTACAACCATTACATCACGTTCTAATCGTTTGAGTGGCTCATAATTTCCCGAACCAGTAATCAATTTCTTTTCCGCGTTTCCTTGTTTAGCACCTGTCAAATACCCTTTAAGGTTAGATTTGATTTCAATGACCGCTCCAATAGTGTCTGCTAAATAGACTCGCGGCGTACTAGCAATGAATGAAAAACTCGGTGTAAATGGAAGCTCTATCACAATATCAAGCTGTGTGCTTATTTTTCCTTGAGCATCGGTTATAACGCCCGATCCAATACGATATTGTGGAGGAAGTATCTGACCGAGAAAATGTGAAACAAATATTTCTCGTTCATCCCCTATGACATCTGTATGAGTACTCAATTTCGTACTGGATTCGAATAAAGCAACCAGCGCTTGTCGCACTCCTTCAAGACGTTGCAGTAAAAGTTTATTCGTCATTTTATTTCACCCGCTTAATATTTGGCATCTCAAAACCGGCGTTGTATGCTTGTCTTGCCTGCCTCAATGAAGAATCGTTCCAGGAATTAGATTATAGCTGATTTTATGATGTGCTGGTTTAAAAGGAGCGTCCATGTCATATAAACAAGTCACTTTCATCTTATCGATGTTTGTTAGTGTCGTCTTCGTCGTAACCTTGCAAGCACAGCTAACAGTCGCCGGGTCAATTGGCTGTGCCATTCCTCCGGCAGGAATGGTTGGCTGGTGGCAAGGTGATGGGAATGCTAATGATTTTTTGAGCATACATGACGGCAGTCTCGGTGCCGAGGCTAATTTTGTTTCTGGATATGTGGAGGAAGCTTTTAATCTTGATGGAATTGACGACTATGTCAGCATTATCGATTCTAATCCTAGTGGTCAGCTTGATGGATTCACTGAATTAACCATTGATGTCTGGATTTATCCCAACACCCAGTTGTGGCAGGATGGCCCGAACTCCATCAATGCCATCGTGAGTAAATACAACACGACAATGGCTGACGGCGCAAGTTATAACATGACGCTCTACAATGGAAAATTACGGTTTGCTGTTTTTCAAAGTGTGAATCCAGAGATTTGGGCTGGATTGGAATCCACCACAGAAATACTCATCAATGAGTGGAGTCATGTTGCCGCTGTTTGGAAGGGAGGGACTGCATTTGAGCTGTATGTAAATGGTATCCAGGTTTCAGGGTCTCCAATGTCTAGTGGATCACCTGGTTCAATGATGACAATGGCAGAAAATGATGTTCCGGTGAATTTTGGCCGTGTTGAATCTTTCAGCGGTTCCTCTTCTGGTCCATCTGCTTTCTATCATGGTCTGATTGATGAGGTGGAGATATTTGATCGTGCCCTAACAGCAGACGAAATACAAGCAATCTATGCGGCTGGGAGTGTTGGGAAATGTACAAACACCTCTTTCCTGCCGCTTATCATGAAAGAATAGAAGCGGGTAGTTTACAGAAAATTGCTTTGGCACGGTTTGGAGGTGATGAGAAGGTTTGTGGTGGGGTATAGTCCCTCACCCCGCAAAAAATGTTGGTGGAATACGGCCGTATCTCCTCACCCCAACCCCCTCCACCCATCACCCCACTGACGAACGACGGCCGTTCACCTGAAAGCCCCACAATTGCAGCTCATTCGTCAGCACCCCGTTAAAATCCGCCACCAAGCGGATAACTGCCGCCGCCTTTAGCAAATCTAGCAGATGCGCAACGGCCGTATGCCGCGCCTCCACATGCATTTCCCGCTGATCGCGCCCGTTGGTGCGCTGGGTAAGCCCCATTTGCAGCTTTTGCAAAAGCTCCTGCATCACCGCCAGCGGCGGATTGCTGATTTGCTCTGCCGGGGGCAAACTGGCTTCTTGGGCCACATATGCCTGCAAAAGTTCCCACCACTGCCGCTGCGTGCGCGGCTTGCGCACCTGCACCTTACCCTGGTTCATCACCGTATTCAGCCCCCACTGCTCCAGTGCGGCCAAATGGTTAAAATGCTGCGCCTTTAGCTGCATAATGGCCCTATCCAGCAGCGGTTTTATCGCTTGATGCGCCTGCTGCACCACCTCGCCCGCCGAGGCACGCGTCTGCTCCCCTTTTTGTGCCGCCGCAATCGCCGCTTTGGCCTCAGCTAACGCCGCCTCTATCATCATTAACGAAATATCTTTTAACTGTGCCTCCGGGGACAAACTCCCTTCATACGCTATGTATGCTTCACCCAGCGCCACCACCGCCCGATAAGTGGACGGCCAGCGCAAGGCAAGCGAACCGGTTGAATCAAATCTTAGCGCGACCATACTGCCTCCAAACAAATTAGCTGCCAGAAAGTTGTAGCTGCCAGCAAGAGATAAACGATTAGCCACAGCATAATTTATTTCTTTTTATTTCTCAAGATGAGGCAATGGTCATAGGAAATACATTCTTCCTGGCAAAAAACAGCAGGCAAACGGGGTAATTCGGCACACTTTTGTAAAAATCAAGGCATGATCATCATGATCAAGAACAGTTTGTTTAAAAATAGACCGTGATCATCCTGTGCAAGCACACTTTTTATACAAATAGAGTCTGATCATCATGATCAAAAGCAATCTGCATAAAAACAACTCATGATCACTATGATCAGACATGCTTTTTTAAAAAACAGATGCTGATCGCAATGATCATAGGCAGTTGGTTCACAAATAAACCTTGATCACGTCAATCAGAGACATCTTCTGTAAAAAGAGGCTCAAAACAATAAATATAGAGGCTGATTTGATGAGAAATGGGCAAAAAACGTTGGCCGGAATACCGCATTAAGGTTTAAGCAGTTTCCAATGCCCCTCAGAGATAACTTCAATGCGGCCATCGACCACTTTGATGGCGGTTTCATCATCCATCGCATACCCCTGTAAATGTAGGTCGGATTGCCAATCCGACTTACGCTTCTTGGGCAGTTAGGTCCTTGTCTTCCATTTCCCAGGCGTGGTCCAGCGTATGAAAGGCCGTGTGCCGAATCAAGTAGCGCAGAGGCCATTTCGCCCGCTTGCCAGGTAACTTGCCCTGTGAATGATAATCGCGTATGGCCTGGCAATACGCTTTGCGGTGCGTTTTCAGACCCTCATCTGTCAGCATTGCCCCGTCAGGGGTAAGAAGGCCCAACTTGGTTGCCCAATCCCGCTCGGCAGCAAATGTATGGCGCACGATCTGGTCCCGGTCGCGCCCGCCGCCGCGCGGGCCTTTTTGCATTTCCGCCGATACACGCCCGCGCACCTCATCAAAAAATGCCCAGCACGCCTGCATCAGCCCCAGCTCACGTTCCAACTCGTCATCGGACATCTCTTGCTGGTCAAGGCTTGAAAAGGCGAACGAAATGTTCCAGAAGTCTGTGGATCCTGTGCCTGGATACTGCTCGACAACATCAATGTTTTGCGCCGCGTCGAACGCCGTGCCCAGGTTGGCCAGCCGGGCCACTGGCGCATAACGCGGCATATACGCTTGCAGCTTTTCGATGGCTGCTACCTCGGTCTTGGCCCCGCGTTCCAGGCCGGGCCAATCAGCGGCGATGGCTACCACCTTCTTACCCTTCGGCCCAATTTCTAACGTTACCCGCATCTGGTTATTTGTCATCGTATCTCCAATCAGCCGTTACGGCCGTTTCGCTCATAACTCACCACAAACACACCGCTCGGGGTGACTTCGCTTTCTGTCACTGTGAACGCCGCCGGGATGGTGCCCTTGGCAAACAGCCGCTTGCCGCTGCCCAGCGTGGTCGGGTAGAGCATCAGCCAAAAGACATCTACCAAATCATGCTGCATAAGCGTCTGCAGCAGATCGCCACTGCCCCAAACGTGCAAATCCGGCCCCGGCTGCTGCTTAAGTTGGGCAACTTGCCCGGCCACATCGCCGCTGATAAACACCGATGGCCGCCAGTCACTGGCTATCCGGGTATTGGAGGCAACGTACTTGGTTGCCGTGTTGGCACCCGGCCAGATGTTGCCGTGGTTCGGCCAGTACGGTTCCCAGATTTCAAAAGTTTTACGCCCCAGCAGCAGGTCAAACGGCCGATTCATTTGCTGTCTCAAGTGCGTGCCCAGCACCGCATCGGAATAGGGCGACACCCAGCCGCCCTGCGTAAAGCCGCCGCTGGTATCTTCCTCGGGCCCACCGGGAGCCTGGATAACACCATCCAACGAAATATGTTCAAGTGCCACAATTTTTCTCAAGATTGAGCTCCTTTATCATCGGCGAGATTGGTCCAATCTGAAAACCGCGATTTGTTACGGCCGTAAAATCTTTTCCAGCGCCTTGCCTTTGGCCAGCTCATCAATTAGCTTGTCCAAATACCGTATTTTTTGCATCAGCGGATCTTCAATCTCTTCCACGCGCACGCCGCATACGACGCCTTTGATCAGCGCACGATTCGGATGCAGGGCGGGGGCCTGGGCAAAAAAGGTTTCAAAATCGTTTTCCTGCTCGATTTGCTGCTGTAAGCCTGCCTGGTCATAGCCTGTCAACCAGAAAATGATGTCGTCAACTTCTTCTTTTGTCCGATTTTTGCGCTCCGCTTTTTGCACATACAGCGGATAAACCCCGGCAAACGGCATCGTAAAGATTCGATGTTTAGCCATTGTTTGTTATTCCTCCCATGAATTTACAATCTCAGCAGTCAAAAACTGACCAGCAGATGTCGTTGCGCAATCGCTGATCATCCAAAACGAGCGCACGAATTGCTTCCGGCAGCTGTTCGCGCTGCCACTGGCATTCCCGACGACCGGCGGACTCAGCCTCTTCCTTGGGCGCGGCGGCCTGCATGGCTTTGATGGCGTAGGCGGCTGCGCCCAGCTCATGGGCAGCGACGTGGGGCACGCACGCTGCCTGACCAGCAGCAAAAGCAGCGTGCCGTACGGCTCCGCGTAGCGCTCTGGCGGCGGCCATGGCGTGGCCACCCGCCGCGCGGGATTCAGACATGGTGACCTCACCCCGCGTCCAGGCCCGCACCATTTCGATAGCCTGTCGTGGACGGCCGTCTTCAGGTTGCACTTTTTCAAACAAATGCAGCACATGCTGGGCACAATCGGCTGCCCACAGCGCCAGCAGGTGATGATCGGCGTCTTGCAGGGTGCCGCCGCGACGCACCGTGATAAACCGGGGGTCTCTCTTCTTTGGGAGTATCATTCGGTATTAGTCTGCCGTTTCTCTCCTCACTCCCCTTTCCACACCAAATATCCTTCAAAATCCAGCTCGCCGGGGGAGTGCCCGTAACCTGTGAGCATGGCGGCTGCTTCGCTGCGGTGATGGGTGCCGTCGTTTATTACGTGCAGGATTGTTTGCCAGCGCGTCCGCTGAATCGTTCCTTCTTCTCGCCACACGGCATTTAGCGCCGCGTCGTCCAGGCCGGCAATGGTGGCAAGCCAGGCTGCTGCTTCTTCCTGCCAGCGTGCTTTTAGGCTGGCCACATCCGGGAAATCAGCCTCGTTCATGACCCCGGCATCCGGCAGGTTTTGTAAGGCGACCCGCCAGCCATATTCGGTGTCCAGCAGGTGCACCAGCGTGCCGCGCAGGCTGTGCCAGCCAGGGTCAGGCGTTGCCTGGCGGGTAAACTCTGCCAGGGATAGGTGCTCGCAGGCGTTTAGAATTTCGTTGTCGGCCCAAAAGTTGTAGGCAATGAGTGTTTCTATATCTTGTTTGTGCATGGATGCTCCTTGTAATGGTGAGATGGTGGCGGCATACGGCCGTATCCTCTCCCATTCTATTTAAATACACATCAATTCACGCTAAATTTTAGCCGCAACATCTGATGAATGCTTCTAAAGCCATTGTTGTGGATGCATTTTAAGGAACCTGTATTGTCTTTATCGCAGCCACAAATGGGCTGCTTGCCCCATGCCAGCGCGGTTTCTTTCGCTTTTCCCAGTAGAAACGTCCCCAGACCCTGCTTTCGGTGCCGGGGCGAAACAATCATGCCAATATTGGCGACATTCGGATTGCTGTCACTTGTCCGAACCTCGAAGGTGCCCAGAGTTTCTCCTTCGTACTCAAAAACAAAAAGCTCACCTTTATTGATCAAATTGCCAAGATAGCCATTTAGCCACTCGCTGGGGCCACCACTGCCTTGTTGGCAAAACTCAACGAGTTTTTCAAGTTGCTCTATTTTTGCCAGGCTTACGGTTCCTTCTTTTTCACTGACTTTGGCTGGCAAGAAATCCGCAAATAGATAGCCCTCAATTTGGATTGATTCCTGAAAATGCATGGCAACAGATAAACAAAGTGGATTGTTGGTGCCAATGATGGCCTCTTTGATGTTTAATTGATGAATAAATTGTTCAAAAACCAGCGTTCCCTCAGGCAGCCATTGAGGGACGACAAAAAATTGTAAGAGACGGTTGTTTTTATTGACACAGGCGTAGCCTACCGTTTGGTTGTTGAAATGGATTGCCCAATGGTCTGCCTGATCGATAAAGGATTCCCACATATCATCCTGCGGCGCTGTGAGGCTTTTGCGCCAGGCTATCTTTAACGGCTCTAGAGGCATCGTGTCTGCTACCTGACTGAAGTGAACAGTGGGTGCCTGGCTGTTTTTGTCTTGATTTTCTTTTTGCATCAGCTGATCCTTTTGGTGGCGCTTGCTTCTGTGATCTCTTTGGGGAACGGCCGTATTCTACAGCATTCTAGATTTTGGGCGGGTGCGCCAGCAGAAAATTAGGTGGGCGTGCATCTTTTGGGCGACAGTGGATTGCTTAACCCGTGACGACGGGCGGCAAGTGTGTCAACTCTGGTTAAATGCGGCATAATTACAGCATGGGAATGATACAAAATCATTTGTCAATCGCATAACCATCTTCATTCAGAATATTGAAGACAAGGCCCGTTTGTGGCGTGAAAATCAGGTTGCACCATGATGAACACCCAAAAATTATCTGAGCAAGAATTTGAAGTCATCCGAGCCGCTCAGCCAACGCCAATCGACCCTTCAGAAACGGCCGCAGGCTCCACCGTCGTCAGTTTGCTTTCATCGCTAGACCGCAAGATGTTGGATCAGGTCATGATTGAGCACCGCTATAAACCTGGCGAAATTGTGGTGTTTGAAGGGCAGCATGGCGACGTAGCCTACCTGATTTGGTCTGGGCGGGTGGCGGTGGTGCAGGGAGATTTTATCAATCCGGCCAGCGTCAACTATCGAGGTCCGGGCGAAGTGGTGGGCGAGATGTCCCTCATCGACAACAAACCGCGCTCCGCCTCCATTGTGGCCCTGGATGATGTCCGGCTTTTAGGCATCCATCGCAACGATTTTTTTGAACTGCTGCAAATTGATCCCAACTTTAGCACCAACATGATGGAGATTTTGAGCAACCGTCTGCGAGCCGCAGAAGAGATGTCGCGGGTCAACACGGCGATCGGGCGGGAGCTGAGTGCTGAAGTGGAAGAGCTTCAGTCAGAAAATGAAGCGTTGCGCCAGATGGAGCAGCGTCGCCAGGAATTGAGCGAGCTGGTGGTGCATGATTTGCGTAACCCATTGGGCAACCTGTTTAGCGCCCTGAATATGCTGGAGCTGGTGCTGCCAGAACATGTCCTGGAAGAAAATCGGGAGCTGCTGGAGATTGCCCGCCTGTCTCACCTGCGCATGCAAGATTTGGTGGATTCGTTGCTGGACATTGCCCAGATTGAGGCGGGACGGCCGTCTGGCGAGCGCAAAGAGACGCAGTTGGCAGATTTGATGGAAGAGGTGATGCAGCTTAACGCCTTTGCCCTGGCCAAGCGGGAGATGAAATTAACCATGAATTTTCCCGCAGATTTGCCCGCTGTCTGGGCCGACCCGTCCCAGATTCGGCGGGTGTTAACCAATCTGGTCGATAACGCCATTAAATATTCACCTCGGGGCGGGGCGTTGACGGTAACGGCCGTTCCCCACGACAATCTTGTTGAAGTCAGTGTGGTAGACGCTGGTCCCGGCGTGGCCCCCGAAGAGCGGATGCACATTTTTGACCGTTTCACCCAGGTGGAAACGGGCGGCATTCGGCCCCGTGGTTTTGGTCTGGGGTTGTCTTATTGCAAACTGGCAATCGAGGCGCATGACGGCCGTATCTGGGTAGAATCTGGACCGGATGGGGTGGGCAGTTGTTTTGCCTTTACCCTGCCGCAAGCCGGTTAAAAACTGTAATTAAGTAATTGGGTAATTGACCCAATCTCCCAATTACCTAATTAACCCCGTGTGCAAGTTATCGGGGTGACAAAAAGGGAATACTCCGTACACTGAAAGTGACCAAACCACAGCGTCACGGAGTAAACCCTCATGAATCTTAACACGTTTATCATTATTATTTTTTGTCTCATTGATGACTGGTTGACCACTCAGCCTAAATACCGGCGGCGTGGCCCCCAACCAACCCTCAGTGACAGCGAACTCTTAACAATCGAAGTGGTTGGCAGCTTTCTAGGCTTTGACACCGACAAAAGACTGTTTCTGTACTTTCAGCAACATTACAGCCATTGGTTTCCTGCACTGGTGCAAATTCATCGCACAACCTTCGTGCGTCAAAGTGCCAATCTCTGGTGGGTGAAGGTTCAGTTATGGCGCCAACTTCTGCAATGGCTGAGTTATAACCCGGAATTGTTCATCATGGATTCCATGCCTTTACCCGTGTGCCGTTTTGCTCGGGCCAATCGCTGCAAGCGTCTCCGGGAAGTAAGTGCTTACGGTCATGATGAAGTGGCTCGGCAAACCTATTTCGGACTTCGGGTGCACGCGCGCATTGCTTGGCCAGGTGTCATCTGTGACCTGGAGTTACTTCCGGCAAATGTCCACGACACGGAGGCTGCCGAGCATATGCTTCAAGGTGTAGCTGGTGTCGTTTTGGCAGACCGTAACTATTGGAAGCCAGCCTTACAAGCCAGACTGGCCGAAAAGCATTTGCGCTTGTTGGCGCCTTACAAATCAGCCAAGCGGGAGAAACAGCCCTGGGCGCGTTTGCTCAAGCATAAACGCTACCGCATCGAAACGGTGTTTGGGCAATTAGTCCATCGCATGAAGGCACAAGCCGTTTGGGCACGCGATGCGTGGCATTTGTGCTCACGTTGGCTACGCCTCATTCTGGCTCATTGTTTTGGCGTGTTGCTTTGTCAGCAAACAGGTTTGCCGCCGCTTCGTTTTTCTGAACTTGTTAATGTTTAAAACCCGCACACCGGGTTAATTACTCAATTACCTAATTACTCAATTACTCACTATGTCCCACACAAATGAACTTGAATTAATTGAAAACGGCGGCTGGGATGAGCGCATTCTGGTGTGCCGCAACGGCCAGTTGGTGCAGACTTTCATCATCATCACGCAGCGATTTGTGCTGCTGGTGGATACGGTCATCAATCCGCAAACTGCCGGGCAGATGCTGGCCTGGGCTGAACCTTATTTAGCTGAAGGGCGGCAGCTGCTGGTCATCAACACCCATGCTGACTACGATCATTGTTGGGGGAACCAGTTGTTTGCCGGGGAGACGGCCGTTCACCCCGCACCCATCATCGGCAGCCACCTTAGCCCGGCAATGTTTGCCCAGGACGAGGCCAAAGCGTATCTGGCCAGAATGCAGGAACTGGAGCCAGAAATTTTCAGCGACGTTGTGTTCACACCGCCAAACCTGCTCATTCGCGATAAATTTGTCATCGACGGGGGCGATTTGACGGTGGAGCTGCTGCCCACGCCCGGCCACACCGACGATCATTACTCGCTTTATCTGCCAGAGATACAAACCGTGCTGGCGGCTGATGCCGCCGAGCTGCCTTATCCAGCGGCCCGCGTGCCAGAAGGTTTGCCGCAGATGCGGGCCTCGTTGGCCAAATTAGCGGCACTGCCTGCCGAGACGGTGCTGTACTGCCACGCGCCGGTCACGGTCGGTCGGCAGCTGCTGTTAGACAATATTGCCTATTTCAACGCCATCGAAGCGCAGTGCCGGGCAGCCCTGGCACGGGGGCTCTCCCCTGAGGTGAGCGAAGATGTGGATGTGTTGGCCTTGGTGGATTGTGCTTATGAAACGGCCGTACCCGACACGGAGCAGTGGCACAACATCCACGACTATTACAAAACCGCCGGTCACGCCGACCAGATTCGGGTCATGCTCCACTGGCTGGCACACGAGAATTAGATGAATAGCAGAACCATCCAACCGATTATCTTATTTATGCTGGTTGCTTTTTCAACATTGATCCTTGCAGCCTGTCAAGGTGACCCTGATCAGGTACTTGTGACACGAGTGGTGACGTCGGTGGCGCAGGAAGTGATTGTGGAGCCAACTACTGTGGTTGTCCGAGACGTTACCGCCACCCCAGAGCCTACGGCCGTACCCACCAACACGCCTTCACCAACACCAACGCCAGATTTGCCTCTGGCAACTAACCCAATTGAGCTGGTTGGGCATGAAGACGTGATTAACTCCATCAAGTTCAGCCCAGACAGCCAGCTTGTTTTAGCTTCGAGTGATGATGGCACTGCCCGGATATGGGATTTGCAAGGCAATTTACGCTTAACCTTGACTGGCCACACAGAGCGTGTAACAGATGCAGTGTTCAGTCCAGATGGTAGTCTTATTGTAACTAGCAGTGATGATAAAACCGCTCGCATCTGGAGTGTTGGTGGCGAGCTGCTACATGTGCTGGAAGGGCATTCGTCGCCAGTTAACTCAGCTTTGTTTACGCCAGACGGCCGTTTCATCATTACCAATGCTCGCGAGCCAAAAATATGGGACATTGACGGGAATTTGCTGGCCACGCTAGAGGGCCATCGCTCGATACAAGTTCGTTCATGGGTAAGCCCTAACGGCCAATATCTGCTCACAACCAGTGGAGATGCTACCGTACTGCTATGGCAAATAAGTGACGCAGGTGAAGCAACCCTGTTAACGGATTTGAGTGAGGCCGCCACCGATGGGAGTATTCTCAGAAACGTCTTTTTCTTGCCGGACAATATACGGTTTATGACGAATTCCCTCGACTTTATAATTTGGGCGATTGTACCAACAGGTGAAGTTGTCCAATTAGCCACGTTAGGTCATCCAGTTGATCTCATGGATATCAATTTTGCAGATGAGGACGTTGTTTTGC
This sequence comes from uncultured Anaerolineae bacterium, assembly GCA_905479495.1. Classification (GTDB taxonomy): domain Bacteria; phylum Chloroflexota; class Anaerolineae; order Promineifilales; family Promineifilaceae; genus Leptofilum. The sequence goes on from CAJQMR010000019.1 coordinate 58,402, forward strand.
TTCAAAGTGCAGGTTTTGAAGTAATTGCTCTTCAGGATAGCAGCGATCCCGATAATCCAACTTATTTTGAGGGTCATACCTCGGCAATTGTTAAAGCATTATTTAGTCCAGACAAGGATTATGTTGTGACGGGCTCAAATGATCACACGGCACGGTTATGGAATTTACAAGGTGAAACGCTCCTCATTTTTACAGGAAGTGAATTGCCTGTGCGCCATGTGCTGGTTAGCCCAGATGAAAATTTCGTCGTAACTGGAGATCGAGACGGCTTTATTCAGTTATGGAATATTTCATCGCTTCATTGAAAATAGAGAGGTTAATTTGGAAAAACAGCCAACGATTTTGAGCAAAAGGGGTCGCACCTTTGCCACCTCAGCCATTGCCCTACAAGCGATTATTATCAATGAGCAAGAACAGTTTTTGCTGCTTTCTTCGCCGCGCCGCAACGGCCGTAACGAGTGGCAGACGGTGAGCGGCGGCCTGGAAGCAGGCGAAACGGTGCTGGACGGCATTCTGCGCGAGGTCGGGGAAGAGGTGGGCGACATTCAGGTACGGCCGTTAACCGTCCTCCACAGCCAATCGTTCCATTACGATGAGAATGTGCGCTTTATGGTGGGCATCAACTACCTGCTGCGTTACGAAGGCGGCGAGGTGGTGCCGGGAGATGATATGGTTGGCAGTAAATTCCGTTGGTGGGGGCTGGGTGAGCTGGAAACGGCCGTTACCCAAGGCAGCGCCACGCTGCACAAAACAACCCACTTGTGGCAGATGCGCCGGGCTGTACAGCTGTACCGTTTGCTGAAAGATGATTGGGTGGAAACGGCCGTTCTGCAACCGCCCCTATTGTAGTTGGCTACAAAAACTAATCACGAATAGAACGAATCGACAAATGTAACGAATACAAAAACAAACCATTCGTGTCATTCGTTTATTCGTCAAATTCGTGATGGCTTTTTAGAAGATTGCGGCTCCGCTTAATAATTTTTGGATACAATCACCATATGAAACCCATCCGTATTGAGTTACCAACTGAATTTGATGTAGGCTCTGTAAATAGCTATTTGTTCACCGAACCAGAACCGATCCTGGTCGATTGCGGTGTTGAGTCGCCAGAAAGCTGGGCCGCTCTGCAAGCTGGTTTGGCCCAACAGGGCCTTACCCCTGAGGATATTCAGCGTATCATCATCACCCATCCCCACGTAGACCATTTTGGCCTGGCCGCCAGAATCGCCGATTTGAGCGGGGGGCAGGTCTGGATTGCCGATTTGGGTGCTAAATGGCTCATCGATCCCAAGAAGTATTTTGGCTTGCGGGCCGATTATTACCGCGAACAGTTTTTAATCCAGGCTGGTATTCCCGATGAGATGGCCCAGATGATACTGACCTATTTTGCCCAGATCGCCATTGATATTTCGCCGGTTCCGGCCGAATACCTGCAAACATTCAGGATTGGCGACTCGTTGGCACTGGGTGGGGCCAGCTGGCAAGTGCTGCACATGCCGGGGCACGCCAGCCACCAAACTTGCTTTTATCAGCCAGAGAGCCGCCAATTTCTGTCGGCCGATATGCTGCTGCCCAAAACCCCAACGCCGATTGTGGAACGGCCGTCTGTCAACCAGCCGCGCCAGCCCAGCCTGCCCATCTTTATGGAATCACTCACCCGTTGTGAAGCGCTAGATATTGACACGGTGTACCCTGGTCACGGTGAGCCGTTCCAAAACCATCGCCAACTGATTCAGAAGCAGCGTGACCGCATTCATAAACGCAAAGCTGAAACGCTGGCACTGATCCAACAAGGCTATCATACCGCTTATGCCCTCGTGAACCAGATGTATGCCCATTATCCAGCTACCTTTCGCTTTGCTGGGCTGTGGATGCTCATTGGTTACCTCGATTTGCTCCTGGCAGAAGGTGAAATCAATGTGGAGACGGTGGATGGGGTATGGCATTTTGAAGTAAAAGAAGATTAGAGACTGGAGACTGATTCGCTCTCTTAAAGCCAAATTCTGATCGCCAATCTCCTAAAATATTATGATTGAAGTTTCGCAAATCCAACAACTCCCTTGTTTCCATCGGGCGATCATCCCCCAGGATTATCTGGACGTGATGGGGCATATGAACATTCGCCACTACATGGGCCTGTTCGACTTTGCTGCCTGGCGCTTTTTTGCTGCCTTTGGCATGGATGAGGAATATTACACCAGCACCGATGGCGGCGCTTTTGCTCTGGAGCAGCATATTCTCTATTTGGCAGAGGTGCATGTTGGAGAGACCGTGGCGATTTATACGCGGGTAAACGGCCGTACCGCCAAACGCATCCATTTCACTCATTTCATGGTCAACGAAACCACCGGCAAACTGGCGGCTACCCTGGAAACGCTGACTTCCCACGCTAACACGACGACCCGCCGCACTTCCCCGTTCCCGGATGACATCGCCAGAGCCATTGATGCTTTTATTACTGAACATGAGCAGCTTGATTGGGATGCGCCGCTTTGTGGGGTGATACGGCCGTAACGCACCATTCTATGTCTTTGGGATAAAACGTGATGCACGATATGCGACTAGAGCATTCTTGCACAACGTGCTTCATCCTTCACAAATTTATAATTTTCTGAATGCCAAAAGAATCAAAAAGGAGCACACCAATATGAACGGTTTAATGATGAATTATCAGCTCACGATGGATCGTATTTTGGAACACGCCAACCGCATGTATCCCCAGAAGCGCATCACCACCATGCAGCCAGATGGTTCCTTTCATCGCTATACCTACGCCGATATGTACCGGCGTGTTAAGCGCCTGGCCAAGGCGTTGACCACGCTGGGGGTGGCGCCCGGTGACCGGGTCGGTACCTTTGCCTGGAACAATTATCAGCATTTGGAACTTTATTACGCCATTCCCGGTGCTGGGGCTGTTTGTCACACCCTGAATATCCGGCTCTTTCCCGAACAATTGGCTTACATTGTGAACCACGCTGAAGACAAGGTTGTTTTTATTGACAGCACCTTGCTGCCTCTGTATGAACGCGTTGCTGATCAGATTAATTGCGTGGAGCATTATGTTCTGTTGAATGCCCCACGAGATATAAAGACCGGTCTGTCTAACGTCCTCTTCTACGAAGATTTGATTGAAGGTGCTGATGAGGATTTTGCCTGGCGCAGCACCGATGAAAACATGGCAATGGGTCTTTGCTACACCAGCGGCACAACGGGCGATCCCAAAGGAGCCTTGTACAGTCATCGCTCCATGTTCTTGCATACCTATGGCGAAAATCAGGCCAACGCCCTGGGCCTAAACGAATCAGATATTGTGTTGCCGGTGGTGCCGCAATTCCATGCCATGGCCTGGGGCTTGCCTTATGCCAGTGCTATGGCCGGGGCTGAAATGGTGATGCCTGGTCCACACTTGCAGGCGGAACCGCTAGCCAACATGATTGCCAATGAGCGGGTCACCGTTGCGGCTGGTGTCCCTACCATTTGGAATGGTCTGTACCACGAACTGCGCCAAAATCCGCGCGATATTTCTTGCGTGCGCGCCCTGGTTGTGGGTGGGTCGGCCATGCCCCGTGCCCTGACTAAGGCGTATGAAAGCGAATTGGGGGTCAGCGTTGTCCATGCCTGGGGCATGACAGAGTTGTCGCCGCTGGGCACGGTGTGTAATTTGTTGGGCAAGCACGAAGACCTGCCTGACGAAGAAAAGTGGAATATCAAGGCCACCCAAGGGTATCCGATTTGTGGTGTGGAAATGCGCATTGTTGATGAGATGGGTGAGTCGTTGCCCTGGGATGGGGAAACAATGGGCGAACTCCAGGTACGGGGTCCCTGGATCATTCGTCAATATTTCCGGCGGGACGTGTCGGAAGATTACATGACAACTGACGGTTGGTTCCGCACCGGAGATGTCTCGACGATTAATCCTGACGGTTACATGAACATCACCGACCGCACAAAAGACCTTGTTAAAAGCGGCGGTGAGTGGATCTCTACTGTGGAGCTGGAAAATATGATTATGGCCCATCCGCAGGTGTTGGAAGCGGCCGTAATTGCTGTGCCTGATGAAAAGTGGCAGGAACGGCCGTTAGCCGCCATCGTTCCCACCCAGGACGGTCAGAGCCTGACCGCTGAGGACATTACCGCCTTTTTGCAAGACAAAGTGGCCAAATTCTGGATTCCTGAGAGGTTTATTTTTGTCCAAGAAATCCCCAAAACCAGCGTGGGCAAATTCAATAAGAAAGTGCTGCGCAGCGCCTATGCCGAAGGAGAGTTGGGGTAGATTTTTGTTATTGAACAGATAGAATTATGGACGGCCGTTTCTCCCTGGAAACGGCCGTCTTTGCTTTTCTAACCCAGGCCCCACATCGTAATTAGTATCTATTTCCCCCGCATTTTCCCCAAGGATTGCCAACATTAAGAGGGTTTTCCCATTAAGTTCTCGAAGGATTGTTTGTTAGGATCGCCATGTATTTTTTGTAAGTCACGTATTGGGCAATGCATTTTGCTCGCTGAAGATATTATTGGCACACGGAACAAGCATTTGTAGAGGATCATAGACATCATGGAAAAGTGGCAGCGTTGGCTAGAAAATTTATCGGCAGAAGAAACGTTGTGGTTAACGACCGTATTCATCTCGGCAATGTTAGGGACAATGGTTAGCAGCGCCATCCTGCAATGGGGCTTAAGCACCTACGATGGAGTGGGAGCAAAATTAGCCATCTGTCTTTTGGCCACGGCCGCTTATGGCGGTGTGGTTGTCTCTGTTTTCTACGCCATGTTCCCGGAAACGCGATTGGCCCTAAAGCGCATCTTTCGCGCCAAAAAATAAGTCGAAATAACCCAATTCAATTGAAAACGGCTGGTGCATATCTTCGCGCCAGCCGTTTTGTATTCAATATTCAATTGTCCGAAACAAATTCTAACTACCAAGTACCGGTCATGTGGCCCGGCGCAGATAGCCAACAATGGCCAACAAAATCACTGCGCCTAAAATGGCAACAAGCAGACTGTAAAAATTGAAGCCTGTTGCCGGCTCCAAGCCCAACAAACCAACCACAAAACCACCGATGACAGCACCAATAATGCCTACAACAATATTGGCAACCATCCCCATCTGAGCATTTTTCTTCATGATGATGCTGGCAATCCAGCCGGCCACACCACCCAGAACAATCCACAAGATAATGCTAACTAAATCCATGACAATCTCCTTTTTGAGTTGCTAGGGGGTTCAATGTTAGCCCGTTGTTTTGATAAGAAGTCTATCCAATAAAACCCGCTTCTAAGGCAAAGTTACGTACAATGTACGAAAACGGCCGTCGCGTGTGCATTTGTGGCAACTTTGCATATTTTCCTTATGATTGATGAGGAGGATTTTGTTCATGGCAACATCTTGGGGACCTGTCACCTTTGGGGAAAGGATTATTTGAAGGAAAAATAGCATGAATATAAATGAACCGTTTAATCAATCTCCACCTGTTTTAGGCAATCAGTTTGAGGATGATCGTGTGCTGCGATCTTATTTACGCCGGGTGCTGCCGCCGGAGGTGCTGGCCGACATTGAGCCTTCCCTCCATGAAATGGGCCATTTGGCTGGCGGCGAGTTGTACCGGATGCAGCTGGCTGACCGGCTTAACGAACCTGTGCTAACGCAGTGGGACCCGTGGGGCAATCGCATCGACCAGATTGAACTGTCCCCCCTGTGGCAAAAGGCGGAACGGCTGGCGGCCGAACATGGGGTGGTGGCGGCGGCGTATGAAGGCAAATACGGCCGTTTCGACCGCCTCTACCAATTTGCCCTGGTTTACCTCTTCCACCCCTCCACCGATGTGTACACCTGCCCCCTGGCCATGACGGATGGGGCCACGCGCACCCTGCTCAACTCTGGCAACCAGGAGCTCATCGATGTGGCGATTCCCCATCTCACCAGCCGTGACCCGGCCCAATTTTGGACCAGTGGCCAGTGGATGACCGAATCGACCGGCGGCTCCGATGTGGGCTTGTCGGAAACCATCGCCAAACTGAACGAAAAAGAGGAATGGCTGCTATACGGCCGTAAATGGTTTACCTCGGCGGCCACTTCGCAAATGACGTTGACGTTAGCCCGCCCAGAAGGCAATCCACCCGGCGGCAAAGGGCTGGCTTTGTTCTACCTGGAAACCCAAGAGGAAAATGGCCAATTGCAAAATATTGAGGTGCTGCGCTTGAAGGATAAGCTGGGCACGCGCAAAGTGCCCACGGCCGAATTGATGCTAAGGGGCACAACGGCCGTTCCCGTGATAGGTCTGAATAATGGCGTGCGCAACATCGTACCCATGCTGCACCTGACGCGCACCTGGAACAGCATTTCGGCGGCGTCGTTTATGCGGCGCGGCATGGCTCTGGCCCGCAGTTACGCCCAAAAGCGTGTGGCCTTTGGCGCACCGCTGGCCGAAAAGCCGCTGCACCTGGATACGCTGGCCTGGATGCAGGCGGAAACGGAAGCCGCTTTCCACCTCACCTTCTTTTTGGTCGAGTTGATTGGCAAAGATGAAGCGGGCGTGATTAACGAGGAGGAGGCCCATCTGCTGCGGCTGCTCACCTCGTTGGCCAAGTTGACCACGGGCAAGCAGGCGGTGGTTGTGAACAGCGAAGTGCTGGAGGCGTTTGGCGGGGCGGGCTACGTCGAGGACACGGGCCTGCCCGTGCTGCTGCGTGATAGCCAGGTGCTGCCCATCTGGGAAGGTACTACGAATGTGCTGTCTTTAGATGCCCTGCGGGCGTTGGGTAGGTCCGGCGAACCGCTGCTGGCCCTGGCTAAAGAGGTGGATAGATGCGTAAAAACGGCGACAGACGGCCGTTTAAAAGCAGCCGGTGACGTGGCGGATACGGCCGTGGCTCAGGCAACGAACTGGCTGCAAAACAACCTGTCTGACCGAAACGCTCTGGAAGCAGGTGCGCGCCGCTTTGCCCTGACACTGGGTCGGGCGCTGGCACTGGGTAAGCTGGTAGAGCAAGCCCAATGGTCACTGGATGTGGAACAAGACGGCCGTCCTCGTGCTGCTGCCTGCCGCTTTGCCCAAACGGCCGTTAACCAAATCCAGGTTATCGACCCGGCTGACGCGGCGGCATTGGCCGATGATTTGTAAAAAAGGGGTGTAGAGATTAGAGATTGGAGATTAAGTGACCCAATCTCCAATCTCTAATCTCTCGCTGCATGATTCTTCAAAAGTAAGGTATCATTTGGGCACAATCCCAATTTAAACTTGACAACGACCTTGAAGGAGGAGACAACGGTGAAATTAAGAAGTGTGCTATTTTTGGCGGTGATGCTCCTGATTTTGGCGGCTTGTGCTCAGGATACCCCGACCACAGAAGCGCTGCCCACCGATTACAACTATGCTGCTGGCGAGCTGAACTTTTCTGTTGCCTTGAGCGGCGTGGTGGTCCAGGTAACTGACGTGCAGGTGTATGCCAGCGATGGCAACATTGCGGCAGGCTATGTTTACGTTGTGCCTACTGTAAACGTAACCAATCAGAATGAAACGGCCGTTTCCAGTCGTGACTTCACCCTAGTAGATGAATATTTAAACGAGTATGAATCATGGCAAACCAACGTTGCCTTTGGTTCGGCGCTGAAAGCGATGCCTGATTCGATTCAGCAAGGTGACACCATTTCGTCCAATCACGTTTTCATCGTGCCGGCCGCCTCTTTGCAAGCCAATCTGAAACTGCGTTGGGATTCCCCCCTTACGCTTTCTCGCATTGATGTCGCTTTAGGGGATTTAAGCACTGTGGGACAATAAACAATGAATAAACCGAATCGACCCGATGCCACCGAACTGCTGCAACAGATGCAAAGCGGGGAGCGCACGGCCGTTTCCATTGTGACCGAGCATGTAGAGCGGTTGGAAGCAAACCATTTGCGCTTGAATGCGGCCGTGCATGTCTTTAAGGATGAGGCGCTGGCCGAAGCCAAAAATCCTCGGCCTGGGCCGCTCTCTGGCCTGCCGATTAGCGTCAAGGAGACGATTGCCCTGGCTGGCCACAGCGTCACCGCCGGTTCGCAGCGTATGCCGCCGATCCATTGGGAGCAAGATGCCCCGGTGGCCCGCCGCCTGCGTGAAGCCGGAGCCATTATCCTGGCGCGCAGCAACGTGCCCGAGTTTGCTATGGCAGGCGAGACAGAGAATCCGCTTTACGGCCGTACCAACAATCCCCTCGATGAATCCCGCGTGGCTGGCGGCTCCTCTGGTGGAGAAGGGGCGCTGGTGGCCTCTGGCTCCACGGCGCTGGGCGTGGGCACCGATTTGCTTGGTTCTATTCGTATCCCCGCTGCTTTTTGTGGCATTGTGGGCTTCAAACCTGCCTCTGGCGCGGTGAGTAAAGAAGCTGTCTGGCCCGATTTGCAAGGGCTGTTTCTGGATTCCTGGCTGGGCGTGGGACCGCTCACGCGTTCTGTGCGGGATGCGCGGTTGGTGTACAACGTGATCGCCAACACACCATTGCCTGCGGCGCAGACGCCGCGCGGTTTACATCTCATCATTCCCACAGAGTTTGAGTTGGAGGCCAAAGCCGATTGCATCAATGCGGCGTACGTGATGGCTCAAACGGTGTTGGAAGTGGCCGGGATGGTGGCCGAGGAACGGCCGTTTCCTGACGTAAAAACCCACTTTCTCAACTTGCAGCAGCTGTTGGCTGCTGAATTAGAGAAACCATTCTACGACATGCTCACCACCGCCGATGGTCAAAAATTTAGCCTGGCGGCCGAAACGCTGAAGCAGGCCATAGGCCGGGGCACCATCTACAGCGGCCTCTTTCAACTCATAGCCGTCATACCCATTATGAAGCCGCGAAAGGCGGGGCGGGTGGCGGAAATTATTCGCACGTATGAACAAGCCCGTGCCGATTTGTACCAGCTTTTGGGACGTAACGGGGTGTTGATGCTGCCTACGCTTGGCGTACTCGCTCCCAAACATGGCCAGATGAACCGCGCCTCGCTGCGCCCAGGCGTTAACGGGACGGTCACCGCCATGACGTTTTGTAATTACATGAATCTCCCGGCCATTACGGTGCCCGCCTGGAAAGACCCAGACCCGGAAACGGGCCTGGTGCCTGGCGTCATGCTGGCCTGTGCGCCTGGGGCGGAAGCGGCTTTGCTCGATGCGGCGGCGGCGCTGGAAGCAGGCATCTCGTAGCTGAATAATTTTGACGCAAAGGCGCAAAGTGGCAAAGATAAAAAGACCTTTGCGCCTTTCATCTCTTTGCTTTCTTTGCGTTAGGTTTTTTATATGGATGGAAAAGTTTGTATTGTAACTGGGGCAAATGCAGGGATTGGTAAAGCAACGGCCGTTGGCCTGGCGCAGCGTGGGGCTACGGTGGTGATGGTCTGTCGCAGCCCCGAGCGTGGCGCAGCAGCCCGTGAAGAAATTATAGAACGCGCTGGCAGCGGGGAGGTGCATTTGCTCATTGCTGATCTGGCGTCTCAGGCCGAGATTCGCCAGCTGGCCGCGACGATTTTGTCCCAATACCCTCGCGTGAATGTGCTAATTAACAATGCGGCCATTATTCCGCTGCGCCGCAGCGTTTCGGTCGATGGCCTGGAATTGCAATTGGCGGTTAACCACCTCGCTCCGTTTTTGCTGACCAACTTGCTGCTGGCGCGGATCAAAGTATCTGCGCCTTCGCGCATTATCAACGTTTCTTCCGGGGTGCATCGTGGGGCCACCATTCCGTTTGACGATCTGCAAAGCGAGCGCCATTATCATCACACCAGCGTTTATGCCGTGACCAAGTTGATGAACGTGCTGTTTACCAAAGAGCTGGCCCGACGGCTGGCGGGCAGCGGCGTCTCGGCCTATTCGCTGCATCCCGGTGTGCCCGCCACCAAGCTGAGTACGCATTACGCAGGCTATGAAGGCGAGGAGCGGGCCAGTTTTGCCGAGCTGATGGCCTCGGCGCAAACTTCCATTTATCTGGCGACATCGCCAGACGTTGTGGATTTGAGTGGGAATTATTTTGCCAATAGTCGAGTTCAGGAAAGTACGGCCGTTGCTAACGATCCCGACATTGCCCAAAAACTGTGGCAGGTTAGCGCCCAACTGACAGGTTTGTAGGTCAATTTTGCAAAATTGACCTACGGGAGAGTCTGATGAAACGTACGATTTTTAACGATGAACACAACATGTTTCGCGACGCCGTGCGCCGCTTTGTGCAGAACGAAATTGTGCCCTACCACGAGCAGTGGGAGCATGACGGCATTGTGCCCCGCGAGCTGTGGCTCAAGGCGGGTGAGCTGGGCTTTTTGTGCATGGATGCGCCGGAAGCGTACGGCGGCCTGGAAATCAACGATTTTCGCTACAACGCCATTTTGGTAGAGGAGTTAACCCGCGCTGGCGCATCGGGCGTGGGGTTTGGCCTGCACAATGACGTAAACATGCCCTACTTCCTTAATTTCACTACCGACGAACAAAAGCAGCGCTGGCTGCCCAAGATGATCAGTGGCGAGATGATTACGGCCATTGCCATGAGTGAGCCGGGGGCGGGCAGTGATTTGCAGGGGGTGCGGACAACGGCCGTTCGCCAGGGCGATCATTATGTGGTCAACGGTCAAAAAACGTTCATCACCAACGGCATCAACAGCGACGCCGTTATCACCGTGGTCAAAACCGACCCAGACAAAGGGCACGCGGGCATCAGCCTGCTGATCATCGAGCGGGGCATGGACGGTTTTGAGCGCGGGCGTAATCTGGACAAAATCGGCCTGAAAGCGCAGGATACGGCCGAATTGTTTTTCGATAACGTCAAAGTGCCGGTAGAAAATTTGCTCGGTGAAGAGGGCAAGGGATTTTATTATCTGATGAGTTCCTTGCCGCAGGAGCGCCTTTCTGTGGCGGTGATTGCCGTGGCCGCCTGCGAGGCAGCGCTGGAGATGACGATCACCTATTGCCAGGAGCGCACCGCCTTTGGCCAACCCATCGGCAAGTTTCAAAATTCCCGCTTTAAGCTGGCCGAAATGAAAACCGAAATTGAAATTGCTCGCGTGTTTGTGGACCGCTGCATCATGGAGCTGAATGCTGGTACGCTGACGGCCGAAGAAGCGGCCATGGCCAAATGGTGGACAACAGAATTACAAAACAAGGTAATGGATCAATGTTTGCAGCTGCATGGCGGCTACGGCTACATGCTGGAGTATCCCATTGCCAAGTTTTATTTAGATGCCCGTGTGCAAACCATTTATGCGGGCACAACCGAGATCATGAAAGAAATAATCGGCCGTTCATTGGGCTTTTAGTTTTGGTACAATCGGAAGCTGAATTTTAAGCAAGTTGATTCAAACTGGGATTGTGTCGTTGGTAACGGCCGTTTCCAAAACTATCTTTTGTTCTGCTGAAAATAACCGTGGATTTTGCAGATTAACACAGATTTTATTTACCGATTTCTCTGCGCCCCCGCGCCTCTGCGTTGGCTTTTTCTGTAGACATATCAATTAACAAGGACAAAGCATCTATGAAAGGTATCATCCTATCCGGTGGGATGGGCACACGCCTGTATCCGCTTACCGTTTCACTTTCCAAACAAATTCTGCCCCTCTTTAATAAGCCGATGATTTATTACCCCCTCTCGGTCTTCATGCTGGCTGACATTCGGGACATCCTCATCATTTCCACGCCGCACCACATTGAACTGTACCAGGAACTGTTTGGCGATGGCTCGCGCCTGGGCCTTAACATTGAATACGCCGTCCAGCCGGAGCCGCGTGGCATTGCGCAAGCTTTTGTCATCGGCGAGGAATTTATCAATGGCGAACCGTGTGCCCTTATCTTGGGCGATAATTTCCTTTATGGTCCGGGCCTGTCGGAAATTTTGCAGAATGCGGGACAGCTGAGCGATGGCGGGCTTGTCTTTGCCTACTACGTGCGCGACCCAGAGCGGTACGGCGTGGTCGAGTTTGACAAAGAGTACAAGGCGCTCAGCATCGAAGAGAAACCGGCCGAGCCCAAATCAAACTATGCGGTCACCGGGCTTTATTTCTATGACAAGGATGTGGTTCAGATTGCCAAAGGCCTGAAGCCATCGGCCCGGCATGAGTATGAAATTACGGACGTGAATAACGAATATCTCAAGCGAAACAAGTTGAAGGTGCAGCTTTTGGGGCGTGGTTATGCCTGGATGGACACGGGCACACACAACAGCTTGCTGGAAGCCAGTAACTACGTACAAACCATCGAGCACCGGCAGGGGCTGAAGGTGGGTTGTGTCGAGGAAATTGCCTACCGTAAAGGGTACATTGGCCCGGAAGAACTGTTGGAAATTGCTTCTGTTTCGGAAAAGAATGAGTATTGTGTTTATTTGCGCTGGTTGGCGGAGCGTCCCAGAGAAGCGACAAACTTATGAGCGACATCACGATCCGGCAAATGCAAAAAACGGTGGACGAGTGGGTGCGGACGATTGGCGTGCGTTACTATTCAGAATTGACGAATACGGCCGTTCTCATGGAAGAAGTGGGTGAAGTGGCCCGCATCATGGCTCGGCAGTACGGCGACCAAAGCTTCAAAAAGAGTGACGAAACGGTCAACCTGGCCGACGAACTGGCCGACGTGCTGTTTGTGCTGACCTGCATTGCCAACCAGACCGGCATTGATTTAACGGCCGCTTTCCACCAAAACATGACCAAAAAAACCACCCGCGACAAAGATCGCCACGCCAACAACCCCAAGCTGCAAGCTTGAGAGACTTTTAGCATGTGGATTGTTAGGTAGCTCGATACATGTAGGCTTAGATGGATTTTCCATAAGGAAACAATAGATGCCTTTTTCTCAGGAAGTACGAACAAGAACTTTGCTTTGGTGTGATCGGCATTGCTGCCTCTGCAAAAAAGCTTGCGGGGTCAATATTGAAGTGCATCATCTTATTCCGCAAAGTAAAGGTGGTAGTGATGAAATCGACAATGCAATACCACTATGTTTTGAATGTCATAGCGAAGTTGAAAGATATAATAGTGATCACCCTATTGGCACAAAGTATAAAGTTGAAGAACTCAAAATTCGGCGAGAGCAAGTTTATGAAGAGTTTACACGTCATCTTGTGCCACCTGTCCATTATGAGATTACGCAAATGATTCCTGGAAGGGGCAAGCGCACCTTCCCTGATGTAGGATTTACTATCACACATCTAAGTGATTCATTGCCAGTTCAGCTTCGTATAATTATTGCATCCCAATTGATGGGATCGAGCCAACCAATTCCTTCTGAACATTATTCAGGCAAAAAATTGTGGAATTTAAACCCCAGGTCGTCGTTTTCTGGGCATTTTAAAATACCGGATTCACTTGTTCCACAAAATGATAATCTAGAGCTTCGAGTAACATTGTCAATAATTGACCAATATGGACGAGAGCATTCTCAGCTTTCGACTGGCCATATTTACATGCCAGAGCGTAACGATTGGTATGCGGAACCCTAAGAAAACCTCAATTTAGTAGATGTACGGTGTAAAATGATAGATTTAGAAAAAGTTTTGGGGCATGAATATAAACCAGCGGATTACGTTTATTCCGAGCGTGATGTGAGCCTGTACGCCCTGTCCGTGGGGGCGGCGGCCGATCCGGTGGACCCGGAAGAGCTGAAGTTTGTCTATGAACTTAGCAATGAGTTTGCACCGCTGCCGACGATGGCGGTGGTGTTTCCTTTTGTCCTGTTCTGGCAAATCACGCAGGTGCCGGGGCTGGAGTTCAATCCGATGATGCTGCTGCACGGCGAGCAATATTTGGAATTGAAACGGCCGTTACCCACCTCTGCCACCATTCACAATACCGCGAAAATTACGGCCGTTTACGACAAAGGCAAAGGCGCGGTCCTCATCACTGACGTGATCAGCAGCGACAGCCAGGGCAACGAAGTGGCCTTCAACCAATCATCGACCTACATTCGCGGGCTTGGTGGCTTTGGCGGTGAGCGTGGCCCGTCCACCAGCGAGCAGAACCTGCCGCCCAACCGCCCGCCAGACGCCGTGCACCGCCAGCAAACCCGGCCCGACCAGGCGCTGCTCTACCGGCTCAGCTCTGGCGATGGCAACCCGCTGCACGCCGACCCACAAATGGCGGCCATGGGCGGCTTTCGCCAGCCGATTTTGCATGGCTTGTGTACCTTTGGCTTTGCTGGGCGCGCTGTACTCAAACATTTTGCCGACAACGATCCCGCTCGCTTCAAAAGCATCAAGGTGCGCTTTAGCAAACACGTCTTCCCCGGCGAGACCATCGTCACCGAAATGTGGCGTGAGTCGGATACGCGAATTGTTTTTCAAAGCAAAGTGGCCGAGCGGGACGAAGTGGTGTTGTCGAATTCGGCCGTGGAGCTGCATCCGTAATTTGTGACAGAGCAACTGAGAATAACAACCGTACCCCGCCTGTCATTCCCGCGAAAGCGGGAATCCACACACCTGGACTCCCGCCTGCGCGGGAGTGACAAATCGTAATTCGTGGTTTGGATGAAGGAAGTAAACAGATGGGCAGATTTAACCTCAAAACGATGAACATTACGCGGGCGGTGGGGGTGGTATTCCTTTTTCTGGCGCTAATTTTTGGCATTTCTGGTTTTTTGAACCAGCATCCAGGCCAGATCACCTTTTCTGATGTGGTGGAGGATTTTTACGCCAATATCAGCTCGGAACTGTTTAGCATTGCCACTACCGTCCTGCTCATCGACTACCTGAACGAGCGGCGCGAAAACCAGCGGCGTAAAGAGCTGCTCATCCGCGAGCTGGGCAGCACCAGCAACGCCATTGCCCTGCGTGCCGTAGCCGAGCTTAAGGCCGAAGGCTGGCTCACCGATGGGGCACTGCACGGGGCTAACCTGGTGGAAGCCAACCTGAGCCATGCCGTGCTAAATGGCATCTCCTTCGTAGGGGGCAATTTTGAGCGTGCTCAGCTCAACCACGTTGATTTTCGCCAGGCGAATTTAACCGGGGTTACCTTTGAAGGGGCCAAAATGGAGGAGACGGATTTGCGTGGGGCGAAGCTGGCTGAGGCTCATTTTGCCCGGGCCGATTTAACTGGCGTCAAGCTAACGGGACAGGATCTGCGCAATGTCAATTTATTTGGTGCCGAAATTAATATGGCGGATCTGGATGAGGTGAACTTGAGCGAAGCCAAGATCAATGGCCTGGATTTACGCGGTTCCAGCTTGCGTAAGGCCCAACTGCGCAAAGCCAAGCTCCATTTTGTGAATTTGAAAGGGAGCACCCTCAGCGAGGCCAATCTGGAAAAAGCAAATTTAAATGGGGCCAATTTGGCTGGCGCTTACCTCAATTGGACCAATTTGCGCGGGGCTTACCTTTTTAATGCGGATCTCACTGGCGCTGACCTCAGCGGGGCCGACCTCACCGAAGCCCGCGTCACTTCTGAGCAGCTGGCGACTGTAAAGTCTTTGAAAAATGCGACTTTGCCGGATGGGACGAAACAGTAGGGAAGTGAAAAGTAAATACCACTTTTCACTCCTTTCCCCAATCCTCAACTTCTTCATGCACCACCTTCAGCCCGCCAATCTGAGCCGCAGCTAGGTGCAGGCAGCCGAGGACAGTGTGGACTGACGGCCGTTTCTCCATCGCTGTTGAATACAGGACCAGCTTGCTGCAATTGAGCGTTTTCAATTGTTGGGCAATGGTGCTGGCCAGGGCCGCAGCCGTGGTGGAAATGCCGGACTGATCTTCCAGATCGGTGTCTGGTGCAACAAGGCCATTGGTGGCGGAAAAGATCCGACAGTCAGCGTCGTCGTGGCTGGCCCAATGAGTAAGTTCAGCCATTTGCTGCTTCGTGCCGTAACCGATGTAACACGGCCGTTTCTCTTCCTCCTTTGCCTCATCCCAAATCCACTGGTTAAACCAATCTAGATTATCTTGCATAATCTGGCGGGATTGGCGCGGCTGGCGCGGACCATGTGGCATGCCAGGATAGGTGACGAGGCGCACAGGGACGTCCATGTCGCGCAGGCCCTGGTACAGTTCGTAGGCGTTGGGCAGGGGCACGCGGGCATCGTTACGGCCGTGTTGGATGAGCGTAGGGGTTTGGGCGGTTTTGATGTAGGTCATAGGCGATGTTTTTTCGTAAATTTCCATCTCGTCCCACGGCGTGGCCTGTAGATAGTGCCGAGTGAAGGGATGAACATCAGTATTGACATAATATGTCATCCAGTTGGAGATGCCTGCTCCGGCCGAGATTGCTTTGAAGCGGTCGCTGTAGGTGGCGATGAACATGGAGATGTAGCCGCCCTGGCTCCAGCCCATCGTGCCAACTCTGTCGGCATCAACCCAGCCCTGGGCAATCAGCGCATCCACGCCGCTGATGACATCATCGTAGTCGCCCAGCCCCAAATTGCGTACGTTGTGCGCCTGAAATTCCGCGCCGTACCCCATGCTACCCCGGTAGTTGGGCTGCAAAATGAGCGCGCCTTTGGCTGCCCACAGCGGCAATGGATAAACCCTCCGATCGTAACGGGCCAGCTTTTGTTGCAGCGATACCCAACTTGGGCCACCATGAATGGCCACCAGCAGTGGATATTTCTTCTGCGGATCAAAATCGACTGGCTTTGTCAGTGTGCCTTCGATGGGAGTGCCGTCGGTGCTGTGCCATTGATAGGGTTCTGGTTGACTGAGCTGCCAGTCGGCTACGTCGGCGCTGAGGTTGGTGAGGTTGTGCCAATCACCCGTTTGCAAATTAAACAAGATCACTTCGTTGAGCTGGCTGGCATTGTCCATGATGAACGCGGCAAAACGGCCGTCCGCAGCAGCACTTCCAGTAAAAGCCATCGATACCCAGCCATCGGCCAAATCAGGTGAGAGTTGGTCGATTTGGCCACTTTGTGGATTGAGCCGGAAGAGGTGGATGCTGGTTCGTTTGGCGGCGGAGAAAACAATGCCATCCTCCAGCCAGACCAAGGGGAAAATGTTTTCGCCAAAATCGAAGGGAACAGGCTGGATTTTGCCTGTTTCCAGATCAATCAGGTGGGGCTGCTCGATTTCATAATAATGGTCGGATACTTTGAGGCAGAAGAGGAAACGGCCGTCTGGCGAGTAGGCGGGCATTGTGTAGCCAGCTGGGGTCAGCGTGTCCAGTTTAAGTGAGGTCACTTCAATCTGATAAAGTTGCACCAGTTCATAGACACCCATATCTGGATTAGGTGGGGCGGCAAAAGTAATAAAACGGCCGTCGGGCGACCATCTAAAACCGGAAACGGTAAACTGTTTGCCGCCCGTCAGCCTGCGCAGCTTTTTGTCTGGCAAGGCGAGCTGCCACAGGTGCGTGTACTTAAAATCCTCATCTTCTACCTGGTATTTGCCAAACGTTTTTTCTCGTTCTTTGTCGGCGTCGCTTTCAGGATCAACGGCCGTAAACGCCAGCGATTTGCCGTCCGGTGCCCACAAAAACTGCTGTACATCAGTTTCGGCGTCGCTCAATCGCTCTGCTTCGCCGCCTGTGGGGGATAGCCGGTAAAGCTGGCTGACCTTGTCGTCTTCACGTTTGGAGATGAAGGCCAGGAAACGGCCGTCCGGCGACCAGCGTGGTTGGCGGCTGCCATTGGGTGTAAAGGTGAGCTGACGAGGCTCCGATTTGCCCTCAGTGGACACCAGCCAAATTTGGGAGATGTAACTGTCTTTTTCCCAGTCTGGTTGGACTTGTTCGTAGGCGACAAAACGGCCGTCCGGCGAAATTTGGGCCGTTTCCAAGGCGGGCAGCTCAATCAACTCTTGAATAGTGGGGATGTGGGCAGATTTTTCCATCGTTATGTTTACTCCTCCGGTTTCATGGACAACAACGATAGCTTGAATTGTACCTGTTTTGTTTCCTTCGTTCATTCGTGCTATCTGTGATTTGCTCTTAAATGGTGAATTGTTGCACAGACGGCCGTTTGTGCTACAAAAGATCGCACCCACGCCTGCTAAAGTTGCCCTCTTTTCAGCTCCTGTTTGGCACCAGTCCGGTGCTTATTTTGTAACGAAATTTTTTATGGAGCAACGATGATGAATACATTACACGAACTGCAAGAACAATACAAAGTTGTCCAGGGGATGAACCTTAACCTCAATATGCAGCGGGGGCAGCCGTCTGACGCTGATTTTGATTTAGCCAATCCCATGTTGACCATTGTAGATGAAAACGATGTGGTAACACCGAGCGGCATTGCCCTGCGCAACTATCCTGGTGGACAAACGGGTTTACCTGAGGCGCGGGAGCTGTTTGCCACCATTCTGGGGGTACGCCCCGCAGAAATGATTGTGGGCAACAACGCCAGCCTGAAGTTGATGAGCAATACGTTGATGTGGGCTTTGCTGCGTGGGCTGAAGGGCAGTGAACGGCCGTGGGTAAACGAATCGCCTAAAATGATTGTCACCGTGCCAGGATATGATCGCCACTTTTCGCTGTTGGATGCGTTGGGTTTTGAACTGGTGAGCGTAGCCATCACGCCAGACGGGCCAGACATGGATGCTGTTGAAGCGTTGGCCGCGTCTGATCCGACCATCAAGGGGATCATGTTTGTGCCGACCTACAGCAATCCCACGGGGGACACTGTTTCTGATGAGACGGTGCAGCGGTTGGTTGCCATGAAAACGGCCGCTCCTGACTTCACCATCTTTGCCGATGATGCCTACCGCGTGCACCACCTCGGCGACGATCCGGCCAAGCCGCTCAACCTGCTGCGCGCCTGCGAAGCCGCTGGCAATCCGGATCGGGTTTATTTGTTTGGTTCTACTTCTAAAATTACATTTGCTGGGGCGGGCATTGGCTTCATGGCCAGCAGCGAGGCCAATGTAGCTTACCTCAACAAACTCACCGGCTTCCAGTCGATTGGTCCCAACAAAATTGAGCAATATCGGCATGTCAAGTTTATCAACAGTTACCCCGGCGGGCTGGAGGGGCTGATGCGCGATCATGCGGCCAATCTGCGGCCTAAATTTGAGGCGGTGCAGGAAGTGCTGGCGCGTGAATTAGGAGACGGCCGTTACGCAACCTGGACCAATCCCAAAGGCGGCTACTTTGTCAGCCTGGACACGATTTGCCCGGTGGCCGACCGTGTGGTGGAACTGGCTAAAGGAGCCGGTGTGGCGCTTACACCTGCCGGGGCCACGTATCCGCACAAAAAAGACCCCAACAACAGCAACATTCGCCTTTCCCCCAGTCGTCCCCCAGTGGCCGAAGTGGCCCAGGCGATGGAAGTGGTAGCCCTTTGCGTGAAGATTGCCACGCTGGAATATGATGCGCCGGGGTAGGGAGTAAAAAGTGAAAAGTAAAAAGTGAAAAGTGGCTGAGTTTGCGAGTAGGCGCGTATGGTTTATCTTTCACTCGCCACTCGCCACTCGCCACTCGCCACTCGCCACTCGCCACTCGCCACTCGCCACTCGCCAC
>CAJQMR010000020.1 GCA_905479495.1 uncultured Anaerolineae bacterium
ACGATAAACAATTTTGTTATTGGTTTGACGCTAAAGTTAGGCTATGCCAATTTACCCGAGGCGCGTCGTGTTTTTGATTGGTCTATGGCTTGTCAACTCAGCCGTTAGCTTTTGGGCACTTTTTTAAACACTGAAAAACCCTTCATTTAACAATAAGAATAATGCTTGACTGTAGCTTATGGGCTAAAATGGCCCATTGTTTTTGAGGAGTTGATCCATTACCAAACATGACAACATTTGTTGAGACACAGACAGATAGTGATATAGAAAAAAACGGCCGTCAAACACAAACGATCATTCTGGCACTCACGCTGCTGGCGTTTCTTGTCCGGTTATGGGGCATTAGCGAGCACAGCTATTGGTTTGATGAAGCCCGTGAGGTTTTACGCTCCTTGACAAGCTGGCCAGACGTTTTTTTCATCACAGATGGGGCAGATCCACCAATATATCGCTTGTTATTATTCCCCATCGCCCAGGTTACAACGCATGAGTTTTGGCTGCGGCTGCCTTCGGCATTGTTTAGCGGTGCATCGGTTTATCTTTCATTTTATTGGCTAAAAATGCTCAAACTACCCAGGCTAGGTATTCTAACAGCGCTGTTCATGGCAGTTTCCTCAGTACAAATCTATTATGCTCAAGAAGTTAGCCAATACAGCCTCACCGTCTTTCTAGCCTTGCTGCTCCTAGTTTCATTTGAAAAAGTCAGCCGTCAGGGAAGCTTGCGCAACTGGGTTATTCTCACCCTTGTTGTGGTTGTGGCGATGTATTCATATTATGGTTTAGCCTGGCTTTTGCCTATGCTTGACCTTCACTTAATTTGGCGAATTTGGCAGCAGCGCAGCAGAAAGCAGTTTGTAAATTTTGTTGGCGCTCATGTTTTTATTGGTCTGAGTATCGTGTTACTTTACGTCTCAATGCTTTCTACGCACATGGCGCGCTTTTCTACAAATAAACAATTAGAACCTTTATTTATCAATCCAGGTTGGCTGGCTAGCATTAAGCAATTTGACGATCTGTTTCTAAATGGCTTTGTTGCGTTTTTCACCTTTCCATTTAGCAGTGTGCCGGGAAACTGGGTTTCGCTATTTTTTCTTCTTCTGATTGTTGGTGGATCAATTCACCTGTGCCGCAAGAGCCAGACGACCCGCATCTTAGTAACCTATTTCTGGGGCACCATTGTCCTTTTATTTTTTGTGCGGTTTATCGGTATTTATCCGTTAGGGGGACGTTATGGATTAGCGGTTTTGCCTTTATTTTTCATGTTATTATCGGCCGCAGTAGAAGGCTTGAGACGTTGGCCTATTTTAGCTTCCACCCTGGGACTCATACTCGTGGGCAGCCAGATTTTTTTCTGGCCCCATTTCGCTGGTTCTATCAATCCCTGGTTGAAACTACCACGGGAATCTCTTCGTCCAGCCGTGGCTTATTTAAATGAACAGGCAAAACCAGAAGATGTTGTGTATGTGTATTATGGTGCGGGGCCGGCCTATCAGGTTTACCAAATGGACTCACCGCTAGAAACTGTCTACGGTACCTGGTTTCGTAACCTGCCTTTGGATGAAAAACTTGCTGAAATTCAGCAAGCAGTGGGCAACCATTCTCGTTTTTGGCTGGCTATGTCACACATTCATGCAACGGAGGATGGGGATTTGCTCAGCGGGTTGGCAACCAGCGATCCTGGCTACGTGATGATTGATTCTTACAGGGCAGAAAATGCGGCCGTTTTTCTTTTGGCACGAGCACAGTAACGACCACAATACACTTTAGTACTTACAACCTTAATAAATATTGATTTAAATTGACACGAGTCCGTTTGCTTGTTAGAATGCGGAGGCATTACGTAAGCATCTAAATTAAAGTAAACAAGGAATGGAACCATGGACCTTCTTGAACAAACAAATGTAGAAACAATCAATCTCACTGATGCAGCTGTCAACACGGTTAAAAGCCTATTGGCGCAAAAAGAAGTCCCCAATCATGGTTTGCGTGTATTTGTCTCTGGCGGCGGCTGTTCTGGTATGCAATACGGCATGGCTCTAGAAGCAGAACCTCGCCCTTACGATCATGTTATTGAACGAGATGGCGTGAAGGTTTTTGTTGATCCCACCAGCATGATGTATTTGAGCAACGCAACCATTGATTACGAAGACAGCATCATGGGCGGCGGCTTCAAAATTGATAACCCCAACGCCGTTTCCAGCTGTGGCTGTGGCTCTTCTTTTAAAACAGAGGGCGGCCCCGGGGCAGCAGGTGATGGTGGCAGTTGCGGCTGTGGCTAAACAGCCAGCTACTTTGCCTATTAAATTTCACCGTTAGTTACTTGGCGGGGCGTGTAAACGCCCCGTTTTTCATTTATGGGATCCCTGATGAAGTATTTTACTGTTGAAGAAGCCAATGCCCTTTTGCCCACGTTGGAACCCATCATGAAACAGTTGTTGGCCAGGCGGGCCCGGGCTTCACGGTTGGCACAGCAAATGGGGGATGTTCTTGGTGATCTACGCAGCAATGTGGGCGGGCCGGAACTTTCCACGCTGACCCAGGATTTTGCGGCCATCGAGCGCATGATTTATACAATTCAAGCGCATGGTGTGGTGATCAAAGATGTAAATGCTGGCCTGCTGGATTTTTTGTCGGAGCGGAACGGCCGTGACGTCTACCTCTGCTGGAAATATGGCGAAGATAGAATTGAGTTTTATCATGAACTGCACACGGGCTTTGCTGGAAGGCAGCCCGTAGAGTAAATAAAAAAGACGGCCGTTTGCGAGAAACGGCCGTCTTCAAAAACAATCAACTATCGATTAAAGCATTTAGCGCTCACTCATCGGCACAAAATCCCGCTCATCTTCACCCAAATAAATCTGACGTGGCCGAGCAATCTTCTGCTCTGAGTCTTCCAGCATCTCTATCCATTGAGACAGCCAGCCAATTGTGCGGGGGATAGCAAACAGCACGGGGAACATGGCAATGGGGAAGCGCATCGCCTGATAAATGATACCCGAGTAGAAATCAACATTGGGGTACAGGTTACGCTGTACAAAGAAATCATCCTCCAGCGCAATGCGTTCCAGCTCGAGCGCAATGTCCAGCAGCGGATTCTTACCCGTCACCTCAAACACTTCATCAGCCACACCCTTGATGATGCGCGCCCGTGGATCATAATTCTTGTAAACACGATGGCCAAAGCCCATGAGCAAACGCTCACGATTCTTCACAGCCTTTACAAACTCAGGCACATGCTTAACATCCCCAATTTCCATCAACATGCGCAAAACGGCCTCATTGGCACCGCCATGCAATGGCCCATAGAGCGCGGCCGCAGCACCAGCCATAGCCGTGTAGGGGTCAGTGTGGCTGGAGCCAATCACGCGCATTGTGGCTGTGCCACAATTTTGCTCGTGGTCTGCGTGAAGAATAAATAAAACATCCAAAGCCCGTTCTAAAACCGGATTGGGCTGGTATTTCGCTTCGCTCATTTTGTCCAGCATACTGAGGAAGTTACCCGTATAGCTTAGATCATTGTCTGGGTATACGTAGGGCAAGCCACGATTATGACGATAAGAAAACGCGGCAACAGTTGGCAGTTTGGCGATAAGCCGGTGAATTTGCTTTGTTCGCTTCCAGGGATCAGTAATGTCACGACCTTCAGGATAGTAGGTGGACATGGCTGCCAGCGTGGCAATAAACATGCCCATAGGATGGGCATCATGCCGGAAACCCTTCATCAGTTGGGTAATATTTTCGTGAACAAACGTGTGGTGCAAAATAATATGCTCCCACTCTTCATACTGCTCTTTGGTGGGCAATTCACCATACAAAATGAGGTAGGCTGTTTCCAAATAGTTGGAATTTTCGGCCAGCTGCTCAATCGGATAGCCACGATAGCGCAAAATTCCTTTGTCACCATCAATGTAGGTGATGGTGCTTTTGGTCGAGGCCGTATTCTTAAAAGCTGGATCATAGCTCATCATGCCGAAGTCATCTTCATTGACTTTGATCTGACGTAAATCCATCGCCTGAATCGTGTCATGCTGAACTGGAATTTCGTAAGTTCGACCGGTCCGATTATCGGTAATAGTAAGGGTATCTTTTGACATGTTACCTCCGAATCATACTGTGGGTAAAAGGTGAAATTATTTGATTTATTGGGGCGATTATACACCCCATAATTACCTGGTTTGGTGACCACTCTGAGTAGAAATCATTTTATGAGAGTGGTAAAGATAGTTTTTATCCGCTTCAGTATTTGCGTCTGTAAGGCTACTGCAGATGCTTATCTAAGCTGTCGCCCCTAGCCTAAGCCAACCTTTGTATAAGTATATCTTTTTTTGGCTAACTCTACACTGTCAGTTAACCAATGGCTATTACAATTCACATCTTTTGGCGTGATGAATGTAACTAGTTGTGAGCGGTTCGGGCAAATTCAATTGCCGCTTCGGCCGTTTCTAATTCGCCCGCGGCCTGTGCCTCTTGAATAAGCCGCAGCAGTCGCCCGACTTCTGGCCCTGGCGCTAAATCAAGGGCTTGCATCAGGCTACGGCCGTCTACCAACGGCGGTGGCATTACAGTTTCTTCATGACGCTCAAAGTAATGATAACAAAGTTCACCCACGACTTTGAGTAGTGCCTGCCACTGCTTTTCTGGCCCGGTGCCGTTGTAGGTGGCTAAATGGTCGGCCAAGGAAAGCAAGGCAATGTTGATGCCGGAAGCGGCCGTTGCCCGAAAGTAACGATACACGGCCCGCCGGGAAAGATGGCCACCGCTGTTGGCCAGATGCAGCGGCCGCATGTGCCCGGCCACAATTTTCTTGACAATCGCAATGGCCTCGTTGCTCAAACTAAGCCGGCGCAGTATCCGCCCGGTTAAATCCGCCCCGGCCTTTTCATGCCCCAAAAAGCGAATCCGTCCCTCTGGGTCGATGGTTTGCGTTGCCGCTTTGCCGACATCATGGAACAGAGCTCCAAGACGCAGCAGGAGACGGCCGTTCATCCCCCCATCCACTTCTGCCCGCCACTGCGCCTGAATTTGCGAAGCATAAGGTTTTAAGATTTTTTTTACCGCAGAGAGCGCAGAGGGCGCAGAGTTTTTTCTTTTATTTTTTGGCGCGCTAGGCGTCCTTTGCGATTCAATTTCTATGGCACCCTCTACAAGGACGAGCCAGCGCAAAACAGAGAGGGTATGGGCAAAAACGGGTTCGTGGTGCGGTGCGGACTGTTCTACCGTGGTCAGGGCCACAATGTCTGGCAGGATTTCGGCCAGCAGCCCCAGGTTGGCTAAATCGGCAATAGCTTGATGAGGTACACCTGTTTCTAGCAACTTCAACAGTTCATCCCGAATCCGTTCAACAGAGATGGTGTTCAGATGCGGTGCAGCGACGCGAACGGCCGTTTTCGTTTCTGGGCTCAGATCAAAATCCAGGCTGTGGGCCAGCCGCACAGCTCGTAAACAGCGCACCGGATCATCCAGCAAGCTGCGCTCGTGGATAATGCGCACCAGCCCAGCAGCCAGATCAGCCTGACCATTGTGCGGGTCGATGAGACCAACCGTGGTGGTGGCCGTAGCAGGCAAAGCAATGGCGTTAATGGTCAAATCGCGGTCGCGCAGGTCGGCGGCCAGATCACTGCCACGAAAGCGGGCAAAATCGAGGCTGGTGTTTGCCTCTGGCAAAATGACGCGCCCTGTGTCCCGCTCCCGGTCCAGCACGTAGGCAGGCACGCCCAGGGCATCCGCTACCTGGAAGGACAGCTTAACGGCATTGGCTGGCACCACAAAGTCCAAATCGTGGCTGATGCGGCCCAACAGCGCATCGCGCACGGCCCCGCCCACCAGGTAAACTGGCTGAGATTGGGTTTGGAATAACGGCCGTAACCGCTCCAGCAGCGGCGAAAGTGCCAATGGCTCTCCAGAAGGATCATCCACAAAACGGAGGACAAAGCGCTCTTTGGGGCGGCTGTGGCGGGCCATTTGGGCAGCGGCTTCGGCCGTTTGCCCCACGCCCGTCACCTGGGTTCCGTACAAGGCAACCCAACGGCCAGCATAGGCAGATAGATCTGGCAAATCACGGCTCATGAAAATTACTCAATATCTCAATTGCCCAACGACTCCAATTGTAATTGAGCAATCACGCAATTCGGTAATTACAGGTTCAAATGGGCAAAAACTTCCGGCTTGAGCACGGCAATAAAAGGCAAATTACGATACAGTTCGTCAAAATCCAGCCCATACCCTACCACAAACTCATCGGGGATATCAAAACCGATGTAATCAACCGGCACGTCTACTTCGCGGCGGGAGGGCTTGTTAAGCAGCGTACAAATTTTGAGCGAGGCGGGCTGGCGCGCCAACAAGTTCTGACGCAGGTAGCTCAGCGTGTGACCGCTGTCAATAATGTCTTCGACAATGAGCACATTGCGCCCAGCCAGCGGCTGCTTCAGGTCCATAATAATTTGCACGGCACCGCTGCTGGTAGTGCTGCTGCCGTAACTGGAAATCCCCATGAAGTCGAGGTGATGCGGCCGTTTTAAAGCACGGCTCAAATCAGATAAAAAGACATAGCCGCCTTTTAGTACGCAAATCAATAGTAAGTCTTCTTCTACAGCAAGATCGGCCTCGATGGCAGCGGCCATGTCCGCAATGCGCTGCTGGAGCTGTGCTTCACTAATTAAAATGTGATCAATATCCTGATATAAATCGTGGTGTTTTTGGCTCATTGAGACACCTCTCCCTAATGGCTGCCGTTGCGGGTTGGTAAAACCTGGTGGCATTCACGACAACGTGCTTCATACACCTCGGCCGCGCCCACCAGAACAATGGGATCATCAAAAGCGGCGGGCTGTCCATCAATGAGGCGCTGGGTACGGCTGGCTTCATCCCCACAAACCACACAAATGGCGTGCAGCTTGCTTACTAATTCGGCCCGGGCCAGCAGATCAGGCATGGGGCCAAAAGGGACACCGCGAAAATCCATGTCCAGACCCGCACAGATGACGCGCTTGCCTTCCGCCACCAACTGTTCGCAAATATCGATAACGGCCGTATCAAAAAATTGCACTTCATCAATGGCCACCACCGTGGTGTTTTCATCCAGCGTCTCTAAAATGCGCTGTGAAGAAGCCACCGGCAGCGCTTCAAAATCAGCGCCGTTGTGGGATGTTACCCGTTCCGCGTGGTAGCGATTATCAATCACTGGCTTAAACACCTGGATTTGCTGGCGGGCAATTTGGGCACGGCGTAACCGGCGAATAAGCTCCTCCGTTTTACCGCTAAACATGCTGCCACAAATGACCTCAATGCGGCCTTTGGAATGTTTACTCATCCTTCCTCCTAATACAATAGTGGCTGGTAATGGGTGCTAGTGGCTTGCACTAACAACTTACGACCAGCCACCAGCTACGACCCCCTCAAACAAGAAAGGGCAGATACGAGAATCGTACCTGCCCTTTAAAATAACAATTTTTAAACCGACTAAAACTAGTCGATGAGCCCTTCGGCACGGAGGAAGCGCTTGATGTCGATGAGCGCCTTCTGGCCAATGCCGGGCAACGCCAGCAGAGCATCTTCGCCCTGGTTTAACAGTTCGACCACATCGCCAACAGTGGTTACGTCGGCTTCTTTTAATGCCTTCGTGGCGCGTGTGCCCAAGTCCATACCGTCTACTTCCAGGTTTACTGGCTTGGCAACTTCTTTAACTTCTTCTTCCTGCTTGACCAGCTCTTCACGTCTTTGCAAACGACGCATGAAGCGGTCTACCTGACCTTCAGTATCAACCAGGCGCTGGGTGCCAGTATAAAAAGGATGGGTACCGGACCAGATTTCCACGCGGATTTCTGGTTGGGTAGAACCCACGGTCATTACAACTTCGCCATCAACAACGACTTTAGCGTCGGGATACCATTTGGGATGAATTTCTTGTCTCATATTACCAACGCCTTCCTTAACTTTCGAGGGGGTACACACTGACGTATTTACGGCCGTGTTTCGTTTCGAAAGTTACTTGTCCTTCAATCATGGAAAAGATAGTGTAATCTTTGCCCATACCTACATAATTACCCGGACGAATTTTGGTGCCGCGCTGCCGGATGATGATGTTGCCGGGAATCACATATTCACCACCGTATCGCTTTACGCCCAGCCGCTTCGCATTACTATCACGGCCGTTTTTTGTTGAGCCTGCACCTTTCTTATGTGCCATGTCACTTGCTCCTTAATACTCTATTTGCGAATCTGTTCGCTAGCCAGCAACGATCTCATCAATCCGCAGCCGCGTATAGCTCTGCCGATGTCCCTGACGACGACGATACCGTTTCTTGGACTTATACTTCCAAACAAAAATCTTCTCACCGCGATACTGTTCAACAACAGTCGCTTTAACAGATACACCTGCCACGGTCGGTTGACCAACTTTTACATCATCGCCATTCGCCAGGAGCAAAACATTTTCTAGTTCGATCTGCTCACCGACTTCAAAAGGCAACTTTTCTACAGAGAAGCTGTGCCCTTCTTCGGCGCGGTATTGCCGGCCACCACTTTCTACAATTGCGTACACTTTGTGCCTCCAAAAAAAACCAGCATCTCTAAGAGGATGCCGGTGTGAAAATTTGTAATCTGCCTGGGTAGTGGTAGAGAACCCAGACGCGAACGAGGATTATAGCTTGGCCCTGTTTGATTGTCAAAGCGAAAAACGGCCGTTTTCCGTTCAACTCATTCACACTAATGCTGGCTACTTCGTACGAGAAGGAAATCACCGCATATCGGTAGCTAGAGCCTTAGGTCAGACGGCCATTGAAGCGGAAGTTATTTCCTATAAAAAATCAAGCTCCTTGTTAATTGACGGCCGATTTTGGTTACTGCTTCATGGGAGGAGATATTTGCGCCTGGGGTTTAAAGTGGCTTATTCAGCAGCCGTTTTGTGGGTGTAGGGATAGGTGGGATATTTGGTCTGAATCGCAGCGATTTCGGCCGCGCAGGGGCGTGACAATGTTATTTCGTCTGCTGGGGGCATGGCAGCCGTATGCACCCGGCCAAAGAGACGCGGATCGCTCCAGTGATCACGGTCCACGTAGCTCAGGCGATAGGTAACTTCATCGCTCTCATAACACCAATCCTGACCATAAATAATAAACGGCCGTGGTATGGCGATGATGTAACGTGGTGATAGCTCACCCAAATCTTGGGGATAATGGCCATTCCAGACATGATACTTGCCCAAAGCGTCCACGACTTGATCCGCCCGCTGCGCTGTCAAGGCCCGATAGTCCACCTGCCGCGCGGCAGCCGATACAGCAAACAATGTTGGCAGTAAAAGCAGCACATAACCGACACTCAAAATTTTTCTACGATTGGACATCGTATTGAAAAGGATAAACCCGGCCATGATCAAGCCAATGCTGGGGAAAAAGAGCCATAAATAGGCCAGCGAATCGCCGGTGTTGTCCCAAACAATGAACCAATAAAAGGAATGTATGGCTTTGGCAATTAAGAGCAGACTAAGGAGTAGTACGGCCGTTGTCAGCCATCGATTAGGCCGTGGCGATACGGCCGTTGACATCCGCCGCATCCCGGCTGCCAGCAGCAGTGCCGCCACAATTAAAGCGGGTGTTATCGTAAAGATATATGCCAGTTCAGCGCTGGAGTTAAGCGACCTGCCCGGAAAAATGGCCGACATGATGGCGTCAGGCAGAAATAAGGCAGTTATAAAAACCAATCCCACAACCAGCCACACGGCGATCGGCAGGCGCTTCACGGCCTCATTTAGGATAAGCACCAGAACGGCCGCAATGGGAATATAAATCAGCCCTTGCGGTATCGCACCCCAAAAAAGCAGGACCCCGCCAATGGCCATGAGTAAGACAATGATATAGAGCAACTCTCTTTTCATTGTGTTCTCCGAATGGCCCTACTGCGAAAAACGGCCGTTCCCCTCATTCAGCCACACCGTCACTTTGTCTAGCTCACCAACGACAATGTCTGGTAGCTGGTCGCCGTTCACATCGGCAACGGCCAAAGCGCCATTGGGACGGTAGCGAATGTGCTGGCTGTCCTCAGTAAAGTGACCGCTGCCATCGTTCCACCAAATGATGCCCTGCCGCCACCAGGCAAAACTGCTGGTCAGTTCATGCCCAGTCAGCGCATCCAAATCGCCATCCCCATCCAAATCGACCAGAGCCACGGTCAGGGTGCGTCGTTGGCTCCATACCTGAACACTGCGGCTAAAACGGCCGTTGCCATCATTGAGCCACAGTTCATCTGCCTCCTCATTACCGACCAGCGCATCTATATCGCCATCCCCATTTACATCGCCCAAGACCACGGCGTAGGTGCGCTGCCGCCCCAAACGTTGGCCGCTGTCACTAAAACGGCCGGTACCGTCGTTAAACCACACCTCGTTGGGCAAATTGTTCTGAAAAT
Organism: uncultured Anaerolineae bacterium; assembly: GCA_905479495.1. Classification (GTDB taxonomy): domain Bacteria; phylum Chloroflexota; class Anaerolineae; order Promineifilales; family Promineifilaceae; genus Leptofilum. The sequence continues at coordinate 10,405 of CAJQMR010000020.1, forward strand.
CCTCACCATTGCCTTGAGTGTTGCCCACAAAGGCATCAAGGTCGCCGTCCCCATCTACATCGCCCAGGTCGATAGCCTCGCTGCCGCTGGTACCCAACGCCTGGCCGCTGTCTACCAATCTGTCTTCGCTGCCCCACAGCACCCGGTTGGCTGCAGGAACCCAGCGCATTTGTCCTGGCGTCGGCTCATTGCTAATACCAATGCCGCAGCAGCCAGCCACAAAAACGTCGGTCAGGCCATCAGCGTTCAAATCGCCCACCTGCATAAATGAGGTATTGATGCCAGATTCCGGTGACTGCATACCCTGAACCGGAAAACTCAGGTTTAAAAAGCGACCGCCCCCCTTGTTGCCTAGCGCCACTGGCCCGCCCATGCCGCCCAACAGGATGTCTAAATCGCCATCCTTGTCCATGTCCAGCAGCACTGCGCTGGTGCTGCCGCTACCTACCGGCTGCTCAGTGGGGGAAAAACGGCCGTTGCCATCATTCATAAAAAGGGCATTGTCGGCATTGGGAATCAGGCGGCGTGTATTGGCCAATAGGGCATCCAGATCGCCGTCGCCATCCACATCGCCCAGAGCCACCTGCTGCGTGTACGGTTCCGCCTCCAGCTGCAACGGCAGGAAAACAGCACCCAAAAAGATACAGCCAGCCAGCAAACCACCTCCCAGCAGCAGCAGCACCAACCGTTTACGTGCCGATCTACTTGATGAGGAACGGTCGTCATCTTCCCGCCGCACCTGCCTGCGCCGCCACCAAGCCAGCAGGCCAACCGGCTCAGGGAATTTGGGGAAAGCGGCCGTTTGCTGCCGCACCCTCCCTACCATCCAGGGCATGAGCAGAAGGCCAATAAGACCCAGATTGAAAAGGTTTAAATCGGCCGTTTCAAAAATAGGCAGCAGCGCAGCGATATGTGCCAACGCGGGCTTGTTGTAAGTCATACTACGTACCATGTTGGTGAGATAAGTTGGCCGATACAACAGAGGCAGCAGGAAGAGCATCAATCCAAAAAACACTAAAACGGGTCGGGGCAAACCGGTAAATCGCAATCGCCAAAGGCTCACCAAAATGACCACAATGCCCAGCAGCCACAGCCCAATCAAAATAGGGGTGACGCTGAGCCGGAACGTCTCCAAATCGCTAGGAAGCAGCAAGCGGGCTGCGGCTAAAACGGCAAAATAGGTAAGCCAGGTGCTAATGAAAATGATGCGGGTGAGGCGGCGGGTGGCACGGCCGTTTTCTTGTCCCCAGGCGTTTAGCGTTTGCAGCAGGATAATGAGCAAAAAAGGTGCAAGCGCTTCTAAGAATTGGGGTAACACATTGCCGGTTGCGTTTTGCATTTCCGGGCCAAAAAATCGGCCTCCCCAGGACAGCAGCACCCCCGGCAAAAGCGCCGCACCAAACATTAGCCAGATGTCGCCACCGAGGGTACGCTGCCGGGTAATAGCAACGGCCGTTAACGCCAAAATCAAGATGACCAGATAAAAGATGACGGTTGTCATTGCCTCAGAGGCAAACTCCATGCTAAACGCCCAGGGCATCACCAAAAATTGCAAAAAGACGAGCGTCCCGTGACGTGGCCAGCGGCGCACCACCCAGTGCATCACCAACAGCCAACCAACCTGAATCAACACCTGAGACAGATTGTTCAGCAGCCGGGGCACGGTATTCCAGGCCGGTTCATTAGCCAGCAAGGAATACGGCAGCCAGTTTTGGCCGTAAAAGATGAGCAGTCCCAGCCAACTCACCACCCAGCCCGGCCAGCGCTGCCACCAGGCCACCAGGACGCCAATTGTTAAAGCAACCAGCGGAAAATAGCGGGGCATATAGACGCTAGTGGTAAAAAATAAGATGAAGAAAGGGCCAGCGGCCGCAACAGCTCCCCACCCGGACAAAAACGAGGTTCGCGGCAGTAAAAGCTGCCGGTTGCGTTCGCGGGCATGCTCGCGCAGGCAGCTCAACGGCCAATCACGCAGTTCGCGCCCGATGACGGCCAGGGCGTCACGCGGGCTGTTGGCCGCTGCCTGCTGCAAATGCTGCTGAAAAACGGCCATCACCTCCGCGCCATATTCCTCCCGAAAATAGCGCGGATACAGCCGCAGCAGCAGCGCGTAAAACCAGAGGGCAAATTGGGTCAGGAGCGTCATGGTGGCCTCTATACGGCTTATAGATTGGACCAATCTTTGGAGATTGGTCCAATCTCAGGCTGGCGAGCTTTGCACGGCCGTAATCATAGCCTGCATCCGGGCCACGTCGGCGTTAAGAATCTGCTGGCCGAGGTCGGTGATGCGGTATGCTTTGCGGATACGGCCGTTCACCGTTCCCGTCGCCTCGTCGTAGCGCTCAATCCAGCCCTGGTCCAACATGCGGCGCAAAGCCCCGTACAAGGTGCCGGTACTGAGCTGGAGACGGCCGTTGCTCAACTGGGCCACATCTTGCAAAATGGCGTAGCCGTGCCGGGGCTGTCGCGACAAGCTTAACAAAATAAAAAAAGTGGTTTCTTGCAGGGGAATCTGGTCTTGAACGTTCATGGCATCCTATATGTCACTGAATGATATGTCATCGGATGACATATTAGCACACAAAAATACGGTCTGTCAACTTGCCTTGTGTTTATTTATGGCTAAAAAGGGAAGGGAACGGCCGTTGCTGACGACCTTATGCTAAAATTCAAGGGCTCACTATTGCAAGCTAAGCGGTACGGCGGGACGCCGACCACAGCCGGGCAACGGTTCGCGCGTGCCAAAACCCGCATCCCAACAAGGGTTTGGAAGGAGTTCTGTTTTGATACGCTACTCTACAGACAACCTATTTTTGCTTTTGATACTTTTATTGGTGACTTCTTGCCAGTCACCAGCAGTTATCGACGAACGAGATACTCCAACACCACGGGCTTTTCACCAGATGACTTATGATAGCGCTCGCCAACTAATCGTAACGTTTGGTGGGCAGTCGGGTATGCTGACGACGGCCGAAGATGAATTCCCGCAAGCCAACTGGCTCAATGACACCTGGACGTTCAAAGGGGATGTTTGGCAGCAGGTTAACGCGTCAATCAGCCTTCGATCTTCAAGCGGTTACGACATAGCATTCGATGCCAATCGCAATGTGACGGTGTTAATCGGTGTCAGTCAAGAATCGGAAGGAAACAACAGGTTCGCAATGTGGGAGTTTGATGGGTCAGGTTGGCATATAGCTGCCATGAATGAGGAAATCCCTGCTCAATTGTTTCCCCTTTTGGCTATTGATCCGCATCAGAAAGATCTTTTTCTGTTTTCAGGTTTTCAGCTCAGCGACATCTGGCAATATGATGGCCAATCCTGGTCACTCTCCCCCTCCCATGTGCCGCCGCTCATGAGAGGATCGCCGATTGCCCAAGTGGTTTATTTCGAGCAGATAGAAGCTTTTGTCTTCACAAATTTGACAGGGGAAACGGAAAAGTTTGCTCCTTTCCAGGAAGAACATTGGAGCTTCTTGCCTTCACGAGAAGAAAATATTGGTAGCCGTTTTGGGTTTGACATGGTGTACGATACGGCGCGAGGGGTCATTGTTTTATTCGGTGGACAAAGGCAGGCACGCCCTGCCGGAAGTTTACAATTAGAGGTTATTGAAACGCTTAATGACACCTGGGAATTTGATGGCGAAGTCTGGTATGAAGTTTCACCGCGCCATATGCCACCCGCCCGATATGGTCACGCAATGGTCTACGATGAAGCGCGAGGTGTTGTTGTCCTGTTTGGCGGTATTGCCGCTGATGGAACCTATCTAAACGATACCTGGGAATATGACGGTGTAACCTGGACACAGAAGTAAAGACAGCTCAGCTAAGCGCTTTCTATTTATGTGCCCGAAAAGAACGGCCGTAAATAGAATGATTTTACGGCCGTTCCGCCCTTCACCTTGTCACCCCCTCACCCCTTCACCTTGTCATCTCTAAATCCAGGTTGGCTCCTCGTACGTGCCAAACACCTCACGGAACACATCGGTAATTTCGCCCAGGGTGGCGTATTCACGCACGGCTTCGATGATGAAGGGCATCGTGTTGGCCGTGCCTTGGGCCGCTTCGCGCAGCGCTTGCAGCGTGGCCCCCACTTTTTCGTTGTCCCGCTCCGCTTTTACCTGCTGAATACGGCCGATTTGCCGTTCATACCCCTGCGGATCCATCGCCAAAATGGGGATGCGAATATCTTCTTCTTTATCCACAAAGCCGTTCACGCCCACAATGGTGCGCACATTTTGGTCAATTTCTCGCTGATACTGGTACGCTGCGTTAGAAATTTCCTGCTGGTAAAAACCTTGCTCGATAGCAGGCAACACGCCGCCCATTTCCTCCACCTGCTGCCAATATTCATACACCTGTGCTTCGATCTTGTTGGTCTCGTGCTCCACAAAAAAGGAGCCAGCCAGCGGATCGATCGTGTTGGCCACGCCGCTTTCCTCACCGATGATTTGCTGAGTACGCATGGCAATGGTGACAGCATCTTCGCTGGGCAACGCTAGGGCTTCATCCATGCTGTTGGTGTGCAGGCTTTGTGTACCGCCCAAAACGGCCGCCAACGCCTGAATGGCTACGCGAACAATGTTGTTTTCTGGCTGCTGCGCCGTGAGGGAGACACCGGCCGTTTGCGTGTGGAAGCGGCACAACCAGGAGCGCGGATTTTTGGCGCCAAACGTCTCGCGCATTTCCCGGGCCCAAATGCGGCGGGCGGCGCGGAACTTGGCAATCTCTTCAAAAAAATCATTATGGCAGTTGAAAAACAGACTCAGGCGTGGGGCAAAGTCGTCGATGTCCAGACCGCGCTCCAGTGCCCAACGCACGTACTCCAGCCCATCGCCCAGGGTAAAGGCCAGCTCCTGTGCGGCCGTCGAGCCCGCCTCGCGAATGTGGTAGCCGCTGATAGAAATGGTGTTCCACTGCGGCATGTGCTTGGTGCCAAATTCAACCGTGTCGGTTACCAGCCGCATCGAGGGTTCCGGGGGGAAGATGTACTCTTTTTGAGCGATGTACTCCTTGAGGATGTCGTTTTGCAGCGTGCCGCGCAGCTTGTCCATGGGCACGCCCTGTTTTTCAGCGGTGACGATGTACATAGCCCAAATGATGGGAGCCGGGCTGTTGATCGTCATGCTGGTGCTAACCTGATCCAGCGGAATGCCGTCAAACAGGATTTCCATATCGGCCAAACTGCTGATGGCCACGCCGCAGTGGCCAAATTCGCCCAACGCCTCAGGCGCATCGGTGTCGTAGCCCATCAGCGTGGCCAGATCGAAAGCAACAGAAAGACCCATGTTGCCCTGCTCCAGCAGATATTTGTAGCGGGCGTTGGTTTCTTCGGCGGTGCCAAAGCCGGCAAACATGCGGGTTGTCCAGGGGCGACCACGATACATGGTGGCGTGCACGCCGCGCGTGTAGGGATATTCACCGGGCATGCCTAAATCTTGCTGGTAATCCAGGTCAGCTACATCCAGCGGGGTGTAGAGCCGCTTGATTGGTTCGCTGGAGGTGGTGATAAATTGCTCTTTGCGTTCCGGGAAGTGAGCGAGGGTTTTATGCAGCGTGGTTTCTTCCCATTTATCTTTATTCTCGGCCAGTTCAGCCAGCTTCTTTTTGTCGTACATGGGTGCTCCTTTTTGGGGAGATTTGAGACTGGAGATTTTTCTCTCAGCCTTGCATCTCTAAATGGCGGTTTGTTGTGGGTTGTGTAAGGGGAATTATACTGGCTGGGGATTTTGTTGGCTAGAGACGGCCGTTTGAATGGTTAATTGTGAATGGTAAATGGTTAACGGTTAACGGCCGTTCGCCTGTTAACTTGTGGCGAACGGCCGTTTATCTACATGTTCAATCTGGTAACGAGTTGGCCGTTTGTTGCAGTTGTTGGCGATACGCGTCGAAGGCCAGACGGCCGTTTTCGGTAAGGCTGCATAGGGTGTACGGCCGTTTCCCTTTATACGTTTTCTCGATGGCGACATAACCGCCCTCTTCCAACTTACTCAGATGAAACGAAAGGTTACCTCGCGTCAGCTCCGTTTCACGGAGCAAAAAAGTAAAATCACCGTTTTCCACACCATACAGCAGCGCCATGATGATGAGCCGAGCTGGTTCGTGAATCAGGCGATCGGTGTCTAGCATTTGCTTGAAGTCCGTCATGACAACGCCTCCGCCGGATCGTCATTGCCCGGCTCGCTGTTTTGCCAGTAGCGCCAGAAGGCAAACCCGCCAGAAACGATCAGACCCAGCCCAATGATTCCCAGCGCCAGGGTAGCGGCCAGCGTATCAACCACACCCAGGAAAGAAATCACAACCCCCACGGCCACAGACCAGACCGCCAACAAGTGAAAACGGATCAGCCCGATGCGATACCCGATCATAAACAAGCCAATGCCAATGCCTGCCCCAATGAAAGCGGCCGTTAACTGCGTCAGGGCCAATTGCGTCACGGTCACGGCAACAAGCAGCCCAACAAAAGCACCCAGCAGCCAGCTCAGATTGCGCTGCTTTTTGGTTGGTTTTTGGTAGGTGATATACCCTGTGCGCGGATAAACCAGACGTTGTTTTAGCCAACGCAAAGTGGCTCCCAAAAGCAGCGCCCCCACAATAATAATGATGGGCAGGGCAATGGCCCCAACAACGGCCGATTCAAATGAAACGGCCGTCGTTTGCCACCAAAAGAGCAGCCCAATCACCGCAAAAAGAATGCCCATCAATAGTTCCACCAGACCATCATCAAACCAATACTGCGTTGAACGACGAACCGTTTTGTTTAAGTTATTCACAATGACCCCCTTTGCATTTTGCAAATCTATCTGTATTACTAATATTGTTTGTATTACAAACTAATTTGTGAATTATATTAGCAGATTTGTACGGCCGTTGTCAAGCAGTTCCGCACACCGGTCAGCAGCGAATCGCGGCAGAAGCGTAGGGTACAGATCATTGCCCTGCCTGTTGCCATCCGCTAGAATGCATCCGGCTCTAAATCTGAAAGCCACAAAGGGCACAGAGAATTTAGAGATGAACCGCCTAATCCTCTGTGTGTTCTGTGGCAAAAAAGATCAAAGCCAAAGGTGAATCATTTGCTCAACTCAAAAGATGCTACGGAAGATGCCAACCAGCCCGTCCCGCTGCCGTTAGATGGGGAATTACGGCCGTCTTCACCACCGCAGCTCAGCCAAAACCAGGGGGTGGTAAAAGCAGCGGCCGTTTTGGCTGTGGGCAATGTTACCAGCCGTATGCTGGGGCTGGTGCGCGAAATAGTCAAATCGAATCTGTTTGGCGCGTCTGATTTGCTGGGTGCCTACACTGTGGCGGCTCTGGTGCCGATGACGCTGTTTAACCTAATCACTGGCGGTGAAATGGTCAGCTCTTCGCTGGTGCCCGTGTTTAGCGATTTTGCCAGCAAAGAGCGCCGGTCTGAACTGTGGAGCGTGGTCAGCACTTTTTTGAGCTTGGCTACGGCCGTTTTGCTCTTCATCGTGGCCCTTGTTTATTTGTTTACGCCCCAAATCGCCTGGCTGGCCGGTGCCCGCAACTTTTCGGATGGCAATCTAACGGCCGTTACTGAACAAATGATGCGGCTGGCCACTCCCGCTGTTCTCTTTTTATCTATTGCCAGCATTCTCACCGGCGTGCTGTACGCCCTAGAACGCTTCACCCTACCTGCCTTTACCGCCGCCGTTTTTAATGGCACCATCGTCATCGTCGCCCTGCTGCGCCCAGACCATATCGACAGTTTGGTGTACGGTCTGCTGCTCGGCTCTTTTTTGCAGATTTTGCTCCAGCTTCCGGCGCTGCGAGACGGCCGTTTCCGTATACAGTTCAACTGGCGGCATCCTGCTGTGCGCCGCATTCTTATTTTGTACGCTCCCATTGTGGTCGGGCTAATTGTCAATCAAGGAGCCATTTGGATTAGCTATAATTTGGCCATCCTCACCGGGGACAACAGCGTGACGTACATGACCTACGCCACCACGCTGTACCAATTTCCTTTGGGCCTGGTGGTCACGGCTTTGTCGATGGCAACCCTACCCACGCTGTCACAAATCGTCTCGGCTTATCACGCCAGCAAACAAACAGATGTGCCCGCGGCCACCGCTCGGGTGCAGGAGTTTAAGCAAACGTTAGCCAGCGGCTTGCGCTTGGTCATCACCTTGGTGCTACCGGCCACGGCGGGGCTGTTTGCCCTAGCTCCCGCTATCATTGCTTTATTATTGGAACATGGCAAATTTACCCCGCAGGATACGGCCGTTACGGCCACCGTCCTGCGCGTTTATCTAGCTGGCCTCCCTTTTGCCGCCATCGACCAGATGCTGGTCTTTGCCTCTTACGCCCGCAAAGATACCTGGCGACCGGCCGTGGCGGGCATCATCAGCATTGTGATTTATACGATTACGGCCGTTTTGCTGCTGCAACCCATCGGCCTGTACAGCCTCATGGTGGCCGACGCGGTGAAACATTTCAGCCACACTATGATCATGCTCTGGCTGCTCCAGCGACACCTGGGCGGATTGCGAGGGTTTGGCATCAGCAGCGCCACCTGGAAAGCGGTGGTGGCTTCCATTTTAACCGGTCTGGTGGCTTATGGTGTGGGTGAAACGGCCGTAACACTGCTGCCGCTCTCTGGCTTTTTGGGCAAACTCACGCTTGTCGCCCTGGCTGGGGGATTGGGCCTGCTCACCTTTTTAGCCCTGGTGCAACTGCTCAATATTGCTGAAGTGCAAATGCTGCATCGCACCCTGACCAATAAACTGCGTCGCCGCAAATCAGATAGTTAATAAGCGTTAAAAACAACTGAGCACTTGAAAATCGCCTGGGTACCCAAGCCAACGACACACTCAGGGGCGATTCTTCCCTGTCCTTTCCCTAATCTAACTTGCAAACGACGCGCTCTTTTGGTTAAAATGCAGGCTAAACCATGACATAACAAAAGGAAACGGCCGTGGCAGAAACTTTATACCAGCTCACTGTTCGCAAAGGGCCCAAAGTTGGCGAAACATTTTTATTAGAAACCATTTCACTCACGGTTGGTCGTGACCCGGTCTCCGACATTATTCTGAACGATCCAGAAGTGTCGCGGCAGCATGCCCGCTTTACCCAAACCGACACAGGTTATCAAGTCCAAGATCTAGGTAGCACCAACGGCACCTTCGTCAACGGGCAGCGTTTAGAAGCTGAGCCGGTTGATTTGCAGCCCGGTTTCACCATCAGCATGGGGAGCGGTGTCACCCTCATTTACAATCTTGTGCCTACCGGCAATGCCCTGGCAGAAACAATGGTGGATCAAAGTGGTTTTGGCGAAATGGCCCAGCAGGCCAACGGCATCGATGAGGAGGATGCAGAGTGGAAAGCGGCCGTTCCCAATTTACCTCAATTTGACGAGGAGCCAGAAGTCCCCGAAGGTTGGGAGCCGGACCCGTCACCACCGTTTACCCCCCCACCACCGGCAGCGGCAGCCCCACTGGTCCCCTCCCCTGATGAGGAGGAGGCTGCCAAACAAAAACGGCGCAACACCATTATTGCGGTTACGGCCGTTATCCTTCTGCTTTGCTGCTGCGGTTTCATTTTATTTATGTACTATGTTGGCGGCGATTTGCTACTAGAGGCATTAGGTCTCGTCTAAGTAAGCGGCCAACAATAACTCACCTGATTAGAAGGCCGCTTATTTCAAGCCGTCCGCACAATTCCGGTAATTTATTTGCGGACGGCCACTAAAACAAAAACCCGACGCCTTTTCAGCCTCGGGTCTACATTTTCTGTTTGCTAAAGATCAGGTTTAAGCCTGGTCTTTTTCTTTTCCAGATAAATCTGGCTGCGGATCAATAATAATTTTTTCGTCAACGTCGGCATCTTTGCTGGCCGAAAAACCATCGCTTACTCGAATCTGCTCCATGTAGCGGGCCACCACATGGGGCGGGGTCATCTCAATAAAAACCTTTGCCCCCACCAGCAAAGCCGTCAAATCATCAAGCTGCCCCAAACCGATAAATACGTCAGGCAAAAAATCTACCGGCCAGAGCAAATAAAGAACGGCAACAAACGGTACTAGCTTCAAATAAAATGGCACTTCAGGATCGCGTAGTAAATAATAAACCAGGCGAGCTTGCTGCCACACTTCCCGAAAAAATCCAGGATCCTTGCGCTTGCCAGCAATTGTTTCTAAATTCATAAGTGGTTCTTTTTCCTTTCCATCCATAAAACAATCCTTAAAACCGGTAAAATGTCCCAAATCACTAGGCTAAAATGCTTTTTGGGCATCTACGTCGCGGTCGGTAAACCATACGATCTAAAGGAACAAAGGTTGCACTCTGAACGCTATCATTCCTGACTGCGCACATAGTCAGCCATTCTGGGCAAAATGGGCCCAATATCATACGGTCCCCACTGAGCCACTGGCCCCGCCGTAAAAACCGTAAAGCCCAACACATAACTGTCCTGGCGCACACCGGCATCATACCATGCCAACTGATTGATGAAGGCATCTACACCGTTACTACCCCACCCTTGATCCACCGCATAAGATTGAAAATCGGCCCAACCTTTGCCTGGTGGCCCCGGTCGGTTACCCAAAATGCCATCGATCCCTGCTTCTGAAATCACCAAGGGAATGGCCAAACCACGAGGAAGCAGCAGTTCTTCATAAAACCAACGGTAACGAAAGGTAAGCGAGCCACGATCGTCATGATAGGGGTAGCCAGGTAACGCACTACCGTATCCTTCAGTCATCACCGGGGCACTGTACTCATGCAAAGTTAAAATGCCGCCGTATTGCATGGCAGTTTCAATAGCTGGAATAAACAGGGCAAACTCTTCGACCTCTGGCACGCCGGAAGCAAAGCCACCAATGGCTGCTCGGAAACCATACCGAGCCAGTTCCCGCACGCGTTCTTGCTCAAACCGCGCATACCAGGCCATACGATCCATGCCAGGATCAGGTTCATTCCAACCTTCCCAAAAATCGACGGCTGGATTGAGTTGATATTGGCGCAGCTGAGATTGGACATAGCGACGGGCAGCTTCTTCGGGATTGCCGCCATAATCTTGGTTAATGTCGTCACGGCGGGCCACAATAATCGTGTTTGGCGAGATGCGCTCTACTTCTGCTAAATAGCCAAAATCGTCCACCCCTTTAATAACAGCGGGGTGTGTCTGACGCACAAATTCCATGATGCGGCGATCATTATTGGCAATAACATGAATACTTAGCTTGCTCCGGTTGGGGTCTCCTTGCAAGTAAGGTGGAATTCCCCCACCACCAATGGTCGTCGCCGCAGGGATCGGTGTTTGTGTTGGCGTGTTCGATGGGGTTGGCGTAGGCGTACGTGTGGGGGTGCGTGTCGGGAAAATGGGTGTGCTGCTGGGTGTTAGCGTAGGACTTAAGGGGGAATTATCAGCAAAATTCAGACGTGGATCGATAGTGGCGGTCGCTGGCAATGGCGTAAACGTTGGCGGAACCGCCATGGCTAATGATTCTTCTTGCATTTGGGGCAGCGAAATAGGGGCTGCCAGTGTAGGCAAAGGAGACTGCTCAACACAGGCAGCCTGGGTGAGCAGCAAGATCAAACAGCACAAAAACAGCAGTTTGCCAGATTTTGTTATGAGCATGGCGGCTATGATACCACCCCATTTTGGTTTATGTCAACATTAAGGTTTGGCAGATTTTTTACGGCCGTTCTTGCACCTACCCAACTGAATGTTACAATTTCTGCGCTTGGTGGCTAATTGCTGCCAATTGATCGAGGAAGAGAATGTTCATTGTATTAATCCTAAAATTCGCGATAGTAGCTGCATTTTTGTACATGTTTTGGCGACGGCCGTCTTTAACCTGGGGCGTTGGTCTGCTCACCGTTACTTCGGCCGTGCTGCTAGACACCTTCCTGGGCACGTTTAACCGGGATGATATGCTGGCTCAGTTTGGCTTTTTCTTTTACGTTATTGCCGGTTTGCTGATCGGTGGCGCGGCTTACTGGCTCTTTAGCCTGTTTCAGCCCCTTCAAGCTTTGGTGGTAAGAGAAGGACCCGTTGCCACAGGTACGGCCGTTACACCAACCCCCGCCACGCCACCCCAACCCATCAGTAGCACCATTCAGTTCTCTCCCGGCACAGATGCCACTGGCACCGCCTTCGACCGGCAAATGATTTACGAAGAAATTCGTGACCGACTGGGCCGTGAGGATGTGCTGGACTTGCTGTTTGACCTGGGTGTCCAGGAAAACGAAGTAATGAATCTACAGCAGGATATGCAACAGCTCATCATTAATTTGATGGAGCTGACAGAGCAGCGTGGTCAAACCGGGCAGCTGGCGCTGGCTGTAGAACGTATCCTGACCCCGCCCGCACCAGAAACATTACCTCGCCTGGAAAAAATTTCTTTAGAATCCCCGCCCACCATTTTGCGGCACTATTTGTTGGCTCACTACGATTTGGAGAAGCTGCAGAAAACGGCCGTTACCCTCGGCGTCGATTGGGAACAGCTCACCATGACCAATAAAAAATCTAAAGTGCGCGATCTGTTACATTATTTGTACCGTCGCAACCGCATTGATGAACTGATCGATCTGATGCAGGCCAACGCCTCATAAAGGAAACCGAAACATGACACGGTTGTCGAAAAGCTGGCTTATTCTCATAACTTTATTGTTGGGGATGGTGGTTGGTGTGGCAACGGCCGTTGCCCAGTCAGACAATGAGCTAGACCTCGGCTTAAGTCGAGACTTTGGCACCGGGATTGGCAGCAACATCCAGGGAACCTTCTCCTTCCGCGTTTCTGGGCCAGACAATTTAGCCAGCGTTACCTTTTATATTGATGATCAAATTGTAGGGGAAGATAGCGAAGCACCTTTCCGTCTTCAATTTAAAACAGACAATTACCCATTAGGCGTCCACACCCTTCGGGCGACCGGTCTCACGCAAGATGGCCAAGAACTCAGCTCAAATAGCATTACCCGTAACTTCATTTCTGGCAGCAGCGCCGGGCGCACCACACTCTACATTGTCATACCGATTCTCATCATTGCCATTGGGGGACGACTCCTCAGCTCATGGATTACCAATCGGGGGCGCAACAAGAGCCAAGGGCAATCCGAAATAAATGTGCATGGTCCCTTTGGTGGCACCATTTGTCCTAAGTGCAACAAACCGTTTGCCCGTCACATCTGGGGCTTTAACCTGGTTGTAGGCAAATATGATCGCTGCCCACACTGTGGCAAGTGGAGTTTGGTGCGCGCTATGCATCCCGATGTGCTAGATGCGGCCGTTGAAGCAATGGAGGCAGAAGCTGCTCAAACACAGGCAAAGCCTAACGACCTAGCCGATGACGATCGCTGGCACAAACGGCTTGACGACTCCAAATTCGACGGCTAACCTGTCGCTTACCGGTCACTGACAACGGCTTACCACTCACCGATAGTCCTCCTGTCATAGGGTTAAAATCCCATTTATTTCGTTACGGAAATTTTATATTATAGGAAACGTAAGGCTGAATTGCTTTTCAACTCGTTTTCCTCCTCCTTCCTGCTCCGGGTAATCCCCGGAGCTTTTTTTTGTCTCCGTTCTTGTGTGCGCTTCAACCATTTTCTTCGTGCCAATTTATCCACCCAACCTGGGCAAAATCATCAATTGAAACCCCACCTTAAAAGTTTGTTCGGGACTTCACATTATGTTGGCTTTGGTGTATACTGTGGCCTATTGTGGTTAAAAGTGGGGCAATGTGGTGCGAAATTCCATAATAATCCCAGAAATCTATGCTAAAATGGGGCAATCAGAACAATTGTTCTAATTAACAACCAAGACGGCAATCATGTTTTTAGGCGAATACACACACACCATCGACAGCAAAGGTCGGATCACCATTCCGGCAAAATTCCGCAACCTGCTGGCTGGGGGATTGGTGGTGACACGCGGCTTCGACCAAAATCTGATGCTGTTCCCCATGGATGGCTGGCAAGAGCTGGCTGAACGCATTGCCCAACGGCCGTTATCCGATGAAGATGTGCGGGCTTTCCGGCGGCGTGTTTTTTCCGGTGCAGTTGATTTGGTGCCGGATCGCCAGGGGCGCATTTTGTTGCCCCCCTACCTGCGCGAATTTGCCAAGATCGATGGGGATGTGGTGATCTCCGGCATGTTTAACTACCTGGAACTGTGGAGCAGCGAGGCATGGGGTGCTGTCCGCGAAGATATCGAAAGCGACGGTGACGCCGCCCGCTGGGAAGATTTGGGAATCTGACCAAGTTTTCGGGTGCCCAAATGAATGCCGATTCCCACATCCCGGTTCTGTTCGACGAAGTGCTCATGTTGTTGCAGCCGCAGCCAAACGGCCGTTACATCGATGGCACCGTAGGGGCAGGGGGTCACACGGCTGGCCTGCTGAAAAAATCTGCGCCCTCGGGGCGCGTTTTGGTCTTTGACAAAGATGCAGAAGCCATTGCTTTTGCCCAGAAACAGCTAAAATCGTTTGGCGACCGGGTCACCTACGTTCATGCCAGCTACGCCGAAATGGGCAGCCTGGCTCCGGCCTACGATTTTGCACAGGTCGATGGCATCTTGCTGGACCTGGGACTTTCTTCCCGCCAGCTGGACGATGCTCAACGCGGCTTTTCCTTTATGAAGGAAGGCCCCCTGGATATGCGTTTTGATACGTCTCAGGGGGAAACGGCCGCAGACCTGATTAACAATTTAGAGGAAGCCGCCCTGGCCAACATTTTTTGGCGCTACGGTGAGGAAAAAAGCAGTCGTAAGATTGCCCGGATGATTGTGGCCGAACGGCCGTTCACCACCACTACCCAACTCGCTGCAAAGATTGCCGAAACGGTGCGCCGTCGCAGCCGTATTCATCCTGCCACCCAGACATTCCAGGCGCTGCGCATCGCCGTGAACCGGGAATTAGAAACGGTTGAAACTGGAGTGATGGCGGCGTTAGAATTGCTGAGGCCAAACGGCCGTTTGGCGGTGATCAGCTTCCATTCATTGGAAGATCGCTTTGTGAAGCAGACCTTTCGCCGCCTGAGCCAGGATTGCATCTGCCCGCCAGACCAGCCGGTTTGCACCTGCGGTGGCGTGGCCAAATTTCGGCTCATCACTCGCAAAGCGGTCCAGGCTTCGGCCAAAGAAATTGCCCAAAACAGCCGCAGCCGCAGCGCCCGGCTAAGGGTAATTGAAAAGAAGTAGGCAAGTGGCTAGCGGCTAGTTGTTAGTAGATAGCGGTGAAGACGAA
Organism: uncultured Anaerolineae bacterium; assembly: GCA_905479495.1. Classification (GTDB taxonomy): domain Bacteria; phylum Chloroflexota; class Anaerolineae; order Promineifilales; family Promineifilaceae; genus Leptofilum. The sequence goes on from CAJQMR010000020.1 coordinate 25,607, forward strand.
ACAAATCAGCCACTAGCAACCAGCCACTAACAACTAAAACTATGATGGCACGGCAAACCAGAGAACAGCTTAAGCGACTCAACGCCCTCACCGAAGCACAAGCGGCTTTAGGCTGGGGCGTCATTTTGGTATTGGCTGCCCTGCTAGGCACCATTTATGTCAGCCAGGCCAGCCGCATTGCTTCCGTGGGCCGCCGGGTGCAGATTTTGCAGAACGAGCTTACTGAGCTAAAACGACAAAACAACGATTTAGAACGAGACATTGCCGCCGCGCAGGCGATAGACAGGCTGCAAGCGGAGGCAACCCGACTAGGGTTTGTAGAAGCAGACCCGACAGACATTGAGTACATTATTGTGCCGGACTATCCGGCAGAGTTAGAAGAAACCGATCCGCTGGAGATACCTCCCACAGTAACGGCCGTTCCGCCACCGGTCGAAACTGTACGAGAAGCGCTTTGGCTCTATTTGAGCGATCGGTTCAGCGACTTTATAAGAGGCGAAGCTCGTGAACAATAGCCAAAAAAGACGCATGTGGATCATCGTTGGCGTCCTGATTTTTGCCGCCCTCATCATTGTGGGGCGGCTTGTGGCGTTTCAAGTAGTGCAAGGGCCAGAATGGGCTGAGCGCGCCGGGGACGAAATTCTCGTCGTGGCTAAACCAGATCGTGGCGCAATTTATGATCGCAACGGCGCGGTGCTGGCCGCCAACACGGCCGATTACCAGATTGGCGTCTCCCCTCGACTGGTGACTGAATCCGAAGAGATGGCTACCGCCCTAGCCCCCATCTTACAGCAATCCCGTTACGAAATTTTGGGCGTCCTGCAATCAGATCAATCCTTCGCCCTGCTATCCGGGCGTGTGTCGGCTGAAGTGGCCGATTTAGTGCGCGCCCTGCCCTACGATGGGCTGCAAATCGATCCCTTGCCCCGGCGCTTTTACCCACAGGGAAACATGCTGTGCCACACGTTAGGCTATGTCGATTTTGACGGCAACGGCGGCAGCGGCGTGGAAGGGTACTACCAACGCGAACTGGCCGGAGAAGCTGCCAGTGCCGTGATCAATATTTCCCCGCTCACTTCACAACAAAGCGTTATTGCCCACGAAGGGGCTGATCTGGTCCTCACCATTGACCGCTCACTGCAACACACGGTTGAAACGCATTTGCAAAATGCGCTTAAAGAGTACCAAGCGGTCAGCGGCAGCATCATTGTGATGGACCCACACACTGGCGCAATTTTGGCAATGGCCAGCGCTCCCTGTTACTCACCCGCCGAATTTTACAATACGGACCCCAAATTGTTGCTGAATCCAGCCGTGAGCCAGCAGCATGAACCAGGCTCCGTGATGAAGCTGGTGACAATGGCCGCTGCCCTGGATTCCGGCGTGGTAACGCCGCAGTCAACTTATTACGACGCAGGCGTACTCGAAGTTGGTGGGCATAAAACCTATAACTGGGACCGCAGTGCACCGGGCACCACAGATATGACCACCTTGCTGGCCCGCTCTCTCAATGTGGGCGCGGCGACGCTGGCCACCATGATGGGACCAGATGTTTATTACGATTATTTGCAAAAGTTTGGCTTTGGCCGCCCCACCGGGGTGGATTTAATGTCAGAAGCAGCAGGGACGATGCCGCTGCCGGGCGATGCGTTTTGGACTGAATCGTTTGTTGCTACCAATGCCTATGGGCAGGGGATTGCCGTGACGCCCTTGCAGATGATTACGGCCGTTTCCGCCCTGGCGAACAATGGCACCATGATGCAACCCTACATTGTGCAGGAAATTCGCGGTGAAAACGGCACCTTTGTGCACGAACCCACGGTGCTGGGTCGCCCCATCAGCCCAGAAATTGCCGCACAGGTAACAGCCATGGCCACAACGGCCGTCACTCGTGAAACTTTAGCTGCCCAGATTGAAGGGTATACCGTCGCTGGCAAAACAGGCACAGCTCAAATCGCCGAAAATGGTATCTATTTGCCTGATGATGTCATCGGTTCTTTCATTGGCTGGCTGCCTGCGGACAATCCCGAATTAATTGTTTATGTAAAGCTGGATCGGCCACAAACAGCCCCTTGGGGATCACAAACGGCCGCTCCCGCCTTTGCTGATTTAGCAGATGAACTGGTCGTTATGCTCGACGTACCGCCAGACACGGTCCGCCTGCGGGCCGACGTGATGGCAGCGAGACAGGACCAGTAATCAGTGAACCGTAATCGGTAATCAGTAAACCGATTACCGAATACCGATAACCGAAATGTTAACACTGGGACACTTCTTAGAAACATTATCCACTTACAAAACAACTGGCAGCGAGCCAGTTGTTTCGCGGGTGGTGATGGACAGCCGTGAAGTGGAATCGAACAGCCTGTTTGTTGCTTACAAAGGAGCCAAAGTAGACGGGCACGATTTCGTTACGGCAGCTTTTACCCAGGGAGCGATTGCGGCGCTGGTAGAACGGCCGATTTCGGATGAGTTCGCAACGATTGATTTGCGCACTGCCGAGCCGCCTGCTGTGCCCTTCAGCGCGTCCACGCCTGTTTGTCTGGTGGTTGAAGATACCATAGCCGCCTTGCAGACGTCCGCCAAGGCGTGGCGCGCACGCTTCCCTGTGGAAGTGATTGGCATTACTGGCAGCGTCGGCAAAACGTCTACCAAAGAATTGACCCACGCCGTGCTGGCCAGCCGGTACCGTACCTTTAAATCACCCGGCAACCGCAACAGCATCCTGGGACTACCCCTGGCGCTGTTTGATTTGCAAGAAAGTGATGAAAAAGCCGTATTAGAAATGGCCATGTACACCACAGGTGAAATTGCTGCCCTGTGTGACATGACTAGCCCAAAAGTGGGTGTTGTGACTCTCGTCGGTGCAGTTCATCTAGAGCGCGCGGGCAGCATGGAAAACATCGTTAAAGCCAAGCAAGAATTGGTAGAAGCGCTGCCTGCCGATGGGATCGCTATTTTAAACAAGGATGACGCTCGCGTAATGAGCATGGCTGACCATACCCAGGCGCGCATTTTCACCTACGGTCTAAACAACACAGCTGATCTTTGGGCCGACAATATTCGCTCAATGGGTTTGGAAGGCGTGCGCTTCACGCTGCACTATAAAAATGAAACGATGATCGTTCAGGTACCGCTCTTAGGCCGCCACAGCGTACATACTTCGCTGCGGGCTGCGGCTGTGGGCCTGGTGGAAGGGCTTACCTGGGATGAGATTTTGCATGGGCTGCGCAACACGCCCGTGCAGCTCCGCCTCGTCACGGTGCCTGGCCCTAAAAATTCGCTCATCATCGACGACACCTACAACGCCAGCCCAGATTCTGTCTTAGCTGCGCTAAACTTGATGGATGATTTAGACGGCCGTTCCGTAGCCGTATTGGGAGATATGTTGGAATTAGGTTATCTGGAAGAAGCCGGCCACCGGCAAGTAGGTCGCCGCGCCGCTGAAGTGGCTGCGCTGCTCGTCACGGTGGGGCAGCGCGCCCGCTGGATTGGCGAGGAAGCCATTGCCTGCGGTCTGCCTAAGGATAACGTGGTGATGGTGGATGATGCGGGTACGGCCGTATCAACTTTAGAAGAACTGATTGAAGAAAATGACACGGTCCTTGTCAAAGGATCGCTGGGAATGCGTATGGATCAAATCATTACAGCCATAGGACGGTACGACTAATGGCCTTTGCCCTTACCGTCGGTGGCATTACGTTTTTAATGGCTGTCATTTGGGGTAGCCCGCTGGTGGAACTGATGCGCCGCTTCAAACTAGGGGCGCAAATTCGCATTGATGGCCCCGAAACCCACATGACCAAAATGGGCACGCCCACCATGGGCGGCATGCTCATCGTGGGCTGGGTGGTGATCATCAGTATTTTGGTCAACATTGTGCAGCTCGTTCAGGCTACAGAAATTGCCGAAAGTGTTGTTATCCCGCTGGGTGTGATGGTTGCCTACGCAATTTTGGGCGGCATTGATGATTACCTGGGATTGCATCCCCGCCCGCATGGCGAAAAAGGAATACGGGCACGGGTGAAAATCTGGTTTCAGCTGGGAATTGCGCTGGTGGCAACGGCCGTTCTTTATTGGGTAGTCAACGATGGACACGGCTGGGTAGCCATCCCCACTGTTGAGCCGCTGTTGGATATTGGCATCCTGTACATCCCTATGGCCATCATCATCATCACCGGCACCGCCAACGCTGTTAACATCACTGATGGGCTGGATGGGCTAGCAGGCATTATCGCCGCCACCGCTTTTGCCGCCTACGGCATTATCGCTCTGCTGCGCGATCAGCAATTTTTAGTCGTCTTCTGCTTTATCACCGTGGGCGCATGTTTCGCCTTTTTGTGGTTCAATGCCCATCCGGCCCAAATGTTTATGGGCGACGTGGGCGCGCAGGCTTTGGGTGGTGCCCTGGGCGTGGTGGCCTTGATGTCCAACCAATGGCTCATTTTGCCAATCATTGCCATTGTGCCAGTAGCCACGTTGTTATCCAGCACCCTTCAGGTGCTTTATTTCAAGCTCACCGGCGGCAAGCGCTTATTCAAGATGGCTCCGCTGCACCATCATTTTGAAGTCATTGGCTGGAGCGAAACGCAGATTGTGCAGCGCTGGTGGCTTATCGGCATACTCAGCGCCATGATTGGCATTGCCCTGGCGCAGGTTTAGAGATTAGAGATTGGAGACTAGAGATTAATCTCCAATCTCCAGTCTCCAATCTCTGAAAAATGGACGAACTGGCAGGCAAACGACTACTCATTCTGGGGCTGGCGCGACAAGGCAAGGCACTGGCCCGATTTGCCACCAAAGTGGGCGCAATCGTTACCATCACAGATTTGCGCCCGCCGGAAAAATTACAGGATATTTTGGACGAGTTGCGCGATCTGGATATCCGGTATGTGTTAGGAGAACATCCTATGGAACTAATTGACGAGGCAGACATTCTAGCTGTGAGCGGTGGCGTTCCGCTGGAAGCGCCAATGGTGCAGGCAGCCCAGGCCAAAGGCATTCCGCTTACCAATGATTCTTTGGAATTCAGCAAGCGGGCGCCAACGGCCGTAATCGGCATCACCGGTTCAGCGGGCAAAACAACGACAACGGCCCTGACCGGCGTCATGAGCCAGGTTGCCGGACGGCGCACCTGGGTGGGTGGCAATATTGGCCAGCCACTGATCGCCGATTTGCACAAAATGCAGCCAGACGACGTGGTCGTGCAGGAGCTGTCCAGCTTCCAGCTAGAAATTTGGGACCGCAGCCCGCACATTGCCACGGTACTCAACATCACGCCCAACCATCTGGATCGGCACAAGACGATGAAAGCGTACACCAACGCCAAAGCCAACATCCTGCGCCACCAAACGGCCGATGACATTTCCGTTTTGTGCGCCGATGACCCCGGTTCGCTGGCGTTGAGCGCCATTGTACGCGGCAAGCTGCGGCTGTTTAGCCTGGCCAATGAGGTAACTGAAGGCGCATTGGTGAAAGACGGCCGTATCCTCATTCGTAACGGCGTCGAGAAAACTGTCTGTGCGGTTGAAGATGTGCAGCTGCGTGGTCGCCACAATTTGCTCAACGTCCTGGCCGCCACCACCCTGGCCGACTCGGCTGGCATTCCCACCGAGGCCATTGCTCAGGCGATTCGCACCTTTACCGGCGTAGAGCACCGGCTGGAACTGGTACGCACCCGGCGCGGCGTGCAGTGGATCAACGATTCGATTGCCACTGCCCCAGAACGGGCCCTGGCCGCTCTGAACGCCTTCAGCGAACCGATCATTTTGCTGGCCGGTGGGCGCGATAAAGCGATGCAGTGGGATGCCTGGGCTGAGACGGTGACGCAGCGGGTGAAGTCGGTCATCTTGTTTGGTGATCTGGCCGATATGCTGGCAGAAAAGCTGGCCGATCGAGCACACCCTGACTTTAAGCAAGTAAATTCAGTGGCAGACGCCGTCGCCTTGGCCGCCGGAACGGCCGTTTCTGGCGATATTGTTCTGCTTTCGCCCGGCGGCACCAGCTACGACGCCTTTCAGGATTTTGCAGAGCGTGGCGAATTGTTTAGGCAGTTAGTTAGCGAATTGTAAGTGAAAAGTAATTGAGTAATTGGGTAACTGGGTAATTAATTACTCAATTACTTAATTACCCAATTACAAATCCGCAGGATTTATTTATGACAACAGTAAACATCGTCCGTAAAAAAAGCAATCGCGTCAATCCGGTTTTACGCTTCCGGTTTGATTACTGGCTGCTGCTGGCCATCGCCGGGCTGCTGGTGCTGGGCATGCTCATGGTATACAGCACCACCTTTGACTATGGCCTGCGTTTTCAGGACGACGCCACCTACTATTTCCGGCGGCAATTTTTAGCCTTGGGCCTGGGCCTTTTGGCAATGGTGGGCGTGATGCAGTTTGATTATCACATTTTACGCCGCTTTTCCGTGCCATTTTTGGGTCTAACACTGCTGGGTCTCCTGTTTGTCCTCTTTTTTAGCTCCGTCTCTGACCTGGGCGCTCAACGCGGTCTGTACAACGATTCTTACCAGCCCTCAGAAATTGCCAAGCTGGCCATGATCGTTTACATCGCCCATTGGCTGTCCAGCAAAGGTGACCGCATCAAGCTGCTTACGTACGGACTGCTACCCTTTTCCGTGATCGTCGGGGTGGTATGCGCGTTGATTGTGCGTCAGCCAGACCTGAGTACGGCCGGGCTGATTGCCCTGGTTAGCTTCACCCTCTTTTTTGTGGCCGGGGCTGATTGGCGGCAGTTTGCTGTAGCCGGACTGCTGGGCGGTTCCGTCTTCCTGATTTTAATTAACACGCTGCCCCATGCCCAGGCGCGTGTAAGCGCCTACACCCAGGCACTGTCTGACCCTAACCAGGCCAGTTGGCATGTACAACAATCATTGATTGCCCTGGGGCGCGGCGGCATTTTTGGCGTGGGGCTAGGTGAAAGCACGCAGAAATTCGGTCCCTTGCCATTTGCCCACACGGATGGCGTGTTTGCCATTTTGGGCGAGGAATTGGGCCTGGCGGGCACGCTGCTGGTGATTGGCTTGCTGGGAATGCTGGTATGGCGTGGGCTGCGCACAGCCACACGTGCCAGAGACGGTTTTGGCTTTTTGCTGGCGTTGGGCGTTACTTGCTGGATTGTGTACCAGGCGTTTATCAATATTGCCGTGATTACGGCCGTTATTCCCTTTACTGGTATCCCCCTGCCCTTCATGAGCTATGGGGGCACTTCGCTGGCCATCACCATGGTAGGAGCCGGTATTTTGCTCAACGTTTCGCGGGATTCGGCATTGCAAAAACGGCCGCAAACCAGCGATGTGGCCGAGCGACGACAAACAAGAAGCACATCCCGACGGAGCAAACGGCCGTCGGTCACAGACAGGTTCTAAACATGCGCGTACTCATTTGCGCTGGCGGCACCGGCGGGGGCATTTATCCCGCTCTGGCAGCCGTCACCGCATTAGGCAACAAAGGCTTAGCCACCGAAAATATTTTGTGGGTAGGCACAAAGGGTGAAATGGAACAAACATTAGTCCCTAGAGCAGGCATACGGCTGGAAACCATCGTTGGTGGGGCCATTGCTGGCGTGCCGCTGCACCGCAAGGTGATCAACGGCAGCAAGCTGCTGCTCAGCGTGGGCAAAGCTGTCAAGCTAGTACGCCGCTTCCGCCCCGACGTCATGTTTATGACGGGCGGCTACATGGCGTTCCCCTTCACCCTGGCTTGCCGCTGGCGGGGCGTGCCCATTGCCATCTATTTGCCCGATGTGGAACCTGGCCAATCGATCCAGTTTTCGCTGCGCTATGCCCAAAAGGTAGGCGCCACCACCGATGGCTCGGCCCAGTTTGTGCCTGCCAACAAGCTGGTGGTCACCGGCTATCCGGTGCGCCCGGAATTGCGCGCTGCGGCCAATTTAACACTGGAAGAAGCCCTGGCCGCCTTTGATTTGCAACCGGGTCGCCCCACCCTGATGGTCTTTGGCGGCAGTCGCGGGGCACAGGCCATTAATCGCGCCCTGATGAGCATTTTGCCAGAGCTGCTGCAAACGATGCAGATTATTCACATTAGCGGCACGTTTACCTGGGACGAAGTGGCTGTGAATGCCAAAAACTTACCAAGTAACCTGCGGTCATTTTATCGGCCATATCCCTATTTGCATGATGAAATGGGGCACGCCTTCCGCGCCGCTGACCTGGTGGTGGCCCGCGCTGGGGCCAGTATGCTGGGCGAAACGCCGGCCTTCAGCCTGCCTTCGATTTTGGTGCCGCTGGCCTGGGCCTGGCGTTACCAGAAGGTGAATGCCGATTATCTGTGCGACCGGGGAACGGCCGTACAGCTCACCGACGAAACATTAGACACGCAACTCCTGCCAACCATCCAAACGTTAATGGCAGACCCCGACAAATTGGCCCAAATGAGTCAGGCCGCCCACGCGCTGGACGTTCCCAACGGGGCAGACAATCTGGCAGCGCTCATTGAGAACGTAGCCAATAAAAGTGGGAAGGAGTGAAAAGATGCTAAGTTTGGGTACACTTTTTTGGTTGATGATATTATTTTTTGCCATCATTGGCTCGCTGCGAGGCTGGACACGGGAAGTGATTGCCACCTCGGGGTTGATTCTTTCTTTATTTGCCATCAACCAGTTTGGTAATTTGTTGCTGGGTTTTGCTCCAACCGGTGGTGCAATCCCGGCAGAACGACAGCGATTTTACTATTTAGCCATTTTGCATCTGGTTATTGCCTTTTTTAGCTACCAGGGACCGGCTATTGCTGGCTCCAGACTGGGGGACAGGCTTCGGGTGCGAGATAATTTCCAGGATAAACTGTTGGGGCTTATCATTGGCGCACTGAATGGGTATTTAATCATTGGGTCACTCTGGTCTTTTTTGGAGTACCGTGTCCAACCAGGCGGTGGTTGGCTACGTCTACCAGTGGGTGAACCCTATCCGTTCGATCTAACGGTTTTGGCCCGGCCAGACATCGTCGTAGGTCTCGATTCGTTAATAGGACGGCTGCCGCTGCCGCTGTTGGCACCCTATCTGCCGTTTTTGGTGGTCATTGTCTTTTTATTTGTGATTATTGTGATGATTTAAAATTTCTATTGCGTGTCATACCCGCGCAGGCAGGTATCCATTTTCGATACAGGATGGATTCCCGCTTTCGCGGGAATGACAAATGGCAGTTGTTGGGAAGTTCAGAATCGTGATACAGGATTTGTTTTTAGAGATGAGTGAAGAAAACTTTTCTTTGCAGCCAAATATGCACATTCATCTGATCGGCATCGGCGGATCGGGCATCTCGGCGATTGCCAAGGTGTTGCTGGGACGCGGCTTTGTGGTGTCTGGCTCTGACATGCAGGCCAATGAGATTACGGCCGCTTTGCAAGCTGACGGTGCCACAATTTACCAGGGGCACGCCGCCGACAACATGACTGGCGCGGATCTATTGGTCATTTCTTCTGCCATTCCCGAAGAGAATCCAGAGTTGCAAGCCGCTCGTGAGGCCGGCATTCCGGTGATGAAGCGCTCCGACTTTTTGGGACACCTGATGGCCGACCGAATTGGTATCGCCATCGCCGGGACGCATGGCAAAACCACAACCACCGGCATGTTGGCCCACATCCTGATGGAAGCGGAACTGGACCCGACGGTGATTGTGGGTGGCATTTTGCCTTCTTTGGGCAGCAACGGCCGTTTTGGTGAAGGTGATTATTTTGTGGTCGAAGCCGATGAATACGACAATATGTTCCTGGGCTTGAAGCCAGAAGTGTCCATCATTCTCAACATCGAACACGACCACCCTGACATTTTCCCCAGTGCAGCGGATTATCAGGCTGCGTTTGAAAAGTTTGCCAGGCTGCTGCCAGAAGGTGGCCATTTGGTGGCTTGCGCGACGGACCCGGAAACGGCCGTTCTGCTCGACAAACTCGACCTGCCAGATGTGCAAATTAGCACCTATGCTATCGGCAATTCCGAAAGCCAAGAGGCCAACGCCGACTACCTGGCACTCGATTTGCGCTCTAACCAGCTGGGCGGCACCGATTTTCTGGTAGAAACGGAAGGGCAAATGATTGGTCTGGCGCGCCTGCGCTTACCGGGCGAACACAACGTGCTCAACGCACTAGGGGCCATCATCGTCGCCACCGATTTAGGCATTGATTTCAACATCATTCGCAGCGCTTTGGGCAGCTTTAGCGGCGTCAACCGCCGCTTCGAGACAATTGGCGAGGTGGCCAGCGTCACCATCATCGACGATTATGCCCACCACCCCACCGAGATCGAAATGACGCTGAAAGCAGCCCGGCAGCGCTACCCCGGACGGCGCATTTGGGCCGTGTGGCAGCCACATACTTTTAGCCGCACCAAGCTACTGCTGGACAAGTTCGCCACTTGCTTTGCCGAAGCGGATAAAGTCGTGGCCCTGGACATTTATAAAAGTCGGGAAACAGATTCACTGGGATTGGATACGGCCGCTGTCCTCAAAGCAATGAACCATCCATCTGCCATCCATATCCCCAACCTGGAAGATGCGGCAAAATATATTTTAGATAGAGTCCGGCCGCACGATGTGGTATTAACGCTGGGCGCAGGGGACGGCAATAAGGTGGCCCAGCAAGTTTTAGCAGGCATTCAACTGTGGAGTGATGCATGAACGTGAGAACCTCAATTCGAGTTTCAGCTATTCAGGAATTTCAGGCAGCTTTTGGCGACCGGCTGAAGCTGGACGAACCATTGGCGCGGTACACTTCGGCCCGCGTGGGTGGGCCAGCCCAGCTGTTTTTGGTGGTGAATTCGGCGGCAGAGCTGGAAACGGCCGTGTCCATCGCCTACGACAAACGCATCCCTTACACCTTGCTCGGTGGCGGCTCCAATATTCTCGTCTCTGAATACGGTGTCAGCGGCCTGGTGATCATGAACAAGGCCCGCCACATTAATTTTCGGCACACCGGGGCCAGCGTCATCTGCACGGTGGAATCCGGCATGAACCTCTCTTCGTTGGCCCGGCAGTGCATTGGCAAGGGGCTGGGTGGCCTGGAATGGGCCATCGGCGTGCCGGGCACAGTCGGTGGCGCTGTAGTGGGCAACTCCGGCGCGCACGGCTCCGACATGGACAGCAATTTGCGTGCGGCCGTCGTCTGGGAACCGGGTCGTGGCCAGCGCATCTACAGCAATCCAGAAATGAACTACGGCTACCGCGACAGCGTGCTCAAGCAGGAGCAAGGGCGTGAGCTGTCCCGTCGTGTGGTGCTCAGCGCTGAATTAGAACTAACACCAGAGGCAGTCGATGTACTTATCGCCCGTGCCGATGGCTTTACGGCCCATCGCAAGCAGACCCAGCCCGGCGGGGCAACGGTCGGTTCCATGTTTAAGAATCCAGAGAATTATTATGCAGGTTATTTGATCGATGCCGCTGGCCTGAAAGGATTCCGCGTCGGTGGGGCGCAAATTTCGGAAAAACACGCCAACTTTTTTATCAACGATGGCACAGCCACGGCCGAAGATATTCGCGCCCTCATTGCCGAAGCGTGGAACAGCGTCCGCGAGCAGTTTGGCGTGGAGCTGGAGTTGGAAGTGGAGTTGGTTGGCGATTGGGACTTTGAATAATTGTTAATGGTAAATAGTTAATTGTTAATGGTAAAAACCATTTACAATTCGCAATTATTTTATGACAAAAAACGGTAAAAACAGGTTACGGGTCGGTGTTATTTTCGGCGGTCGGTCGGGCGAGCATGAAGTGTCGCTCAATTCGGCGCAATCGGTGATGCGCGCCTTGAACCCGGACAAATATGAGGTGATTCCGATTGGCATCGACAAAAACGGCCGTTGGCTCACCGGCGATGTGGTAGGCACGCTGACCGAAGGCAAAACCAGCAGCCACCATGCCACCCTGCTGCCCGACCCCCAAGCAACCGGGTTGATGCAGCTGGATGAAGGCGAGCATGTGGGCTTAACGGCCGTTTCCCAGCTCGACGTCATTTTTCCGGTGCTGCATGGGCCGTATGGCGAAGATGGCACCGTTCAAGGCTTGTTGGAGCTGGCCAATCTGCCTTACGTGGGCGCAGGCGTGGTCGGGTCGGCTGTGGGCATGGACAAAGCGATCTTTAAGCATGTGATGGTGGCCAACGGACTGCCCGTTCTTCCCTGGTTGTTGGTACACAGTAAGGAGTGGCGCAAACGACCGTATGACATCATTGCTGAAGTTGAGGCGATTCTGGTTTATCCCGTTTTCACCAAACCAGCTAACCTGGGTTCCAGCGTAGGCATTAGTAAATGCCACAATCGGGATGAATTGCACGCCGGGCTGGACGAAGCCGCCAACTACGACCGCCGCATCGTCGTGGAGCAAGGCGTAACGGTGCGCGAGCTGGAAGTATCGGTGCTGGGCAATGACGAACCGGTCGCCAGCGTGGTGGGCGAAGTACGTCCTCGCCGCGATTTTTATGATTACGTCGCCAAATACGTCAGCGACGACTCGGAACTTATCATTCCGGCCGATTTATCTGAGGCACAAAGTGACGAAGTGCGCCGCCTGGCTGTCCAAGCTTACAAGGCGATTGATTGTGCTGGTTTGGGCCGGGTGGATTTATTGTTGGATGTGGCAAACGGCCGTCTCTTTCTCAATGAAATCAACACTATTCCTGGTTTCACCCGCATCTCTATGTATCCCAAACTGTGGGAAGCCAGCGGCCTGTCTTACAGCCAGCTGCTAGACAAATTGATCGACCTGGCCATTGAGCGCCATGAGGAAAAAGAGCAGTTAAAAACCACAATTACCTAATTCCCCAAATACCTAATTACAGATCTGTAATTAGGTATTTGAGTAACTGAGTAATTAAGTAATTAGATTATGAAACGACGAGCAAACCAGCCAAAACGACTACGCAAACAGCCCAGGATGCGGCGCATGGATTCTGCCATGCCGATGCCGCGCTTGCGGGTGCCTAAAAAAGCGCGTCGTCGTCGCCGCCGCAACCAGGTGCGGGCACGGGTACCAATGGCCACGCTGCGCCAGGTATTGCTCTCATCGCGCTGGCTTAGCCTGGGATTGCTATCACTGGCCATCTACGCCATGTCACTTATTGGCCTGGAAGAAAGATTTTATCTTACGGCTATCCCCGTTGAGGGCGTAATTTCTGTGCCCGCTACCGAGGTGGTACAGGCCAGCAATCTGGCCGGGGCACACGTTTTTGCGGCCGATCCCGGCGCAGCGGCGCAGCAAATTATGGACAATGTGCCGGGCATTATTTCGGCCACAGTCACGCTGGGCTGGCCCAACCAAGTGCTCATCAACGTCACAGAAGATTCACCCATTGCCATTTGGGTGGAAGGTAGCAATCAATTTTGGGTCACCCGGAACGGCCGTCTCATTCCCGCCCGGTCAGAGTCATTGGGTTTATTGATGATTCAGTCTGAGGTGGAAGCAGTAGCCGATGCCGGGCCGGGCGAAACAGCTCAAACGGCTGAGGAAAATGGGGATGAATTGATCGTTGAGGCCACCAATCCCCACACCCGCTTTGTACCGCGCGACGTGTTGGCGGGTGCGTTGGAACTTAAGCGGCTGCGGCCCAACATCGACCGTCTTTTTTACCGCCCGTCAAGTGGCTTGAGTTATCAAGACGGCCGTGGCTGGCGTGTCTTTTTTGGCACCGGCACCGACATGACACAAAAACTAGTAGTGTATGAAACCATCGTAGAGGAATTGCTGGCACAGGGGTTAACCCCAGAGTACGTCAGCGTAAGCAACCAGGCAAAACCGTACTACCTGGCGCAGTAAAAAGAGATTAGAGACTGAAGATTAGAGATTAAACAAGTTGGTCGCACAACAATCTCTAATCTCCAATCAACCAATCTCCAAGAAAGAGGGTATTGGCACATGGCAGACATTATTTTTGGACTCGACATTGGAACAACCAAGGTATGCGCCTTGGTCGGCGAAGTGCGCGAAGGTCGCCTACAAATCATTGGTTTGGGGTTGGCCCCGGCACGCGGCATGCGCAAAGGCATGGTCATCGACGTCAGCGAGGCGTCTTTGGCTCTGGCACAAGCCGTAGAGCAGGCAGAGCAAACCTCTGGCTATGATCTCGCCCAGGCGATTGTGAGCATGGCCGGAGAGCATATCAGCTCTACCAACAACAAGGGCATCGTGGCCATTGGGCGCAACGAGGCGGGTGTTGCCGTTTCCGACATTGAGCGTGCTTTGGACGTGGCCCAGGCTATTCCCGTGCCGCCCAACCGGCAAATTGTCCATCTCATCCCCCGCAACTACACCATTGATGAGCACGACGGGGTGCGCAATCCCATTGGCATGCATGGCTTCCGGCTAGAAGTGGAAACCCATATCGTAACGGCCGCTCGCCCTGCCCTGCAAAACCTTACCAGCTGCGCCGCCAATGTGGGTATCAACACCAATGAGTTTGTGCTAAATGCTCTGGCCTCCGGTGAAGCCGTACTGGACCCCAATGAGCGAGAAATGGGCGTGATCGTCGCCGATATTGGCGGCGGCACGACTGACATCGCCCTTTACATGCAGGGCAAAGTGTGGCACACGCACGTCATTCCCATTGGCGGCTACCACATCAGCAATGATATTGCCATTGGCCTGCGTGCGCCTTACGAAGTGGCCGAACAAGTCAAAATTCAGTACGGTGACTGCCGTCCCGACAAGATTGATGCCAACACCGTCTTTACAGTTGAACCATTTGGCGGTGAAAAGATTCAGGTGGGGCGGCAAGATTTGGCCCACGTTATTGAGGCTCGTGTGGAAGAAATTTTCCAGCACATACTAGAAGATGTACAGCGCTCCGGCTATGACGGCCTGCTGCCTGCGGGCATCGTGCTGACTGGCGGCAGCGCCCAGCTGCGCGGCATTACCGAGGTGGCCGAACGAGTGCTGAACGTGCCCGCCCGCGTCGCCCAACCGCAAAATCTAGTCGGCATGGTAGACCAGCTGCATTCGCCTGCCTTTGCCACCAGCGTCGGCCTACTGCACTGGGCGATGAGCGATAACCAGATTTACCAGCCCCGCACCCACAACCGGGAATGGGGTCGGAAGGTGGGCAGCATTTTGAAAGCGCTTTTACCGGGGTAGTAACGAACAGTAAATAGTAATCGGTGATCAGTAATCGGTAAACGGTGGACTGATTACCGATAAGGGATTACCGAAAAGAGGGGTAAAAAATTATGAACCAAAAAACTGCAAAAGTTCAAAGAATGCCAGAAACAGAAGGAAATGCGCTGATTCGCGTGATCGGTGTTGGCGGTGGCGGGAATAATGCCGTCAACCGGATGATTGCCGAAGACATTTCCGGCGTTGATTTTATTGCCATCAATACCGACCAGCAGGCGCTGATGGCCAGCCAGGCGCGGCAGCGGGTGGCGATTGGTGAACGCACCACGCGCGGTCTCGGCTCAGGCGGCAAGCCTGAGGTTGGCACCAAAGCGGCCGAAGAGTCTGTGGAAGAGCTGCACGAACTGCTGCAAGGCTCTGACATGGTGTTTGTGACGGCCTGCATGGGCGGCGGCACCGGTACAGGGGCCAGTCCATTGGTAGCCAAGGTGGCCCGCGAGGAAGGCGCACTGACCATTGGTGTGGTCACAAAGCCGTTTAGCTTTGAAGGGTCACAGCGCATGCGGGCGGCCGAAACGGGCATCGAGCAGCTCAAAGAGCATGTCGATACCTTGATTGTAATTCCCAATGATCGGCTGCTGGAAACGGCCGATCGCCGCCTCTCGCTCATGGACTCCTTTAAACTGGCTGATGACGTGCTGCGGCAAGGCATTCAGGGCATCAGTGAACTGATCACCGTACCGGGTCTGATTAACCTGGACTTTGCCGATGTACAAACGATCATGTCGATGGGCGGCGCGGCGCTGATGGCCGTGGGCCGTGGTTCCGGCGAAGATCGGGCGCGCATTGCTGCCGAGGAAGCATTGGCCAGCAAGCTGCTTGACGTGACAATTGCTGGCGCGCGGGGCATTTTGTTTAATGTGACCGGCGGCGATAATTTGAGTCTATACGAAATCAACCAGGCAGCGGCCATCATTCGTGAAACAGCTCACCCAGACGTCAACATGATCTTTGGCGCCGTCATTGACGAAGCGATGGAAGATGACGTACGGATTACGGTGATTGCCACGGGTTTTGAACATGGCGCGCCCATGATGCGGCAAATGTCTCGCGCCGAAAGTCGGCTGCCGCAGCGGGAGCCGGTACGACAGACAAGCAGCCGGGTTACGGCGCCGCCAGTGGCCCCACCAGTGAGAGAAGAACGCGCGGAACGGCCGTCTTTCCAGGTAAATGATCTGGATATTCCGGCTTTCTTGCGCAAAAAGAAAGAGTAAAAAACAGGAACACAGAGTTTCACAGAGGTGACGCAGAGGCACACAGAGATTTCCCCTCTATCTCTGCGAAACTCCGCTTTTCTCTGCGTGACTCTGTGTTCCTAATAGTACAGAACTCCTAATTCATCCCTGCATTTCCACGCTATAAAAAGTGCCCAAAACAGCCTGAATAGGGCTGTTTTTTCGCTCACACAGATGTTCTAATTCCAGGTAAACGGCCGTTTAACAGCAGGTTAACAACGGTTTAATTTTTTAAGGTTCATTGCGCCCGTTTTAGCTTGCTATGCAAACGGCCGTATGCTATAATGCCTGCCACTTGTACCAAATCTAGGGGGATTTTCAGTGCTAACCCCCATATATGGCGGCAGCGTAGCAAAAAGTTGGTACAATCCCATATCTGGTTTTTTCGGTCTAAAGGGAGACTTTCTGAGTGAAATGTCCATACTGCGATAATCAAAAAACGCGCGTTATCGACACTAGCCACGACGCTCGCGGCGGCACGCGGCGGCGGCGGGTGTGCGACAAGTGCAAAGAGCGCTTTAGCTCCTACGAGCGCCCCATTTTAGCTACACCCATGCTGGTGAAACAAGACGGCACCCGGGAAGAATTTTCGCGGGAGAAGTTGATGGGCGGCATCAAGGTGGCTTGTGCCAAGCGGCCGGTAGCGGCCGCCGACATCGAGCGCATCGCAGGTGAAGTGGAAGCTGAGTTACAGCAGTCGGGCAAAGCAGAAGTTTCCAGCCACATGGCAGGCGATCTGGTCATCAAGAAGCTGAAGGATTTAGACGAGGTGGCGTACATTCGCTACGCGACGGTCTATCTAGGCTTTGATGATCTGGAGTCTATTCGCAAGGAGATTGATCGCCTGCTCGAAGCCCGGTAACGGCCGTTTGTAGTGCCAGAAACGGCCAGCTCCCAAAAACCGAATTAAACCAAATCTTTCCCTAAACCACGCAACGGAAAACACAATATCGGTAAAGTAAATCCAAACAAGGAGATGGAATCTCAATGGCTGAACAGCAAAATACGCAAGAACAACTGTTGGCAAAACCAAACGGCAGCACCTCAGGGACCAATGGCAGTAACGGCAAAAATGGCAAGGTGACTCATTTAGATGAGGGCAGCATTTATTTCAAGGTGGCCATTCCGCAAAGCATTGTAAAACGAGACGGCCGTATCGTGCCGTTTAAGATGGAACTAATTGAAAACGCTCTGGAGCGCTGTTTCACCACCCTGGACATTGAACCGAAAACACCAGTACACGAAATCACCCACCAGGTGGTTAACGTGGTGGCCGCCAAGTACGATCTACCCACCGTGGAAGGCGTACAGGACATCGTAGAAATGGTGCTGCAAGCCGCCGGTGAGTACGAAGCTGCCAAACATTACATCCTGTACCGTGCTGAACATGCCAAAATGCGTACCAAGCGCCCCGTGCCCCCTGAAGTACGGGACGCCTTTGCTGAATCAGACCCTTACTTCCCCACCCAACTGCAAAAGTTCCAATTCTACGATAAATATTCCCGTTTCAACTATGATCTCGGCCGCCGCGAGACGTGGGTGGAGACGGTTAATCGAGCCACCGACTATTTGAAAGAGCTGTCCGAATACCGCCTGCCAGCCGAAACATACGAACGCATCCGCCAGGGTATCCTCACCATGAAGGTGATGCCCTCTATGCGCCTGCTGGCAATGGCTGGCCCCGCTGCCCGGCGCAACAACATTGCCATTTACAACTGCTCCTACATGCCGGTAGACAGCATCGACTCCTTTGTGGAAGCGTTGATTATTTCCATGAGCGGCTGCGGTGTGGGCTATTCTGTGGAGCGACAGTATGTGGAACAGTTCCCCCGCATTGCTCGCCAAAGCGGCAATTCACCGGCCACGCACGTGGTTGCCGATTCGTCCGAAGGCTGGGCTGAGGCGGTGCGCGTGGGTCTGAATACCTGGTTCAAAGGCGAAGATGTGAAGTTTGATTATTCCGAGGTGCGTCCCATTGGATCACCCCTGCGGGTGAAAGGGGGTCGTGCGTCTGGACCAGAACCGCTGCGCCAGATGCTTGATTTTTCCCGCGCCCGAATTTTGTCGCGGCAGGGTGGCTTTTTACGGCCGTTAGACGCTCATGACATTATGTGTGCCGTGGGGGATGCGGCCGTTTCCGGTGGGGTGCGTCGTACCGCCATGATCTCCCTGTTTGATTACGACGATTTAGAGATGCGCCATTGCAAAGACGGCGACTTCTGGCGGGCCAACAGCCAACGCTGGAATGCCAACAATTCGGCCGTGTGGCCCTCGCGTGAACTGAGCCAGGCGGAAATTACCCGCTTTGTGTTGGACATGGTGGAATCAGAGCGAGGCGAACCAGGCATCTTTAATCGCAAAGCCGCCATGGAGAATCGTCCGGCCCGACGCAAAGCGGCCGAGTTTGGCACCAATCCGTGTGGGGAGATTTATTTACGGCCGTATCAATTCTGCAACCTCACCAGTGCCATCGCCCGCGCCGACGACACTTACGAAACCCTCAAGGAGAAAGTGGAATTGGCAGCGATCATCGGCACCATTCAGTCGATGGCCACCCACTTCCCCGGCTTGCGGCCGCAGTGGCAGCAAAACAGCATCGAAGAGCGGCTGTTGGGCGTAGATTTGAACGGCCAGATGGACAGCCCCGCTGCCCAAGATCCGATAATCCAGGAAAAACTACAAAAAGTGGCTGTGGAAACAAACAAAGAGTACGCGGCCACGCTGGGCATCAACCAATCTGCTTCTGTCACCTGTGTCAAGCCATCGGGCAACTCTTCACAGCTGGTGAACTCTTCCTCCGGGCTGCACGCTCGCTGGGCACCGTACTACATCCGCAACGTGCGCGTCGGTTCACACAGTCCCGTCTTCAAAGTATTGCAAGACGCCGGTGCCCCGCTAGACCCGGAAAACGGCCAAACCCGCGACAATGCTACCACCTGGGTGGTCCACTTCCCCGTAAAGTCGCCCGAAGGGGCCGTGACCCGCAACGACCGCTCCGCCCTGCAACAGTGTGAGTTTTGGCTGCAAAACAAGGTGCATTACACGGAGCACAATCCCAGCGTGACGATTACCTACCGCGACCACGAAGTGCTGGACATCATTCGCTGGATTTGGGAACACCAGGACAAGATTGGCGGCATGGCCTTCCTGCCCGCCTTCGACGCCCAGTACGACCAAATGCCCTACATTGAAATTACCCAGGAAGAGTACGAGCAGCAAGCTGACAAATTCCCGGATATCGACTTTTCCAAGATTTACCGTTATGAGGAAGAAGATTTAACCACCGCGGCCCAAGAGGTAGCCTGCATGTCGGGCAACTGCGATATTTAGGTTCAGCTTACTGCTTACTTGTAGGCAGGCATTTTAGCCAGTCAGCCACAAAGCTGACTGGCTAAAAGAAACCTATCTAATAAATGCCGCCCAGGTTGGCCGCACTAGAGACAACCAGCGTAAAAAAGATAATCCGCCCGGCAAATTCACCGATGAGCAAGAGCACGGGCAACCAGGTGGGAATGCGCTTCTGCCAAGCGAGGATGCCCAGCGGCAGCAGCAGTCCAACAATAATGTGAACCCAATGCAGCGGCGATGCCAGAAAGCCTTCAGCCGTCATTTGCATCACCTTGCCGCCGGACAGCCATATGCTGGGCACGGCCAGGTATACAACAAGGGCAATGCTGAGGCTGATTGCCAGCAAAATCGTCAACCATTGTTGTTTGTCACTGGGGACGAAGTAGGTGGCAACGGCCGTTCCCAAAATCATCGTTGTCAGGCCAAAGAAAACCAACGGGAGCAAGTTGTCGATCGCTGGCAGGCTGGGGGGCGCATAGGTGAAGGCGTTGGCAATGAGAGCAAGGATACCCATAACGGCCGTTCCCCCCACCAACCATTTGTTTACCCGATTTTTTATTAAGCCATACAGCGTTACCATCACCAACACGCCAAACACACCCACCATCAAAATCTCGCGGCTGAGCCAGGCCGTGCCCAGATTCGTCAGCATCCTTACCGCCCCCAGAGGATGGCCTAAATGGAAAGACGAGGTGATGACGCCCAGCGCCAGTAGCGCCAGCACCACGATCCATTTTGTGCGCATCTTTTGAATGTTAGGACCGCCTTCAACCGCCCATTGCTGTAGCGCAGAAACCAGCACCAGCCCAATGGCCAATTGCGTGAAAATAGTAAAGAAAACGAGCGGGAGTTCTTCGAAGCCCATTAGATTTTCCTCCTTACAACCTTCGGTTGCTTAGGCAGCTTAAAACGAATGGAGGGGTTGATTTCCGGCCTGACCGGGAATCCCGGCGGGTACTGCACGGCATCCGGATCGTCATAGGTTGCTAAATCAATCATTTGCAGCGCACCCGTGGGACAAGATTGCACACAGGCAGGCAGCAGCCCTTCGTCAATTCGCTGGTAACACATGCTGCACTTCTCGGCTTTACGTGTCTGTTCATTGTAGCGCGGCGCGCCAAAGGGGCAGGAGCGCACACAGTTGCCACAGCCAATACAGACATCGGTATCATGTACCACAATGCCATCATCCCGCTTGGAAAATGCCCCAACCGGACAATCTTCCATGCAGCACGGGTTTTCACAATGGTTACAGGCCAATGAATAAAAGGCGCGTTCGCGGTGTGGGTAAAGCTCTTCGGACAATGGGTATAGCTGTCGCCAAACCACACCCACTTCCTGATGATATTGGTTTTTGCACGCCATCGCACAGGTCGAACAGCCAATACACAGGCTTGCATCAACTAAAAAGCCTAGTTGTTTTGCCATGATGGGCCTCCTTATACTTTCTCGATATCGGCAAACTGGTCGTGGAGAGCCACACCTGGCGAGCCGGTCTTGTACGCGCCCATGTCTGACGATGTATCATCGACCAGAATGTTTACGTTGTAATCGTTTTTCTTGCCATACCAGTTTTCGTACATCAACAGCGCGTCAGCGGGTACGTTTTTGGTTAGCTTCACCTTGATCTGCATTTCCCCCACCTGATTGAAGATACGCACGGTGTCGTAATCAGCCAATCCCTTTTCTTTTGCTAACTGTGGGTTGATATACAAATAAGGTTCGGGGTTCAGATCACCCATCCAGTCCACGTTTTGGAACTGGGAGTGAATGGAATATTTGTCGTGGGGCGTCAGCAGCCGATAAGGGGCATACGCATCACGTCCAGGTAAGAATTTGGGAACGTCGAAATGTCCATGTTCAGCGGCTAATTCTGATTTGAACTCATATTTGGTGGATGGCGTAGAAAAAGCGCCATCGTTCCAAGCTGTTGTGCCTGACAACGCTTTGCGTGGCCCGTCTTTCAGATCTTCCCAGGAGTCGATGCCGAACAGCTCGTAAATGCCGGCGTTGAACTCTTTTTCCATCCACTCTTTGGGGTCAATGTTTTCTGGAAAGGTGCAGGAGCCGGGCTGCTTACTGTTTAAGACAGAAGACAAAGCTGAAGCAATTTCAATGTCTGATTTTGCTTCAAACATGGGCTGAATGGCTTGCTCATTAATGCTTAGCCAATAGTGCCAGTAAGATGCATTCACTGTCCAATCTTCAAACAAGGTGGTAGTGGGCAGAACAATGTCGGCTAATTCGGCCGTTTGGGTGAAGAATTGATCGACCACGACGACCATTTCCAGCTTCTCGAATGCTTTCTCAATCTTGTTGCGATCAAAGTCTTGGCTAAGGACGTTTTTATTGGCTGCCCACAACATGCGGATGGGCGGATCGTTGGTGTCTAGAATGACCTGACCGATTTTGTTGATGTTGACGGCGCGGTCCGAATAGCTAGCTTCCGTGGTTTCCGCTTCACTGGCAAATTCACCCATCGGCCCGGTTTCACCGACAAAGCCAACGGAGCCTTCCGGCGGTGACTGCACCATCGCATGATAGTTGAAGCCCCAGGTGTACAGATGGCCGTAGCGGGCACCGCCGCCCACTTTGCCCACGTTGCCGGTCATGGCCACCAGCGCGTCAATGGCGCGGACGTTGTTGCCGCCGTTGACATGGCGCTGCATCCCGTAGCCAATCCAGATGGTAGCCGGGTCGGCGGTGGCAAATTCGTGGGCAACGGCCGTAAACACCTCAACCGGAATCCCACTCTCCTCAGCCGCCCATTCCAATGTCACGTTTTCCTTGATGTACGCTTCGTATTCGGCAAAGCCGACACTATTGTTGCTAATCCAGTCACGGTCTACCAGATTGTTGTCCAGCAGGTAGCGGGCCATGCCCATGGCCAGGGCACCGTCGCCGCTGGTTTTCACTTCCCAATATTCGTCGGCTTTTGCGGCCGTTTGCGTAAACACGGGATCGATAACCACCACCTTGGCGCCGCGTCGCTGCGCTTCGGTGATGAACTTCATGGAATGCACCGAGCAGTACGCCGGATTGGCTCCCCAAATGATAATGTATTTACTGTTGACCATATCTTCGGGGTCGTTGCACCACATGTTGCCCATGTCGTAATTTTGGGCGTCGATGCCAGCGGGCCAGCACGGCGTGCCCACAAAGCGGGTTGTGTAGCCCAGCGAGGAC
Organism: uncultured Anaerolineae bacterium; assembly: GCA_905479495.1. Taxonomy (GTDB): domain Bacteria; phylum Chloroflexota; class Anaerolineae; order Promineifilales; family Promineifilaceae; genus Leptofilum. The sequence continues at coordinate 48,498 of CAJQMR010000020.1, forward strand.
ATCATGCCTTCAACGCCGTAATGGGTGATGCCAAAGTTGCCCGAATATTTGGTCAGGGCCATACCCAGCAGCGAGCCATCCAGCTCTTTGATCTCCAGAATTTTGTCGGCAATTGTGTTGAGGGCTTCGTCCCAGGAGATGCGCTCCCAGTTGCCGGAGCCGCGTCCCACCTGGCGCATAGGGTATTTGATGCGGTCGGGGCTGTAAACGCGGCGCGGATAGGCATATCCTTTCACACACAGACCACCGTTAGTAAACGTGGATTCGGGTGCGCCTTCGATAAATTGCAAAACGCCATCCTTCACGTAGCTGACGATGCTACACGTATCGTAGCAGTTGCGCGGGCAAGCGTTGCGGAAGGTTTGGTAGGCATCTTTTCCCTGGAAAAAGGTGGGGCCAAAGCCTTCCTCACTCAATAAATTTTGTGCCAGCAGCAAGCCACCGGGCAGCGCGGCCAATGCCCCTGTCGCCAGCAAGCCTTGTAAAAAGCGGCGGCGGGTAAGGGGACAGGCCAATGCTTGTTCAACCCGGTTGGCGTCCCGCTGGTTTGGTTGTCTGTTCATTGGGTTTCTCCTGTAAGGTGAGAATATTGGTCGGAAACGGAATTGTTTGGTTGGTCAGCTGGGTTAATGGGTGGCTTGGGGGAGACGGCCGTTTGCCACTTCACGCTCCAGCCACACAGCCAGGCAATCCACCACAAAAAGAATCGCCTCATGACCATTTTCTGCGCGGCGCACCCGCTTGATAAATGTCGGCAGCCAGCGCTGCAAATGGTTAAACAACAAATAATCCCGCATCGCCTTCATTTCGTCGGCGGAGGGGATTTGGTTAAGAGCTACGGTAAATTGGCGTAAGCAATCTAGCTCATAGCTAATGTGGTCTTCGGGAAGCTGGTTCTTGAGCGGCGATCGCAGCCCGGCGAGCGCATAAATCTCGCGGACGCGCATGGTGCTAGGCCCCATCAATTGAGGTTCTGCCTCCAGGTAAACAGAGGCAAAAAGAGGCGCAATGGGGGCTTTGGGACCCACAAAAAGGCGGTTAAAGCTAAATTCGACCGCCTGCCAGTCAGTAACGACCGGTGCAGGTTGCTGGACCCAATCGGCTAAATCTGTATAGGCCACCTGCAAATCGGAGGCACCCTGAGCCGCAAAAAAACTGCTTAACGCTTTCATCTGAAAGGTAGCGTGCAAATCGGTCATTCAACACCTCGCTTTCTCTCGTTTCAGTTCAATTAGTCACTCTGAAACATGCATATGTGAAATTTAACACAAAGGGAAGGTGCAAATCATCGTTAGAGCGTGGAGGGGTCTCATCAAAATGATGATTTTCGGGGAGGGTTTCGTTATGGCGCGAAGGAGTTAAGGTTCTAACAAGCCATGTTGGGCAAAGTAGGCCAGCGCTCCTGGGTGCAGATAAGCGCGAACCTCAATATTTAGCTGAGACAAAGAACTTTTCGGGGTGAGGCGGATCGTCTCATCCTGAGTAAGCTTACTTCCCGGGTCACCCTCCAAGAGCATAGATACAAGCTCCGTCATGAGGTCAGTTGGAAAGTCTTCCAGCGCCGCCAGAACAAATGTGACTGCCAGCGTATTAATTTCTGCTTCCAGGCCGGCGTAAGTACCGGCAGGAATAACAGCCCGGTGAAATATGCCGGGATAGGCCTGCATGATTTGGGCAGCCTCCGCCGCCTCGATGGGAATTATGACCATTTTTGACGTCGCTGTGGAGAACGCAGCATTAATTTCGGGGCTGGGAATCCGGCCGCTCCACAAAACGGCATCAATCTCTCCATTTCCTAAGGCGATTGTGGCCTCATCCGTTGTGAAAGTCTCAATGGTGAGCGGATTAATTCCCAAAGCTTCTAGCACAAAACCAGCCAGCTCTACGCTAACGCTATCGGGTGGGCTAATCGAAATTCGCCTTCCCCTGAGGTCGTTGATGGTGGTGATGCCGGTTGCCTCTGTTGTGATGAGTTGTAACGGTTCTTCAAAAAGCGGCAGGACCAGGCGCGCCGGCTGACTGTAATCGGGAAAGGTTGGTCTGTCCACTTCAACGCCGCACTTGATGCTCAATGTTTCAATTGGGGCGTCGGGAAAGGCTTGCATGAGGTTGCCCTGGTTGGCCAACACAACGTGGTAATCGTAGGCAAAGGCCAGATCGGCCTGCCCGTTGAGCAGCAGCTTCAGATCTTCCATCCTGGATGAAGTCGTTTTTACGCTCATTTCTGTGTGGGGGATGGTTTGGGTAACGGCCGTTGCCAATGCACTCCCCCACAAATACCGCTCATCTGTAGGGCTGCCGGCAGCAATGCTCAGCTTGCGCGTCGAGATTTCAGGCAGGGCCGTAGGTGATTCCCAGGTTGGGACGGCCGTTGCTTCCGGCGGAGAAGAAACCGGGGCACAGCTTGCCACCATCAGCAGTAAAATCAGAAAGATAGCAAGACACACATTTCGCTTGATGTCGATCATTGATCGCCTCACTTGGGCCTGGCCAAATCAATGACGCCAGGCAAATAACCGCTACGTGAAATTTAGCACAAAGCAATAGGGAACCTCATCATTAGCGAGTGGAACAGTCTCATCATTCTGATGATTTAGCGTGAACGGTAGTTTGTTTCGAGGAAGCGGGAGCTATTCGTCGAGGGTAACCAGGTTGTGGCGCAAGGCATACAGTGCCGCCTGGGTGCGATTGCTGAGACCAAGCTTATTTAATATGTTGGTGACATGACTGCGTACGGTGGGCAGACTAATCACCAATTTTTCAGCTATTTCGGGATTGTCCAGCCCCTGCGCCACCAATTTAATCACTTCAATTTCACGCTCGGTAAGCGAAGATTCAGCATTCTCTTGCTTGTCCTGCTGATTGAGCAATTTGCGGGCAATTGCCGGGTGCAGCGCCATTTCTCCCCGGTACACATCACGGATAGCGCGAACAAGCTCTTGCGGTGATGAATCTTTGAGCAGGCAGCCCAGCGCCCCGGCATCGAGCGCGGCAAAGATTTTTTTATCCTCGGTAAAACTGGTAACAACTAATATTTTGGCCTGGGCGTTGGCGGCTTTGATCTCTTCGATCGCTTGCAGCCCATTTTTACGCGGCATTTCCAAATCCATCACGATCACATCTGGCTTCAGCAATCTGGCCTGGAGCACAGCTTCTTCACCATCTTCGGCGGTGCCAATGACCTCAAATCCGGGCTTAATGGAAAGCAGACCTTGCAGACCTTCGCGCACCACGGGATGATCGTCAGCGATGAGAATGCGGATATTAGCAGCCGTCATGTGAGCGCCTCGGGTTGAAGATTGGCTTCAGGCTGCTGGTAGGATACGGCCGTATTTCCCCCAAGCGGTATGGTTACGCTCACCGTTGTGCCTGCCTGTGACTCAATTTCAAACAGGCCGCCCAACTGCCGGATGCGCTGGCGCATACTGCTTATGCCCAACCGACCTTCCAGCTCAACGGCCGTTGGGTCAAACCCCTTACCATCGTCGGTAACGCTAAGAAAAACGCTGCCCTCATCGGTATGTAGGCGAACGAGAACGGCCGTTGCCTCGGCATGTTTCAACGCATTATTGAGCGCCTCATTGGTAATGCGATACAAGCATTCCTCGATGTGAGGCGGCAAATCGGCACTGATATTTACCTGTAACGCAGCCGAAATACCGACGCGCTGCTCCACCGCGGTCAGCCGACTCTCAATGGCTCCTTCCAGACCATCGTGGTCAAGCGCCGCAGGACGCAGTTCATACAGCAGCAGCCGCATTTCGCGCAAGGCCTGCTGCGAAATTTCGCCAATGCGGGCTATCCGCTCACGGGCCGGTTCCACCTCCCCCGCTGCAAGCAAGCCGCTGCCCCATTCGGCAAACAAGCTCAAGCTGTATAGCGACTGGGTCACCGAATCATGCAGTTCCCGCGCCAACCGTTCGCGCTCTGCCCTGATTGCTGCCCGCTTGCTTTCAGTCAGATCGTACAGTAGCACCACCACACCGCTAAACTTTTCGCTAATATCCAACATACGTTCCAGCTTGACGTTAAAAAAGCGCATGCCTTGAACGGTGTTAAAAGTTTTTTCTGCATTCAGGGTACTTACATCGCTTTGGAATAATACAGCCAACTCATCCAACAACCAGGGCAGTGCCGGCCTGTTTTGTTCCGGATCATAATAAATGTCACCGGGCATAGCAGCGCCAATGAGCAGCTTCGCCGCCGCGTGGTTCATATTGGTCACGTCGCCATTGTTATCCAGTAAAATGACCGGGTCATGCAGGCTTTCAAATATGGTGAGATATTTGTTTTTTTCATTAGCTAAAAAGCGATTGGTGGCTTGCAGCTCATTGAGCCTTTCCTGTTTGGTCGCCGCCGCCCACTCGGCACACAGACCCAGTTCAATGCGATCAAAACAGCGGCCAACAATGTAGCCATAACGCCATTGCGTTTCTGCATCAAATCCGGCGGTTTGGACGAGGTCTAAATAACATTGGCGATAATATTTAAACAAACTTAAAAACATGCCCAGGGTTAAGCCGCGTGACCGGTGCTTTTGTGCTTCCTGGATGCCAAAGATAGCAAAAGGGTCTTGCGTATAATCTTCGTCTGGGCGCAGTTCAAGATTTTTTATATCAAGCAACAGCGCCTTTTGCAGCGTCTGTGAAAGATTTTCAATGGAAATGCGCCACGCTTCCGCCAGCGTTGAGGTGTACTTTACGAAATCTTGCTCTTTGGCGTAATGCAAGATGCGGTGCATCAGCCACTCTTCATTTTCTGTTATTAGTTGCTGTAGCTGTTTCATATGGCCTGCCATAGGTTGCCAACAGATCATCAAATATATCTCCCATTCTAGATTGCAAGGACGTTTATAGCAAAAGCTCAAAAACGTTCATCCGCTTTGACCTACAATTTGCTAGCAGGAGATCGGGCGTTTGAGGAAGCAAGCATCTTCAGAACGAAGGCGAGCGGCCTTTGAGGCTCCCTTGCTTTGAGAAATAGATTTGCCTGCTTTCCCGATAAGAAGAGAGGTTGAGCGAAACGGCCGTTAAGGCGCAATCTGCGACCCAACTAATGCCGTGGATTGAATACTGCCATCTTCATAGGTAATGGTGATGTGATACACGGTACCTTCTGGTGCGTCTCGGAATGGCTTAAAATATAAATCGGCCGTTCCAGGAATTGGCGTTTCTGCATGAAGTAACCAATTGGAAGCTGGATCACAAGGAGTTGCCCAAACACCCCCGCCAGCCATATCATCCACACGGTAACTAATTGCCTGGACATCTGTTTTTAGATTCGTTAGCTGAATATGGGCATTATCCGGTTCCGTACCAGTCGTACACCCAACGCCAGCAAAGCTTGCACCATCCTGACCTAAAAAGACAGGTTTCAAGTAAAGCGTATACAAATATCCATGATAAATCGTTGCTTCCTTAATGGTTGCAATGAGATCGTCATTTAGAACTTGAATATCATCGCGAGGAGGACCATTAACTTCATAGGCAGTAAGATAAAGAACAAATACCACGGGTTTAACAATTGCTTCCCCCGCAGTTAGGGTCACATTTTCTATAATAGAATTTGGCACCAATGATTCTCGTAAAAATGGCGCTGCTTGTGGTTGTGTAGCGACGTGGGCATTTGTAAAAGCTGATGAAGGTACAGGGGTAAGTTCAGAGACAACTGCTGGCAAAAAAGTATATTCATCAAGATCAGTAGATATAACGGGAATGGTTGTTGGTGTGGGAGTGGCTGTAGGTGTAGCCGTTGGTGTTTGTGTGGGAGTGACTGTAGGTGTCGGTGTAGGCGCATAAGCGCCATCAAATAAATAGTCCCACCAATTTGGCTGATAGGCACCATTTCTATCTCGGTTAGTGTTATTCAAACCGGGAAAGTTTTGCAGCCACCAAATATGATATCCATATGCCGTACAACCCCAGTCTTGGCAATTAATCTCTGTTGGAACCGCGGAACCATCCATACTCCAATCCAGGCAAATTGAATCCCAGAATGCTAGTTCGTTATAGATGTATTCTCGATTATCTTCCTGGGTAATATTGGGCGGAAAATGCACATCACCACAGCCTCCAATATGGTTATTGCCTGGAAATGGGCGTGCCACAAAGCCATAGGTATCACTCAACAAGGGTTCACAGCCTTCAAAGGTACCATAAGGATCACCAAGAGCATCCCACGGCCAATTCTCGGTAGAGATGTCACAGGGTTGGCTGTGCCCCATCAATCCTTCCATCCGATGTCCATAAGTGTGTAAGTTCGTTTTACCCACCCCCGTGTAATTAAAAACCATTGTTGTAACAACTTCACCACAATCAGGTGTCAAACCAGTCCAACCAGGGCCTGTTGTTGTCCATTCCCACAGGTGACCTAAGGTGACTCCATCGCCATTACCTGCCCAAATCCAAATCTCATCAATTTCACCAGAAACTACTAGATCACATAGATTATAATTCTCAAACAAAGGAGTGTAATCTCCCCATCCCCCAGGTAACAGTGGCAATATGATTGGATCTTCGTAGATAGTGTCGTTATAGACCTGATACTCCATATAAGGGACAGGATCAGATTCAGCTCCAACAACTATCTGCTGGGTATTCGGAGAAGTTGCTGCTTGAAAAACAAAAGCGAACACAATTGCTATTGCAACTAAGGTTACTATTAGAAAACGTTTCATGTCATTTTCCCATATCGATCATCTTTCATTTTGCCATTATGGCGCAATCTGCGTTCCCACCAGGGCTGTGGATTGCACACTGCCGTCATCATAGGTCATGGTGATAGTGTAAATGGTGCCATCTGGTGCAACACGGAAGGGTTTGAAGTACACGTCTGCTGTGCCTGGCGCGCTCGATTCCACATGAAGCAGCCAGTTTGAAGTTGGATCGCAGGGAGTGGCCCAAACGCCACCACTATCATCCTGAACACGATAGCTAACGGCCGTAACATCCGTTTTCAAACCATTAAGCTGAATATGGGCGTTGTCGGGCACTGTGCCAGCCGCGCAGCCAACCCCGGCAAAGTCAGCCCCATCCTGACCCAAAAATGTGGCTTGAAGGTATGGAGAATATACATATCCATGATAAATTGTCGCTTCTTTTAACCCAGCAATGAGTTCAGCATTCATGACTTCTACATCATTAATGGGTGCGCCATTGGCAGCATAAGCCGTCAGGTTAATAACAAAAACAACCGGCTTCACGACCGCTTCAACGGCCGTTACCGTTTTACTTGCCACAATCATGTTTGGCTGGGTTACCGCCAACTCTGGACGACCAGTTATCGGTTTGGTAGCAATATGCACGTTGGCAAATGTGTTGGCATTTAAAGGGGGTGAAATTACAAGTGGTAAGAAATTATATTCGTCTGGATTTGCTGGTGGATCAGAGATGGGTGTAGGCGTTATGGTTGGTGTGGCAGTCGCTGTGGGCGTTGCTGTTGGTGTGGGGACGGGAACATAAGCACCGTCAAATAAATAATCCCACCAATTAGGATGATACGCACCATTTCTGTCCCGATTTATATTATTCAACCCAGGAAAATTCTGCATCCACCAGATTTGATAGCCATATTCCGTACAGCCCCAAATTTGGCAGTTAAACTGCGTCACCGAGGCAGAACCATCCTGGCTCCAATCAAGACAAAGTGAATCAGCAAGCGTTAGCTCATTATAAATGTACTCTCGATTATCTTCTTGCGACATATTGGGCGGAAAATGGACGTCACCGCAGCCACCCACATGGTTATTGTCTGGAAAGGGGCGTGCCACATAACCGTAGCTGTCGCTCAACAAAGACCCGCAGGCAGTAAAGTCACCACTGGTATCGCCGAGTGCATTCCAGGGCCAGTTGGCTGTTGAAAAATCACAGGGCTGGTAATGTCGCATAAGCCCTTCCATGCGATGGCCATAGCTGTGTAATGCTGAACCAATTTCCCGTGTGTAATTGTAAACCATTGTCGTCACAACTTCTCCACAATTTGGAGCCAGTCCGCTCCAGCCAGGGCCGGTTGTTGTCCATTCCAACAGGTTGCCCAAGATAACACCGTCGCCATTGCCAGCCCAAATCCAAATTTCATCAATCTCACCGGCTGTCACTAAATCACACAGATTGTATTTGCTGAACAAAGCAGCATAGTCCCCCATGCCGCCAGGCAGTACGGGCAATGGCTCTGAATCGACCACAATGGTGTCATTGTAAACCTGGTATTCCATGTAAGGGATTGGTTCGGCAGGAGGTTCACCGCCCATGACAACCATTTGAGCCTCGCGCCGAGTTGCGGTTTGAAACAGAAGAACAGCAACGGTAATGATGGCAATTAGGCTAATGGTTGCGATGCGTTTCATTATGAGCTCCTGAATTCATCAAGTTGGACAAGTGATCCTGGCACAAACACAAAATGGCTCTGACTGCGCATATTATACCTATTTTGCTTTGAATTTTGGAGTTTTATTTGGGGGAAATGGTGATGACACTGGGGACGGCAACAAAGGCGGGGATGCTCTCAGGGGGATTGGCCAGGATGAGGCCAGTGGAGGTGCCACCGTCGAGGTTGAGGGCGTTAACCAAGCCAAAGTCGGCGCTGGCTAAATAGCTGCTGAGTTCGGCGAGGGTAAAACCACCCCACTGTGCCAGGATGAGGAGGAGACGGCCGTCTCCATCCACCCCAATTACCGTGCGCCGTGCGGCATCCAAGTCGGCGTTCTGGTAGGCGGGTTCACCGTTGAGCACCAGCATGGGGAAGGCTTGCAAAGCATAAGCGAAGGTTTCTGTGGGTTGATACGGCCGTTCCACCAACGATCTCACCGCCACCCCATCCGCATCCATCGTCACCATGCCGCCAAAACCCACGTAGCTGCTGCCGCTGGCCTGCCCATCCACCACAATCAGCCCCGTAGCCAGGAACTCCTCGGTGAAAAAGCCGCCGTTGACCACCAGCAAAGCCCCTGTTTCTTCCTGCCAGGCGGCCAACGTTTTGGGCTGGCCAGGACTGTACCCGATGCGAAACGCAAACAACGCCGGGTCTATGCGCAAAAGGTAAAGCTGTTCGGTTTGACGGCCGTTGTCATTCAGCAAGCGTATCGTGCGCCGTTCCAGGCCAGCTTGAAGCAGCTCCCAGCCACTGTCTGGGGCGGGTGAAGGGGTAGGCGATGCGGGCATCGCTGGGTGACTGGGTGACAAGGTGATCTGTAAAGTAGGCGTGGGTTGTACAGTCGCAGGCTGGGTACTAAAAGGTGTAGAGGGAACGGCCGTTGCGACAGGCATTGTACAAGCCACCAGCAATCCCACCAACAGCCCCCCGATTAACCATTTACAGTTTACCATTAACCATTCAGGCTGTTTCTGCCAGCACCATGCCCACACGATGAACCCGCACGTCCAGCGGATCAAACCCTAACGTGTCCAGCACTTCATCCGGGCGACCCGTTTTGGCGGGCTCCAGACAGAGATCCATGTGAATATGCACCTGCCCGCCTTCGTCCTGGGTCGTGGCGAGATCGCGGATTAACGGCCGTAAATCATACACCTTCTTTTTTCCTCGCCGCTCCCGCACCCTTTCCAGCTTGTCTGCTGCCAAAATTGCGGCAACTTTGGCCTGTAATTCCGCAAAATCAACAGGGTCCAGCGGCGTAGCCACATAGGTGGAAGATTGGGTCATTGCCTGTAGGGAAGGTCCGCTAACCGGCACATCTGCTACTTGCAAAACAACGATGCCCGGTGCCATTTTAGCCATCAGCTGCTGCCGAGCCTGTTCTGGCTCCATGCGTTCTGCCAGCAAAATGTCGGCCAACTCATATTCACTGGTATAGCCCAACGGCAAAGCCGTGGCCATTTGCATTCGGGGACGACGGTTGAATCCCTGTGTGTAGGCTACCGGAATCTTGGCGCGATTTAGGGCGCGCTCCAGAGTACGAGCCAGGTCAAGATGGCTAATATAGCGGGCAGCCCCCCCCTTGCTAAAGATCAAGCGTAACCGCTGTACATAATTCGCTTGCATGTTATTTATCTATTGTATAATGATTACCCGTAATTTGAACCATAAGGAATGTATTCTAACTTAAACAAGAAGCCGAGTCATATTGTCTGATGACAGACTGGGGATTCCGCCACCTACACTTCGCAACCACCGCCCCGATTCATTATCAAAACACCCGCAAACTTACCAGCAATGGCTGTCGATGACGCTATATATTTAGGAAGAACGAGGGTTACCAATGCAAATAGATCCAGGTCAAAAAAAGATACTGGTTGTAGATGATGATGAGCTTATTCGAGACCTGCTCACCTCCTGGTTGGCATTTCGGGGTTTCCAAGTGCAATGTGCCCATAATGGCCAGGAAGCCTTACAGCTGCGTCAACAAACCCGCTTCGATCTCATTCTTTTGGATATTATGATGCCAGAAATGGATGGGTACGATGTGCTTAAACAGCTAAAGGCCGAGAATAACACAACCCCCGTTGTGGTAATGTCGGCCTTAAATGATGTGAACAGTGTGATAGCTTGCATTAAGTTGGGGGCAGAGGATTATCTAAACAAGCCGATCGAAAGCGAACTGCTTTGGGCGCGCGTTATAACTTCTTTAGAAAAGAAGCATTACCGGGATTTACAGCAAACCTGGTTGGAGGATCTCAATTTGCTTGAGCAAATTGACCAGGAGCTGAATAAAACGTTGGATCGAACGGCCGTTTCTGAGCTAACACTCCATTGGCTTAGCCAAAAAACAAACGCGGTTGCCAGCCTGATTGGCTCTGTTGACGGCAATATGCTACAGCTACGAGCCGCCCAGGGTTTTGATAACCACGCCAACAAGTCAATCGCACTCACTACTTTAGCCATTGAACAAACACAAGAAAGAATTACCCAGGAGCCACTGCCGGAAGACGGCCGTTTGCACCCCAGAGCCAACTATCGCATCACCATTCCCATTAAGCGCAACGCCATCATTAACGACCTAATCCTCATCGACATGCCAAAGCCAGCGACAGACATGACCATGCGCTTCCTTAGACGGCTATCCAAGCACATTGCCATTGCCTTGCACAACGCCCAGCTCTATGCCGATGTGCAGGCCGCCAACCAGGCCAAAAGCAACTTTGTCGCTATGGTATCCCACGAGCTAAAAAACCCCCTGACCGCCATTCAATCTTATACCCAAATGTTTCGTCGTCAGATGCAACATTTGTCGGTAGAAAAACAAATAGAGTACCTGCAATATATCCTGGATGGCTCAGAGCGAATTCATCATTTGGCGCTAGATCTGGACGATATTACCCAAATTGAAACAGGCCAATTCAAGTTAGCCTTGGAACCCCTCTCTTTTCAAACGATTTTAGAGAACGTGCTTAAGTTTATAGACCCGCAAATTGCAGACAAGCAGCAAACGATACACTTAGAGATACCGCCAAATTTGCCGCTTGTGCACGCTGATGCCGAACGCCTGTGCCAGATTATGGTGAATCTGCTCAGCAACGCCAGCAAATATTCGTTGGAAAATAGTCAAATCATCCTCTCAGCGCAGTGCATTAACGATGGGGATTCACCCATGCTGTCTGTCGCCATAAAAGATGATGGCATTGGCATTAAGCCGGAAAATCAAACCAAAGTGTTCCAGCAATTTTTCCGGGCCGATGACGTCTATGTTAACAAGGTTAATGGTACTGGTTTGGGATTAAACATTGCCCGAAAACTGGTAGAATTGCAGGGTGGTGAAATTGGTTTCACCTCTAAACATGGTCAAGGTAGTACGTTTTTCTTTACCATTCCAGTTATTAATATAAAACCTGTCTTATGACTATAGCCTGGACCTATACGCCTTATACCATTCCCCTGTTTATTGCTGCTGCCGTTTCCGGCATTTTATTTCCGTCTGCCTGGCGTAGACGAGATGCTGTAGGGGCCAAGGCGTTTGCCTGGTTTGCCGGACTGGCAGCTCTGTGGTGTTTGGGCTACGCAATGGAAATTGGCTCCACGACACTGGCTGCCAAACTGTTTTGGGTGAAGATTCAATACATTGGTATTGTCAACGTCTCATCCGTCTTTATAGTTTTCTGTTTGCAATATACGCGGCGTTGGCGATTTCCCAATAAATATTTCGCTATCTTTTTTATTATTCCCTGGCTTCTCTTGCTCACTGTCTGGCTGGAGCCAAAGCTAGGTATTTTCTATCGCAGTGTCGCGTTAGACACCAACGCCCCCTTTGTTGATCTAGACCTGGAATATGGGCCACTCTTTTGGACATTGATTTTTTATTCTTACTCCATGCTGCTGGCCGGTTCTTATCTGCTGCTGAGCCTGGGACATAAGCTGCGAAATCCATATCGTCGCCAAACTTACTGGCTGGTTATGGCCACCACTTTCCCCTGGTTGGGTAACGGTCTGTACGTAACCGGACTTACCCCTTTCCCTTATTTAGATTTAACGCCAATTGGTTTTGCGGCAACGGCCGTATTGCTAGCTTGGACATTGTATCGCCTTAGTTTGCTGGACGTTGCTCCCTTTGCCCGGGAAATCGTGCTGGAGAATATGTCCAACGCCATGCTTGTCTGGAACCAACAGCATCGCCTGCTGGACTTCAACCCGGCAGCAACCCGTTTATTCCAAAACTTTTTACCACTCAAAGTAGGCATAACGGCCAATGAACTGTTGCGGGGACCATTCGAGGCAGTGCTGCCTCTGTACAAATTACATGATGTTGAACAAGAGATTGCCGTGCCTTTAGACGGCGCGTCTATGCATTTTGAAGTAACGGTTTCGCCTTTGTTGGACCAACGTGGTGTGGCAAGCGGCCGTTTGCTCATTTTGCATGACGTTACGGAAACGCGTAAAGCCGCTCAAGAACTGGAAAACCAGAAGCAGCTTTTTGAGACGTTGGTGGAGATTGCCCGCGTCGTTACCCAAACGCCAGAGCTAAAAGAAACGCTGCAAAGCACATTGAATATTTCAGTTGATACAACGGCCGCAGACAGGGGTAGCCTCTTTTTGTTTGATGAGAAGCAGCAAATCACCCATAGCGTCCTGTCCTGGCCCAATCTACAAACGAGCCAGCAAAACCAGGTGGAAACGGCCGTTTTCAAAGAAGGTCTTGCTGGTTGGGTTTTGCAAAATAAACAACCCGCTCTCATTCACAATACCGCCCAAGATGATCGCTGGCTGCAATTAGAGAGGCAGCCTTACGTGGCAGGCTCGGTTCTATCTGTGCCTGTCCTTAGAAAAGAAAACATATTGGGGCTTCTCACCCTCACCCACCCCGAAACCCACCATTTTACCGAAGACAAGCTAAAGCTCATGCAGTTGGCCGCCGACCAGATTTCCCGCGTTTTAACCAACGCCCAAATGTATGCTGCCGAACAACGTCTTGTGAGTGAGCTTTCTATTGCCAAAGAGCAGGCCGAAGCGGCCAACCGCTCTAAAAGCGTTTTCCTGGCCAATATGAGCCACGAGTTGCGCACCCCCCTTACCGCCATCATTGGCTACAACGAACTACTGCAAGAGATTTTGGAAGAACAGGAGGCTGGCTCAGAGCTACTCCCCTATTTGAACAAGGCAGAAACGGCCGCTTACCAACTCCTCTCCATCATCAGCGAAATTTTGGACATGTCTAAAATTGAGGCTGGCAAAGTTGTCTTGCGCATCGCGGAAGTTTCCATAGCAGACGTGTTACACAACGTAAAAAACGTCGTGCAGCCTTTGATGATTCCTAACAACAATACGCTAACCATCAATTATGGTCCGGGCATGGGCACCATGCACACCGACCCCACGCTGCTAAACCAGGTATTGGTGAACTTGCTGGGCAATGCCGCCAAATTTACCGAAGCAGGTATGGTCGATCTCACCGTTTCCTGTGATGCCGACAATGTAATCTTTGCGGTGAGAGACACAGGCATTGGTTTAACCAACGAACAGATAGAACAACTATTCCAACCATTTACCCAGGCCGATTCTTCCCTGTCGCGCAAGTTTGGCGGCACTGGCTTAGGCTTATCCATCAGCCAGCATTATTGTCGAATGTTAGGCGGTGAAATCAAGGTCCAGAGCAGGTCAGGCCAGGGTTCCACTTTCACAGTTTGCCTTCCCAGAGAAGCACAAAACGTTACCGCATGAAAATTACATCGATCATTTTGCCAGTACTCATCGCCTCGCTCATTGCCATCTTTTTATTAGTTTACACCTGGCAGCGGCGCACCATGCGTGGGGCACGCCCCCTGCTTCCCCTTCTACTGGGCATTGTCATCTGGCTGGTAGGCAGCACAATCGAAGGGCTGTATTTTGACTACAATTCCCGCCTATTTTGGAGCAATATCCAATACATCGGCATTGTCATCGTGCCGACAGCCTTGTTAGTTTTTAGCCTCTATTTCACCGACCGGACATCTGCACTTACAAGGCGCAATCTGGCATTGCTGTCCATCATGCCACTTGTGACGCTTGTTTTGGTGTGGACCAGCCCCTGGCAGCAGTTTTTCCGCATCAGTCTGGCGCTTAACACCTCAGGAGCGTATCCCTTTTGGGAATGGGTACCCGGCCCTGGTTTTTGGCTGCATACCATTTATTCCTACCTGTTGTTGATAAGCGGCGTCATTATTTTAGGACAAGCTTACCGGCAAAGTGCTCGCCTGCACCGCCGACAAATTGGCATTATGCTGCTGGGCGCGACGGTTCCCTGGCTGGCCAACATATTTTTTGTAGTTGTTCGCGGCAGCAATATCGACTACACGCCCATTGCTTTTCTCATTACCGGGGCCGCTGTTGCCTGGGGCATATTTAAAGTTGGTTTGGTAGAAATCGCCCCAATTATTCGCAAGCGGGTTATTGATGAAATGCAGGAAGGCATGCTGGTCTTGGATGAACAAAACCGCATTCTGGAAGCCAATCCAGCCGTCTTACGCATGATGGATGTTCAGGGTGACGTGTTGGGAAAACCGATTGCCGAAGTGATGGCCCGTTGGCCGGAACTGCTGGCGCAGTTTCAGGGCCAAGTGTCTGCTCAAGCTGAGATCAGCCTCCCCATTGAGGGTCAGGAAACGCGTTATTTTCAAATCTCTTTATCTCCTCTGCACAACAGAAAGGGACTGCAAACGGGCCAATTAATCATGGCGCATGAGATTACACAGCAGAAACAAACCGAACGCTCGCTGACAGAAGCAAAGGATGCGGCCGAGGCGGCCAATCGGGCCAAGAGTACCTTCTTAGCCACCATGAGCCATGAGCTGCGTACGCCCTTAGCCGCAATTATTGGCTACAGTGAGCTGATTCAAGAAAAGAGCGAGCTATGGGGATATGAAAAAATCATTCCGCAATTGGGCCAAATAGGAACGGCCGCACACAGTCTAAACGGTTTAATTGGCAATATCTTAGATCTGTCCAAAATAGAAGCAGAGCGCATGGACCTGGTATGCAGCCAGTTTGGCGTGGCCGCCTTAATCAATGACGTTATCATCAATGTTCAGCCTCAAATTGAGAAGCAGGGTAACCAGTTGAACTTGAAGTTGGCTGATGATCTGGGGAGTATGCATACAGACCAAACGAAGGTGCGGCAGATTTTGCTGAATTTGTTGGGCAATGCTATCAAGTTCACGCGGAACGGCACAATTTCGCTAACGGCCGTTCGCGAAAAAACTTCAGACATGATTCAATTTTCAATTAAGGATGACGGGGAAGGCATTTCTGAAGAAATGATGGCCAAAATATTTCAACCGTTTGTCCAGGCAGATTCTTCCTTTACTCGGGTCCACGGTGGCAGTGGCTTAGGCTTGGCCATTAGCAGCCGTTTTTGCCAAATGCTGGGTGGACACATCACCGTGGAAAGCAAGCTGGGCCAAGGCACAATCTTTGTTGTGACGCTGCCAGCACAATTATCTGAACCAGAAACGGCCGTTTCCCAAAGTAAACACACATGACCTGGCAATATACACCTTACATCATCCCCATCGTTATCTCCACCCTCATCTCCCTGGCGGTCACCGTGCTGGCCTGGCAGCGACGGCACGTTCCGGGCGCTACGCCGCTTGTCTTTATGATGCTTAGCATCAGTGAATGGCTGTTGTTCTATATTCTGGAAGTTGGCAGCACCACCCTGGCAGGCAACCTGTTTTGGGCCAATGTCACCTATATCGGCATTGTGGCAGCGCCCGTATGCTGGCTGTTTTTTGCCTTAGAATACACCAAGCCAAGCAAAAAGATTACCTGGCGTACGGCCGTTCCCTTTCTTATTGAGCCAGTCATCATTCTGCTCGTCATGATAACCGACAACTTTCATCATCTTTTCCGCCAGGAAGTCATGCTGAACACATCCGGCCCTTATGCCTACCTGGCCATTGTGCGCGGCCCCCTGTTTTGGGTGCATGTAGCCTACTCTTATGGGCTGATGGCCTATGGCACCTATTTATTGATCCGGGCCTATATATACACAAGCAGCCTATACCGGGCCCAGATCGGCATCTCTGTGTTGGGTGCATTTATCCCCTGGATTGTCAACGCCCTATATATTTCGCCTCTCGCCGCAATGATTACAATTGACCCGACCCCTATCGCTTTCATGGCCACGGGGCTGGTGGTGGCCTGGGGAATGTTCGGCTACCGGCTGATGGATATTTCTCCTGTGGCGCGTAATTGGGTGGTTGAGCAAATGGATGATGGCATGTTTGTGGTGGATAATTTGTACCGAGTGGTCGATGTCAATGAGGCGGCGAAAACCTTGCTCAGAAAACCGGCCAACCAAATCATTGGGCTACCTGTAGAGACTGTGTTCGAGGATTGGTCTGACCTGGTAATAACGTACCGCGATGTCGAGCGGGCCAATACAGACCTTCACTTAAGCAGAGGCGGACAGACAAGGCATTTTAACCTGAGCATTTCCCCGCTTTATGATAATCAGCAGCGATTAAACGGCCGTCTCCTCATGCTGCGTGACACCACCGAACAACGCCAGGTCGAAGCCGCACTAAGAGATGCCAAAGATGCTGCCGAAGCGGCAAATCGCGCCAAAAGCACCTTCCTGGCCAACATGAGCCATGAGCTGCGCACACCGCTTACGGCCATCATCGGTTACAGCGAACTGCTGCAAGAACAAGCAGCTTCTTTTAACAATGAGCATATTCCCGAACGTTTGGAAAGAATCAACACTTCGGCCGATCACTTGCTGAACATTATTAATGATTTGCTTGACCTATCAAAAGTGGAAGCAGGCCAGATGAAATTAAACCTGCATCCCTTCACCATCGCCTCTGTAGTTGAAAGCGTCCAGGTAGTGGTTCAACCTACGGTGGAGCAAAATCAAAACAATTTAACAATACACCTGGCCGAAGATATAAGCACCATGCATGCTGACGAAGCCAAGGTACGCCAGATATTGCTCAACATTTTGCATAATGCCGCCAAATTTACAGAAAATGGGCAAATTAGCCTGGATGTCCGTCATAATCCAGAAGAACCATCCCAAATCTTATTCACCATTCAAGACTCTGGCATTGGCATGACGCAGGAGCAAGTTGACCAACTTTTTCAACCATT
The DNA here is from genome assembly GCA_905479495.1 of uncultured Anaerolineae bacterium. GTDB lineage: Bacteria > Chloroflexota > Anaerolineae > Promineifilales > Promineifilaceae > Leptofilum. The sequence continues at coordinate 66,009 of CAJQMR010000020.1, forward strand.
TTTTCAGGCGGACGTTTCAACCACACGGCGCTACGGGGGCACCGGTTTAGGGGTCGCCATCAGTTATCATTTATGCAAGCTAATGCAGGGCGACGTGACTGTAAAAAGTCGGCTGGGAAATGGATCATCTTTCACCATCTGTTTGCCAACTGTTGTCCAGGAAGCAAATTCAGCGCAGATAGCGGAACGAACCAACCCAGCTATTTAGTTGGGTAACGGCCGTTTCGCCAATCTGCTAGACAAAGAGACCTGAATATGAGTAAAATACTAGTTGTTGAAGATAGTCCCATGATCCAAGAAATTTTGGTGGAGCGACTACTTCTACGCAAATACGAGGTTGTGGCAGCCAATAACGGACAGGAGGGCGTAGAATTAGCCCAAAAAGAGCGGCCCGACCTTATCTTGATGGATATTAGTCTGCCAGTTATGGATGGTTGGGAAGCAACCCAATGTATTAGAAACATTGAAAATATCAAAAATATCCCAATCATCGCTTTAACAGCCCACGCGCTCATTGAAGACCGCAACAAAAGCTTGGAACTTGGCTGCAATGATTTTGAAACAAAGCCAATTAATTTTTCCCAATTGATTTTGAAGATAGAATCATTGCTTAACAAAAACCAAGAACCTTAAATGAAAAGGCAACCACTATGGAAAAGCCAGTGGCTTTAATTATTGACGACGATGAAATGTTGGCCACCTTCTTCACTTCAGCATTTGAAGATGCGGATTATGAAGTTTGCACTATTTATGACGGCCAGAAAGCTTTAAGTTATCTAGACAATCATGTTCCCCATGTGGTCGTGCTTGATTTACAACTGCCACATGTATCAGGGGAGCAATTATTATCGTTTATCCGTGAGGATGCTCGCTTTGAACACACCTGGGTGTTTGTCACCAGTATTGAAGGCACCCGCGTGAGCTATCTACACGAGCAAGCAGATATTGTGCTCACCAAACCAGTCGCTTACCAGCAAGTCGTGCAGCTGGCAGAACGGGTCCATCCCCAAGAAAAATCAACCCCATAATTACGCTCATTTCGGCTAGATGATAAATTCCTCATGAGCATATTCGCATTAAGAAGTTTACATTCGTCTTGATGAAATTTTGGTTTCACTTCATAATAACATCTGTCAACTTTCTCCTAGATCACATTGTCCTTGCAAAATGTCATGAGGTGTCAAATGTCAAACGAAATTGATGGTTTAGATGCAGTATACGCTGCCCGACTCTATAAAATGCTAAGTCGATATTTTGACGAGCAGGAATTACGTTCCCTCATGTTTGAGCTGGGAGTTGAATATGATAACCTTCCTGGAGTTGGCGTAATTGGCAAAGCTCGCGAGCTTGTTGCATACATGAATCGCCGCAACCGTCTAAACGATCTCATTATGGCCGCCTATAAAGAACGTCCTCAGATTCCCTGGCCACACCCTCCCCAAACACCGCCTATCGAAGAGTATAAACCACAAGGAAAGGGCATTACCAAAAACGTAAAAAACGGTCTAATTCTCATAGGCGGTATTGGCATAATCATTCTGTTAATTGTTGGTGTTTCAGTTATCTTCAAATCAGTTCAAGGAATCATGAATGTCACTAACTTTCCTGAACCAAATCTTGTCATACCTCAAGAATCCGTCGGTGCGACTGTGGCGAATTCTGGAAATTCTTTGGACAAAGATGAATTAAACAGTTCAAACAACAGCTCCACTTTAGAACTCAAAAGCCTTAATGTACCTACCGACAAGCTCTTAGTGTTTGTAAGAGGCAGTGAACATGATAACAGTGAGATTTTTACTATTCGGCTAGATGATAATAAATTAACGCAACTTACAAATACAGTTGGCCAAAACTGGGCACCTGCGTGGTCAAAAGATGGTCAATGGATTGCCTTTACCTCAGACCGAGATGGAAATAATGAAATATATGTCATGGATGCAGATGGGGAAAAACAAGTCCGCATAACCCAAACATCTTATAATGAATGGTTTCCTTCCTGGTCCCCTGATGGCCGTTCGTTAGTATATTACTCTGATCGAAATGGTAATCGAGAAATCTACACCTTGGATCTTGAAACTGAAGAAATTAAACGCTTAACAGATAATTTAGCCGACGATGTTTATCCTTCTTGGTCACCTGATGGGAGTCAAATCGCATTCACCTCTGAGAGAGATGGATTTGCTACAATATATGTTGTGAATGTTGATGGATCAAATCTGCGGAGGTTAACAAATTCAGCAGTTGAAAGCTGGTTTCCTTCCTGGTCCCCTGATGGTAGTCTTATTGCTTTCCATTCAAATATCAGTGGCAATTTTCAGATTTACACTATAAAACCAGACGGCACAGGTCTAATTAGATTAACTGTCAATCAGGCAAATGATTATGATGCATCTTGGTCTTCAGATGGTAATTGGATTGTATTTAATTCTGATCGAGATGATCTTAATAAAAATGATGCTTTAGACGAAAGGGAAATCTATATTGTTCGATCAAATGGCAATAACCAAGTTCGGCTAACGTTTAATAACTCAACTGTTGAAAAATGGGTGGAATGGCAACCGTAAGAAATACTCGTATAAAGAGCTCTCTTTCTTTTTTGCTCTTGCTATTGTTTCTCATTGCCTGTGAACGCCCCGATCCAGAAACGGCCGTCTTCGTCACCCCAGGCCAAACAAACATCCCTCCACCAACCCCTGTACTCACGCCATTCAGTGGTGGCGGCGCACCACCGCCTACCCCAGAACATTCACCTGCTGTAGCCGTGGCCAAACCCACCTACCTGGGCACCCCCACGCCAGATCCCCCGCATGAAACGGCTGTATCCAGCGACGGCAGCAGCACCACCACAACCCATATCGTTGGCGTTGGCGAAACGCTTGGCTACATCTCCCAGCTTTACGGTACCACCATCGAACAGCTCCTAAACATCAACCAGCTAGACAATGGTAATCTGCTTTATGTCGGGCAAACGCTGCTCGTGCCCACCTCTGCCACCCAAGCCGGTTCTGATTTCAAAATTATCCCCGACAGCGAACTGGTGTATGGTCCAGCCGCTGCTGGCTTTGACGTGCGTCAATTCGCTGAACTGTTCAATGGCTATCTGCTCAATTACGAAGAAATGGTAGAAAATCAGCTTTTGGCCGGGCCGGAAATTGTCGCGCTGGTAGCCCAACGCTACAGCGTCAATCCCCGACTCCTGCTGGCAGCACTAGAATACCGCGCTGGCTGGATTACCCGGCAGACCGGCGTGGTGGAACAGTTTCCCCTGGGCTATCGGGCCAGCAACCAGCCTGACCTTTATGAGCAGTTAAGCTGGGCGGCCAATGAACTTAATTGGGGATTTTACGGCCGTATCGAAGGCGGCCTCAACACCTTTACCATCACCGACGGTACCCGGCTGGGCTACGCCGCCACCATCAACCACGGTACCGCTGGGGTACAAAGATGGCTCAGTGCCCACGATGACGCCACTTACGCTACCTGGCAGCAAGACGTGGGGCCTAATGGATTTTGGGCCACCTACAACCAGCTGTTTGGCAATCCCTTCGCCTACACCGTCGATCCACTGTGGCCCGCCGATTTGCGCCAGCCCAACCTTCAGCTTCCCTGGAGCAACGAGGAAACCTGGTATTTCACGGGGGGGCCGCATGGCGGCTGGGCCGCTGGCTCTGCCTGGGCAGCACTCGATTTTGCCCCATTTAGCGAAATCTTTGGCTGTTATGCTTCAGACGCCTGGGTCACATCAATGGCCGATGGCGTCGTCACCCGCAGTGACTTTGGTGCGGTGGTTGTCGATTTGGACCTGCCTGACCAACCTGCGGATGGATTCGCCGGGACAGGCTGGGCCATTACCTATATGCACCTGGAAACGCGAGACCGCATCGCGGTAGGCACGCCGGTGCAAATGGGCGATCGATTGGGGCACCCATCCTGCGAGGGCGGCTTCTCTAACGGCACCCATGTCCACCTGGCCCGCACCTATAACGGCCGTTGGGTCGCCGCCGATGGGGAAGTGCCCTTTAAAATGGCTGGCTGGATATCACAAGGATTTAGCTCAGAATATGATGGTATTCTCATTCGAGATAATATAACAAAAGAAGCCTGTGAATGTTGGGAAGAAATCAATGCGATTGCACCGTAATCGGTCAACCAATTACCGCCGCAGCAACATCGGGCCTAACGGCCGTCCCCCCACCAAATGCATATGCAAATGATAAACTTCTTGTCCGCCGTGATCGTTACAGTTGACCAGCAAACGATAACCATCTTCAGCGATGCCTTCCTGAGCAGCCAGCTTTTTTGCCACTAGCAGCATTCGCCCGGCCACCTGCTCATCTTCTGCGGATAGATCATTCACCGTCGCAATTTCCTTGTTGGGCACAATCAGAATATGCGTTGGTGCCTGCGGATTAATATCTCGAAATGCCGTCACCAACTCATCCTGATAAACAATATCTGCGGGGAGGTCACCGGCAATAATTTTGGAAAAGATCGTGGTCATATTGCTCCTCTATTAATAGGTGCTGGTAGCTGATGGCTAGTTTGTAGCATCACCAACCACTAAAAACCAATCCGTTTTACTCGCAATCTGGTAACCAGGCAACCTGCGGTATAATGGCGAGCAGTAAAAAAAGGAAGAAACAATATGCCTCACCCAGTACCGAAAAGTTTACGCCCGCTGCGCAGCATTACGCCAACCATTGATATTTACATCAAATTGGCCCAATATCCCACGCTGGCCCACGACATTCGTGTGCGGATGCGTGAGGAGCTGTTCCAACGGGGCATCATCGACCAGGAAAAGTTTAATGCCGAAGTAAAAGCCAAAGCGCTGGAATCTCAACGGCGAGAAGGCTTGTATGATCCATTCGGACAAGAGCAAGCTCACATCTGGCAAAAGCGCAAGGATCGTATTCGTGAATACCAAACAGATGCTTATTTTGCCAGTAACTTAAGCCTGGCCCTACTCGATTCCATCATTAAGGATGTGCTAGACAGCCAGCCAGGCCATACCGACTCCATTGAACTCACCTTTAACCCAGAAATTGCCCCCTGGGAAATGTTGTTCCGCCAGGGAGAACTATACGAAGCCCTACCACCTGACCGCCGAGAGAAAGTTAAGCACCATCTGCAAGAGATAAAAGTCGTGCTCATTAAAGGCATGATAAGCGATCAGCTGCGTTTCATTGCCGTGGCCAAAAATGTCTTCAGCATTGCTGATTTACGCAACATCTATCGACGGCGCATTGGGGGCGGCAAAATCGGTGGCAAAGCAGCCGGCATGATTCTGGCCTGGAAGATTTTGCAGCATCAGCCTAAGGATGGCGGCCCGGACATTAGTGAATTTGTGGAAATTCCAGACTCTTATTTTCTAGGCAGTGAGGTCATTTATGACTTTCGGCTGATGAACAATCTGGAAAGCTACATGAATCAGAAATATCGGCCTCTAGAGGAAATCCGCCGCGATCACCCGCAAATTGAGGCCAAGCATTTAGCAGGGCGATTCCCGGAAGCCATTGAAGCTGACCTGCGGGACGTGTTAGAACAATTTGGCAATGACCCCATCATTGTCCGCTCATCCAGCCTGTTGGAAGATAATTTTGGCTTCTCATTTGCGGGTAAATACAACAGCTACTTTTGCCCTAATCAGGGAACCCCAGCGGAAAACTTACAAGATTTGCTTGATGCTATTCGGCGCGTTTATGCCAGCACCATTAATCCAGATGCCATTTTGTACCGTCAGCACCACGGGCTGATTGATTATGATGAACGGATGGGCGTGCTGCTGCAACGTGTGCGCGGAAAGCGATACGGCCGTTACTTTCTACCAACCATCGCCGGAGTGGCCTTTAGCCGTAATCCCTTCCGCTGGCATCCCAAAATTGAGCGGGAAGCTGGCTTTTTGCGCATCGTTTGGGGCATCGGCACGCGGGCGGTAGACCGGGTAGATAACGATTACCCGCGCATGATCGCCCTCAGCCACCCCCAGCTGCGCCCGGAAGCCACCCCTGCTGCCCAGCGTCAATATGCCCAATGGTACATCGATCTGGTTGACCTGGAGAAAAACAAGTTTATTACCCTGCCCGTCAACGACGTGCTGGGGCTGGATTATCCCGATCTGCGCTATATTGCTTCGCAAGACAAGGGAGAGTATTTGCAGCGCATTCTCTCCGTCGGTGGCCTAAATGAAAACGACCAATTTGTGCTGACGTTTGACGCCCTGGTGCGCGACCGCAAATTTGTGACGCTGATGCGCACCGCGCTGGCCCGTCTGGAAAAAGGGTATAAAACCCCGGTCGATATGGAATTCACAGTGGAGATTCTGCCAGGACGGCCGTATCCTGACTTCAAGCTCCACCTGCTGCAATGTCGTCCCCTCAGCCAGCGCAAAAATGAAGACCTGGTGGAGATTCCCACCGACGTACCCAAGACGCATGTTCTCTTTACCTCGCGCGGACTCATCCCCAACGGCCGTGCTGAACAAATACGCTATATCATCTTTGTCAATCCAGAAAAATATCGGCAGATTCCCAGCAATAGCACCAAGCTGGAGCTGGGCCGGGTCATTGGCCGGCTCAACAAGCAAATGGAAGGGGAATCCTTTATTTTGATTGGGCCGGGGCGTTGGGGCAGTACCAATCTAGAGCTGGGCGTGCGCGTCACCTATGCCGACATCTACAATACCAAAGTGCTCATCGAGCTGGGCGTCGCGCAGGACGGCAAGCCGCCAGAACTGTCTTACGGCACCCATTTTTTCCAGGATTTGGTGGAATCGGGCATCTATTCGCTGCCCATTCCCCTGCATTTGGAAGGAGCCAGCTTTAACTGGCCATTCTTTCGGCTGGCACCCAACAGCTTAACCAAGTTCTTGCCAGAAGATGACAAACTGGCACCTTATCTAAAAGTGATCGATTTACCGAAGGTCACCAAAGGTTGGCGGCTAAACGTGCTGATGGACGGCACAAATAATGATGAGGCCATCGGCTTTTTGGTTAAAAACCAGAAGAATGACCTCATCACGGCCAAAGAACAATCCACCATGGGCTATCCTTTTACGAAGTAGAAGGGTACGCTTGTTCTTTAAGAAAATAATCGAGTTAGGTGTCATTCCCGCGAAGGCGGGAGTGACAAGTAAGTTTCGGTTGCTGATCAAATTCTTACTCCATAAAGGTCACCCGCTCCCGTTCTGCGCCATTACCCTTGAAGATGGGTTGCAGCTCCGGCTCAGCCACCAGGCTAATCAACGTGTCGCCAGCCTTGGGCACCACCTCGCCATCGGCGGCAAAGATGTCCAGTCGGCCGTTTTTGTTGATGAGGAAGAGCGATACGGCCGTTCCCGGATAGTTTGCCTGGAAATCTTGGTAGGTAAATTCCTGGGTCAGCGGTGTTGATTTAAGCTGCGCCCCCTCATCAAACAGGGCGTGCAGTTGGGCACAGGTAAGCGCTGGTTGGAACAAAATACGGCCGTGCAGATGACGAGGCACCCGCTGCTCGGCACTTTGGTCCACCGCATCACCGGCCTGAAGCTGAAACGCCTCTGATCGGCCTAACTCTTCACCAAAATGAAGCACCGCCAGCGCATTCGCTTCATCATTCGGCGTCATCGCCAAAAAACGGCCGATCCCCGCCATATCAATCGATTCTAAAACAGACTCATCCAGCATCTTGCCGTAATACGACTTTAAGCCAGCCATGCGCGCGGCAGAATGATTGCGATAATTGGAATCGGCCAGGACCACCGGAACACCGTGTGTTTGCAGCAGCTGAGCCAGCGCCCGCACCAGGGAATCTGCCCCCATAAAAAGGATTCCCTGTGGATCGTCCTCGGCAATGCCCAGCCATCTGGCCAAGGGGGAAGCCGTCAGGCCATAAATGACCACGGTAGACAAAATCACCAGAAACGTGAGGGAAACCAAGGCCTCTGAACCAGCAAAACCGGCTTCATCCAGGCGAAGGGCAAACAAAGAGGCCACCGCTGCAGCCACAATGCCCCGAGGGGCCATCCAGGAGAGAAACGTCTTTTCTTTCACAGATAGATCGGCGCGCAAAGTGGAAATAAAAACGGCCGCAGGCCGCACGAACAGCACCAAAAAGGCCACAAACAGCGCCCCGCGCCACCACACAATCTGGGCAAAATCAGCCCAGGAAAGCCGCGCTGCCAAAATAATGAACAAGCCCGCAATCAACAAATCACGGACGCTTTTCTTAAATTCCTCAATCTGCTTGATGGGCACCTGCTTCTGGTTGGCCAGGGCAAAGCCCATCACGGTCACCGCCAGCAGGCCAGATTCTGGATGCAGCAAATCGCTGAGGACAAACGCCAGGGTGACAAACATCAAAGAGACGCCATTGTGCAGCTGATCCGGCACCCAATAACGTGACAGCAGCAGCCACATCAAACCAGCCGCCAGCAGCCCAATTACCACGCCCACCAGCGCAGTAATCAACACCCCCTGCACAATAAGCAGTGGAGCCTGTTGCAACTGCCCAGATAAAATGGCTTCGAAAACCAGCACGGCCAAAACCGCCCCAATGGGATCAATCAGGATGCCTTCCCACTTGAGGATGGCCATTGTTTTGCCCTTGGGCCGAATCTGGCGCAGCAGCGGGCCAATGACGGTAGGGCCGGTAACCACGAGTACGGCCGTTAACAAAATCGCCAGCGGCCAGGCGAGCTGGAGCAAAAAGCGAGCGGCCAGCGCACCCAACACCCAGGTCACGGCCACACCAATGCTGGTGAGGCTCAATACCACCACCCCCACCTCGCGCAGTTCCTTAACCCGCAAACTTAAGCCACCTTCATACAAAATGTAGCCCACCGCCAGAGAAACAAGCGGAAACAACAGGTCACCCAGCACTTCCTCTGGCGAAAGGAGCCCCGTCATCGGTCCGGCGACCAAGCCAATCATCAACAACAATAAAATCGAAGGCAGCCGCAGCCGCCAGGCCAACCATTGGGCCAAAACCCCCAAGACCACAACGGCCGCAACCCCTAACAATAAATGTTCGTGCACAAAAAACTCCTCAGAAAATTGGACACTGATTTACACAGATAAAAAATCTGTGTTTATCTGTGTCCCTTAAACTCTTTCATATACAAAAGACGCAGCGTTTGGATCGTTAATCCTACGCCACGTCATAAATTTGGTTCGGTTTTTTATCGGACGTTAAGCAAGTGCCGCCATGGGAGCACCATCCATCGCTTTCATCACGGTGCGGCTGGTGGCTACTTCTTCTTTGTCATTCGTGGTCACGATGAGCAGCGCACCACCCTGCCGCACAGCATCCAGATAGAACGGTGCATCTGCTTCATCAATGCCCAGCCGGGTCAGGCGGGATTCAGCCGATGAGCGGGCCGCTTCCGCTGTGGGCAGCGGCCGCAGCGAGGCCCCCACTGGTGCGGGGGCATAGAGGAAAGGATAACGGCCGTTTCGCAGGCCCGTTTCCTTCATATTCATCGTATCGATCAGGTAAATCTCTTCCCGCTCAATCCCTTCCGCCACAAGCTGTCTTAGCGCCTGGCTGGCCTCTTCAGCATCGGGGAACAGGCCAATGACCGGCATAGACGTTGCCGTGTTTTGCGATTGGCCCAAAATGGTGCTTTGGGTGCGGGCTGCCTTTGCCTGATGCATGATGCGCCAGGCCTCTGCCGCCCGCTCACCGTGGGCTTCCACTAACACAATCACGCCGTCGTTGGCCAAGGTGTCTGTATAAAATTGGGCATCTTCCCCCATCAACCCCAGCTTGATGGCCAGGCCCAACAGCGTACCGTACACAGCGCCAGTGGCCGCACTCCCCAAGGTAGTCGCCACCAAGCCGCTGGCCAAAATCGGCCCTAAAATGGGCACGGCGATGGAAGTGGCCCCAACAAGCAGGCCAAACAGTCCGCCGACGGCCGTTCCGGCCAAAGCCCCCAGGCCAGCCCCCATCAACGCTTCATCCGCCGCTTCTGGCTGCACCAAATCGTGGCGCATGAGCGCCCCAATCTTGTCACGGCTGAATCCAGCTTCTTGCAGGTTGGCAACGGCCGTTTCTGCATGGGCCAGGTCTGAAAAAGCACTCATAACGACGTGCATAAAATTCTCCTGTGATAATGAGACGCTGATCACCATGATCTCCCTGATGACTGTTCTGTAATCAGGGTAATCGGGTAAATCAGCGTTCTATTTCATTGTGATGCTCATTACATCCTTTGCGATGAAGTGAAAGTTTGCCTTAAGTATGAGAAAAAACGGTTAAACTGGAATGGGTCAGGGTAGAGAGATGGGGTATAGACGGGGATAGAGGTTAGAAATCAGGCGTCGGAAACGGCCGTTTCCGGGCCGTCTTCTGCTTCATCTTCTAAAAAGGGGAGAAAAGCAGCCGCTTCTTCACGGTTGGCCACGTCGAGCTTTTTGAGAATATTGTGGACATGGGTCTTCACGGTGCCCACTTCCACCACCAGCTGCCCGGCGATTTCCTGGTTGGTCATCCCTTCGCCAATGAGGTTGAGCACGTCCCGCTCACGCGGCGTCAGCTCTTCTACGGCCAGTGGGTCCAGCGCCTGCTGCGAAGAAACGCGGGCCAGCTCTGCCAGCTGGTTAATCAGCGTGGCGGCAATGTTCGGCGAAATAAGCGCCTTTTCATTGTGCGCCGCCCAGATATTTTCCAGCAGCCGCTCCGTGGTCACATCCTGCAACACGTACCCGGCCGCCCCGGCCATGACGTATTGCAAAATCATGTTTTCCGAATCTGGCATACCAATAACCATGACTTTGACGGTGGGGTCCAACTTAACCATTTCCTGGGTGAGGGTCAGCGCCCCTTGGTTGGGCAGCGTGGCGGCCACCAGCATCATGTTGCAGTTGCTGCGTTCCACTTTGCCCAGCGCTTCCTCCACCGAAGTGGCCAGACCCGCCACGTAAATACCTTCTTCTTCGGTTAGGACAGAAGCAATCAGGCTGGCAATCAAACGAGTTTGGTGAACAACAATAATTCGAATCATGGGCTTGAAAAATTATAGCCCTATCCGAAATTGCAGGCTACTGTTATTTAAGATGGGCGAGACTGTTAAAAATTCACCATTCTCAATTCACGACAAGCTAAAGCGATCAAAAAAGGTCTGGCCGTTTTTGCTTGATTGTCTTTATGAGCGACTCTCCATCAACCAAATTACTTCCAACGGCAACATACCCGCCAGGAAGCCAGTTCACCAACCCAACCACGCGAAACATCCAACCCAAGCCAACTATGCCAAGTTGAATGTTGCTGGAAAACGGCAGCCGTCGTAGTTTACAAATAGCTGTCCAGGGCAGCCATTCACTCTGGTAAAACCAGGTAATCACTCGAAAACTATCTTCTCGAACATGGATTTGTGCCATCAGCGTTAAGCCAATTGCGATCCCAAACATCATGGCGACACAAAGCAAAATGACTGTCAAGATAAGCAATCCAACCGCAACTACTGTTTCGCTGAATGGACGATCAATCACCCCAGCTATCTGGGCCTCAAAAGAAATAGAATTAACCGTACCATACAAAATGAGGAAGAATACGAGCGTAAAGGCGACAAAAAGCATTCCTGCCATTGTAGATACATTGCTAGTTGGTCGGTAAATCTTGAGAAAGTTCCTATCCATCTTTTCAAATTTCAACGTTTATGATTCACCCAGCAATTTTTCCAGGAGCGCCAATTCTTCGGCTTCGCTGCTGACTGCGCCATCCAGGCGGGCGGCGAGCAGTTTTTCCAGCAGGATGCCAAACTGTGGGCCGGACTTTAGGCCCATTTTTTTAAGCGTGTCGCCCGTCACGGCCGTTTTCACCCCGCGCCACTCCTGCAAATAACGTTCAATGAGCTGGGCCGCCGGTTGGCCAGCCAGCAAAATACGCCCCACCAGCAGCACCCGGACGGGAAACGGCCGCATTAATTTCACCACTTCACTCGGCTTGAGCGTGGCGGGCAAGGTCACCCATTCCCGACGCAAACGGCCGCAGGCCAGCACGTCCGTCATGGTCGCTTTGCGCACCCGCAGCCGCTTCATCGCGCCACGCTGGTCCGCCTGGGGCAGCGCCGCCAGCCAGAGGGCAAAGTAGGCAAACAGGGGCGATTCGTCCGCCAGCCACGCCGCCCAGGGTGGCTCTTGCCAAAATTTGGGCACGCGCTGGAAAAAGACGGCCGTTTCCGGCAGCCAGACCAACCCCTCGTAAATATGATTCAACACGTCCAGCTCCGCCAGGCGAGACAATGCCGCCGAGGGATTTGTTTCTTGCAGCGTCAGCTCAATTTCGTGGCGCAGGCGCGCCCCGGAGACCCGATCCAGCAGCGGCAAGGCATCGGCGATAAGTTCCAGGGTGCGCGGTTCGATGTGGAAGTGGAGCCGCTGCTCCAGCCGCACGGCGCGCAAAATGCGCGTGGGATCATCAACAAAGCTCAGGCTGTGCAGCACCCGAATGACGCCCTCAGTTAAATCTTGCTGCCCCCCGTAAAAGTCCAGCAGTTGGCCCAAAAAAGCGCCGTCCAGCCGCACCGCCAGCGTGTTGATGGCAAAATCGCGCCGGTGCAAATCCAGCTTGATGGAGCCGTGGGCCACCTCCGGCAGCGCCGTCGGCTCCGTGTAAAATTCGGTGCGGGCAGTGACAAAATCAATCGTGGGGGGCAGATTGAGATCGGAGATTGGAGATTGGAGATTGGCAATCTCTAATCTTCGATCTCCAATCTCCTTTTTGTCCCGTCGCAAAATAGCTGCCCACACGCTATCGTTTAGCAGCCATTTAGCCGTGCCAAAGCGCTTGTGGCTGCGAATCTCGCCGCCAAAGCGCCGGGCCAGCATTTTGCCCAGCTTAATCGCATCCCCCTCAACCACCATGTCCAGATCGGTGGGGCCTTTGCCCAGCAGCAAATCGCGCACCAGCCCGCCAACAAAATAGAGCGGCAAATCCAGCTCAGCGGCCGTTTCGCTGATAGCCAGAACCATTTGCCACAGGACGGGGGGCAGCGTTTCCAGCATCCGCTGGCGCATATTGGCGGCTGAAGCCGCTTTTTTGCTGGGCGGCTGGAAGAGATGATTGAGCAAGTCGGTGCGGGTCACCACGCCGATGGGCCGTGTGGTGGCGGCGTCTTCAGCCACAACCGGAATCTGGCCCCAGTTGGCGCTGATCATTTTTTGCTGCACGGTATCGATGGCGTCAGACGGCCGTACCGTCACCGACCCCTTTTTCATGATGCGCTTAACGGGAATATCGGCCATTGCGTGGCTCATCGCCCGGTCCACGGCACGCCGGGTGAGCAGCCCTACCAGCTCCCCCTCCGGCTCGGTGACCACCGGGTACCCTTCATAGCCAAAACGCTGCATGAGAACGGCCGCTTCGCGCACCATCATCTCTGGCGGCACCGTCTGCACCCCATGAGACATCAATTCGCTCACCCGAATGCGCGGCTCAATCGCCTGGGCCAGCGCGGCAACCACCTCTCGCCGCACCGCATCCAACGAACGGTCTTTGATTCGGGCAGCGGCGGCCCGACTGTGCCCGCCGCCACCAAAGGTGCGGGCCACAGCGGCCACATCCACCGCTTTGGTCGTGCTGCGGGCCACCAGCTGCACATCCGAATCCAGCTGCACCAGGACAAACAGCCCGGCAGGCTGGAGCGACTCGCGCAGGCGGTGGGTAATCGAGGCAATTTCCTCCGTGAAGTTTTCTGGGGCGACGGCTCCCGTGACGACCACCGACTGCCCCTGCACCTCGTGCCAGGTCACGGCGGCGTGCAGCACGTCGTACAGCGCCTGCTGCGCCGCCGAGAGGGGAATGTTGAGGAAGCGGCGCACCACGGCCAGGATCGCGCCTTCCTCCAGCAGCCAGGCGGCAGCAGCCACATCACGCGGGGTGGTCGTGTCGTAGGTGAGCGAGCCAGTATCTTCGTAGATGCCCAGCAGCAGCAAGGTAGCTTCTTCCGGCGCAAGGTTAATCCCCTGCGCCTGGAGCCGCTCGACCAGCAGCGTCGTCGTGGCCCCCACCGGCTCCACCTGGGCGGTCCACTCAGCGGGTGGTGCTTGCTCTGTGTGGTGGTCGATGATATGCACGGCCGGTTTGGCCACCATGCCCCGCACGCTGTTGAGCGCCTGGGTATCCACCAGCAGCACTTCTTTCACCCGCTGTTTGCGCCACTCAGACGGCCGTACAAAGCGAAAGGCGTCCCAGTACAGGGTAAGAAACTGCTCCACGTTACGGTTGAGGCGGCGGGAGAGCAGCATCGTGCCGTCAGGCGTCAGCTTGCTGGCAGCCAGCTGGCTGGCGACGGCATCAAAATCGGCGTTTTCATGAGACAGGATGAGGCGCATGGGGGTATTGTAGTGTGGGGGGAAGGGGGTGACAAGGTGAGGGGGTGACCAACGGCCGTTCTTGTGATCGCTACGATGTCAACGTAGTGGTCAAGTCTAGCCCCTCATGTGAGCCAACGGCCGTATCCTCCCATTACCCATTTTGCTACCCCGCCAACTGCCGATTACAATTACCTGGCATACTTGGCTGTGGTTGCACCGCTTAGAGAGACAGAAAATGCCCAAACGACGCCCACCCTACGTTCAAGGAAACTACTACCATTTCTATAATCGTGGTAGTCATAAACAATCCATCTGTCACGATCCCCACGACTACACCTACCTCCTGTACCACCTAAAAGAATACGCCCAAAAATTCGCCATCACCGTCATCGCCTACTGTTTGCTGCCCAACCATTACCACATCCTGGCCCGCCAGGACAATCACGTCGAAGCCCGTGTGCTTATCCAACGCCTGTTCAACCGCTATGGCAAAACATACCGGGAAAAATACACCCATTCCGGCACCATCTTCGAGGGCCCATATCGGGTCAAAGTTGTCACTGAGCAGCGGTATCTGCTTCATCTCTGCCGCTACATCCACGCCAACCCCGTCAAACACGGCATCGTTGGTGACATTCTCGACTGGCCTTATTCAAATTATGCTGAATGGATGGGCTTGCGCCAGGGCACGCTGGTAGACAAACAATTTATCAATGACCATTTCCTAAACCCAGGAGCGTATGAAGAATTCGTCCGTGACTACCTCCTGAACAACAATCTCCCCGACGGCACGGACGATTACCTATTTTACTAAATTGGAAAGCAGTGCAAGGCACGGGCTATATAGATGATAAAGGGAAAGGCCGTTTGGCCCGTGCCTTGCACTACAATTTCGCGGTTACGTAGCTTGGGCCAGGACGGCTTCCAGAAGCTGCTGGCGATTGGTTTCCGCACTGGTAAGCTGCCCCGCCAATTGATTGCACAGAGCAAACAGTTCATCCACCTTGGCCACGATGCGTTTTTGTTCCGGAAAGCAGTGCAAGGCACGGGCCATATAGATGATAAAGGGAAGGGCCGTTTGGCCCGTGCCTTGCACTACAATTTCGCGGTTACGTGGCCTGGGCCAGGACGGCTTCCAGCAGCTGCTCGCGGTTGGTGGCCGCCGCCGTTACCTGCCCCGCCAATTGGTCGCACAGGGCAAACAGTTCATCCACGTTAGCCACAATGCGCTTTTGTTCCGGAAAGCAGTGCAAGGCACGGGCTATATAGATGATAAAGGAAAAGGCCCTTTGGCCCGTGCCTTGCACTACGATTTCGCGGTTACGTGGCCTGGGCCAGGACGGCTTCCAGGAGCTGCTCGCGGCCGTTTTCCGCACTGGTGAGCTGCCCCGCCAATTGGTCGCACAGGGCAAACAATTCATCCACCTTGGCCACGATACGTCTTTGCTCCCCAGGCGGCGGCAAAGGAACTTGAATTGTTTTGATTCTGCCAACACTGAGATTAAACAAACCGCTAGTGGTTCTACTTCTTTCAAGCATTTCGTCTCGCCCTTCCGGGCTATTCAAGAACAGGTTGAGATACTCTGGTTCAAGTAGATCTTGACTTGGACGCACCCGAATCAGATGGTTCTGATGTACACAATTTTCGATTTCGCCTCGGAAAATAGCGGTTCGCCCGATGTGGTCAGCACTTCCATTGCCTTCAACAACCAAATTATCGCCGGTCAATAACCGCCACTTTTCCAGTTCATCTGGATAAACTTCAAAGAATCTTTCGTCACTGAAATCTATCCAGTTCCGCTGTACGTGAGCTACTGTGAGGTAGCGTATTGGATTTTTATCTGGTCGCCGATTCTTTGATTTTTGGATTCCACCGCGAACATCACAAACTAGTTCAATCGGAATGTATGGTCTTTGCTGATTTTCAATTTCCAACTCGTTCTGTGCCGCAATCCTTTCCAGCAAAACGGCCGCATCCTCATCCCGCTCATCTTGTGGCACCAGGCGGCCCTGGACGGCCGTTTGCAAAATCGCCTGCTTCAGTTCGGCAATGGTGTCGGCATCCACGTAGAAGCGGTCAAAGTTGCGGAAAAGAAGGTCTGCTGTGTCCGGGGAAACCTTGCTCGGCGAAACCTCAGAGGTTTGTGAAACCTCTGAGGTTTTTCTTTCCGGTTGGGTGAGCTGGTGCAGGACGGCCGTATGCACCCCCCGTCTTTGTTCATTCACACTTTGTAGCTGTTGGGCGAGAACGGCCGTTTGCCCCAACAATTCATCCACCCGCGCCACAATCCGCTTCTGCTCCGCCAGCGGCGGCAGTGGAAACAAACCCTTGTTCAATTTGGAATCGCTGATAGCCGGATAAGCCATGCCTGACATTTGCAATTCAACAAAATCAATGAATGGCTGGCTGCGAAGATAGTAGTAAAGATACTTGTTGTATATGCCAGAAAAAGGATGCATGACCGCGAAAGCTGTGCTCACAATGGGTTCCGGTTCGAAATCACGATCAACAATGGCAATGTTCAGTAAATACGGCCGTACAGTAGAATAAATAACAGTTCCTTTGGCTACGAGTTTTCTTGCTCGTGAGGGAGCCTCACCTGGGTCAAGGACCTGCAAATCATCCCCAATAACTCCTTGCTGATTGTCGATTGAGGAGACATCAATATACGTGAATGTTTTGTCTGGCTTCTTTTGACCATGTGAATGGTATATTTCTGGCAGACGCACCCATCGCCAACTTGGGGGAACATCATAAGGAATTTCAATTGGTTTTACGATAGGTATTTTTTTAGGTTTAGAAATCTTACCGGATTTAACCAGTTCGACTCTCTCTGCTTCAATTCGATCTAGTAGCTTCCCTAATGGCTCATCATCCGCACATTGCGGCACCAGCCGCCCTTGCACCGCCCATTGCAAAATGGTGGCGTTCAGTTTTTCCACATCGGCGGGGGCCTGGATCAGGCCGTCAAACTCGGCCAGCAGCATCTCAAGCGTCATGCGCACCCCCAACACCCACCCACCGTAACCGCGAATTCCATTCGCGCCTGGGTGGAACGCGAATGGAATTCGCGGCTACAAACATTGTGGTTATGCATGGTTGGCCTCCGTTTCGGCAAGGGCAGCGGCCAACGTCTCCTTCAGCGCCGTGCGCGTGGCCTGGGCGGCGGCCAGCTGTTCCTCATAGCGAGCCAGCAAAATCGCCGGGTCCACTCGCAGCTGCGCTTCCTCATACGGGTTCTTGATGTCCAGGTTGTAGCCCCGCGCCTCAATCTCCTCGCGCGTCACCCGCCAGGCATATTCGTTTTCCTCGCGGTCGTCCCACCACGCCTTCTCCAGCTCAAACTCCTCAATCGAAATCGGCCGCGTCTTGGAATACGCCTTGCGGTCCCCCGGCATCGGATGCTCAAAATACCAGATCGCCTCCGTCGGCTCCCCCTTGCGGAAGAAGAGCAAATTGGTATTGATCCCTGTATACGGGGCAAACACACCGTTGGGCAGGCGCACAATCGTGTGCAAATTGCACTCATCCAGCAGCTTCTCCTTGATGCGCGTCTTCACCCCCTCGCCAAACAAAAAGCCATCCGGCAGCACAATCGCCGCCTGCCCACCCTGCTTCAACAAATGCATCACCAGCACCAGAAAAAGATCGGCCGTTTCCTTCGTGCGGAACGTCGCCGGAAAGCCCGACTCCACCCCAGGCTCCTCCGTACCCCCAAACGGCGGATTGGTCAGCACAATATCCACCCGGTCGGCGTCCGTGTAGCTGCGATACGGCTTGCGCGTCAGCGCATTGTCCCGCGCCACGTTGGGCACGCTCACCTGATGCAAAAACAAATTTGTCACCGCCAGCATATGCGGCAGCGGCTTCTTCTCCACCGCACGCAAATTCGCCTCCAACGTCTGCCATTCATCCGCGCCCCCCGCCTGCTTCTTCATATGCTCCAGCGCACAGACCAAAAAGCCGCCCGTACCACAGGCCGGGTCCAGCACAATCTGCCCCAGCTGCGGGTTCACCATATCCGTCATAAATTGGGTGACGGCGCGCGGCGTATAATACTCCCCGGCATTGCCCGCGCTCTGCAAATCGCGCAAAATCTTCTCATAAATATCGTTAAACAGATGGCGCTCTTTCTGGTCATTAAAATCAATCTCGTTGATCTTGTTAATCACCTGCCGCATCAACGTGCCCGACTTCATGTAGTTGTACGAATCGGCAAACAGCTCCTGCACAATAAAGCCGCGCGGGTCGCTCCCCGGCGCCAACGACAAATCCTTGAAGGCAGGAAACAGCTCATTGTTCACAAAATCGAGCAGCCCATCCCCCGTAATCCCCTCATCATCCGCCGCCCAATCCCGCCAGCGCAGCCCATCCGGTATCGGGGACTCATAGGCGTCGTCCCATTCATATACCTCTTCATTGTCATCAAAAATCTTGAGGAACATCATCCACACCAGCTGCGAAATCCGCTGCGCGTCCCCATCCACCCCGGCATCCTGCCGCATGATGTCTTGAATTGATTTAATCGTCGTTGATATGGTCATGTAGTCTCCGCTTCTGTCTCGGTTTTCACTTCTCTCACCAGCCGAATCCCCTCAAACGCTGGCAAGTTACCCTTAATCCGTTCTTCCATAACACACAAGTCCAAAAAATATTGATAACAATTATTGATCTGCATCTTTATTTCCTCTCTCCACTTTATATAAACATTTTGTGTTGAAATAGATGATAATAAATATCTGTCCAATGATGTCAGGACTTCTACTAAATAAGTGGAAATAAGCAACGCCCCCGCTCTTTCTTTGTCTAGTTTCTCCCCTAGCGATGTATCATAGGTTTGCCCAATACGATTACCTGATAAATCAAGGCTTAGAACACGTTCTAAGTTTAGTGCCCGCGAGCGTTCGGCCACTTGAACTCTTAGTAGATCCATTTTCCGGAACTTAACACGTTTGAGTTCTTCTGGTGTAATACCTTGTCTGAGTAATCGTTGGGTCATGCGTATTTGCTCCAACCCATACTTGAAAGCGTAATCCAAAACCTTATCAGCTTTAAAGGTAATCTGAGAACTAATTACCGGAGAATGATAAATAACTTTATCAAACCCAAGATCAGCTTCTACTCGGATGTTAAAAGAATCTTCGAGACCAAGATATAGATCTTGGTTAATAACTAGTGCAAATTCACGGGCCCGCGCTTGGTAATTATCTAAAACATCCTTAGAAATAATGGGAACCTCACCTCTTACCATTGCTACATCATGGCCTAAAGTAGATTGTACCCAGAAACCAACAGGACCTTCAGCGTTACCAGGATCTATGAATACCATCCCAGCTTCTTCACTATTCATAAGTCGATATGAAATTGAATTGTCATAACGAGAGGCTAGCCAGTCGCAAAATGCAACAGCATCTGATGGGCGAACACCCACCACAGGCCTCTTCGCTTGATCCATTGGGAACCGTTTCAGTTGCCAATGATCTGGCTCATACTGTTTCCCTCTCGCTTGCATATCATCTAGAAATAGCTGATACTCCGCATGGGTTACTAAACTCGTATCTATTGCAATCGTCTCACTTACACGTACCAAACTTATTAAACGCCGCTGCAATAATGCTTCCATTATTAAGCGAACCCCTTCGCCACTTTCATTTTCGAGCGCTTCATTCAACAAATTCTCCAAGCGTGCTTGTACTGTTGGCTGTACCTCTCGCGCTTCCTCGGCACACACCATCGCTAACAGTAATGCTCTAGAATTGAACAAGGGCTTACTATCCAAACAGGCCGTGATTATAGGCGTTGCGTCGGATCTGGCCGCGTAAAGTAATAACACCTCGTACCACCAGCTATCAGCCACATGGGACAATAGAGGATCTAGTAGATTCTGATCTTGTGCATGGGTGCCAGCCAAGAATTCTTGAAAGGTGAGATGAGCAAAAGCAAATTCACCACTTTCGCGTTCAAGCAGCAGCCCGCTCTCCTGTTCAATACTTTTGAGAAATGAATTTGGCTCAATAGAGCGATCCACTGCTAACAATACAGGTTTGATTACCCAGGCCGCTTTTTCAGCATCAACTTCTCGTTGGCACTGTTCCATCATATACCAGGCCAATGGCTGTAAAACACGCTGCCGCTGAGCTGGCGTCAAGTCCAGCACCAACCCCTTGGCCTGCTGCCGCTTGCCCAGAAAGACCTCAAATATCTCCGTATACAGCTCTACCCGTCGCCCTGGCAGGGAACTGCGATATTTATGCACAGTAGCAATCATCGTCAACAGGAGGGGGTTCACGGCCAGGTCAGCCAATTTCGGGGTGCTTTGGAGGCGCTGCAATAAATCAGATGCCCCTTCCGCTGCATCCATATGCACGCCTTCATCGTCTTTCTGCTGGCTCTGAATTTCATTTGCCAGGTACCAGTTTTCAATAAACTGCTTTTGCTGCTGGATATTAAATGGGCGGACTTCCAAAACTGAAATACCGTTTAGCGGATTGCTGCGGTAACCATGCGGCCGTGAAGTGACGATGAATCGATTGCGCCCATGCGCCTGTAGCATTCGCTCCACCCAGGCCACAACCTGCTGCCGCTGGGCAGCATCAGCTACTTCATCCAAACCATCCAGCATAACCAAACAATGTCCATGATCAAGTTGGCTTTTAAACCATCCAGGCGGTGCCGCTTTGTCCCATTTCTTCAAATCTCGCTGGATTGCCTCTTCCAGAAAATAGGGCTGTTCATCCGTCTCGTCGACAATCGCCTCTATATGATTGCGCAGAAATAGCAAAACGGGCAGTTTATCTGGCGCTTTGTATCTCTTTTGAGCTAATTTACTCCCCGCTGTAAGCGCCATATTCTTAAGCAGTGTCGTCTTGCCGCTGCCGGGTGGCCCGATTATGGCAAAGTTCTGGTCGGCCTGTGCTAAAAAATCCCAAACTGTATGGCGACCTTGCCGCAGTGTCTCTGGCAATTGAATGGGGTTTGCCCCGACTTCATGCGGAGGGCAAGGTGCAATGCTCAGTTCTACAAATACTCTGGTTAATTCAAGCGTGTAGGTTCCTTGCGTGGTGAGCCCTTTCACGTCAAAGTTGCGATGCCGGTAGTAAAGATGTTGCAGGTATTTCTTTTTGTATCCCCACCTGGCAAAGAGGCCACTGGACAGATTTTCAATGAGTTGGGATGTGTCTAGCCACCCAGAGAAAAACGCAGCTGCCCCACCTACAGCCGCAGCTGCAACACCAGCAGCCAAGACAGGTGTAGCCATAGAGTCTGGCGCTACCTGCCTTGTCACCCAAAAGGCAAGGGCAGCAACGGTAAGCATGGCAATGAGGCCGAAAATCATAGAACGAAGACGCATCTTTATTGCACCTGATATATTTGTTTGCTTATTTTCTGAACGGCCGTTAAATACGCGTCCCGTCCACCAAAAGCATCCACAATTTGTTTAGGGGAACCGTATTGGGAAAACGGCCGTATTTTTAACGTCTTGGCCATCTTCTTGGGCTCTGCTGCCTCTTCCAAAATCTCAATACCCTCATCGGCATACTTTTCCAGCAGCCCCGCCAACACCTGCCGGGCAATCTCGCCGTATTGGGTGAACACGTCTTCTTTCTGTACCTTGCGCGCCCGCTCCTGCCGTGTCAACGCTGGCCGATCATAAGCAATGTGGCAAATCATATCAAACGGATCATACCCT
Organism: uncultured Anaerolineae bacterium; assembly: GCA_905479495.1. Lineage (GTDB taxonomy): Bacteria > Chloroflexota > Anaerolineae > Promineifilales > Promineifilaceae > Leptofilum. The sequence goes on from CAJQMR010000020.1 coordinate 87,997, forward strand.
GCGCCAATTTGGGCACGCAGCTCATCGAGCATCACACCCTGCTGCAACAGCTCCACCAGCACCGCCTGTTTATGCACCGTGTTGCCCCACTTCTGCAAAAATGCGTCCAGCGTGGGGTACACCTTTTGCAAATTTTCCTGGCTAAATTGGGCAAACGATTTGGTCACCAGCTTGCCGTACTGATCCAGGTATTGGACCCGCTCGGCAATAATTTGCACCGGCACATCGTTTACAAAATACTTGACGGGGGAACGGCCGTTGTCGTCAGCTTCGTCTTCGCTTTCTGGTTTCGGTTTAGGCAGGTCTAGTGGTTGAGTACCGTCATACTCCACATCCTGCACAGGATCGCCGTCAAACTGCGAATCCTGGAACAGCCGCGTGGCATTGCGAAAATCCATAATGGTGAAATGGGTCTTGCCAAATTCAGGCTTTAACCGTGTCCCGCGACCAATAATCTGCTTAAATTCCGTCATCGAATTAATGACCGAATCCAGCACAATCAGCTTACAGGTTTGGGCATCCACCCCCGTGGTCATCAGCTTGGAAGTGGTTACTACCACCGGGTATCTTGATTCCGGTGTGATAAAATTATCCAATTCCAGCTTGCCCTCATTGTTATCACCCGTAATCCGCATCACATATTTGCGGTTGGTGACGGCCTCGCCGCCAATAGCATTAACCAACGCCTGCCGCATCCGCTCCGCATGGGCAATATCCACACAAAACACAATGGTCTTGGCATAGGCATCCGTCTGGCGCAAAAACTCCGCAATGCGCTGGGCGACCAGCTCGTTCCGCTGCTCAATCACAATCGTCCGATCCCAATCCCGCACGTTATATTCCCGCGCTTCAATCACGTTGCCATACTTATCTGTTTGCCCGGCTGCGGGTATCCAGCCGTCAATATCCTTATCGACGTTAATCCGAATCACCTTGTAGGGTGCCAAAAAGCCATCGTCGATGCCCTGCTTAAGCGAATAGGTATAAAGTGGCTCACCAAAGTAATCAATATTAGAAACCGTGTCTGTCTCTTTAGGCGTCGCGGTCAGGCCGATGTGAACGGCCGTATTGAAATACTCTAAAATCTCCCGCCAGGCCGAATCCGCCGCCGCGCTGCCTCGATGACACTCATCAATAATCACCAGATCAAAAAAGTCTGGTGAAAACTCCTTGTAAATATTCATCGCCTCTTCAGTGCCAGAAACCGCCTGATAGAGGGCCAAATAAATTTCAAACGATTTATCGACCGTTCGATTTTGTACCCAGGTCATTTTGTCACCAAAATGCTTAAAGTCGCCGGTTTTCGCCTGGCTGATCAAAATATTGCGGTCAGCTAAAAAGAGAATACGCTTGGCTTTTTTGGCTTGCCACAACCGCCAAATAATCTGAAACGCCGTGTATGTTTTACCCGTGCCAGTAGCCATCACCAGCAAAATGCGCTGCTGCCCTTGAGCAACGGCCGTAATCGTGCGGTTAATCGCCACCTCTTGAAAGTAGCGCGGCGTATGCACATCCCGTCCGGTGTAATAACCTTCGGTAATTATCTCCGCCTGCTCCGGTGTTAGTTGTTTTGCCACCCAATAGCGCTGCCAAAGCGCCTCTGGCGACGGAAACTCAGCTAACGGCAGTTCGCGCTCCACCGCCCCGGCTGTGAGCGTGCGATCATGGGCTAAAAAACCATCCCCATTGGAGCTAAAAGCAAACGGCACATCATACGCTTCGGCATAGCGCAGCGCCTGCTGCATCCCGGCACCCACCGTGTGCTTATTGTCTTTAGCTTCAACCACGGCCAAAAGCACGTTTTTGTAGACCAACAAATAATCCATGAAGTTCCGCTTACCACGAACGGCCGTTTGGCCTTGAATTTCCATACGGCCGTCGTTGTAATAAAACTCTTCCCGAATCTGCACATCTTTCCCTTGCCAGCCAGCAGCCACCAATGCAGGCCGGATAAAGTTGCTGCGAATTTCTTGTTCGGTCATCGATTTTTTGTTCATTGGGCATCAACCTGGAAAATAGCGGATTAATTTTCACCGCAAAAACAACCCTTCTGGCACCGCCGTGGGTTTGATACGGCCGTTTAAACAGTCTATCTATGATACCCACACATAACTGGATTTGCATCTTACGAGAAGCAACAACTTTTGGGGAGAACTGGTAAGCGGAACTCGCCACAAAAGTCAAGGTGGGTAACGACCCTGATCAGGTTGAGTCGTCGCAAAAATCAAACTGAGTCGTCACCAAAGTCAAGTTGAGTTGTGGCAATAGTCAAGTTGGGTTGTCACCAAAGTCAGGTTGAGCAGCCAGACAACACAGCTTGAGAAAGGCCGTCCTTAGGGAATTCAGACGGTTGCAGTTTCCAAGACCCGAAGGGTTTTGCGGCAAATATAAGCAACCTATCGGCAGAAAAACCCTTCGGGTCTGACCTGATAAAATGAAAAAGGCTTTGCGCCAGTCACATCGCAAAGCCTTTTTCACCTGTAGTGCCAGGTATGAATTAGATGGTGATTACGAAACCGTCAGGGCCACCGCCAAGGTGCCGCTGCGGATGTCATTGCTGGCAAAAGCCGCCCGCACCTCCAGGGTGTACTCACCGGCAGTCAGCCCGTCAGGCACCATAAACATCAGGTCGGCAGGCATATTGCGGCCCACAACGGTCACGCGGGTTGCCGTGCCATCACCAGCCACAAAGAAGATACCCTGATTTTCATCGCTGGCATCAAACTTCAAGCGGTGGCCCACAATCTGCCCCATCCCGCCGGGCGTCAGGGTGCCGTTGTGCGTATCGCTGCTGACGTCCAGCATCCTCCCTACTTCCTCCCTACTTCCTCCCTACATCTTCCCTAAACCTGCTGCATCTACTGCTTACCCCGTCGGGCATGTTTGTTGCAGCCATCCTCTGTACAATTACTTGCAACAATTTAGCTGAAAAAGAGGCAAAAGATAATGCGTACATTCCGGCAATGGGTGACGATAAGCATAGTTTTGATCATTCTGGGGGCGGCCTGTGGCAGAACGGCAGACAGTGAAACGGCCGTATGCAACTTCACCGAGCAAACGGCCGTTACCGTCCATATCCAAAACGAAAACGGGGAACCACAACGGCTGGTCAACGTGCGTTATCAACTGGATGATGGCCCCTGGCAGGCGCTGCCCGAAGTGGTCAACGAAAGGGTCGTCCTGCGCGATGGTCCGGGCACTTACCGGATTCGCTTGGAGAAGCCGGGCTACACGGCCGAAGAGATCGCCGTCGTCGTGGCCGAGGCCGCAGAAGGAAGCTGCCAGGTGGCTGAGGAAACCGTCACGCTGCCGATGGCCCTGGCGGTGTGTCCGAACAGTGAACCTGCCCAGCTGGACATTGAGATTGTGTCGGCGAGTGAGGATGTGGTGGTAACGGCCGTTTCCCCCCAAAGCGGCCGTCAACCCTTAACCTGTGCCCAACCGGATGCCGAAAGTTGTGCCCATTTCTCGCTGCCCCTCAACAATATTGGCAGCTACAGGCTCAACGTGGACGGTCTGGCTGGCCTGGGTCCCATGCTAATAGCCAACGAGACCATCAGCTACACCTTGCGCACCAGCCAAATCACTTTGCGCCAGGCAAACCTAGCACACAGCCTGACTGTAACCGGGGCTAACAGCCTCGACGCCACATTCAACATCTTGCCGGATGAAATTGGCTGTCCGCTGGCCGATTTTCGTTCGCTCACCACCCAGGTAGAGCCGGACATCAACGGTGACGACCCTTATCCCAAACTGGCAATCGCGCAACAAAACAACCTCACGATGACCGATCTGGGCAATGAAGCGTGCCAGGCTGCACCCGAACCGTATCCTGTTGTTTACGAAGCCACCTTACCAGTTGGCACACCGCTGAATGAGGTTGGTGTGTTCACGTTGCAGGATGGTGATTGGCAGGAAGCTAACTGCGCCTTAGCGGACGGCCGTTTTCTCTGCACCGTCATTTTCCCCAACCCCTTCATTGGCCAACCCTACGCCTACAAAGTGGTAGCAGCTGGTGAAGAATATGTAGGCACCAGCCTGCCCTTCGACAATTTGTGTCTTATTTTTGAGTAACCAGGTGGGGGAACGGCCGTTTGCTCAGCCAAGTTGCAAACGGCCGTTTGCCCCATAATTCCCCCTATTCCCCTCCAGTTGTGACAGGTATCGCCACAAAAAGGCAAATTTGTTCTTGACAGATTAGCACGCTTGTTCTAATATCCGTTCTAGAACGAATGTTCCACACCCTCCCGGAGCTGATTGGTGCGCCCCCAATCAGCTCCCTCTTCACAAACAAGCGGGCGCAACGGTGTAAAAGCGGGAACGTCTTTGAAATTAAAACAACCTGATGCGCCCGCTTTTACTTAAGTAATCGGCCCAACTGCCTTTGGTTGTTCTGCAAAAACTTTTTGCCGATTACAGGATTAGAAGATTGCCCAAGCAGAGGGGCAAACATCAAGGAGATGCGGATCATGCAAAACAATCAATATATGCGACCCCAAACCATGGGCACCCGGCTGTCTTCCCTGACAAGCTCTGTGCCCAAGAAAACGGCTATCGGCCTCATTTTAATTGTGGCCCTGGTTGCCTTTGAGATTTTTAATTTTGACACTACCCAATACGCCTTGCACAACCTCATCGGGGACGTGCGCTTTTTGGGCATGCAGTGGGCGGCCATTTTGGCCATCGCCTTCTGCTCTATCGACTTTGCCGGACTGGTGCGTCTTTTCACGCCAGAACGGGGCATGGATGAGCCAAAAGAGGTCTGGTACCTGATGGGTGCCTGGCTGCTCGGGGCCACGATGAACGCCGTGATGACCTGGTGGGCCATTTCTCTTACGCTGCTCAATCACAACTTTGGCAACGAAGTGCTTAGCCGGGAACAATTGCTGCTGTATGTGCCCATTTTTGTGGCCGTTTTGGTCTGGCTGACGCGCATCCTGTTCATCGGCGCGTTCTCCGTGGCGGGTGAACATATCTTTGAATTCAACGATGTGGCAGACACACCGCAAAAGCGGCCCGCAGCCAGCAAGGCAGCACCACGCCGTCGCACAACCACCACAAACGTTCGTCGTGCTCCTGTGGCCAAGACGGCGGCGCCAACGCGTACGGCCGTTCCCAAACGAGTCAGCGCCCAGCCAACCCAGGTACACATGCCTGTAGAAGAATACAGTGAGCCAGCGCCTCAACCGCAGCCGCAGCGGCAGCCTGTTTCTTCCCGCGTACGGCAGCGTCCGCCACGGCCAAACGGCATGCGTCGCTCCCCCTTGAATGGGTTACAGGCACGTCCCCGCAACCGGAACTAGACAGTATGATTGAGCGCCATTGGCACGTTTACGCCCCACACCGAACGAGGTAAACTATGACGGTCTACGAACAACAGCTAACCACATTCTGGACGGTAGATACGCCTTTGAATGAATACGAGCAGTTTGAGTACGAACCGGAAATCATCATTGAAGAGTATGATCTGCCGCCGGACCCCACGCAGCAGCGCATGATGATGATCCTTACCTTTGTTTTAGTAGGTGTGCTCCTCTTTGCCTTATTGGTCATGCCACGATTGGCAAAAGCTGATTTGCCTTTGTTGAGCAGCAGCCCAGCCGAAGCAGCAAATCCAGCCCCAGGTGCCTCCGCCGCTATTGGCAACGAGGCGGCCAGCAAGACGGTGAATTACCAGGGGAAAATTTCGGCCGTTTTCTCTGATGAGGTCAAATATTGGGAAGCAGACATCGTGCGCTGGGCCAGTGAGTACAGTCTGGACCCCGACATGGTGGCTACCATTATGCAGGTTGAATCCTGTGGCGATCCGCAGGCATTGTCTATCGCCGGGGCTCAGGGCTTGTTCCAGGTGATGCCCTTCCACTTCACCGCTGGCGAAGACATGCTAGAACCCAATACAAATGCACGACGCGGTATGAACTACTTCGCCGAGCGGCTGGTACAAACCGCAGGCGATGTGGGCAAAGCGTTTGCTGGTTACAACGGCGGGCATGTCGCGGCGGGCAGCAGCTGGAACAATTGGGCAGCTGAAACCCAACGTTATTACGTTTGGACCACAGGTATTTATGAAGATGCCAAAGCAGGGCTAACAGAAAGTCCCACATTACAAGAATGGTATGCAGCCGGAGGCGTCAGCCTTTGTCAGCAGGCAGCCAATCGGTTGAACTTGCGTTAATTTACCGCAGCAACCTCTCCTTAACTCTGCAAAAGCGCAGGGTGGACTATGGCCCCAACCTGCGCTTTTGTTTGCCTGCTTGTTTGACGGGCAATCTTCCCCAACCTATACTTGGACTGTATTTCCTACCAGCTAACAGACCCTTACAAATGATTTCAGCTTTACAAGGAGGCTGCTCATGTCAATTTCTATTACGTGGCACGGTCACGCAACGTTTTCCCTGAATATCAATGGCACAAATATTGTCGTCGATCCCTTTTTTGCGGGCAATAATCCTGCGGCCAAAACTGGCGCTGATTCCGTCGCGGCCGATTTTATTTTGCAAACACACGGTCACGGTGACCACATTGCCGACACGGTTGGGTTGGCCAAACGCACCGGGGCACTGGTCATTGCCAATTTTGAGATTTGTAACTGGATCGGTGCACAAGGACATGAAAATGTGCACGCGATGAACACGGGCGGCGGCTATAATTTCTCTTTTGGTCGTGTAAAAATGACGGCCGCTTTGCACAGTTCTGGCTTACCGGACGGCTCTTATGGCGGCGATCCGGGTGGCTTTCTGGTGATGGCTGATGGTAAGACCTTGTACATTGCCGGGGACACGGCGCTGTTTTCTGACATGGCGCTGATTGGCCGGGCGGGCATTGATTTAGCCATTTTGCCTGTGGGAGATAATTTTACAATGGGGCCAGAAGATTCCGTATTGGCGCTGGATTATCTCAAGCCGAAGTCTGTTATCCCTTGCCATTACAACACCTGGCCGCCCATTGCCATTGATGTGGACGCCTGGGCTGAGAACGTGCGGAAGGAAACGGCCGTTACCCCCATTGTCCTCAGCGTGGACGAAACCTATAGCTTATAGACCCTCTTCTCATTTATAGTTTAATAGATTGACAGCCAGGTTATCGTTGATAACTTGGCTTTTTTATTTCGGCGGCAAACCAGTTGTGATTTGCTTAACTGTCAAACGCGGAAATTTACGCATACTATAAAAATTGTTTTGTAACCAATAAATTTTGCAAGTAATGGAGGAACCAATGAAACACATTTTAAATCGCTGGCTTTTGATTTTTATCCTACTGCTGGGCATGTCTGCTCTGGCCTGTAATTTGCCGTTTGGGGGTGAAGAAGAACCCTCCGCAGCCACTACGGATGACAATGACGAGGGCGATCGCACCAGTGAAGAAGATACTTCTGAAATGGAAGAAGCCGTGGACACACCGGAGGATGAGGGTGCCGTTGAGGACAGTCCAGCAGACCCTGTTGTAGAAGAAGCAGTGGTGGAAGAGGAAACGGCCGTTGCCGAAGAAACCGCAGAAACAACCGAAGAAGACAGCTCATTATTGAGCAACCTCTTCCCGGAATCGCTTTTGGTGCGCGACACAGTGCAAGATTTTGATGCTCTGGATACCTATGAAATGGAGATGGAAATTAGCACCACCGTTAGCGAAACCATCCAGGTTATCCAGGCGACGATCCTGGTTTCTACGGATCCAGCCCAAACCCAAATGACGTTTTCCTTCTCCGGGCTTGAGGACATGGCTGGCATAGACTCTATGAGCATGACCCAAATTGAAGGAACAACCTACATGAACATGGCTGAGTTTGGCTGCATGAGCACTTCCGAAAGCGAACTTGATCAGGCAGATTTTGGCACGCTTGATGCCACTGACTTTCTGGAGGATGTAGGCGAAGCCACCCTGGTTGGTGAAGAAACAATTAACGGCATCGAAACCGTGCATTATACATTTGATGAATCCGTAGTTGGCGATGAAATATCCCAGTTCAATTGGGCCGAAGGGGATGTGTATATCGCTAAAGAAGGCAATTATGTGGTGCGCTTCCGCATGGAAGGTGAAGGCACGGCAGATGCGTTGGGGGTGGCGCTGGAAGAAGAAGGCGTTGAGGGCATAAAACCCCAAATTGGCCTGATCCAAATAGAAATGAACCTGGTCAGCGTCAATGAACCGGTCAATATCACCATTCCTGAAGGATGTGAAAATGGCGGCCTGGCCAATTCCGAATACCCGGTTTTGGAAGATGCTTTTGAGTCAAGTTCCTTTGGAGGAATTGTCACCTACAAAACAGAAACGCCTTTTGCTGACGCAGTAACTTTCTACCAAGAAACGTTGGCCGCTGATGATTGGGTCTATCAAGAGAGCAACTCTTTTATTATGGAAGGGTCAACGGCCTTAATGTACTTCGACAAAGACGGCCGTTCCTTAACCGTCACCATCACCGAAGACACGGCGACAGATGCGTTTGCGGTTGTCCTTTTTGAAGAATAAGCGTTCTTGGGAAATTTAGACGTGTAAACTGATGCGTGAAACGTGAGATCATGAATCACGTTTCACGCATCACGTTTTATGGCGTCAACACTTCTGTAGAAAAAAGACCAATACGGCCGTTCCCATCCAATCCTGCAATGCTCACCGCATATTGCAGCGAGGGGTCCAGGTCCGTAATAGCCACATTGCCTGACTCACTCGCATTGACATAGCGAAACTGAGTATAGCTAGCCGAGCCAACCGGACGAAACGAAATAGCATACCCCACCGCATTGCTATCAGGAATCCAGGTGAGAATGTATGCTCCCGGTTCGGCCATCGGCGAAATGGCAGGGGCCACAGGCTGGGCTGGGGCACCAGCGGCGTTTCCCAGCACGGCAATATTCAACTGCGTCACCTGTCGTAAATAGTTGAAATCAATCCATTCGGCCGTATCGCTGCTATTGTGCTGCCGGTTAGGGTCTTCCTGCGACTCCGTCAGGCGAACAGCGGGGATGCCTGCTTGCAAAAAAGAAACGTGATCGCTGTAACGGCCGTTCCGATCCTCAGCATCAATCAGCTCATAAGGAAATTGGGGCAAATACAGCCCGCCCACAAAATGCATATAACGGGCCAACTGGCGCGGCGGCGACCCTTCAGGGCCTGGAGAAAAGAGCCGGATAGATTGGGGGATTCCCACACGCCCACCCACAATGTCGGTGCTCATCATGGCGTCAAACCGCCACCCTTGCAGCAAACGATCCGTTACAAAATGGGTGCTGCCCAGCCGGTTTTGTTCCTCGGCAGCAAAAGCAATAAACATGATGGTCTGGTTCCACTCGCGGGAGCTAAGCACTCGTGCCGCTTCCAGCAGCGCCGCCACGCCAGAGCCATTGTCGTTGGCACCGGGCGCGTAGCTACTGCCATTCAGGGGATCAATGCTACGAGAATCATAATGGGCGGCTATGACAATCACGCCTGGATGGGCACCCGTGCCTTGCAGTGTGGCAATGATGTTTTGCTGGTTGTACGCTACACCACCCTGGTTCACCGGAAATTCATCAACTTCGACCAGAAGACGGCCGTTTCCCACCCGGATAAACTCATTAAAAATCCAGCGCCGCGCAGCACCCACGCCCAACCCTTCTTGATCGGTCACGCTGTACGTGTTACGTGTGTTGAATCCTTGCAATGTCTGCACATACCCCACCAAATTTTGGTTTGACACCTGATCCAGCAAAGCCCTTAGGTCTGGATTCACCCCCTCAATCACGTTGCCTTGCGGGTCTGTAATTAGCGGTCCGGCCTGGGCTATGCTGGCAAAAGGCGTGCCGCCTGGCGGGGTAGGAACCACCAACTGCTGGGGGCCGCCCAGCAGCGAACAGGAGACTAAAAAAAGGAGTAGAAAAAGAAAGAGTGGCAGAAGAATTCGACGATGCACAAAACACCCAAAAGTGGGGGAATCGCAAAAAGCGATTCCCCCACAAAACAAATTTATCTATTTAGTTGCCTGATCATCGGCCGACGCATCTCGTTTTGCGTCGGCGATTTTTCTATCATCTGAATCGCGCCGCACGTTGAGAAACTCTGAGATAATGTCAATGGGAATGGGGAAAATGGTGGTTGTGTTTTGCTCAACACCAATTTCGACCAGGGTTTGCAGGTAGCGCAGCGTCATCGCGCCCGGTTCCGTGTTCATAATGCGGGCCGCTTCAGACAGTTTCTGGGCAGCCTGGAAATCACCTTCGGCCTGAATGATCTTGGCCCGACGTTCACGCTCAGCCTCAGCCTGCCGAGCCATGGCTCGCACCATCGTGGTATTCAATTCCACATCTTTGATTTCTACGATGCTGACCTTAACACCCCAAGGCTCTGTGGCCTCATCAATGATATGCTGTAGCGTATCGTTGATTTGCTCTCGATCCTGCAATATTTGATCCATCATTGATTGGCCGATGACATTGCGCAAGCTGGTCTGGGCAATCTGCCAGGTAGCCCGACGGAAATCTTCCACCTGCACAATGGCCATCACCGGATCAATTACCCGGAAATAAACCACTGCATTCACCTTAACGGTAACATTGTCACCTGTAATTGCTTCCTGAGCCGGGACGTCCAGCGTGATGGTGCGCAAATCTACTTTCATCATTCTATCAACGATCGGAATGATGAAGAAAAGGCCAGGCCCCTTGGCGGCCATTACGCGTCCTAAACGAAAGATAACGCCTCGCTCATATTCTTGAACAATGCGAACAGAAGCAACTAAAATTACCACAAGCCCAACGCCAAAAACGCACAAGATTGGGAAAACAAGATTCATCGTTGACTCCTTTTCATGTGAAAGCAAACTGGTTTTACGCAAACATCACAGGCTTCGCTTTTACACACGGCCGTTTATCTACGACCTCACAAAATCTGTTGTCTTATGACAACATGACAATATTATACCGCATTTGTGGCCAACTTCGAGAACAAATGCGGGTAACTGTCATTACGCAAAATCATGGGAAAAGTTTGCCAAAACAGGCCCATATCTGGGTAAATTACGCAAAACCTTGCCTAAATAGGCCGTATTTACCGGCTTAGCATCTGCCAATATTTCATCCAGCAGACCAGAAACATGAACTTTTGCCAAGGGTAGCGAGAGGAAAGTTGCCTGCCATCCCACAGATAATACAATACCGTTATGTCTGTTGATTTAGTGACCGTTGAAGATCAGATGTTGTTGTCCCAAATCGTCAACCGCCGGGCGGAAGCACTGGGTACTTTGTATGATCGATACGGCCGTTTGCTTTACAGCGTCGCCTACCATTTGGTGGGGAATCAACAGCTGGCTGAGGAAATTACGCTGGACGTGTTCCGGCGCGTTTGGGAAAAGGCAGACAGCTACCGGGCCGACCGGGCCAGCGTGCGTACCTGGCTCACCAGCATGGCCCGCAATCGCGCCATCGATATTTTACGGCGCGAAGGCGTTCGCCCAGAACACAAAAGCATCAGCTGGACGGAACTCAATTTTGAGCCTTACGCCGACGGCCGTTCCCCGGAAACGGCCGTTTCGCAACAACTGCAAAAGCAAAAAGTACATGCCGCCCTGGCCCAACTTCCCCAGGAACAACAAGATGTTTTGATTATGGCTTTTTTCCGAGGCTACAGCCACAGTCAAATCGCGGACCAGCTAGAGATGCCGCTGGGCACCGTCAAAACACGCATTCGGTTGGGAATGCAAAAGCTGCGTCACATATTGCAGCCTTAAGTAAGCGGCCAACAACAACTTATCGAATCGAAAGGCCGCTTATCGCTAAATCGGTTAGACGCTAAATCCGAAACGAAGCAGAATGCGTATCTGCTTAATAGAGAATTAGTGAATAGTAGTTGTAGAGAAAATGAAACCTGAATCCCACGTCACAGACCAGATCGCTGCTTACGCGCTCAATATCCTGGAGGCTGCCGAAGCAACCGAGGTTGCCGCACACCTCACGGCGTGCCCAGCATGTCAGGCAGAGCTGCAAGCTTACGAAGCGCTTGTCGGTGAGCTTGCTGTGACCATCCCCCAAATAGACCCCTCGCCAAGCTTAAAAACACAGCTTTTGCAGGAAGTCAATCATGCAGGCGCAACGGCCGTTGCGCCGCCACCTGCAAAACCGCGACCCAGTCCCCAACCACGCTGGCGCACCTGGTTCCAGAAACGGCCGTTGTGGCAGCCCGTTCTCGTGGTCGTGTTGGTCCTGATACTCATCAGCAATTTCCAGCTGCGCCAACGGCTGGATGAGGCCACGACGCCAGCTAACTTCGGTACCGTTACCCTCACCAGCGCAGAAGAAAACAGCTCAGCCACCGGCATTATCATCATCACCGCCGATGGCCAACATGGCACGCTGGTGGTGCAAAACCTGCCCACCCTGCCAGAAACAGAAGCGTATCAGCTCTGGCTTGTTAAAGATGGGCAGCGCACCGATGCGGGTGTCTTCAATGTAGATGAGGATGGGTACCGTGCTTACTGGGTGCATGCGCCAGAACCGTTGGGCAGTTATGAAAATTTTGGCATCACCATTGAGCCAGCGAGCGGCAGCCCAGGCCCCACAGGCGACAAAGTCTTAGGCAATTGACACAGCGCTAGAAACACAAAGGTGCGACGCACTTTAAAAGTGCGTCGCACCTACAAAAAAAGAACATGGCGAGGCCATGTTCTTTTTGACTGCGGGACCAGGATTCGAACCTGGACTAGACGGTTCAGAGCCGCCGGTTCTGCCGTTAAACTATCCCGCACTGTTCGGCTGAACGAAGCGAGATTCTACCAGAAGCCCCCATGCATGGCAAACAAGATGAAGGAAAATAAGGCCTTATTTTCCCTCAAAAAGCACCAAAATCTGGTCCAGCCTAGCAAGCACCCGATCGCGCCCCAAGGCCAACACAGACTCAAAAAGTGGCGGCGACACTTGCTGCCCCGTCACCGCCAGGCGCATCTGCCCCAGGAAGGGGCCAGCCTTGCCGTTGGCCGTATGCTTTTCGCCGAGTGCCAACAGCTGCGTGCTGATAGTTTCCAGTGTAAATGGTTCCAAATCGGCCAGCAATTCACGTGCCTCACGGAAAGCCGCAGCAGCAGACGCCAGCGGCAAATGTTTGTGCGTCAACGCCTCGGCACTTTCTGGCAGCGGCATCTCTTCAGACAAAAAGCGCAAGAACTCAATGGCATCAGGGAAGCGCTTGAGCCGCACGCGCATGGGCGGCATGACAACCAGTAGTGCGTCAATATTGACTTCCAGACCAGCAGCTTCCAGGAACGGCCGTACTGCCTGAGCCAATGCCAACGGTTCCATCTCCTGAATGTATTGGCCATTTAGCCAATCCAGCTTGCTGTAGGGCAGCTTGGTTGGCGAGGGACTGACCGTTGCCAGATCAAAGCGGGCAATCGCCTCTTCCATTGTGAACTTTTCTCGATCATCGCCGAACGTCCAGCCAATGTTGGCCAAAAAGTTCAGCACCGCCTCCGGCAGATAACCCCCTTCCATAAACTCGTCAGCCCGCACATAAATTTCAGTCCCATCATCCATAAACGCCTGGTGTCGCTTGCTCAGTTTCCCTTTGCCGCTGGGATTCAAAATCACGGGCAGATGAACCAGAACAGGCATCTCCCAGCCAAACGCTTTGAACAAATTGACGTGAATCGGAGCCGTATTGAGCCATTCCACACCGCGCGTAATATGCGAAATCTGCATGAAATGATCATCGACGACATGGGCCAAATGGTACGTCGGCAGGCCATTGGATTTGAGCAGGACATAATCGGTGAACTGATCATTGTCAAAAATCACATCTCCGCGTAAAAGGTCGGGAACGGCCGTTTGCCCATCCAATGGCATCTTAAAGCGAATCACATAGTCACGCCCAGACGCCTCTAGCCGGGCAACTTCTTCGGCAGGTAAATCGCGGTAGCGGCGATCATAACCAGAGCGATCACCTTTGGCTTCCAATTCAGCGCGCATTTCCGCCAGCTCTTCCGGCGTGGCAAAACATTTGTAAGCAAAATCATGCGCCACCAGCCAGTTGGCCCACTCCTGATAAAGCGCCTTGCGTTCTGTCTGGATGTAAGGACCAAATGGACCACCCACGTCTGGCCCTTCGTCCCAATCTAAACCAAACCAGCGCAGGCTGGCCATTAAACTATCCAGCGCGCCGGGCACGGTGCGCTTGGTGTCCGTATCTTCAATACGCAGCACAAATTGGCCACCGTGCCGCCGGGCATATAGCCAGGCAAACAAAGCCGCCCACACACCGCCAATGTGCAAATATCCTGTGGGGCTGGGAGCAAATCGTGTTCTTACAGTCATGGAACCTTCCTAGCAAATCACAAAATCTTGTGAGGTGCGACGCACTTTCTTTACGAGTTTTATTCAAATGCTGCTACGAAAAGTGCCTCGCACCTGAATAGATACAATCTTTCTGGTTTTACAGCTTGCCAAAGCGAGGTTGGAGTATACAAGATTCGGACAGCCGTTTCCACTATCGATCGCTGGGTTTGCGGCCCACTTTTACCAAAGATCAGACCCGTCAATGCCTTGACACAATAACGCGAATAGGTAGAATTAACGGGCTTATTGATACTAAATATCACAAAGGATTGGTTAGATGAAAAAGTTAGCAAAGAAATTAAAGGGGATTTTTCTATTGGGTGCTATTGTGCTGCTGGGTTTGCAGCTTGGCTGTTCTGGGGGGGAAACGGCCGTTTCCCCAACGCCAAACGCAGCAGATAGTGACCTGCTTACCCTGCCCACACTCTCAGCAGCAAACCTGGACGGGAAACCGCTGCAAGTGGTTGCCAGCACCAGCATTATTGGCGATGTGGTGAGCCAGGTCGGCGGTGATGCGATTATGTTAACCACGCTTATGGCGGCAGGCCAGGACCCACACAGTTACCAACCAGGCGCACAGGAATTAACGGCCGTTGCCCAGGCTGACGTTATTTTTGTCAATGGTTGGGATCTGGAAGAATCACTTGTCAATGATTTGGCAACAATTGGCGAAGATGTGCCCGTGGTAGCTATTTCAGCCAACGTCACGCCGCGTGTCCTTGGGGCAGAAGAACATGAAGAGGAACACGAGGAAGAAGCAGCAGACGAGCACCATCACAGTGGGGCTGATCCGCATGTGTGGTTTGACATTCAAAACGTGGTGCAATGGACAGAAAACCTTTCCCAGGTGTTGGCAGCGCTGGACCCGGCAAACGCGAGCACCTACCAGGAAAACGCCGCAACCTACACGGCAAAACTGGCTTCTCTGGAGAGTGATGTCGAGGCGCAGCTAGCCACACTCCCACCAGAAAGTCGGGTGCTGGTCACCAATCATGACTCATTTGGTTATTTTGCCCGAGCGTATAATTTTGAGATTTTGGGAACCGTTGTGCCCGGCAACAGCACCATTGCTGAACCATCCGCTACAGATTTAACAACCCTTATCGGCTTAATGGCAGAACATGGCGTCTGCACCATTTTTACCGAAACCACGGTCAGCGACAGCCTATCACAAACGGTTGCTTCTGAACTGGATGCCTGCGATGCAGTTCAAGTGGTGCCTCTGTACACGGGTGCGCTCGGACCCGCTGGCAGCGGTGCAGAAAGCTACATCGACATGTTTCGTACCAATGTGGCAGCAATTGTGGCTGGCTTGAAATAGGATCAATGTGCGCGGGGACAAAGACCGATCCTGAGTCTACAAAAACCTCAGGATCGGTCTCTTTTTTATTAGGGGTTAATCGTCGTGTTTACGGCCGTCTGCATGACATTGCGTACAGTTATTGCCGTTGTAGCCGTTTTCATCTTTGTGCTCTTCATCCATTTTTTGCTGCGAATGGCAGGCGGTGCAGGTCCAGCTAGATGTATTGCCACCCGGATGACACGTCTCGCAGTTGTTGTTGGCTCCTTCATGATTGGTTGGGAAGGTGTGGTTGAAAGAAGCTCCTGAGAAGGTGTCGGTATTGTGGCAGTCAGAACACTGCCCGGCGAAGTGATTGGATGGTGGCGTATGGCAAGAGGCACAATCTGTTAAGCCAGCATGGTTAAAGCTGGCATTGTGGAAGTTGCCGGTATCTTGATGGCAGGTGCTGCACGCACCGGCAAAGTGGTTCGATGGAGCATTGTGGCAGGCAGAGCAATCCTGGCCACCAATATTTGAATGATTAAAGTTGGCATTCTTGAAATTGCCTGTGTCCGTGTGGCAAGAAGAACAGGCCCCGCCCCAATGGTTGGCTGGTGCGCTGTGACAAGCGGCACAATCCTGGCCACCAATCGTCGAGTGGTTGAAATTAGCGTTTTTGAAGTTACCCGTGTCTGTATGGCAGGCTGAGCAAGCACCCGCAAAGTGGTTGGCTGGCGCATTATGACACGCGGCACAATCTGTCCCACCTATCGTCGAGTGGCTAAAGTTGGCGTTTTTAAAGTTCCCCGTGTCTTTGTGGCAGGCTGAACAAGCGCCCGCAAAATGATTCGCCGGGGCACTGTGGCAAGCGGCACAATCCTGACCACCAATGGTCGAGTGGTTGAAGTTAGCGTTTTTGAAGTTACCCGTGTCTTGATGGCAAGCTGAACAAGCACCCGCAAAGTGATTCGCCGGAGCGCTGTGGCAGGCCGCACAATCCTGACCACCGATGGTGGCATGGTTAAAGTTAGCATTCCTAAAGTTGCCGGTGTCTTGATGGCAGGCGGAACAAGCACCCGCAAAATGGTTGGCCGGGGCACTGTGGCAAGCGGCACAGTCCGTTCCGCCTATCGTGGCATGATTAAAGACAGCATTGCGGAAGTTTGTCGTATCGCTGTGGCAAGCCGAACAGGCACCCGCGTAATGATTGGCTGGGGCAC
Organism: uncultured Anaerolineae bacterium; assembly: GCA_905479495.1. Taxonomy (GTDB): domain Bacteria; phylum Chloroflexota; class Anaerolineae; order Promineifilales; family Promineifilaceae; genus Leptofilum. The sequence goes on from CAJQMR010000020.1 coordinate 104,793, forward strand.
TGTGACAAGCGGCGCAATCCTGCCCGCCTATCGTGGCGTGGTTAAACACGGCATTGGCAAAGTTCGTGGTGTCGCTGTGGCAAGCGGAACAGGCTCCGGCCCAGTGGTTGGCTGGGGGCGTATGGCAACCGGCACAATCCTGGGTGCCAATGGTGGCATGGTTAAACACGGCATTGGCGAAGTTTTCGGTATCGCTGTGGCAGGCCGAGCAGGCACCGGCAAAATGGTTCTCTGGTGGGGTGTGGCAGGCGGCGCAATCCTGGTTGCCCATCAAGCTGTGATCGAAGGAAACGGCCGTCCACTCCGTAATAGAATGGCAAGTGGCACAATCTGTGCCAAACTGGCCTTCGTGTGGGTCCTCGTCAGCGTGGCAGCTCACGCAGGTAGACGCAGTCCCTTTGTAGGTGCTGCCCGTGTGGCAATTGCTGCACTTGAGGTTGTCGTGGCCAGCCACCAGGGGAAAGAAATCATGCTCCAAAGAACCCTCTGGAAATGGAACATCCAGCGGATTGTCCAAACTGGTAGGAATGCCTCGAGCCCCATTTTCATCTGTATTTTCTGGTCTAGCCAGAGAATTGAGATCGGTGTCGATAGTTGCAATTTCGGCAATGGCTGTGTCTTCTGGATTGCTGAGGGCGACTTGCAATGTGGTCAGTTTGTCGATTAGGGTGGTTACGGCCGTTTCCATTTCTGCCCCATTCCCTTCAGCCAATTCCAAACCATCCAGCAGGGCCAATGTTCGTTCCGTGAGCAGCAGCAAACGCTGCTTTAGAACAGGTTGTGCCTCCTTGGGGGCAGCCTCAATGGCGCTAATAGCCTGATTAAATGCCTCATCCAGATAAGCCAGAGCGGCCGTCTGGTACTCGCCGCCCAACACAACTTCTAGATTATCAATGCGCCGTTCCAGCAAATTGAGCAGCGAATTGGCCCGTGGCTCCCCGGCACGAACCAGCCGATTCAGCCATAGCTGCTCGGCATTGGTTTGGGCGTGGAAAAAGCGATCGCCAGGCAGGTATGGCCCACTGCGGGCTACGGAATAAGAAACCGCACCGCCGACAATATCAATAAATAAAAAGATGGCTAAGAGGATAATCAGGATTCGTCTTAACATAATACCTTTTCTCCGCTACAACAAACTCATGATTTCGTTACGATATAAATACATTTGAATGATTTATGAAAAGTAGCTTTTCTTCTCACTTATTACTTTTTACTAGAAAATCAAGCTGGCTCCGGCAGCAAACTCTGCCAAAACTGCATCAGACAGCGGCGCATCCGCGCACCGCCGCCGCTCAATTCTTCGAACATGTCCGCAATGTTGACTTCATGCTCAATCAGGTAACGCAGCGAATCGGTCAGGCTTTGCTCGCCAATCACCAAAGCCCCCACCAAATAGTCGCCACTAAGCACCAGGCGAATGGTATTTTCATTTTCGGCAGACCAGGCACTGCGATACGGCCGTGGGTACGTGTACCAAACCTCGCTAGAGCCACGCGAGATGTGCTGCACAATTTGCGGCTCGTCGTCATCTGCTTCACGCCGAGGGTTAATCTGCCCCATCGTGGTGATGTGCAAGCCAAACAATAAACAGGCGTTGAACGGACTCCCCTTCTCGTATTCGTACAGCTTGCCCACCATGTTGAGCCCGGCAGCATTGCCTTCGGCCACGGCACTGGGCCAGAGAATGTCCAGCATGTGCTTCTCTGTCCAGCGGTCGTACACCTGAGCACAGTCACCAGCCGCATACACGTTGGGCACGTTGGTTTCCATCCGCTCGTTTACCAAAATAGCCCGGTCGGTGGCAATGGGGCTGTTAGCAACCACATCAATAAGCGGCTTGACGCCAATGGCCACGCCTACCAGATCGCATTTAAATTCTTTACCATCTTTCAGGCGCACACCGCGCACCCGCCCCCGACGATCACCTAAAATTTCCACCGCTTCGGTGTTGTAATGAATGTGAACGTGGTGGGCTCTCATCTTTTTTCCCAGTAGTTTGGCTTCCTCATCATTAAAAACGCGTCCCCAGAGGCGATCTCGTCGCAAAAAATAGTGGGTGTCTATACCCCGATGGGTGAGCCCTTCGCTCAGTTCCAGGGCAGTGATACCGCCCCCAATGACCACAGCGCGGCGGGCGCGGCGTGTCTTTTTTACCAATTCCTTAGTGCCATCCAGCGTGTCCAGATACACCACACCGTCCAGTTCGGCTCCAGAATACGGTGGCGGGGTGGCACGGGCACCCGTGGCAATCAGCAGGCGATCGTAGTTGAGGGAACGGCCGTCTCCCAACCAGACCATTTGCCGTTGTACATCCAGACTCACCGCCTCGCCCAGCACTAGATTGATGCCCCATTCCTCGTACCAATCCAAGGTACGCGCCATGATTTGCTCTGGCGACACTTCTTTGATGAGGACATAAGCCAGGCCAGGACGAGAATACATGGGATATGGTTCGGCCGTGAGGATAACGATCTCCCCGGCGGCATCGTTTTGCCGGATGGTTTGGGCGGCAGTCGCGCCAGCCGCGCCGTTGCCAATAATCACGTAGCGCATATCAATCTCCACTCGCCATGTCGCCCATTTGGTCCGCAAAGCGATCCATCACAAGCACATGGGCCTGGGTTTCCCAACGCAGCGTGCCGCGCGGACAAACATTGACACAGTTGCCACAGCTAATGCAGGCAGCGTCGCTAACGGGCAGCCCCTGCCGGGCGTAGTCACGCACGGGGATACCCACCGGGCAGTTGTAGCCACAGATGCCACACTGGACACAGCGGCTGGCGTCGGCTACCACCCGGCCTAGCTGGATCATGGCGTCCGGTTCCGTTTCTGTTTTTCGTTTGATCAATGCATCCAAGATGCCCATACAAAATCCTTTTTTCGGTAGCTACAGTGTGTAAGTGTCAACAAATCGGTATTGGTAACGGGTAAGTGCAACCCAGTAACTGAGTCATTAATCGTCATCTTCCGCCTCGTCTTCATGCCCGGTGGGATGGCAAGCAGCGCAGGCAAACAGCTCGGCTTGCGTGATGTTAAGTTCGTCGTGCTCGTCCAGCACTTGCTCCACGTTGTGCTCATGGCAAGTGGTGCAGTCGTAGGCGGTGTAGCTGGTGCTGGTGTGGCAAGCAGTGCATTCCAGCATGCCCTGCTCGCCGTGGTCCAGGGGGAAGGTGTGCTGGCGCAGCTGAGCAGGCAGCCAGGCGTCTATCGTGTGGCAGTTGGCACAGTCAGTGCCAAAAATGCCAAAGTGGATTTCCGGCTCAGCATGGCAGGCTACACAGTCGCGCGGGGTGCCCTGGAACACCTGATTCACATGGCAAGCCGTGCATTCAGCCGTGGCATGACGCCCTTCCAGCAAGAAAACATTGGCGTGATCAAAATCGGCCATGCTGTCCAGGCCATCGTGGCAATCCTGGCAGCTTGAGCCAAATAGTGTGATGTGTTCGGCCATGAAATCGGGAACGGCCGTTGCATGACATCCTTCACACGTCGCATCCGCTACCGAAATGGGATCTTCACCTGTGTGGCAATGGGTACAGGCCATCTCACTGCCGTCAAAATCTGTGACGTGGCGGGTGAGGCTAAAGCTGGTGGTGCGCTCATGGTCAAATGGGGCATCGTCAAAGGTGGCGGGCTGCCAGGCGACAGTTGTGTGGCAGCTGGTGCAATCCGTGCCAAACATCGCCTGGTGCTTTGTTGGCTCGGCATGGCAAGCCACACATTCCTGCGGGGTCCCTTCAAATTCGCCACCTGCGTGGCAGCTTTCACAGCGCGCGGTTTCATGTGCGCCGGTCAGGGCAAACAGCTCAGCATGCTGGGCCATCGTAAAGTCAGACATACTGTCCAGCCCGTCATGGCAGGTAAGGCAGTTGGGGCCATACGCTTCATCGTGCTGGGCCATAAAGTCAGCATCCAGCTCACGGTGACAGCTGTCGCAAGTGCTGTTTTGCATGCTATAGCTGCCTTCGTCGATGTGGCAGTCGGTGCAGGCAATTTCGGCGCTGACACTGCTGACGTCATGGTGGGTCAGGCTGAAGCTTGTAAGCGTGTGGTCAAAATCGGCCACAGCGGCCGTTTTTAAATCGTACTCGTGACCTAGATGTTCCAGATGGCAGTTACCACATTGTGCGACGTCGGGTAAACGGCCGTGGAGTCCGTCGCCTTCTCGCTCCACAGCAATATTTTTGTGGCAATCCTGGCAAAGTGTGGCCGCCACACCCTGGAAGGGCACGTGGCATTGGCCACAATCATCGCCAATATCCGCGTGGGACATCACATCGGCAACTGGCTCGCCACTGTGGTTGAGTGCCGATAGATCACCCGGGCTGAAAGCGCGCCCGCCGGTTAGATAGACACCGATCGCCAAACCCACCCCCAAAATGAGGGTGGAAATCAGGGCGACGGGAGAAAAAATGGGATGCTGGCGTTCTAGCCGTCGATATTGTCTCACTTAAACAAGCCTGCCCGAAAGTAAATGGTGGCGAAGATATGCAGTGCCACAGAAAAGAAAAGCGTCAGACCAAAGGGGATGTGCAAAATGTGCCAGATGCGCATGACGCGGCGGGCAGCCTCCAACATTTCGGTCTGGCGCTGCAAGTCGCGGCGGCGCGTTAGCATTTGGCTGATTTGTTGTTTTTGCTCCGCGACCAGCTGATCCATCTTTTTGAGTTCGCGTTTGAGACGGCGTTGAAAGCGCCATTGGTAATAAGAACGGCCCAAAATGGTAAGTAACGGATTACGTCCTGTGGGACGCTGGCTGAGTTCAGCAACCAGCTGCTGAACCCGCTCTGGTTTTTGCGCTTCAAACTGGGTGATGTTTTGGGAAACGGACCTGATTTCCCGCTCCAGCGCCTGCCGCGAGGTAGTCACACCGGAGATGGAGCGGGGCAGCGCCGTGTAAAGATAACGCCCCATAAACCCGCTGCCCACCACGATGAGCGTCAGAATAAAACTCACGCCAGCCAGGCCACGAAATTGCAGGCCGGTATGCATGAGCACCATAAAGGGCCCCACAATGCCAGTGACGATGTGCAGCGACAGCCAGTAACGTACCGGCCCGGCCCAGTTGAGCCAGCTGGTGCGCTTACGCAAGCTGTAGCCCGTTTCGGTCATGACCATGAGCAGGGTGCCAATGATGCCCAGGGAGTGCCCAAAGGGGTGGCCACCTTTGGGGGTGGCTAAAATATCGTAAGCAATGTAGATGCCGCTGAGGACAATAACAAAGAAAAGACTCAGTTCGAGTTCGTACGGCCGTACGGCCGTTTCCCCACTCGAAGCAAAATCTTCTCGCCGGACAAAAGAGTTGGTCAAACGTTTTTGCATAAAAGTCTCTTAAACAACTTCCCAAATCGTGCGTAGTTGATTTTTAATCTCCTGGCGCTGCCGTTCATACTCTGTGTCTGAGAGCTTGCCGCTTTTGTACGCATCGTCTAAATCGGCCAGGGCAAAGAGCAGCTGCCACCGCTCTGCTTTATCGCCTTCGTTGGGGAGTGAGGCAACACCAGCAGCCGCCAGTTGGGGAGTGGGTGCGAATTTTGTCTTGGGGCGCAGCAGTCGAAAAGCCACAGTGGTTACCAAAAGCAAAATACCGAGGCTAATGATCCAATCGCCGCTATTTTTCGGGTTGAGGGAAACCGACGGGGCAGACGCCGCTGCGCCAGAGCCGGAAAAGGTAAGGGCCAATTGGCTGTTCGGGGCTAAGCTATCGCGTGCGTAGCTTAAAATGACGCCTCTTTCGCCAACAGATTGCGTTGCTTGCTGCTGCCAACCATCGGCGGCAAAGGCAATGCCGTTGTCCGGCAAGGCGACGGTAATATTGTTTGTCTGGTAGGGCAGTTCACGGCTCAAATCCAGCCCATCTTTCAGGGGCAAGCGGTACGTTGCGCGGAGGGTCAGGCTGTTGGGACCGGGACGTAGAGGCGTGGTGTCATACCAACGGCCGTCTTGCTGAATCACTTCCGACGTGGGGAAAAACCCACTATTTGGCCCCATGCCGCGCTCAAAAGAAACTGCCTGGGCTGCGGCTGGCAGATTGACCTGCACCGTACCGACTTCGCTGCGGCCCATGCTGCCCGTGTAAACGGCCGTTCCCTCATTGGCGACTGAGTAAAGCTCACTTACTTCCACTTCCTGCCCCACAAAGGCCAGGGAAACATGCAGTTGATCGATAGTCACTTGGGCCGAATCGCTGGTAGGCTCGTAAACGGTAAGGGATAAATCAAGCGGCTGGTTAGCCGTCAGGGGGGCGATGTTGCTGCTAAAAGAAAGGTCCTGATAGGCAGTGCTGACGAGGTAAACCCAATCGTCGGGTTGGTCAGTGAGGGTAAACTGGAAACGGCCGTCCGCATCCACTGTCGTCGTTAATGTTTCGGCGTTGGTGTAGCTGCTGTTGTAGGCATACAGCGTCACCACCGTGCCCTCGGCAGCCGGTTCATTCGTGGTGCCATTGTGTACCGTGCCCGTGATGGTGCCACTTTGCGTGCTTTGGGCAACGGCCGTTTGTGCCGCCTGAACAAGGACAGAAAAAACAATCAGCCAAAAGATGAAGCTGGCGCACCGCAGCCATTGGGGGGATTTGCTATTCATAGAATCTTCTTCACTTTCATATACGATGCCGCTCTGCTCAAAGGCGGCAACTTCGCTTATTCAGTGCGCATTTTAATCAACAAGTCACGGACTATTGCCATTTTGGGACAAAGGTACTATCTTTCTGTTCTGTGCCACGGCCGTTTTTCTCGACGGCTCAGTCTGGCAGATAACATACAAGCTGTAATCGTTAGCAGAACAGAAGCACCACCCCAAACGCCCACACAGAGATAAATTAATGATGTTTGCATTGCTGCCCTTTGGTGTTCGGTCCAGCGATCTCTTTTTTGGCCAGCAAGGACCATATTCTAAATAGTGTCATAAATCCCCGCTTGGTAACGGGCTGTAAACTTTTTCATAAGATCAATTTTTTAGCCACAATTTTTCCTTATATATCCACATATAAATCAATATTTATACGCCTGTAATTCTTTAAAATTAAGTTACCCAAGAATTTATTTTCGTTAGGGAGTGATAAACAGTTTCATCGCAGATGCTTTGCCTGATCCAGCAGACTGACGCACCCAACGGCCGTAAATTTCGGTGAAAGCGAAAATTTGGCGATTCTTCATGCTTTCATCCCATGCACCGCTAAACGGGAAGAAAAAATACAGGAGGTAGTATCATGAAAAAGGGGTATTTCTGGCTAATCGGCCTGGGGATCTGTTTGATTGCCTTGGGCTGGGGATTGAAGCCAACCAAAGCCGCCGCAAACAATACGGCGGAAGAAACGGCCGCAGCCAACAACGCACACCAATTTTATGGCATACAAACACAAACCAACCAGCGCCAAGGCGGTGGGGAATGTGATATTTACGCCGTTGATCTGATTGGGGCCTGGGTAGATGCTGGGGCGGCAGACGGCCGTTTCCCCTTCACCTCCCTCAACGACGAATCGTGCACGGGCGACTTCACCATCGATGTGCTCCCATTATTCACAACAGAAGATGCCTGGTTTGCAGGTTCACAAGCCTGCACAGAATGCCACTTCGACAACTCCGAAGATTCCCGACATGAGATGGATCTGAGCAGCTTGGCTGGCATCATGATGGGCGGTGATGTGCTGTCAGACCCGCCAGGCGTTGCCATTGTGCTGCCCGGCGATTGGGACAACTCCAAGCTGCGCGCCCGGCTGCGCAACAACCGCATGCCCCCTGGCTGGGAATTCGACATCGAAGAAACCAACCGCGACGGCCCGCTGCTAGAACATGACGGTGGCAACGTCTACGCCGTGGAACTAATCGGAGCCTGGGTAAACGCAGGCGCGCCAGATGGCGACTTTGTCTGGACCGACATGGACGGCAGCGAACATGACGGCAGCTTTGAAGCCGATGTTTTGCCTCTTTTCACTGAAGAAGATGCCTGGTTTGAAGGATCGCAAGCCTGCACCGAATGCCACTTCGACAACTCCGAAGATTCCCGGCATGAGATGAACCTCGGCAGCTACGACGGCATCATGCTCGGCGGCGACGTCCTTTCCGAACCACCCGGTGTGGCCATTGTGCTGCCCGGCGATTGGGACAACTCCAAGCTGCGCGCCCGGCTGCGTAACAACCGCATGCCCCCCGGCTGGGAATTCGACATCGAGGAAACCAACCGGGATGGTCCAATTATCACCGTGGGCCTGGTTAACACATCCACGACAAGTGGCGATTGTGATATCTATGCAGTTGATCTGATTGGGGCCTGGGTAGATGCTGGGGCGGCAGACGGCCGTTTCCCCTTCACTTCCCTCAACGATGAAGCCTGCTTTGGCGATTTCAACGCAGACGTCTTGCCTCTTTTTACCACGGAAGATGCCTGGTTTGAAGGCTCACAAGCCTGCACCGAGTGCCACTTCGACAACTCCGAAGATTCCCGACATGAGATGAACCTCGGCAGCTACGATGGCATCATGCTCGGCGGCGATGTGCTGTCAGACCCGCCAGGAGTGGCCATTGTGCTGCCCGGTGACTGGTCCAACTCCAAGCTGCGC
>CAJQMR010000021.1 GCA_905479495.1 uncultured Anaerolineae bacterium
ATGGTGAGGGCAAAATTGGTCATGCTGGTGCCCAACAAAGAAACCAGCTGGCCAATCCAGACGATGGTGAAGCCGGTCATCCCGGCAGGGCGTTTTGGTTCTTGCGTCATTGGTTTTTCCTTGCTGCAATATTTTGTTCAGAAACAAGATTGCGGATGGCATCATTTTCATACACGATTTGGAACTGTCGAGGCAGGGCGTACGACAAATGGTAAGTTACCAACGTATCAGCCGTGGTTGGTTGGGCGATGGCGCTAAAGATGTTGTCGCTTACCAGTTCGGTGAGCAGTACACCGACGTTTTGCCCATCGCGCCAGATGGAGACAAACCAGCCACTTTCCGTTGGCCCGGTAAATTTGGTAATGGCTTCGCAGGCATCAGGCAGGTAGAGCGACGGCCGTATGCCTAAAACCGTCATCTCCGTTGGCTGCACCTCATCGACCAGCTCCTCCCAGGTACGTAATACCCCTGGCGTGCGTGCTTCCCTGCGGGCCAGTGCATTGAGCAGCGGTTCAGTATCACCCGTCAGGGCAGCGGCCATGACGGTTTGGGTTTGTTGCAAGGTTTGGTTGTAAACGGCCGTTTCTGCCTCGCTTAAACCCAACAGCCAGTTAATCCCTTCCTGACTTTCCGGTGTCAGGTGCAGTGCTTCATTTTCTACCGAAACATGAATCGTGCCACCGTCTGGCAAAACAAAATTACCGGCAAATTTTTCCAATGGACAGGGTGGCGCAGCAGGCAGAGCCGGTGGCAGCGGAATTTCTTCAGCAAAAACGACGGCTTCAATCTGGTCCTGAACAGCGTTGATCAACACCTCGCCGTTGTAATCCTGATTGCAAAAGAGCACCAGCACAACGTCGGCATCCACATAGCGGCGGAAAAGGGCGCTGCTGCCGTAGCTGCTGGCTCCATTGTGTTGAAGGCAACGGCCGTAATCGGTTTCCACCACACGCCAACCATAGGCATAATCCTGAAAATCTGGTGTGTACATCTTTTCCTTGGCCGCCTGGGAAAAAATTTCATCCCCTAGCAGCGCCTGGTGCCAGCGAAACATATCTTCTGTGGTGGAGAGGATGCCGCCGTTGCCTAATAGATTCCAGGATGGGTACGGTTTCTCCAGCGTGGTGCCGAAGTCGGAACGGCCGTTATACCAATGCGCCACGTCCATCTCCGACCAGTTGGGCAGGCGATAGCCCGTGTGCCGCAATCCAGCGGGGGCCAGCAGTTGTTCCTGCAAAAAATGTTCATAGGGCTGCTGCGCCACTTGCTCGATGATAGCCGCCAGCAGCGAGTATCCCGCATTGGAATAAGCAAAATCTTCGCCAGGAACAAAGCGCAGTGGTGCAGCCAAAATTTTCAGCACCGTTTCTTCTTTGTCGGCCAGCACAAAATCTTCGCCACTGTAGTTGATGATGCCAGCGGTGTGGGTAAGCAGCTGATGCAGGGTGATGTTGGCTTTGTCAGCGGGCACATCAGGGAAAAATTTAGGCAGCGGGTCGCTGGTGTGCAGCTTGCCCTGCATCTCCAGCTTCATGATGGCGGCGGCAGTGAACTGTTTGCTAATGGAGCCGGTGCTGAAGACGGTTTGGGCGGTGTTGGGCACTTTGTCGGTGCGATTGGCCAGCCCGTATCCTTTGTTGAGCACGATCTCGCCATCTTTGGCCAGCAGGGCCGCCCCAGCAAAGCCAAATGGGGTGATACGGCTGAGATACTCATCGAGCCTGTGGCCGAGTTCACCGTGTACAATTGCCTCGCTCATGCGCTGATGGTCTCCGGTTCAGGTTGGATTTCTTCGCTAATGGCGGGGGATTCTTTCTCTGTTGTTGAGGAACGGCCGTCTTCCACCGTAAGTAGCGCGGGAATAAAGAAGCCACTGGCCCCAACCAGCATCGTGGTAATCCCGGCCGCGATAAACAAGGGACGTTCACCAAATTGATCAGCTAAGGGGCCAGCCAGCATCAAGCCCAATGGCGTCATTGCCGTGGCCAAACTGCTGATGAGAGACATGACGCGCCCTTGCATGTCGGGGGCCACAGCGATTTGCATAATCGCCCGCACGGGCCCATTAACCATGGCAATCATGCTGCCACCCACAAAGCCACCCACAATTGCCAGCCAAAATAGATTAGCCGGGGCTAGCCCAATCAGCGAGATGCCCACGCCCAGGCCAACCAGCCCTACAAGCGAGGTGTAGATGCGCCGCTTGAAGCCACCCCAAGCGCCTAAGGTAATGCCTCCCACAATAATGCCAATCCCAAACGTAGACTGCATTGCCCCAAATTCCCAGGCTCCGCCGCCAAAATAATCAGAAACCAGCAGCGGCAGCAGGGCAATGATTGGCGTCAGGACAAAATTGACCAGCATCGCCAGCAGCATCAGCAGTAAGATGCCGGGCCAGGCCCAAACGTAGGCCAGACCTTGCCGCATTTGCGTCCAGTAGGGTGTTTTTTGCCCGGTAGCTATTTCCTCAGCCGATTTTTCTGGCTGGGGCACCACGATGAAGAGCAGGGGGATGATGGCAAACAGCGCCGTTACTACGTCTACGGCCAGGATGCCCTGCATGGGCAAGGTGGCTAAAAGCAGCGCCCCTAACGGTGCCCCGATGATGCCCAAACTGCCTTCCAGCATTTGGTTAATGCCTTGTATGCGGGTGAGATGTTCCCGTGGCACCATGAGGGACGTAGAGGCTTGCATTGCTGGGCTCTGAAACGCGCCGCCCAATGAGCGGACAAACATCAGGGCAAAAATGTGCCAGATTTCAATGGCTTCGATCCAGAAAAGATAGGCGAGCAGGAGGGTGGCCAGAGCAATAAGGCCGTCGGCTAAGAACATCGTCCAGCGACGGCTCCAGCGGTCTACCAGCACCCCGGCAAAGGGGCCAAGCAGCACCTGGGGCAAAAAGCCGACCAGCGAAGCCGTGGCCAAAATGGTGGCGGAGCCGGTTTCCTTCGTCAGCCACCAAACGAGGGCAAATTGCACGGCGGCGCTGCCTACTAACGATAATGCTTGTCCGGACCAGATGATGAAGAACGGCCGTAATGGTTTTGAGTCACGCATACTATTCACCTGCCAGTTTCGAGAAATTGATCGAGAAATTAATAATCTTAAGAAGAATGACAAGAATAATAATAAACTGTATTAAGATTGTCAAGGGAAATATTGATAATTATGATATTTTCAATAAGAAAATTGATATTTTTGCGAAAAATCACAAAAACGGCCGTAAAAAAAGCCATTCATGAAATTTCATGAATGGCTTTGGGATTTCCCCGGAAACTGTTAAAGAGTGTGTTTTTTAGAAGTCTCCGGGGAAATGAGAGAGGCTTACTGCCAGTTCTCAATCACGTCTTTTATTGTGCTGACAAAATCGTCGGCCGTTTTGCCGTCCAAAATGCGATGATCGAAGGTGAAGCTGACGTAGGCCAACGGCCGTATGGCAATCGCATCATTGATCACTTTGACCCGCTTCTCGATTTTGCCCACGCCCAAAATGCCGCACTGCGGCTGGTTGATGATGGGGGTGGCAAACAAACTGCCGGAAGTGCCGTGGTTAGTGATGGAGAAGGTGCCACCCTGCACGTCGCCGGGCTGAAGCTGCTTGTTGCGTGCCCGCTCGGTGAGATCGTTAATGGTGCGGGCCAGCCCCAGCAAGTTCATGCCGTCGGCTCCTTTGATGACGGGCACAATCAGGCCGTCGTCAATGGCCGCAGCCATGCCGACGTTAATTTGCCGCTTGAGCTCGATGCCATCTTCGGTCCAGGTGCTGTTGGCCATGGGATGCTGCTTTAGGGCTTCTACCGTGGCGGCGACGATGTAGGCCGTAAAAGTGAGATTGGCCCCATCGCGGGCAAATTGGGCTTTGTGAGCGGCGCGATGGCGGGCAACGGCCGTAAAGTCAAACTCAAACACGGTGGTCACGTGCGGGCTGGTGTGCTTGCTGCGTACCATGTGCTCGGCAATGGCCCGGCGCATGTTGTTGAGGGGCACAACTTCACCGGGGACGGCAGTAGGCGTAGCCGGGCGACTGGATGATACAGTGACGGGTTTAGGTACTGCCTGTGGTGTTGCGGGTGGCGGTGTTGGTTGGGGTTGGGGAGCGGGCTGATCTGCACGCTGTTCCACAAAGGCTAGGATATCTTTTTTGGTGATACGGCCGTCTCGTCCCGTGCCGTTCACCAAATTCAAATCGACATCATGTTCAGCGGCAATGCGCCCGACGACGGGGCTGATACGTCCCGTATAGCGCTGTGGCTTACCGTTGGCAACGGCCGTTGGCGCGGATGTTTTCACTGGCTCAGACACCGGTTTGGGTTCTGGGGCAGCTGCTTTGATTGTGCTCCCCCCATTCTGCTGTGGGGTTTCGCCCGGCTGGCCGATGGTGGCCAACACCGTACCGACGTCCACTGTTTCCCCTTCAGGAATCAGGATTTCCAGGAGCGTACCGGCTTCTTCGGCCGTTGCTTCTGTGGTAACCTTGTCGGTTTCAATTTCTAATATCGGTTCATACTGATCCACGGTCTCGCCAACCTGCTTAAGCCAGCGAGACACCGTTCCTTCAACTACACCTTCACCCATTTCGGGCATGATGACTTTTGTTGCCATTTGTTCCTCGACTGCAATTACTCAATTACCTCATTACGTTTTGTCATTGAGTAATTGGGTAATTAAGTAATTTATCGGTAGAAAATCGGATAGCGGGCCGGTTCGGCTTCGTTCATGATGTCATAGACGGCTTCAAAAATGTCTTCGGCGTTGGGTTTGGAGAAGTAGTTGCCGTCGGAGCCGTAGGCCGGACGATGTTCTGTGGCTGTCAGGGTGTGTGGTTCGCTGTCCAACCAATAGAAGCCGCCTTGTTTTTCGATCACTTCTTGCATCATGTAGGCGGTGGCGCCACCGGGCACGTCTTCATCTAAAAAGAGGATGCGGCTGGTTTTCTTGAGCGATTCCAGGATACGGCCGTTCAGATCAAACGGCAGCAGGGAGCGCACATCAATCAGCTCAACCTCAATGCCGGTGCGAGCCAGTAAATCGGCCGCACGCTGGGCCACGCCAACCATCGCCCCGTAGGTCACGACGGTTACATCATCCCCTTCACGCACCAGTTCTGGCACGCCCAGCGGGATGGTGAACTCGGTCAGATTATCTGGCACACGCTCTTTGAGCCGATAGCCGCTCAAAACTTCCACCACCAGGGCAGGCTCGTCTGTTTGCAGCAGCGTGTTGTAAAAGCCAGCGGCCTGCACCATGTTGCGCGGCACTAAAATGTGCATCCCGCGCAGTAGATGAACAATGGCCCCCATCGGCGAACCGCCATGCCAGACGCCTTCCAGCCGGTGGCCGCGCGTGCGCACAATAACCGGCGCTTTTTGGCCGCCGCGCGTGCGCCATTGCACGGTAGCCAGATCGTCGGACATGATTTGTAGAGCATAGGGCAGGTAATCGAGGTATTGTATTTCGGCTAACGGCCGTAATCCCCGCATGGCCAGCCCAATTGCCTGCCCCAAAATTGTGGCTTCACGAATCCCTGTGTCCGAGACGCGCAGTTTGCCGTATTTGGCCTGCATCCCGGCCATTGACTGGTTGACGCCCCCAAGTTTGCCCACATCTTCACCAAAGGCAATCACCCTGGGGTCTCGCCCCAGAATGGCATCAAAGGCACGATTCAGCACTTCATACCCTTTTAGCGTGATGGAATCGGCCGTGTAAACTGGTTTGATTTCTGGCACATTTTTGTGCGCTTCGGCCGAGTGACTGTACAAATGGGACCCATACCGCTCTTTGCTGATGGCCAGCTGGTTGGTGCGCCATTGAGCCAATTTATGGATGGCTGGTAAGTTTTCATTGCGCACCAGCAGCAGCACATCCCGAATTGCTTCCATGTTGTCGCGGCGCAACGGTGATTTCTTTTCCATCAATTTGCGCCGCAGTCGGGCCAGCTCAGCTTTGTTGGCAGAATGTTGCTCAATTTCTTCAACGATAGTGGCGACTTCTTGCCGCTCTTTGTAGATGGGCAACGAGAATGTTTTCCACAGTTTGGTACGAATATTCTCGACTGATTTTCTGGTATTCCGCTCAATTTGGTCCAGCTCGCCTGGTTTCGCAATGCGCTGCTCGATAATCCATTCGCGCATTTTGTGGATGCAATCGAACTCTTCTTCAAACGTCATGCGCTCATCAGATTTGTACCGTTCGTGGCTACCAGACGTGGAATGGCCTTGCGGTTGGGTCATCTCAATGACGTGAATGATGGCTGGAACGTGATCCCGGCGGGCAATGTTTACGGCTTTTTGGTACGTTTCCACCAGGGCCATGTAGTCCCAACCCTTTACCGTGTAAATGTCGTACCCTTGCTTGCTGTTTGGCTCGCGCTGGAACCCTTTCAGCAGTTCAGACAGGTTTGATTTGGTGATTTGGTATTCGTTGGGAACGGAGATGCCGTAACCGTCGTCCCAAATGGAAAGAACCACCGGGGCTTGCAGCACGCCAATGGCATTAATCGATTCCCAAAATAGCCCCTCGGCACAACTGGCGTTGCCAATGGTGCCAAAGGCGACTTCGTTGCCGTTTTGGGAAAATTGGGTGAGCGATTTGAGTTCATCTAGCTCCCGGTAAAGGCGGGAGGCATAGCCTAAACCAACCAGACGAGGCATCTGGCTGCCGGTGGGGGAGACATCGGCGGAGGTGTTCATTTGCTGGGTGAGATTCCGCCAGCTGCCATCTGGATTGAGGCTGCGGGTGGCAAAATGGGCATTCATCTGTCGTCCAGCGGATTGCGGTTCCAGCGAGACATCGGCGATGGCGTACAGTTGGGCAAAAAATTGTTTGATGGTAGCTGCCCCGGTGGCAAACATGAAGGTTTGGTCCCGATAATAACCAGAGCGGAAATCGCCTTTGCGATACGCTTTGGCCATGGCCAGCTGGGCCACTTCTTTGCCATCGCCAAAAATACCAAATTTGGCCTTGCCGCTGAGCACTTCGCGCCGCCCGATGAGGCTGGCGTTGCGACTTTCATTGGCCAGCGTGTAATCTCGAAGAATTTCGGCAGTGCTTATGTAAAGCTGATCGGGATTCTCGCCGCTGGCTAGTTGTGGGTCTATTTCTTTTTCTGTTTCAAGCATACGTTTGTGGGAACTCCTTGTGCTAATGGTCGTGGGCGGAAAACGGCCGTTTCCCGCCGTGCTGCCGGTCCGGATAGTGGGTGAAATTATGATAACTTCATTGGGTTTCGTTCAATGTTAAGCTGCGGTCGTTTGCCACGTGGGATGTTGGGAAACGGCCGTTTCTGTTGAATCATGTCATATTATAACTGAGTTGACGACGATAACATAACTGGCAGACATCATATTCATCATCGTTTTAACTGGGTGCTGTTGGGGGTGTTGTCGGTGGGGTGGTTTCGCTGTTTTGCTTGTTGGCGATACCTATAATGCGATCCAGAAGCGCTTTGTCAAACTGAGTTTGATCCCCATCAGAACCGGCAATATTCAAAGTTAAAATTGCTTCGTGGGATGTATCTTCAATTTGGGTTGCGGCATGCTTGATCTCGTCAAATGTGATATTCCCGTTGAGGTAAAAATAGGAGAATGTGTGGCTAATTTGCAGCACGCCGTGAATGTAGGAGATGAAAGCGACATTGGCCAGCCCTACGTCGGTGACGGCCCGTTTGATCTGTTTGAGGGGAAACGTGAAAAAGGTAGCAAACATCGTGGCCCCACCGCCAATGAAGACGGCCATCAGTGCCGTAAGCTGCTGTGTGGTCAGGGTGCCTGCCACGATACGCTGGTAGGAATCCACCATGAAGTAGCCACCAAGGCCAAAGACGGCAAGGTTTAAAAGGATGCGCACCACAAAGCCCAGATTGGCCAGGAAGATCGTTTGTTTCCAGATTTTTTGGGTGTCGGTGTTCAGGCTGTCGATAGGCTTCTGGAAATAATCCAGCAGATTTTTTTCCAGCTTGTTGAGCAAGGGTTTTAAGGTTTTGGCTCCCCCAATTTCTACGCGCAGGGCTTGCAAAATTTCTTCTGAGACTTTTTCTTTTTCCCGATACAGTTCCAGCTGTTCATTGATGATGGTGGCGTTGTTGTTGGTGCTGATTTTGATCAAATCGGCCAATATTTGCAGCAGGCGTTCGTTGTTAAATTGCCGAACGGCCGCATCAATTAAAAAGTTGGTGAGCAAATGGGGATCTTTGGCTAATTCTTCCTGGCTGGGCTGAACGGCCGTTAACACAACTTTGGCATCAATATGGTCACGCTGCACCGGACTTTGGGTAAGCTGGGTGACCAACTGTGACGCTTTTTCCTGCCAGCCTTCAATTTCGCTTAACGCCTTGCCAATTTTTTCTTTTAAAGCCTGATTGCTCTCTGTAAAGAGCGCGGCCAGCAAATGGGGAATGCAGGATTTGAAGCCCAATTTGCCCAGGGCATCGGCGGCTTGTCGTTGGACTTTGTAGTTGAGGTTGTTGACCAGAGTCTGGGCCAGGCAGTTCACGGCCGCTTCTGATTCTGTCAGGCGCAAGGCGTTTACGGCAGCCAGCATAATTCGTTCGCGGATGGGGCCTTTGTCCAGCTGGGTTTCGGGGGAACGGCCGTTGCCGCTCACCGCATTTTGTTCTTCCCGCAGTTGGGCCGACTGATGTTGGTCGAGCAGTTGACACAGCAGATCAATCGCGTCCTGACCACCGAGCAAACCCAGCGCCTCAGCGAAAATACTGGGAAGAGGAATGGGTGTCGGTTCTAGCTTGTCCAAATCTTTGAAGAGTGAAACTTGTAGATGGGCTGGCTTAATTCCGGCATCCGTTAAGATTTGTTTGGCATTGTTTTCGGGCACGATGGCGTTGGTCTGGGGGACAATAATGCTGGTGATAGCCAGCTCAAATGTTGACAAAATACGTTCATGAAACGCTGGCTCGGCCCGATCCAAAACCTGGCGAAAATAAGTTAAGGTTTGGGTAGGCTCACTTTGCACCCGGGTTTGCATAAAGCCCAAAACGGTGGAGCGGAGGTTTAGATCATGTTTGGTATTGAGTAGAAATTTCCCCAGTTGGTCAATGGTATCTTTATGCTCGATGGCATTGAGCGAATACACAATGACGGTTTGGTCAGCAGGTGTCACCCGGCGTGCGGTCAGCCTTTGGCCAAGCTCAGCTACAACTGCCTGTTCTGCTTGTTGATCGACAATTGCTTTGACAGCATCCGCAATTTCATCTGGTTCTTCAGAACGAACGGCCGTTTGTAAACTATCAGCGAGAACTTTTGGGGAAACAATCGTGTTGGTCATGAGATTACCAACTGCTGTGCGGCCGCTGCTGGCGAACCAGATCGACCAGCTGCTCTAAACGGCCGCGCCGCTGCATGAAGCCAATTAAATCCAGCACCTTTTCCGGTTTACTCCTACCGCCTAGATGCTCATATTCAATACCTAAATCAAAGCAAAGACTGCGCAATTCACTTTCACTATAATAGGCATTCAAATTTTCGCGTAGAGCAATTAAAACATTTTGTGGTGAAGCAATTGACTTTTGTGCTGATGTGTCTTGAAAGTAACCTTTTTGCGTGGGAACCGTTTCAGACGCGAGGGAAGCTGGCTGTGAATCTTGGACAACGTCAGCAATCTCTTCCACAATAATATCCAAACCCATTTGGGTCGATACGCCCATTCTTTGCGCTAACTCTGGGGCAAAATAGGAAACTTTTTGCGGGTCAATTTCATGCCAGATTGGCAATAGTTTTGTGTCTCCCTCAAAGGCTCTGTCTAATTTGTCTAATTCTTCAAACTCAAACCGGGGCCACGACTTATCAAAGAAACCCTGGCTTAACACCAACACCACATGGGAGGCTTGCTGTAAGCCGTTGCGGATACTGACCGACAAGCTGTCTCCAAGGCCTAAACGGCCGTCTATGGTTTGAATACCTTTTTGATTTAGAGCATCAGTCAGCGCTTGGGCAAACTCTTTGTCTCTAGAAACATAGCTAATGTACAGTTTTGACATAATCTTTTTACCTATTGTGTATTGTCTTGTGGCTGGCTTGTTAGCGTGAGCTTAACCAAAATATACCACACAGGTGGGTGGCATGTTAAGTAAAAGCGAGCTGGCTTTCCCAATTAAGCAACTAGCCGGGCGCTACTCAGGGCAACGGCTCAACGGTAAAGTTGTCAAACTGAACCTGTACGCCACCAACCCCTAACGTTCGCACCATTAGCCCAATGTCGCCACTGCTGAAGGCATCATCTGTCACGCGGCCCACCTCTTGATCGTTGACGAAGAAGATAAGATTTTGGCCTTCGGCCTGGACGGACAGCTTGTTGGTGGCGTTGCCTTGGTTGATGACGGGCGATTCAAACCACCAATCATTCACAATTGGCTCTGCTTCTGCCGCACCACCATCACGGTATCGGCCGATCCAGACAAAGCCATCACCGGAAATCTGGAATGAGTAAAAGTCGTCATTTTCGTCATCTACGCGGAACAGCAAGCCGTAGGCGTTGTTGTCCGGGCCGGTCACCTGCGTTGCTTCCACAGAAAAGACGCCATCGCTAAAATCTTCACCTGCCGTGGTCCAGCTGGTGAGTTCATCTTCATTAACGGTGAAATCGAAAACGCCGTCGCGCACTTCACCCACCACGTCACCGCTGTTTTCCACGCGCCAGCTGCCAGGATCATCAAAGGTTTCGCTGTAGGTATTTGTGCCGCCACAGGCGGTGAGAACGGCCGTTAGCCACAAAACAATCGCTATTTTTACACGTTTTTTCTGCATGGTTGCTTGATTTCTCCCAAAAGTTTCAACAATGACTTTGATGATACTCTGGCTAGACTTTTTTGGCGAGTTGTGAGGGGGGCCTTACATTTGCGAACGAGAGTCATTCATTTCTTTGTAAATCATATAAATTAAGCCGGATGCCAGGAAAATACCATTGTCCTATTTGTAAATAGTCTTCCATCAACCACGTTTCATATGGGTTAAGCGGAGCAGATAGTACAGCCTGATTTCTGGTCTGGGGAAATCCATGGGGGTTTGCATTGTCAAAGGAGCGAATGATCCAAACGCGCTGCGCTTCTAGATTGCGGGCTGCTAATTCAGACGCCAATGCTTGGGATAGGGCGTTTTCATCCCCTATTTCTGCACTTTCAGATGACGATGGCAAAATAACTCGGGGCAGTTGCTCATCTTCATAATAAGCCAAAGGCAAAATTTGGCCACGGGTTAATAATAAGATGTCACCGGTCTGCTTGTCTGAGGCTATTTGGGAAACGGCCGTTTTCCATGCTTCCCGCCCATAAGTTGGATCAAAATAGAGATTGCCTAGACTAACCGCCGTTGGCAATAAAATCAGGCCCATAAAAACAGGTAGCAGCCACTGCTTTGCCCACGGCCGTCGCGCCAAAATCACCACCCCCCACGCCACCAGCAAAATGAAAGCAGGCAAAAGGCTGATGATGTAGCGATCCATGTAGATAAAACGCTGGTCAGGAATAGACCAGTCCAGCGAGATAAGGGTTATGAGAATGAGCGGAACTGCCAACCAGGCCCACAGCAAGCGAGCTGCCAAACGATCATATGACAATGGGGTCTGGGTGCGACGAATAAAATAAAGCGTTGCGGGAAGTGGCAGTAAAGTGGCAAAAAAGGCGAGATAGAAAAACGGCCGTTCCGGGTCAATGGTGCGTCCCAAAGAAAAAGCCAGCAACGTCACGATTGGTTCATACCAGTGAGCTGGTTTAATCCACCCAATAGCCGCCTGCGAAAAAGTATAAGTAAAATAAACAGCCAAAAACCATGCGGTGAAGGCCGCACCCGCCACAGAGGCACTGATAAACCATTTCCTAAACCGCTTTTTATTTTGACGATAATGAAAAGTGAAAAAAACGTAGTGAGCGATTAATATCAGCACTCCCAAATAATGACTGCCTAACGTTAACAACATAGCCAACGAATAGCCAACCCAATCACGCCAATCATCCCGCTTGAACAAGCGCAGCAAAAACCAATTCGCCGTTAAAGCTGTTAAAGCCAAAAAGGTATACATTCGCGCTTCCTGCGCATACCAAATATGAAGAGGGGAAACAGCTAATAGAAAGGCTGCCAACAAACCCACTTTATAGCCAGCTATCAAACGTCCAGTTCGGTAAATGACAGGTATTGTTAGGACCGCACATAAGACTGAAAAGTAGCGAATGATGAATTCAGACCTTCCGATATGCCCCCAAGCCTGGATAAGAAAAAAATAAATTGGCAAATGCGTACGGGATTCAAAAAGATTTTCCAATAACTCTGGAACTGTCATAGAGGCACGAGCGACAGTCATGATTTCATCCCACCACAAGCTTTGGCCACCTAAACGATAAA
The DNA here is from genome assembly GCA_905479495.1 of uncultured Anaerolineae bacterium. Taxonomy (GTDB): domain Bacteria; phylum Chloroflexota; class Anaerolineae; order Promineifilales; family Promineifilaceae; genus Leptofilum. The sequence continues at coordinate 12,348 of CAJQMR010000021.1, forward strand.
TACGCAGCCCAAAGGCCAGCAACAAGATAACCAAAAGTTGTCGGCGACGATGGGAAAACAAATGTTCCATAAGGTAGCCCAGCAAGATTACTAGCGAACTTGCAGAGAAACAAAGCTTGTGTGATGTTCTAAGGGAAAATTATGCCCTCTAGTTTATGCCAGCGCATCCAGCACAACCTGGGCGACGTCTTTCACCTGCATTGGTTCACCCTTTTCCCGGTTGGCGTCGCTCATCATCGTGGCGCAGAAGGGGCAGCCGACGGCCAGCGTGGTGGCCCCGGTGCTTTGCGCTTCGGCGAAACGGTTGGCGTTGACTGCTTCCGTGCCGTGCTCTTCTTCCTTCCAATACTGTGCGCCACCGGCCCCACAGCAGAATGAATCTTTGCCATGACGGTCCATCTCCAAAAGCGTAGCCCCAGCTTTGGCCAGAGCATCGCGCGGCTCGGTGATGACGCCATTGTGCCGACCCAGGTAGCAGGGATCGTGGTAGGTGACGCTTTCTAGCTTGCTGCCGTTTAGGCGCAGCTTGCCGCGCCCAACCAAATCGGAAATGAGCTGGGTGTGGTGGAACACGTCATAATGACCACCTAACTCGCCGTACTCTTTGCCAATGGTGGTGAAGCAGTGAGGACAGCTGGTAACGATGCGTTTTTTGTCTGCACCAGCGGCGTTGAGCGTTTCGATGTTGCCGGTAGCCATCTCAAAATAGAGGTATTCATTGCCAGCGCGGCGGGCAGAATCGCCCGTGCAAGATTCCGCGTCGCCGAGTACGGCAAAGCTAACGCCTGCGTGCTGCATGATGGTGGCGACAGCCCGAACGGTTTCTTGGGCATCGGGGTTAAACGCGCCAGCACAGCCGACCCAGAGCAAGTATTCGTAGTCGGGGTTTTCTTCAACAGTAGGCACCGGGAAGTCGAGTGGTTTGGCCCATTCCATACGGCCGTCTGTCGATTGCCACGGATTTCCCATACGCTCCATACCCACAAATGCCCCTTTCAGCTCGCTGGGGAAAGCCGAAGCCATCAGCACCTGATCACGGCGCATATCCATAATGTCCAGCATGGGGGTGTTGCCTACCGGGCAAACCTCGATGCAGTGGCCGCAGGCGGTGCAGGCCCATAGGGCACTCTCGCTGATGGCAAAATCGAGCAGTGGCATAGTGGCCTCGCCACCGCTGGCAAAATCAAACATGTTTTCGCGGATGTGGTACCGCTTGTTAATTTCAATCGCTGCTGGAGACAGCTCCTTGCCCGTGTTGTACGCCGGGCATACTTCCTGGCAGCGATTACACATGATGCAGGCGAAGGCATCCACAATTTGCGTTTGTTCCAGATCGAACAGCGTGGCGGCACCAAATTGTTCAATCTCTTCATCCTCAAAATCGAGGGTGAACATTTGGCCTAAATAAGTGCGGTCGGGACGGGTCATGAAGTTGGCCGGACCCATGAAGAGGTGGGCGTGTTTGGTGTAAGGGAAGTAAGGCAGGAACATAACGACCAATCCGACGGCCACCCACCAGCTAAAATGCCAGCCAAAATTAAGGGCAAATTCGCTGCCACCCGCCATAAATGTTTGGGCAATGAAATTGGCCACAGGTTGTGAAGAATCCGGGCCATGTTGGGCAATGAGGAAAGCGGCGCCCGTCATGCGAAAGCCTACATGGAACAAGATGAACAGGGCCACGGCAAAAGAATCTTTGTTGATGCCACCCGCGCGGGCTTTGGGGTAAAGGGTGACGTTCTCGCGGGCGGTGAGAACCGGATCGCTCCAGGCAAAACGGCGCAAAATAAAATAAAGCACACCGATGAGGACGAGGGCACCAAAAATGTCGGCAGCAAAGCGGTAGATGTCGCCAATGATGTTGTTGGGCAGGAATTCGAAGCCGGTGACAAGCCCCTCAGTAACGTCGATGGCATTAACGAGGAAGTAGAAGATGAAGCCCCAGGCAACGCCATAGTGAAAAATAGAGGAAAGTCTACGGTGACGAATGATGCGGCCCTGGGTAAAGAGGGCAACCAGTCCGGTCATCATGCGGCGCGGTAGTTCATCCAGTTTCAGCTTCCCTTCGCCGCGCATGATGATTTTAACCATCTGGCCAAAGGTGTTGATGGTGGCAACGATGCAGACGAGTGCTAAAAAGGCAAACAAGGTCTTTTCGATTGGTGATAACATGCGTGTCCCTCTTGTCTATTAATTTGGAAAATCTCGGTGCGGAAAAGTCTATCATACGGCCGTATCCACCGCAAAGTATACATGCTATTTTACCCGATCCCTTGACGCAGTGCATCATGGAATGTGCAATTGATGTTTTGCGCTATAATCCGGCGCTATGTTGAAAAAGTTGTTGCTAGGGGTTAGTGGCTTGTTGCTAATGGTGGCTCTGTGGCCGCCGGTTGGCTCATTGTATGAACTAACGGGGGAGGATGCCCTGTTGGCCCAGCTGCGAGGCGTAGTGCATTGGGTTAATACGGCCGTACGCCCCCAGCCCCATCTCGCCCCAGAAATCATTCCCAATGTCGCCAATGTATCGCCCTATGGCGTGAACACTTTTTTGAACGAAGAAGCCGAAGTTGAAAAACGAGCGGTCAGTTTGCAATTGGCCAGTGAGGCCGGGTTCCGCTTCATCCGCCAGGAGTTTGTTTGGGAAGATATTGAAATTCACGGCAAGGGTGATTTTGAGGATCGACGTAACGATCCGGCGCGGTCGGCCTGGGAGAAGTATGACAACATTGTCAATTTGGCTGAAGCGAATGACATTGAGATTATTGCCCGCTTGAGCAATCCGCCGAACTGGAGCCGGGCGCTGCCGGTGGAAGTGACTGGTACCTTTGCTCCTCCCGACAATTACAATGATTTTGCTGATTTTACAGCGGCGGTGGCGGAACGGTATAACGGCCGTATCCGCTACTACCAACTGTGGAACGAACCCAACGGCAACGCCGAGTGGGGCCTGAATCAGCCTGTCAGCCCGGAGCAGTACACCGACCTGCTCTGCACTGCCTATCACCGTATCAAAGAAGTGAATGCCGACGCAGTGGTGTTGGCCGGAGCGCTCACGCCCACCGTAGCCATCAACGAGGCCAATATGAACGACCTCATCTTTTTGGAGCGGATGTATGCGGCTGGGGCTGGGGACTGTTTTGATGTGATGTCGGCCCAAGGGTACGGGTTATGGTCGGGGGCGTTGGACCAGCGGCTGAAGCCGAATGTGATCAACTATCCGCACAATTTGTATTTGCGCGATGTGATGGTGCGCCACGGCGATGCCGACAAGCCGATCTGGATTTCGGAGTTAGGCTGGAATGTGGTGCCGGAAGGGATGGATGCCCGTTTTGGCCAGGTGACGCCTGAGCAGCAGGCCCGCTTCGCCGTGGAGGCGTACGAGCGGGCGCAAGTGGAATGGCCCTGGGTGGGCGTCATTAATTACTGGTTTCTCAAGCGCAAAGATGCGTCCGAGCAGGATCAATCGTTTTACTATTTTCGGTTACTGGACCCCGACTTCACGCCCCAGCCAGTGTATGAGGCATTGGCTGAAGTCCTGCCGCAGCAGACTGAGGTTTCCCCACAACCGGCCTGGATTTATAGCTGGATGCGGCTACGGCCGTTTCTCTTTCTCATTTCCACTGCCATCCTCTTTTTTGCTTTGCTCCGCTGGCTGACCCCGAAAACTGAGATTGGAGATTAGAGATTGGAGATTGGGGCTCGTTGGCGTTGGCTATTGGTGGTGATTTTGCTGCTGGCCTTTGGGCTGCGGGTGCATAATCTAGAGGTGCAGTCGTTTTGGAACGATGAGGGGAACAGCGCCCGGCTCAGCGAGCGGTCCATTCCGCTGATCATCGAAGGCACGGCCAGCGATATTCATCCACCGCTCTACTATTTGCTGCTCAACCAGTGGCGGAAGCTGGTGGGTGACAGCGAATTTAGCTTGCGGTCGCTATCGTTATTTGCTGGGTTGCTGACGGTACCGCTGACGTTTGTGTTGGGGAAAAAGCTGGAACACAGAGTTACGCAGAGGAGCCGCAGAGTTTCACAGAGAGGTAGTTGGTTTTTGGGATTGATTGCTGCGGCGCTACTGGCCATCAATCCGGGAATGGTTTATTACAGTCAGGAAGCGCGAATGTATGCCCTGCTGGGTTTGTGGGCGGTGCTGTCAACGGTTTTGCTGCTGCGCTGGCTTTCAGCGGTTAGTGGTCAGTTATCAGTAAACAGTAAACAGTATTCAGCCATCAGTAAAAGCAGTTTTGTGTGGGGAGGGGCGTATGTGCTGTGCGCGGTGGCGGGTTTGTATACCCACTACTTCTTCCCCGGCGTCCTCCTCGTTCACAACCTTTTCGTTCTCTTTAAAATCATCCAGTCGCTACCCAAACCATTAACCATTAACAATTTACAATTAACTATTAAACAATGGCCCTTCCTCATGCTGGCCACCTTTCTTCTCTACGTCCCGTGGCTGCCCATTTTTCTGGACCAATTTGGCAGCGATTCGATCAATCGGCCGGGCATTTGGGAATTTGTAACGGCCGTTTCCCACTTCCTCACCTTCGGCGCAACAATTGAATTAGAAACCAGTTTGTTGTGGCTGGTGGCGGGTTTGTTGGGGCTGGGGTTGGTGTACGGCCGTTCCAAACTCATCTTACCTGTTTTGTCGGTGATTATTCCGTTGGGGATGATGTTTGCCACCGGCACGACCGGTGCAGAATATTTTAAGTTTTTGGTCGTGGCCGTGCCCTTTTGGCTGATCTGGTTGGGTGCAGCGTTTAGCGAAACCAACCAGCGCGGCTTGCAGCTGCTGGCTGGCGTTTGCTTACTGGTGTTGCCTTGGGGCATGGTCCAATCGCTGCAAAATATGTATAGCGATCCCGCTTATGCCCGGGCTGATTACCGGGCGATGGCCAATCGTATCTTGGCGGAAGCTCACCCCAACGCTGGCGTCATTTTGGATGCGGCCAACCAGTGGGAGGCATTCACCTACTACTACCCTGATGAGGGGAATGTGTACCCGCTGCCTCAGGGGCGCAGCCATCCCAACCCTGATGAAATTGACGCGACTTTGAGCGACATTGCGGCCCAGCATGATCGCCTCTACGCCATTTTTTGGGGGGAAGCCCAGCGCGATCCGGAGCGGTTGATTGAGCGCTGGCTGGACGCCCACGCCTTCAAAGCCACGGATGAGTGGTACGGTGATGTGCGTTTTGTCACTTATGCCGTGCCTTCTGCACCGGCTGTTGAGATGGAAACGGCCGTTTCCCTTCCCTTTGGCGACAACATCGCGCTTAACGGCTACACGCTTGGGGAAACGATCTTGCGACCAGGGGATATTGTTGAGGTGACCTTGTTTTGGCAAACGGCCGTACCCCTCCAAACACGCTACAAAGTGTTCCTGCATCTGCTGGACGAAAACGGCAACCTGGTCAGCCAGCGGGACAGCGAGCCGGGCGGCGGTCTGGCGCTCACCACCACCTGGCAGCCGGGCGAGGTTATTCTGGACAACCACGGCCTGCTCATCCCCAGCGACCTGCCACCTGGCAGCTACCAACTCCAGCTTGGGCTGTACGACCTGGCCAATCCTGCCAACCGCCTGCCCATCGCCACCCCAGACGGCATCATCGATGCTTATTGGTTAACCACAGTGATTGTTGTGGAATAGATTCGTATTGACAATGTCAATACAAGTGCTTAGAATGTCATGGATGAACGAATTTGTTATCAAGGTTTCAACTTTGAGTGGGACGTTGACAAAGCCGATGCAAATTATAGGAGACATGGCGTCAAATTTCAGACGGCCGTTGAAATGTTCTTTGATCCTTTCTTGATGGCTTTAGAAGATAGAATTGAAGAAGGTGAAAAGCGGCATCATGCAATTGGTATGACAAAAAGCTGGCAAGTTTTGTTTGTCGCTTTTGTCTGGCGCAATGATGATATTCGTTTGATTTCGGCGCGCTTGGCAACCAACAATGAGAGAAAACGATATGAGCGTGGATAAATTGAAGGCAAAATTGCAACCAAACCGTAAAAAAGTAATGGTGAGTATTCGTATGCCAGAAGACGTAGTCGAAGATTTGAAGCAGGTAGCGCCTTTGCTTGGTTTTTCTGGGTACCAGCCGCTTATGCGAGCTTACATTGGCCAGGGGCTACGGGCGGATTTGGAGCGACTGAATCAGGAGACAGAACTCTCGCGGCTGGTTGAGAGTTTACGGCGGCAGGGGGTGAAGGAGGAGGTGTTAGTTACGGCCGTTGCCGAAGCCAGGGCCGAATACAATGTCAAATAATCGTTTTGCTGTAAATGTGATACGTCTGCACCGTTTCCATCCCCGCTTTTTCGTATAGGCGCGGCACGTTGGTCAGACTTCCCGAATCTACGCTGAGCTGCACCTTTTTGACGCCCCGTTTGTAAAATGCACCAAAAGAATGCTGTAACAGTGCCAACCCGATGCCGTGTCCACGCCAATTGCGCCGCACCCCTAAATGATCAATCAGGCCACAATCACGCTCTGGCAAATAAAAGTTGAGGCAAACGCCCACAACCTCTTCTTCGTGGCAGGCCAAAAACCACAAGGTTGGATCAAAGCGTTCGCTGTTGAGGCTCATGCGTTTAGACCAGGCCGCAAACGTCAGAGGGTTGGAATAGCCTTTGTCCAGAGAGGCAGCTTCATCTGTTTCGTAGGTGGCTTGTTCGTCCTGGTTGGGGAGGAACGGCCGTACCTCAATTCCCTCTGGCCAAACCGCAGCCGGTGGTGGCTCCTGCATCTCAATTTCCATGATGAGGAAGGTTAAGCTGCGTTCATAACCGGCCTCGGTAAAAATCTGTTGGTTTTGCGAATTTCTGCCGCTCACCTGAGCGATAAGTTGTGTGCCGTCTGCTAAATTGGCTTCCAATGAGACTAAAAGTTGTCTGCCAATTTCGGAAGATGAGGGGGTTGGGGTGAGGTAGAGTTGGGTTGAAAATCTGGTGGGGTGATACGGCCGTATCTCCGCATACCCTACAAGCTGATCATCAGAAGAAACGACAACCCGACTATGTTTAGCCAGAGAAAATTCAGGATCGTGCCACTGCTGGCGCAAATCCTCAAGTGAAATAAGCGTATCACCAAAATCCAACATATTTTGCTGGACGATTAGGTTGTAGACAACATCCAGGTCAAACAAAGTGACAGGACGTAGCTGAAGCTGCTTACTTCTCATAGCCAAAACCGAACCCTACTCAAACACCACTTAGACCAGTTTGCTATTCAACGCTCTGTTCAGGTGCGCTGGCGCGGTCAGCCAAAATCTCCACCGTAGCCAACGCGCTAGTCGTATGAAGGCTTGCGCCAGCGTTACCTGGAACAATTGTTAGGCAGATCCTTCTTGTTCATCATTGTTTAGAATATCAATTTGCTCTAATGTATCGCAACAATCAATAAGCCACTTATCATTGAAAAACACCACTTCATAAATATTTCTCTGAGTTGCTCTCAGCTTCTTGTGATTTATGTAATGGTCTTCCCAAAATTCATCCACTATCACCTTAAATTTGTTATTGGAGATCAGTTGCCAATTCACTAAATCAAGGTTTAGAAAACTACATGACTTTACTTCATCATCAAACATACATTCCACTTCGTCTTCTGCATCTTGTTTTGCCCGAAATAAACCCCTTGGGGTTGTAGTTGCATCGAGATAGCGTATGTCTCCATCACTGGTGAGTACCTTACACCAATCATCATTATGCTTTCTCAACAAATCAAGTATTTCGGCTTTGGGGAATTCTTGTACATTATCAGACCAATTGACATGTGGACGCAATTCACGACAACGATTCACGAGCGCATCAAATCTTCCATAGCGAACACAGTACTCTATTAACTCTCTAGCCTTATCTGTTAGTGTGTTTCCTGCTATGTTTTCGTGTTTAATGTTCAAATCAAAACAAAGGTTATGCAATTCACTTGAGTTAAAGTACTCAACCAAGAGATCGCGAAGTTTTACTTTATTCATTGGCTGGCTTTTCCACTGTGGTTTATCGTTACTGTTAACAAAAGGACTTTTGGGGCCTGTTTCTAGCTTCTTTAAGATACGGAGTCTTTTCTTTAGCTCCCCTATGATCTCTTCAAAAGGTATTTCTTCGATATTGCCATATAATTCCTGAGATGAAAACTCCTCGTGTGGAATCCATGGTCGTTCAACATATTGAGTAGTAGATATTCCCCAGAGAACCGTAGCTCCTTCGGGAATGTGAAATGCAAAGTTTTGTTTTTCAAGGGTTATGATTTGTTCCAGTGTTGTTTTTTGTGGAACGAGTTCATCGTTAGGGCATGTAGGAAGGGTATTGAGATGGTAGCCCCATGATTTACTTGAGTCGAGAGTAAATAACATATCCGCTTTTCTCTTGCAACTCCTACATCGTCTCAAGTATGGAATTTTCCGGTATTGGAGTTCTCCAGCATTTGTAAATATGTGATGGAAAGACAGCATCATTTGGTCTTTGATTATAAAGAATTGTTGCCGATGATACTCAGATATTTTGTGTTCCCCAGAAAGCCAGCTTACCCATTGGAGCAACTTCAGCGTTTCAAGAAGAAAGGAATTTCTATTTTCTATACCTTCCATTTCAATATCCGATAGCAAGACCAGAATTAACGACGATTAAGAGACCTCTGGTTCATACTGACTACAATGCTAAAAAATTATTACACAAGTAAAAAGTCATTTTCTCCCATGCCATCACGACTTTTACAAGCCTAACAATTATTCAACAACTTGCCGCTGTGTATAAACCCAGGATTTTCGTCTTATACACATGATTTTTAGACCGCAAGTTGCATAAATCCTCTATAGCGGGGCGATTGCAGCAAAAGACGATTTTTTGGGTGTTTTGCAACTTGATCATTCTTAGCCAAGCGTGTTTGGATTAAATTGCAGCGCCACAGTAGTATAAAATTATTTGGTGCCTTTTTCAATGGACTTTACGGCCGTTGCAAAAACTAAAGCAGTTTATCCACAAAGGCGGGCAGGGCGGCTGCGCCGCCAGTGTGCCAGAAGAGGACGCTTTGGCCGCGCGTAAAGGCCCCCCAGCGAATGAGATCAATCAGGCCGCCCATGGCCCGACCCGTGTAGACCGGATCGAGCAAAACGCCCTCCAACTGGGCCACCATCTGAATCGCTTCCCGCTCCGTTTCGCCCACCATGGCGTAGCCTTCACCCAAGTAATCATCATTCACTTCCACCCGGTTGGCAATGGAAACAGTGCCTACGCCCAAATGCGTCGCGGTGGCCGTGGCCAGCGCCGACACCTGCATCTGCAAATCTTCGGCGGGATGATCGACGCTGATGCCCAGCACCTGTCCGCGAAAACCGTACACTTCGGCTCCCAGAACAATGCCTGCCTGGGTGCCGCCGCTGCTGCTGGCAAACACAATAAAGTCGATGTTGATGCTGGCAGCGGCAAGCTGTTCCGTCAGTTCTTGCATGGCCAGGACGTAACTGGTGGCTCCCATCACGTTGGAGCCGCCCAGCGGAATGAGGTACGGTTTGTGGCCCATTACGCGCTGCTCGCTGGCCACTTCGGCCATCACTTCATTACGCGGTTGGTCGCCAGTCCAGTAGAGATGGGCACCCAGCAGTTTGTCTAACAGCAAGTTGCCCTGAAAATGCGACTGTTCCTCGCCCCGCAAAACCAGGCTGCATCCCAGACCAAAATGGGCGGCGGCTGCGGCCGTTTGCCGGCAGTGATTGCTTTGCGGTGCGCCCGTGGTAATCAGATGGTCGCAACCTTGTGCCAGCGCATCGGCCACCAAAAACTCCAGCTTGCGCGTTTTATTACCGCCGGTGGCCAACCCGGTTTGGTCGTCACGCTTCATGTAAATGTCTGGCCCGCCCAGATGTTTGCTGAGGCGTTCCAATTTTTCCAAAGGAGTGGGCAGGTGGGCAAGCAGTTTGCGATCGGGATAGTTTACATTCATGGGGCTGATTATATCTTTTGGGGCGAAAGTTATCGAATAGTTTCGTAAAGTTCAATGGTGGCCTGGGCTGGCAGGACGCCCAGACCCGTTTGCAGAGCTGCTTCACAGCGTTGATAGGTGCGTAGGGCTTGCACACGGTTGCCAAGTTGCACGTGGGCCTGGATGAGCAGACGATAGGCATTTTCCCAACAATCATCCTGCTGCAAAATATTTTGGCAGAGGTTGACAACCGTTTCCCAGGCCTCTTGTTTCGCAAACCATTGGGCCAGCCGATCGGCCGTTTGCAGGTAGCGGGCGCGCAGCCGTTCGCGTTCTTCATGGGACCAGGTTTCGTAGGGATAGGCTTGCAGGTAGTCGCCTTCGTAGAGGGAAACGGCCGTTTCATAAAACCCCACCGCCTGTTCCCGATTTTTTGTGTATTGCTGGTCGCCCTGCTCAATCAACTGCTCAAACTCAATCGCATCCAGCCAAAGATCCGCCTCTTCGCGCAGCCCATACCGACTGCCATCGCGCACCACAAAGGCGCTGGGGGCATTCCGCTTACGGGTTGGTTCCAACACAGAGCACATGGCGCTGAAAGCGATCTTAAAATCGCGCACTGCGCCGTCAGGGTCCAGCTCTGGCCAGAGCATCTCGGCAATCTGGTCCCGATGCAACAAGGTGCCGCGAAACGTGAGCAATAGTTGCAGCAGCTGGCGCGATTTTTTGCGCCGCCAGGCTCGGCTGGGCAGCTCGTCATTGCCTTGCCAGATGCGGAACGGTCCCAGCGTTTGAATGCGCAGCTGAAAGCCAGGGTGCAGCTCAACTTGGGACAGATTCAGCTGCATGAGGATGGTCTCGGCTGTAGCGGCGTGTCGGCTGTTTTCGCGAGCAAAGAGCAGCAGCGGTACCAGCGCCCGTGGATCGGGCGGGCCAGGTAAGGTCCGGCGATAGAAGAGAAATTCGTATTGATGTTGGTTGATGAGCGGCAGCAGATCGTCTAAATCTCGCTTGAGTCGGGTTTCATCCCCGGTTTTGTGCCACAGCAGGCAGCGCCAGAGGCGCACGGCCGTTTCGCCAAACAGATCGCTGCAATCATGAAAACCTGCCGCCGCCTGTGCCAGCCATTCATTGGCTTCTTGAGCCATGCCCAGCAAGGTGTACGTCGCTCCCATTGCCAGGCGAATGTTCATTTCAACCCATTCATCGCCGTGCAGACGGGCCAGGGCAATGCCTTCCTGCGCATAGCTGAGCGCCGTTTTGTGATCGCCGGGAAAACCATGCGCCTGGCACAAGCCCCAAAACGCCTCAATTTTTAGGCGCGGTACCTCCAATTGTTCACTGAGGACAAGCCCCTGCTGGAAACTGCGACGCGCCTGTTCATAACCTTGCTCGTTTTTATGCAGCAGCCAAGCATGCCCCTGGCGAAAATGCCCAACGGCCGTAATAAATTGTGAATTGAGCGCTTGACCTCGTTCGGTCCCGGCAACGGCTGTTTGCAGCGCCGCCTCTGCTTCACCTAGATTGGCCAAAATCAGCGAGAGCAGCAGGAGCGTTTCACGATGAGCTCTGGGGCGCAGCACAGGCGCTTGCTCTTCGAGTTTAGCCTGCGCTTCTAGCATGGCGCGCGCTTCGGCCAGCCGACCCGTACGCAGCAGCAGCCGCACCGGCAGTTCGGCCTGATCTGGCCCCTGAGCGCGCAGCTCTCGGGCCTGCACCTGATAATTTTCTGCTTCCTGCATCCGCCCCTGATTGAGTAAATTTTCGGCCAGCAGCTCCAGCAACCGCGCCTGGCTGTCGCGGTCATCCTGACCATCAGACAAACGCAGGGCTTCTTGCAAAAGTTCTTCGCCTTTGGTGGGATTGACCGTGTCCAAATAGACGCGTGCCTGACCGCGCAGTGCCTGGCCAATGCTGCGCCGGTTCCCCTTGGCGCGGCTGCGCTGTTCGGCCTGTTGGTACCAGCCGAGTGCCTCATCAAAACGGGAATGCAGCCGGGCGATGTCACCCAGGTAGGTTAGCAGAGGGGGATAATGGGCTAAAATATCGGGAGGCAGATAGCCGATCCAGTTGGCCAGGGTATCCAGTCGGCCTAACCGCACCATGCGCCGCCCTAACGTGGCCAATAAAACGGCCGCTTTCTCATACGCTTCAGCCGCCAGCAAATGGTAAATGGCTTCTTCCTCATCTCCCTGATGTTGGTAAATGGTAGCTGCCTGCTGATGTAAATTGTCGGCTTCGCTGGGGGCCAGCTGGCTGTAAAGCAGCTCGCGGAACAGATGATGGTAGCGTACGTAGCCGTTGCCCAAATTGACCACAAACAAGCCTTTTTCCAGCAGGTAGCGCAGCATTTGTTGGCTGTCTTGGCGGCGGCGCAGCTGGTTGCACAAAGGGGTTGTCATTTCACGGAGAACGGCCGTTTCCCGCAAAAACGCCTGAATATCTTCTGGCTGCTGGGCCAGTACCTCTTGGGCCAAAAATTGGAACAAATCGCTGGCCGTGCCTGAAAGCTGTGACAGCGCCTGGGCCAGCGACGCACCACCGTCCCGCTGCAATTGCTGCCAGATCAGGTGTAGGGCAATGGGCCACCCTTCAACCCGATTGATCACCATCGACGCTTGCTCCAGCGAGAGCGCGTGACCATACGTCTCGCGGAATAGGGCATCAATTTCGGTGGGGGTAAAGGCCAGCTCTTTCTGGTCAATTTCCAACAGCTGTCCCTTCACCCGCCAGGTCACCAACGAGGGCAAAGTTAATGGATAGCGACTGGCTAAAATGATGTGCAGGTGATCTGGAGCGAGGCCGATCAATCGATCCAAAATGCGGACAGGTTCACTGCTGTCGTTAATGAGGTGTACGTCATCCAACACCAAAAAAGTGGGCTGGCTGAGTTCACGGGCCAGTTCGTTGATGAGGCTGTCGATAACGGCCGTCCAGCTGGGTTGTTGTCGTTGTTGCCCCCATGCTTCCAGCGCGGCCAGGGGCGCATCAGACAAATTGGGGAGGGCAATGCCAAAGCCATGCAGCAGGTGCAGCAAAAAAGATTGCACATCGCTGTCTTCGGCTTCTAACCGGTACCAGACAAAGCGCAGGGCGTCTTCTGCCTGGCTTGTTGCCAGGGCTGCCAGGGCGGTGCTTTTGCCATATCCCGTACCGGCCTGCACAATGGTCAGGCGATGGTTTTGCGCTTCCAGCAGCCGCTGCGTGATGCGTGGCCGGGGCATCGTATGTTGGGGCGGTCGTGACGGCACCAGTTTGGTCCGTACAATAATGTTTTGCCGATACACAGTTCATCCTTCAACAGTAGAAATTAGTCGTAGGGTGCATTGTAGCCAGCAGCAGACAGGGGAGCAAATGACAAAACGGCCGTTCCCATCCAGGAACGGCCGTTTCATGTCAATCAGGTTTTGTTACAAGCTGGACTTACTGCCACCAACCTGTGTAGCTACCCGTGCCGCTGGAAGGCACTGAGTAGCTGCGGTTGCTGCCGCTTTCCCAAATTGTGGTGCCACCCTGCCGCACAATAAACTTAAACTGGATTGATTGTCCAGCACTCGTCGTAAACGTGACTGGCCCACTCCAGGTATCGCTGTCCACCCAGCTTAGCGGCACCGCGTTGGCTGGATTCCAGTTGCCTAATTCTGGTACGTTACCCACCACATACATATCCTGACCGTACTGCGTCACATACCCATTGACCGTGAAGGTCACTGTAGTGCCACTGCCACCCGATTGTGGGGCGAGAACCACACCAGGATCATTATTGTCTAGCGTAATTGAGCATTGGCCGCTGGTTACCGTGCAGCTCTTGCCGCTGCCTAGCAAATCAACCAGCACCGTGCCGTTGGCATATGGCAAGGCTACCCCGCCAATGTTTGGCATATTCAGCGTTCGGGTGCCGCCACTGTCATTAAGCGCTACCAAAACGGCGCTGCTGCCTTGCCCTCGCTGATAGGCGTAGGTGCGGTCTGCATTGTGGCGGTACAGCGCAATGTAATCTGCTGGGCTAAACGTTTGCAGGGCTGAGGTGGTCTTGCGCACGTTGATCAGCGTTTCGTAGAAACTCCACAACGTACTGTTGGCACTGCCATACCATTCCGAAGGTGCGGAGCCGTCGTAGAAGCCCCAGGCCATCCGTTCGCGAGCGTATTCTGGACGGCCACCGCCAAACTGGTAAATGCCAAACTCCTGCCCCAAACCAATTTCGTCACCGTAATACATCACCGGCACGCAAGGTTGGGTGAGCATGAGCAGCGCCCCTTGTTTCATGTCTGCCAGGTTGTAACTGACGCGGTGCGAGAAGCGGTCCATATCGTGATTGTCAATGAAGCAGCCGCGCACAAATTCGCTGGGCGAGATGCCATCCTGATAGTAGAAACTGGCCCGGTCACGCAGACTGCTGTCCAAAGAGTCTACGCTGTTGCCGCTGGTAAAAAAGCCCACGATGGCCGCATTGGCCTCAAAATCCATTGCTGAATCGATGCGCCCTTGCTGGCGGCGAATCATTTCCGGCCCGTTGTCCAGCCAGATTTCGGCAATGGTGAAGGTGTCGCTGTCGCCGACGGTGTCATTAAATTCGCGCCAAAAGTCAGTGCTGGGGCCAGGGGCATAATCCAGCCGGTAGCCTGCATTGCCCAGCGTGGTAAGCCAGTAATCGGCCCGGCTGTTGATGACCCAGTTACGGGCGGCGCTGTTATCGTTGTTGATTTGCGGCAGCTCCAGCACGCCAAAAAAGCTCTTGTTGGTGTCGTTGGAGCCATAAACCGTGTAGCTGGCCGAGCTGGTGTTGAAGCCGGAGGGGAAATTAACCGTGAAGCTGGGATCCGATGCGGTGCTGCACGCGCTGAAGGTGTACCAGGCGCTAAACGGTCCGGCACAGGTGGTGCTGGCGCTAACAAAGTTGCTGTGCTGGCTGGATGTGTGGTTGGGTACAAAGTCCAAAATCACGCGAATGTTGCGGTTGGCGGCCTGAGTCACCAATGTTTGTAAATCCGTCTGGGTGCCGAATACTTCTTCCACGCTCAGCGGGTCGCTGGGATGGTAGCCGTGGTAGGTGAAGTAGATATCACCATTGCTGTTGTAATCGGTGTCGGTGTAAAAATTGGGATTGTCAAAAACAGGGGAAAGCCAGAGGACATTGATGCCCAGGTCTTCCAGATAATCCAGTCGCTCAACCACCCCGTCCAGGTCGCCGCCGTTGTAGGTGAAGCGGTAATCATCCTGGGGATGGGCGGGCAGCGTGCCGTGGACAGCGTGGTTGTTGTCGCAGTAACCGCTGGCAGCTTCAGCACAGTAATCGTTGTTGCTGGTGTCGCCATCATAAAAACGGTCGACGAAGACGTTGTAAATGATGGCATCGCCAATCCAGGAGGGTAGCTGGTTTTCACCCACGCGGAAGCCAAAAATGCGTGCCTGAGTTGGATCGGTCACGGGCCAATCGTTGGTGCTGTCGGCGTATTTGGTGTCGCCGCCACCACTGTGCCAGGAGGCAATTTTATAGCGGATTACGGTGTTGTTAGACCAAGGCCCAGCCGTTGCTTTGTACCACAGCGTTGTGCCTTCGACATGGTCCAGCGTCATGGTAATGGCTTGTGTGCTGCCTTGTGCTGCGTGGGTGGTTGGGTGGATGGAAGGCTCGCTGCCATCGGTAGTGAGGTAGAGTCGGGTGTCAGTGACCCAGCCCTGGTAGCCCACCTGGACCCAAAAATCAACGGTGTCGCTGCTGGTGGGTGCGGAAGGCACAATGTTACCGGCGTGGTCGATGAAGGCAGCGGCGGCTACGGCCGATTGTGTCTGCCAGACCAAACTTAGCAAGGCCATGAGAAACAGGGCGCGGAACGCCATGGAGCCAAATAGTTTGCGTGCAAAATGCATCAGGAAATACCTCCAATTGTGAAAATAAGTGGGTTCAGCCGTGCCAGATGGGGCTGCGGGCTGTTGGGGCAGGGAACGGCCGTTTCCCACCATATCTTTGCGGGAAATCAGGGTCACTGCCAGATTGATAAACTACCAATGAAGTAAATGTGTGCTACGTTGTTTGGGCAGCCAGGTCCGTTTGCAAAAGCTGAACGGCCGTTTCCGTTAAATCAAGCAGCTGTTGTCGTTGGTCCGGGGTGAGCGCGGCCAGGCGTCGTTGAATGGAAGCCTCATGCAGTTGGCGCGCCAGCGCCAGCTTGGCTTGGCCTTCCGGGGTGAGGGAGATACGCACCAATCGCTGATCGTTATCGTCGCTGCCGGTGCGAATCAGGCCGCTTTTGCCCAGCCGCTGCACCAATCGGGTGACGTTGCCCCGCGTGCATAGCAGCTTGTCTGCTAATTCGGAAACGGTAAGGCTGTCTGTGGCGGCGCTGTCCAGAGTGCGAAGGAAGTTGTATTGTGTGGTGGTGAGGTCGATTTGTTTGAAGGTGCGCCGGTCGCCATCGTCAAGCAGCACAAAGATAGTCAGGAATTGACGATACAGGTTTTCTTCTGCTGAACTATCGGTCATGGCTACTTTCCTAAAGGCGTTTGTTGACTAGTCAACAAACATGGCGGCAGGATAGCATAGGGTAATAGAGATTGTCAAGATACGGCCGTTAAATTCCCTGCAAAATAGCTGGAAAAAAGAGATGAAACACCGCCTATAACTACAACTCAACCTGTTATTCTGCGTAGAGGTAAGCAGTTATTTAGTGATGGAATGATAAATCAGGGAGGTATGAAAATGAAACAAACCGAGTTTAAAGAGTTGGATAAACATATTACGATTTTGGGCTGGCTTCACATTGCCCTTAATGTCTTAACCCTGTGCATTGGTGTTTTTGTCTTTTTCATCTTGATTGGCGCTGGGTTGTTGGCGGCAGATGGTGAAGCAACAAGTATTTTGGCTGTTGTGGGCACGTTTGTTTTGGGGATATTGGTTGTCGTTTCTATCCCGGGCATCCTCGCCGGATGGGGTTTGCTCAAACGAAAATCCTGGGCGCGCATTTTGGCGCTTGTCATTGGCTTTTTGAGCCTGATGAATTTCCCCTTTGGCACGATGTTAGGCGTCTATACCCTTTGGGCGTTGCTGGTTCATGATGAGGCCAGCGATTACTTTTTGGCTTACAATGCTTAATGTTTCACCATTAGTGTGATAAAAAAGACCCGCTGATTTTTTCAGCGGGTCTTTTTTTGATAATGGTTGATGGGTGAAACGGCCGTTAACCAGCCAGGTGCGCATGAAACACAGCGTTAAACGCTTTTGGCTTCTCCAAATACGGCGAGTGCCCGGCATCTTCAATCACTTCTTCCTGGTAGCTGCCGCCATTGGCCGCATAGCCGTCTAGCACGGCCCGGGTTTGAGCCAACATTGGCTGGGGAGGGCATTCTTCATCGCCGGGCCAGCCGGGTACAGCGCCCATGTGTCCCAACGCGGCCAGATCAAACATCGCATAGTCAGACACAATCAAATCATCCGCACCCCGGACCCATAAAATGGGGGGCTTGGGATCGATGTTAGCCAGGCCGCTGGCGTCGAAGTTTTTGCGATTGAAAGCGGGTAACACGCCCTTGTCACCTGGAGCTGCCCCAGGCCAGTTGGTGGATGGGACCGCATTGCCTGGATAATGATCATCTCCGATTTTGGTGGTGAGCATAGAACTGACTAAATCATCTTCACGTGCTGAGATGAAAGGCGGCTTTACATAAAATCCCCGGAGAACGTTACGCGGCGACATCGGATTTTCCAGGCTGCTTTCGCCGCTGGCCAGCAGCTGCACAAACTCAGGATTGATGCCGCTGGGTGCGCCATCGTCGTAAGTCATAGCGCCGTCGGCACCCTTTGAGCCACCGTAGCCGTAAGGCGAAACCGGATCGGCCAGAGTAATGGAGAGCAAATCGGCCGCATGCTGAATAGCGTAGAGCATTACCACGCCACCGCCCATGCTGTGCCCAATGATGTGATGCTTGCCCAGCCCCAATGTTTCCACAACAGAACGCACATCGTCAGCAAAGTCAGCCATACCGGTAATGCCGCTAATGGGCAGCGGTTCGGTGTCTCCATAGCCCCGCAGGTCTACAGCAATGGCGCGAAAGCCATCCGGCAGGGCCAGCATGGTTTCTTCCCAATATGTGGCGGAAGAAACGTTGCCGTGGACAAAGAGAACCGGCGTGCCATTTTCTGGGCCGCAGGAAAGAACGTGTACATTTAAACGATCGGTTTGCACCATTTGGGACGTAATGCCGGGTAAAGTCGGGACGGTGGACATGGGAAGAGAATCTCCTTATTGTGGATTTTTATCGGGTAATAATGCTTATTTTTACAACAAAGCGGTTGCAAATTGGTTGCAGAGTGTAGAAAAGCAAATCACGAATTGGACAAATAAACGAATGAAACGAATTTTGCATTCGTTATTCGTGATTTATTTTTTATTGTCTAGTTCGCCCAAGACGGTTTGGTAAAGCGTGTCGGCGCGCAAATCTTCCAGCGTGTGGCAGGGGGCTTCCAGCTTTTCGGCCAGAAGTTTGGCCAGCCCTTGGTCAAAAGCGGCATGCTCCATGTTGATGACAACGGAGCGTACGCCCGCATCTTTGATGAGTTCGGCGATACGATGCGCTTCTTCTTGCGGTGGTAGATCGCTTAGACTGACATTGCCCGCGCCGTCGGTGAGCAGGATGAGCATGGGCATAACATCTGGGTGGGTGTGTGACTCCTGGCGAAACACTTCGTAGGCCATCATCAAGCCCGCAGAGAGGGGCGTTTTGCCACCGACGGCGATGTCTGCCAGGGCTTTTTTAGCTAACTGCACTGAATTGGTGGGGGGCAGCACCAGGTTAGAATCGTTTTTGTTGAAGACAATAAGACCCACACGGTCGCGGCGCTGATAGGCGTCGGTGAGTAGGGACATGATGGCCCCTTTGGTGGCTTCCATGCGCTCGGCGACGGCCATGCTCCAGCTGGCGTCTACAGCAAAGAGGATGAGGTTGGCGGCGCGGCGCACGCGCACTTTTTCACGGAGATCGCTCTTTTCCAGGGCGAGGGCCAGTTTGGAACGGTCACGCTCTTTTTGGTGAGGCGCGGCGGCGCGGAAGGTGGCGTCAAAGGCAAGGTCGGTGACTTTGCCTTTGGGCACGCGGGATTGAATGTAACGGCCGCGTTTGCGTTCGGTTTTGGTTTGGGAGCGGCGTCCGGCTGATTTGCGGGTGAGGCGGTCTAGCTGAGTATCCAGGCGACGGGCCATAAACTCTTGTTTGGACTGTATCTTTTGGCCGCCTTCCCACCATTGGCCATCCTGGGCGGATTGGGGCACGGTTTGGGGACCGGCCTCAGCCTGTTGGCTGGTTTCGGCCCCGTCACTGTTCTCATCTGAGTCTAGGGCTTTTTTTTTACGTCGTTTTGGTCAACGGTGTCGTCCATGGGGTCGTCGGTGGGTTCGCCCATGCCCATTTCGGCCTGTACGTCTTCAAGTTTTTCTTCGAGGTCGGCGGCGGAAACGGCCGTATCTTGGAACGGCCGTCCTTTTATACGGTGGGGCAAAGCGAGTTCAGCGGCCAAGACGATGTCTTCATCTGTAATTTGTTTTCGGCCCTGGAAAGCGGCGTGAGCTTGCGCCCCACGCAAAATAACCAGGTCAGCGCGGTGGCCATCGACGTTCATGGCGCTGGTCAGTCCGGCGATGGAGTGCAGGTCACGGCGGGAGTATTTCACACTGTTTACCATTTCACGGGCAACGCAAATTTGGTCAGCCAGCTGCTTTTCCGACGCTTCCCACTCTTCGCGGAAGGCATCGGGGTTGACTTCAAAGTTGATGCGTCGTTCCATAATGGAGACGCGCTGGTGGGCGTTGCTGAGGCCGGAAATGTGCACTGAAAAGGCGAAGCGATCCAGCAGTTGGGGGCGCAGGTCGCCCTCTTCCGGGTTCATCGTGCCCACCAAAATGAATTTGGCGGGGTGGGTGAAGCTGATACCTTCACGCTCGACCACATTAACGCCCATCGCCGCTGAATCCAGCAGCAGATCGACGACATGATCGTCCAGCAGGTTTACTTCGTCCACATAGAGCAGACCCCGATTGGCGGCGGCCAGTACGCCGGATTCAAAATGCTTTTCACCTTTCTGAATCGCTTTTTCGATGTCCAGCGTGCCCACGACGCGATCTTCGGTGGCGCTAACGGGCAGATCGACGAAGGGGGTGCGGCGGGTCATCACTTCCAGTACGCCGTCAGCATGGCGCACGCGGCACTCATCGCACCATTGGCTGGGGCGGTTGGGGTCGCAGCCAAAGCGGCAGTCGGCGACGGTTTCGATGTCCGGCAGGAGCGCGGCCAGGGCGCGGGACGCGGTGGATTTTGCGGTACCGCGTTCGCCCCGGATGAGGACGCCACCAATTTGGGGGCTGACGGCGTTGAGGATCAACGCCCGTTTCATACGTTCCTGTCCGACGATTGCTGTGAAGGGAAAGACTGCTCGACGTGCCATTTTTATCTCCAAGTTTCGGTATTCGGTGGTCAGTAATCGGTTTTCAGATTGCTGACTGAGGGATTATACTGCATGGGATTTTGATCGCAACGGCCGTTTCACCCTCGGCTCATCTTTCAAGAAAAATATTAAATTTCCTTGAAACGACAATTAATGTGGTCTACAATGTGGATTGAGTTCCACATTGCAATAGGTGAAGCTATGAAAACAATTCAAATGACAATTGATGAAGAGTTGTTGGCTGCGGTGGATACGGCCGTACGCGATTCAGGTACTAGCCGCTCCGCATTTTTACGCGAGGCGTTGCAACAAGCACTGCGGGCACGTCGCATTGCCGCCCTTGAACGGCAGCAAATTGCTGGTTATGAAAGGCACCCAGTCGAGCCAGACGAATTTGACGTCTGGCAGGATGAACAAGTTTGGGAGGATGCGCCGTGAAGCGGGGCGAAATCCGCTGGTACACATTTCGCCCGCCGGACAAACGCCGACCGGTGCTGGTCCTGACCCGTGATTCTGCGCTGGAGATCTTGACTGGCGTCACCGTCGCGCCGATCACTTCTACCATCCGCAATATTCCTAGCGAAGTTGTATTAACCCCTGCTGAAGACGGCGTTTTGACGGAATCGGCCGTTAATCTGGACAATTTGCAGACGGTGCCCAAGGCGAATGTGGGTGGTTTGTTGGCGGTTCTCTCGCCGGACAAATTGGAGGCTGTGGAACGTGCCCTTTGTTTTGCTTTGGGGATTGATTATTTGCTTTAATGGTGACAACAACGAATTTGAGTGAGGGGAGAGGGGTACGGCCGTTTCACCCGCGACTCATGTTTCGTTAATGGAGCACACCAAAATTCGTTCTGGTTACTGAACAGACTGTGACTGAAATCTGGCATACAGAACAATGAAAATACACAAAGCATTGTCTGTTTTAATGATTTGGATGTTTATGCTCTTGATGAGTTGCAGTCAGGAGGATACTGATTTCGGTGGGATTTCTCCTTCTATAGAAACAGTGACTTTGCCAACGCCAAAGCCTACTAACCCAGATTCGGAGTTAGTGAACAGTCTTTCTTGTGCTTCTCCTTGTTGGGAAGAAATTAGGCCTGGAATCTCTTCAAAGGAGGAAGTTGTAAGCATTCTGGACCAACTCATAGAAGTTGAGCAGGTCGCAAAGTTTAGTTCAAATCAAAATGTTATTGTTGTTGAATTTCCCGGCAGCGGTGGAAGTGTAAATATCATTTTTGAGGACGGCTCTAAAGATAGCGTAGTGACATATCTTGCTATCAATTATGGAGCACGCGACCAAATTTCAGTGAGCATGCTGATTGATCAGTTTGGAGCTCCGGAAGCATATGCTTCAAACTCGTTAGAAGAACTTCGAATTGGGGAGCAGATAAACTATTCTTGTGAAGAATGGGATTTAGATCAAGCCTATCCGGCTGTGACTGAATCCGGGTATTTCTTGTATCCTGCAAACGGCTATACATTTACTATTTTGAAGTCTACCGTTTATTCAGGCATGATCTGCCCTGAAACCAGGGTTGGGGTTGCTTATTATTACTCGCCTAAATCATTGCAGGCCGCGCTTGAAAATGGTGACCCCATTATTGGAAAAGGAAATAGAAATTTTACGCAGGAAGATATGATATCCTGGCATGGGTATGGTTCAGGGTATTGATATCTGCGTGTCTTTTGTGGGGTTCAGGAGCAAATGGCCGTACAGACAACAACGAATTTGAGTAAGGAACGAATTTGGGGCGTGTTTCATTCCTACCCATGCCTCACAACCCGCTTCTTGGTACAATCCGGCAGATTTTTGATACTTTTGGGACGGAGAATTTAGATGAGGAGCCGAAAGACACGGTTTGGTTTGGGGGCGATCATTTTGTTGGCTGTTTCGTACGTCGCGCTGGCATGGCAGGCACAGCCGGTACCGGAGCATCCATTTTTTAGCCAGCAAGACGGCGTCATGGTGATCGCCCACCAGGGCGGTGAATGGCTGCGCCCCAGCAATACGCTGGTGGCTTTTGACCACGCAATGGAACTGGGCGTGGATGTACTGGAGATGGACATTCACCAAACGGCCGATCACGTCATCGTTCTCATGCACGACGCCACGGTGGACCGCACCACCGACGGCAGTGGGGCCATCAAAGAGATGAGTTTTGCCGAAATCCGCGAGTTGGATGCGGGCACCTACTGGACCGATGACGACGGGCAAACTTATCCGTATCGCGGCCAGGGCATCCAGGTGCCGACGCTAGAAGAGATGTTTCAGCGCTACCCAAACATGCGGATGAACATTGAAATTAAGCAAGAAACGCCGAGCATGGTACGGCCGTTTTGCCAGCTCATTCACGACTACAAGATGGAAGACAAGATTCTGGTCGCCACCTTCCACAAACCTACGATGGAAGAATTCCGTGACGTATGTCCCGATGTCATTACGTCAATGGTGGAGCCGGAAATCCAGCTCTTTTTTGGTCTGAACACCGTCTTTTTGGGCGCGCTGTTCCAGGCACCGGGCACGGCTTTTCAGGTGCCGCGCACCTCATCGCTGCCCATCATTGGTGAGGTGGACGTGATTACTGAGCGGTTTGTTCGTGTGGCGCACAGCCACAACATCCAGGTGCACGCCTGGACGATCAACAAAACGGCCGAAATGGAGCGATTGATTGCGTTGGGCGTGGATGGGATTATTACGGATAGGCCGGACTTGTTGTTGGAAGTTGTTCGGTGAAAGGGTGAAGGGGTGACAAGGTGACAGGGTGACCAACTTAACAATTCATAATTCACAATTCATTATTCACAATTCTCATGCGCCTGCCAAGTAAACCATTCGCCCACCAGGGTGGCCCGGTGGTGCTGGCGCATCGTGGCTGGCGCGGCCTGTACCCGGAAAACACGATGCTCTCCTTCCGCAAGGCGGCGGAACTGCCCATTGATGGGCTGGAGATCGACATCCACCAAACGGCCGATGGCGTGCTGGTGGTGTGCCATGATGCCACGGTAGACAGGACGACGGAGGGGAACGGCCGTATCCAAGACCACACCTTTACTGAGCTGCAAAAATTGGATGCAGGTTATCGTTTTACGCCCGATGGCGGCCAAACGTTCCCTTTTCGCGGGCAGGGTATCGTCATTCCCACACTGGCGGAGGTGTTTGAGAGCTTCCCTGAGCTGTGGATCAACATCGATATGAAGCAGGAGGAGCCAAGCCTGGTGCAGGCGTTCACTGACCTCATCCGCCAGCACGATGTGGCCCACCGGCTGTGCGTCGGTTCGTTTAGCAACAAAACCGTGGCTGATTTTCGCCGTGCCTGCCCGGAGGTGGCTCGCACCGCCTCCCATGCCGAGACGGTGCGCTGGATTGCCCTCAGTAAGCTGCGGCTGGATCGCTTTTACTGGGGGGATGGTCAGGTGCTGCAAATTCCTGAAGTTGACGAAGACAGCGGGATCCGCCTGGTGACGCCGCGCTCCATCCGGGCCGCGCAGCGCAACAACATCGCCGTGCATGTCTGGACGGTCAATGAACCAGCGGACATGCAGCGCCTGCTCGACATGGGCGTTGATGGGCTGATTTCTGATTTTCCCGACCGGGTACTGCGGCTGCTGGGGCGATTGTGACAATGGAGAGAGTGTATGCGCGAACGTGTAAGTTTGTATATTTATGAAGACGGCCGTTTCCTCGTGTTTAAGCGGATACGGGAAGATCGGATTCATCATGTGGCCATTGGCGGCGGTGTGGAGCCGGGCGAAACGATTCTGGAAGCGGCGCTGCGTGAAGCCAAGGAAGAGACCAATTACGACATCGTTTTAGGGCCGCTCTTGTGGGTGCGCGAGAAAGAAAGTGAATATCGTGAACATGCCTACCTGGTGACCGAATTCAGCGGTGAATTGGCACTTGGTGGCCCAGAGCTAGCGCGACAAACACCTACCGATCAGCACATTTTCCAATGGGTACCGCTGCAAGATTTGCCGCAACTCGATTTGTATCCGGGGCCGCTAACGTTGCAGCAAATCAGCAAGATCCAACAGGCCGTGCCGTGAAACTAACGCGACGCGGCTTTATGAAGTTTGCTGGGGCTGCCGTGCTGGGTGGGGCTGCTGGCACAGGTTACGTCACCAAGGTAGAGCCGGAATGGCTCACGATTACGCGGCAAACGATTGCACTGCCCCATTTGCCCGCTGGGCTGGATGGCATCAAAATTGTTCAGCTCAGCGATTTTCATTTGTACCCCTTCACCACGCTGGACCTAGCAAAAAGAACGGTGGCTAAGACAAACGAACTGGCACCGGATTTGGTAGTGTTGACGGGTGATTACGTGCTGGAAACGGCCGCATCTATCTTTGACCTTGCCCCTGAACTGGCCAAACTGAATCCGCGCCACGGCATTTTTGCCATTTTGGGCAACCATGATCATTGGACGGATGCAGAGGTGGTGAAACAGGGCTTAGCTGCCCACGGCATTGAATTGCTGCACAACAAGGGCGTGTTGCTCAACCAAAGCCAGCTATTACTGGCAGGCGTGGATGATTTGTGGAGCGGTGAGCCAGACATTGAGGCGGCGCTGGCTAACTGGCGCGAGGATGTGCCTACGATTTTACTGGCTCATGAGCCTGACTTTGCTGATGATTTTTTGGGGGACGGCCGTATTCAACTTCAGCTATCTGGCCACACTCACGGCGGGCAGGTACGCGTGCCTGGTTTGGGACCGATTGTGCTGCCACGCTATGGTCAAAAATATCACAATGGCTTGTACCAGGTGGGGCAGGGGCAAGTGTACACCAATCGCGGCATCGGCCTCATCGGCCCGGCCGTGCGCCTGAACTGCCCACCAGAAATTACTGAATTTGTCCTGCGGGCTGGCTAGATTAGCTGCCCTTTTGGACAGGTTATCTTCATTCTTTTGCCGGAGTTTGTTTGGGGCTTTAGCCGCTATGCTTGGGCTGATTGAGAAACATTCACGGAGGATGCATGATGGAACATTTCATTTGTAAAACGTGTGGCACGCAATTTCCGGCAACGGCCGTTCCCCCAGAACATTGCCCCATTTGCGAAGACGAACGGCAGTACATCGGTTGGGACGGGCAGCAGTGGATCACCCTGGCCGAACTGCAACGCAATCATCACAACAAAATCGAGGATGAGGAGCCAAATCTGACCGGCATTGGCACGACACCTGGTTTTGCCATAGGCCAGCGAGCACTGCTGGTGCAGACGCCGCAGGGCAACTTGCTGTGGGATTGCATTACCTTGCTGGACGAGCCGACGAAAGAGGCTGTGACCAAACTGGGTGGTATTAACGCCATCGCCATTTCCCACCCCCATTACTACTCAAGCATGATCGAATGGGCGCAGGTGTTTGATGCGCCCATTTACCTGCACGCGGCTGACCAACAGTGGGTGATGCGGCCCGATCCGGCCGTTGAGTTTTGGGCGGGCGAGACAAAATCGTTATGGGATGATCTGACATTGATTCGGGGCGGGGGTCATTTTGCTGGCGGCACGATGCTGCACTGGCCTGCTGGGGCCGATGGTGCGGGCGTGCTGCTTACCGGGGACATCATCCAGGTGGTGTCTGACCGGCGCTGGGTGAGCTTCATGTACAGCTACCCCAACTTGATTCCGCTGCCAGTCAAGAAGGTGAATGAGATTGTAACGGCCGTATCCCCCTACAACTTTGACCGAATCTATGGGGCCTGGTGGGGGCGGGTGGTAAGGAATGATGCCAAAACGGCCGTTAGCCGTTCCGCTGACCGGTACATTGCTGCTTTGTCTACCGACCGTCGCTAAAAAGTGGAGATTTCTACCGCAGAGGCGCAGAGAGCGCGGAGTTTTTATTAATTCTCTGCGTGCTCCGCGCCTTTGCGTTTTTTAGATCGGTTTTGTGCGGTGCAGCTTGCGTTCGGCGACGTGGCTGAGCCAGAGGTCATTGCCGATCCAGGCCAGGCCCATGGGCAGGAAACCAATTTCGTAGCGGGCCTGCTCCTCGCCCGTAGCCGGGTCCAGGCGCAGAATGGCGAAGTGCTGCGCCTCCCCTTCCCAATTGAACTGTTCATAAAGCGGGTCAAAAGCCATTGGGTAGGCGATGCCCAGCCAGAGAGAGCCGTCGTGAAAGTCCAGGCCGCCCCCGGCTACCGGCACGGGAATCGTCTCCAGCACATCACCGCTGTCCCGGTCCAGCTTGAACAGCTTGCCGTGCTGCTGTGAGGCTGTCCACAAATGTTCGCCATCCCAGGCCACACCAGAAAGCCAGCCGTGTTCCCACACCATAATGGTTTGATCAAAGTCGTTGGTTTCTGGGTTGATACGGCGCAGGGTACCGCCGTCGTGGAGAGATTGCCATAGGGAACGGCCGTCCCACGTAATCCCGCTTAAATTTCCTGGACAAACCAATTCCACGTCGCTTTCCATTGTCTCGGGGTCAATCCGGTAAATCTTGCCACCGGAAAAATCAGCATTCCACAGGAAACGGCCGTCGAAACACAACCCAACCGGCCCGCGTCCTGGGGCAGCAAAGCTCTCTACAATTTCAACCTTACCCATCAAAACCATCCTAATTTAAAGGACACGGAGAACACAGAAGGCATTTGAGACCTATGAGAAAAATCTGGGCAATCTGTGTAATCTGTGGATTTTTCATTAACGGCCGTCATTGTACTTCACCCAGCCACAAACAAAAAGGCGCACATCAAGGTGTGTTTTACACCCAGTGTGCGCCCTTTTGCGGAGGAAGAAACAAAATGCCAAGAAATATTAGGCAGGTACCTTCTCGTTGTCTGGGACGTCTCGGCCAACTGCCTGAGCAATGGCTTTCATCTCGCGTACCAATTGGGCAAATCGTTCTGGCTTCAGGGATTGACGGCCGTCTGACATCGCTTCTTCTGGCCGGGGATGAACCTCTAGAATAACCCCATCGGCCCCGGCAGCGACGCTGGCTTTGGTGACGCTTTCCACGTACTCCCACTTGCCCGTGCCGTGGCTGGGGTCGGCAATAACTGGCAGGTGCGTCAGCTGCTTGAGCACCGGGATGGCATTGATATCGAAGGTGTTGCGCGTGTATTTTTCAAAGGTACGGATGCCACGCTCGCACATCATGACCCGTGTGTTGCCGTGGCTCAAAATATATTCGGCACACATTAACCACTCTTCAATAAGGCTGCTCATGCCCCGCTTGAGCAGCACCGGATGCTGTGACTCGCCCACGGCGTGCAGCAGGGCGTAGTTTTGCATATTGCGTGCCCCAATTTGCAAGATGTCGGCGTATTCTGCGACGAGCGGGACCAGGCTCGGCTCCATCACCTCGGTGATGATTGGCATGCCGGTTTCTTCTCGCGCTTCAGCCAGATATTTTAAACCCTCTTCACCCATTCCCTGGAAGGAGTAGGGCGAACTGCGTGGTTTAAACGCCCCGCCACGCAAAATGTGGGCGCCCGCTTCTTTGCAGGCGTGGGCTGTTTCTATAATTTGGCTGCGGCTTTCTACAGAGCAGGGTCCGGCCATAATGATCAGATCTTTGCCGCCGATCATATGCCCGCCAATGGAAAACTGGGTGTCGTTAGGTTTGAACTCGCGGCTGGCAATCTTGAACGGCTTCAAGACGGGCACTACACGCTCCACACCAGACATTCGCTCGAGCTGTTCCCGGTTAATCACCCGATCATCCCCGATGATGCCGATAATGGTCCGCTCACTCCCGGAGGAAAGGTGAATTTTAAATCCGATTTCTTCTGCCCAGGCGATAACCCCGGACTTTTCTTGCATGGTTGCGTTGGGTTGCATGACTACGATCATCATTAATCTATCCTTATTTGTTTAGGTTTGAAGACCCTAAGAGTTTGCCATTATTGGCTTGGTGCATCAATACCAAACCCTTAGGGTCTTGAAATTATAGAACAGAGGCCATTACCTTGAGCATTGCATCCATCGCATTCATTTGGCGCGGGCGAATGGGGGGCAAATTTTGCCGGTCGGGGCGTAACGTTTGGGCTTCGCGCAGGTAGACATGCACAATTTCTTTGGCAGAGCGTGGGGTGTTCCAATGAATCAGCACGCGAATGCACATCTTCAGTCCGCCGGGCACAGCCATTTCGTGGCCGCAGAGCAGCGCCACATCGCTCCAGCCGATCTGGCGAGCAGCCAGGGCCGGGTAGGTGGCATTTAAATCGGCCGTGGTGGTGAAGTAGACGCTGGCAATGTCGTCTGGATGCATTTCGTTGCGCTTCACGATGATCTGAAGTAGTTCTCGTGTTGCTTCTAGAATGGCTTCTTCTGTGTTTTCATTGACGGTGATGGCGCCACGCACACCCCGGCAGGTAGTGGGCTGTTGTTCTGGTGTGTTGTTGATGAGTCCGTTTAATTGCATTTTGATCTTCCTCTTATAATGTTCGTCTCGTTAGGTCTGGCTGTCCATTACAAAAAATTAATGATGAATCTAATTTGTTTGAGGCGTGCCGACCCTGGCCAATAAACAAAAAAAGACGCGGCTTGTAAGGCCGCGTCTTGTTGGTTTTTGTGTCGTTTTGCCTGGTCTTTTCTAGCGCGTAACGACCCCCTCGCAACAATTGCGGCGTGGTTGGGTGCTAAAAAAGTAAAAATAAAAATAAACAGGCTTTGTTAACATGATTGGCGCACTATAACAGTTTGAAAGCGACTCGTCAAGGCACAAATGGGGGGAATTTGAAAATTGCTCGATCGTCAACTTATGATGGCATTCTCGAATAGTTTGCCTGAACGAACGGTAAGTTCGGCTGATAAATGGTCAAAGCGTGTCTCGCCACGGCCGTTTTTGACAAAATCTTCTGCTTTGTAGCCGGTGCCTTGCAGCGGTTCCAAATAGAACAGGATCAACTCGCTTTTGCGGTTTTCATCTCATACCTTTGTTGCCTAAATGCCAGCAATTTGTCATTGCAATTCCACCACTGATTGATCATAATATCCCACAGTCGTATGTTTTTCTGGGCCTCGCTCAGAATCTGCAAACCAATCTTGTTGTTACTTTCCGAGCTGAGCATGATAGGATGTTTTTTCCGCATCTTGTTGGGGATATTTTGCCTGCTAATCGCTGTATCGGTTGCAAGAGTAACCGATACGTGGCCCTTTACCTTCCTCTTTTTGGTGGTTGGCGCTGGCACGATCCTAAGCGCTTTTGTTAATTTTAATCGTCAAAAATGCCCAGAATGTGGTAGGTCGTTTGCCCGTGGCAAGGAAAAGACAATTAATCACCCTGTCCGATTTTGGCATACGCAAAGGCGAGTGACAAAATTTCGGCCCTGCAAAGAATGTTGCCACCGCATGGATGTTCAAAAGAAAACGGTTCCTCGCTACTGGTTTGAGTCTCAAAAATAGCAACAAAGTCTGTCCTGTTCGGCAAAGCCGCCTGCTAGACAAACATACGGGCAAGAAACCCATAAATCAGTTTATTTCCCCGAAGCGATATGGGCTAATGCGTTTGCTTGGGCCGCGAATCCTTTTTTTACGGCCGTAATTGGGACAAACCTTGCCAAAATGCCAAAAAATTCCTCTTTCGTATAATATTCGGTTTGATGCCCTTTTGTGCGTAGTTGCTGGGTACGGGTAGCCTTTAGTAAACCGAGTTTGGCCACAAGGGCTGCATATTTGTACACCAGCTCTGCTGATCCATTCGCAGGAGGGACACTCCGTACCATCTGTTCAAGGGACATGCCTGTTTTGCCATCATGCCACTGCAAATAAAACTTCATCTTTTCCACTTTATTTTGCTTATCAAGCGTATAATCCACGTTGATGATAAATGGATTCCATCTGTGGTAAGAATCCCAGTCGGTAAGATGCTGCCAGACAATGTGTATATCGGCATCAATCAAAATGCGTTCTTCTACAAAGTAGTTGGATTTTTTCTTCATAGTTAGAGGTTATGGGGGGGATACGGCCGTTTCCCACCACCAATTTCAAAAAATTCAGGAAAGTGATACGGTTGGATCCACTGACACTAAGACGCAGATGAGCGAGTTTAGTGCAAAACCAACGGCAGGAATGTCAACCTGCTTTCGAACGATTCAATCGTTGTCGGATCCCAATAATTACCGGTCATAGTCAACAAACAGAGTAGATTAACCGAGTCTTCATAATAGCTTTCATGACTGGTATAGACTGCATCGTAAATGGCATTAAGCCACGTTTGCTGAGATGGTACGGTCATTGCTGCTACGCCCAGAGGTGCAGCAAAAAAGGACGAAAAATAGTCACCCCCTGTGAGCGGCGTTCCATCTAATGTGTACCCCGCCTTGATGTCGTTTGGGCTGCCACCAGTTGCACCCTCTGCCCATACCGCTATCTTAATGGCCTGGTCAAGTGAAACTGGGTCATTATTGAGTAGAGCATCAGTGGCAATGCGCCAGGGGTCTCGGCCAGCATTATAGTAATATTGGCCGTCGTTTGCCCCTTCAAGGAAGCCAGAAGGGGCTGGCTGGGGCGTATCATTTGTAGGAGAAGTTGGTGTGGTAAAGTCAGGCAATAAGCCAGTGATGGGGCTGTGGTTGGCTTGGAGGCTGGTGATAATAGTCTGGGTGCTAACAATTACCTCAGACCAGACAGGATTATTGGTCGCCCGACCATAGGCTCGGAAATGAGCCGGCATGAAATCAGAAGTGCGGGGGGTATTTTGATTGTAGGTAGCATCGTTTGGACTTACCCAATCTCCCAACATCGGGAGTCGGCTGGTTGGGCCAATAGTCGATTCAAGAATCGCCGTTATTAGTGTCTCTGCCGCAGTCTGGTAATCAATTTGCCCATTACTCCCCCATTGTTTGTCAGCTAACAGCAGGGCATAGGCCATATCAGCATCTCCATCGAAGGCACTGCTATTGCCGGTTGAAGCATCAGGCACATCCCAATCCATTAGCCGAGCGTCAATATCGCTGGGGTGGGCACGGGCAAATTCCCAGAGTCCGTCAAAGATGATCTGAGCCTCGGGATCATAACCAGCCATTAAGGCAACAATGATCATGCCATACCCTTGCCCCTCTGAGACGGTCCTGTCTTTGTCTGGCGTGGTTGCACCATAGGCAACGCGGTAGAGGAGAATACCATCAAGAGAGGTTCCAGCGTTGACTAAATAACTTTCCTTCCAGTAATCGTAAAAGGCGCGCACATCGTCATCTTGTTGTGTCTGAGTGCGATGGTCGGGACGAATGGTGTTAGGTGCATAAACAGTGTGTTGCGGAAAGGGGTATTGCGTGCCTTGGGCCACTGGCGTAATTGCCGCTGTCTTGAAGCAAGACAGCATTAGTCCCCCAATTAGCAAGAAGAGTGTGACTGGGCGCTTTAACATGATAATCTCCTTAAAATTTTTGCTCATGAGTCACCTCCAAGTTTACAAACAACGGCCGTTTCTATTCTTGCCGATCATTTAATCCCTTTCCATCGAGAATTTACTGCGTATATTTTTCAACCCTAGCCGTTCGTGTTCCGATAGCCTTCAACGCTTTATTTGCAGAATCGATCCAACCTATTGTAAACATTTGCCAGTTTTTTGCCTGGCTTCTGCGGCACAGTTGCTGAGTTGCTTGGGTCTGGCTGGGCAGGTGGTGTCAGTTTCAAAGCGTTGTGGCGCGGCTTGCCAACATGCTTAGCCGTATGCGGGTGGGTTTGTGGATGAACAGGTAATAAATTGCCAGCAGCCCGCTGTAGGTAACAACGGCCGTATAGATGCTAAGGCCAAGCTGGTGTTCGGGCGGTGTGGTGGGCAGCCGGGTTAGAAACGGCGCGATTAAGACGACATCGTAGGCCAGAAAGCCGCACAGCTGACCGGCGGCATTGAACCAACTCGGCCGGATCAGCGCATAGATAAAATACATTGCCGCCCCGAGGAACATCGCCCCAATGACAACCGAGAGGTCTGGCGTAATCGCCCAGGGAATAATATTTGGCCTTTTCAATATTAGCTGTATGCTCACGATCAGCAGCGCCACGATGAAGAAGGCGAAAGACCAGCGCACGATTCCGGGCAGTGGGACCGTGTTGTCGATAGGAATCCGAATGCTCCACAGCAGGAGGCCCAAGCCAAACAGGACGCCGACCAGGCAGGCAATGCCATAAATGGTCAACTCAGGTGTTTCACTGTTGGCACCCAGCTGAAACGAGAGGATTGACACGGGCAGCAGGATCGTCAGGTAATCCAGACCGATGCCTGCCAGTGCGCCATAATTTTTAGAGGCGACGGCCCACAAAGTTGATGCTGCTGCTGCGGCAAAAATGGAAGAAACAAAGATGAACGTCAGGGGGGTTGTCCCTGGAAACGGCCACAGATTAACTGCAAAAGGCAGTTGCAGGAAGAAGGCGATTGCCAGGAAGAATTGTACGGCACAGATGAGAAGCAAGGTGTAGCGTGCGGGTTTTATCATTCGACACTCCGATTGCCAGTGATTGTTTCCGTGGAGGTGACCGTTAAAGCAACGGCCGTTTCCGAAGCATGGTCTGGAAAATCACGGGTGATGTAAAGTTCGGTGTTGCCGCGAGCATCGTAGACGGAATCGAGGCGACCGCTTTTGGCAAACAGTTTGGAAGGCAGCTTAATCGTACAATCAATTCTTTTGCACAACATCGGATGGATGGGGGAGATGTTACTCCGCCAGTTGGGGGAGAGGGATGAAGGGTTTGGCTAAAAAGAACCTACTCTAGAATGATCTTTTCGCTGGCTTTGGCCAATTCTTCATCTACAAGCTTTTGGACTCTGCCAAAAGAAATTTCTTTATTGCTACCACCAATAGTTAGGAAACTTTTAGCCAAATCTTCTACCGTGGATTCGACAAGGAGCATGAATTGGGTATAGGCAAAGTCGTACTTGGGATCATTTTCGTCTTGCCCAAAAACGCTAAATAATAGCCGTTCAAGCATTTGGTCCATCCCCCACAATTTTAGATGGAGTAACTCATGGATGATTACCTCTTCCAGATTTGTTTGTTTCGGATTGACAGTATTTATCATGACGATGGCTTTCCTGTCATCCTCATCAATTTTAATATCGCCTGTTTTTCTCCATTCAACGTCTACGAGGGTGAGCCGAATATCCCAATCCCTTAGTCGTAAAATATCTTGCCACTTGACGAGGTATTCTTGCAACAATTCAATCTGTCCCATGCCTAATTCCTTTATATGTTTTCATTTTAGAAAAAGCGGCTTTTCTAATGGCCTCGGCTCCAAGCTCTGGGAGGTGGTTTAGAAAAAGATATTGTAGTAACGGCCGTTTCCCCTCACAAACAATAGCTTAAATGCGTGTTGAGAAACGGCCGTAACTTACGATTTTATTTCATCAATTCAAAAATTTCGCCGTCCAACCAAGACTCAATTCTTTTGCATCTTTCTTGTTTGACGTGAACCCACCAACGCTAAACGGCCAGGAAGAGGATACGGCCGTACCCATCTCTGCCCCAACTCTGACTGTAACATTAATTCAATGCCCGGCAAGGGGAACGGCAGTTTCACAACATTACTTGTCTACCACAACCGGTTTCTCTTTCCGCCTGCTATGGCCACAGGAAAGATAGCCCCATTGAGTCATTAAATTGGTCAGATGCCCCATCTATAATTGACTTAACCAGAGCAACTTGCCTACCTACCTATAGGTATATGTTTGTCAGACTTAAGAGTCTGCTGAATGGACTAATGTTCTGCTTTAATAACCACACAATACATGTGCCAGGTCAATCTATTCATTTCATATAATAAGGAAACTTTCAATGAAACGCTCGCTCTCTGCTCTATTTTCCCTATTAATTGGCTTGCTGTTTGTTGGCTTGCTTGTACGAACAGCACAAAGTTCGCAAGCTGACTCTACTGTTGCTGACGCAACCACTACTTCAAATATTTTCTTGCCTATAGTTCGTAATGATCTGCCGCCAATTATCCCTGAAACCACAGAAGTTCTAACAGAAGAATCTACCCAGCATCTAGCATCCATTTCCCCAGATGGCACCATTTTAACCTTTGACCAAATGACATCTCAGTTAAGCGATTTAACGGCAGGGGATGTGATTGTTGGGAATGTCAGTGAAGCAGCACCAGATGGCTTTTTGCGTAAGGTAACGGCCGTTTCTTCAACAAATGGACAAGTCATTGTCACCACTGCTCCGGCAACATTGGAAGATGCAATCCAACAAGGTTCCATTCAACTATCTAAACAGTTAACTCCCGCTGATGTCGAATCGATGACGTTGGTTGAAGGAGTCACGTTACAGGCGAGACCAAGTGCAACTGATCTCAATGATACCTTCACTTTTGAGCTAAATAACGTGGTCATCTATGATGAGGATGAAGATTTTAATACCACTAATGATCAGATAAAGGCCAATGGCCATCTGGAACTGGCACCTGAAGTTGATTTTGATATTGCGATACGAAACCATAAATTGGAAGAACTGAACTTTATTTTTAGGGCAGAAGAAATGATTGCCTTAGAAGTTGGGGCTGAGGTGAGCAACTCTTTTTTGGATAAAACTATCGAAATTGCTAATCTCCATATCGCTGACATTATTGTATTCGTTGGTCCTGTACCGGTTGTCATTATTGTCGAAATGCCTATCCACCTACAGATACAGGGAGAGGCGAAGGCTGGAGTATGGGCGAAAGTCACCCAAACTGCTAACTTAACCGCCGGATTGCAATACGAAGATCGTACCTGGTATCCTGTTTCCAACCTGATAAATGATTTTTCATTTGACCCCCCTACCGGTCAGATAGGCGCCGAGCTTAAAGCTTCCATCGATCCTCCATTGGGCTTATTGCTTTACGGTGTTGCTGGTCCATTTGCTTCTGCGAATCCATACGCGAAGCTTGTTGGGGAGATATCTGGCCTGTCAGCAGATTGGAAGTTGGAACTGCATGGCGGTATTGAGGCGAAGGTCGGGGTTCAGGCTGAAATTCTTGGCCAGTCTTTGGGAAATCATACGGAAGAGGTTCTTAAGTGGGATGTTTTGCTATGGGCTCTTTCAAGCAATAACCCTCCTTTTGAACCGGCCAATCCTTTTCCTGTAGACCAGGCGACTGATCAAGTGGTTGATCGTGTCTTGACCTGGACAGGAGGCGATCCTGACGGGGGAACCGTTACCTACGACGTTTATCTAGAGGCCGACGACAGCACGCCAGATATCCTGGTTGCCGCTGATCAACTTGATACCATGTATGATCCGGGCACATTACTCCCTCAGACACAATACTATTGGCAAATTATTGCTGAAGATGAACAGGGAGCAGTCACCGAAGGACCTATCTGGCAGTTTTCAACAGAAAGTGGCATCGCTTTAATCCTGGCAATTCCTCAGGTCAGTGATTTCACCGTCACGATTGATGGTGTGACGAGCACCATAGCGGGCACCATTACCCAGCTGCATTGGCAGTGGGGTGACGGTAGCAGCGACGATCAATGGTTCCCGGCCAGCCATACCTATGCCCTGACCGGTACCTTCCCCATCACGGCCACGGCGTATGATGATTTAGGCAACAGTGTGCAGCAAACCACGACGGTCACGATTAGTAACAGCGTGCCCCTAAGCAGTACGGCTCTCATTTCTCTGGCGGATGATGAAGCATTGGGAAATTTCATGTCTACTGCTCCGGCTGTTTCCGCCGACGGCCGTTACGTCGCCTTTGTTTCCCGTGCTAATAATCTGGTACCCAATGACACCAACGGGGTAGATGATATTTTTGTACGTGATACGTACATGGGCACAACTACTCGCGTTTCGGTGGCGTCTAACGGCGACCAAAGCAACGGTGCCTCTCTACGGCCCGATATTTCGGCTGACGGCCGTTACATTGTTTTTCTTTCAACGGCCGACAATCTCGTGGCCGGGGATACAAATGGACTGGTTGACGTTTTTGTCCATGACTTGACCACAGGCGATACGATTGGTATTTCAAAAAATCCTGGCAGTGAACAGCTAGACGGAGCTACTGCCGCCGTTACCCCATCCATTTCTGGCGATGGTCAGTATGTGGCGTACACGAGCGGACTTGGCCCCTATTACTACATTTATATTCGTGACCTGCAAGCCCAAACTACCAGCGCGGTGGGCTCCCCTGCTTATAGTGCTTTAGACCTTTCCGCCGATGGCCAATATCTGGCCTTTGATTCCCGCGCCGATATTGTGGCCGAAGACAATAACTATGAAGATGATGTTTACGTCTACGATCGGGATACCACCGACTTGACACTGGTCTCCGTTACTTCAGGCGGAACAATTGGCAATTTTAATTCCAGTGGGGGTGTTGCTATTTCTGGCGACGGCCGTTACGTGGCGTTTGTTTCTTTCGCGACAAATTTAACTGGTGAAGCCACCAGTGATTTTGATACCGATATTCTTGTGCATGATCGGCAAGCGGGTATCACGTTTGCGGTTTCCAATCCAGCATCGTCGATCGGATCAAGCTCCATGCCAACCATTTCTGGCGACGGCCGTTATATCGCTTTTTACTCCACCGCCAGCAATCTGGTGACGGATGATAATAACGGTGTGGGGGATATTTTTGTCTATGATCAACAAACGGGACAACGGTTCCTGGCTTCCGTAGACAGCGCTGGAAACCAGGCGAACGGTGTCTCTCAGAATCCCGCGATGGCGGCCAATGGCAATGCGGTTGTGTACATTTCTGCGGCTACCGATTTGGTACCCGATGATGATAATGGTCAGATAGATGTGTTTAAACATAGCTGGGGCAATTGATTTAAATTTGCCTCACCACTGGCGGCTTACTTATTCAGAACTACTTGTTGCCATATCGAAGCTTTAAGTTGCTGGGGTTATCTGCCTACCCAATGGGTGAAATTAATCAGGCCTGGCAGGTTGAGCAAACCTGCCAGGCCTGTAAGCATCTTACACCATCAAACTTCAATCACAACCGGTTTCTCCGCCCGACGGCCGTTTCCATTGCTAACCCGACCCGTGACCGAAAAGCCCCACAGTTGTCGCTAGTTTGAGCAAGTTGTGTAGCTGGGTAACGGCCGTTCCACTGGCCCCTCTTTGCCAGATACAGTTTTTTAATCGGACCTAGTAGACCAAATCATACGCGCAGCCAATGTTTCGATACTTTTAATTTATCCAGAGCATCATTAGACACAAAATATCTCAAAAAACCACAGTTACCACATACAACTGGTCGTATTTTGGCGGAGGAGAACATACCCGAAGCCAGTTTTGGTAATAATTCTCCACCAATAGTTGTGGTATCAATATAATCCTTGTATTGATACACTTCTTCTGATTTACATTCGGGACAAGGTGCCATTAGCTTTTCCTTATAATTGAGATCCTGAATATCGAGGTCAAATGCTGATGCCAAAACCTTCTTAGAATGAAGCGAAGCTGTTCCTCTCTTCTCTATCCGTTGTATGGTTCTCAAGTTAAGCCCTGAAGCATTAGCCAACTCCTCTTGAGACCAAGCTTTTTCCTCTCTTAACTTAAGAATTATTTTGACATTTATTTTCATCAGATATTCCTTAAGTAAATGCCGGAAAGTTGCTTGAAAACCGAAGGCCACAAGGCATTTACTTATAAGGAGAACGGAAGCACATCTTTACACTTCGTTTTAAAGTTACTTTCCGTTCTCCACTTATCTTGGTTGTAGAATTGTCATCAGATTAAGACATTCTTGAGGAAACGGCTACGGCTTCTGTACGAATGTTACCTGGCAACCATGCGGCATTTTTACGGCAGTAGAGAGCAGATTAAAAAGAGAGAGCAGCGTTTATCTGCGTTCATCAGCGTCTTGTTTCTTGTAAAAAGTTCGACTATTGAAAAACCGTAGCGGGCTGTTTGATGATATTAGTCAGCTGGCTCAAAAATCATGATGGGAATGTGGCGGGTTGTCATCTTCTGGTACTCCAAATAGGGGGGATGGCGCTCGGTGACAAACTGCCATAAGTGATCATATTCCTCTCCTTGGGCTTCACGGGAGATCACCGAGATGAGCTGGCCATTGATCTCTAATTTGGCGTGAGGCTCTTTTTTTAGGTTGAGGTACCAATTGGCTTGGGTGTCTTTGCCCCAATTTGAGGCCACAATCAGGGTGCCGCCTTCATAGGTGAAATAAGCAATCGGAACCGCACGATCCTGGCCTGACTTACGTCCAATTGTGTGCAAAATGAGGATGGTCTGCGTGCCGAGTTTACTTCCAATTCGCCCCCGACTAAGCCGGAGAAGCCAGGTGTTGCTGGCCATGAACCATTTAATGAGAATATCTTTCATTCACTTGCCTGCTAAAAGGTCAACCACAGGTGCAAATTCATCCATGTGGCGGTCAAATACGCTGAAATACGAAATACCATATTGTGCCCGATAGTTCATTATCTGATCAGTTATCTCTTCAATTGTTCCGATGAGCAAGTAGGGAATGTTCAGTAACATTTCAGCTGGTAAGGGAAATCTTTTTGCCAGCTGCGCTGCTGCTTGTTCACGGTCTTCTGTTATGACCACTGCCCAGGTATGAATATGAAATTCAATATCATCAAACCGATCTCCGGCCTTTGCCTGTACCCATTCAAGTTTCTGAGCGAGTGTTGTGGCAATATCGCTGGGGTCCGGCCCGGATCCATTTGCCTGGACTTTGATTGTCAAGCCGATAATGTCTGCTTCCCGTGCAGCCATTGCTAACATTCGCCTGCCACCTGCGCCAATCAAAATAGGCGGATATGGTTTTTGTACGGGTACAGGCGTTCTCTCCAATCCCTGGCCTGCCTGTACATTGTAATATTTTCCAGCAAATTTTATAGGATCATCTTGAAAATATGTTTTTATCACTTGTACTGCTTCTTCAAAGCGACTGACTCGTTTGCTCGGGGGATCAAAGGGAATTCCAATTGCATCGTATTCTGCTTTCAACCATCCAGCACCTATACCTAGCTCAAAACGGCCGTTGGACAGCATATCTAGTGTCGCAGCCTCTTTTGCCAACATAATGGGATGTCGAAAATCATTACTACAGACGAGGCTGCCCACGCGAAGGGTTGTCGTATACGCAGCAGCCATGGCCAACGCAGGCATCGTGGCTATTTGCTCAATAAAATGATCAGGAACTAAGAGTGTGGCGTACCCCAAATTTTCAATTTGCTCAACTTTTGTTTGCCACTCCCCGGCAGATGATGCCCCGTTACTTGTAACCCCAAATCTAAATTTCCGGTTATTCATTGTTTCTCTCCTGTAAATTCACTAAAAGCAGTTGTTTTTCAAAGGTTATCAAGTCGGGCTTCCGAATGTAGCCCAGCTTTTCATTCATCGCCAGCATGGGGATATTTTTTGGCGTCATTTTCTGCCAGGATGGTGCTGTACCCGGCCGCCTTGGCGTAAGTGATTCCCCGCACTTTCATTGCCAGACCAATTCCCAAACGTCGATATTGAGGTTTGACGCCGGTCAGACCCTGGTATAGAGATATGCCTTTTTCTCGCATTAGCACATGACTCAGGCCAATGTATTCATCCCCTTTTAGAGCCACAAAAAATCCCTCCGGAAGGACATTTTGCCCTTTGATGGCGTAGGCGACATACTGATCTAATCCCCTACGTCCTATACCCGCTGCCAGATCTCCCGGCACGGACAGGCTTATTTCCCAGTCCAGGTCGTATAGTTTTTGATTCCGGTCCGAGTCATATTCCAATTCAGAGAGGGTCTTTATCTCGATGCCGTAGGTGTGAATTTGATTCTCCAGCGCTGAAAATCGGGATGGGTCAAATGACTGGACTTTTAGTTCGGAACGAATATCGCGGATGACTTCCAAAAAACCGTGTTTTTCTAAAAACCGTATACTTTGCAGGCGGTCCTCCGTTGCGGTGGCGCGCAGCGCGATGGGATCAAGTGGTTGCAGCCCATGCCGGATCGTTTCATAAAGCATAGAGCCTATACCGCATTTCTGATTTTCGGGACGCACGCCGATCCAAATTATGAATTTTTGAGGGTGATCAAACCAAATGGACTGGTTGTAAGAGCCTACGCCAACAATCTGGTTCTTCTCGATGGCAACCCAGCGCTGGAATTTGAACCGTGGGTTTCGCTGCTTGTCACCTTCCTCGATTTCCAAACGCGAGGTGGGATTTTCTGGGTAAAGCGAATTAATAACTTTGGCCATTCCCGAGTAATGGGCCGTGGTTGCTGGCAGGATTTTCATTTTCTGTAGCAGTGAATTGTTAATGGGGAAACAATACTTCGCCAGCCAGAAACAGCATTAGCAAAGCTCCGATGAAGCTTGAAACATAGACCAACACGGCTTTTTCCTTCTGTCTGAAAATAGCCAGTAGGCCTGTAATCAAGGCTAAAATGCCACCCCCCATTCCAGCGATCATTGTAAGTGCCAGGGCAGGCCTTGTGGTAATATCTGCCAGAATGGTTTCACCTGCTGGAACTGATTGATACAATGAGCTTGTCAGTGATTTGCCGATGATAAACAATATGGGCATGGCAATGCATGCCCCGACTGACCACTTGCCAGGCATGGTTATCGGCATCACCTTCTGGGATTTTTTTGCCATACCATATACCTTGAATGCTGTTGGCCTAAGCCGACGGTGCCGGAAACTGAATTGAAATTTAAGCGCAAAAATGACGGCAATACAAACACCGACGGCCGTATAATCACAAAAAATTATAGCAGTTTCTGAAGCGGGGGGTCAATCAAAGCTATTGATAGCTTTTGAGGTCTATGACCGATCATGCAGCTTCGGAATTGGTCGTCGGATGTAATAATAGATTCCGGCAATCAGAATCAGAATCCCAATCAATGGCAACATGTAGCCCCTCATTAATCCGTTGTGATTAAACACAATTCCTGCCACAATGATGATGGAGCCTGGGAGTAGCAATAAGAAGCGAGTTTTCTTTTTGTAAGCATTGATAAGCATACTGACTCCACCAACAGTGAATAGGCTGGCAAAGAGAAGTTCCAATCCCCATCGGGTCAAGAATCCCACGTTAGGTTGTGGATATCCTCCAGCCGGTATTTCTTGACCGGTGATGACCAACGAGGGCTGCAGCCAACCCACATCTTGAGGACAAAGCTTGATCCACCCGCCCATGTAACGCCATTCCCCTCTGGCGGGATAATCTGCGGTTTGACCGGCGCGAATGCCAAAGTGGAGGTGTGTAACAAGAGGTTGCTCCTTACTGCCGCCGTTTTCATCAGAGTCGCCCAGGTAGGCAATCAAATCTCCTCGCTCTACTTCCGTGCCAGCCTTCAGCTTCCAACGGCTTGGACTTAGGTGCCCATACAGTGAGTACAGGTTCGCCTGTGGATGGTCTATGAGGATCAACCATCCATAGCCACCTGCACGTCCTGAATAGCTAATAATCCCGTCCGCCATCGCATAAACTGGTGTCCCTGCTGGACGTTTGTAATCCTCGGCGGCGTGAAATTTGCGCTCAGGAAACTCGTAACAGTCTACAATATCGGGCGTACATTCATTGGAAACGCCAAACCAACCATAGTAAAGATTTTCATCAATGGGTGACTCGTTGAGAGGAAAACGGAAGGGCAGACTGTCATCACTGGCAATTTCGTTTGCATTTGCCAACCCGATAGGCGTACGAGAAGGGCACGTTTCCGGGAATTGTGTATTGCAAGCTGATAACAGCAGAACCAATAGGCTAAGGCTCATCCACAGACGTAGACTGGACACGCTTACCTCCTTTATGTAATTCACAAGATGTGCCTGCTTTTAATCAAGTAATCAGCCCAATCGTCTTGGATTTTTCTGAAAAATCTTTTTGCCGACTACATTATTGGAACCGTTTCATTTATTTTGATATGACAAACGTGGCCCGATAATCCTGAATGGCTATGCCGGGTTCAGATGTTTGCGGATAAGGCTCCAGACTCAGCAGGCGAATTTGATACTCATCGTAAGTAACCGACCTTTTATTGGCTGCGGGGTCTGTATTCAGGCCATATTCAATGGGCTCTATGTTGGTTTTCCAGACGAAGATGGTAAGGCTGGCTGCGCCTGAAGAGTCGCATATTTCCTGCTGCGGGCAGCGCGTATCTTCATCCAACGCATAAAATTCAATCCCTAGCTCGGTATCTTCCAAACGGCCGTATTGATTCAGGGCCAGGCTAAACGGTTCATCCAGCATAACCGTAATCGGTGGCGCGGCCGTTGGCGTAGGGTCAGGTGGTACCAGAGGGGCTTCGGTCACCGGGATGGCTTCTTGCCATAAGACCAGTTCATTCTCAGCTAAAGAGCCCAGCTCATCAGACATGGCTAACTCCAACACATAGCTGTTTCCGGCCAGT
Organism: uncultured Anaerolineae bacterium; assembly: GCA_905479495.1. Taxonomy (GTDB): domain Bacteria; phylum Chloroflexota; class Anaerolineae; order Promineifilales; family Promineifilaceae; genus Leptofilum. Next base: position 54,958 of record CAJQMR010000021.1, read on the forward strand.
TCAAACAGGGTTGGGCCAATATCGCCCGTACCGGCACTCCAGGAAATAAGCTTCGCCTGGCTGCCCTGGTACGCTTTGAAGTCGTAAAAGGTCATTCCTTGTGGATAATCAGCCGATAGGGGGGTCTCTCTTTTGCCCACAAATTCCAGGGTGACATCAGGAAAGGCCAGCGGTTTTCCCTGAGCATAACGAATTTTTTCCCCATAGAGTGGCGACTGTGGGGAAGTGCGGCTACAGGCGGCCATAAGCAGGAGCAGCAGAACAACGGGTAAGGTTATTTTGGCAATTCTTTTGACAGTACTCAAGATCATTTTTCTCCGCACGGAAAAACCATCAGCAAACCTGCTACGTGCAAACAAATTTGTTTTGTCGGGTGCGGAGAAAGCATCCTCAGATGCGTCCTGGCTGAACCCGTTCGCATTTGAGAATGCTCACTCCTCATCTTATATTTGTTTGTATTTGGAGTGTAGCATAAGCTGATAATGTTGGAAAAGGAACGGCCGTGCGTCAGTTAGGCGACAGATGTGGCTTGCTCAAACAAAAATTGAGGCTTTGGCCAAGACATAATTGGAGAGGCTGTCTATCAGCACAAAAAGGGCATTCGATACCATCGCAAATACATAGAAAATCGCGAATATTATATAAAGCATCGGCAGCGTTGTTCCCTCAGACAGTTTGGCGAACGGAAAAGCAACAGCCACAATCAGATATGCCCACGTTATGAAGAAGGCATTGATGAGAAACCGTCGCATTATTTGCGAGAATATCGTTTGGTTTGGCGGCTCGTTTTCATCGAGCGTGTCGTTCTCATTCGTAGAGAGGAAAAACCTTTTGGCGAATAGCAGCATCTGTTTGCCTATGGTCGATACCAGAAAAAATATCAATGTCATAAACCTGAAAATCCGCATCAAATCACCTTCGTATAGGCTGCCCGTGCCGTTTTGATCTAGGGGCAGAATAAAGGAAAAGTATTTCAGAAATGGCATTTCGGGGCCAAAAATGATGGTATAAGCGGCAATGAGCGCAGCAAATGTGAACACCACCATGCCTGTAAGAAAGTTGTAGGAGAACAATTTTATCAGGTAGCCAACTCCCCCGGTAATGACGGTGTTGGAAATAGGGCGATCCGATGTCAACATGAATCATTTCTCCTGAAGCTGTGATTTGGCTGGCACTTTACTATTCTAATACGTAAATCACTTGCTCAGGTAGCGATTGACTGTTTCCTTGTGCTGTGACAGGCGCAGACCTTATTCGAACGCATCATGCCAGGCGAGCCCAGCGATGAAGAATCCTTCTGGCTGGAAGATGAAAGATTCCTCCCGTTGGTTGGAATGACGGGTGAAGGGAGGTAGGGGCAGACACGGAGGTCTGCCCACTTTGGGCACACACGGGGGTGCGCCCCTACAAATCTACAAATCAGGTCTACAACTTAGTTACGCCGTTACTACCACTGGCGCTTCCTCTACGACCGGTTCTTCCTCACGGCCATTGCTGCCGTTGCTATTGCTGGCCCGGCTGGTGACCGGAAAGCCCCACAATTGCAGCTCACTTTTCAGCACGCCGCCAAAGGTGACGCCGACCCGCACCATCGCCGCCAGTTTGAGCCAGTGGAGCAGGTTGGCCACGGCCGTATCCCGCTCCTCCACATGCATTTCCCGCCGATCGCGCCCACTGGTGCGTTCTGTGAGGCTGGTTTGCAGCGTGGCCAGATGCGCCTGCATCGTTGCCAGCGGTGGATCGCTGATTTGTTCTTCGGGTGGGAGGCTGGCCTCTTTAGCCACGTATGCCTGCAAAAAGTCCAGCCGCTGCCGTTGGCTGGCGGGCTTGCGTACCTGCACCTTGTCCCGGTTCATCACCGTGTCCAGCCCCCACTCTTCCAGTTGGGACAGATGATCAAAATGGTTGAGCTTGAGCTGCAAATACACTTTGTCGATCAGCGGCTGCAGAGCCGCATAGGTTTGCTGCACCAGTTCCCCCGCCGAGGCGCGCCCCTGCTCGCCGCTGCGGGCGGCGGCAATGGCGGCTTGGGCTGCGGTGAGGGCGGTTTGTACGGCCGTTACGGGAATATCTTGTAGCTGTGCCTCCGCAGGCAAGCTGCCTTCGTAAGCCACATACGCCTCACCCAGGGCCACAATGGCGCGGTAAGAGCGCGGCCAGCGCACAGAAAGTAAACCAGTCGGATCAAGTCTTACACTTAACATGGGTCCTCCAAGTAGATTGTTAGCTGCCAAAAATTGGGTTTTTTGGCAAGAGATAAAAACGATTGGAGGTAGCATACCCGAAGCCGTTTGCGGCAAAAAATAGTTCTCTGGTCATAGGAATGGGGAAGGGAGAATTTTGGTTGGTGGTGTGCGCTGGCCGCAAAAACAGCGAGGGGCAGCTGCTGTTACCACATGGCCTTAAAAATGTTCTCACGAGCACATGTTGCTACCACAGAGACCCTAAAAATTTTCTACAAGCGCATGTTCGTACCGCAGCAACCCAAAAAATCTTCTACGAGGTCATGTTTGTACGGCAACGCCCTGAAAATTTTTCTACGGGGGCGTGTTTGTACCGCAACGCCCCTAAAAATTTTTTTACGGATGCATGTTGGTAGCGCACAGCGTTAAAAAACTTTCTACGAGGTCATGTTGGTACAGTAACGCCCTCAAAAATTATTTTTGAAGGCATGTTGGTACAACACAGAGCCTAAAATTTTTCTACGGCACAGTTGCACTACCAACCAGAGCGAAAAGTTTTGTGATGAGGTGTTTGTTTTAGTGAGAAGGTAGGGAGAGGGAACGGCCGTACGCCCCACACATGCTAAACCGATGATGAAAGTAGTACGGCGAGGACGCCGACCACAGCCCACCGGGAAGACCGCGCCAGGGGTAGGAACCCTGCTGTAGCTCGCCTTTAAGACCAGCCTAGAGCAAGCGATTGACAAGCCGGGTGTGGCTAGGTCAGAACAACTGGCACAGCAGAAAGTTTTAATATCCGCAAAAGATGATTATTACTGAATGGCATAAATGCGAACATAATCAATTTTCACTTCGTCTGGCCCTGCATTATCAATGATAAATGCCCCGGAAGTATAGGTATTGTCAACAAAATCAAAAACAAGGGTTTCGTTAAGAGTAATCTCGTATGTGTTTCCTCTTACAGCTACAGAAATTGTATTCCACTCATTCAGTTTTATTATGGAAGATATATTGCCACTTTTAATATCCTCTTGTTTCCCAGATGAAGCTCCCAAAAAGCGGCGAGCCGCTAATGAGTTGTTGCTACCATAATACAATACTATTTGAATGCTACAATTCCAATCATCACAGGGGGGATTTTGGTGTCGTAGGTAAAAAGCCATACTTCCTGATGTTGGAACGTAAAATCGTGATTCAAGTATAAAGTCAGTATAGATGTCAGAGTCTTGAGGAACAGCATCATTATCAGGAACAATAATTAAGTTACCATCTTCAATTCGGTTGCCCTCTAAAATCCAAGCAGACGCATTATCAAAAATTTCCTCATAAAGCAATTGTCCAGCAGTAAATCGAGATGACGGAGGCGCCTGTGGAACAGGTGAGGAAGTCGGTTGAGGTGCTAATGTGGGTTGCGGCTCCAAAATTGTGATTGGAGTTTCACTAGAATTTACGATAGTAGATAGTGCGCTTGCATCACTACCATTGCAACCTAGGGGTACACTCGTGCGATTGTAGAGTTCAACATTTGCAATTTTTTCAAACACAACTTGCGCTACACCATCTCCATAAATTACTTCAACTAGCCCTTTTACCCGCGTGACCTCCCACTCAATTGTATGCTCAAGATAGGTGCCTGGAGGGTTCTCCAACGTCATATCGTGGTTTTTTTCAGCAGTTAAACCATAATCTTTAGCAAGAGCGGCTGTTATTTTTGCTTCTAACTGCACTTCTAGTGCCGATGGAATAGGAGTACCCGTGACTAGCCCGCCTGCACCTACACTTATTTCAAACGTTGCCTTTTGTGTCTCAATGGTTTTATAACTTACGTTATATGTCGGATTAGTGCCGTCACAATTATTTACTCGCTCTATTTGCGTCTCGAAAATTGGTGTTATTTCTGCAATTTGTGGTTCATTAATTTGCTGGGGAGTAGTGTAAGTATTTCTTGTAGACGTGCCACAACTAACCAAGATAAATGCAGTTAGTACAATTGATATGATATGTTTTTTTTTCATGTTATTTATCCTACAGAATGTAGATTAATTCGGGGCCATACACCAAGAAAAGAACAAGGAGAGTGCAAACACACAGAATAAAAAGTAGTACAATCCCTGTCAGAACAAATACAACGATGGGGGTTTTTCGATGGTTAATTTTATTATTTTCATTCATGTGTATCTCTCTATAAATTTCTTGATTTTGCACTGCCAACCAACGCCCACATCAGTCGCGCCTAAGCGTCGGCTGGAAGAAATGTTATGCGGCACTGTATGGTTCTACAAGTTTAAGCTCTAAAAACACATTGCCATTTTCAGAGTAAATAAACGAATCCATTTGATATTCATTATTAAGCAGATAACTTATCTCGGTGCAAAGATATGTATCAATAGTACCGATAAGCTGTTCTGATGCGAAAATCTCGATATGTGAGAAATCATTATCAGGTGTTTTACGGAATTCGGGTATTTGTCTTTCCAAAAACATGTCTACGTTCCCAACTTCGATGACTATTGTTTCCGAATTCAAAAGTTGCCCAACGATGCTTGTGCGTTTACTTTGAACAACATTAAGCAAATCCCGCATTTGTGGCAGGCTTGCTTGAAACAAATCTTGCCATTGACTCATCGATAGCGAGCTGAGCCAATCTAGTATAGAAGTGGTTGGATCAATCTCTTCATGCTTTCTAGAAATGATCGTAGCAAGTGTTCTAGATTGAAGCCCTCGCATCATTAGTTCCAATGAAGATGGAGTCGATACGCCGTATTTAATATAGCTTGGCAAATGTGCTAGAGTAAAGGCAATATCTTCTCCTGTTTCAGCTAAAATGTCATTTGCCCAATTTGCAATAATGCCTGTCATCCAAGGTAAGTAAGTTTCAAAATACACATTTAGATAGTCACCTAGTTGCTCAAATCGAAATGCAATTTCGGAAACTTCTCCGAAATATTTTGTTGCTAAATCTGGAAAGGACAGTCCTAGTAGCCAATCAGTCAATAAGTCTATGGTGGGTATCGCCAAAGCTGTGCGTCCACCTGAACGTCTATTGTAGATCGTTTTTGTAGGAGCCTCAGACAATTCCAGCACTATTGACAGCCGATCAACTCCAAGTAAAGAAATTATCACCTCAGTTGGCGAAACCTTTGTTTCGAGTTCTAGCAACCATCCAGCAAATTCATGCGCTAAGGTTTCAAGAACTTTAGATGATTTTAAAGATGTGCCGGAAGTAGCCCAACGTTTTCGACTATTCGTATCTGTTTTAAGGTATTGATTTAGTACAAATTCCGATATTGTAAGCCAATTTGATTTCTGTTCTTCTTCAAGCTGAACCCAACCAAATGAATCGGCAATAATTGCGTGAAAACGCTCAATACTTATTGGTAACCCTCGCTTATCAAGTTCCGATAGAATAAACCATACAAACTGCAAAAAATCCGATACTTCTTTTGTTTCGATCTCAAAAAGAGAATCCTCGCGTTCTCTAATTTGTGATTCAGCATTGACTAACTCTGTCAAGGAGACTTCATAAGCTAACATAGACTTGATGTGCAAGTCTTCATCAGTGGGTTTCAACTTAGCAAATTCTGCTTCTGATGGTTCTTGAACCGCCAAAACAACAACACCTTCGGTTTCTTTGGCCGCTCTACCGGCTCTCCCGATTGCATTCAAAAGTTTTGAACCTGTAATGTATTCTTCATACCCGTTATTTGTGTGTGTTCCTTGTGAAGCGATTACAACAGACGAAACTGGTAAATTAATGCCTTCTGTAAGAGTGGTTGTTGCAACTATATATTTTATATCCCCGTTAGAAACTGCGTCCTGAATTGCTCCGCGAACACTAAGTGGAAGAGAACCATGATGATAGGCAATGCCTTTTTGTACAAGTTCTCGTAGAGGATGATCTTCTCCCAAACTATACTGAATCAAATTAGCAAGTTGAATTAAAGAGTCAGTTGCACGAATAACCTCCTGTTCAGCCAACGCTGATGCGAGATTCATGGTTGCTGATTTCGTGGCTTCGATAATCAGAACTGAGCCAAAATTGCCTAAATAAGAAATAATTGGAACCAACATTTTGTATTTTGGTGTACTTCTGCTAGATTCCTTGGTTGAGAATGGTCCTTCAGCCGTTTCACTGCGTAGTGTCAGCTTTCCAACTTCTGATGTGGTGCTTAATGATTTGACAGTTCCATTATGGGATGTCTGAATAGTAAGTCGCCCATAAAGCGGTGCTTCGCGGTAATATTTTTTTGAGTGTGCTCGATTGTTGTATGAATCTACTGCATCATTCCAGTTTGGATCCGTTGACCATAGCGAAGTTATTCTTCTAGGCCCTCTCCAATCCCCATGAAATGTAATTGGAGAAACATCTAAACTAATCCAATTAATGAAATGGTGGCGATTACCTATTACTGCACTTAACAGCACAATGCGATTTGCTAGATCCTTTGTATAGTTATGAATAATCGTGAGACATTGCTCTAGCATCCAACCACGTTTTTGTTCACCGATCATATGAACTTCATCAAACAAAAACAGCCCAAACCTGTTGATAACGGCATCTGAATCCAATCTAAGCAGATAAGAAAGCCGTTCTGGGGTCATTATTTCAACTTCTGGGATTAATGTAAAATCAAATAACGACAAATTTTCTGTTTCCGCGATTCCACTCACTATGGTCTTGTTCATGAAGCGTAATCTTGCATGCAGATCTTGATGTACTTCTCTACAAAGACTTCTCGTTGGTGCAACATAACATACCGAAGTTGTGTTATTGGCTAAGTGTGTTGCAACCATAATTTGTGCAATTAAGGTTTTGCCTGCACTGGTAGGAGATGATATGAAAGAACGCTTAGCATCAGAAAGAAGGGAGTTTTCTTCATCACCCGCATTTAGTAAATTTATTTGCGGCGGCCATAGAGTTAGAATTTGAGGATTTCCTCTTGCAAATGCCTTCCGAACCATTGGAGGGACATTAGGAGGCAATACAGTCCAAATTGAGGCATTTTTTAAATCATCACAGATATTCAACAAATGAGCCGCAACCCATCTTGAAATATCGTCTTCAAGAAAGGCTTCTTCTGTCAGGCAACTTCGCAGAATTTGTTTTGCTTGCTCGACTAAAGCTTCCCTTCCGTAGTTCAAATAGCTGATAAGCAACCGAGATGCAGTAGCAACAGTGATAGATGCCCCATAAAAGGTAGAATTCAAGCTGACTCCCCATTCAGCTTCAGTGCTTTCTCTTTGTTGTGCAATCCTGTCAGTTAGAGAGTACAGATAACCTGTACCAAAGCCTAAAAAGGAAACACCACATGCTAGAGAAGCATATTGGAAATCAGGGAAGATAGAATAATCCTCACAGCCATTAGGAAACTCACGCCGGTAAAGTGCGAGCGCATTAGGATCAAGAGTGCTTCTCAAATATCCAATCTGTGAAGCAAAACAGAATTTTAGACGTTCTAAATCTGAGATGTCATTTTGTTGCAAACATAAGTCAAAAATGTGTGCAGATACCCGAAATGCGGCACGATGCCTTTCAATCCCATAAGATTCAAGTGCGAATTTTGAAGAGGCAATGCCATGTAAAAACCAGCCCATAGATAGCAAGGTTTCTGGAATACTTGCCTCTTGTAAAAGCAAGGAAAGTTCTGCCGTTGCCAGCGTATCCGAAAGCTCCTCGGCGGTTGGAAGTAATGCATGATCTCCTAACGCCAAGCTTAACAGTTCGGGTGCTATAGACCCTTCCATATAAATTCCTGCACTTTTCCTGCAAAAGCTGAAAAATCAGCAAGACCTGTCAGCATTCCTTCTATGAGCCCATTGGAGATTTGCGGGAAACGATCACCCAAATCGGAGAAGCAATTAATATCTAAACAACTATTTGATGTGGCAACAGATACACCAACCGAAGCGGCAGGATCCGACTTAATCCAATTCGGCATAAGTTCACTACAAAAGCTCTCTAATTCTGGATCGCTCAATTCTTGACCGATGGCGGTGTATCGGGCTAAATATTCCAAGGCTTTAGTGTTTAGTTGATTGCAAGCTCTTGTAATAGTAGAGCTAACTCTTTGTCCTGGTTCGTTTGGGGCAAACTTTTTCATCTCCCACAGCCTAAAAACAAGATCTCCTGAAGGTTGTTTATGTATGACAAGGGCATCTCCACCAGGGTCAGTCGATTTAAAACCAGGAACTTCTACATGTTTTATATCAAGAATCGTATTTTCTATCATCAAGAAATACCATAACCATTCACCAACAAATCCTTCTAAGTGATCGATTTTTCCTTGAGTAGTAAATTTCTCATTGGGTTCTCCGAAGGTAGGGATAAGCATGCCTTTCAAGACAGCTTTTTCTTCAGTACTGAGTGCAGAATTATTTTCAACTCGATCTTTCCAAGCGTTGACAAAACGAGGATCAAGCCTTCGGCATCTAAAGTCAACAATTGCGAACGCAAGCATTTTAGCAATATCATCAATAATGCCGACACTATCAACATGTTCCATCAGCACAGATCTATGCGTTGGTGTACTTGAGGAATTTATTTGAAAGAAACTGCTAAAAGTCATATTTATATTTTGCAAAGCTGTCTGCCATTTATTCAGTTGCTAAAGCTGTGGAGTCGTTTCTTTTTGCGCTTCAACTTTAAGCTATTGTTAGGGTGGCGTTTGGTTTATAATACGGCCTAAAGTGGGAGATATTTTTGGCATACAAAAACGCGCACGAACAGTATACAAAAAATAGTCGCAACTTCAAACACATAATGTTTACAAAATTTGAATAATTTTCGAATGCAGCTGGAATGTGGATAATAGTCGCATGTGTGCATTGCGAATGCGTTTGATTGCCGTTTTGTTGCTGTGTGCTTTGTTTTTGTTGGGTTGTGATGGGTTTGGGCAGGGGACACCGTTGCCAACTGTGGTTTCTCCCCTACCAACCTCCGAATCCATCCCCAACCCGCCGACGCCCGCACTGCCCAGCCCCACGCCGCCGCCCACCAGCGCCCCGCTGCCCACCGCCACCTACGACGCCACCCTGGACGACTGGACCATCCTCGTCTACATGGACGCGGACAACAACCTGGAGCTGCCCGGGCTGCTGGATCTGAACGAGATGGAAGCCGCTGGCAGCAGCGAACAGGTCAACGTCATCGTGCAGATTGACCGAGCGCTGGGCGAAACCGCCAGCGACGGCGACTGGACCGACACCCGCCGCTACCGCATCCTGGGCGACGGCGACCGCAATCTGCTCAACTCCGAGCCGCTGCAAAGCCTGGGCGAGCAGAACATGGGCGATCCCCAGGTGCTGGCCGATTTCATCAGCTGGGGCATCCAAAGCTTCCCCGCCAACCATTACGCCCTCATCCTGTGGGACCACGGCGCAGGCTGGAACGGCATCGCCTACGACGGTGACGCGCCCACTTTCGACAATAGCGCTGTCCTCAGCGCAGACCATATCAGCCTGCCCGATTTGCAGGGCGCGTTGCAGACGGGTCTGGCCGAGGCGGGCGTGCCTGCGCTGGACGTCATCGGCTTTGACGCTTGCCTGATGGGGCAGCTGGACGTGTTCCAGGCGGTGCAACCCTTCACCCGCTACGCCGTCGGTTCAGAAGAGCTCACCCCCGGCCAGGGCTGGGATTACGAAGCGCTGCTGCGCACCCTCTACGCCAATTCGGATGTAGACGGCCGTTCCCTGGCCACCACCATGGTCAACGAATTTCTCACCTTTTATACGGCCGTACAGCCCGATGATTTTGTCACCATGTCCGCCGTCGATTTGAGCCAGCTGGGCGGCTTGACCCTGGCCGTAGAACAGCTGGCCAACGCCCTCAGCGTCGAGCCTGCCTTTGTGGCCAGCGCCGTGGGCGACGCCCGCAGCGGAGCCGCCACCTTCGCCCGCGTCTACCCGGACAGCTTTGAAGAATACGCCGCGATTGATTTGCACAGCTTTGCCGCGATTTTGGCCCAGCGCAGCCCAGATGAGGCCGTCATCACCGCCGCCAACGCTGTGATGGGCGCTGTAAACAACGCTGTCATCGCCAACGGCACCGGCGCGGGACTGAAAACAAGTCGGGGGGTGGCGATTTACTTTCCCAGGAACGGCCGTTTCTACGACGATAGTTACAGCGCGACGACCCAACTCGCCGCCTGGGACGCCTTCTTGCAAACCTACCACGCCGTTGGCCAGGCCGAACTGCCGCCGCCCGCCGTCAACCTGAGCGCGGCGCAAGCCCCCGTGGCCGGGCTGCAAAATCCCGCCTTCATCAACTTCCAGGTGATTGGTCGGGATGTGGAGAACGTGGCCCTCATTGCTGGACGCTATTTGGAAGACGGCCGTCAGCTCCTACTAGAGTACGACAACCTCAACCCCGAACCCACGGTCTTGCCCGACGGCAGCGAACTGCAAGCATGGCGCGACGGCGTGCACGACGACTTTTTCGTCTGGGACACGGAAGTGACGTACCTGTACGACAGCTTTGACAACGGCGATTTTGTGGTGATGTGGCCCACTGAGCCGGGCAGCACCCTGTTCACCGTGCAGGGCCGCTACCGCCGCGCCGACAGCGACTTTTACGCCGGCGCCAATCTCGTCTTTGACCATCGCAGCGCCAGCCTGACGCGCGTCTGGACGGTCCAGTCGGACCAAAGCGGCGCGCCTGCCGAACTGCTGCCCCAGCCCGGCGACGAGTTTCAGCTTTACACTCTGTACTACGCAGACGGGGAATTTTTGCGCGAACCGGGTACCAGTCTTTACTTCGACGACAATCGCGAGCTTTATTTTGAGTGGCGACCTTTGCCCAATGGCCAGCACTTTTTTGGTTTTCAGGCCGAGAACGTGGCGGGGGAAACGGCAGTTTCCTTCATCGACCTCACCGTAGACAACAGCGTCGTCACCCCCGGCTACGAAACATACCTGGACCCCTACCTCGGCTTCCAGTTTTTGTACCCGGACGCCTGGTTCCAGCCCCGCTACCAGGACACCCTGCTCTACACCAGCCAGCGGCAGGGCAACACCCAATTCCAGGTGACGATTTACCCCAATGTGGATACGGTGGTCACGCCGGAAACGCTCAAAACGCAAACCTTGCAGCAGTTTGGTGCGGTAGACATTCTCTTTGAGAATGAGGTGCTGGTGGCTGGGCTGCCTGGCCTGCGCACCGCCTACGGCTACAACAAGCCGGAAGACGGCGAACACACCGGCATCTTCCTCACCTTTGTCCACCAGGGCACCGGCTTTGTCGTCGATGTCGATGGCCTCTCGATTGATGAGGCGACCACCCAGGCCGTCGTGCAAACCATCGCCGACAGCTGGGCTTACCGAGACGTCGGCATTGGTCTCCAGCCCGGTCGCTGGCCGATTGCCACGCTGGACGGCTTTACCGTGGCTCAACCCGCCACCTTTGCCTACCAGCAGGTGGGCAGTTGGGAATGGTTTGGTGCAGGCGCGACTACTTTCGTCGCTCTGCGCACCGAGCCGACGACGCTGGACACAAACGGCGTGGTTACTACCCTGGCGCGAGACGCAGGTGCCGACGTGGAAAACTTCGAGGTAGGCGAGCCATACCAGTTCCCCCTGGCGGGCCAGGTATGGCTGCGGGTCGATTTTAGCTACGACGATCCGGAAGCAGGCACGATTTGGGGCTTTTTAATGGCCCGCGTCGAGGAAGGCCAGGACATCGTCGCCTGGGCCGAAGCGCCGTCAGACAAATATAATCAGCTAGAAACGGCCGTCTTCCTCACCATGATCGCTGACCTCGCCTTGCGCTGATCCTTCCCCTGCGAATCAATCTTGGTCGAGGAGAAAGCATCCTCAGATGCGTCCTGGCCTCGGCTGGCACCGTTCGCATCTGAGGATGCTCACTCCTCCGCGTAGGTCAGGCGACGGCCGTTGCCCCACCACGCCTGTTATCACCAGCAGCAACGAGACGGCCGTTTTCCGTGCGAGAAACGCTGTGTGCCCCACCAAAATAGATGCTGCGCGTGGGCCAGCGGTTGACCGGATAGCCCATTCCCTCCAGCTGCGCCACGGCTGCCTCATCAAAGCCCGCTTCACACTGTAATGCGCCACTCTCTACATGCACCCGCGCCGTGTTCACGGCGTCGTGCAGCTTCATGCGGTAATCCAGCAGATTACTCAGCACCTGCATGATGGCGCTGCGAATGCGAATGCTGCCGCCGCTGCCCAGCACCAGCCGCGTTTGCCCATTTTTTAGCACAATCACCGGGGTCATCATGGTGGGAATGCGCTGTCCGGCGGGGCGGCTGTGGAAGCCGTTGGGGTGCAAATCAGCCTCGCCCATCATGTTGTTGGGGATAAAACCAGTGCCTGGAACTACGTACCCCGCCGATTCGCCCGCCGTGGTGGTCAGGCTGACGGCCAGCCCGTCGCCGTCTACCACGCTGAGGTGGCTGGTATTGTTCGGTGCGGGCGGCTCGGCCACAAAGCGGGACGCGTGCTGGCTGCTAAGGGCATCCCGCACGTCAGAGACAGTGCGCTGCACAAAGCCATCATCCAGAAAACGGCCGATTGCCTCCGCCACAGGCAGCGTGTCATTGGCTTCATCCCACAATGGGCGGGCGCGGTTGGTGGCCACCATGATTTCGTACAGCAGCTGGAGATGGGCGGTGGAGCCATGCGGCCGTTTCTGCATATCAAAATGGGACAATAATTTGAGGGTAAAGGCTGTCAGGACGCCGCCAGTGGAGCAAGGGGGTGGCAGCAAAATTTCGGTGTCGCGGTAGGGCAGGCGAATGGAGGGTAATTTATAAACCTGATAGCTGGCCAGGTCATCGGCAGTGAGCAGGCCGCCATTTTGGGCCTGGTCATGCAGCAGCGCCTGGGCCAACGCGCCGCTTTGGGCGAAGGCAGCCCCCTCGCGGGCCAGCGTTTGCAAGGTCGCATACAGGTCGGGGATAAAGATTGTGTCGTTTGCCTGGATCATACGGCCGTTGGCCATAAAAATATCGCGCATCCCCGCCGTGTGGGTGTAAAGCGGTTGCAGCAGGGTGCAGGTGTCGGCTTGGAATTTGGCCAGGGGGTGCCCGTCTTTGGCCAATTTGAGAGCCGGTTCGAGTAGTTGGCTCAGGGGGAGACGGCCGTAATCCGCCGCCATCTGGCACAGTCCGGCAATGTTGCCCGGCACAGCTACAGACGCCCGCCCCAGGTAAAAATCTTGCGTGGTGGCCCCAAAATCAATCGTGACCTGGTGAAAGTCGAGAGGATTAGGCGGGTTCCCGTTTAAGCCAGGGGTGTTGCTGAAAAAATCGTAAACCAGGGAACGGCCGTTTTGCGGATCATACAGGTGGGCAATGCCGCTGCCACCCAGATGCACCACGCCAACTTCGGCAATAAAAGAGGCAAAGGCAGCGGCCACGGCCGCATCCACGGCGTTGCCGCCTGCCTGCAAAATTTGTTGTCCGGCAACGGCCGTTTGGGTATCCCCGGCAGCAATCACTCCACGCATAAACTCAAACTCCTTGGGAAATGGAACACAGATAAACGCAGATTCTCACAGATTTTTATCAGTGCATACCTGTGTCAATTTGTTTATCAGCGTTGTTCCTTGTTACCTTTTAACTATATTTTGTCATACCTGCGCAGGCAGGTATCCATCTGTATAGCCGGAGTGGATTCCCGCCTTCGCGGGAATGACAGGACATCGTTTTATAAGGAACAATGCTATCTAACAGAGAGGATAGTTTACCTGAGTTTTGGGGTGTTGGCTTGCCTGAGGCAGATTGGTCCAATCTTTAAGATTGGACCAATCTTGAGGTTAAAAAGGAGTGATTCCTAAGATTTTTTAGGTGAGGTTGAACGCTTTTTCCAGGGCAACAATATCATCCTGGCCGATGGGAACCAGTGGGCCGATGGTGGCCGTGTTGATGAGAGAGCGGGCACTGTACTCGGCCACTTCCAGGCGGTCGAACGTTTGCAGAATGTTTTGCCCCACCACCAGGCAGGAATCGTTTTCGATGATGAGGACGGGGGTTTGTTGGGAAACGGCCGTGGCAATTTCCTCTGGTGAATGATACTGTGCCCCATGCGGAATTTGGGGAATGCTGCGCAGCAAAATATAGCTTTCGGGAATGGTGCGCGTGTCAAAGTGGCTGGCGGAAATGGCAAAAGCCATCACGCTGGGGGATTGGGCCAGAATCACGCAGTTGATCTCTGGATGCTGCGCATAAATGGCTTGGTGCAGCCGCACCGAGCGGCTGGGCAGCTTGTCCCGCTCGCGCTCCCCGTGGCGAATCAATACCAAATCTTCAATCTCCAAATTGCGCCGGTCCTGGCCCGTGGGCGTGATGAGGAAACTATGTTCGTCCACGCGAGCCGAAGCCACCCCTTCTGTGCTGATCATCAGCTGCCGGTCGTAGGCGCGGTGGATGATGTCGATGAGCTGCTGCCGCACTTCTCGTTCGCGGCTGCTGTGGGCGGCGGGCGTAAATTCCGGCAGCTCGTGGTTACGGGCATCAAATGGGGCCAGCTGTTCCGGTGTCAGGCTGTGAACGTCACCCAGGCCTTTGGCCTGCATCAAGGTGCGGGCGCAAAAGTCCAGCGTTTCCAGCCGCTGGAACGCTTCCAGCAAACTCAGCCCACCCGTCACAATGCCATGATTTTCCAGCAAAACCACATCGTACCCTTCGCCAAAGGTGTTGGCGATAACCGTGCCCAGCTGTTCACTGCCGGTGAGGGCGTAGGGCGCGTAGCCCACTGGGCCGCAGACGCGTTGCGCCTGGGGGATGATGCTGGTGTCGGGAATTTCTCGGGCGATGCTGAAGGAAACCAGCGCCGGGGGATGGGCATGGACGATGGCCCGTAAATCGGGCCGCTGTTGGTAAATGGCCACATGGAAAGGATATTCGGAGGAGGGGCGGTGCGGGCCTTCGATACGGCCGTCTGCCCGCACGCACATAATATCTTTGGGCGCTAAATTGCCTTTGTCTACTGCTGCTGGGGTAATCCAGATGTCGCCGTTTTCGTCTTTAATGGAAAGGTTCCCGCCTGAAAGCGTGGTCATGCCGCTGTGGTAGATGCGGTTCATAATGTTGACCAGCTGGTCACGCGGATGAAGTAAATCAAATTTCATGTTCTATTTTTAATCCTTGATCAAGTTTAAATATCGTTGGGCGGCCTCTTGCCAGACGGCCGTTTCCTTTTCATCGGGTTCATAGCGCTGCCAGGGAGCCATGTTGGCTACTAGATTGCGACCTTCGGCGATGTCTTGCAGCTCGCCCAGGGCAATGAGCTGCACCAACGCGTTGCCAATCACCGTGGCTTCAATCGGCCCGGCAATGACCGGGCGGTTGGTGGCGTTGGCCGCCATCTGGTTCAGCAGTTCATTCTGAATGCCGCCGCCCACAATATGTACCACATCCACGGTCCGCTGGGAAACAACCAACAACTCCTCTAATGTATGCCGGTAGCCCAACGCCAGGCTCTCCAGCACGGTGCGGATGATGGCCCCCGGTGATTGCGGCGCAGCCTGCCCAGTGCGCGCACAGAAATCTTGCACCAGCTGAGGATGGTCACCTGGCGGCAAGAAGCTGGCGTCGTTGATGTTGATGAGTGAGTGCAACGGCCGTTCGGCACGAGCCAGTTCCACCAGCTGCGCATAAGAATATGATTGGCCCTGCTGCTGCCATGTTTTGCGGCACTGCTGTACGATCCACAGGCCCATCAAATTTTGCAGCAGGCGCACGGTGCCGTACACGCCGCCTTCGTTGGTGACGTTGGCCGCCAGGGCTGCTTCGCTGACGATGGGCTGGCGTGTTTCCAGGCCAAACAGGCTCCAGGTGCCGCTGCTAAGGTAGGCGTAATTCTCGGTTTGGGCGGGAACGGCCGCAACTGCGCTGGCCGTATCGTGGCCGCCCACAGCAAGCACGGGAATGTCCTGATACGTACCCAATCGGGTTCCGGCAGTGACGATGGGCGGCAAAATGTGGCGGGGGATGTTGAGCTTGCCCAACAGATCGTCGGCCCACTGGCGGGTTTGCACGTCCAGCATCTGGCTGGTGCTGGCGATGCTGTGTTCGGCTGCCTTTTCGCCGGTCAGCCAATAGCTGATCAAATCCGGGGTGAACAGCAGCGTGTCGGCCAAGCTGAGCAAGGGGGAATCCTCTGTGACCAAACTCATGAGTTGGTAAAGTGTGTTGTAGCGGGCGAACTGGATGCCGGTGGTGGTGAACACCTCGGGCCGGGGCACCTGGGCAAACACAGCGTCCATCATGCCTTCGGTGCGGTCGTCACGGTAACAAACGGGATTGCTCAGGAGACGGCCGTTTCCATCCAACAGTCCAAAATCCACCCCCCAGGTATCCACGCCAATGCCTGCCGGATGGTACTGCTTGCCTTTGCCAATGCCGGTCTGAATTTCGGCCCACAGTCGTAAAATATCCCAGTACAAGGTGCCGTGCACGGTAACCGGGCCATTGGGAAAGCGGTGCAGCTCTTCCAGCTCTAGCTGACGGCCGTCGAAATGCACAGCCATCACCCGGCCCGATTCGGCCCCTAAATCAACCGCCAGAACGGTTTTTTGCGCCATCTTGCTCCCCCGTCTTTACCAGGCGGCGTAGGAGTCCGCCTGCTTGCGAAACTCGATGTGCTCGCCGCCTAACGTTTCTAGCATGTACAAAATCTTGCAGCCCATCTCAAAAGCCGAGGTCCATTGCAGTGCTTCATCCAACGTCTGGCCAATGGAAAAGACGCCGTGGCCGCGCATCATGATCAGCTTGTAGCGGCGCAGTTCTTCGGAGATGATTTTGGCCATTTCCGGCGATCCCGATGACAGCTCGGCAGCCACCACCGGCACGCGGTGCAGCAGATAGGAACATTCATTGTCTACCGGAATAATTTCGTCACGGGTGAGGCTGAGGGCAACGGCCGTTGGCGGATGGCAGTGCACAATGGCCAAAGCGTTGGTCTTCTGGTAAATGGCCCGATGCACGATCAGCTCACTGCTGGCGCGAGTCACGCCGCTGTCTTCACCATGAAGCGTGGTGGAGACAAAATCAGACGGCTTCAGCCGCCCCAACTGCGCCCCGCGCCGCTTGATGATGATTTTGTTGCCCACGCGCACGCTCAGGTTGCCGCCGTGGGTGCTGGTCATACCGCCGACGTAAATATCACGGCCCACATCCCGAAATTCTTCATACAATCGTTCGTCTAACATTGGTTACCTTCTTTTTAATAGGACGCTGATAAACGCAGATGAACGCTGATTTTTCTTCTTAATCTGTGTAAATCTGTGTCCCGTTTGCGAACTTTTTAGCCAGTTAAACAGCAGGTGCCAAGGCGAATTCGGCCAGACTCAGCTCTTCTAATTTTTCTGGGGTAGGCACGCCATTTTCGTCCCAGCCACGGAATTCATAATATTCTTTGAGCATGGGGGCCAGCTTCACGGTGAATCCGGCGCTGGGGCCTGCGGCTACCGGCTCGTTGAGCAGGCGGTCGGGCAGGGTGTCATCGGCCATGGTGAAGCCTTCGCGCAGGTTGTACAGACGCTCCAAATTCCAGACGCGTTCCCCCACCTGGCTGAGGTCCTGAGCGGTAAACGGCCGTCCCGACAGCGACGTTAACAAACGGGCAAAATGCTCTTCAGTGGCCGCCATATTGGTGAATTTACACAGCACCAGGCTGTCTACCACAGCGGATGTGTCTTGATGGACCGAAACGATGCCTGCTTTGCCCTGGGTGGCAAAACGGTCTACCAGACGGGGCAGCGCCAGCACTTCGGGACCTAACATATTGCCGCGCATGTGGCAGCCGCCCCGGTTGGACGTGGCGTAAAGCAATCCCTGGCCCTGCATCCCACGCGGATCGTAGGCGGGCAGTTCCAGCTTTTTGGCGCTCATCGACAGCTCCGGCACGCCGTATTTTTCCGCCAGCCGGTAGCTGCCGTCGGCCAGCTCGGCACCCACGCCGCGCCGATAAGCCATGTCACGAATCGTGTCGTGCAGCAGGTCAGCTCGGCCAAAGCGCAAATCGGCATCCAGCAAGCCACGTTCAGTCAGTTCCATGGCGCAGCCAATCGTATTGCCGGTAGAAATGGTGTCCAGGCCCAAATCGTTACACAGGTAGTTGGCCTCGGCAATCAGTTCCAAATCATCGATGCCGCACTGCGCGCCAAAAGCCCAGGTCGATTCGTATTCTGGCCCTTCGCCTTCCATGTTTTCCGTTTTGGTGACGCGGGTGCAGGCGATGGGGCAAGCCCAACAGGCTTGCTTTTTCACCAGAATGGTTTGGGTCATGCGTTCGCCGCTGATCGCTTCGGCATTTTCAAATTGCGACTGCTGGAAGTTTCGTGTAGGCAGTGCCCCAATTTCGTTGACAACGTTCATGACAACGGCCGTTCCAAACTGCGGCAGCGCTTTCGAGGTGAGGGGGCTTTGCTTGATGATCTTGCCCGTCTCGTACAGCATAAATTTGAACTGATCGGGATCAGAGGCTTTGTTCTTTTCCGTGCCCACCGTGACGATGGCCTTCAGATTTTTGCTGCCCATCACCGCGCCCACGCCGCCGCGCGCCAGTGAACGGTGGCCATCGTTCATGATGGCGGCCATGAGTGATAAATTTTCACCTGCCGGGCCAATGCACAACACGTTGCGCTTGTTGTTGTTCTGGTCTAAGGCTGCCGTGGTTTGCAGAACGGTTTTTCCCCAGAGGTGGTTGGCGTCTCGGATGGCGACCCCGTCCGGCGTGATTTCGATCAGGCTGGGTTGGGCGGCTTTGCCCCGTACGATGAGGGCGTCGAAGCCGGTGCGCTTAAAGCGCATTCCCCACCAGCCGCCGCTGTTGGCGTCCAGGGCCGTGCCCGTGAGCGGACTTTTGGTCGTTACCGAAAAGCGGTTGCTGGTTTGGGCACCGCTGGCCGTGAGTGGGCCAGTGGCAAAAATCAGCACGTTTTCTGGTGAGAGTGGTTCCACTTCTGGTCCCACCAAATCCCACAGCAGGCGAATGCCCAGGCCGCGCCCGCCCAGGAATAGTCGGGCCATTTCCATATCCAGCGGCACGGTTTGAATCTCGCCGCTGCTGAGATTGATGTCTAATATTTTGCCTGTCCAACCTTCCATGAGGTCGCTCCTTCAAAACTGTATTGTGGGTATTGTTCTGGCTGTTAGCCTCCGGCAATGGGGGGGAAGATAGCGATTTGGTCGGTGGGGGAAACGGCCGTTTCCAAGCCATCAGCCAGTTCAATGGCATGGCCGTTTATCATGATTCGTACGTATGGCTGCAATTCATTGCCATCAAAAAGGGCAGTTTTCAGCTGCGGTTGTTTGGCCATGAGGGCAGCAAGCAGCGCACGGACCGTTTCTCCCTGAAATTCCAGCACGGTAGTGCCAGACTCAGGGCGCAAATCGCCAAATAGTTTGATGGTCGCCACTGGTGAAAATCCTTAACAAACACCCTTTTTCAGGATGATGTTGCCGTACTTGCGCGTCTCTCCAGTCAATACCACGGCAAAAGCGTCTTGGGCTCGTTCGTAAAAGGCAAAGCGCTCGATGAAGGTGATGGGGGGAACGGCCGTAACATGTTTGCTCATTGCTGCCTTGTAATCAGCTTCCACTGCCGGGTCTGGCTGGTCGCCAGGCACGCAGGCCATCATCACCACCGGATCGTCCACATATTCGTCCAGGGCAAACAAGGGCATGATGGCGTCGAGTAAATCGGCAATCTTCAAGCCATCTGCCCGAATGACAAACTCATTCACGCTGTGGCCGGGAAAATGGGCATCGGCCAGCACAATTTCATCGCCGTGCCCCATCTGGTAGAGTGCAGCCAGTAACTCAGGGCTAAATAAGGGGGAAATTCCCTTTAGCATAACTCACCTCTAGAAACTGAAATTATTTTGACGCAAAGAACGCAAAGGTTTAGAAGGTGCAAAGGGTAAAATTTGCCCACCCTTTGCACCTTTGCGCCTTTGCGTCAAGGTTTTTATCCGTACAGCGGCCCAAAATTAGCACAGGCGCGGAAATCAGCACCTTGTGGTTCCAGCGCGCCAAAAGCAGCCCAGGCGTGGGGCCGGAACACCTCAGTCTCGGGCACATTGTGCATGTAAACCGGAATGCGCAGCATCGAAGCCAAACTGATCAGGTCAGCGCCAATGTGGCCGTAGGAAATGGCACCGTGGTTGGCCCCCCAATTGCTCATTACTGTATACACATCGCGGAACGGCCCGGTGCCATCGGTACGGGGCACAAACCAGGTGGTCGGCCAGGTGGGGTTGGTGCGCTCGTCCAGCACTTCATGCACCTCATCAGGCAAATCCACGCTCCAGCCTTCGGCGATTTGCAGCGCCGGGCCTAAGCCCTTCACCAGATTGAGACGGCACATCGTCATGGGCATGCCGCCGCGCGTACGGAATTTGGTAGACCAGCCGCCACCCCGGAAGTATTCGGTCATCCCGGTGTGCCAGGTCGTGGCATCCAGGCATGCTTTGGCATCTTCTGGGGTGATTTCCCACCACGGTTTCATGACTGGCTGGCCATCTTTTTCTTGCGCGCCAGTGCCATCCAGCGCTGCTGGGCCAGAATTGATAAGGTGCAAGATGCCGCCTGCGGCCGTTCCTTCCAATTCGTAGCCAGTGACGCGCTTCACTGCATCCGGGCTCCAATAGGTACGCACGTCGGCAAAAATTTGGGCGGTGCCCGTGAGCAAGTGGCCCAGCAACATGCTCACGCCGTTGAGCGCATCATTTTCGGTGGCTACCATGAATGGTTGGCGGATGCCATTCCAGTCGAAGGAAGTGGTTAAAATTGCTTCCATGAAGTCACCGTTGGGATAGTGGTCGGTCCATTGGCGCTGCCCCTGGAATCCGCCAGCGATGGCGTTGTGCCCGTTCGCTTCTTCGGCAAAACCCAGCTCTACCAGCCGAGAATTACCAATCAGCAAATCGCGGGCGATGAGGGCCATTTTGACGGAGACTTCCCAGTCGCTGTCTTGCTGTTCTCGGGTGCGCTGCTGCTCTGGCGTGTTGTAATCTTTGCCTTCTTGGCAGTTGGCTTTGGTCCAGGCCAGGGCTTTTTCATACTCGTCTGGGTCGTAGATGTTTTGCTCCATGCGGCGGGTAAATTCGGTCATGTCGATGGTTTCTACGCGCATCCCCAGGTACTCTTCAAAGAAGGGTTGATCGACGATGGAACCGGCAATGCCCATAGAGACGCCGCCCATTGCCAGGTAGGATTGGCCACGCATGGTGGCTACGGCCAAGCCTGCCCGGGCAAAGCGTAGCAGTTTTTCCTGTACATCATCGGGAATGGTGGTGTCACCAACGTCTTGGACGTCACGGCCGTATATGCTGAACGCTGGCAGTCCCTTTTGGGCATGGGCGGCCATGACGGCAGCCAGATAAACTGCGCCGGGCCGCTCCGTGCCGTTGAACCCCCAGACCGCTTTGGGAATGAGTGGATCCATGTCCATCGTTTCTGAGCCATAGCACCAGGCGGGGGTGACGGTAATGGAGACGCCGACACCTTCACGGGCAAATTTTACGGCCGTTTGTGCCGCTTCAGCCACGCCGCCAATGCAGCTGTCAGCCACCACACATTCAACGGGCAGGCCGTTGGCATGGCGCAGATTTTTGCTGAGGAATTGGGCCACGTTGTTGGCCATTCCCATGGTGATTTCTTCTAAAGATTCGCGCACGCCGCGGCGACGGCCGTCAATGGTTGGCCGGATACCAATTTTAGGTGGCGTGCCGATTAATCTGTTTTTTGGTTTATTCAGCTTCATTTAAAACAGGCTCCTTTTGTTTGATTAGAAACAAGCGGGAATTAACTTTGGCGGCGGCGCAGCATGTCGGCATAGACGGCGAGGATCAAAATGCCGCCAGTGACCACAATTTGCCATTCCTGGGGCACTGACAAAATGCGTAAACCGTTGGTTAATACGCTGATGATAAACGCGCCGATGACGGTGCCGAGAATGGTGCCTTCACCACCACTAAGAGAGGTGCCGCCAATCACAACAGCGGCAATGGCATCAAGTTCATAACCGGCACCCAGGGCAGGTTGGGCTGAGTTTAGCCGGGCGGCAATCAAAACCCCGGCCAGACCGGAGTAGAGACCAGCCAACGCGTAAACGGCCGTTTTCCATTTGTCGGTATTGACGCCAGAGAGCCTTGTGGCTTCTTCATTGCTGCCCAGGGCAAAGGTGTAGCGCCCCAAAATTGTTTTGTTCAAAATGATATGGGCCACAATGGCTGCGCCAAAGAAGATCAAAACTGCATAGGGGATACCGGCAATATCGCCCATGGCAATCTGGCCAAAGGCGGGCGTATCGCTAAAATAGATTGGTTTGAGGCCAGAAATGACCAGGGCCAGACCTTTGGCCACGTACAACATCCCTAGTGTGGTAACAAAAGGTGGCACGCGCATTTTCGAGATTACAGTACCGTTCAGCCACCCGGCAAAACCACCTGTTAGCAAGCCCCCCAAGATACCCACAGGAATCGGTAGGCCCAGGTTGGTGATGAAGACGCCAGTCATTACGGCCGAAAGCGTCATCACAGTACCAACCGATAGATCGATACCGGCCGTAATGATGACGAAGGTGACGCCCAGGGCCAGCACGCCGTTAACGGCCGTTGCCAGCAAAATCCCCACGATGTTACTGAACTGAAAAAAGTTCGGTGATGCCAGGGAAAATACCACGAACATCACAATCAGCCCGGCAAAAGCCAAAATCTTTTGCGAGGCATTAGAATTAAACAGTGTTTTAAATTGATTTTTGAATTCCATGGTTATATACCTATGCTGCCACAGCAGATGCTGCTGGAGAGTTGTCGTTTACAATTGCCTTGCGGGCCGTCGCTAATGTCATGATTTTTTCTTGTGTTGCTTCTTCAATAGGGAACTCGCCCGTGATGCGCCCTTCGCACATCACAACGATACGATGACTCATACGCAAAATTTCTGGCAGCTCTGAGGATATCATGATGATCGATTTACCCTGTTTCGCCAGATCGTTCAATAACCGGTAAATTTCGCTTTTGGCTCCGACATCAATGCCCCGGGTAGGCTCATCGAAAATCAGAATATCGGTATCAGCCGTTAGCCACTTACCAATGACTACCTTTTGCTGATTTCCCCCAGAGAGGTTCTTTACTTTTTGTTCGGCGTTGGGCGTTTTGATGCCTAATTCGTCAATGTGGTGCTTTGCGGTGGCTCGCACAAGCGATTTATTGATCCAACCCAAAAAACCTAAAAATTTTCCCATCGCGGCCATGGCGACGTTTTCTTTAACTTCCATGCCCAAAGCCAGGCCGTAACGCTTGCGATCCTCAGACAAGTAGCCGATGCCGTTCCAAACAGCTTGCTGGGGGGAACGAATATGGGCTGCCTTACCCATCACGTAAATTTCCCCCGAGTCAATGGGATCGGCTCCGAATACGGCGCGGGCAACTTCGGTCCGGCCAGCTCCCATCAAACCAGCAAAACCTAAGATTTCCCCCTTCTTCAAAGTAAAGCTGACGTCTTGAAGAACTTTACCCCGATTCAGGTTTTTAACTTCCAGTACGAGGTCATTACTGGGGTCTTCAGGCAGTTCTGGTTTGGCTTCAAAGATTGTGCGACCTACCATCATGCTAATGATCTTGTCTGTGGCAACTTCGGCCGTTTGCACTGTGTCAATATAATGGCCATCTCGCATTACCGTAACACGGTCAGAGATTTGTTTGAGTTCTTCCAAACGATGGGAAATATAAATAATGCCCACCCCTTTTGCTCGCAAGTCCCGAATAAATTCAAACAGGTCTTCGATTTCAGTTTCAGTTAAAGCGGCCGTTGGCTCATCCATAATGAGTACTTCGGAGCTGTAAGACAGGGCCTTGGCAATTTCAACCATTTGCTGCTTGGCAATTGTTAAATTGGAAACGCGGGTTTGGGGGTCTAACTTTAAGTGCATTGTCGCGAATAATTCGGCCGTTTGTTTGTTAAGTGTTGCCTCATCAAGGAAGAGGTTCATGCTGCGGCGCGGTTCTCTTCCAATGAAAATGTTCTGTGCTAACGTCAAATGGGGCATCAGGTTAAGTTCCTGATGAATAATGCTGATGCCTAAATCTTGAGCGGCACGTGGAGAAGGAACGTCCACTTCTTTGCCCTTGAACAAAATGCGGCCAGCGTCCTTGGCATAGATGCCAGATAAGACTTTCATCAAGGTCGATTTACCGGCTCCATTTTCGCCCACCAGGGCGTGAACTTCACCTGCGCGTAATTCAAAACGACACTGGTCTAATGCTTTAACGCCGGGGAAGCTTTTATCAATCCCTTCCATGGAGACGAGGATGTTATCCATGTTTTCTCTCTTCTCTCCACAGTATGGCAATACCGTGGCTTCTCGAATACTAATTCAAAAAAGACCTGCCAGGCTTTTATACCTGACAGGTCTTAAAGATTAAAGCTTATTTATACAGCAAGGGTGCGATAGTATCATCGTCGATATTGCTGGCATCGTACCAATGGAAACCGGTGTCGATTTCTTTCGGCAATGTTTCGCCATCGAGGGCTTTCACGGCCGCTTCAACACATTTGTAACCAATACCAATCGGGTCCTGGGTGATTGCGCCGGCTTCCGTGCCAGCACGGATAGCGTCCATCTGCTGCTGGCCAGAGTCATAGCCGATTACGACGATGTCGCCTTCTTTGCCCATTTCGCTCACGGCATTCAGCACACCAATGATGGAGCCTTCGTTTGCGCCGAAGAAGCCTTTTAGGTCCGGGTGCGCCTGGATAATAGCTTTAGCCAGGTCGGTGGATTTTAGCTGGTCACCAGCGCCGTATTGAATATCAACAATCTCGATGTCGGGGTATTCAGCTTCCATTTGATTGACAAAACCATCGCGGCGGTCGATACCGGTGCGGCTGGTTTGGTCATGAACGATAATGGCGACCTGACCCGATCCACCAATCAGTTCAGCCATTTTGTCGGCAGCCACAGCGGCAGCAGCAAGGTTGTCGGTTGCAGCGGTAGAAAGCGGAATGTCGCTGTCAACGCCAGAGTCAAAACCAATCACAGGGATACCAGCTTCTTGAGCGCGTTCTAGCTGGGGAATTAAAGCCTGGGTATCGAGAGCAGCCAGACACAAGGCGGCGGGGTTTTTATCTAGAGCGGCCTGGACCATTTCAACCTGCTTGTCAACCTGGGCTTCTGTTTCGGGGCCTTCAAAGGTGATGGTTACATCATAATCTTCGGCGGCTTGTTCGGCACCGGCTTTTACTGCCTGCCAGAACTGGTGCTGGAACCCTTTAGAGATAACAGCAATGTAGGGTTTATCGGTGGATTCAGTACCGGATTCGGTCGTTTCTTCATCACCGCCACCACAAGCTACCAGTGCCATTACGGCAACTAACAGCCCCAGCAAGATTAAGGATAGTTTGGTTTTCATTCTTAAAAATCTCCTCTTTAACTCTCAATTTAAATCATATTGTGGATTGGAAATAAGCTAGGGAAACCTTAGCAGCTACTTCCAGTCTGATCGTTGAGTAGATATTCATATTATTAAATCAAACCATAAGCAGTTTCTCCTTAACTGAACTGAGCGGTAGCATATTTAGGCAAATTCTCTACCTACCCATTTGACTTACTCGAAAAATATTTGCCCGCTATATTCTCTGTTGTTGATCCGTTTAAGTTGGGCGGAGCACTTGATTGCCGGATAAATAGTTTCACAGGCAGAACGATTTCTTGACGTTCTGCCGGGCCTTCATTTAATAGTCGCGCCAGCAGCAGTTGTGTTGCTTTGTAGCCCATTTCATAGGCTGGTTGAACGGCGACGGTTAAGAAGGGGTGGGGGGTTATCGTTGCCGGGATGTCGTCGAAGGTTACGAGGGATACATCTTCTGGAACCGTTAGGCCGGCCTCATCAATTGTTTGCCAAGCCCCGTTGGCAATAAAGTTGTTAACCGCGACAAAAGCGGTGGGGCGGGGCGTTATTTTGAGCGCTTGTCTGGCCATTTCAGCACCCATATTTTGGCTAAATGAACCCCAGAAGACATTTCCGCTGTTGTAAATTAACCCGGCTTCTTCTATTGCTTGGCGATAGCCTTCAACACGTTCCACGGATGTTGAAATGTTTTGAGGGCCAGACAATATCACGATTTGTTTGTGGCCTAACTCTATCAAATGTCGAGTTAATTGATAGGCCCCGTCAAATGAGTCTCCTCGCACAATATCAACATCTACGTTGGGTATGTTTCGGTCTAAAATCACCAGGGCGATTTTTTGTTTTTGAATAAGACGCACCGATTCGGCTTTATCGCCAGCGGGAACTAATAAAAATCCATCAATCCGACGCTTGAGAAGCATTGTGAGATATTGATCTTGTTTTTTCAGGGATTCATCTGTGTTGCAAAGAATGACGCTATACCCTTTTTCTTGTGCGGCATCTTCTACGCCACGCGCCAAAGTGGTCCAAAAGGGATTGGTAATATCGGTGAGAACGAGAGCAAGGGTGTTCGTTTGGTTAAAGCGGAGGCTAGGCCCAAGCATGTTAGGTACGTAACCCAGTTCGGCGATGGCCGCTTCTACTTTGGCTCGGGTTGCTTCACTGACATAGCCTGAGTTGTTAATGACGCGGGACACGGTCATTGTGGCAACTCCGGCTCGTTTAGCAACGTCGCGTATGGTGGGCATTTTTCTCCTTTCTTGCGAAAAGTGATACGCGTAACATGTTATGGGTAACATTATAACTATTGTCTAAATGTTGTCAATACATTTTTAGATAAATTGTCTAAGCGATTTTGCTGTTTTTGGTTGACATCTGTAGCGCACATTTTATAATGTTACGCATAACACGGTGAAACGGCCGTTTTTTTTGAAGAACTATGTTACGCATAACACAAGGCATTCTGGTAGCTTGTCTGCATGATTGATTTTGGGAGGAATGATGGCAAATATATCTACTTTTACAATTGCATCAGATGGCGTTGATCCGGCATTGGTCCCCACGCGAACTTTGTGGAGTGGGACACAAATTCCCGCTGTGGGATTGGGGACATTTGGGTCGGACAGCATTTCCGGTGAGGCAGTGGCCGCTGCGGTGAAAGAAGCGATTGCTGTAGGCTACCGGCACATTGACTGTGCGGCCGTTTATGGCAACGAGCATCTAATTGGTGAGAGCCTCCGCGAGGTGCTGGCCAGCGGCCTGGTCAGACGAGAAGAATTGTGGGTCACCTCAAAATTGTGGAATGACAAACATGCCGAGGCGGATGTGATTCCTGCGTTCCAGAAGTCCCTACAAGACTTGCAGCTGGATTATCTGGACTTGTATCTGATCCATTGGCCATTTCCTAACCATCACGATCCAGGGGTAGATGTGAATGCGCGCGATCCCTATGCCGTTCCTTATAGCCACGAAAACTATATGAAAACCTGGCGGCAGCTAGAAAAACTGGTTGATATGGGTCTGGTAAAACATATTGGTACCTCCAACATGACTCAGCCCAAGCTGGATCTGTTGCTGCGTGATGCCCGCATCAAGCCAGCTGTGAATGAGATGGAGCTGCATCCGCACTTTCAGCAGCCGGCGCTCTTCCAATATTGTTTGGATAACGGGATTGTGCCCATCGGGTATTCGCCAATAGGTTCTCCGGCGCGACCGCCCCGCGATACAACCCCGGAGGATACGGTGGATATTGAGGACCCGGTGATTGTGGCCATTGCCCAGCGGTTGGGCGTGCATCCGGCGGTGGTCTGTGTGAAGTGGGCGGTGCAGCGAGGCCAGGTGCCGATTCCGTTTTCGACCAAGCGCCGGAATTTTTTGAGCAATCTGCAAGCGGCCGTTTCTGCTCCGTTAACTGATGAAGAGATGGCCGCTATCGCTAATATCGACAAAAATTGCCGCCTCATCAAGGGGCAGGTGTTCTTGTGGGAAGGAGCGGAGAGTTGGGAAGCGTTGTGGGATATGGATGGCGTAATTGCTTCTAAATAAATAGGTAGGGAACATTATCATGGGCCAGCAATACATTTTGACGGTTGATGTGGGCACGTCCAGTACGAAGACGGCCGTTTGGAACAGCACCGGTACCGTACTGGCCGAAGCCTCGACGGCCTATGCTCTCCATCGCCCGGAACCCTTGTGGGCTGAAATTGACGCTAACATTTGGTGGACGGCCGTTTGTGACACCATCCGCCAGGTGCTGGCCCAGGCAAACGTGAATCCCCATGACGTAGCAGGCGTTGGCGTCGATGCCGTGGGCTGGACGCTCATCCCGGTTGATGAAGCGGTTAATCCGTTAGCGCCAGCCATGATCTGGCTGGATCGCCGCGCGGAAGAAGAAACCGCCTGGCTGAATGGACTGCCAGAAGCCGACCAGCTTGTCAATCTGGTAGCGAATCCTATCGACGCCGCCTACATCACGCCTAAGCTGGTCTGGCTGCGCCAAAACCATCCGCAAATCTTTGCCACGGCTTACAAGTTTCTGGAAGCAACCGGCTTTATCGTGGCTTGTTTCACTGGTCAGTTTGTTTGCGATTACACTCAGGCGTACGGGTATCATTTCTTCGACATCAGAAACGAACGCTGGGATGAAGCGGCGGCCGCCACAATTGGCGTGCCGCTGGCAAAGATGCCGCGTTTGTGTCCGTCGAGCGAAATCGTTGGGGCCGTCACGGCCAAAGCAGCGGATGAAACCGGCCTGCGGGCAGGCATTCCTGTTCTTACGGGCTGTCTGGATGCGGTGGCCGGGGCCTTAGGTTCTGGCGTCACGCGGCCAGGCCAGACGAATGAACAAGGTGGCCAGGCTGGCGGTCTAGGTATTAGCCTGAATCGGGTGGTGGTAGAGCCGCGCCTGATTTTTTCGCACCATGTTTTGCCGCAGCAATATTTGTTGGCGGCGGGTACCGTGGGCGGCGGTTCGTTAGGCTGGTTTCGTGATCGATTGGGGCAGGTGGAAACGGCCGTCTCCCCCCTCATCCAACAAAATCCTTTTGAACTTTTTAGTCAACAAGCCAGCCAATCACCGCCTGGAGCCAACGGACTCATCTTCTTGCCGTACATGGCCGGGGAACGCACGCCGTTGTGGAGCAGCGTGGCTCGCGGTGTTTTTTTCGGCCTTTCCTACAACACCAGCCGGGCCGATATGCTGCGGGCTATTATGGAAGGCTGTGCTTTTGCCGTGTACGACAATTTGCAAGTTGCCGCTGAACACGGTGTAACAGTTGATGAGTATTTAGGTGCTGGGGGGGCCACGCAAAGTGCGGTTTGGTGCCAGATTAAAGCGGATGTGTATGGACGGCCGTTTATCGTTGCGCAGCGTGCCGACGGGGGTGAAGGGGGGCATGGCCTCGGCCTCTTTGCCCTGACGGCCCACGCCGTCGGTCTGGCTGACGACATTGGCGACTGTGTCAATAATTTGCTGCCCCGAAGGCGTGTCTACGAACCATCGCCGCAAAACCATGCGCTTTATCAGGAACTATTCCAGGTGTATCGCAGTGTCTCGCGCAAACTGCTGGGCGATTTTGCTCACCTGGATCGGATTCAAAAAAATAATAAAGAACATTAACCCAAATTGGTCCAATTTTTAGAAATCGGACCAATCTTTTTTGGAGAACCACATGAAAGCAGCGATTTTAGAAAACCAGGGTGTTATAACCTATAAAGAGGTGCCGACACCCACGCCTGAACCGGGCCATGTCCGGTTGCAGGTGAAAGCCGTTTCCATTTGCGGCTCAGACATCAAGCGGTATGTGTCCGGACACCGCATGTATCCCATTGTTTTGGGGCACGAATGTGCTGGTGTTATAGAAAGTGTCGGCGCAGGTGTCAGCAAGGAATTGATTGGCAAACACGCTTCCGTTATCCCGGTTGTGCCTTGTTTTGAGTGTGAGCAGTGCCAGCGAGGTTATTATTCGGCTTGCCATAGCTACTCGTTTATCGGCTCGCGGCAGGCGGGCGGCTTTGCCGATTATCTGGAACTGCCAGAACGGAACGTGCTGATTGTGCCGGAGGAGCTACCGTTTGAACACGTCGCTTTGATCGAACCCTCGACGGTGGCCCGGCACATGTTGGCCTTGGGCGATTTTCAAAAGGGGCAAACGGCCGTTGTCCTCGGTGCCGGGTCCATTGGCCTGATGATTGTGCAGTGGCTGCGCATTTTGGGAGCCAGCCTCATTATTTGTACCGATGTCTCAGATGAAAATTTGGCCACAGCCCGCAAGCTAGGTGCCCATGTTACCTTGAACCCCCTACGTGATGATGTCGTTGCCGAGGTGCGCCAACGAACGGGCGATGGGGTGGATATTTCGCTGGAAGCGGCAGGCGTACCGCAAACGCTGGAACAAACGGTACCCATCACCCGCCCGCGCGGCAAGGTGATTTGTGGCGGCAACCAGCCGCTGGATAAATCGCTGCCGATGTCTTTCATCGAAAATATGATGCGGCGGGAGTTGAGCATTATTGGCTGTTTTATGTCGTACTCGGCCCCGTTTCCTGGCCACGAATGGACGGAAACGGTGGAGGCGTTGTTAAACGGCGGGCTGGACATGGATACGATGATTTCCCATCGTTATCCCCTGGCCCAAGCACCTGACATCTTCGCCAAAATTGGCGATCATGCCCTCACGCATCGTAAAATAATCCTTTACCCAGAAGGAGCCTCTTTATGACACTACAAAATGTACACCCCTGGATTCAACAAGCGCATCAAGAAGGCTTTGCCATTGGCGCTTTTAACGCCAACACGATGGAGCAAATGCAGGCCATTGTACTGGCCGCCCAAGCAGAAAACGCCCCGGTCATCATTCAGGTGAGCCACCGTGCGTTGCAATATGTAGGCAGTGGCAGCGAGATTCGCGGGCTGCAATACATGGCCGCCATCGGCAAAGTGGCGGCGGCCAGCGTCGAGGTGCCCGTCTCGCTTCATTTAGACCACGCCAATGAAAACGAAGTGCTGCAAGCCATTGCGTTGGGCTTTACTTCGGTGATGTTTGATGGGGATTATTTGCCTTTTGCCGAAAATGTGGCCACCACGAAGCGGCTTTGCCAGATTGCCCATGACGTTGGCGTTTGTATGGAAGCCGAAATTGGCGAAGTGCCCAAGCCAGACGGCGCGGCTTATGATCCGAACGAAATTGCCTTGACCACACCAGAGGAAGCAGAAACCTTTGTTGCCGCCACCGGCATCGACATCTTGGCAATTGCCCTGGGGTCGGTGCATGGGCTGAAGGATAAATCTGTTTCGCTGGATTTGGACCGACTGGCAGCGATTCGGGCGCGGGTGAATACGCCGCTGGTTTTGCATGGTTCATCCGGGGTGAATAATGAAGATATTGCTCAGGGCATTAAGCTGGGTCTGGCCAAAGTTAATATTGCTACGCAGTTGAGTAAAGCGTTTACCGGAGCGGTGCGTGACGTTTTGGCAGCCGATGGCGAATTGGTTGATCCGCGTAAATATTTGGGACCGGGCCGCGCGGCGCAAATTGAGGTGGTGCGTGAGCGTATTCGGTTTGTGGGGGCGGTAGGCAGAGCATGATACTTTGTGTAAATCCAAATGCGGCGATTGATAAAACGGCCGTTATCCCCCAATTCCATCTAGGCCAAATCCACCGCCCGGAGATGATCAAAATGTTGCCCGGCGGCAAGGGCTGCAATGTGGCCCGCGCTCTGAAGCAGTTGGGCGAGGAGCCGATGGTTGCTGGCTGGGTGGGCGGTTCGGCTGGGCAGTTCATTGAGAATGGTCTGCATCAAGAAGGTATCCAGACAGAGTTTGTTTACACCGATTTTGAATCACGCACCTGCCTTTCGATCCTGGATAGCAGCAACCAGGTGATGACGGAAATCTACGAAAAGGGTGATGCGGTGCCGCCGGAGAAGATCGGTGAAATGTTGGCGCGGTTTGGGGAGATAGTGGGGGAGTATACGGCCGTAACCCTCTCAGGTAGCCTTCCCCCTGGCGTCCCCCACGATTTTTATGCCCAACTTATCCACCTGGCCCATAAGGCAGGCGTGCCTGCTTTTCTGGACAGCAGCAAAGAAGCCCTGCTGCAAGGTGTGGCTGCCAAACCATTTTTGATCAAGCCCAACGAAAGCGAAGTGACCATTTTGGCCGGGCGAGAATTAAAAACCGTGGCTGATTTTGCGGCAGCGGCAGCGGCCATTTCTACCCACTATGAAACGATTGTGGTGCTGTCTTTAGGCAAAGATGGGGCGCTGGCGGCACAGGGGCAAGCGGTGATCCACGTACAAAATCCCCCGGTCCAGGCGCAAAGTGCGGTGGGTTCGGGGGATTCCATGCTGGCAGGATTGGCCTACGGCTTTGGACATGGCTGCCAGTTAGCCGAAGCTGTGAAATATGGCGTGGCCGCTGGAACAGCCAACACGCTTGTGCTGGGTGCCGGGCAGTTTACCCGGCACGATTTTGAAGCGATCTACGCCGAAACCACGGTGCAGCCTCTGCTTATTAATGATTCTCAATTTGCCATTGATTAGGTCCAACTTGCAGAAAGTGAAACCGGCAGTAAAAGCTGCTTTCCAGGGGGCTGCATGCGTAAAGGCCAGCGGCGATTGTTTCCTTTGCTTCGTGCAAATGGCAAATGCGCAGCTGCTGCCAGATCGCGCCGTCGCGGGAAGCTTCGATCAGGAAATCCTGGCCCTGGCGGCTGATGCGGTACCACAGCTGATTTATGCTGGAAGCAATATCCTGCGTGGCCCAATCGGAATAGCCCAGGTTGGTAACCACAGAGCCTAATTTACTGCTCTCCTCGTTAATGTACTCTGTGGATGCCTTGATCCAGTTGTTCTCATCCAGACGGATGATGAGGCCACATTGATCGTAAAGCGTGGTGGGGCGAAATTCGACCTGGGTGGTCAGGCAAAAATCCCCCGTGACTTCCTGCAGCAGGCAGTGGCCATTATCGTTGCGAAAACCGTAATGGGTGCGCTGCCAAAAGTCGGTTTGAGGCATCGTCCAGATTTCTAAACCATTCCCCGTCTGGTATTTTTCTGGTTCATTGAGCCAGAAATAGTTTGCCGCCAGCTGGCCCTGGTTAAAATCTTCTTTGCTGTTCATGGTGTATCCCTTACGCCAGAATGGCCTCAATGGCGGCCAATTCCCCGGCGCTAAAGTCCAGGTTATCTAACGCAGCAACCGCTTCTTCAACATGGCCCACGCGGCTGGCACCGATCAGGGCAGAAGTCATGCCGGGATGGCGCAACACCCAGGCGATGGCCATTTGGGCCATAGATTGTCCACGAGCTTTGGCCATTTCATTGAGTTTAGCCACTCGGGTGATGCGATCCTGGCTGATTTCGTCGCCCCAGTGCAGCTCATCTTTGTATTTACCGCCGCGAGAATCTTCAGGAATGGTTTTTAGGTATTTGTCGGTAAGGATGCCCTGACACAGCGGCGAAAAGCCGATGCAGCCAATGCCTTCCTCGGCCAACACGTCCAGCAGGCCATCTTCAATCCAGCGGTCGAACATGTTGTAGCGCGGCTGGTGGATGAGGCAGGGTGTGCCCAGGTCGCGCAAGATGGCGGCTGCCTGGCGCGTTTGCTCTGGATCGTAGGTGGAGATGCCGACGTACAGCGCCCGCCCGCTGCGCACGATGTAGTCGAGCGCGCCCATTGTTTCTTCCAGCGGCGTGTCTGGGTCAAAGCGGTGGCTGTAGAAGATGTCTACGTAATCCAGTCCCATGCGCTTGAGGCTTTGGTCCAGGCTGGCCACCAAATATTTGCGCGAACCCCATTCACCGTACGGTCCGGGCCACATCAAATATCCTGCCTTGGAGGAAATGATCAGTTCATCCCGGTAGGGGGCCAAATCTTGGGCTAAAATTTTGCCAAAGGTTTCTTCGGCGGAACCTGGTGGGGGGCCATAGTTGTTGGCCAGGTCAAAGTGGGTGATGCCCAAATCGAAGGCGCGATGGATCATGTTACGGCCGTTTTCCAACGTATCCACCCCACCAAAGTTATACCAAAGCCCCAGCGTGATGGCGGGCAGTTTCAAGCCACTGCGCCCACTGCGACGGTAAATCATTTTCTCATATCGGTCATCGGCTGCTTGATACGTCATGGTTTTCTCTCTCCCAATCTTGAAAGAATCCGGGCTTACACCAACGGATTCAAGGCAAAATAAATAATGTAAACAGCTATCGAAACGATGGTATGGACCATCAAAACGTTGTTGATGTATTGTTTTTCGGTCGTAGCTAGGCCCCGACGTGCATATAATGGCACAATAAACGGTGGCGGCAAAATGAGCAGGGTGAAAACGGCCGCTTCAAAAAAGGCGTCAAGCTGCAAAAGAGTGCGAATGACAAAAATGTTTACCACCAGCGCTAGAGGAATCAGGAGCGTCAGGCGCAGGAACACAACCAGCAGAGACTCCTTTAAGCCATGTGTGTCGAACTTGATGCCGTAACCTACAATCACCAAAATAAGGGGAATGGTGAGGGTGCCCAGGGTTTGCAGCGTTGCCATGATGGCTCCGGTGACGGGCAGTTCATAAAGTGTTTTGGCTGTGCCCAATACATTCAAAAGCAGGCTGGCCAAAATGGCGATAACCACTGGCGAGGTGATAAAAGAACGGCCGATTCCCGCCACGCTTTGCCGCCCATCTCGTTTCATCAACAGCAGCGGCAAAAAGACAAACCAGATGAAAATCTCGTGCCCTAAATCGACCACGGCAATGTTGCCAATGTGGGAAAGGCCGTAGGCGCTGCCAAACAGACTGACGCCCAACATGCCGTATTCAAATCCCGTGGTTAAGTAAGGAAAATATTCATGTTGGATGCTGAACTGGTTTTTCAGCAGGCGGCCCAGCAGGAACAGCAAAATGCAAAGTAGAAATGTAAAGCCAAAAATAACAAAGTAGGCTGATATAAGCTCGATGTCCAAAAATGAGATGAAGAGGACGGCGGGCAGGGTGATGTTGACTACAAACTTGCGTAAATCATCAATAGTGGGCGGGCTTAGGAAATTTTTGCGGCGAATCCAATAGCCTAACGAAAGCAGCAACAGGATGGGCAGTACACGGTTGATAATTTGGATGGTTGGCTCCATGTTTTCCCCTAAGAACCTTTTCAATATGGTTAATTAACATCCCATGACTATACCCACTTTTGCGCTTTCGGAACGTGGCTTTTGGAGAGGAAAGAATGGAGAAATGTCACAATATTTTTTGGACTTGCTGGGCAACCTCTTTACGGCCGATTTTACCCGAAGCCGTCAGGGGAAGCTGCTCAACCAACTGGATGTGCCGGGGGATTTTGTAGCCCGCCAGATGTTCACGGCAAAAAGTGATGAGATCGCCGGGAGAGACTGGGGCGTTTTTGGCCACCTGTACCATGGCCATGACCTGCTGCCCCCATTCCGCATCGGGAATGCCCACGACACACGCTTCGGTAACGGCCGTATGCTTTCTCAACACCGCTTCCACCTCTGCCGGATACACATTTTCGCCGCCGGACACAATCAAATCGCTGCGCCGCTGCACAATGAAAAGATCGCCGTCGGCGTCCAGGTAGCCGAGGTCGCCTGTGTGGAGATTGGAGATTGGAGACTGATTCCAATCTTCAATCTCCAATCTCCAATCTCCAATCTCCCCTTTGTAATAGCCCGCCATCACCGTTGGTCCCGTCACCACGATTTCGCCAATCTCGTTGGACGGCCGTTCCTGCCCATTTTCACCCACAATTTTGACGCTGGTAAACATGAGTGGTTTGCCCACGCTGCCAGGTTTACGCGCGGCGTTAGTGGGCAGCATGGTGGCTACCTGGGAAGCAGCTTCGGTGAGGCCGTAGGTAGGGGCCACCAGAGGTGGCGAATGGTTAATGGTTAATGCTTCTTCACTGGTCACTGACTGCTCATCACTGGTTACTGAATACTGATTACCGATTTCCGATCTCGGTAGCTCATTGGCCTGCTGCACCAGCTCCGGCGTGGCGGCGGCACCGCCGAGGAGGATGAGGCGTAGGCTGGCGGGCCAGTCGGTGCGGCTTTGCAGCAGGCGGTGCAGCATCGTAGGCACCAGGGAGATGAGGGTGATGGGATTTGTGTCGAGATCGTGGTTGATAGTTGGCAGATCGAAGCGGGTGTGGAGGGAAACGGCAGTACCGTACAAACAACTGCGAAACAGCACCGCCAATCCACCCACATGGTACAGGGGCAGTACGCTCAACCAGAGGTCATTTGGCTGTATGCCTAGCCGGTAGGCCGAGGCGTTGGCGCTCCAAAAATGGTTGGCAAAAGTGAGCAGCACGCCCTTGGGCTTACCGGACGTGCCGGAGGTGAAAACGACGGACTGGTAATGGTTAATATTAAATGGTAAATGGTTAATGGTTAATGTTGTTGGCTCAAACCATTCTTCCTTTACCATTAATAATTTACAATTAACCGTTAACCATTCATCGGCTTCGCTGGCAAAATCCTCATCACTGATCAGCCATTTTGCCGCGACGTGTTCAATTTGCCAGCGAATTTCGGCGGGGGTGAGCCGAGTGTTAAGCGGGACAAGGATCGCGCCCAGTCGGGCCAGGGCGTGCACGAGGCAAACGGTGGGCAGGCCGTTAGGCAGCAGCATAGCCACAAAATCACCGGCCTGCACACCCGCCGTTTGCAGCCGGGCGCAGACGGCGTTGACCATCTGGTTGAGTTGGTGGTAGGTCCAGCGCTGCTCGCCGATGATGAGGGCGAGCTTGTCTGGTGTGGCCTGTGCCCGGCTGGTAAGCCAATCTTGCATAGCGGTTTAGTCGGTTGCGGGGACGGCGGTGGCCAAAGGTTGTTTGGGTACGGCCGTTTCCCGACGACGGTAACGAATGAAGGTAGGCGTTGGCCGGTTGGCCCCCAAGCCGCGCAAAATCTCGGTGTTTTGCGTCACTAACTCCAGCTCAAACTGGCGCAGCATGAGGGCGGTGATGATGGTCATTTCGTTGTTGGCGAAGTTCATGCCGGTGCATTTGTGCATCCCGCCACCAAAGCCAAACAGACCAAAGCGATGCTGCTTGTCTTCGGCGCGATCCGGGGCAAAGCGGATCGGATCGAACTGTTCTGGCTGGGCGAACTGGTCGGGCAGCTTGTGCCCGATTTCCTGCGCCACCTGCACCAGCCAGCCTGCCGGGATGAGGTAATCACCAAATTCAATATCTTCTTTGGCCACGCGCATAAGCAAATCAGCAGACGGCCGTAATCGTTCCACCTCGCGCACGGCCCAGGCGATATGGTCGAGCTGCACCATCCGTTTGGGGGTAATGTGCTCGCCTGCCGGGGCGACGGTCTCAATCTCGGCCAGCACTTTTTGTAAATAATCCGGGTGCTGCAACAAAAAGATGAGGGTCCAGGCGGCTTGCCCGGCAGTGGTTTCATGCCCGGCAAACATGAGGGCCATCAGCAGATTGCGCACCATTTCTTCATCTATGGACCGGCCTTCCTCGGCAGATTTGTTGATGATGTCTTGCAGAAAATCATTGTATTTGTCTGGGTTGGCGCGCCGCTCGGCGATGATGGGGCCTAGAATTTCGGTCATGCGCGCTTTGGCTTTGTCCCGCTTGCGGAATTTGGGCAGGGGCAGGTTGGGCGGCAGCAGCGGATCGAGCCCTTTGCCGACGTTGGTGTACAGGTCCCAAAATTCGCGACCCACGGCGTGGTTCACTTCTTTGCCCAGGAAGCAATCTCCGGCGACTTTTTGCACCAGGGTGCCGATCTCTTCGGTGATTTCAATTTCGCCGCTGTCGCCCAGGCCATCGAGCCATTCCTGCACGACTTCTTGCATGATGTCTACGTAGAGCAGCATTTTTTCACGCTTGAACAATTCCTGGACTAACGGCCGTTGCTCTAAATATTTGTCGTGGGGGGCCAGGAAAAGCGCTTCGCCAAACATGGCTTGCAAGAATTTGTATGGTTCCTGAATGCTGAGACGGTTGTCTGTCTCCATAAAAAATGTCTTTTGATTTTCCGGCCCAATAACGACGGCAACGTTTTGGTTGGCTAGCTTGAGACCAAATACCTGGCCATGTTCGGCAAAGCCCCGCTGCATGAGCCGGGAACGATTACGCTGGAACTCAATGGCGTGCCCCAAAACAGGCAGCGCGCCAGAGGTAAGCGGTGGTGTTGGTTTTGTCATGTTAACTTCCTTTGGCAAGTCAAAAATCAGACTCTCTCCTAAATTTTTTCTTTATTTTACCAACAGATTTGGTTTGTCTATTGGATGATAGGTTATTTTTAATGTAGTTTCTATGTGTCAACAACAAATTTGAGCAGTCAATGATTGTTTGGTGGTTCCAGCTGGTTGATTACTTCAATTCGCTGTTGATTCGTCGTCGGATTTGCTCGTCCTTGGCCCCATCGGTGAATAGTTCGATGAGGCGGGGTGCGGGTCGGGCAACGGCCGTTGCCACTGCCTGCTCAAACTGTGCACGATTTTTGGCCTGAAGATAATCCAGGCCAAACATGGCGGCGGCCTGGGCAAAAGTACGGCCGTGTGGTGTCAGGAAGCGGTCGGTGAAGGGCGGCTCGTGCTGGCTGATGGGCAGCCGCCGGAAGATGCCGCCGCCGTTGTTGTTGATGACGATAATCGTGGCGTTGGGTGTCTGGCTGGCCAGCAGCAGGCTGTTCAAATCGTGCAGGGCGGTTACGTCTCCTACGACGATGAAGGTGGGGCGACCCGTCGCCTGGGCCACACCCAGCCCGGTGGCGATGTTGCCGTCAATGCCAGATGCGCCCCGGTTGCCGAAGATGTGCAGGGTTTTGGGGCGGAAACGGCCGTATTGGTCCAGGTGGCGCACGGGCAGGCTGTTGCCGATTAGCAGGTTACCGTTTTCAGGCAGATGGTCCAGCAGCGTGGCGATGGCTGCCCCGTCGAACCAATGTTGGCTCAGTTGGGCGTCCAGCTTGTTCCAGGTAGCCTCCTCGGTGGCCTGGACAGTTTGGTGCCAGGCGTGGTCTGCTTGGTGTTTTTCTAGACGGGCAGTGAGGGTTTGGCAAACGGCCGTTTCGTTCAGCTGTAAAAAGTGGGTTGTGCGCTGGCTGTCATCGGCCCAGACGCCGTTTTCGCGGATGTGGAGTCTGAAGACTGGGTTGATTTTGTCCAGGTAGGCGTTGAGCCATTTGCTGGTGGGCACCGCGCCAAAACGCAAAATGATTTCTGGTTCTGGCCAACCGGGATCATTCTGCAAAAAGGTCTCGTAGCCGCTAATGATTAG
Organism: uncultured Anaerolineae bacterium; assembly: GCA_905479495.1. Taxonomy (GTDB): domain Bacteria; phylum Chloroflexota; class Anaerolineae; order Promineifilales; family Promineifilaceae; genus Leptofilum. Next base: position 94,267 of record CAJQMR010000021.1, read on the forward strand.
ATTATCCGCAGATTGGCGAACCGTATTCACTGCAGATTTTTTCTTTGCGTTCTTCTCATTCTTTGCGCCTTTGCGTTGAAAGCGCACCCCGGAAATGGAATCGGCCAGAATGGGGTAGCCAGTGTGCTCTGCCAGCGCCATAACAGCCTGGGGAAAATCACCGCCGGGGCAGCGTGGACCACAGATGATGAGTCCGTGGAGATGTTGGCTGAAAACGGCCGTTAGCCAATCGAGCTGCTCATCTGTGGGTGTGATTTTGCCTTGGGAGATTGGCGATTGGCGATTGGAGATTTGGCTTGCGGATTCAATCTCTAATCGCCAATCTCTCATCTCCTCAGCCGCAGGCTCCAACGGTTTGCGAAAGGGAAAATTGACATGCACCGGTCCTTTGCGTAGGCCGTTGGCGGTAGCGTAGGCGCGAACGGCCGTTGTCTGCACGTGGCGCAGCGCTACTTCCGGTGCGTTTTCTTGGGGCAGCGGCATGTCTACCGACCACAGCACCTGGTCGCTAAAAATCTTTACCTGGTCAATGGTCTGATTGGCCCCGCTGTGGCGCAGCTCGTGGGGGCGGTCGCCGGTGAGGATGAGCAGGGGCACCTGGCTCATTTGGGCTTCCACAATGGCGGGGAGGTAGTTGGCAACGGCCGTTCCCGAGGTGCACACCAGGGCCACCGGCTTGTCGCTGGCCAATGCCATCCCCAAAGCGTAAAAGCCCGCGCCCCGTTCATCCAGATGCAAAAATGTTTCAATGTGCGGATGCGCCTCAAAGGCTAGCGTTAGCGGTGTAGATCGTGAGCCAGGTGAGATCACAACTGAATTAAGACCAGATGCGGCCAGACTGTTAACGAATAGTTGTGACCAATAAATGTTTGGATTCATGAAATTAGCTTGCCCAATTACTTTTACGTGATTTTTTCAAACGTTTTGTGACCGTTGTCTATTTGATTTTGTAGATAACTGTCAATTGCTTTGGTTTCTGTGCGGAAATTGACATACATGAAAGGGATGACAAAGATCAAGGCGACTCCAGATATGATAAATGGCAATAATATCAGGTGCATGAACAGCGACGCCCGATATTCCAATTCTGGTAAAGGCTCGGCTAAATTGGCATACCCAACATATGGCCAACTAGTCCCCCATCTTGGTTTGCGAAATTGAATGAGTCGTTCATTTCCCTTGGTGCGTATAAACCCGACGATGTTTTCAATGAAGGGTAGGAATTGCTGCTTTCTTTTCGTAAAGATGTCTTCGTCCATTTTTTGCAGAAATTCCAGTTCCTGATTTGTCAGGGGACGGCTGAAGAGTTTCATGCCTCGTTTCAATCTATTGCTGTTCCGTCTTAGGAGCAAGATGGTTTGTATGATGCCCAAAAAGAAGATTGGAAATGCGGCAAAAAAAGAAATCATTAAGGCTCGCCACCAGTAAAATTCAAGAGTATCCCACATAGTTGTATTCCTTAGAATTGGTCAATCGCTAATCTCCAATCTCCAGTCTCAGAGCTTGTAACATCGGCTTAAACTTCAACGCTGTCTCGTCCCACTCGGCTTGGGGGTCGGAGTCGGCGACGATGCCCGCACCGGAATAGAGCCAAACGCGGCGGTCCTGGGTGATGGCGGAGCGAATGGCGACGCTGAATGCGCCATCGAGGTTGTGGTCCAGCCAGCCGATGGGCGCGCCGTACCAGCCGCGCGGCACCGGCTCCGCCTGGCTGATGAAGGGCATGGCTAATTCGCGTGGCTGGCCGCCCAGCGCCGGGGTGGGGTGCAGGGTATGCAGGATGGGCAGGACGCCATCTGCTTGTTTGAGTGTGGCCTGAATCGGGGTGAACAAATGCTGGATGTAGCCCAGCCGAAGGATGCGGGGCTGATTGGCAATGGTTAGCTGGTTGGTGAGTGGGGCCAGTCGCCGCCGGATCGATTCGACGACGAGGGCGTGTTCGTGCTGGTTTTTGGCGGAGTTGAGCAGTTCCTGGGCCAGGGCTTCGTCTTCGGCAGGCGTTTTGCCGCGCCCAATCGAGCCAGCCAGCCCCATTGTTTGCAGGGAACGGCCGTTTATATTCACAATTAGCTCAGGTGTAGCCCCGTAAAAAGCATGAAACGGCCGTGGCTCAAATAAAAAGCGATAGCAGTCAGGGTAGGTGGCATTCAGAAAATTCAGCGCTCCATCCACATCCACCTTTTGCGCATAGCGAATCTCGCAAACGCGAGAAAGCACCACCTTGTTCAGCGGCCCGCTGCACATCGTCTCCGTCGCCTGGCGAATCATCTTTTGCCAGTCTTCGTAAGACATCGGGTAATTGATCCGTTCAGGCCGCAATTTCTTAAGATTTTCTTTGCCCTTCTTTGCTTCTTTGCGCCTTTGCGTCAAAAAAGTTTCCAACCGCGTCGCTAAGGCGAACCGCAGTTCAGGCAGTAGGTCTTCTGGTGATTCATCTTCGGGCAAGATGGCGTTGAGGGTCAGCCAGGATTCGCCATTTTGCTGGGCCAGCTGGTAGTGGGGCAGGATGAACTGGGCTGGATAATGGATCGACCAGGTGTTATCTGGCGTGAAGTCGTCGATGAAGGCGAAGCCGCCAAAAAGGCGTGGACCAGCCAACGGTTGATCCGCGTTGTGGATGACGGCATCGGCAAACAGATCGTGGGCTTGCTGTTGGATCAAGGCAAAACGGTCGTGGCCCCAAGCGGAGAGATCCGCCGCAATGCCAAAACCGGCCAGGGTGAGGCCCCCGTTGGCTGCTGACCAGAAGAATCGTTCCTGGCCTAACGCCTGCTGCAGGAAAACGGCCGTATCCACCCCAGGTGCTGGCATGGAAACGGAGACGAGACGGCCGTTTGTGGGAGATTGGAGATTGGAGATTAGAGATTCTTCGTCCGCCAATCTCCAATCTCTAATCTCTAATCTCTTTTCGTTCAAAGCCCACGCTCCTCAACAAAACCGGCAGCAAAGAGTCCATGATGCGCTGCGGGTCTGGCTCGCCTGTGTAAACCCAGCGAATGATGACGCCATAAATCGCCCCCATCCAGGCATAAGAAACCACCTCAACGTCGGTTGGGGAAATGTCGCCCACGTCGATGGCTTCTTGCAGATAGGTGGCAATGAGGTCAGCAAAACGGTCGTTGACTTCGTTGCGCTTGTTTTCAAACGTCGTGCCCAGGCCCACGGCCTGCACCAGCAGGAGCTTGGCCGGGCGGCGGTATTTGCCAAAGGTGGTCAGGCAGGTTTCCAGGGCCACGCGCACCCGGTTGATGCCTACTTCTTCTTGCTGAATCGCCTCGGTGACGCGCCGTTCCAGCAAGTCGGCAAACTGATCAACCAGGGCCAGGAAAAGACGCTCTTTGTTGGGGAAGTGGAAGTAGATCGACCCTTTGGAAGTGTGGGATTCGTCTACAATTTCATCCATGCGGGTGTTGTAATACCCTTTGCTGGCAAAGATGTTTAGCGCCGCATCTAAAATGCGGGTGCGGGTTTGGTCAGGGTCTCGTTTGCTGATGGGGTCGTCCATTTTGTGTATGCTCCAATCTTAAACCGACTGGTCAGTCTATTAATTTTGATTATGAAGATAGCACAAAACGGCCGTTTTGACCGTAACATTTCATTGCTTCTGAAATCCGTTTTATTTTTGACTTACGGGACGATATTATCCAGCCGACTGGCTCATACAATTAAAGCCGCTTATCTAAATATGGGCGTTTAGGAACGAAAAATAGCGGATATATGGTTTGCTTTTTAATGAGCTCGAAATGGTGTTAAAATGCGTCACGCTGTTGTCACGGTATGATGGTACCGTTCCCCCAAATGTTCATGCGCTAGGCAAATCACAGAAAGTATTGCAAAAACCGGCCGACTTCGCCGTGATTTGCGCAATTAAAAGCGGAGTTCTTCTCTGCTCTATTTTGAAAACTTTCCCGCTTTTACATACACTGACAAGGAGAAATACAATGTTGATGGATGATCCCCGCGATTGGAAAGCCAGAATTAGTTCCTTGGAAAAGGCTATCTCTGAGACAGAAGAAATGATGGAGGTGGTCCGCGATGACCATGCCGATGAGGTGCTGGCCGTTTTTGATGCGGAAATGACCGATGAGATGGCAACGCCTTTTGAGGCGATTCAGGTAGCGCTTGGTGACATGACGCCGCGCCAATTCCTTAAGTTACCGGCCAGGGAACGGCCGTCATCCATTCCTAAACCGCTGCGTAAGATGAAGAAACGGGGTTTTTACCAGCTGGTTAAAGAGACAATGCAGGTGGATAACTGCATTAAGGTGCTGCAAGCGCTATATGATTTTGCTGGGGAAGGTTTTACCTTTTTCATGGATGGCTATTACGACAAAAAGAATTTACCCGTTGCCCCGCAATGCCCACCGCGCTCCGTGATGCGTACCCTTGTGAACCAGGTTTCATTTGACCTGAGCGTGATTCAGCACGCGGTGAACCAGCGTCGTCGGCACAATGGCCAGGTTACCGAACAAGGGTTGGCGGTGGCGATGGCCGATCACTTGGCGACAATGGCCCTGGGCATGGCCGTAGATGAAGGTTTCTTGCCGCAGGATACAACGGTTATCACGTATCTGGCTAAATCGGTGCGGGCCCGGTTGATTCCTTATTATGATGCCCTGCTCATCAGTGTTGCGTACGCTTCTATTCAAAATGGCGTCCATCCTACCCGGGATTATCTGGCACTGCCGCACGAAATTGGGCACCATTTGTACTGGAACGGCCGTCATCCCCAAAGTGGTGCTGAACTGCGAGATCTGCTGCTGCAAAATGCGGCCAAGGCAGGCATTACCGCCGGGGATTGGCGGCTAAACTGGCTGGAAGAAATCTTCTGCGATACCTATGCCTTGCTGTTGGCTGGCCCTGTGATCGTGCTCGATTTTCAAGACATGCTGGATGATGATATGTCTAGCCATTTTCGAGAAGATACAGACAAGCATCCGATACCTGAGATACGGCCGTATATCCAAACCAACATCCTGCGCCGCGCTAAAGACGACGACGGCAACGTGATTTACGCCCATGAATGTGACAAGTTGGATGAGAACTGGCGCAATTGGCTGGCCAAGCATCCCTTACAGGCCAGTTACCGGCCGCGTGGTACGGCTGCCCCCATGACCGGACAGGCAATTGTCGATGCCTTGGAACCGCTCATCACAGCCATTTTAGAGACCGTTCCCGGTTTTGTACCCACCGAACGCGACTACACTGGCATGGAAGGTGGCAATGACCTTGCCAAGCTGTACCAGGAGTTCCAAAGCAACATTATGCCGGACGACGACAACAAACTGGTGAATATGTTCCTGGATGGCAATGGTACCGAAGAAGAGCTTGCTTCAATCTTGGACAGCTATTCAGAAATTTCCTTTTTGAAACACATTGAGGAAGTGGTTAAAAAGAAACCAGATCAGATTGACTCAGCTGAATGGCTGCAATTGCTGCGTTCCTTTGGCTGGTCCAGCGAAGGGCCGCTTGGCAGTGGCGGGCTAACCTCAAACGGAAGCAGTTTCAGCTTATCTGTAGCCCGAATAAACAGAAATAAAGATGTGCTCGTGGCTGTTACCGTTTTAAATGACATCAGCTGCACGTTAGATTTGAAAGATACGCAAAGTAACCAAACAGAGAATATTTATTGTGCCGCAAATAATACAACAAATTACACATTTAAGAATGTGGGTTCAAACGCGGGGCGAATTATTGTGACTAATGCCACCACAGCGGTCTTCATTAATTACCCGGCTGGCAGCTAATGTGATTTTTGATAATTTTCCTGGAAGCCAAATAGGGATGGATTGATACTTATAGGCTTCCGGGAAAATTGAGCTTTTCGGCCGTTTCCAAAATGAGACGGTGTTCTGGAACATTGTACAAAAACGAACGCTGGCTGTCTGGGTTTGGGATTTTTGTTCCCTGTTCTAGCAAAAACGCGTGTGCTTTTTGCAAAAATGGTATTGCTTGGCTGTCTTCGAGGGCGGCTAAAAGCCGGTAACAAATCCAAAAAGTATTAAATGGATCTTCCAGGCCATCAAGGCTGGCTGAATCCAGACTGTCGAGAACATTTGTTAGTTGCTCTTTTATTTTTTCGTGTTGTCCTCGCGCATAGCTGACGCAGGCCAAACCAACCTGGGGCAAGGTGGTAAGATGTGATTGGCCCAGCTCATTTCGTAGCGAAAGCGCGTTCAGGAAAGCAATCTCTGCCTTGGCTACCAGATTTAGCTCCAGAAAGGTAAACCCAAGCATCGTAATGGTGTGTGCTTCCAGATAACGTGCTCCTGTTTCTTTTTCTATCGTCAAGGCATCAATAAAAAAGGATTGTGCCTCGGCATGTTTCTGCTGTTTGGCCAATACCTCGCCCAGATTATTTAGGGCAATCGCCTCGTCTTGCTGCGCCCCAACTTCGCGGCTAATGAACAAAGATTGTTCATAATTGAAATATGCCATATCGTATTGCCCTAGCACATGCCCAATAATCCCCAAATTATTAAGTGCCGTTCCCTCACCTTCTCGACTGCCAATTTCTTGATAAAGGTATAAGGCCTGGTCGAAATATTCTTTTGCCTGGCTGTATTTTTGTTGATGACTGAACAGCAGCCCAATATTGTTCAACACGCGTGCTTCTACTTCGCGATTGCCAACCTCTTTGGCAAGTTTCAAAGCTTCCTGGAGATATTTTTCTGTGGTCGCATAATTTCCCTGTTGCAGTTCAATGCGGCCCAAAAAAATAAATGCTTGCTCTGCGCCGGCTTTATCGTCTATTTTTTGCAAATAGTCGAGTGATTTTTTAGCATGGATTTCTGCTTCCTCATAGTTCCCCTGCCAGAACAGCGTGATGCACCAATTGACATGACCATTTGCGCAGCGTTTGCAATCTTTTACTTGTTGGGCCAGTTCTATCGCCTTTTGGGAGGCTGTAATGACAGCAAGGTGTTCACCAGTCACGTGAGCAAATTGTCCTTGCCTTAAATGCACATCAGCTTGTTTTTGCTGGTCATTGAGGGCATCGGCTAATTGGGCCAATTTTTCAATCTCATCGCGTTGGGCATCCCGATCGCCAAGCAGGTGGTAGATGTCTTCGCGAGATGAACACAGCTGGAACTGTTTCGCAAGATCGGTGGACTCGGTTAAGGCGAGGGAACGGCCGTAATAATCCAGCGCCTCGTTGTTTTGGTAAGCATCGCGGGCGACATCCCCTGCTTTGTGCAAGTAATCACGCGCTTTTTCGGTGAGCTGGGCTTGCTCAGCATGGTAGGCCAGTTTGCCGTAATGAGCGGTTAAATCGGCGGCGTATAATGTTTCCAGGGCAGACACGGCCAGGCGATGCAAGGTTTGCCGCCGGGCGCGCAGCTGCATTTTGTAGGCAGCATCGCGCACCAGGGCATGCCGGAACAGGTAGCGCAGTTCGTTGAGCGCTGCCCAAATCGTGGCTTCTTTGGCTTCGCTTAAAATTGTGGGCATTTGTGCGTCGTCTTGCAGCATAAGGCCCAGCAGGCGGACTTCAAATTCGCGGCCCAGGACGGCCGCATGCTGCACGCCATCTTTCACTTTGGCCGTCAGCCGATCCAGCCGCGCCACCAGCAAGGCATGGACATCGCGGGGGAGGACGGTTTCTTGAACGGCCGTTACCGACCAGCCCGCCTCGGTTTCCGCTAATAGATTTTGCTCCTGCAAATAGCGCACAATTTGTTCTGTGAAAAATGGATTGCCTTCGCCTCGGTTGGCCAGCAAGGTTTGCAGGGCCGGGGAAACCGGGCCGCCAAGCAGCTCGGCTGCCAATTGGTTAAGCTCTGCCTGGGTGAGCTGCCCCAAGGAGATAACTTGCCAGAGGAAGCTGCCCTCTGCCGCAGCCGTCTCCTGCTCTGGGCGGCTGGTGGCCAGGATAGCCAGGGGATAATGTATGTCGGGAACGGCCGTAATGGTTTGCCACAGCTGCTGCAAAAATTGGCGTGAATCAGCGTCCAGCCAATGCACATCCTCAATGACCAGCAGCGTGGGCTTTTGCAAACTTTCGGCTCTGAGCAAGGTGCTCAGGCCAATGAGCGTATTTTCAAAACGTCCCTGTGGTTCTAGCTGAGCGTACAGCGAATCGGGCCAATGCAAATCTACCAGCGCACCGATAAATGAGTGGGTACGTTCCAGCTCACGAGCCAGCTTGGCGGGTTCTGTTTGTGCAATCAGCTGCTGCAATTTTTGCTCAAAGGCAGCCTTGTTTTGGGCTTCAGTCTGTTGGCTGGATTGGTTGAAGTAGCGCTGGAGCCAGTAGCGCAGCGGGTTGAGCGATTGGCGCAAAATCTGGTCAGTCTGGCAGAGAAAAATCTGGTGGGACCCAAAACTGGCGTTCAGGCGTTCAAAAAATGTGTGCAGTAGGCGACTTTTGCCAATGCCTGCTTCCCCTTCCACGCGTAAGGCCCCGGCAAAACGGCCGTCTATCAATGGCCGCACAAACTGTTCCAGTTGGGCCAATTCAGCCTGACGCCCCAACATTTGCCCGCTAAAAATGGGTGCGGCCGTTTCCTGATGGCCTAGCAGACGGTACACAGGTTGTTTTTGGGCAAATCCTTTAAATGATTCGTTCCCGATAAACTGCATGGCAAACAACTGTTGGGCGCGCTTGAAAACGGCCGCATCCAGCCAAATTTCCCCGGATGGAGCCGTGGTCATGAAGCGAGCAGCCAGATTCACGCCGCTGCCATAGCAGGTGAACTCCTCGTGCAGCGGCGAGCCAATAAAACCCGCATGTGCCACCTGATATGTGACCCCCGCCCGGATGGCAATGGCGCTTTGCTGCTGCAAAGCCAGCACAAAATTCAAGGCCCGCTCGATGTCCGTTTCGTGGGCAATGGGGGCACCCCAAAACAGCAGCAGCGTGCAGCCTTTGTCGCCAAAATCCAGGCGACTGGTCACGCTGCCAAACTGTGCTTGCAGTGCAAAGACGGTCTGCATAAACGGCCTCAGTTCTGCCTCGTTCTGCACATCTGGCAGGCTGATGAAGACGTTGACAATTTGCCGAAACTCACCTTGCAGGGATTGGCTGATAAGCATTTGGGGGAAAAAGCGGCCGAGCAGCGGCAAGTTAGGGCTGGGTGGCGTAAATGGCTGGGTCGGGGTGAGGGTTGTGGGACGGCCGTTTACCACAAAAAAATTATTACGCGGGGCCAGCTCAACCCACTCCAGCACAATTGCGGCCAGCGCCGCATCTAAAATGATTTCTCCTGGCCCTGCCTGCTTTTCTGCCAGCGCGCAGCCATCTACGGCCGTTCCCTGAAAATAAAAAGCTGCCCGCTCCCGCGCGGCATCAGAAATAATGCCCCAGGCTGCCTGCCCCAGCGCCAATCCAATTTTGGCCGTCATTTTAAAGTCGCCATACGGGGTGTGGCTGTTTGGTTTTGTGGTTAGATGATGTTGGGCTTGCCAGGCTGCGGTAATGGCCTGCTGGGCAATCTGTGCCTGTGCGGAAGGTGTGTTGATGGGGAAAAATGCGGTGAAGGCATCCCCGGCAAAGTTGCTCACAAAGCCCCCTTGCTCAAAGACAAATTGCACCAGGGGTTCAAAGATACCCAACATGACGGAGGCCATGACTTCGGCCCCGTGCTGCCCATGCTGCATCAATATTTCCATGAGTTGGGTAAAACCGGAAACATCGACGAACAGCCCAACGGCCGTAAATGTGCCTTGCTGTTCTTCTTGTGCCAGCTGTTCTAGGATGAATTGGGGAACCAGATTATGCATGATTGTGCCCTTGTTACGATGATGGGCGTAAGTGTACCAGAGGTAGAAAATAAATCACGAATGGGAAAAATTCATAACGAAGGAACAAAGGCAGGAAGGAACAAAGATTTCTTTTTCTTCGATTCTTCGTTTCTTTGTCCCTTTGTATAAAAATCATGCCTAGAGAAAAACGATTCGCAATTGGCTGGTTACAGGGCAGGACGGCCGTCTCTTGTTATAATCCCCGCTTATGACAAAGACACCCCAACCTTCACCATCCTTGCGTAAAGCGTGGCTCGATGCTGCCCGTCCCCGTACTTTGCCTCTGGCGCTTTCTTGCATTGCCCTGGGCACCTTTCTGGCGGTCACGGATGATGCCTACAGTTGGCCGATTACGACGCTTTGTTTGTTAACGGCCGTTTTCCTGCAAATCCTCTCCAACCTGGCCAACGACTACGGCGATTCCATTCACGGAGCAGACCATGTGCAGCGCGAAGGGCCACAGCGTGCTGTGCAGTCGGGCCAAATTAGTGCCGCAACGATGAAACAAGCCATGATTCTGTTTGCCGCCCTGTCTGGCGTGAGCGGCCTGCTGTTGCTTTGGTTGGCCTTTGGCACTAACGGGTTAATTGGGTTGCTGGTGTTTGTGGTGTTGGGTGGCGCGGCCATCTGGGCAGCAGTGAACTACACCGCAGGCAGCAAGCCATATGGCTATGCTGGCTGGGGCGATTTATTTGTGTTGATCTTTTTTGGTTGGGTGGGCGTATTGGGACCGTACTTTTTGATGGCCCAACGACTTGATTGGACGCTGCTGCTGCCCGCTACCAGCTGTGGTTTGTTGGCTGTGGCCGTGCTCAACGTTAACAACATTCGCGACATTGATTCAGACCGACAGGCGGGTAAGTTTTCTCTTCCGGTGCGGCTGGGGCCGGAGCGAGCGCGGCTGTACCATTGGGTTTTATTGGGAACGGCCGTTTTCCTGGCCACGCTCTATGTCTTACTTGCATTTACCAGCTACTGGGCTTTTTTGTATTTGTTGGCGGTGCCACTGTTGGTGCGCAATGGAACGGCCGTACAGCAAACCTACTCCCCGCTGGCCCTTAATCCCCTCCTAAAACAAATGGTGCTCTCAGCCCTGGCCTTTAATTTGCTCTTGGGAATTGGCCTCATCCTGTAACCAATGTTCAATAGGTTAGTATTCAGTGATTACTGACTCACTGAATACTGGTTCACTGATTACTGACTAACGAATCCGTGCCATAAAATGACTGTCCGCCAAACGGCCGTCGCCAAATGCGTGCCACCGTTTGGTCCCTTCAATTTCAAAGCCAAATTTATGGTAGAGGCGTACCGCTGCCGGATTGTCCACATTAACTTCCAGCTCCAAGCGCTGCACGTTGAGCCAGTTGTCGGCCAGATCGATGATGGCGGCCATGAGCTGGCTGCCAATGCCTTTGCCCCAGTAGGCAGGATGCACCATCATGCCCATAGCGGCCTTGTGTTGGCTGCGTGGGTTGTCCGATTGAAACATGGAGATGTTGCCCACTACTTTACCCTTCACCTCGGCCACCAGGCGATGCCCGCCTTTGATCTGGGCTTCCACACGCTTCTTGGTTGCATTTATTTCCTGGCTGGGCAATTGCAACGTGGTGCGTGCCACCAACGGATGCTGAAACAGCTCATACATATCCTCTGTGTCTGCGTGGCGCATGGGGCGAATGATGACCTCTTCTGGAGAAAAATCAGCCAAAGGCGGCGGTTTGGGCGCGGGGGCTGGCTGGTCTGGACCAGGAAAACGGCCGTGCAGCCGGGCCATCACATAATCATCCAGGAAACGGCCGTTGCCGAATATCACTTTTCGACGCATCCCTTCCCGTTCAAAGCCAAACTTTTCGTAGAGATGAATGGCGGACTCGTTGTGGGTGTACACTTCCAGTTCAACCCGACTCAAGTTGAGCCAGTTGTCAGCTATGTTCAAAGCGGCTTCCATCAACCTGCTGCCTACGCCCTGGCCCCAGGCATCGGGGTGGACCATCATGCCTAATCTGCCCCCATGCATGAGGCGAGGGCGCATATATTGGCTGATGTTGATGGCCCCAATCACACGGCCGTTCCAATCTGCTGCCAGCCGATGCCGCCCGCTTTGTTCTTTTTCGGCCCACTGTTCTGTTTCTGCCAGCTCCATGCTGGGCACTTGCTGCAGCAATACAGCGACGCTGGGGTGGGACACGATACCGTATTGGTCAGCTGCATCCTCAGGGCGAAACGGCCGTATCGTTACGTCATTCAAATCAATAAGTAGATGAGACATTAGTACCCCCTTTCGCGCCTGTTTTGCCTGATTTTCACTCTATTTTCACCTGAAAAGGCCATTGTTCGGGCATGATCATTAAAAAGAAAGCAATTTGTTAAGCCGATGATCATATGCTTTAATGAGTAGAAGGCAAGAGAAAATCACTGTCTATGGCAAAAACAAAGGCTTTTCCCACTGAGTTAGCCCCATCTTCTTCCCAACCTTCGGCATCTTCACTAACCGAGACGTTAGATGCTAGCTTGCCGCCGTTATCGCCTGCCCTGGATGAGGTTGCCAGTGCCAGCCTGGGTCCGGTAACGTTGGGCTTCACTTTATTCCACTTCTTTTTGGCAGTAGCTTACGCTATTTTTCTACCACCGGAAATGATTCCGGCGATTGTGCCATTGGTTGCGGGAACGGCCGTTGTCCTTCTGGCGCTTTATGGACTTATTCGCGCCTGGCAGGTGCCGCCCGCTTGGGCACAGCCAATTGGCGTGGGCATTGCCGTGCTTTCCATCATCAACGTTTTTATTCACCTCAACCTCTCAGTAGAACCCCGACAAACCAGCATCATCACCTTTTTACTTATCGGCATCAGCGTCTTTTTGCTTTCGGTTCGCTGGTTGGCCTTTGTTTTGGTGGGCACCCTGGCTGGTTGGCTCTTTGTGGTTTACGATTGGCCGCTCTCTCCTGCCCTTATTTACAATGGCATTTTGCTGATCCTCAGCGTTGGTATCGCTGTTGTGGTGTTTTACGTGCGGCGGCAGTCAGTGGCCCGTTACGAGCTGCTGCGCTGGGAAGATAGCCAGCGGCGGGCACAGCTTCAGCGGCGTGCGCTGCAATTAGAAACCAGCATGTCGTTGGGGCAGCACATTACCTCCATCCTCGATTTGGACACACTGCTGCAAACTGTGGCTGAACTGATGCAGGCTCAGTATGAATTGTATTATGTGGGCATCTACCTGCTGGATTTGCAATCGGATGGTTACCTGATGCGTCGTATTGGGGTGGGAGGACAGGCAAAGGGCCAGAAACGGTCCCAAATGCGCATCCGTGTGGGGCGTGAAGGCTTGGTTGGTTGGGTGGCTGGCAACAGCCGTGCCTTGTTGGTCAACGATGTGCTGCAAGATAGCCGCTACATTCCCCACGATCTCGTCTCCCAAACGCGCTCAGAGTTGGATTTGCCGCTGCGTGCTGGGCGTCGTCTGATTGGTGTCCTCAGCCTGCAAAGTGACAAAACGGCCGCTTTTGATCAAGGGGATATTCCTTTTTTGCAATCGCTGGCTGACCAGGTGGCCATTGCCATTGACAATGCCTCCCTGTACCAGGGGGAACGTGCGGCGCGGCGTCTGGCCGAAACGATGCATAAAATGGGTCGTGCCCTTACCGGCACCCTGGAATGGAACGAAGTTTTGGAGCAGATTTTGGCTCAGCTTGAAGAACTGGTTATGTATGATCGTGGTTCGGTTTTTGTGCGCAGTGGAGATTATTTAGAGCTGGTTGCCGCACGCGGTTTTCCCGAAGAAACGGTTCAGAATCAATTGCATATCTCGTTGGAAAATGACAGCATCTTCCGCGAAATTTATGAGACGCAACGGCCGTTATTTATCCCGGATGTGCAGCAGTGGCCTGACTGGCAGCAAATTGACAGTTTGCCCCTGGCCCGTGCCTGGCTGGGTGTGCCCCTCATCCATGGGGAAGAAGTCATCGGTATGCTCTCGTTGGCCCGTGAAACAGCCACGCCTTTTACCGATGAGTCCATTGATCTGGCCACAACCTTTGCCGCGCAAGCGGCCGTTGGGCTGGAAAACGCCCGCCGCTTCGACAAAACCACCCGCTTTTCGCAGCAGTTAGAGTACGAAGTAGCTCAGCGTACCCAGGCCATCCAGGATGCGTATGCTCGTTTGGAGCAGCTCGATCAGGCTAAGTCTGACTTTATTGCCATTGCTTCTCATGAACTGCGCACGCCACTGACGATTTTGCGTGGCTACAGCCAGATGTTGTTCCAGCAGAACAGCGTGCAGCAAGATGAGCAAATCGAAAATCTGGTTGTTGGGATTCAGTCTGGGGCGATGCGTTTAGAGGAAGTTGTGAGCAGCATGTTGGAGGTGGCCAAAATCGACAACCGGGCGCTGCAACTTTACCTCAAGCAAATTTCTCTGGCGGACCTTCTGGATCACCTTCAGGAAACGTTTGCCAATGCCCTGGCTGAACGCCAAATCACGCTTACCATTGTTAATGTAGACGACTTGCCCACGGTAGAAGCGGATCAAGATGCTTTGGAAAAAGTGTTTTATCATCTGCTGGTGAACGCTATCAAATACACACCAGATGGCGGCAATATTCATGTTTCTGGGGTTGTGCACTATGCCAACGGGCAGCGTAATGCGGCAGACAAGGTGGAAATCATGGTGCGTGACAGTGGTATTGGGGTTGATCCAGAGATGCACGAGCTGATCTTCTCTAAGTTTTACCAGACGGGAGAAGTGGCGCTGCACTCATCGGCTAAGACCAAGTTTAAGGGTGGTGGGCCTGGCCTGGGACTGGCCATCACCAAGGGCATTGTGGAAGCGCATGGAGGCCGAATCTGGCTTAAAAGCGCGGGGCAAGATGAAGAAACGTGCCCCGGCACAACGTTTCATGTGTTGTTGCCGTTGTCACGTAAAGCGATTGCTGCCAGTGTGGTTGGGGAGCAGGAAAGAGTGAGAAGTGAAAAGTAAGCAGTGAAAAGTGGCGTTTTTGTTCGCAATTTATCAGTTGTTCTCTTGTGGAACCAGTTCGATCTTAAACAGGGTGGGCCAAAATTTACCGGTGATGAAGAGACGGCCGTTTTCCTCATCGTAAGCAATTCCGTTTAATACATCCACACGCTGCGTGATGGTGGCTGGGTCTAGCAGGCCAGTGAGATCGATGCTGCCTACAACTTGCCCGTTGGTTGGGTCGATACGCACAATGCGATTGCTTTGCCACACGTTGGCCCATACTTCTCCGTCGATAAATTCCAATTCATTTAACATTCTGACCGGGCCATTTTGGTCTTGCACAGTGATGCGTCCCACTTCGGCAAACGTTTCTGGATCACGAAAATAGAGGATGTCGCTGCCGTCGCTCATGATGAGGCAACGGCCGTTGTGGGTGATGCCCCATCCCTCCGTTTCGTATGGCCACGTATCTAATCGTTCAAAGCTGGCGCGATCGTACACAAAGGCAACGTGCTCCTGCCAGGTTAGCTGAATGAGCTTGTCTTGCCATAAAACCAGCCCTTCACCAAAATAGTCATCGCCAGTTAGGATCATTTGCAGCACCTGCCCGCTGGTTAGATCGACCTGCCGCAAGGAGGAGGGGGTGCCCACGGCTCCCGTGCTCTCATACAAGATGCCATCCACAAAAAGGAGTCCCTGGGTAAAAGCGTTGGGGTCATGGGGGTAGCTGTTGACGATTTTATAGCCGTAGGTTGGTACGCTGCTGGGCGGGGCGACAACTGGTGTGGTGAAGGGGTCACACGTGGGTGCCGGGGTATTTGTTGGTTGTACCGTTGTGGCGGTGGGTGCTGGGGATAAGGCCGTTTCTGCCGCAGCCACCTGGGTCGGTGCAGTTGCCGTTTGCGGCTCCTGGGTGCAGGCGGGGATGAGGAGGAAAACGGCCGTTAAAAGCACAACCAGCCAAAAGAGGCGATGGGAATAAGACAATTTCATAAGGTCATAACTGGCTGCCTGCAAAACAGCGTGCAGCGCCAGGGCAGAATCCTTACCGCCGCTCCAGTTCATAATTGCTTTTGGTTTTTTCATACGCTTTTTACCCGTCTTTATCCGTCGCTGTTTTCACTTATGGGCTGCAGGCCAAAATAGACGGCATCATGGAGCGGATCAAAATTATCCAGGTTGACAACTGGTTGAGCTGGGAATTCATAGCCTGCTACCTGCCGCAGAAATAATGCCTGGTAGCCCGTTGTTTGACAATTTTCTAGTTCACGGGTGGGGAAGTTGACTCTACCATCTTCGTTGGTTTCTAGCTGCAAACCGTTTTCCGTGGGATTTTCTTGCGTGGTAACCATGACCTGCACATTTTCCAGTGTTGGTTCATTAGGGTCTTGGATACCATCTTCATTCAGATCGCCCCACACGATAACCTGAACGCGCTGGTCGCATTCAGCCGGGCCTGGATCGGTGCGAATCGGTGTAGGTTCTGCTGTTGTGCAGGCGACAGTAAGCCACACCAGCACCGCCAGGCTAAGCACAGTCCACTGCTGTTTGTAGGTTTCTCTGATCCCTGTCACTTTTTACTGTCCCTCTCTGAGCTCTTCTGGAGCTAGGCTCCCAGTTCAACCAGCGCCTTGGTGACATTGCCATACATCCAACCATCAATCCTCGGTGGTTTAACGCCGAGAGCGCTGAGCATGCTCTTGATTTGTTCCCGATGTTCGGTTGAATGGTTAATGGCTTGAACCATTACTACCCAGGGTTCGATAGCATAGCCATCATATTGAAATGTCTGGCGTAATTTGTCTGGTTCATTTTTGGCCAACGCTAGTAACCCTTCTCCTGTGAGGGTTGCTGCCCATTCTAGGGTGGCAAAGTCAGGTGGTGTGGCCCAATTGAACTGCGGTTCTACCCCGGCTACCTGTGTCCAGTAACTCTGCTGCGACTCCATCATGTGCTGCAAAGTGGCCCGAATGCTGCCTTTGGTTGTGCTGTCCGGCTCCGCATCCAGTTGTTCGTCGCTTAAGGTGGAACAGACCTGTAGAATCTGGAGATTGGCCCAATGGTTATGCTCAAATAACTTTGCCAGTACGCTGTCGGTCATCTGTAAACTCCTTAATCAATCGGTTTATGAAGCTACTTCGCCGCATTAGAGGGTGTCGTTGATTTTTGCACGGCTACAATAATAACCACATTTCCCTTTTTACGCCCTGTATCAACATACCTATGTGCTTCGCTAATCTGTTCCAAGGGATACTGCCTATCAATAACAGGTTTGATCCTGCCCGCCTCAACCAGCTCAGCAAGACAGACCAAATCAGCCGCAGTTGGTGGTGGTCCGCCGCCAACTGTTTTGCGATGGCTGGTTAAAGAGGTCCACCACATACGCAGGCTGATGGCCGGGCCAGATACTGCTTGTAAATAAGTGCCAGCCTCTTTGAGTGCGCGCATGGCCGTAGCGTAAGGGATTTTGCCCACGGTATCAAAAATAACATCGTATGGCGTGTCACTTTTACTAAAATCTTCCTGCGTGTAGTCAATCACTTTGTCCGCGCCCAGGGATTTTACCAACTCCAGATTCGTCGTGCTGCAGACGCCAATCACGTCTGCCCCAAAATGTTTGGCGAGCTGGACGGCAAAGGTGCCCACGCTGCCAGAAGCGCCATAAATTAGCACTTTTTGGCCGTGCTGAATATTGGCTTCTCGGAGAAAGTAGAGGGCGGTACGCGCCCCGACGGGCAGGGTGACCGCTTCTTCGCTGGTGAGGTTGGCTGAATGTTTGGCCAGCAGCCCGTCTTCAGGAAAACATTTGTACTCGGCATAGGCACCAAACCCATGTTCAAGTGTGGAGGCAAACACCCGATCGCCCGGCTTAAATTGCGTCACGTTTTTACCTATCGCTTCCACCTTGCCTGCTAGTTCCATGCCCAAAATGTTATTTTTGGGCTTGCGGAGGCCAAGGGCGATGCGGGCCGGAAGCCAAAAAGAGAGCGGGACGGTGAAGCTGCGCATGCGGCTGTCCCCGGCTGTGACGCTTGTGGCCGCTACTTTGACCAGGACTTCGTTGTCTTTGGGTGTGGGTTTAGCCATTTCTTGCAGGTGCAGCACGTCTGGTGCGCCGTACTTTTCATAGATCATTGCTTTCATAATGGTTACTCCTGTTAAGAAACTGGATTGGATAACTTGGCTGATGAAGTGCGCTGGCGGCGAGACGGCCGTTTCCAAATCACCCATTCCGCCACGAGGATGTTGATCACCCAGCCTGCCCCCATCATCACCGCGCGGGATAGTTCATCCGGCGCGCCGCCATCACCCAAAACAAACCAGGGGATGTGGGTAAACACCTGCGTGCCCGCCCCCAGGCCGATGGCATAGGCGCGGAGCATCCACGCGCCGTGCTCGGCAAACTGCCGCCGTCGCACGGCCAAACCGCCACGAATAATAAACAGTAGCATTGCCGTACCGAAGAACAGCCGCTGCCAGTAAAGCAGCATACCGTCCCCGGCAGGCCAGGGGTAAAACTGGGCCATCCACAAGCCAGAGAGCGCGGCGGCCACGCCAGATGGCACTAAAATCCATCTCCCCAGCCCACGATGCCAACGGGGTCGCCAATGGCGCAAGCTAGCGCTGAACTGAAATGCGCCTAGCAGCGAATAAAGCGTGATGCTGATAATGTGCACCACTACTGGCAGCGGCGAGGCAAAGAATCGAGCGTTGTCTTGAGTGATTTCTGCACCGCTGCCTAGTTCAACGAGACGCATGCTGCCAGCAATGACCGGAATGGCGCTTAGCAAGAGCAGTCCGGCGGGTACAAGCCAGGCTTTCCAATTTGGGGTCTTCTTTCTTGATTTCATTTGGTATCTCCTTGTTTGTGTTTAAAACAGGCAGCGTTACACCGTTGACCTGCGGCCAACAAAACGCGTAGCGCAACCCTATTTACTAAATTTTTAGCTTATGTGTGGATGTTATTTTGTTATTTGTGTACCAGAAGATTTACAGATGTTTGTGTCAGTTTAAGTTGATTTTGTAGACAAAGTAGTGATTGCCGACGGGTTAAATCCTTTAACAATCAACCACACAGCAAAAACCATTTCTTGCAGGGCGATTGGCAGTGCTGCCAGAGTCTCTACAGTAGCGGGGAGCAAGCCAAATAATGTCAGTAACCCTTCTGCAAAATGCAACGTAACGCCAATAAATCCCCATGCCGATAACCATCGTGGAACAAGTTTTGATTGATACAGTAGATAGTTGAACAGCATCCCACCCAGAGGAAACACAATTTTCAATATATGGTTGATTTGCTGGTTGCCATCTAGTAATAAAGTGCCCACCGTTTGCAGATTCAAGGTAGTTGGGGCGCCTGCTTTTACATATTCCTGACTTAATCTGATGAGCAACAGCCAACTAATGACCGTGGCTATATAGGTAACGGTTTCCAATGCTCCCCTGAAAATAACGTACCCTAGTGCCAGGGCTTCATTTTGTTTTTTCAGGATGGGAAACATCATGACGGGAACCATAGCCAGAGCCAGCCCCATTGTTAACACAAAAAGTGCCGCTGCTATGAATTGACTTTCATTTGCTGAAATCTTGGCGAGATTGTCAGAAGCATCCAGAATAGATGATGACAAAACAACACTTAGAACGCCTGAAACCGTCCCAATAATAAATAATACACCGACAATGACTGCTGTCTTTCTGTTTGTATCCATTTTTATTCTTCCAAATTTTTCCAATCCAGGCAGCGCCATAGAAGCGACCGATGGTCGGTAAAAAGGGGCGCGGCCCAACTTGCTGAATTGTTAGTTACCTGAGATTATTTTGAGGCGTTGTTCTTCTTGTAAAACTTATGCAGCTTACCTAAACTGAATCCTCTTTAGGGTCATAAGAAAACACTTCTTCTAATGGCGTGTCAAAAACGTAAGCAATGCGAAAAGCCAATTCGAGGGAAGGGGCGTATTTTGCATTTTCGATGGCCACTATGGTTTGTCGCGTGACGCCCACTTTTTTGGCCAGCTCTTTTTGGGTCATCTCATCATGAAAAAAGCGCAGCTTGCGAATGTTGTTGCTTACCGGATTGTCCATATTAGAACCCCCTCCGATAAAGCATCAATCGGGAAATATCGCCAATGACCTGGGCCAGGACGCCAAAGAAGATGAGCAGGGTAAACATGACCAAGGGCGGCTGTCCGAAGGCAAAGGTAAGCATGGCCAGGAATGCCCCAAGTGAGGAGATGGAATAAGTAATTTTTGTCCCTCGCAGATCAATTAACTTGTCTCGCTCATCGGCAATATTTTCAATGTCAGGCTCTTTTTCGCCTGTTTTGATGGCCTCAATGATGGCAGAAACGATGTGGGTGAGAATCGTGGCAAAGATTGTTACAACGACGGCCAGGACGATGATGATTCCCCAAAGGCGAAATACATTTGTTGAATTGAAGGTCTCATTCAGGATCATTTGCAGTACCCTGATCAGGAAAAATCCTAAAATCAGGCTGAAGTTCACTAAAGAGACGGTGATGTTTTTTTGTTGAAAGGACATAGCGGCCTCATCTTGTCTGTTTATTTATACACAAAGTAAACAATAATAGACAGATAGTAATATATTTTTTACATGATGTCAAGTATTTTTTACATCGTATGGCAAAAAAACATTAAATCCATTTTTCGGTTGAAGGAGGGAGAGGGGGATACGGCCGTTTCCTAAATATCCCCGTTGGCTGGCACTATTCGTTTACGGTGCGCGCTGGTACATTAATGGCCGCGCAGCTTTGTGGGTGTCACCCGAATGGCCGTTGCATACGCTTCGGCAAACTGTTCGGCCGTCATGTTGATGCGCTGGAAGCCCTCCTGGTATTTCGCCACATAGTCTGCCACCTTACTGGCTGGTGTAGGGGTCTCTTCGACGAGGGCTTCCCCGGAAAAAATAACAATATTGCCGCCCTTGCCATCGCCGTCCAGGTGCAGCGATACTTGCGGATTGGCCTTGATATGCTTGAGTTTGAATGTCCCTGAACGACTATAAATGAGGAATGACTGGCCATCCCACAAAAACCAGACAGGGCGCGGTTGGGGTCGTCCTTGGCTGTCAATGGTTGTCAACCAAATAATCCATTCCTCTGCCAGACGACGGCGGACGCGTTGGTCAAATTCTGAATCGGTGTCAAACATCTTATTCTCCTTATATGAAGCCACTGGTGCAGATTGTTTACTTTGTTTATGGGGAACGGCCGTTTCCCGGTCCCTTATATTTGTTGAATCACGCTGATGTAAAACCGGCAGGCGTCGAGGATTTGGCTTACTTCACAACTTTCATCGCGCATGTGGGCTAAGCGGTAATCGCCAGGCCCAAAGCCAATAGTGGGGATTCCCAGGCGCACCGGCGTAACGGCGTTGGTGCTGAAATCCCAAAAGCCAAACTGAGTTGGTTCGGCGCCAAAAACTTTGCGATAGGCGGCCACACATGCTTGGGTCAGCGGATGATTGCGCTCAATTTCCCAGGCTGGGTGGAACGGTTCATAGCGGATGTCTAAACCCGTCCAGCTTTTTTTGTGGAGCAGGCCAACTGCCCAGGTAGCATTTTTACCAGCTATTAACTGGGCCATTTCTTGCTGAATGGTCTCTTCTGTTTCGCCGGGGATCATGCGGCGGTCCAGATACACTTGGCACGCGGTTGGCACCGCATTAAGCGAGGCGCTGGCGCTGGAAATTTGGGACATCACGAGGGTGCCTTTACGATCGTCTTTGCTGGGCAGGCTGGCATTGAGCTTTTCTACCCGCTGGATGATTTCGGCCATCTCGTAGATGGCATTGCGCCCTTTTTCGGGAGCGGCCCCATGTGCCGAAACGCCGTGCGTGGTGATGGCGATTTGGGCTTTGCCTTTGTGGCCCAGCATGATCTGGTTGTTAGACGGTTCACAAATGAGGACGTAATCTGGTTTGAGGTTCAATTCCTGGAAGAGATGCTTCAGATTTTCGCCGTCGCAATCCTCTTCCATGACGGTGCAGGAGACGAAGATGGTTTTGCCAGCTGCCAGCCCGCTGTTTTTGGCAGCGATCCCCGCATAAATGGCGGCAGCCACGGCCGATTTCATATCCACAGAGCCTCTGCCGTGGAGACGGCCGTTTTCCACCACACCGCTAAAAGGAGGAATCGCCCACTCAGCTGCGTCGTTGACAGCCACCGTGTCTACGTGGGCATCCAGCAGGATGGATGTTGCGCCATTGCCAATGCGGCCCACCACGTTGCCCATCGCGTCAATCGTCACGGCGTCGTAGCCCAGCGCCGTCATTTTTTGGGCCACAAATTTGATAGCAGCCTCTTCTTGCCCTGGCAAGCTTTTAATGCGAACCAGGCTTTGCGCCAGCTCAATGATTTCTGTTTCTTGTTGTGATGAAAGTAAATTGGAATCGTTCATTTTATCATTGGGAGACAAAGATTCTCGATAATATTCGGGGGTCATTTTACCAGAGCAGGCTGTCTTCTGCCTTCACAACGCGTTCTGCTTCAAAAATGAGCTTGCGCAGGCTGGCGCGGCGGCGAAATTTGGCGTTTGCGGGCAGGTAGATGGCGGGAACGGCCGTTGCCACTGGATTATGCGACACGTTAAAACAGGGTGTGTGTTGGTGGATGAGCCACTGCTCCGCCGCATCCAGCTGATGGTGCAGATGGCTAAATTGCGCATCTTGCGAACTCAGCAGTTCGATGGTGAAGTTCATCGACTTGGGCCAGTTTACCCAAATAAACCGCCCGGTAATCGAATGTCCCTTGAAACCGCCGAGCAAATGCTCCCACACGCGGGCAAACGCCAACTGCGACTGCCCCACGTAGAAGACCAAGGCGTCGTCCCGAAAGATGTACAAATCCAGCCCTTTCCATTCCTCTGGGCATTCCTCAATAAGCAGAAATCGTTTAAGCGGAAGGGCAACTGCTTGGTCATTCATAAGTGGTTTTTACGGTCGGCCAGACGGCCGTTACGCATTCGGCACCAGTGATCCTTTGGTGTAGTCAAAGGAGATGATGCGTGTAGGCGTAACTTCGATGATGACGGGTTCCCACTTGGCGGCAAGCTGTTGGGCGTAGGCATCACCATGAGTGCCGATGTACCGCTCAAAAATGGTAATGCGTTTGCTGGCGGCGTCTTTGTGGTCGAGAACGGCCGTACCAACCACCATCACCCCCGCGTACGGCATCGTATTGCTGTCAATCAGCACCGTTACCTGGGGATTGCGCTGGATGTTTTTCACCTTTTGCGTGATGGTTTGCGTGCTCAACCGCAGCTTGCCGTCGCGGTATTCATACCAGATAGGTATCGTGTGGATGGTGCCATCCGCATTTAGCGTGCTGAGCCGGGCCAGCAGCGGCTGTGCCAGAAAAGCGGCCAGCTCGGCCTCCGTGAAACCAGGAACTTGCGGATACCGTTTGACTTCTTGCATAACTGTTTCCCCGTAACGAATTTGCCGACGCTTTAGTATACGAATGTGTAATTATTCAGGTACTCTGGAGATTGGGCCAATTTTTTTTGGGTGAGAACTCTTTTTCATAGAAAATTGGCCCAATCTTGGGTAACTAGCTGTATTGCTAATCATTTTATGCTGGTTTAGGGCGCAAACTTTGCCGCAAAACAATATAGCCCAAGATGCCCGAGGCCAATGATCCCAAGATGATGCCCAACCGCTCGTCAAATAATAGATTAACGCCCGTTTCTTCAAAAGCGAGTGACCCGATAAAAAGGCTCATGGTAAAACCAACGCCACACAAGATGGCCGCACCATACAACGACCCCCATGACATGCTCTTGGGCAAACCCGTCAATTTTAACTTGATGGCCAGCCAACAAAGCCCAAAAATCCCCACTTGTTTACCGATGAATAAGCCCAGGGCAATGCCCATTGGCACACCATGTAAGATTTCTTCCACCCCTAAACCCACCAGGCGTATGCCTGAATTGGCAAAGGCAAAGATGGGCAGGATGATATAGGCGACGGCAAAATGCAGGTCGTGCTCCATACTTTTTAAGGGCGAATAATTAGCATTTGTCTTGGATTTCATGGGAATGAACATGGCCAAAATGACGCCGGCCAACGTAGCGTGAACGCCGGACTTCAACATGGCGACCCACATGACAATGCCAACCAGTACATAGACGCTTTTAGATTCATTGCCCCGTCTATTCAGCAGCGCCAAAACGAGGACACAAGCCCCAACAACCACCAGCGCGGTCATGGAAATCTTTTCCGTGTAGAAAAAAGCGATAATGAGCACTGCACCGATGTCGTCAAAAATGGCTAAGGAGGTGAGGAAAACTTTTATGCTGGTAGGAACTCGTGAGCCTAACAAAGACAAAATGCCCAGGGCAAAAGCAATATCCGTTGCTGCGGGGATGGCCCAGCCCTTCATCGCTGTGGCGTCACCGCTGTTGAGAAGGATATAAATCAGGGCAGGAACCAACATGCCGCCAATGGCTCCCACACCTGGCAAAATAATGTTTCTTTTGTCAGATAGTTCGCCTTCAATCAGCTCCCGTTTCAACTCCAGGCCAACCAGGAAAAAGAAAATGGCCATCAGCCCATCATTGATCCAGAGCAGCAGTGGCTTGGCAATTTCCAGTGCCCCAATCCGAATTTCTACCGGTGTATCAATGAGCAGGGCGTAATAAGTTTGTAAAGGGGTGTTGGCCAACACCAGGGCCAGTACGGCTGCCAGCATGAGAATAATGCCGCCAGATGCTTCTAGCTGCAAAAATCTTGATATAAATGTCTCTTTTGTTTTGATCATTAATTTTCCTTGTTTCGCTGTGGTCTTTTCCTGCCGCAAAACCTTATTTAGCTGGCTAGAAACGGCCGTTCCTCATCACCATAGCGGAATAGTTTATTTTGGTCAGTCATCAATTGGTTATAGCACAAATTTTAAGCTGATCCAGGTTGAGTGGAACTAAAATGATGGGGGAATATACGGCCGTTCCTCATCGCCAAATCCAAAAGGCCAGGAAAATGATACGGCCGTGGAGTCAGGTTTATGTGGGTTAGGTTCCTTTTTCAAAAGATAAATGGAACAAACATCTTGGTCTGTTTCATATAGTCTTGATACTTATTGCCAAAGTATTGCTTATTTTCGCCTTCCTCTATCTTGGCAGTCAGTATCAGAAATATTGTATTGCCGACTGCTAAGATGCTCCCAAGCCACGTCACGTTTTTCAGGAAAATGCCCCAACCCAGAAACAACAATGAACTGTAAAAGGGATGCCGGATGTATTGATACACTCCAGTGGTGACGAGTTCGGTCGTTTTCTCTACGCCCACTAAAGCCGGATCTTTTCGGTCTTGATCGATGTGCCCTATTTGACGGAATAAGCGAACGCCTTGAAAAATGAATACAAGCGAAATTGTGAGGAACGACCAGGAGATGATTTGTCTGAGACTAAGAGGATGGAGAAACCAATCACTCACATTCAGCAAAAACAGTATCAGAATGATTTCCCAAGAAAAGAAACGAAAGAAGCCGTGATGCCGAAAATCGCGCAGTGATGATCTTGATACCCAACTAATGCCAATCGTTGCCAACACAAACAGGATGATTTTGTAACCAAGGGCCATTATTGTTCCATCTTGTTTATCAAATCTCAAGAGGAGGCATGTGATACGGCCGTACTTCCTTAGGCCGACGTTGACCACAGTGAGGAACTTATCAAGGCTCAATCTTCCGTAACATGCAAATACCAGATGTCTGGATAAAGCTCTTGAAAGGCCAACCAGGTATCGCGCTCAATGCCAGGATCGTTTGAGCGCACAATGTTCAGTGAAATTTGCAGATTCTTTAGGGCGGTATCAAATTGACTTTTTGAACAGCCCTGCGCCTCCATCACCTCATTGCGCAGATTTGTTGTTTCCCAAGGCTCATTGCGAATCATCTCAAAAATGTAAATGGCTAATCGATTCAGCTGCTCGACAGGTTTATAGGCCGAGGCAAAATGGATATTGCGCAAATAATCCATCGTCATCAGCACGGCAAAGCCACCTTTGATTTTGCCGTAGAAAATCTCATCGGAAAACGTGGCGGGGAGACGGTTTTTCCAATCCCATACCGCAGACACTTTTTCACCCCAGCCTTTTTCACCCTCCTGCTTTTCCGGCAAATCGATATGTTCCCACAGCGAGGGCAGACCGCTTTTCTCGCTCGCAAAAATGGTACAGATTTGCAGGTCACGGATTAAGTAGCGGGCTTCTTCAAATGTTTTGATCATATATTTTGCCTTGTTGGGAAACGGCCGTTCCCCAATTCCAAATTTAAGGAAAGTGTATCATATTTCGCTGTGCCTGATTGCCAGGCTCAGAAGCAAAACGGCCGTTCCCGCCACCGCACCCGCCGCCCAACCGCCAACAAACACGCCTGCCGCCAGCGTGCCGCCAACGGTCACCAGGCTAGACGCTTGGTAAGGGACGTGCACCCGCCAGCGCGTAAGGGGTAAAAAAGCAATCGATTGACACAAGGCCAGCAGGATGCTCACCAAAATGATGAGGATGGGCGACACAATGGGTTGGATCAGCCAGACGAGCAGCGCGCCCAACAGCAGGCATAGGAAGGGAACGGCCGTATCTATCACCAGCAGCTGGCCCCAGGAGAGCGGTAAAAACTGGCGCAAAAATGGCTCGCGCCAATCCGCCTGGAATATCATCGCCAATTCTCGCGGCGGGAATAAGAGGAGGCCAAATAACCAGAAAAGCCAAAACTCGGCTGGGGCGCTGCTGGCGAGGATAAATTGCGCCGCGCCGGTAAAAAGCGCGCCGCGCAGCAGCAGGGCAAAAATGGCATCCCCTTGCCGCAGCATCATCAAGCCGGATCGGGCCAGCAAGGTTGTGTTGCCAGTAAAAGCGGGGAGGGTCAGGAACGGCCGTTGCCCCACCACGCGCTTTTGCTGTTGAATGGCACGCCTATCGGACGCCAGATTTGGGGATAACCAGGCAAATGCGCCCAATGCCTGCTGCCGCGCATACGCGTTGCTCTCGTCCGCCACCACAATCAGGTTAACGCGATTGCTTACCCAGGCCAGGGCCATCAGCAACAGGCCAACGAGCAGCACCAGTACGGCCGTTTCGCTCCATGTCCATGTGCCTAAAAGTGCGTTGAGCCACACCTGCCCGGGCCACAAGGCCAGCTTCGGCCAGGCGCTGGCCACCACCAGCAGC
Source organism: uncultured Anaerolineae bacterium (assembly GCA_905479495.1). Lineage (GTDB taxonomy): Bacteria > Chloroflexota > Anaerolineae > Promineifilales > Promineifilaceae > Leptofilum. Next base: position 121,147 of record CAJQMR010000021.1, read on the forward strand.
AAGGGCAGCCAGCCATAGCCGCGCCATTGCGTCCAGGTCGGGTTAGCCAGGCGCATGATGCCCCACAGCCAGGCCAGCCCCAGCGCCAGCAGCGTCAGGGGAACGGCGGCAATGACGGCGCGGGCGGCGGCCCAATAGCCAATGGTGGCGGCGAGCGGTTGGGCCAGGATAACGGCCGTAATCGCCACTACCGGCAAAACAAGCAGCATTGCTTGCAAAGCCATCTGCCCAAACTGCACCAGCGTGACGGTGCGGCGCGAGACGGGTGATCCGGCAATATAGGCCATGTCGGGAAAAGAGAGGGTGAGCGGCGTGCGCCGCGCGTAACGCAGCGACAGCCCCACCAGCCCGGCGAAAACCGCCCAGGGCAGCCCGGCTACCAGCTGCGCCCACAACACCGGCGACATCATGCGGCCGAATTGGACGGCCTGCTGCAAAATGGCCCCCCAGGCACCAAACACAAACCAGACCAGGAAGAAAGCCAGCAAGTACAAGTTGTAAAAAAACTCTCTCAGGGAACGATCCTGCGGGTTGTAGCCAAACAGCCGCAGCAGCAGCACCAACCGGTGCCGCCACTGCTGCAAGCGCAGCCGGATGAGCACCTTAAGTTCAATCATGATCGGGTGAGGGAGCCACAAAACGGTTCATCGCCGTTTGCAGCAAATCTTCCAAAGAGAGCGTGCCCTCAGGCGGCGTGAGCGCTTCTGGCGTGCCTTGCAGCGGCATTTGACCCTGCTCCATGATGAGGTAACGGTTTGGCTGAATCCCCTCGGGGATTTGGTGGCTGCTCAGGAGAATGCCCATTCCGCGCGTTTGGTAGCGAAGCAGTTCCCCCCACAAAAAGTTAGCGGAAAGCGGATCGAGCGGGCCGAGCGGTTCATCTAGCAAAAGCAGCGCGGGTGGCCGCAGCAGGGCCAAGCACAGGGCCAGCTTGTAGCGCATCCCCCGGGAGAACATGAACGGAAACGATTCCCGGTTGGACCACAAGCCAAAGTTGGTAAGGAGAGAAACGGCCGTTTCTTCCCAGTTAGCTAGCTTGTGCAATTGAGCAACCATCTGCAAATGTTCCCAGGCGGTTAGTTCCTCATAAAAGGCAGGCGTATCCGGGATGAGCACAACCTGCTGGCGGAGCCATCTTTCATGCTCATGAATGAGCCGCCCCAGCACCCGAATTTCTCCCCCTGCCGCTTGCGTCCACCCGGCGATGCAGCGCAGCAGGGTAGATTTACCTGCCCCATTGCGCCCGAGTAGCACAGACAGCTCGCCCGCCTGCAAGCTGAACGATAAATCGTGCAGGGCCGGGCTGTAACCATATTGGTAGCTCAGGTTTTGGACGGTTAACAAAGGGGGAGTGGCTGTTTTAGTGTGCATGTGTTCTATACGTGCTTCTGCAAAAAAGGAGGCAATGGTAAGATGGTTTCCTCAGTTTCACACGGAAAATACCGTTCCCCACCTCCTTTATTCTACTCCTTCAACAACCACACCTTCGCGGATTGGTAACCGTGCTGCGCCAAAACGGAAATTTTAGAGGACCACCCTGCGGGACACACTACAAACGTGGCCTCCACCTGGCGCGCAGCAAAAGCGCTTTCTGCAGCCCGCAATAAATTGGCGGCACCATTGCCTTCATTGGTCACCGCGTTGATCTCTGCAAAATCGGCGTGGTAAAAGTCGTCAATTACGCCAATGCTGCTGATGTCATGGGCCACCGGCACCAGCAGCGGCGAGATCGGTTGGGCAATGAGGTAGCCCGCCACCTGCCCCTGCTCATCGTCCACAAACATGTCCCGGTCGGTGAGGGTGAGGCTGCGCTGCATCCAGGCGGCAAAACGGCCGTTTGCCTCCGGGTGTGTTTGCCAGAAGCGCTGGCTGATTTGGGCCAGCGTGTCGCGGTGCTGGGCGCTGGCGGCGACAATGCCCGGCACATCCGCTGCCGTGGCTGGCCGCACGTTGGCGACGGTGTTGTCGGCGGCAAAGCCCGCTTTCCCCAGGTAAAGTGTGATGGCCCGGTAGCCATGTTGCTCCAATAGCGATCGTCTTTGCCCATTTGCCAAACAGGAGGCCAGCAGCAGTTCCGCGCCAGAACGGCGCAGCGCGGCTTCGGTGGCCAGCAGCAGCGATTCTTCGGTTCCCGGTGGGGCGTCATCCGCCGTAAAACAGTCGTCCAGAAGCAGCCCGGGCGGGCCAAATGCCCCCGCATAGATGGGCGGGACCGGCACCTTCAGCGTGTGGGAAACGCCCACGATGCGCCCTGCATCCTCTGCTACCAACCATTGTTCGGCAAAGGGCGGCTCGCTGCTTTCGAGGGTTTTGCGCACAGCGTTAGTTACACGCTCGCGCACATTGTCGGCGAGCGGCCAGAGGGCGGGGTTTGTCTGCTCCCGCTCTGCCGCATCCTGGATGAGCAAAGCGGTCATTTGCGGCAGGTCAGATACAGTAACGGGTCTAGTTTGAACAGTCATTGTGTCTCATTTGTTTGTTTTATGTGACGGCCGTTTCCCCACCCACCATTCACCCTCATCAAAAACGCCAACCCCAGCACCGCCCACATTTGGGTTGAGCTCCAGCAGAACGTTGCCGATAATGTCCAGCGTTAATAATCTTAATTGTTTCATCGGAAATTTGTTCTTTTTATTCGATTACGTCAACTTCACTACTTCCCCATATCCATTCAAACCAACCAACTATCTTGTTATTTGAATAATCGCACGGTAACCGTTTCTTGGCAGCATCATAAAACAATTTGTGTTGTGTTTTTGGTTTAAAATAGCCATCTTTTTTCCGCTTGCCATTTTCATCGTAATCCCAATAGGTGCCTACATTCACTCGAAACAATTCATTCCAATACTTCTCTTCTTGAAACTGCTCCTGTGAAAGCTCGATCAATAAAAACCGTTGATAAAAATCTTGCCACTTAGCTTCCTCATCATCTACTCTGATCTGAGTGACGCAGTCGTCGTGAAGAATGAAGAACCAGTGTGCTTTATTCCTAAACTGTAGGACTCCATCAAGTGGCCCGTCATAATAATCACAATGCCACATGATCATCAACTCAGAAGCATTGATTTTGGGATACATATCCCTGTAGTTCGCCGGTAAAATAGGGTATTTATACATCATATAATAGACTTTTTTCTTGTTCTAACGACCTTCGTTCCAGCCCTGCGTAAAACGATTTGTTAACTACATGCGGAAGGTGCCAAAACGGCCGTTTCCCCTTAAAATTAATTAGAGCCAATGTTCATAAGATGGCTATAGTCGCCTGGCTCCATGTTAAGCTGGTTGCGCAAGATGTTAGCCATAGCTCTACCACTGACCACGATCCAGCCGCAGCCATCCTTATCAAAAGCGATGTTGTAACTCCAGTTTCTTGGTGGTCCGGCCAGCGCTGGTTGGAAGAGGGCCCATTCCTGACCGTTATAAACAGAAATTTGTTCATCACTTAATATCCAGAGGCGGTTTTCGTTGTCAACCGCAATATCTTCGGGAACTATTGAACTGATTGGATAATCTTCCTTAAGCAGCACAATGCTCTTACCATCTGAGTTCAGTAAGGCGATCCCAGCAGATGTTGCGGCCCACATGTATCCTTCTTCTGTTTCAGCTATTCCTTTTACATTATTTTGTGGTAGCTGTCCTAGCTTTGGAGAGAAAGTTAGCCAATCCTGGCCATCAAACATCCACACACCCGCACCATTTGTGGCCAGCCAATAATTCCCGCTAGAATCCATTTCAGCCTCGTTAATTCCTAATGAGGGTAATGTTGGCATATCTTTGATTTCCCAAGCGCCGTTGGCAAAGATGCCCAGATAGCCTTTGATTTCTAGCCGAGGTTCAGATTTGTTATCTGCACCCATAAGCTCCTCAATAAAGCCAATGAGCCCAGGACTATTTTCATCTGCAGCTTGTTCATCATTTTGTTGGACCATCTCAGCGGTCATGAAGGGGATAAATATTTCGCCCTGATTGTTGACTGCGAGGCCACGCATATTGTCATCATTTTTACCTACATCGAACGGGGCATTAATATCGATCCATTCATTTTTTTGATCATCAAAGACCAAAATTGCGCCTTTATGGTTTAATTCCGAAACAGGTTTTTCGCCGGTGAAGGGTTCGTAATCGATCACAGCAATTGCTGTAATACTTGCTGCCCCAACGCCGCGAACAACATCGTAGGTAAAAGATGGCGGGCTTTCTTTTGACCATGCCTCCCATTCTTCTCCATCAAATACGACGATACCGTGCCCTTCTGTAGCAACCCACATTTTCCCTTGGTTATCTAGCCTAAGCATATTCACAGATGAGAGAGAGGGATGTGTTGCGCTGACCCATACGGCATCTCTTTGCATCCCATTGTACTGTGAAGTGCATGGAATATTGGTCTCAGAAATTGGATCTTGAACAATCGAAACTTCTTGTACCAGAATTTTGTCTGGATCAGGTGTGATAGAAACAACAGCATCATCATTGATAAACGAAATGAACTCATCACGATCCGCATCATCCATGACTACCACGGTCCGGCAAGAAATCAAAGCTGTTATCACAACAAGTGAGATGAATCCAAAAAACATTAAAGCTTTCTTTTGCATCGGTCTGTTGCTCCCCATTTATTACGCGACTTTTAATATTTCAGTGAACGGCCGTTCCCTCCATTTCCATCCTTAAAGAGGTCGTTCATCTTTTAATATTACTGTATTCATTTGCTTGTTTGCAACGGCCGTTTCCCAACCCAGCATTCACGTCGTCAAAAACGCCAACCCTAGCACCATCCGCTAGCCATCTTTGCTTTTGATGACTTTCCAGTCGAATTGTTCCTTGAAATCCTCGAAGCATTTTTGGCAAATCCAGCGGTATTGATTTTCAGTACAGTAACCTTCATGAAGAACATCAGGGTAATCTTCCACCATAAACTTAGCGCTACAGAATTCGCAATGATCTTGATCCCATTTTTCACTGTAGCGTGCGTATTTCCGCCAAGACAGTGTTACTGATTTTAGGTAATTTTCCTGCCCCATCAGCCGCCAATCTTGACCTGGCTTACTATTTTCATTGCTCATCAAATGCTCCAATTTTACATGCGGAAGGTGCCGTAACGGCCGTTTCCCAACCCAGCATTCAACGTCGTCGAAGACGCTAACCCCAGCGCCATTCTTGTCTTGGCCGGGTCCAGAATGCCATCGTCCCACAGGCGAGCAGTTGCAAAGTTTACCCATCCACCACCCACCATCATCAAAAACACCAACCCCAGCGCCATCCGCCCTTTAGGTCGGGTCCAAACTCCTGTTCCCTACCATCAGATTCCGAAAGGCTAAGAAAGGCAAGTAGTAAGCGGAGAAGCTGACCACTTCGATTGAAAGGGACATTATTGTTTATGGTAGACATTAGTAGTGTAATTTTTTACTCATTTCAGGGAAGTGCTTTGATAATAGGAAAATCAGATCGGTATTTATCCCCTCAAAAAGTTTCTCAAGTGCATCGAAGTCCTCTGGGAAGTAGTTTTCTTCGTTGATTCGATGGCGATTTTTCTTGTTTGAAGCTTTTTGCCTTTTAAGAGTTCCGGGTATCTCCTCATTTAAGTCCCACATAGAATGAACTAAGCGATTTCTTTCCTGTTCAGCCCATCTAACTCGCTTAAAAAGCTCAACAACGTCCTCGTGTAACTCACTTTGCGGTGATCTGTGTGTGGCTAAAGCTGCCAACGTAGAAACTCGTGCATTGAAGGACATTTGAGAGATTACTATTCGACCAAACTCTTCTTCCATATTTGCGAAAGCTGAAATGCAAATTGAAAGTGTGTGTTCAATGTTTTGAAACCACACTATACACTCCGCAAATTTGGTCATGCCTTTCTCCCAAGCTTCTAATGATCTGTATGCATTTGTTATTTCTTCGTTATTCATAAGACACTTGATAGCTTTTTAAGATATTCTCATCGAGATATGTACTTGCTATTTACATGCGGAAGGTGCCGAAACGGCCGTCTCCCCACCCATCATTCACCCTCATCAAAAACACCACCATAAGCGCCATTCCCGTTTCGGTGAGTCCAGAATATCGCTGTCCTGTCATCTGCTTTGCCTACGTTCCCCATCACCGAACCCGAATGGCCAGGAATTTTCATGAATGCTCTTCTATTCAATAATTATAATTCCTAATCCATCGCGCCTTTTCTGGGCGCTGTATTTATCCTGGAAATGGGCCAGAAAAGATTCATCTCCTTGCATCGCCTGCCACAATACCCCACACAGAAAATCAGCGACTTGAATTGCTTCGTTTTCCTTCGAATCCAGGAACAGAATTTCGTCATCAATTGTCTGAATCTCTTTTCGTCCTCCTGGCGTGCGTTTCAATTTTTGCCAGTCACGATTTTTCTTATCTTGCTCTTGTTGACCGCTAACACCATCCCACCATACCTGACCTGTAGCATGTTTCTTCGCTAGGAAAAGAGAAAATGATCCAAAAGGAGCAACCCAAATGGTATCTGCATCTATTTTTGGATTTCCTTTTTTGCTCTCAATTATCAACGAGCTTGATGCTCTTTCCTTAAACACACAGTAAGCTAATGGTGCGATGGAAGGAATGCTGTAGATAATTTCGAACCCCTCCATAGCCATCTGACGTCGTTTTTCTGGATTCCGCACAACAAGAGGATTTTGCCTTGAACGGCTGGCAAAAAAATGTTCGGATTTCAACTCAACATTAGACGTTCCACATGTATCTGTTTTAAACTTCTGCCATGATTCGACGACCTTGGGCAATTCAGCCTCAATGACTACATATCCTCCGAAGACCAGATTATCACTCGCTCCAGGGGCCATTCCAGGATCTCCTTTCTCGTCCGCTATAAATAGATAACGTTTCGTTTTCTTCATTTGATCCTTTCTTTACATGCGGAAGGTGCCAAAACGGCCGTCTCCCAAACCCGCATTCAACGTCGTCGAAAACGCCAACCCCAACGCCATTCTTGTCTGGGCCGGGTCGAGGATGCCGTCGTCCCACAGGCGAGCGGTGGCAAAATACGGGTCGCTCTCGTGGGCGTACTGCTCCAGGATGGGCTGTTTGAAGCTCGCTTCCGTCGCGGCAATCTGCTCCGGCGTGGGATTCTCAAACTGGCGCAGGGCGCGCGCCTGGCCGACGTCCCACAGAACACCCGCCGCTGCCTCGCCGCTCATCACGCTGATGCGGCTGTTGGGCCAGGTGAACAAAAAGCGCGGGTCGTAGGCGCGCCCCATCATGCCGTAGTTACCCGCGCCGTGGCTGACGCCGTGGAACAGGGTAATGCAGGGCACGTTGACGTTGCTCACCGCCATCACCATTTTGGCTCCGTCCTTGGCGATGCCCCCATTTTCATACTGCTTGCCCACCATGAAGCCCGCAATGTTTTGCAAAAAGAGCAGCGGCGTGCCTCGCTGGCCGCACAGCTGGATGAAGTGCGTCGCCTTCAGGGCCGATTCGCTAAAAAGCAGGCCGTTGTTGGCCACGATGCCCACCGGGATGCCCAAAATGTGGGCAAAGCCGCATACAATCGTCGAGCCGTAGCGCGCCTTGAACTCGCTCAGGCGGGAGCCATCCACCAGCCGGGCGATGATTTCGCGCACGTCGTAGGTCTGGCGACTGTCGGCGGGGACCACGCCGTACAGCTCCGCCGGGTCGTACAGCGGGTCTTCGGGCGCTTGCAGCACCACGGGCACGTTTTTGCGCCGGTTGAGATGGCTCACAATTTCGCGCACCTTGTCCAGCGCTTCTTCTTCGTTGTCGGCAAAATGATCAGCCACGCCGCTGAGGCGGGTGTGCACGTCCGCCCCGCCTAGCGCCTCGGCGGTGACCTCTTCGCCCGTGGCCGCCTTCACCAGCGGCGGCCCGGCCAGAAAGATGGTGCCGTTCTCGCGCACGATGATCGTCTCGTCGCACATCGCCGGAATGTACGCTCCACCGGCGGTACACGAGCCTAAAACGGCCGCAATCTGAATAATCCCCTTGCCCGACATCCGAGCAATGTTGAAGAAAATCCGGCCAAAATGTTCCCGGTCGGGGAAGACGTCGGCTTGCAGGTGCAAAAACGCACCGCCGGAATCCACCAGGTAAATCGTGGGCAGCTCATTTTGCTCGGCAATATATTGGGCGCGCAGATGCTTTTTCACCGTTTCGGGGAAGTAGGTGCCGCCCTTCACCGTCGGGTCGTTGGCGATAATCATGCACTCCAGCCCGGCCACGCGCCCCACGCCGGTGACGATGCCTGCGCTGGGCGCTTCGCCGTCGTACATTTCCCAGGCCGCCAGGGGGGACAGCTCCAAAAACGGGCTGCCGTCGTCCAAAATGGCGTCGATGCGGTCACGCACCAGCAGTTTGCCTCTGGATAAATGGCGATCTATTGTGCGAGACGGCCGTTCCGTGGCCGCGCTCTTTTGCCGTTCATGAAGCTGGTCGGCCAGCTTTTTGTTGTGCGCAAAATTGGTTTTGTACTCAGAACTGTTCGTGTGGATGTGGCTAATTATTTGACTCATGGGCCTCTCGTGGAATTGTGGGTTATCTATTCAAGTGCGACGCACTTTCTCCAGACTGGTTTGCCGTAAGACGAATAAGTGCGTCGCACCTTTAATTTACAAAGCAATTATGCCTGAATACGGCCGTTGGGGAAAATCACCGATACACGCCCAAAAAAACTGGAAAACATCCCCGCAATTCGCGTATAATGTCGAAGCGTTTTCTGCATTGTGCGCATCTTTTATAACCAGTATTTCAATATCATTGCCGGGGGGCATCATGCCACATACTTTTATCCGACGCATCTTGGGCGTTATCCTCTTTACTATTATTCTTTCAGTTTTACTGTTTTCTATGAGCTGGTCAGTTGTTTCACAGACGCAGCCACATGTACCACGGCCGTATCTGGTCGCCGATATCAACCAAGCACCCAATGCCTCATCGCCATCTAACTTAACGGTGATGGATGAACACTTTTTCTTTAGGGCACAGAATGATAAACAATTCTGGGACATTTGGCTTAGTGATGGCACTGAAAACGGCACCTATCAAGTTACTAATTTTTCGAGTCCCTACAATTCTCCTTCCCAACTGACCGTGTTAAACAATTTGTTGTTTTTTCGGTATCGACTCCCTTCAGTCTATTCCACCGGTTTATATGTAACCGATGGCACAGAAGCGAACACTAAATATTTTGAGACGATTCGTGATGTTGGGCAGTTAACGGCCGTTGCCAACCAACTTTACTTTGCGGGCAACGATACGACACATGGTGTGGAACTGTGGCGTAGTGATGGCACAGATGCCGGTACTGTCATGGTAAAAGATATTCATCCGACTGGTTCATCTAGTATCGCAAGTCTGACCGATGTCAACGGCACCCTTTACTTTGCCGCCAACGATAGCATAAATGGATTGGAATTGTGGCGCAGCGATGGCACGGAGGCGGGTACGGTCATGGTCAAGGATATCCATCCTACGGCTGGCTCTGCCTTAACGGAATTTGCCGCTGTGGATGGCGTCTTGTTCTTTTCAGCCACTGATGGCAGCAGCGGCCAGGAGCTGTGGCGTAGCGATGGCACCGCCGACGGTACGGTTATGGTTAAAGATTTGGTTTCTGGCCCAGATTCAGGCACACCAACCGGGTTAACGGCCGTTAATAACCAGCTCTTTTTCGTTTCAGGTGGCAAACTGTGGGTGAGCGATGGCACAGAAGTGGGCACTCAACTGCTGGACTTTGCCCCTAGTGTGACACCTTCTCCGGCTCAACTTACTGCCTTTAAGAACACCCTTTACTTTCAGGCTGATGATGGCATACACGGTGTGGAACTATGGCGCAGCGATGGCACATTAGAGGGCACTGTGTTGGTCGCCGATATCAATCCAGTTGGCTCGTCGAATCCGGTGGGATTAACGGCCGTAAACAACCAGCTTTTCTTCCAGGCAGATGGCGGTGACGACAGCGGGATAGAACTTTGGCGCAGCGACGGCACCCTTGCTGGGACCCGGCGCGTGAATGATATCTACCCTGGTGCAGCCAGCGCCAATCCTGCACAACTAACTGATATCAATGGGATGCTCTACTTTGCGGCTGATGATGGAGTTCACGGCCTTGAATTGTGGCGCAGTGATGGCAGCATTGCAGGCACAATCCTGGTCAAAGATGTAGCTAGCGGCACCAATAGCGCCTACCCAGATTATCTAACAGCGGGTACTGAAACTCTATATGCCTTTGCCAGCGAGCCAGACAAGCGTGGCCTTTGGGCCACAGACGGTACTGAGGAAAATACGCAGTTTATGCATGAAATTTATCCCAATTCGTCTTCTGCACCCTACTATTCCACGCCGGTTGCCCAATATGGTGCACCAGTAACGGCCGGAGACAATCTGTTTTACGTCAATAATGATAACGTCTCCGGCGATGAACTCTGGGTTAGCGATGGTTCCCCGACGGGAACGATAATGATTAAAGAGATCGCGAATGGAACCGCGAGCTCTCCTGGATATTATTTGGGCAGTTTAGCGTCGCTTAACGATAGTGAACTACTATTTCGATCTTATGATGATGTGAATGGCTCTGAACTTTGGCTTACTGATGGCACGATAATCAATACGCGCCTTCTTACGGATATTGTGCCAGGATCGGGTAGCGCGTGGCCGTACGGTTTGATTCGTGTGAATGATCTGATTTACTTTCGTACCAACAATGTTAACTTAGGAGATGCCCTGTGGCGTACCGATGGGACGGCGGAGGGTACCGAACTTTTAGTAGATCTTCCGGATGAAAGTTTTGGTGGGTTTTTGAATGAGCTAACCCCGGTTGACGGGATCCTCTTTTTTGCAACCTATGATGTTGCAAGTGGCCTGGAATATTGGCGTAGTGACGGCACCCCGGCGGGTACTTCGCTGCTAAAAGATATTGCTCCAGGCAGCACAAGTTCGTTCATTTATAATGAAAGCAACCATATTGGTTTTAGCGGAAAATTTTATTTTTATGCTGACGATCGAAGCGATTTTGGAGGAGAAATCTGGCGATCAGATGGCACTCAGGTAAATACCTCCCTACTGAAAGATATCAATCCCGGTAGTGTCGGTTCGGGGGCTAACCATTTTACTGTGGTAAACGGCCGTTTGTTTTTTGTTGCTGATGACGGTGTACATGGCCGTGAATTGTGGATAAGCGACGGTACAGAAAGTGGCACCAATATGGTTTTGGATATTAATCCAACCGGCGGTTCAATTAATTCCTATTATTATCCTCGACCTGACTTTGCTGGCTTCGATGGGCTATATTTTTTTACAGCTGATGATGGCGTTCACGGTGATGAGCTGTGGCAAAGTGATGGCACGGCCGCAGGCACAAGGATGGTTATGGATATTAATCCTGGCCCTGTAGGTTCAGAACCAAGAGGGTTTGCCGTCTTGGGCAACACGCTCTACTTTACGGCCGATGATGGCGTGCATGGTCGCGAAATCTGGGCCTTGAGCCACGCCGCCATTGCCAGAGACGACACCGTGATCACCCGTATGGGGCAGGCTGCTACCATCCTCTTCCTGGAGAATGACAACTACCTTGATCCAGACCAGCTAGAGATCGCCATCGCCTCCCAACCGCAGCATGGGGCTGTGGTTCTCAATGGTTTCGCCTTCATCTATACACCGGATATTGGCTACATCGGGGTTGACAGCTTCATCTACACCATTTCAGATGGCACCAGCGAACCCGAAGCGGCAACTGTTTATATCAGTGTCGAAGGTGAAATTTTGTACTTGCCATTCATTTTGCGGAGCAGCACGCTGAACAAGCCCTAATGCCCGTAAGACGGCCAGTTGTGGTTACGGCCGTTCCATGGCCGCGCTCTTTTGCCGTTCATGAAGCTGGTCGGCCAACCCCTTGTTGTGCGCAAAATTGGTTTTGTACTCAGAATTGTTCGTGTGGATGTGGCTAATAATTTGACTCATGTGCCTCTCGTGGAATTGTGGTAGGAAACTGATTGTTGGGGCAATTATGTCTGAAATCGGCCGTTGGGGAAAATTGCCCGCTACTGCCTGGAGTGCACTGGAAAATAACCACTTAATTTGTGTATACTATTTTGGCGTTTGCTGCATTGGGCGCATCTTTACTAACCGTGTTTCAATCATCGTTGCCGGGGGGCATCATGTCACATACTTTTACCCGACGCATTTTGGGCGTTATTCTCTTTACCCTTATTCTTTCAGTTTTGCTGTTTTCTATGAGCTGGTCAGTTGTTTCCCAGACGCAGCCTCATGTACCACGGCCGTATCTGGTCGCCGATATCAACCCAGGACCAGACTCATCGTACCCAGATTATTTAACAGCAGGCAGCGAAACCCTATACGCCTTCGCCAGCGATGGTGACACGCGTGGCATGTGGGCCACAGATGGTAGCGAAGAAGGCACACGATTTTTAGACGAAACTTATCCCAATGATTCCTATGTTTATGCGCCAGCGTATCCCACTCCGGTTGCTGAATTTGGTGCACCAGCGACCGTGGGCGACAAGTTGTTTTACAGGAACGATGATGGTGTTTCAGGTGAAGCGCTTTGGGTCAGCGATGGCTCGCCAACAGGGACGATGATGGTCAAAGAGAACAGTTCAGGTGCGAATTTAGCTTATCCTGGAAATCTAACCGCAATGAATAACAATCAACTGATATTTAGCGCCTCCGATGGAGCAAGGGGCACTGAGCTTTGGCTTAGCGATGGTACGATAACCAATACTCATATCCTTACAGACATTGTGCCTGGATCAATGAGTTCAGCCCCAGAAGATATGATTCTTGTTGACAATATCCTCTATTTTCGAGCTGATGATGCCGTGTTGGGGGATTCACTTTGGCGTAGTGACGGCACCGCAGGTGGTACAGAACTTCTAGTAGACATCGTGGATCATACATATAACTATACGTATAATACCCGTTTGTCTTATGTGGATGGGGTGCTTTATTTCGTGACTTATGATCCTGCCTATGGTTGGGAATATTGGCGCACAGATGGCACGCAGGCGGGTACCTGGGTATTAAAAGATATTGCGCCCGGTAGTGTAAGCTCGATTAGTTTTGATGAGAGCAACTACCTTGGCTTTGCCGGGAACTTTTATTTTGTTGCAAATGACCGGGGCGACAATGGAGCCGAGCTTTGGCAGTCTGATGGTAGTCAGGAGAACACGATCTTGTTAAAGGATATTAACCCTGGCACTTCTAGTTCTTACCCTATGTGGTTTGAGGTGGCCAACGGCCGTCTGTTCTTCACAGCATACGATGATGTTCATGGCAGGGAATTGTGGGTCACGGATGGGACAGAAGATGGCACCAACATGGTGCTAGACATTAATCCAACTGGTGACGCCATCCAAATTGGTTACCCGGCAAACTTCTATCTCCCGAATTACGCCAGCTTAAATGATCTATATTTTTTCCCAGCCAACGATGGTGTTCATGGTACAGAACTGTGGCAAAGTGATGGAACGGCCGAAGGTACAGTCATGGTCATGGATATTAATCCTGGGGGTGGCAGTTCGCAGCCTAGCAATCTGGTTGTCTTGGGCAATACGCTTTACTTTGCGGTCGATGATGGCGTACATGGTCGCGAAATCTGGGCCTTGAGCCACGCCGCCATGGCTGAGGATGACTACGTCATCACCAGAATGGGACAGCCCGCCGCCATCATCTTTTTGGAGAATGACAACTACCTTGATCCGGACCAGCTGGAGATTGCTATTGCCTCACAGCCGCAGCATGGGGCTGTGGTTCTCAATGGTTTCACCTTCATCTACACACCGGATATTGGCTACATCGGGGTTGACAGCTTCATCTACACCCTTTCAGATGGCACAAGCGAACCTGAAGCGGCAACTGTTTATATCAGTGTCGAAGGTGAAATTTTGTACTTGCCATTCATTTTGCGGAGCAGCACGCTGAACAAGCCGTAGGCCTCGCCTATAGGACTGGCAGTCCTGCAAAGAAGTCCTGAATAGCAAAAACTATCTAAAGGACTGCCAGTCCTGACTTATGGTTGTTTCGCCTGGCCAGAATTGGGGTCGATCATCAGGGAGGAGGTATCGACCACCTCAAAGTCTGAGCCGGTGATCCCATCCCACAGGTGCAGCATGTCGTTGTCCCACCGTTCGTCCGGCACGCCGGAGATGTACCAGGGGGAGCCGTTGTCCGCCAGGATAATGCCGTAGGTTTTGAATGCCTGCAAAATCACCTGAATCTCCGGTGGAAACCCGGAAATGTCATAATCTGCCTTGAGGCGCAGACGCAGCCCCATCGGTGGGTAGTTGCTGCCCGTCAGGCTGGAAGCGTCGTGGCGGGCGGGCCAGAGGTGGGCCTTTTGTGTTTGTGGCGCGGTAAAGCGAATTGCGTGGCGAATCTCGCCCGCCGCTACCTCATCGTAGCGCACCAAGCCGGGCAAAATGGGTAGTCCCGCTGCATCGGCCGAGGTCCACCCATCGGGGCGTAAATCATGAGAAGCCAAATCATAGACCGCGCCATTACCCGCTTCCCAACTGCCATTGCCCTGGGGGGTGGCGGCATACATTTCGTACAAAATGCAGGCATCCCGATCCAGCACCAGCACATGCCGGTCGCCAGTTGAATCTGGCCCGCCTTCGATGGGGGCGTCGGCGGGAACGGGGTAGGGGCCATCGTCACTTTCATCTGGATACCAAATAAAGGTGATAGGCACGTCTGGTTGGCTGCCGGGCACATCGACGTAAGGAATGCCGATGGGGCCGTTGTTGTACAGACCGGAGCCAAAGTCGGCGTGCAGGCCAGTGTTGGCTCCAATCGTGTTGATGTAGTTGGCCGAGTTGGGATGCACTGGCAGCGTGTCGATGGGGGTGTTCCAAATGTTGTCGGCGGGGAAGATGTCACAACCGGCAATTTGCGGCGGCGGGGTGCCGGGTTTGATAACTAGGGGAAGGTACAGATCGCTGCTGCCGCTGGGACTTGTAGGATTTTGGGCAAGGGTGTGGTGGGAAACGGCCGTACCCACTCCCGTCACCAAAAGCCCCAACAAAACAGCTAAGCCAAACCAATGCTTTTGCCAAAAATCCGCCATAAATAGCCTCTGTCGTCACCTTGCTACAAATTGATAATCATTTGGCAAGTATGCTGCAAGGCCTGGTCAAAATCAACCCGCTGTGCCTATGTTGGGTGCAATTGTCCGACTTCGGGGTTGGAGATTAATGCTGCATAACAACATTACGCACGGCGTCAATGACGGCTTCAGGCTGATCAAACATGATGAAATGGGTGCTGTTAGGCACAATCACAAGCTTAGAGCCTGGTCCGGCAGCCTCAACCCAGGTTTGGTACCAGGCCACGCTGGCTTTGGCGTATCTTTGCGTTAAATCTTCATAACCGGGCAGTGCATCCGATGCGTCTAAAATATCTGCGGTTTGCAGCACAACGACTGGTACGTCGGTGGGCATGACTGCACTGTTGAGCAGGCGCTGCACGTCATCATGGGTGGCTTGCGAATATTGGCTGGCCCAGCTCCGCAACGACTTCCGCGTCCGGGCCGCTTCAGACACCAATTCATAGTAGGCAACATTTGTCACCGTATCTGGCATGGGACCCTGGAACTGTTTGGCGGCTGGCCGGGCCAGACCCGTGGCAATCAAAAAGTTTGTCATGCCTTCAGACAGGCCCAGTGGATTTTCAGGTTGGTACCACTCTCCTTCGGTCTCATCCAGAATGGCTCCCTCTACCGAAACGAGGGCCTCAATCTCAAACTCGCTGCCATACCGGGCGTAAAAATCGTAGATAGGCAGCATCCCGGCAGAAAACCCAACCAGAACAACCCTTTTTTCATCCAGCACAGTGAGCGTGGCATATAGATCATCAGCCATTGACTGCGGGGTGAGCGTAGGGCCAGAGTCGCTCCAGGCGTACCCGGCCGGATCAAAAGCAATGGTGCGGGCAAATTGGGAGATGTCTGGTTGGACGGCCTGCCAGGTGGCCGAATTGCAGCCAAAGCAGCCGACAAAAACAACCGCTGCGCCCTCGTGTTCCGTACCTTGCCGATAAACGTGGATGCGGCGTCCGCCAATATCCACCAATTGTGAACCATCGGGCAGGGAGGTATTTTGGATACGGCCGTCCCGGATGGAGGCGTTGAGTGTGGTTGCAATCAATAGAATGATCAAGAGGCCCAAGAAGCCAATGATCATTCGCAACAGCCACCAGCTGATGCTATGTCTTTTCTTTGTCATGGTGTGAGCTCCTACCCTCAAACAAGTTGTGGCGGCTGGGCATTTGGCGGCCGAAAAATGGCCCGCACAAAAAGCAAACTAATGACCGGCCAGATTAAAACATGACCCAGAATGACAAATGTGGTCAAAATAGAAACCAGCATGGAAAGACCCAGGTTGACAGCCAGACCAGCCAGGCCAATAGGCACGGCCATCAGCGCCAGGCAAACGGCCAGCGGTTTGCCAATGCTGTATAAACCGTCCTGTGACTGCCAAATGAAGGTGGAAATCATCATTCCGGTGGCCCCCAAACCAATTTGGCCCAGCCAGGCAGTGGCTATCAGCAGTTTGTCGAAGCCGCTGACCGCTTCATGCATGGCCCGCAACGAACCAATGTAGAGCGGAGCATTGTACGAGGCCAGGCTGATGATGTCGGCGGCCAGCCAGGCAGCGGCTATCAGGAACTTGTCGAAGCCGTTGACCGCTTCACGCATGGCCCGCAACGAACCAATGTAGAGCGGAGCATTGTGCGAGGCCAGGCTGATGATGTCGGCGGCCAGCCAGAGCAAATAACTGGCAATGGCCATCTTGAACAGCCTGTCTAGTTTTTGTAGGGCAAAGCGCCAGATGAGCAGGCGGCGTGTGGTGTTGAGCACGTATGCCGTCAGCGCTGCCAGGACCACCCCGGTCAAAATATAGACTGCCTGCACGGTAACTGGGCGGCCAGCCAGGAAATTTTCAACGAATACTGGGGAAAAGAGCAGGACCACAAGAATGAGCAGGCTGGCAACGGCCGCAACTTTGTATTGACGTCGTCCTAAATGCACATCTTTCAGGCAGCGGCTGATCGTTTCTGCCTGACCTAAATTGGTCAATACTTGTATTTGGGCTTCTTTGGGAGACAACCCCTCTTCCAATAAGTCGTCAATCGCATCGAGATAATGGTTTTCAAATTCTGGTACGACGATTTGGATGACCTGTTCGGGTAGGCTGTCGGTGGCGATGGACAGCCATTGGCGAAACGATGCGGGCTGCGATTTGTTCATGTGGCTTCCCCCAGGACGCGATTGACGCCTAATGAAAATTGCTGCCAATCGGTCTGCTCTTTTTCCAGTGCTTTCTGTCCGGCATCGGTCAGTTGGTAATAACGGCGTGTGCGGCCTTTTACTTCTTCTTCAAAGGCGGCAATTAATCCTTGCTTTTCCAGATCGTGTAACATGGGGTAAATGGTCCCTTCGGCAAAGGTCAACACGCCCCGCGATTTGCGTTTGATCTCTTTGGCAATGCCGTAACCATGCGATGGTCCCAGCGACAGAGTGTGGAGTAAAAGTAGTGGTAGGCTTCCCTTCATATTCATAACGGCCGTTCTCTCAGCAACAACCAGGCTCCCAACAAAATCACCTGGAGGTCAGTATACATTGGGTTCCGAGGTATGTCAACGAGTAAACGGCCGTTTTGCAGCAATTTGGTCTCACGTACGGTGGGTTGGGAATTGTGTTGTACTGTTGATTGAGCCAACTCAGTAAATGATAAGGTGACATTTAGCCTGGAACAAGTGGGAATTCTTCACTAGTCGGTGACGGCCGTATCCGCGACACTGGTTCCATGAATCGAGTCAAAGCTGACGAGGAACCACACATGGATAAATTTGCTCCCCTCTGGGCTGACGTGGATGAAAACGGCCGTCTCCAACTCCCCCCTGATGTTGTTGCCGAATATGGTATTGAACCTGGCGCGCGCCTGCGGCTGGAAATGACGGGCCACGGCATCAAGCTGCATCGCCCCATCACTCAACTGGCAAAAATTTATATTGAACCAACCAACCGCTGCAATATCGACTGCCGCACCTGTATGCGCCAAAATTGGGATGTGGCGCTGGGCACCATGTCGGCCGAGACGTTTGCGGCAATTGAGGCCAGCCTTGCCGAACTGACGCCACCGGTTACCGTGATGTTTGGTGGTTTGGGCGAACCGCTGCTGCATCCCAAAACGGCCGATATGATTGCCGCCGTCAAAGCATTGGGCTTCCGCACAGAAATGATCACCAACGGCACGCTGCTCACCGAACGTCGTTCGCGCCAGCTCATTGAGGCCGGGCTGGATTTGCTGTGGGTTTCCCTGGATGGGGCACGCCCAGAGAGCTATGCCGATGTTCGCTTGGGCGCGGAACTGCCGCGTGTGTTGGCCAATTTACGCCGCTTCCGACGTTTGCGCCGTCCGGCACATCGTCCCACGCCAGAAATTGGTATCGCCTTTGTGGCCATGGAACGCAATATTGGCGATCTACCGGAACTGCTTAAAATTGGTAAAAGTGTTGGCGTCAAACATTTTTCTATGAGCAATCTGCTGCCACACACCCCCGAAATGGAGCAAGAAGTCCTCTACAAGCGCACCCTGAACAACATCACCTATCTGCCATCCTCGTGGCTGCGCCGTCTGAGCATTCCCAAAATGGATTTTAACGATCTGACGGCCGAACCGCTGCTGGCCGCCCTGAACAGTGGGTACAATGTCACCTTTGCCGGGAATAATTTGGGGGAGGTTAACGATGTCTGTACCTTCATCGAACAAGGTGCGATGGCGGTAGGGTGGGACGGCCGAGTAGCACCCTGTCCGCCGCTGCTTTACCATCATGTGGGCTACATTCGCGGCTTTCGGCGTGAATCCTTGCCGCACATTGTGGGCCATATTTGCCAGGAATCGCTCAAGACATTGTGGCAGTCACCCACTTACGAAGCTTACCGTGACCGGGTGCAGCGTTTTGCGTTTGCCCCTTGCACATATTGTGGCGGTTGCGATCTGCTGGAAACAAACGAAACTGACTGCTTTTGGAACGAAGCACCCGCCTGTGGGTCCTGCCTCTGGGCGCAAGGTGTGATCCAATGTCCTTAACGTTGACGGGGGAAAAGAGTCAGCTTGCGTCGCTGTAGGTGGCTACATCTTGTTGGGGGGAATCAGGTAGTTGCGACACCATTGCCGGGAGGGTGAACCAGAACAAGCCGCCTTCATTGGGTAGGTCCTCGGCGCCAACCTCCCCATCCAGTCGTTCGGCGATGCGTTGCACAATGGAAAGCCCCAGGCCATAGCCGCTGTCGTGATGCAAATTGAGCTGGGTGAAGGGCACAAAAAGTTGCTCTTGAACTTCTGGCGTAATGCCCACGCCATTGTCTTGAATCCAGAATTTAATCATGTTGTTGGGCATAGGCGTGGCTCCCAACGTTAATTGGGGTGGATGGCCACCGTACTTCATGCCATTGCTTAAATAATTAACCCAAATCTCTTCAACCCAGGGTGCATACCCTAATGCTTGGGGCCATTCGTCGGGCAAGATTACCTTCACGCCGTACTGGCGGTTCAGGTGAGCCAGCCGCTGCCGGGCTTCATCGATGATGGCGGCCATGTCCAGCGGGGTGATAGGCACATCCATTTCCCGAACGCCAGCCAACAGCAGCAAAGCATCAATGATGCTGGCCATTTTGTGTCCGCTGCGCTGGATGATTTCCAAATAGCGTATCAGGTCTGTTCGGGGCAGGCTTTCAAATTTGCTGGTGACTGTTTCGGCCAGGCCCACAACGTGACTGATGGGCATTTTCAGGTCATGGGCAACTGTGTGGGCAAAGGCGTCTAGCTCTTCGTTGCGCGCTTGCAGGGCGGCGGTGCGTTGGGCGACGCGATTTTCTAATTCGTTGTTGTATTCTTGCACCTCGCGGTAGAGACGGCCGTTTTGAATAGCCATCGCTGCCTGGTCGGCAATCCCTTGCAGCAGTCCCAGCTCAGCGTCAGACATTGGCTCCGTGGCCCCAGTGGTGCCAATCGAAAGCAGACCAATCAACTTTTGCTTGTAAATGAGGGGGGCATGGGCCAGTGAATGTACCCCTGCTTGCTGCAAAACGGCCGCATCTGGCCAATCTGCTGCTGTTTGTTCAGCATCTACCTGCAGTGGTTGATTTTGCCCGGTTAGGAGCTGATGTGCCTGGTGGGCCGGTAATGGTTGGCGCATTTCTTTGATGCCCACAAAATCGCCCACCTCATGCCACAATTGAAACGTTTGCTCTTTTGGAATGTAGTTAAAAATCGCAGCAAAGGAGCTACTTGTTGCCCGCAAGGTTTCTTCAAAAATCACCTCAACCGTTTGCTCCAACTCTAAATTGGCGCTGAGCCGCGAGGCCACCTGGGCCAAAATTTCAGCATGGGTCCGGGCTTTGCGCTCGCTTACTAACAGGTGACTGTAGCTGAGGGTGCGGGCGGTTTGGGCGGTGAGCAGAGAGAGTAAATCTAGATCATCATCCACAAAAAGTGGTTTTTGGCGGCAAAGGACAATCAATAAGCCGTAGGTTTGTACCGGGGTGGAAATGGGCACTGTGAGCAAGGCGTTGGCTTTAAGGGCCATGCTTAAACGGAGACCGAATTGGCCCAGGTCGCCGTGACTTTCGGCGAAATAAGGACCTCGCTCTAGCCAAACACGCCCTAACCGCCCAGCAGCGGCAGAAAGCTGTGTTTCAAGTTCAGGAAAGTCATGGGTGGGAGAAATGATGAGCTGTTCGGTTTCTGGGTCCAGCATAGCGGCAACGGCCGTAATGCTGTCTACGCTGCGGCGAGCGGCCAAACAAAGATACTCAACCACATGCGCCAGCTCCATGCCAGCATATTGGGCAGGGACCGCGTGTAAAAAATGATTTAGCTCCCGCAGCTGCCAATACTTGCGCAGCCAACGGGGTGGGGCAAAACCCAAATAAAACGCGGCCCCAGCCATAATTGTTAGGGTAACGGGCACAAAAGTAAAAAGAGAGCTTGAGGTTAAGAACTGGCGAAAGGGGATGAAGGTGAGAATAGCCAGTAACAGAGAGAAAATGCCCACGGCTACCAGATTAAGCCGCCACCGTGAGACACCACTGCTAACGCGAGCCGCGCGGATGAAACTGGTAATGGCATACCCTTCTACCAAAATGAAGTAGGTTAAAACCAGCAGCGAAAAGAGATTGGTTCCGCTCGATATCGCCAAAATGACGGCTGAAACAATCATGCCTCCCAGGGCAAAATTTTGCACAGACGGCCGTACGTTACGGAAATAGCGTACCAGGCGCAGCAGTAAATAAGGATGGGCTGCAATGGCCAAGGTTGAAGGTGTTAGTTGGAGTAAGGAAAAGTTACCATACCAGGCGGGTGGGGTGAGGGCCAAAGCTATCGAGAGCATCACCAGGGCGATGTCTAATCGCGACCGGTCCCGAAACTGCACCAGACCTGCCAACGCTAGCAGAGCCAGTGCCCAGAAGAAAATCTGAATTAGTAGGGTAAGGGTGGTTTCAGACATGCCGTGTTCATTATAAACGAAAAAACAGTATTTCGTCAGCCCGATTTTGCGACCATTTGTAAAATTACCTGGCTTTTCACAGGTTTAGCGGGGATTACGGCCGTAAATTTCGCTCAATCGTTAGTTCTGGGTAGGGCGATGGTTCTGTCATGAGTAGGGCCGATGGCTCCCCTTTCAGGTATTGGTTGAAGAATGCCAGCAGATATTCGTTTTGCATACACAGGCTGTAGCTGCTGTTGATGCTGCCAGAAAGCCCCAGCTGAGGAGTTAGAGGGGTCAGCAGTGGCAGGTCGGTAAAGTCGTAATGTTCAGTATTGGCCAGGGTAAGTGCGTAACTATCCTGGCTTGTGCTGTTGAAGAGGCGATAGCCCAAGGTTTGATTGTCCTGGCCCAGCCATCTGGGGCTGCTAATAAACATCATGGGTTGATGGAGACCCTGTGTCAGCAGATTTTCAGAGACAGGCAGCAGCCAACTGTCCAGCCCCACACCTGCCTGACAGCGGGTATCTTCTGAGCAAAATTCTACAGTAGCCCCACCGCCGGTGGAGTGCCCAAAAATACCGACGTGATTGAGATCGAAACGGCCGTTTAGCAAATGCCCTGTTTCCTGATTCCACACAGCCATCTTATCCAGTAAAAAGGCAATATCGCTGGCCCACACCTGGACCAATGCGTTGCCTTCCACTGGGTTGGATTCTCCGCTGGGGAAGATGCGCGCCGGATCATAGACAAAAACACGGCCGTCTGGAAAAATGGTCAGGGCATTGGCGTAGGAATGGTCAATGGCCGCTACGATGAAGCCGTGACTTACCAATTCCCGCACCATTACCGTGTTTTGCATGCGAATGCCGGTAAGCCCATGCGAAAAAACGATCACGGGGAATGGCGTGCCATCTTCTGCTGGGGGGACGTCTAGCCACACGTCCAGGTCCGTCAGGTTGATGTGGTTGAGCAAAAAGGCAGGCAGGCCAAACTGGTCAGCAATAACCGGTCCAGCGATGTCTAGATCTGGCATGTATTGGGCGGGTTCCCCTTCTCGATTGGCGGCTGGGTACCAAACCTGCACCACAAGTTCCCGGTTGTCGTTGGGATCTTCGGTGTATGTTTCTGGTCGGGAGGTATCGACCAAAAAAGTGGTAAAGGTGCCGATGGCGTAAGGGCCAGTCGGCTCGGGCAGGTGCGGTACAGGCAAAGCCACGGGCACGGCAACAGCTATCAGCCAGACGAGCAACCCCAGCAGCCCACCCAGCCAGGCCAGGCGCGGCGGGGAAGTTGTGGGTGTGCGCCGACGCATGGTTAGCAAAAGGAAAACGGCCGTTAAGCCATAAGCCGGCACCATTTGCCAGCGATACCCTTCCACCATCAGATGCACCACAATGAAAAATGTGCCCACAAGGGGAAAGAGGATCAGCCATTTGCCCAGTGCCTGAATTTGACGACTTCGGTTAAAGATGAGCCAGAGCAGCGGGGGCAGCAGGGTTGCAAGAATGAGAATTTCAAAAAGGCGCATAATGTTTGCTAAGGTGTGAGAACAAGTTTGCCCGTGACGTCCCCTTCTTCCAACCGTTGCAGGGCAATGAGACCTTCGCTAAGCGGGTAGACAGAATCAATGACGGGTTGTAAACGGCCGTTAAAAATCAAGTTCATTACCGTAGCATAGTCGGCTGAAGTGCCCATCGTACTGCCAATAATGCTGAGATGCTTGCCAAAAATCAGCCGGTTGTCGATCTCGAATTTGGGGCCGCTGGTGTTGCCCACAGTAAGCAGGCGTCCCCCCTTTTTAAGGGCGCGCAGCGAGGTATGGAAGGTAGCTGCCCCCACATTATCGACCACGATATCGACACCGCGCCGATTGGTGGCTTTAAAGATCGCTTTGCCCCAATCGACCTCGTGCCGGTTGAAAAGTACATCGGCCCCTAAAGCTTCTGCTTTGGCCAGCTTTTCTGCTGAGGAACCGACCACGTAGATGCGTTCGGCCCCGGCCAGTTTGGCCACTTGAATGGCGGCTGTGTTGACCCCGCCGCCAGCACCCACAATGAGCACCGTTTCGCCGGCCTGCAAACCCCCTCTGGTGATGAGGGAATGCCAGGCAGTCACGTATACCAGGGAGGCAGCGGCGGCGTCTTTGAAGTCCGCATGCTCTGGCATTTTGAGCAAGTTACGGGCGGGAACGGCCGTATACTCCGCCAAAAAACCGTCTTCATGTTCTCCTAAGATGGCAAAGTTGTCGCTCATGTTATCCAGGCCACGCCGCCCGAAATAGTCAGTGTCGCTGCCCCGTGTAGGGTTTACGGCCACCCGGTCGCCGACGGCAAAATCGGTGACGTTTGCCCCAACTTGGGCCACGATGCCAGCACCATCGCTGCCCATGATGTGGGGCAGCTTCAAGTTCAATCCCGGCCAACCAGCCAGGACCCATAAATCAAGCCGGTTCAGGGCGGCGGCTTTCACTTCCAACAGCACTTCGTCTGGGCCAATTTGCGGCTCTGGCACATCGGTGAACTGTACGTTTTCTAGCAGACCATGTTCATAAAATACTACTGCTTTCATTGGGAAATCCTTGGTGCTAAACATGTCATGCTGAGGTCCCCGAAGCATCCCTAAAACATCAGAACAGAACTATCTTGGTGAAAGCCAGAGAGTTTGCCCGTTATGGTTTAGAGGGATTCTTCGCTGCGCTCAGAACGACAAATTAACGGATAAGTAATTTAGTGTACAAAATGTTTAATCATCCCAAACTTCATCGAGATTGTCTTTGTAGTAATCCAGCGGGTCGGCGTAGTCGAGGATGTTTTGGTCGTTGGTTGTTTCTAGCAGCAGCTCCAACAGGAGACGGACTGCTTCATCTTCGCGGGCCTCGCTGTAATAGGCCAGTGCCAGAAAAACCTTGCCACTGTTATCGTCGGGAAATTGCTTCACAACTTTTTCTAGCGTTTCTACGGCTTCTTCAAACTGGCCCACGTTGCGCTGGCTGCTGCCCAGGCAAACGAGGCATTCTTGCAAATCATCACCGTCTAGCCCGGCTTTGATTGCTTTTTGGTAGAAGGGGATGGCTTCTTTTTCTTCTCCCATGACGTCATAGGAGCCACCGACTTCGTATAGGACGAGGGGATCTTTGGGATGCTCCGCCAGCAAATCGAGCAGCAGCTCTTGTGAGGCTTCTAGCTCATCTTCGCGGCGTAGTTTTTTGGCGCGGGCGATGGTTTCTTCAATCACTGATTTTCTCCTGAAATTGCCGCTGAGGGTACAGAATAAAAAAAGATTGTCTGTGTCCCTGGTGGCGTGTGTGCGTTTGGGTGGAATGATAGACAGTGCGGGGCAAACTCGCAACTTGAATCTTGTCGGTTTACGGCCGTTTTGGTATCGTCCAAGAAAGTGAGGCTCGATGAAAAGACAATGCAGAGGCGCAAAGACGCAGAAAAGAGGGTTTACGTGGTAGCTAAAGCGGTGGGACAACGGGTGAGAGGACAGTTGTTAGAAGAGGCGGGGGAAAACGGCCGTCTGGCTCTGTTGCTCATGGATCCTAAACCAGAACCGGATACGGCCGATTTGCTTATCATGCGCTTTGCCTTTGTTCTCATGGGCACGGAAGCCCACCTTTTCCCCAGCGTTTTAATTGATGACTGGGGAAGCGAGGTGCGGGGTCTGGCTCTCTATGCGTGGGTTCGGGAAAATGGCAACCATTTCCCCAGGGCTGAGATTTTTGGCTTTGACCAGCACGGGGGAAGTGTGCAATATTTTGTGCGAGAACTGGAGCTGTATGCCAAACTACCTGCCTATGTTTTTCCAGACCGAAACACGCCGTTGGCAGAAGGGAAGCTGCTAAGTGCCATTTTGCTGCCGGATGCGTCAGTCAGTGCGCCGACAAAAATAAAACGGCCGTCTCAATTGAAACGGCCGTTTGCTTCCGCGCGGGTTACCTGGTGGCAGGTGCCCACGACGTTGACTCAGTTTGACTTTAGCCAGCTAGGCAAATCACAGGAAGATTTTTAAATGAGACAGCAAGATTTCGCGTGAAATCTGTTTGGCTTTTACACAGATGAGCCAAAGGCATTTTGAGCCAATGGCGCTCAGATTATTTCTATCGGTTCAACAGAAAGGATGATGGGCACACGGCCGTTTTGCACATAGTAAAATCGATAGGAATGGTTATTTTGCAACACCTGCATTTGCTGCGTCGTTTCTAGCTGAAACTTTTGCCGACCGATACGCATAAAATAAGCTGTGCCTACCGGACCGTCGTTTGATTTAATCTCTTTCGCCCAGGTTTGTACATTTCCTTCCGCCACACTCAGGTTGCCCTGGGCCAAATCTCGCCCCGCCCGGAAGTCACCGATGAGAGAAACTAGGAAGATAATGGCCAAAATGCCTGCCACCACAAGCAGATACGGCCGTGCCTGATCAATGCCTGGAGCTTTTAGCAGAAATGCGGTGGCGGCCATTCCAGCAGCCATCAGACCAAAAACAATTGCGGCGGCACGACGCCCACAGCCACGCATTTTCCGATATTTATCCAGCTTCTTTGTTTGGGCAGTTGAAAGCTGCCCGCGCCGGTTCAAATCTAGCTCGGCTGGGCTGAAGGCAAAGGCTTGTTCCAACGGCGGGCGCACGTTTTGGGCTGTCATAAATTATTTGATGACAACTTGCACAATGGGACGCCGACCCGTTTCTGTGTACAGGAAGCGGCTCAGCGCGTCTTCAATCTTTTTATTTAGCCCTCTGCCCTGGCCATCAAACTGCTTGATGGTGCGCTCAATGGTTGCTTTGGCGCTGTCCAGCAGCTCCTCTTCATCCCGCCGATCAATAAAACCGCGAGAAATAATTTCTGGCTGGCCCAGCATTTGCCCGTTGCCATTCAGGCCAACGACGGCAAAAATAAGACCACTTTGGGCCAATTTTTCCCGGTCACGCAGCACGGGCCAATCAATTTCACCTACGCTGTCGCCATCCACAAAAATGTAGCCACCCCGCATACGCGGCAAAATTTCGAGCGAATCGGCCGTTAAGTCCACCGGTGTGCCGTTTTCAATGATGGCAATATTTTCAGCAGGGATGCCCAACTCTTTGGCCATTACGGCATGTTGTTTTAGATGACGCAGCTCACCGTGAACGGGCATTAAATATTTCGGCCGTACCAGGTTGATCATCAACTTCATCTCTTCCTGGCTGGCGTGGCCGGAGACGTGCACATCGGCGATATTTTCGTATAGCACATTCGCGCCGCGCCGGAACAGCTGGTTGATGGTGCGGTAGACAAGCTCCTCGTTGCCGGGAATGGCGTGGGCGGAGAGCACCACGGTGTCATCTTCCTCGATTTGCAGGCGATTGTGGTTGCCGCGCGCCAACCGTCCCATCACAGCAGACGGTTCACCTTGTGACCCGGTAGCCATAATGACGACTTTCTGCGCGGGCAGGGAAGAAATATCGCTGATGTCGATGAGAGTGGCTTCATCAATGTCCAAATAGCCCAGCTCCATTGCCATTTTGGTGTTGTCGCGCATGGAGCGGCCGGTGATGGCCAGGTAACGGCTGTATTTTTCGGCCGTGTCTGCTACCAACTGAATGCGGGAGATAAGCGAGGCAAAGCTGGCCACAATGATGCGCCCTGGGGCATCGCGGAACATATCCTCAAAAGCGACCTCAATTTCCTTTTCCGATTTGGTCCAACCGGGACGGTCGGCATTGGTGCTGTCGGCCAGCAGGCAAAGCACCCCACGCTGGGAAAATTCGGCAAGTTTAGCAAAGTCAGGCGGCCAGCCGTCGGCTGGGGTGTGGTCAAATTTGTAATCCCCGGTATGGACAATTAAACCAGCAGGCGTGGTAATGCCGAATCCCACGCAGTCGGGAATGCTGTGGGCGACGTGAAAGGGTTCTACCGTAAAATGACGCCCGACGGTAAAGGTGTCGCCTGCCTGAAAGGTGATCAGCTCCACCTCTTTTTTTAGGCCAGCGCGCCGCATTTTTACATCGATCAGGCCAATGGTGAGTGGCGTCGCGTAAATAGGGGCGTCAATGTCTCGCATGACGTGTGGCAAAGCGCCTACGTGATCTTCATGGCCGTGGGTAACCAGAACGGCCACGATTTTGTCGAGTTTGTCCATTAAGTATTTGTAGTCAGGAATAATGGCATCGACCCCCAACATATCGTTTTGGGGAAACATGATGCCCGCATCGATCACCACGATTTCATCGTCGTACTCAATGGCGGTCATGTTTTTGCCAATTTCCCCGCACCCACCCAGCGGTGTGATGCGTAGTTTGTTGTTCATAAAACCTCCGAAGGTGACAAGGCAGGCAACGCTGCCTTGATGTTGTTGTGTTTTGGTTGGGAAGGGAGCCAAACGGCCGTTCCCAATGGAATAAAAAGAATTGCCGACAACGGGTCGCTGCCGACAATTCTTGGTTGTTCAGTTTAAGGTTCTTGTGCGTGAAACAATCTTACGGATTGTAAGTTGCGGACAAGCCAAGGGTATTATACACGGAGTAGAAGCCAAACCAGAAATATTAACATGGTTTGGGCCAGACCAAGGGCTACGGTGTACATCCAGAGCAGGGGGCGATCTAAAACCATTTCATTGGCCGGGGCCTTTGCTGAGACAATGAAGGGGCGTGTTTTGGCTGGCGCGCTTTTTTGGGAGGAAACGGCCGTTTCTTTTTCGTAACGAATCACGGCCACCGAAATATTGTCTTCCCCGCCGCGCTCATTGGCTTTGCGGATAAGGGTTGTTGCGGCCTGTTCTGGTGATTCTTCACTCAGGGTGAGGGCAATTTCGGCATCTGTCACATGGCGGGTTAAACCATCTGAACAGAGGAACAAAATGTCATCTTTTTGCAGCGTCTGCTCAAACAGGTCGATTTTGGGGGAACGTTCAGAGCCGAGGCTGTATAAAATGACGTTGCGCCGGGGATGAAAACTGGCTTCTTCCTCGGTGATAGCCCCTTCTTCCACCAGTTTGGCTACCAGGCTTTGGTCTTTGGTAATTTGCTGGATACGGCCGTTGCGCCACAAATAGCCACGACTGTCTCCCACATTGGCAATATAGGCGTGATTTTCCTGTAAAACGACCGCAACCATCGTGGTTGCCATGCGGCTGTTGTCGTTACGTTCCAGGACGTATTGACGTAACTCGGAATTGGCCGCCTGCATCGCATTTAGCAGCCGCTGGCCCCAGTTGGGCTCATCGGCGTGTTCTAAATAATGATTGATGGTGTGTTCGGAGGTTAATTCGCTGGCTACTTCACCTGCGTCGGCCCCGCCAACGCCATCGGCGACAATGTAAAGCCAACCGCTTTCTGTTTCTGCTTCACGGTTTGGGGGTTCCCAATAGGAGACAAAATCTTCGTTGTGATCCCGGACGCGGCCGGTATCGGTGCGGAGGATGGCAGTGATCTGCCCAAGATTGCTCATGACTGAGACTATAACCCACCTGTCCAAAAACGATCAAGCCTGACTTCGGTTCCAGAGGGAAATCGTAGGGAAATTTTTACCTGGTAATGGAACAAACCGGACAGGTTCTCAAAATGAGCATGAAATTTAGCAAATTTTGCTCGGCATAGAACCTTTTTTGACTCAATGCAAATAGAACCTGTCCGGTTTGAGTAAGGCTGCGGTGGGGTTAGCGGCTGATGCCCAATTGGAAATATTCTTCGGTGCGTGTGTCGATGAGCATGGCTGCCTCTTCAACCGAAATATCACCATAAAAGGCGCGTTCAATTTCTTCGCTGGCGGTGCCTTCAATTTCTTCCCAGGTGCTGATGATGGGCACCAGATGCAGTGTATCAACTGTATTGAGCCAAACCTGGCTGCGTGCTGGCAGTTGGTCCGGGTTGAGGAAGGCATCTGACTCGGCGACGGCAATGAGGGAGGGGACGGTACGGCCGCTTCCGGCAATAATTGTTTGACCCTCAAATGAATTGGCAAATTCAATGAATGTCCAGGCGGCCTCTTTGTTGGCTGTGGCGCTAGAGAGGCAGTAGGCGTCGCTGTGCAACACCCCTGCTACTTCCTTGTTGCGCGGCAGTGGGGCCACATCCCATACAAAATCTTCGATTTCGCGATAGGTAGGTGTGCCCCGGCGGCTGTCGAAGAGCATGGCTGTTGTGCCAGCGACAAACCGGCTTTCACTGTCTTGAGCGGCTTCTTCTACCCGGTCGGGTACCACACCGTGTGCCTGGCGCAAATCAACAAACCATTGCAGCGCTTCCTGTGCCGGGGGACGCGTGAGGGTGAGCCGCGTGGGAAATTCATCGCTATTGACGATGGGGGCACCGTTTTGCCAGACAAATGGGGCCAGCCGGTAAAGTGAGGTGTCGATGCCTGCGCCATACTGGTCGATGGTGCCATCGCCATCAAAATCCTGGGTGAGGGCAACGGCCGTTTTTACAAAATCATCCCAGGTCCAATCATCAGCCGGATAGGGCAGGTTGGCAGCATCAAACAAATCCTGATTATAGTACACCACGAGGCTAGAGATATTTTGGGGAATGCAGGTGATCGCCCCATTCCAGGTAAACGCATCAATCGCTATGGGGTAGAAATCTTCCGGTTGAATCAGGTTACTCTCTGCCAGGTAAGGACCCAATGGCTCCAATAAATCATTGGCGGCAAATGCCCCGTAGCGGCGATAGTTCATTAAGGTCACATCGTGGGGTGACCCAGCAGCAAATTCAACAGACAGTCGATTACGATATTCACGGGCAGAAGGAATATGTGTTACTTCTATATCAATTTCTGGATGTGCCTCTTCAAAGGCGGCCACCAGATCTAGGTAGGCTTGCCGCTCGGCCGGATCGCCAGAAATCATAAAGGAAACGGTTTCTTTGGCTGGCGAACAACTTGCCAGGAAAATAAAGACAAGCAGCAAAAGCCACTTGGAAAATGACGCGTGAAGGGTAGGTCTTTGCTTCATTTAGGTGTTTTACTCCGTAGATGGTGGTTCACTTCACAGTGAAAGGTAAATAAAGGTGGTTCGCGAAGTAATCGGGTTTGTAGAGGGTGATGCTGTCGATGAGGCTGCCAGCGCGGCTGTAGAAGCTGAAGTTAATACAGAGCGGACTCGCTTCAAGGCGCATCGCACCGTAGTCCAAATTATACCGTACAATGCTGCCTGGCACAGGCTCCCCCAGGTTATAAATGCTGCGCCCGCCTAGCCCATTGACAAAGTAAAGGATGCCGTCTTGATGAATGCGCTCGTACGTGTGGTCGTGCCCAGCGAGAACGGCCGTTGCTCCCCAATCGGCAAAAGGCCACTGCAAAAATGGGTTGGAGCCGTGTACGCTGGACGAGGAGTAAGGAGGATGGTGCAATGTCACCAGTTTCCACGGCGCGTTGCTGCTGGTCATCTGGCTTTGCAGCCAACTGGCTTGCAGGGAAGAGGCGGTACGGCCGTCTGGTTCATTCGTGTCGCTGTCTAAGGCAAAAAGGTGGACGGGCCCGAGCGTAACATCATAATAACGTTCGTTGCCGGGCAGTGTGAAATAGTCGAGGTACGGTTGCAGCGTGCCGGTGTTCCAATCATGATTGCCAGGCACGGGGAAGAAGCGGTTTTCTGTGGCACCCGGCCCATAACTGCCGCTGTAGCTGCCGATGTACTGTTGGTAATATTGGCCAATGTTTTCGTCGATGGTGCTGGCTTCGCCATTAGGATAGTTGTCATCCCCTGTGGTTAGCACGTAATCGACATTCCAACTATTGACCAGCGTGGCGACGTCTGCCTCTGGTTGACCGGCATCGCCAAAATCACCAATGACGGCCAGCGTGGTGGTTCCGGTACAGGTGGCTGCGCCCGCCTGTACTGTTTCTACGTGATAGATTTTGTTGGGGAGCCGCCAATTGATGAAAATGATGAGGAATACGGCCGTTCCCACCAAACTCCCTAACCACCAACGCCAATATTTATAAATCATGCACCTTTTTACCCATCAAATTAACATAATGTTTTAGCTGCACAATGGCAGCCGCAGCTTCTCCCGCACAATGATGGCGAATAAAGAAACTGCGGCACCTGTCATCCGTCGAATCCAGCAACATGTGTGGGTGCTAGGTGGCCACTGTGGACAACTGTTGTAGGTCAGGGTCGGTGGTAGTGGCTTTGCCAGTTTCATCAACCCAGCTAAACGATTGACTTAACCGAATATCACGGGAAGAGCTGCCCACCAGCAAGGTAAACGCACCTGGCTCCGTTACCCAGGCGGTCTGCGACGGATCGTAATAGGCCAGTGATTGTTGGTTGAGCGTCAGGGTGACGGTTTGTGTCTCACCTGGTTTTAAGGCGACTTTGGCAAAGGCTTTGAGTTCTTGCAACGGCCGTACCAGCCGCGATTCCTCATCTTGCAGATAGACCTGTACCACTTCTTGCCCGGCCACGGTACCCGTGTTGGTCACATCCACTTGCACCACAATCTCATCTCCTGGGCCGAACGCTGCGCCGTTCAGGCGCAAATTGTCATAGGCAAACGTGGTGTAAGACAGCCCATGCCCAAAGGGAAACAGGGGGGCGATTTCTTTTTTGTCGTAGTAGCGGTAGCCCACAAAAATGCCTTCACCGTAATACACCTGCCCATTTTCACCAGGGTAGTTCACGTAGGCGGGATTGTCTTGCAGCCGCTGTGGGAATGTAGTGGGCAGCTTGCCCGACGGTGTTACGTCGCCGAAGAGGACGTCAGCCAGGGCATGACCTGCATCCTGCCCCCCGTACCACTGCTGCAAAACAGCCGGTACCGCATCCAGCCAGGGCA
This sequence comes from uncultured Anaerolineae bacterium, assembly GCA_905479495.1. Taxonomy (GTDB): domain Bacteria; phylum Chloroflexota; class Anaerolineae; order Promineifilales; family Promineifilaceae; genus Leptofilum. The sequence continues at coordinate 153,406 of CAJQMR010000021.1, forward strand.
TTTCCACGGGCGATCCCACATTCAACACAACCACGGTGTTGGGATTGGCGGCGGCCACACGGGCAATGAGTTCATCCTGCTGTCCAGCCAGCTTCATATCTACCCGGTCAAATCCTTCACTTTCCCATTCGCGGGTCAGCCCAGCAACCACAACAACCACATCGGACCGCGCTGCCAAATCGACAGCGGCCTGAATGGGGTCAGCTGGCACGGGCGGCACACAGCCCAGGCGCAGCGTGCGCCAGCGGCTGTCTGGATCAGTAACGTACTCAATGAGCAGTGAGGTTGGTTTGTTGGCTTGTAAGGGGATGGTAACGGCCGTTTCCTGATCCGGTTCACCTGCCCATTGGTCAATCACCATATTTCTATCCACGAACAACCGCGCCTGGCCAATGCTCCGCAAATGAAGCTTGTAGTCGCCGCTTTCTGGCACCGTTAGCCGGCCATGCAGCCGCAGCGAGAAGTGGCGCGGGTCCACAAAGGGGTTCACGGTGCCAAACCAGGATAGTTCGCTTTTGTTGGCAATGCCCGTGTGGGCCGGGTCACCAGACAAATCTAAATTGTGATAATAATCAAGCGTCAAGCCGGGCTGTCCCTCGGCTGTGGCACACCAATCGAAGGGGACCAACTGCGGCATCCGATGGATCAAGGTTCCTACTTCATAATCAACCGCTATGCTGTCTCCCACGCGCTGGTGGATACCGGTTAGTGGCGATACGGCCCGGTGCGGATTCACCTGCGAGCTGCCGCCGCCCATAATTTGTACCCAATGGGCATTCTCGCCAATCACAGCAATAGTTTGCGGTTTGTCAGGGTTGAGCGGTAGCAAGCTGTCCTCGTTTTTGAGCAAGACAATGGCCTCGGACGCCACTTTACGCGGCAGTTCATCATTGCTGGGAATAGGGTCATTGCTGGCCGTGACGCGCTCGATCAGGCGCAGCAGGCGGCGAATTTTGTCGTCCAGCACTGCTTCGTCGAGATCGCCGTTGGTGACGGCCGTTACAATTTTCTCCGGGTCCATCCAGCGAGCCGGACCGGGCATCTCCAAATCGAGCGCCCCGGCGGGCACATTGTCGCTGTAGGTGCCGTACCAGTCGGACATGACCAAGCCGTCATAGCCCCACGTATCTTTTAGCAGGTCGCGCAGCAGGGGGCCATTTTCGCTGGCGTACGTGCCGTTGATGCGGTTGTAGGAACTCATCATTGTCCACGGATTGGCGTTTTCCAGGGCAATGCGAAAGGGTTCTAAATAGATTTCATGCAACGGCCGTTCTGCTACTTCTGAACTTATCGAAAAACGTTCAAACTCCTGGTCATTGGCCACAAAGTGTTTGATGCAGGCAGACACGCCCTGTTTTTGCAAGCCATTGATGTAGGCTGAGGCGATGGTCCCGTTAAGGTACGGATCTTCGGCAAAACATTCAAAGTTGCGCCCGGCGATGGGGGTGCGGTGGATGTTGACCGTGGGTGCCAGCAGCACATGCGCCCCTTTCGCCCGCACCTCAGCCGCCAGCGCCGCGCCTACCTGCTCAACCAGTTCTGGGTTCCAGGTTGCGCCCATAGCGACACCTATCGGGAAACAGACAGAAGTTTTGCCCAAATTGTCGTCCATGCCGCGCACACCGTTAGGGCCGTCGCTGACCTGAATCGAGGGGATACCTAGTCGCTCAACGGGCACGGTGCGCCACATGTCGGCTCCGGCCAGCATGGCTGCTTTCTCAGCCAGGGTAAGTTCTTTTAGCAGATCATCAATTGGTTGGTTCATTGTTGCCTCATATTTTGTTCATTCAATTGCCGAATGCAATTGCTCACGGTTTTATTATGGTAACGCGCATCTGTTGAATGTGCCCGTCGCGATAAGGTATGATTTTCCCTGACCAGGGCCACATGCGCAATATTATCTGGCGGGTACGGCTGACTCAAAGTATATACGAATCGGGATTGGTGGGAACGGCCGTATCCAACCCATTATTCATCGCCTGAAAATAACAAATCAAGCGCTAGTGGCCTAATCGGGCAAAATAGGGTTGTAGCAGCAGAAACAGGGCCACCGGGATGATCGTGGCTATGACTGCGCCTGCCATCAGCAGCGGCCAATCGGAGCGGCTTAACTGCTGCAAAAGCTGTAGGGCAATAGGCAGCGTGTAGCGGCTTTCTGAGCGCAAATAAAGCAGTGGTGAGATGAAATCCCCCCAATATAAAACAAAGGAGAGCAGGGCGACACCGATAGCAGTGGGACGGGCAATGGGCAGACCAATTTGCCACCAGTTGGTGAGCACGCCTGCACCTTCTAACCGGGTTGCTTCATAAATCGTGACGGGAATGCGGCGAAAACTCCTGTAAAACATGAGCACAAAAAATGGACTGCTGCCCATGAAAGCTGGCGCGATGAGCGCCCAAATCGTGTTGTACCAGCCCAGCTTGGTATAAATAAGAAAACGCGTGGCCCAAAGGGCAATGCCAGGGACCATGAGCACTGCCAGTGAGAGCACAATCCAACGCCGCTGGCTGGCTTTAGGCAGTTGGGCCATGCTAAATCCAGCCCAACTGCTGGTGACCAGGGTGAGCGGCACGGCCAAAATGACCACCAGCAATGAGTTCAAGGTGAAACGGCCAAAGGGCACCAACCGCCAGACCCGGCTAAAGTTAGCCAGTGTCAGGTCTAGTGAAAAGGAGAGGGTTTGGGGCAACGGCCGTCCTACCGGGTGCAACGAGGCAGTGATCATCCAAATGAGGGGCAGGAGGAATACGGCCGTAACCAACACCCGCACCACGAAGCGCCAACTGAGTCTAGAGAACAAAGGTTTCCTCCGTGGTGCCAATTTGCCATTGCCGGGCGATAAAATAAAGAGCCAGTACAATGAGTCCGGTAAGCACATACATTACCCACAGCGCGGCACTGGCCGAACCAAAGAGCAGCAGGCCAAAGCCTTGTTCGTAGATGAGCATGGGTAGGGTGTAAGTGGCATAATAGGGTCCGCCACCCGTGGTCAGAAATACATTGGTAAATGATTCTTGCAGCGTTAGGATGGCATCACGAAAAGTAAGCAGCAGCAGAATTGGAGCCATTAGCGGGAGGGTGATATATAAAAAGCGCTGGCCAAGGTTTGCGCCGTCCACCTTGGCTGCGTCTTCCACCGAGGTGGGAATATCTTGCAGGGCGGCCAGGCACACAAGGAAGCCTTCACCAATTTGCCACAGGGAAAGCAGTACCAGGCCAGGTTTGGCCCATTGTGGGTCGGCAAACCAGGCGGGTGGGGCCAGGCCAATGGCTTGCAGCAGCAGGTTCACCGGGCCAAACAGCGGGTTCAGAATCCAGAGCCAGGCCAGGGCGTAAGCGGCACTGGGGATGATGCTGGGCAGGTAAACGGCCGCACGAAACCAACCGAGGAAACGGCCGTTTCGTCTTAACAATATCGCCAGTAAAAAGGCACCCAGCACTCGCAGGGGCACGGGCAAAATCACCAGTGCCAGCGAATTTTGAATGCTAAGCAGGAACAACTCATCCGTTGATACTAATAAAAAGTTAAGGTGGCCAATCCAGGTGGGAGCAGAAAGGCCGTCATAGCGAAAAAAGGCCAGACCAAAAGAGAGGAGGGCAGGCAGGGCTACCAGCAGCAGAATCCCACTCAGGTAGGGCAGCAGCAGCAGGCGCAGGCGTTGTTGGTAGCTGAGGGGTCGCCACAGTCGTTTCCGCATGGTGGGTATTGTACCGAAGTTAGGCGTAGGGGCGAAAATCAGTTCTGCGGAACTATTTTGGGAAGCAGGACGTTATAAATGTGTCGAGGCAAACAGTTTCGTTTGCTTATTTGTGACAAAAAATAGGAGAATGTGAATGAAAACAACAAAAATAATTTTGAGTATGCTATTATTTTTACTGATTGGCTGTACGGCCGTAACCACGACAGATGAACCGGAGGAAACGGCCGTTCCGCTCGAAACAGCAACTAACATGCCTATAGAATCTGACAATGCCGTAGAATCCGAGGAGCCGCCTGTGATTGGACCACCTGAAACAGAACCCACGCCCACTGAGGATGACAGTAAGCAAGTCTCTGAACCGGTAACCGTTGATTTAAGCGATGTAACGGCCGTACCAATCGAAGGGACACCGATTGTGCAGCCCGCTCCCGGCAATCCTGGTGTGAAAGACCCCGTCGTGCAGGCCATGCTTGATCTGAGTGCCCGTGTGGGGGCCAATGTAGATGACATTGAGCTGGTTTCTTTACTGGAGGTGACCTGGCGAGACGGCAGCTTGGGTTGTCCAGAAGCGGGTGTTGCTTATACTCAGGCGCTGGTGCCTGGGCAGCAAATGATCCTGCGCATTGATGGTCAAGACTATTATTACCACAGTGGTAAAAACGACATTTTTGAATATTGTAGCGATCCCGTGCCCCCGTTGGAAAGTGCGCCTGCTAATCCTGTGCAGCCCGTTCCTGGTCAGGATGATTAATATCTCCTTGTAAATGGAAAATAAAAAGAGGCTCTACCCATGCGGTAGAGCCTCTTTTTTGTCAATGAAACAGCGTTTTACTTATGGGCCAGTCACCACAACGAGTTCTGGTGCGCTGGCACCCTCATTACTGCTAAAGAGCGTGCGACCGATGGCATTTGGTAAAAGCGCCAGGCTAACTGTGCCGTCGCCACTGATAGAGCTGGTAACGTCAATTTCAACCCAAGAGCTTGTGCTAAACGCCCCGGATCCATTGATGACCGTACCGGCTGCCGGTGCATTACTGTACGTAATGCTGCCTTCCGTCCAACTGGTATCTGCCACCTGGGCAACGTCGAAAGCGGCGTTGCCACTGGTGACAAAGACGCGCAGCGTGGCCGAAGCAACTGGGCCATCGAGTCCGGCGACATCAAACTTGAGATAGCTCAAGATGTCGGGTGCGTCATCAGTGCCCAGGCTGGCGATGGTGCCGTAATTGGCCGTGGGTCGATTAGACAACACGATGGCATCGTCACTCGCGTTGAAAGTGAAGGTGCTACCGCCTGGTCCTGGGGTATTCGTCGGTGTTGGCGGAACGGCCGTATTTGTTGCGGTGGGCGTTGGGCCAACGGGCGTATTTGTCGGTGTCGGTGGGACTGGTGTGTTGGTTGGGGTTGGGCCGCCGCTAAACTGAACAACCAGTTCTGGTGGATTGCTGCCTTCGCGGCTGCTTACCTGAATCAGGCTGGTTTCGGCCGTGCTCAGACCAAAGCTCAAAAGACCATTGCTGGTGACATAGCCTGTCACGTCCACATCAACAAAATTGTTGGCGGTGATGGCCCCGGAGCTGTTCAAAACATTGCCCAAAGCAGGGGCATTGCTGCCGTTCAGCGTGAACTCACCCCAGCTGTTATCTGCTACCTGATGCACATCATAACCCGCCGCCGAGGTGGACTGAGTGTAAATGCGCAGTGTTGCTTGCGTAACCGGGCCGGTAACGCCTTGCACGTTAAAGCGGAGGTAGCTGTTTGTTAACGGTGACGCATCAATGCGCAACGTCGCCGCCCCACCCAAATTGCCGTTTGGTCGTGAAGAAATGGCAAAAGCGTCAGCTTCAGGATTCAACGTGACAGAGCCCGTGCCTGGTCCTGGCGTGTTGGTTGGCGTTGGTGGTACAGGTGTATTGGTTGGTGTTGGCGGCACACCTGTGCTTGTTGGCGTAGGTGTCGGGCCACCGCCTGTGGTACAAGAGGCGTAGCTCATGGAAGCAATATATGTTCCCCAACGCCCTGAGGTTGTTCCTGTATTTTTACTGTATTCGCCCAAATACCAGAAGGTCGTGCCGTCTGGGTCAATGGTCATGCCAGTGTAGTCACCCCAGCGGCGCGGCGATGAAGATTCAAAAGAGGTGTAGTTGATTTCACCCGCTTTGATCAGCGTCTCGGCCTGAAGAGTGTTAAGGGGATCTGTACCTTGCCGTCCCGCGTAGAAAACGCCGGGGAAGCTGCTGCTGCTGGATTTGGTATAGCCCACAGCCATATCATCACAATGATTGACGGCCAAATCGGGATGGAAGCGGTAATCGCCAGCGCTAGACAAGACGCCAGACTGCACAACGGTGGCCGTTGCTGGATTGATCTGTGCCCAGCGAATGCAGTTCACAGAACCGCCGCCAGGATTACAGGCGATGGTCATGGTGGTCCAGCCAAATCCATTGCGGTATTCAAAATCAAGAGGACGCCAGTCGCCAGCATCTAGTGTTCCACCACCTGACTGTACGGAAGAAAGCGGCAGGCCAGCGGTAACACCCGTTGTGGTATTGAGATCCACGGTGCCAACGGCCGTTACCGTATTAGCCCCAAATGGATCATTCCATGACCAAATGGTGTGGTTTGCGCCATCGTAACCTGTTTCTGTGATGAAGTAGTGGGGACCACCCGTTGGCCAGGTGCCTTGATTCCAACCATGTAAATTGATTGGTTGCGGGGTATCTTCATTGCTGCCCAGATTTTGCATGACGGAGGCAGCAGGCTGACCAGCATACATGGCTTGCTTGTCAAACGCCCAAATGCGGGAATCCAGGAAGCTAAAGGTGAACATGTTGGCACCCATGTAGATAGCGTCGTTACCGACACCAGCATGGGGATAATCAAAAAACAGACTTGCCGTGCCAGTTACAAAATGATAGACATTCCAGCTGCCGGTCGGGTCGTTGGTTTGCGAAACGGCCAGGCAGTAACCGGTGCCATCGGCATCAATGCCTAAAATGTAACGGTCAGCTGATTCATCGTAAATGGCATTGGGATCAAAGACGCCGGTACAGTTGGGATTGGCCGACATGAAGCTGTCGAAAGTTGTGGGGCCAACCAGAGAGTTACCGCTTTTATCGTAAATTTCCAGGGCCACGTTGACAACAGAAATGATGTGATTGGGACCCACCGTTAGTTCTGGGTCTGGGGGCACGTTGCCACCGCCACCACAACATTCTGTGTAATCCATGCTGTCGAAATTAACGCCCAGGGCCGGGGTGAGCGGATTTGGACCAGTTGGTTCCTGGATAGCCAGGCTGGGCAGCAGCGCTGCTGATTCTGTTCGGAGTTCCGCTAATTGCGCTTCACTGCGGATACTATCCTGCTCTTTAAGATCGAGTTCGCCCCGTTCCCAGCGCGCCAGCTGGTTATTCGGGTCGAGTAGCCCTACCGGTACGTCGCGCAGGTTGACGGCAAACGGCTCAGCCAATTGAGTCGCTGGTATGGCCAGATTGCCTGCTTCGACAATGTCACCTGCAGCTGGGGCAAAGGCCTGTAAAGCTTCCTGGCGGCTGGCAGTTTCTGGCGCAGGGCCAGATGCCAGGCCCACAAGCCAAATGCCGACTGCCAGGAGTGCTATTGGCAGGACAAGGCGTGGTAGTTTACGAAAAATCATTTATACCTCCTCACGGTAATTCTGCTGGGGTTGTTTATTTTCATAGACCACTTTGTGCATAAGGCCCACTGGGACTTGTTCGTGAGTCTATGTTGAATCACTTTCTATTGAATGATGGTATCGCCATGAAGCAATCGCAAGAATATTGCGTTCCTTAAATTGCAGGAATTTTCCCGCTTTTGCATGGACGGCCAGGAGAACGGCCGTTTTCTTCCATTTGATACAGTAGGCAGGCTTTCTTAAAGGGGTACTTTCGTTATCGTTTCCAGACGCCGGGTATTGCGCTCCATTACAAATAAAAAAAGAGCAATCCACCCGAGAGGGCAAATTACTCTTTTTGGCGCGTGGTTAATCTAAACTTCTTGTAGTAGTCACAGCTGATTCAACGATGCTTAGTAAGAATGCTTGCTTATTCTGCTTCAGGTTTTAGCCGGCAAGCATTATACTAACTCAAGAGGAGATAGGCCAGTACGATCATGACGATGACGGCGAGCGTAACCAGGAGGCCCAAAAGCATATTCAAATTGCGGGTGCTTTGTTTGGCAACGTGGGTTGTTTTTGGCGGTTTTCGCTGTGGTTTGTCTAAGGTTTTTTTGAGTTCAGCGGCAACTTGATCTGATTTGGTTGCGGGTTCGGCCGTTTTGCCTACGACAGTAGGGCTTTCCTCGACAGTTTTTGTAGAATCATCTGTCAATGCGACCGGTTCTTTGAGCCAATCGGGTAGGTCTTCATTTGGAACGGCCGTTTCTTCCGCAGGTTTTGGAGGAGCGGCCGGAATCTCATCACCACCTTCTTCGCGTAGCCAGTCAGGTAATTCATCCGTTTCTGATTGAGCCAGGACATCCATCGGTTGGCTGGCTGCTTCGGCGATAGTTGTTGTTGGGGCCACTGCTGCTGCTTGCAGGGAGGCAAGCTGCTCTTTGGCTTTTTCATGATCCGGGTTCAAGGCCAGCGTTTTGCTAAGGTACGCCGCCTGCTTTTGGGGCGAATCGACCAACAAGCTTAGCAGATACCAACCCTGTACCTGTTGCGGATCTTCATCCAACAACTCAGTCAGCTGACGTTGTGCTGTCTCTTTGTCACCCATTCGCGCTGCGGCAATTGCATCTTTAAGCTTTTCGTCCATGAGAAACCATCCTCTTGAGCCACCATTTACATAACAATACTTGCTGTTGGCAAGCATTGTAGCATGGCTTGAACAAAATTTCGAGGGGGTAAATCCAATTAATTTTGGCTGCGAATATGATCGAGGCTAGGGCAGGGGTAATGAAGATGCGCTTTTTGTACGGCCGTCAAATCAATGTGGGCCAATGCTTCCGGTGTTAAAACCTCAGCCAAAGCCACGATCAGGTCACAAATGGGCAATCCCATTACATTGCAATAACAGCCTTCTAATTGAGCCACCGGCCGAAATTGGGGATGCTGAATAGCATAAGCGCCAGCTTTGTCCAGTGGATCGCCCGTCGCCACGTAGGCAGCAATTTCTGCATCGGAGTAAGGGCGCATGGTGACAACGGCCGTACTCACTCCTTGCCATGCCCAACCGCTGTCTGGTTCCAATAGCACGACGCCTGTATGAACTTCGTGTTGTGTGTCACGTAACCGGCGCAGCATTTGCCGGGCTTCCTGATCATTGGCTGGTTTATTGAGCATTTCTCCAGCAAATGCCACGGTTGTATCAGCTGCCAGGATAAAGGTGCGGGGTGGAAGAACGGCCGTATCTAACATTCCCGCAATCTTGTCCGATTTCAGCTGGGCTGTTTGCACAACATTACGGGTCGGATCCGGCGTAGTGATACTATCTTCATCCACATCCGCTACCATTACTTGGAAGGGGGACCCCAACAGCTGGAGCAATTCACGGCGGCGCGGAGATTGTGAGGCTAAAATAAATTGAGTCTGCATAATAATAAAAAAAGGCTAGACCCATTGGGCACTAGCCTTTTATTTTTCTTCACGAAGAAAATGTTACTTCAATTCTACGACAGCACCAGCCTCTTCCAGCTTGGCTTTGGCTTCTTCAGCTGCTTCTTTGCTAACAGCTTCCATGATGGTGCCGAGATTATCTACAACTTCTTTAGCCTCTTTCAGGCCCAAAGCTGTCAGGGCGCGAACCTCTTTAATGACATTGATTTTCTTCGGACCAACTTCCTTCAAAACCACGTCAAACTCAGTTTGTTCTTCAACAGCTTCAGCTTCGCCACCCATCATCATGCCGGGCATGGCAGCCATTGCCATTGGTGCAGCGGCGCTAACGCCCCATTTTTCTTCCAACATCTTGGTTAATTCAGCAGCTTCCAACAGGGTTAAGCTGCTCAGATCGTCTACGATTTTTTCTAAATCGGCCACTTTAAATATCCTCCGAAAATTTTATTTGTTTTAATTAAGTATCTATATGACCAAGCGAGATTAAGCCGCTTCGGCCGTACCTTCTTCACTTTTTGCGTATGCATCAACAACATTAACAACTTGCCGTACGCCACTGGCCAAAACAGAGGCCACGTTGCGTGCCGGGGCGCTGAGAAGTCCAGCAATTTGTGCGCGTAACTGTTCCAGGCTTGGCAGTTTTGCTAATGATTCAACCTGCTCAGCGGTCAGGAACTCAGTACCCAAAAAACCGCCGCGCAAAGTTACCTTATCATCATCCTTAGCAAAATCTACTAATGCTTTTGCTAACGATGGAGCTTCTTCCAGGGCAAAACCTGTCGCCAGCTGACCTTCCAAAAAACCGTCTGGTAACTCAATCTCTGCCTTTTCCAGTGCCAGTTTGAACAGTGTGTTCTTGGTTACATGGAATGTTCCATTTGCTTCATAGATTTTGTCGCGCAGAGCATTCATCTGCTTAACATTCATGCCACTGTATTCTGCTAAAAAGATAGCGCGGCTGTTCTCGATTAATTCATCATATTGAGCCAGCAGTTCTACTTTGCGTGCTTTTGTAATTGCCAAATTTATTCACCTCCTTTCAGTGAAATAAAAAATCCTCATGCCAGTGAGCATGAGGATTTGACAGACAATCTAAAACAAAAACATAGACCCGGTTTTGTATACCTTGGCTATGGTTTTTGTCTGAAGAAGTTTGCACATCCCCACCTCGGCTGGCGATTTTAATACGATTTAACTCGTAACCAACTGTCTACGGTAGAGGTGTGTTTCGCCAAATACGTTTTAACGGTATCAGGGCGAAACACTTTAGCTGAAGTAGACTTTTTTGTTGTTAGCCAACATAAAATCTGCTTTAGCAGTAGAGCGGTTTAGTTTTTAATCAGCCTGTATTTTTACGACAAAGCTTCGCTTGTGTCAAGGCGAATACCAGGACCCATTGTATTAGCCATCACAATGCGATGGACATAGGTGCCTTTTACAGCAGCGGGACGTGCGCGCTTAATAGTGTCCAGCAAATGGTTCAGGTTATCCATAAGCTGTTCTTCTGTGAAGCTGGCTTTACCAATGGGTGCATGAATATTGGCTGTTCTATCAACACGGAACTCTACACGACCTGCTTTTGATTCCTCAATTAAGCGTGGTAAGTCTTGGCCTGGGGCCACGGTTCCAGCACGGGGATTAGGCATCAACCCACGCGGACCTAGCACACGACCCAAACGGCCGACTTTACCCATCATGCTGGGCACAGCAATCGCGACATCAAAATCAGTCCAACCGTCTTGAATCTTTTTGATGAGTTCATCGTCGGCAATGTAGTCGGCGCCAGCTTCTTCAGCCAGGCGAGCATCTTCACCTTCAGCAAAGACAAGGACACGGACCGTTTTGCCCAGACCGTGGGGCAGGTTAAGTACTTCACGTACCTGCTGTTCGGCATGACGCGGATCGACACCCAAACGCATATGAACTTCTACTGTAGGATCAAATTTGGTGAAAGCCGTTTCCTTGATCAATTTAACAGCCTCAGACCGGGAATATAATTTGTCCCGATCAATTTTGGCTGCTGCTTCCAAATACTTACGTCCATGTTTTGGCATAATTACTCCTTGTGGTTTTAACGAACTTGGCTAAGTTCTCCCACGATAACTTAATCAGATACCGTAATACCCATGCTTCGTGCCGTACCAGCAATAATTTTGATGGCCGCATCCATGTCTCGGGCATTTAAATCTTTCATTTTTATTTCTGCAATTTCCCGCAGTTGGCTGTTTGTTACCGAACCGACTTTGTCGCGGTTAGGTACTGAGGACCCGCCTCGGATGCCAGCTGCTTTCTTTAGCAGATCAGTTGCCGGCGGTGTTTTAAGGATGAAGTTAAAGCTGCCATCCTGAAAAACGGTTACCTCGACCGGAATAACTTGCCCAACCTGACCACCGGTTTTGGCATTGTACTCTTTGCAAAATTGCATCAAGTTGATACCGTGGGGGCCAAGAGCCGTACCAACAGGGGGTGCTGGATTGGCTTTGCCACCTTGAATTTGAATCTTTACAACTGCTTTGATTTTTTTAGCCATATTACCTCCGTGGAGTGCAAACGCCTGTGCTCAGGCTCCTCCAAAAATCAAACAACAAAAAAATACGAAGGCAGCATTTGTCACAGTAACAAGCAAACTGCCCTCGCGAATAAACGATTTATACTTTTTCGACGTGCAAGAAATCGAGTTCGACCGGTGTTTCGCGCCCAAAGAAGGATACCATTACCCGGACCTTGGCACGATCGGCATCAATTTCAGAAACAGACCCAATAAAATCGGCAAATGGACCGGTGCCAATGCGAACTTTTTCCCCAATTTGGAAGTCGAATTTCACCTTGGGTGCTTCTGCTTCCATGCGGTTCATGATTTTGGATACTTCTTCAGGGCGTAGGGGGGTGGGCTCGTTGCCCATACCGACAAAGCCGGTTACGCCAGGCGTGTTACGCACGACATACCAGGAATCTTCATCTAGAAGCATTTGTACCAAAATGTAGCCAGGGAAGACGCGGCGCTCTACGGTACGACGTTTGCCGTCTTTAATCTCAATTTCTTCTTCGGTAGGAATGACAACATCAAAGATTTTGCCTTGCATGCCCATTGTTTCGATACGCTGCTCAATGCTGTGGCGTACTTTGTTTTCGTAGCCAGAATAGCAATGAACGACGTACCAGGAACGGCCGTCATCTGGAATGAGGCTGCTTGTTTCACTACCTACTGACAAAGAAGAATCTTTGGTTTCTGCTTCTGCCACATCTTCTTTATCTTCAATTTCATTACTCATTTTGAATCTCGCTTGCTAATATCAGCAATAATGCGTAGTTACCCTAGTCCAAGAAGTTGCTCTATTAGTAACTGAATTACATTTGAGAAAAGCAGATCAAATAACCACAAAAATAGGGCAAATGCAATTGTTACACCGATCACAATAGCGGTTAAGCGTTGTGATTCTTCTCGAGTTGGCCAGGTCACCTTGCGTAGCTCGCCACGGGTTTCTTTCCAGTAACGCGCAATTGGATTGGGCTGATTGGCTGTTTTTTCTGTCACCGTCGTATTTCCTTCTGCTCAGAAGTCAGCTCTGTGTAAAAGCGGGAAATATAAGAAAGTCTGATTTGTCCACTTTTACTCAACTAATTGGTTAGACTTTCTCGTTTTTCCACAAAACTTTTACAAAATGGCTGCTGCTTACAAAATTACCTCCAGAGACCAGCGAGGGCCTCTGGAGGTTTTGAATAGCAGGGGGTGCAGGAATCGAACCCGCAGCCTACGGTTTTGGAGACCGTCGCTCTGCCAATTGAGCTAACCCCCTAAAAATTGAAAGGGGTATGTAAAGTATACCACACCCCAATTATATACTAAATTGTTAATTCAGGATTTTAGTAATCACGCCAGAGCCAACGGTGAGGCCACCTTCCCGAATGGCAAAACGACCGCCTTCTTCCAGGGCCACCGGCTTGCTCAACGTCACCCGCAGGTTCACGTTGTCGCCCGGCATCACCATCTCTACCCCGTCTGGCAGGGCAATCTCACCCGTCACATCCAAGGTGTGGATGTAGAACTGTGGCCGATATCCAGGGAAGAATGCCTTGTGCCGCCCACCTTCGTCCTTGCGCAACACATATACTTCGCTCATGAACTCGGTGTGGGGGGTAATGCTGCCTGGCTTGGCCAATACCTGCCCACGCTCAATCTCTTCCCGAGCGATACCGCGCAGCAGCAAACCCGCATTGTCGCCCGCTTCAACCTTGTCCAGGATCTTGTGGAACATTTCCATGGAGGTCACCACAACCTTGCGGGTCTTTTCCTGCAAGCCAACAATCTCAACTTCGGTGTTGGGGGTCAGGGTGCCACGGTCCACACGACCGGTCACCACGGTGCCACGTCCTTTGATGGAGAAGACGTCTTCTACCGACATCATGAATGGCTTGTCGGTCTGCCGTTCTGGCGTGGGGATGTATTCATCGACGACCCGCATCAACTCTAGAATAGGTGCGTATTCGGGCGCGTTGATGTCGTCGCTTGTGCATTCCAGAGCAACCAGGGCGCTGCCACGAACGATGGGGGTTTCATCCCCAGGGAATTCGTAGATGTCCAGCAGCTCTCGCAGCTCTAGCTCGACCAGTTCTAACAGCTCTTCGTCATCCATCATGTCCACTTTGTTGAGGAAGATGACGATGGCGGGTACTTCTACCTGCCGGGCCAACAGAACGTGCTCCCGTGTCTGGGGCATCGGGCCATCGGGGGCAGAGACGACGAGAATCGCGCCGTCCATCTGGGCAGCCCCGGTGATCATGTTTTTGATGTAGTCCCGGTGACCGGGGCAGTCAACGTGGGCGTAGTGCCGGTTATCGGTTTCGTATTCGACATGGGAGATGGCGATCGTGATCCCGCGAGCTTTTTCTTCGGGGGC
>CAJQMR010000022.1 GCA_905479495.1 uncultured Anaerolineae bacterium
GTACCATCGGGTGGAGAAGGATAGTAAAAATTTTGGGCGCATTTTTGTCCATTTTCGGCACTAAAGCATTGATGTATGTTGCGGGAGCGGATTGTCTATGACAAGCATTGTTATTACAGGAAGTACACGGGGAATTGGTTATGGTTTGGCAGAGTCTTTTTTGGCGCGGGGCTGCCAGGTGACGGTAAACGGCCGTTCTGCAGCCAGCGTTGACCAGGCAATTCAGACCCTGAGCCAAGCCTACAAAATAGAAAATATCGCGGGGCAAGCCGGGGATGTGACCCAGCCGGGTGACCATCAAGCGCTGTGGGAGACGGCCGTAGCGCGCTTTGGGCAGGTAGACATCTGGATCAACAACGCGGGTGTGGGGCATCCCATGCAAATGGTGTGGGAACTGCCACCAGAGAAAATCGCTCAGGTTGTGGATATCGATCTCAAGGGTGTGCTTTACGGGTCACAGGTCGCCATTCGCGGAATGCTACAGCAGGGATTTGGGCATCTGTATAACATGGAGGGGTTTGGCAGCAACGGCCGTATCCGGTCTGGTCTTTCTGTGTATGGCAGTACAAAACGCGCCTTGCGCTTTTTAACCCGCTCACTGGCAGAAGAGACAAAGCATACGGCCGTAAAAGTGAGCGCCCTCAGCCCTGGCATTGTCATTACAGAGTTTATCACCGACCAATACAAGGACGATCCACAAGGATTTGAAGAGGCCAAACATATCTTTAACACCTTAGGTGACAAAGTAGAAACCGTGACCCCCTGGCTAGCGGATCAGGTGCTAAACAATGACAAATCTGGCGCGCGGATTGAATGGTTGACCCCGTTCAAATTGATCACACGATTTGCCACAGCGCGGTTTACCAGGCGCGATCTGTTTTCCTAAAAAATCGATTGCGCATAATCTATCCGATAAAAGTCGGCGACACCTTTTCTGGTTCCCATTATGCTCCAAACGATTCAACAACTATCAACCACAAGTAAAGACAGGAGAATAAGCATGATGGCAATCAGCAAAGACACGCGTGTTTCTAAGATTTTAGAGGAGTATGGCGATATTGCGGATGTGATGGAGATTTTTGGGGTGCAGCGGGTGGCAGGCTATTCGGTGCGCCGCCTGTTGACCAAGGCACTTACGGTCGAATGGGCCGCCCGTGTTCATCGTGTACCCTTAGATGAATTTCTGGTTACGCTTAACAAGGCAGTGGCAACAAAGGGTACTGGTTAGGCAGGAAACGGCCGTATGCCGCCAACATTTTTGTGTGGATACGGCCGTTCATTCATCATCAGATCAACCTTCAAACTTGAAAGAAACTTTTACCTTGGCTCGATAACTAACAACTTTACCGGCTTCCAGCTGCATGTCGAGTTGAACAACCTCTGCAATACGTAAATCGCGTAACGATTGGGAGGCTCTCTCAACTGCGGCAGATGCGGCTTTTTCCCACGATTCTGTGCTGGTGCCCACGAGTTCCACAACCTTATACACACTTTCTGACATGATATTTCTCCTTCTGTCGGAGTGAAAATAACCGCTCTCCAGTTTTTTCAGCTCCACAAAGTTAAGCAAACCACAGAAAGTGCTTTAAAAACCTGAAGGCGATTTCTCTGTGGTTTGCTCAAGTAAAAGCGGGAGAAATGACTCTACTTTTTTAAAGGGCTTTCCCGCTTTTACAAAAGGCTGAATTCTTCTTGTATAGTACCATACTGTAAAATCAGGTGGTTTGGCAATAACGGCCGTATGCCCGACGTCGTACTCAGTTGTAACAAAGCGTGGTAGTTAGGCAGGGAAACGGCCGTTTACGCTGCCCTTTCGAGAGGCAAAATAAGCCAGCAGGGCATTGATGATAAATATGTAGGAGATGAAGGCATAATTTTCAAACGTAAATGTCTGTATGGCCAACACACCAATGCCGAAGCCAACTGCGCTGATGGCGTAAGCCAGCCAGCTCTCGGTCTCGGGATATTTGTAAGCCTTAATCACTGTCGGCAAGCTGGCCAGAATATCGGCGACAAGTGAAAAGAGTATCGCTAGATTGGGCTCCTTCGTGATCGCCCAAAGGATAATGCCGACGGTCGCCGCAGCCATCAGGGTGTAATCCTTTGGCTCCGTTTTCCAGTACGCTTTCTTATTAATGAACGAGACCAGGACGATGAGCAGCGGGTTAAAGCCTGCTACAAACGTGGCCCATGACAAGTTCTCCACTCCCTGGATACGTTGGGCAACAAAAATAATCATGGGGAATAAGCCCCAAAGCAGCCAGGTGACCCGGTTTGGCTGTACTTTGCCAACGGCCGTTTCAACCAAATAATAAAATCCACCAAGCGAACCGAGGGCCGCGCCGATAATCGCAAAATAGTCAGGAATCATGGGCGGAATGATAGAAAATGTGATGCCAAAGCGCAAAAACCAACATCTCGCTGTGCCCCAAAACGCAGCTGAATTAGATGAGAAAACCAAAATTATCACTGGTAATAGCATGACATCCATCTTATGATGTTGACATGATTCGGTCATTCAAAAGCCAGGGTTCAGAAGATATTTTTAACGGCATTAACTCTAAGTTGGCCCGGCAGACCTGTCCGAAATCTATTTGGCGCATAGCTCCCGAAAGCTTGCTCAGCTAGACTCTGTCGAGTCCTTGGCTGAGTTAAGATTGCCACCTGGAAATCAATTAGAGACACTTAGCGGTGATCGCGTCGGGCAGCACAGCATTCGCATCAATAACCGGTACCGTATTTGCTTTGTTTGGCGTAACAATGAGCCAGATGAAGTTGAGATCGTAGACTACCATTAGGCTGTGTGCCTAAAGCGAGAAAACGATGGTTAGAATACCCACAAATCGAGTCCCGACCCATCCTGGAGAGATGCTGCTTGAAGAGTTTCTAAATCCGATGGGAATTAGCCAGCGAGAATTGGCTGATGGCATTCATGTGCCGTATCAAAGAATCAACGAAATTGTGAATGGGCGGCGGGGAATCACGCCCAGCACGGCTTTACGTTTAGCGAAATTTTTGGGCACGTCGGCGGGCTTTTGGATGAATTTACAGCTGCGCTGGGACCTTTACCATGCGCAAAAATCTGAGGCAAGTTCACTAGAAACAATACGGCCGTTTCCATCCGTATCTAGATAACACAAGCGAAACTGTGGCTAGCGTCCCACCATGCCACCCACCGCCCCACCCGGTACAATTGGCTTTTGAAAATAGCGGCGTGGCAGCACGCGATGTGTAGCAGAACGCGATTCTTCGTTTGCGGAAGACCGTGCCGAAGCAGGGGAAACGGCCATATCCCAACATTTCTTTACTGGTTGCCCTCAACAATCCTGTAACTAACACCCCACTGTGCCACTTGCCCCATCATCCAGTACAATTGACCACATTGAGAAAGGCGGTGTGGCAGCACATACTTGCACCGATGCCATGCCGCAGCCGAGTAGGTTTTTTCGCTTTTTGAAGACCGTACCGGAGCAAAGGAGATTGCCCAGAAGCTTGAGATTAAACCGTTTGGTCTGATATTTATTCTTGAAAGAAGACCAGAATGAAAAAGCCCCCTGACCAAATGTTTGAGAGCCAGGAAAATTAGATGAACGGCCGTATCCCCACAGAAATGTTGAGATACGGCCGTTTTCGTGCTTGAAAATCATGCTTAATACGCCTTCCAATCAACAACAAATCAAGTGGAAATTTCTTTAAGTTTTTGTATAATTTTCGTGTGCTTGTGTCATTTCCCAAATTTGTCATTTTCAATTTTTAGGGAGCTATTATCAAATGAAAAATCGTATATTTGCATTAAGCTTTGCCTTTTTTTTCTCAGGAACTTTGATTTGGATCTTGCTCGTCGAAGCATTTCCATTAGCAGTCTCCATATCAGCAGAACCATTATCTCCCCCAACTCTCAAAGCCGTAACTCCATCAGAGAATTATTTCTCCGCAACATTAGAGACTGACGTAGGCGCCACTTTCGACCAGCCTATAAACCCAGCAACAGCAAACTCAGCAAATTTTGTTGTCCATGCAAGGCAAACCGGTTTAATAACAGGATCATATAATGTGGATGGTGAAAATTTCAATTTCACTCCTTCTTTTCCCTTCAAACCAGGTGAACTTATCCAGGCTTCTATAACCTCTGATACACAAAATTTAGCTGGGGAAAACATCACCTCGTCAATAGTCTGGCAGTTTTGGACAGAAAGCCTCGGTGGAAGTGGAACATACACAAAAAGTGAGCAAATCTTTGACGTTGATTGGATTAGATCGGTATCGTTAGGTGACTTAAATAAGGACGGACATCTGGATATCTTTTTTAGTGTTGCCGATGGAGATTCCTTTTTTGATCCAAATGAAGTTTGGCTGAATAATGGATCTGGTCAATTTACGGACACGGGCCAGCAATTAGGAAACGAGCAAACTTATTCAATCCTTGGAGATTTAGATCACGATGGAGATTTGGATGCTTACGTGGGTGTTCATCCAAACGGAGACCAGATTTGGATCAATGATGGGAACGGTGTGTTTTCCGACAGCGGGCAAAGTTTGGGAACATGGGGAACACAACAGTTAGATTTGGGCGATCTTGATGGTAACGGTTCTCTTGATGCCTTTGTTGTCTATTGGGGTGTCAATCCAAGCAAAGTTTGGCTAAATGATGGCTCAGGCACTTTTTCTGATACGAATCAACTAATTGGAACCTCGTTTTCATCTGTTAAGTTAGGCGATCTCGATGGTGATAATGACTTAGACGCTTTCTTGGGTGAAACCGGGGGGCATGTATGGTTCAACAATGGAGATGGTATATTTATCGATAGTGGGCAAATTCTTGGAAGCAAGTATGTTCAGAACATTGCCCTTGGCGATCTTGACTCAGACGGTGACTTAGATGCTTTTCTGTGTAACAATATTGATTTGGGCAATCAAGTTTGGCTAAATGATGGAACAGGACACTTTACAGACACAGGACAACTTTTAGGAAATTCTGTAACTTTTGCCGTCGATTTAGGTGATCTGGACCATGATGGTGATTTAGACGCCATTGTAGTAAACAATAATTTTGAGGTCACAGACCCTGATCAGATTTGGTTAAATGATGGCTCGGGACAATTCAGCACGGGTCAGAGCATAGGGATAGGGAATAACGAAAAATGGTCCGTCGATTTGGGCGACCTAGATGGAGATGGTGATCTTGATGCTGTGTTTGGTACCGTATACGATCAAGCAGAAGTGTGGTTCAATCAAGATATCGTACCAAGCGGATTAATTGCGACAAATAACTCACCTACAAATCTTGGCATTGAAACGACTTTCACAGCTACTGTTTCTGGTGGAACCAGTGTTCAATACGATTGGAACTTTGGAGATGGAACAATAGCGAATGGCCCAATAGTATCTCACATGTATCCGTCGGAAGGTTTCTATACGGCCGTAGTAACAGCTAGTAACTCAACAGGCATGATATCAGCAACGACCCCTGTGACGGTTACGCCGCCTATTCCCATCTTAGATCTAAAAGCATTCAATAGCAGCCCGACAGTGCTTAATAAAATAACGTTTATAACTGCGACAATATCGGCAGGAAGCAATGTTACTTATACTTGGGACCTAGGTGACAGCACAACACTCTTTGGCTCTTCAGTATCACATGTATATGCAACAGAAGGAGTTTTCACGGCAACCGTCAGTGCCAATAATGGGGTCAACTCAGCACAAGTAACAACACTAATCACGATAACCAAACCGATAAAGAACCTATATCTACCATTGGTAACAGATCAATAATTCAACCTTAAGTCTCATCTCAAAAAAGCCCGTCAGAGGACATTCCGACGGGCTTTCATCTGTGTTTATTACGTGAGCAACTACTACGATTGATCTGCCTGGGCGGCGGCGAGGGTGAGAAGCTGCTGGATGCGCGGCAGGATATCGGCGGGGTTGGGGTGCAGCCCTTCCTGGATGAGGGCGCTGTCGTAGAGCTGCTCAATGCCCAGGTTGATGAGCGCATTGTCGGGATCATTTTCCACCAGGCGGGCCAGGTGGGCCACCAGGGGGTGGCTGCGGTTGACTTCCAGAATGCGCTTGGGGATTTCGTAATCCTGGTTGAGCAGCCGCTGAATGCGGTCCATCTCTTTGTTTTGGGCATCAGCGGGAGAAACCAGGCGCACCGGGCTGTTCTTGAGCACTTTAGAAGCGCGGACCTCCAGCACTTTGTCCCCCAGCGTGGTCACACAGCGGCCCACAAAAGCGTTAAACTCCTTCTCCGGCAGTGCTGCTTCGGATTCTTCTTCCTCAGCGGCTTCGTCGGTGTCCGGCAGCTCAATATCGGCATCGTCGATGTTTTTGAACGGCGTCTCTTTATATTCCATTAAGCCAGGGGCAATCAACGCGTCCAGCGGATCGACCCAATAAAGCACTTCCAAATCGCGCGCCTTGAAGGGGTCCAGGTGGGGGCTGTTGGCCACGGAGGAAACGGAGTCGCCAGTGACGTAGTAAATTTCGGTTTGGCTGTCCGGCTTGCGCTCCAGGTAGGCATCCAGCGAAGTGAGTTCGCCGTCTGACTTGGAGGTGTGGTAGCGGAAGAAGGGCAGCACGTCCTCTTTGGCGTTGGGGTCGATGGCGATGCCTTCTTTGAAGTAACGGCCGTATTCCCCCCAAAACTTGGCATATTTCTCCGGATCGTCATCAGACAGCTTTTTCAACTCGCGCAAAACGCGTCCCTTTATCATCTTGCCCAGCTGGCGCATAAGGCGGTTGTTCTGCACCGTCTCACGACTCACGTTCAGCGGCAAATCCTCAGAATCGACCACACCATCGACAAATTCCAGCCATTTCGGCAGCAAATCGGTGCAATATTCCTGGATGAGGACGTTGTGCGAGTAGAGCATCACGCCAGGGTCTTTACGCGTGGTGAGGATGCCCTTTTCTCGCTTGGCGGGGAGAAAGAGCAGCGCTCGCACGTTCACCGGGGCGTCGGAGCTAAAATGGACGGTGAGCAGCGGCTCTTCAAAATCCATCGTCATCTGGCGGTAGAAATTGGTGTAATCTTCAGCTTCGACTTCAGACGGCCGTTTGCGCCACAGTGGCGTTTGCTGATTGACCTGTTCTTCGCCCACGTAGATGGGATAGCGCACAAAATCAGAATGTTTTTTGATGATTTGCTTCAGCTTCCATTCGCTGGCCAGGTCATACGCATCTTTCTTGAGGGTGATATGCATCTCCGTGCCGCGATCTTCTTTTTCGGCTGGCCCAACGTGAAATTCATCGCTACCATCAGAGACCCAAACAGCGGCTTTGGCCCGCTTTTTGTAGCTGCGAGAAACCACCCGCACCTCGTCGGCCACCATAAACACGGAATAAAAACCAACGCCAAATTGACCAATCACGTCGCTGGGATCAACCTCATCGTTTCCCGTCACCTGGTCCAAAAATTCGCGTGCGCCAGACTGGGCAATAGTGCCCAGGTTGGTCACCAGCTCATCTTTGGTCATGCCGATGCCGCTGTCTTTAATGATGATTTTCTTCGGCTCGTCTTCATCCACTTCAGGGATGTCGATGTGGATCGCCAGCTCGGCATCAGGGTCCAGCACGTCCCGATTGGTGAGCATTTCAAAATGGAGCCGCGTCATGGCGTCAGACGCGTTGGAGATGAGCTCGCGCAGGAAAATGTCCTGCTCTTTGTAAAGAGAGTGGACGAGGATTTGCAGCAGCTGCTTGACCTCGGCCTTAAAGCGAAAATCGGCAGTTGGGGGTTTTTCGGCTGTTGTCATATTGGCATTCTCCTCATTTTTGAAAATTGGACGCAGATTTTCCTGATTTGCCTGATCCTGGTTATCCTAAAATCAGGCTGATCTGCGTTCGATTGCTTGTTATAGCAGTTCAGTAATTAAGTTGTGAATCTTCTTGGTGATTGGGTTCCGATTGGCTAACTTGCCAGGAACGGCCGTTATCATACCCCGATTCTGTTAGACATGCATAAGATTGTTGGTTGACGGCCGTTTCAATTCCAGTAAGATGGGGCAGTTGTTAGCCACCAACCCCACTATTCACTATCTGAAGGAGCACAAGATGAGCCGAGAACAAATTAAAGAAACCGTAAGCAGCTATTTTGCCGCCATCCGTAACATGGATGCGGAAGCATTTGTCGCCGTTTTTGCCCCCGACGCCACCAGCCAGGACCCAGTCGGCGCGCCGCCTGTAAGCGGCACCGATGGCCTACGTAAATTCTTCGCCGGAATCGAATCAACCTTTTTCCAACTGAGCATGACGGAAACGGCCGTTTACATCAACCAAAACGAAGCGGCCGTTCATTGGCAGGCAGACGGCACTGGCCAAAACGGCAAAACCACCCACTTCACCGGCATCGACATCTTCACCTTTAATGATGAGGGGAAAATCAGCAGCCTGCGCGCCTATTGGGATCCACGGGCGATGATGGCCCAGTTGAAAGGGTGATCGGTAATCAGTGGTCAGTATTCAGTAAAAAGTGAAAAGTGATAAGTAGGGGCGAGGTGGGTAGCAGCCTTGCCATACAAATCGGTCAGCTCTCCACCCGCCTCGCCCACTATCGTAGATTAGTTAACGGCGCAGGAGCAGGGCAAAGAAGCCAAAACTAGCCAGCAGCAGCAGCAGCCAGATGCCGTTTTGGCTGAGGAAGGTGAGCCAGGCAGGCTGGGGAGCTTGCGCCGCCAGCCAATCGGCGTTCAGTTCAGCCAGGGACATATCCAACGTCTGGCTGAGGCCCGCTTCACAACCCACACCGGACAGGTAAACAGTCCCTAGCTGGCGCAGCGCCTGGTCGCCAAACTGGGCCTGAATAGTGCTCAGCAAAGAAACGCTTTGCGCCAGCGCCAATTCTGGCGCTTCTTCTGGAAAGTTGGTGCAAAGGGTGAGCAAGGTCAACGTGTTATCTTCGGCAACGGCCGTTGCCACTATCTCTTCCAGGTCCGCCCTGTTTTCTTCAACAAAAAGGGCTAGGCCCTCTTCATACCAGGCAGGCAGCGGCACAGTTGGGGCCAGTTGATGCAGGCGCAAATGGGTAAGTTCATGGGGAATCGATTGACTTAAATCAGCTTCTGCGGTGAGCAGGTTAACGGCCGTTACCAGCAGCACACCCAAATCCGGGTCCGTATGCTCGTTTTGCCAATCCCGGCCCGCCAGGCGCAGCCCAGCCCGCAAATCAGCTGTGGAAGGATAAACGTAAAGGTTGAGCGCGGGAACGGCCGTTGGTGGCAAGAGGCGGTCCAACATCTGGCGGCTGTTGGCGGCGATTTCCCAGGCCAGCTCACCCAGCGCATCATCATTGCCCGTCCAGTGGACTGTGATGTCCTCCTCCGCAAGCACACGCCAATCAAACCGGTCATCTTCGTAGATGAAGCGCGCCTCTGGCACGCGAAAGGTTTCGTCGGCGGTAGTCACTTCCCACCAATAGGTCACTTCAGCAAAAGGCGGCAGCTCGGCCAGCCCGGGGTCCAAATCGTACCCGGCCACAAGCTGCGAATCATCCTGGGTAAAGCGAATTGCCACAGAAAGCGGTGTCGCGGCGCGGGCCGTATTGATAAATAGCTCAATCCCTTCAATTTCTGCCTCAACCTGGCCAGTTAAGCGAAACGTGACTTTTTGACCGTAGGCAACCTCAGCACTGCTGTCGAGGGGGGTCGTTTGGGCAACGGCCGTACGCCCCGTTCCCAAAATCAGAGCAGCCATTAATAATCCAATCAAGCAACGAGCAAAGCGATTCATGGCAAAATTGTACACGGGCAGCGTGGTTAAGCGAAATTACAAGCCAAGCAGGGTAATTGTTGTGGCAATGGTGAGCGGGCTAAGCAAAGTAGACACCATCACGATGCTGGTAACGGCCGTTGGTTCTAGCTCAAATTCCGTAGCCAAAATGATGGTAAACACGGCTGGCGGCATACTGGATTCAATAATAGAGGTAGATCGTCCCAAACCGGACAGGCCCAGCAGCGTGGCCACCAACAATCCAATTAGCGGTCCAATCACCAAACGCAGGCCAATGGCTGGCAGCGCCAACCGCAGCGAGCCAACCGTTTTTAGATCGGCCAGCTGCATGCCCAGCACCAGCAGCATCACCGGGATGGCTCCCGCGCCAGCCACCTCGATGCCGCGCAGCAGCGGTGCAGGCAGCGTAATGTTGAAGCTATACACCACGATGGCCAAAACGGCCGCATACACGGCTGGGAAACGCAGCAACCGCCGCAGCGCCTGCCGCCAAGGCATCTCCCCCATCGACGAAATGAAGATGCCAATGGTGTACAGCATGACGGTGCTAGTGGTGTAATACACCACCGCCCGGGCCAAACCGGGATCGCCATAGCGCAATTGGTTGAGCGTCAACCCATAATTACCGCCGTTGACAAACATCGTTACCACCATCAAGGCAATGGTCTGTGTGCGCCCCAGCCGCAGCACCCGCGCCGACAAATACGCCACAATGCTCATCAGCAAGACGGCCAACATGGCAAACAGGGCCAGGCTGACCAGCTCTTCCCCCGGCAGCCGTGAGCCAACCAGGGACGAGAACACCAGGGCAGGGCTTAGCACGTTTAGCACAATGGTGGATAACGGCCGTTTCTCCACCCCAATCCAGCGCTGCAAAGCAAACCCAAAAGAGGCGACAATGAAAATGGGTAAGATGTTCTGGGTTAAAACAAAAACAATGTCAGTCAATTAATCATCTACTTCGTCATCATCATTATCATCAAAAGAAAAATCAACAAAATCGAAATCCCCGGCCATCATGGCCGCTTCTTCCATGGCATCCTCAACCGCCTCAAACACCTCGTCAACTTCCTCAACTTCAGGATCATCCATCATGTTGGCCAGGATGCGCTGCACTTCGTCTCCCCCAATCTGCCCCAAGGAGGTTATCGCCGCCACGCGAACGGCCAAATCTTCATCGTAGGCCAATTCAGCCAGCAGGGGCACAAAATCACTGTTGCCAATGCTGCCGGCAGCGCGAGCCGCTTCGGCGCGCATCTCTTCGTAAGGGCTTTCCATTTCCCCCAGCACCGTCACCGTCCAGCGCCGGTCAGCGGTGTTGCCCATTGCAAAAACGGCGCTCATCTGCATGGATTGGTCACTACTTTCGTACGCTTCCTCAATGAGCGTATTAACTCGGGGATGGTGCGACGCGCCGAGCCCTTCCAGCAAAACACGGCGGACGGAAACGGCCGTTTCGTCCTTATCATATTCAGCCAGCAGCGTATCGATCAGGCCAGGCAAAATGCGTTCTGGCAATTGCCCCCACTCGGCCAGCAGCACGTAATGGCCCAGGGCACCGGCCGCAGCAGCCCGCACTTCCTCCGCCGGGTCTTCCTGCAACATCGTCATAATTTGGGGAATCAGCCGCAAATCTGTGGAATCCCACAAACCATCCAGGGCAGCGACGCGCACTTGCGGCAGTGCATCCTGGAAATTGTGGGTAAACACCGGAGTAAAGTCCACGATAAAGTTGTCTTCAGCAATGTCAGCCAGGTGGCGCACAATGGCTCGCCGCCGTTCGTCAGAAACGGCCGTCCAGCCAGACACAAATGCCGCCCATTCTTCTGCCTGCAAATCAGACAAGCGATAAAGCTCCGCAATCGGCAATGGCTCATCATTAAATATCTCTTGCAGCACAGTTAAAAACGCTTTTTCTTCTTCTTTCATCTTTGTCACTCTTACTCTTTTAGCACAAACCAAATAAACCAGCCCCACATGCAGCCGACACTGTTGTCCTGTGCCTCATGATTCTTTCTACTTTTAGCTTTTTGTCAACAATAATTAGGAGAATCTGCCAATAAAAAATCTGATGGAAACAATCGCACGATTGCCTCCATCAGATAGGGTATTCTCTAATAATCTTACGCGCTGCACCAGGCCGCTAAAAAATCGGATTCACAATGTCCTGGACAATCAGCAAAACCATCAAGCCCAGCAGCACCAGCATCCCCACAATGTGTACCATCCCTTCCCGCTCTGGCTCAATGCGACGACCGCGTACAGCTTCAATAAGCACAAACATGATGCGTCCGCCGTCTAGTGCAGGAATCGGCAGTAAATTGGTGAAACCCAGCGCGACGCTGATAAACCCCACCATATTCAAGATAGGGAACAAATTGTTGTTGGTTACGGATACTTCAGCCGCCTGCCCCGCAATCTGGCTAATGCCGATAACGCTAACTGGACGGGCTTCGCTTGGTTCAATGTCGCCATTGATGAGCATAGCCGGGACGCGCACCGTCAGAGAAACAATCTCCCACATAGAAGCAGCGGAATCTACCAATGCTTCACCCGGCCCTCGCGTAATGCGACGGCCGTCTGGCGCGGCCATCAGCCCCACGCCAATTGGTCCTTCCACGGCTGAATCATATTCGCCTGGCACACGGGGCACAACGGTCAGCTGCACAGGCTCACCAGCACGCTCTACTAACACCGCCACCGGTTCACCCGCCATAGTACGCATGATGTCGGCAATGACCCCAGAGGATTCTGCCTTGATCCCTTCAACCTCCAAAAATACATCGCCTGCTTCAAAACCGGCGGTCACAGCGGGAGAACCCGGCGCAACATCAGATACGGCCACAGCAGGCATACCAATCATGAAGGCGATCCAAAAGACTACCAGCGCCATGATGAAGTTGGCACCAGCCCCGGCAAACAAAACAAACAGGCGTGCCCGCTTAGACGCAGCCGCCAAACCGCCCTCCACCGTGGGATCATCCTCGCCA
Source organism: uncultured Anaerolineae bacterium (assembly GCA_905479495.1). Classification (GTDB taxonomy): domain Bacteria; phylum Chloroflexota; class Anaerolineae; order Promineifilales; family Promineifilaceae; genus Leptofilum. The sequence goes on from CAJQMR010000022.1 coordinate 12,723, forward strand.
GCGGGACGAACAAAACCGCCCAACGGAATCCAGTTCAGTGAGTAAATCGTGCCATTGCGCTCGGTCAGCGTAAGCGCACGTGGCGGAAAGCCAAGACCAAACTCATCAACCCGAATGTTGGAAAGTCGGGCCGCAAAGAAATGGCCCAACTCATGAACCAAAATGATAGGCGTGAGGACAATAAAAAATCCGCCCAATGACCAGAGAAATGATGAAGACATAGACTATTCTCAAACCTAAGCTGGCAGTCGAGGACTGGCAGTCCTAAGTAACAAATCCTTACAAAATTGTGGCCAGGACCAACAGTCCTGACCAAGCACGAGGTGCATTATACGACTGGATAATTGGGTCCGGCAACCAATCTAACCACTCTCTAACGGTACAATAGCCCCAGGATCGATGGTCAGTTGGATGGTTTGGCCCACTGGTGGCAGGGAGACGGCCGTTTCCAGTTCAAATTTTAAAGTTAGTGGTGGCTGGTGGCTGGTGGTTAGCGTGATGAGTTGGTACCGACCACGGAAGGAATGTTCGGCGAGACGGCCGTTTAGCACGTTCACTGCTTCAATTCCATCAGCCAATAATTTGGCAGCTTCAGGGCGGATGAGGATAGGGAGAGAATGGTTAATGGTTAACGGTAAATGTGAAATGGTTAATGGATCAATCTCCACTCTCCAATCTCCAATCTCTAAAACAGGTGGGTTTTCGGCAACCAGTTGCGCATCAAAGATGTTTTCCATACCCAGAAAACGGGCCACAAAGGGGGTGGCTGGTCGGCGGTAGACGGTTTGGGGCGTATCAATTTGTTCGATACGGCCGTTGTTCAAAACGACCAACTTATCAGCAATAGCAAACGCTTCCGCCTGATCGTGCGTGACGTAAACGGCCGTCATCCCTTCAGGACGCCCCAGCACGTTACCAGCATCTTTCAAAATTTGGCGCAGCTCTAACATGAGCCGTTCGCGCAAGGCACGGTCTAACGCCCCCAGCGGCTCATCCAGCAAAATGAGACGTGGCGCGGGAGCCAGGGAACGGGCCAGGGCCACACGCTGCTGCTCACCACCAGACAGCTCATGAATCAGTCGCGCACCAAAGCCTGCCAGACCTACCAATGCCAACACCTGCGTCACCCGGTTTTCCATGGCGCGCTTGTCCCAATCGAGCATACGCAAGCCAAAGCTGACGTTTTCCGCCACATTTTTGTGCGGAAACAAGGCATACTCCTGAAACACCATGCCCAATTCACGCTGGTGTACAGGTTGGTGGGTGATGTCTTGATCGCTCAGGGTGATACGGCCGTTGTCCGGCGTAGTTAATCCCGCAATGATACGCAGCAGGGTTGTTTTGCCACAGCCGCTTGGTCCCAGCAGCACCCCAATTTCCCCACTCTGCAAAGCCAGGTCAATGTGGTGCAGCACAGGTTTGTCGCCATACGATTTTTCGATATTGGTGCAGGTTAACAACATACGCCCAACTTTATCCTGTTTGATATTTGTGCCAACTTATAACATACGAGATGTCCTCCAGCCCAAGGTAACATACCAGGTATGAATTTGGACAATCAACAGTCGCTGCGTCAATCCAGCTATTCCCAGCCCCGCCCCAGACGCTTCTGGATTAAAGGTGGCAAAGAATAGAGCAGCCAGCACCAGCGTCAGCGGACCACCTAGCATTAGCCAGCGGCCCAATCGCTGCCAGTCCGGGATTTTGCGCAGCTGTAAACCAACTATCGGGAAACCCACAATGACAGACAGAACCAGCAGAAAGCCCAGATTATGAAGCATAAACGACTCTAAGTTGAACACACCGTCTATAATTGTGCCTAAGCCGGGTAGCGCCAAGAGCAATGTGTAACGCCAACTTTTAGCAATTTCAATCTCCGGAATGCTGCGGAAAATACCAATGGCTCCGGCAATCGTCAAAACGCCGGTGAGAATGAAGGCCACATTCATGAAGGGAGCTGTCACCCCCAAGCCCAAACCACTTATCGGCTGGCTAACGGCAGAGTATGGGGCAATCCACATATCCCAAAGTTGGTAGCCAGGGCTGATAAAACCCAGGATCAACCAGGCCAATGTAAACAAGATGGGGCCAACAACGGCACCCAATGCCAACCAACGGGTTGTTTTTGGGTTTGTGCGGGTAGAATAGTGTGTAGCGATCATCAGAAAAACTCCTTTTTTTGCTGATTTAGATTCTGTCCAGTATTTTTGGAGAATCTAAGCGTTACGATAAAAAATAACTTCACAATCAAGTATCTCGATTATCAAGATACTATCTGAGGAGGTTCATCTTGTCAAGCAATTCCCAAAATGCACAAGGCCAAGAAAGCACACACCGCCAAACACTTATTGAACAGCTGCAATTTCTGGGAGAGGCAGCCAGCACAGAAACCGCCCTGTTTCAACAAGCCGCAGCAGCCCAATACGGACTCGGCGTTACCGATATGAAAACATTGAGCATCCTGATTCAAGAAGGCCCGATGACGGCTGGGGAAATTGGCAATCGCCTGGGCCTTACCAGTGGCTCAGTCACCACACTCATTGACCGGCTTGCGCAGCAAGAGCTTGTAATGCGGCAGCCACACGCTACGGATCGTCGTAAAGTGATCGTCATGGTGAATCAGGAAAGACTGGCGGCAGAGGACAATGTTTACCGCTCGATGGGGGAGGCGTTTGCTAAGCTGCTAGGAGCTTACACAACCGAACAACTTGAGTTCCTGGTGCAATTTTATCAGGCGTCTATTGAGGTAACGAAGCAAGAAATTGCGAAATTGGTCAGTTCTGGGTGATCGGCCACATTCAACTCTCCTTTACTTTATCTCAGTTCAAAAATTCACAAGAGGAAAAAGATGATTTCAGCCAAAGAAGCCCTTGAACGGCTACAGGAAGGAAACAAGCGCTTTGTCCAGGGTGTTCCCAATGACCGCCTGCTCAACAGCCAAGAACGGCGCAGCGAACTGGTCAATCAGCAAAATCCGTTTGCCATTATTTTAGGTTGCTCTGATTCGCGGGTTCCCGCCGAAATTATTTTCAACCAGGGGCTGGGTGACCTGTTTGTGATTCGTGTGGCGGGCAATATTGTGGCACCATCACACATTGGCAGCATTGAGTTTGCCGCCGAGAAGTTTGGCACGCGGCTGGTGGTTGTTTTGGGGCATTCAACCTGTGGGGCGGTGCTGGCTACGCTGGATGAACTGGAACGGCCGTCTGAACAACGATCCCCTAACCTGCGGGCCATTGTGGATTACATACGGCCGTCCATCGCCGAACTGCTAGAAACCGACCTGCGCCACGACAAAACCGCCCTGGTGCACCACGCCGTTCGGGCCAACGTCCGCGCCTCGGTGAATCATCTGCGCCACGGCTCCCGCATCTTGGAAAATCTGATGCAAAATGATGGCCTGCTAGTAGTTGGCGCTGAATATTCGCTGGCAACGGGTAAAGTGGATTTTTTTGACGAGTGAGAAACAATTACGGCCGTTCCTCACCCATCTGGTTTGCCTGCTTCGTCTTCTAAAAGCTTGAGAATCTATTCGATCTTGTTTATACTACAAAACTAATCTGCGTAATGCCAGATTTGTAAACTTTTCCCCATTTATCAAAAAAGCATAACCATGACAGAATTCATCTCCCAACTTCAGCAAGCTTTTCAAACCGGAGAATTTCTTCTCACAGGCAAACAATTACTATATTTATTTGCAGTTATCGGGCTTCTGCTTTATTTTACTCGCTGGATTTTCTGGACTGTTGTCAATGCATCCAACCGTTATATTATCTTGCCTATACGCAAGCGGCTCGAAAGATATGCCACCAATCAACAAGAAAAGGAACGGTTAGAGCGTCGCCGCCAATTTGCAGATTATATTGAAAGCGAGATACGGCGTCTAAACAATCTAGAATCATGGAGCCATAATCGCTTTACTGAGCTAGAAGCTGAAGTAGAAGCCGAAGGAAACTACCGAATTCGCAATAGCTTGTTCCGTAAACGTAGTGGGTTGAGACGTGTAGATTCGCTAACAGAGGCGTTAGAAACCAGCGAAGAACGTTTAATCTTATTACAAGGCGAGCCAGGTTCAGGAAAAAGTGTTGCTTTGCGCCAGGTTGCATTGACTATGGCAAGAAAAGCCATGAGAGATCCTGGTAAAAATAGCAAAATTCCTCTTTACATTAACATGAAGCATTTGGTCCGACATGGCACCATATCATCTTCAACCAATCAAGAGCTGCAAGCCAATGTCCACTTCGATCAATCCGGATTTCATCGCTTACTAAAAACTCATTTTAATATTGACGAAATACAGGATATATGTTTTCAGCTTAATGTTAATATCGAAAACCTTCCTGGTAACACCTTAGCCCAAAAGACTCGAGAGCTAATCCTCCGCACAGAGCGACATGGTTTAACACCTGATCTGATAAAGATTGCTGCTTCCCTGCGGCCAAAGGTGCATGACTTTCAAAAACTTGCCGAAGAATTCTCGCAAGACCGTTTGGAAAACCCTTTCCCTTCTATTAATCAATATTTGATCAGAGACTTCATCTTAGACGCTCTAAATAGAGCAAACGACCGTGATATTGAAGCATTTCTTGAAAAAGAATTTGATCGTGGTCTCAGAGAAAGGACATGGGTCTTTTTTCTAGATTCGTTTGATGAAATTCCTGATGTGCTTAGTTCAACAGAGGCGGACCAAACAATTCAAGCTTATGGTGATGCAATCGCCGATTTTCTGGGTGGGCTAAATAAATGTCGAGGGATTGTTGCTTCACGATCATATCGTGGACCAACCCGCCTTGGCTGGCCACGCTTCCGAATTTTGCCACTCAAATCAGAGCGTCAACAGGAGTTGATCCGCAAGACCGGATTAAACAATGATCTGGCTGGACGTGTTATAGGTCATTTGGATACGGCGGAACACAGCATGAGAGCAATGGCCAGTAACCCACTATTTTTAGGGCTGATATGTGAGTTCATGCAGAAGCAATCGCAATTTCCGGCCAATACATATATTGTTTATGAAGGGTACATTCAAGAACGACTTACCCGAGACAGAGAGCGCCTATGGCGGCGCTTCCAGCTAAAACCAGAATCCATCCGCTATACTGCCGAACAAGTTGCCTTTAGCATGACGGCCGATGCAGGCTTGGGACTAAGCCCAACACGGGACGAGTTGATAAGTTCTTGTTTAAAATTAGAGTTAGACATTCCGGAAAACTTAGAGTCTTCATTAGATGCTTTGGAATTTCTAAAACTGGCTCGATCAGAGACAACCATTGTAGGTGAATCAAAACCGTTTACCTTTGCCCACCGCAGGTTTCAAGAATACTTTGCAACTTCAGTTGTTCTTCGTGAACCGACACGGGTTCAACCTAACGACTTGCTTACAGATGGCCGTTGGCGAGAAACTGCTGTCGTCTTGTGCCAAACACAGCCCAAAGAAAATTTACAACCAATTATTTCAGAAGCGGAAAATCTGATCAATGAAATGGCTAAACAAACCTCGGCGCTTTTACCCGAAAACACACCCGTGCCAGACGAAAATACCATTGCCGGTTCTCAGATAGCGAAAATGCCATTTCCATGGCAACAAGGTAGCTTGCACTTGTTATCAGTGCTTCAAGATGGGTTTAGCGGGCACTTACACGATTTACCAAATATATTACGTATGAATATTGGTCAAATCCTTTGGTCAGCTACTCGGTTCGGTATGCACTATGACACAAAATGGGCTGTGGAAGTAGCCGGCACTTTACCCCAAGGCCTTCTTACTGAAATGCTTGATTTAGGTTTTAATTCCACATTATTAATCCAAGACATCAGCTTTCGACAGGCCGTAAGATTAAATCGAATGACTGAGGATATCGCTGACGCTATTTACAAGAAATTAAGGAAGATGCTCTGGGATGGATCAATTATCCAAGAAAGATACTCAACCCAATCTCATCTAGCACGTCTTGATCAATCAGAAAATTTTCTGGCAACTTATAAATTTTTAGCCGATATCCCTAATATAGCGTTGGCAATTCAATTATTATCACTCGTCACTTTAGCTAGCTTTATAATTCAAACAGCTAATTTCTATATATCGTTACCAATTGTCGGGCTTTCTATATTGCTAATAATGACCTTCAGTTTAACTGGATGGGTCTTTTATCGATCCAGCAAAATAGGGTTTCGAAAACTAATATCAACCCAGATAAACGTATTCTTTCTAACAGGTGCTATTCTATTTTCCTCACTCGCTGTTATATTTATACTCTTTGCTATTGCTACACCATCAAACGAATCATTTCCCACACCAAACACATCAACTCAGACTATCGATGATGAATCATTTTCTAACCAAACGCTAGCACCTCCTATACCTAATAATTCAGAGCAAGGTAAAGAAGATTTGTCTTCAGACTTTTATAATTCAATCAGCATTATTATTTCTGCGTTTTGGTATAGCACTGTTATTTTTATCTCTTTTGGGTTTCTAATATTTTTCGTAACTGAACCTATGATGATATATGCTCGAAATGGACTTTCATTTGAACGAGCTACTCGTGCTATCAGACAAAATCTAAAATCACAACTTTCGCTCTTTCGACGTTCTATGTTGAAAATAATAGAGCTTACTACTGATTGGATACGTAAAGCTTTTTCTTCGCCCATGATGGCTTTACGTGATTTAATGAGAGGCTTATTTAATATATTTGAACTTTTCGCTCTGATATTAATCGTTTTTTTGCCAATATTATTGTTATTTTTTGCTCTCCTTCAAAATATCTGGATCGTATATTTTTTTGTATGCTTTCTCGTAATTTTATTTTGGCCATTGTTTCTGAGTGTAGGTTATTCGCTAAGAGAACGGGGGAAGATAAGACGTCTCACGAGAACTCAGACAACATCTTTAACAGGAGATTTATTTCTATCGACGATTGGGCGTTTTCGATTTTCACAGACACGGCTTGATTTCTTTAAACTCGTACGCATGCGAGGATTACTAGAATATAACCATCAAACAGAAAATTTTTTGCAACAACTTTCCCAAGCAATATTTTTAGCAAAACAACATCAATCTTATATTGACAAAATTATTGGCTCGACAAAAACCAAGCCTGAACCACCATTCAGGAAAATGCTCCGACAACTCAAGAATGAGCCAAACAAACTGAATCGTTTTACAAAATACAATCGCATAGTCTTGGAAATACGATTGAATTTAGCTGTATCTTTGAATGCACTTCGTACTAGTCCAACTATTATCGAATTTGCCCCACCAATCTATAAAAGAACATTTGAATATCTTTTCCACAGACTTTATGCAATAAAGGGAAGTGAGAACATCCTCCCTCATCCTTATCAGCCGCTCAAACTCTCATTTACCGAGACCGATATTTTTACCCAATGGTATATTGAATACACTAAACCAGATCAGTATCGCTTGGCCAATTGGCATCAAAACGATCTTCTAGACGAAATATGTTTAATGTTGGAACAATGTCGGATAAGCCAAGGCTAAACAAGCTCTTTTTCAAGGGTAACAACAACTCAATTGCAAAACCCAGGGGATAATTCTGTCTTTCGACGACATGGTTAAGCAAAAAGTTATCTTCCATTCCACCTCAAAATTCTCGAATTCGCCAAGGGATAATTGGCTGTTATAATTGCCCTTCTGTTTTCAATTGAAGAGAAGAAAGAGGAGCAAGGTTGGTAGGCCCCGGCGCGGCGGTTTACCAACCTTTCATGCGTATGAAATTATCGGTCATTATTTGTTGCTATAATGAAATTGCAACCATTCAAGATGTCATTGCTCGTACCCAGGCGGTCGATTTGGGCAATGGCTGGACGCGGGAAATTATTGTGGTGGACAACTGTTCCACAGACGGCACCCGCCAACTGCTGCAAGCCATTGACGATCCAGAAATTAGGGTGATTTACCATGAGCGCAACATGGGCAAAGGCATGTCCATCCGCACTGGCATTAACAACATCAGCGGCGATTATCTGATTATTCAGGATGCGGACAAAGAGTATGATCCGGCCGAGCATCCCAAGTTTTGCCGCAAAGTAGAGGAAACAGGGGCAACGGCCGTTTACGGCTCTCGTATTTTGGGCGGCGATGTGAAGTACGAATATGCCCATGCCTACCTGGGCGTGCGTGTTTGGACCTTTATGACCAACCTGCTTTTTGGCAGCAAACTCACCGATGTCGGCACCGGCACCAAAATGGTCAAAGCCGATGTAGCCAAAGCACTCCACCTGACACTCACCGGCTTCAATTTGGAGTTTGAGCTAACCAACAAGGTGCTGCTCAGCGGCCACCAAATCGTTGAGGTGCCCATCAACTACGATCCGCGCACCTACGCCGAAGGCAAAAAAATCACCGTCGCCGATGGCTTCAAAATCATTATGACCATGCTGCGCGACCGCCTGAAACTTAGCCCGACGTTAAAAAAAACAGTTAAAACGGCCGAATTAAAGAGCGCCGCTGTTATAAAACCAAAACCGCAGGGGACAGACCAATAATCTGCACCTTTTGCAACATCTGCGGACAAAAATCCAAGAAAGTGTTGAATTAAAATGAAAATAGTAGTGACAGGCTCTATTGCCTACGATTATCTGATGTCGTTCCCCGGCAAGTTTACCGACTCGCTGGTGGCCGACCAATTACATACCGTCAGCCTCAGCTTTTTGGTGGATTCGCTCAATCGGCAGCGCGGCGGCACCGCCCCCAACATCGCCTACACCCTGGCTCTGCTGGGCGGTCACCCCAGCGTGATGGCCACCGCTGGCCAGGATTTTGGCGACTACCGCACCTGGCTGGAAAGCCATGGCGTCGATACCTCAGCCATCATAGAAATCGAGAACGATTTTTGCGCATCCTTTTTTGTAAATACAGATCAAGCGCAAAACCAAATTGCCAGCTTTTACACGGGTGCAATGGCCCATGCCGCCCGCCTTAGCTTTGCCCAGTACGCGGCAGACGCAAACCTGGTCATCATCTCGCCCAACGCGCCCGACGCCATGAGCCAGTATGCCGCCGAATGCCGCCAGTTGGGCATTCCCTTTATTTATGACCCCAGCCAGCAAGCGGCCCGCTTCACCGGCGAGGAGCTGCTACACGGTTTGGAAGGGGCACAAATGCTCACCGTCAACGAATACGAGCACCAGCTGATTCAGGAAAAAACCGGGCTTAATGAAGCGCAGCTGTTGCAGCACGTCGGGAGCTTGCTGGTAACGTTGGCAGCTGAAGGCGCCCGACTGGTCATCGACGGTGCCGAAATACGCATTCCGGCTGTGCCGCCCAGCAGCCTCACTGACCCCACTGGCGCTGGCGATGCCTTCCGCGCAGGCTTGATGCGGGGCATGCAGTTGGGCCTACCCTGGGAAATTTCCGGGCGAATGGGTTCCCTGGCGGCCACTTATGTGCTAGAACAGATGGGGACACAGAACCATCATTATTCAACCCAAGATTTCGTGGCCCGTTTTCGCCAACATTTTGACGACGACGGCGCATTGGATGTTTTATTAACAGAATAAAGAAAAACCTGACAGGTTTACGAAAAGCGCAAGAGTTCATGGTTGCCTCGCGTTCCGAGAAACTTATGATTGCCCAATTTTGATGAAAACCTGTCAGGTTTAACTGAAGCAAGGAGATTATTTTAGATGGAATTTGATATTAAGAACCCCGATCTCGCCCCCGGTGGGCGGCTGCGGATGGAGTGGGCTTCCCAAGAGATGCCCGTTTTGAAAGGTGTGTATGATGATTTTGCCAGCGAACGGCCGTTTGCCGGAATGCGCATCAGTGGTTGTATGCACGTTACCACAGAGACGGCCAACCTGATGATCGCGTTGCAGGCCGGTGGTGCAGACGTCATGCTGTGCGCCAGCAATCCACTGAGCACTCAGGACGACGTAGCCGCTTCTCTGGTCTCGCACTACGAAATCCCGGTTTTTGCCATCAAGGGCGAAGACAACGCCACCTACCACAAGCACATCCAGGCCGTGTTGGACCACAAGCCCAATGTCATCATGGATGACGGTTCTGATGTGACCAGCACCATTCACAAAGACCGTCGCGACGTGATGAGCTATGTCATTGGCGGTACCGAAGAGACCACCACCGGCATCGTCCGCCTGCGCGCCATGGCCGCGGAAGGCGCGCTAGAATTCCCCATGATGGCCGTCAACGACGCCATGACCAAACATTTGTTTGACAATCGCTATGGCACCGGCCAATCCACCATGGACGGCGTGATTCGGGCCACCAACTACCTCATCGCGGGCAAGACGATTGTAGTGGCGGGTTACGGTTGGTGCAGCCGAGGCATTGCCATGCGGGCACGGGGACTGGGTGGCAACGTTGTCGTCACCGAAATCGATCCGCTGAAGGCATTGGAAGCCGTCATGGATGGCTTCCGCGTAATGCCGATGATGGAAGCGGCCCGCATTGGTGACATTTTTGTCAGCGCCACGGGCAACATTCATGTCTTTGACCGTCATCATTTTGAAGTAATGAAAGACGGCGCGCTGCTGGCCAATTCTGGTCACTTCGATGTGGAAGTCAATAAAGAAGCGTTGCGCGACATGGCAATTAGTGAGCCTAAACGGGTACGGCCGTTTGTCGATCAATACACCATGAAAGACGGCCGTAAACTCAACTTACTGGGTGAAGGTCGCCTCATCAATCTGGCTGCTGCTGAAGGGCATCCTGCTTCGGTGATGGACATGAGCTTTGCCGGGCAAGCCTTAAGCGCCAAGTTCCTGGCCGACAACAAGGGTCAGCTAGAAAACAAAGTGTACACCGTCCCCGAAGAGATCGATCAGCGCATCGCCAGCATCAAGCTGCAAGCCATGGGCATCAACATCGACACCCTCACCGCCCGGCAGGAACAATACCTGAACTCCTGGCAAGAAGGCACATAAGCGTAAGCAAGTAATAAGTGAAAAGTAAAAAGTGGCAGGTTGCAGGTAGCCAAATCACCAGTAACTTGCCACTTGCAACTTGCCACTCCCTCTTTTGATGAAAAAACTCCCCCTCGATCTGCTGGTACACAACCGAACCGGCTTTGTCAAAGCAGCCCGCATTTACTCCAATGTAGTCAGTCCCCCAGTGATGTTTGCCGTGGTGGGGCTGGCTTTTGGCCTGTATGCGCTGCCTGGCTGGACCGGATTTTTGTGGGCAGCGGTTTACGGCTTGCTTGTCTCATTGGCTCCAATTTTGGTCGTGCTGTTTTTGCTAAGAAGCGGCCGTATTGCCGAACTGCACATGAGCAACACGCGCGAGCGCAACATCCCCTACCTCTCCGCCATTTTGTTTGCCGTGATGGCCTATGGCCTCATTGCCAGGTTTAATGGCCCGGAACTGCTGCGCTGCCTGGCGCTGTTCAACATCATCGAGCTAATCATGCTCACGGTGATTAACCATTTTTGGCTGATTAGCCTGCACGCGACCGGAGCCATCGCGACGGCCGTTTTGGTGGGGCTGGTGTTCGGTTGGCCCACAGGCTTGCTCGTTGGCATTCCCCTGGTCGGTTCTGTGTGTTGGGTCCGCCTCTTCCTCAAACGCCATTCTGTGGCTCAAATATTGGCGGGGCTGGCCCTTGGCGCAGCCGTTGTCCTCCTGCTAACGCCATTTGGCTGCTTTGTAAGCTAAACGGGTAATTATTTCCCTTCCTAAGCGCTTAATTCCAGTATAATAGCCAGGTGAACAACCAATCTGATGTCTCTCGCTTCTTTGTAAATGCGCTGTCATTGGTGCAAAACGGCCGTTCCATTCTCACGGAAGTTACCCTGAACGTCCAACCAGGCGAAATCGTTTGCTTGCTGGGTCCCAGCGGCAGCGGCAAAAGCAGCTTGCTGCGCTGCCTGAACCGCCTGACCGAACCGCCGCCCAACACCGTCTTCCACAATGGCCAGGACATTCATGCGCTTGACGTGTTGGCGCTGCGCCGTCAAGTGGGCATGGTATTTCAAAAACCAGCCCTTTTCCCCGGCACCGTGACTGAGAACATCCTGTACGGACCTACCTTGCAGGAAAAAACGGTGTCCGACGCAGAAATTGAACAGTTGTTGACCCTGGCCGATCTGCCAGCAGATTACGCTAAGCGCAGCGTAAGCCAACTGTCTGGTGGGGAAGCGCAGCGGGTTTCGTTGGCCCGTGCCTTGGCCAACCAGCCAGACACGCTGCTCATGGACGAACCCACCAGCGCCCTGGACCCTGCCGCCCAGCGCCATATCGAACAGGCCATCTTGCGGCTGCGCGACACGCTGGGGCTGACCGTGCTGTGGGTGACCCACAATGTGGCCGAAGCAAAAGTGGTGGCTGACCGGATCTATTTGTTGTTAAACGGCCGTATCGCCGATGAAGGCGCGCCCGATCACGTATTCAGACCCGGCAGCGAGCATTTGACGGCCACCTTCGCCGCTGGTGAATTGGAAAATTCATAATGGCATCCTTTCCCCTGACTGAAATCACGCGCGTACTGGCAGCGCTGGCCCTGGTTTTGTTTGCCGCCATCATCTCGCGCTGGCAAGCCGTTAACCTGGAGCGGCAAATGCTCATCGCCACGGCCCGGGCCTTTGTCCAGCTCATCGCCATTGGCTTTGCCCTCGATCTCATCTTCGCTGCCGATAATCCAGCCGCTATCTTGCTGATCATGGGCGTGATGGTTGCTATTGCCGGGCACACCTCCGGCACGCGAGCCACAGGGGTGCCCCAGGCCCGCCGCGTGGCCTTCAGCGCCATCAGCATTGGTGCGCTGCTCACCCTGGGCATCCTGATTGGCCTGGGCATCTTTGAATTCACCGCCCAGCAAACGATCCCCATTGCGGGTATGGTGATTGGCAATTCGATGAATGTGTGTACCTTGGTGATGCGCCGCATTCAGGACGAAATTGAGGCGCGGCGCGCAGAAATTGAGGCGGCTCTGGCGCTGGGAGCCACCGGCAGGCAAGCGCTGGCCCCTTATCTGAAAATTGCCCTGCAAAGCGGCATGACCCCTATCATCGACAGCACCAAAACCGTGGGGCTGATTCAGCTGCCCGGCGCAATGACTGGCATGATTTTGGCCGGTGCCTCGCCGCTAGAAGCGGTGCAGCTGCAAATCATCGTGATGTACATGCTTATTGGGGCCGCCGCCTTCACTGGACTGGCTGCCGCCTGGCTCACTCAGCGTCAATTCCTCACGCCAAATCACCAGTTACGACAGCCTAATTGAACGAGCTGTAGACAGACCCCAAAAAAGAAATTAAGATTACCCCTAACGAAACGACAAATTTGTACAGATCTCTGTTAAAGTACCCCCAAAAGCCCCTAATCCTACACAGTCAAAAACCCAATTACAATAAGTGATAGCATTTGCTTTTTTGAAATGTTTACGCTAATGTCTTTTCAACTGGTAAATTCGCATCGCTGGCGACTTCCCCGCAAACTGAAACAATGTTATCGCTATTATTTTTGCTGCAACACTAGGCCAGAGAAATGATGGATCATGAAATTTATTTTGGCTTAATCGAATCAACACCCGATGCAGTCCTCGTAATCAACAATAGAAGAGAAATCATTTTCATCAATAAAAGTGCCATAAATTTATTTGGATATACGCCAGAACAACTTGCTGGCAAAATGATTGACGTTCTAATTCCCCAACGCTTTCGCAAACAGCACCAACATTACATGGATACCTACCAGGCACACCGGCTTCCCAGACCCATGGGGGTGACTTTGGAACTCTTTTGTCTTTGTAAAGATGGGCAGGAACTTCCCGTATCGATTGGCCTAACGCCTATTTCCACGGCAAAAGGTGCTTTCATAGCCATATTTGTTCGGGACATTACAAGCCTGGAAAAGCAAGTTATAGATCGCACGGCCGAATTACACCAATCAAATCAGAAGCTACAAGCTGAAATTATTGAAAGAAAGCGTATAGAAAATGATTTACGCCAACTTACAGAAAAATTAGCGCAGCGAGAAGAACAGTTAACCAATGAACTTCGCTCGTTGGAAAAAGTTTCCAATAGCCCAGACACATCATTAACAGCCGAAGCATTTGGCTTGACACCTTTAGAAAAAGCCGTTCCAGAAACATTTGCTGAACTTGTAGAGCGATATAGTGAAATAATCGATTTAATCTTAGATGAAAAAACCTATCAAGTGAATCACCAATCATCGGATTTATTGCGCTCACTGACCCATCAACTTGGTTTTCTTAATGCTAAACCATATGACGTAGTGAGTTTACATGCGAACGCATTACGACAAAAAATGATAAACGCCACATACGCCAAAAAAAAGGCATATATAGAAGAAGGACGAATCGTTGTCTTACAAATAATGGGGTATCTGGTTGCCTACTACCGCAATCACCGCATTGGCTCTCAATATGTTCCAGACTCTATTAAGCCTGACGCACCATTAGAAAACGAATCTAAAAAGGATTAGGCAAATGGCAAAGTATCAATTAAAACTTTACATCACAGGGCAAACTCCGCGATCGATACGTGCTATAGACAATCTACACCGCACTTGCCAACGTGTTCTAGCCAATCAATATGAATTGACAATTATTGATGTTTTGGAGGAGCCCCATGCTGCTGAAAGCGAAAAAATATTGGCGACCCCAACCCTGATCAAAGTGGCCCCTCCTCCGTTGCGGCGCATCATTGGCGATCTGTCTGATACAGAAAAATTTTTACTTGGCCTAGATCTAGGAATGCCTGATACTTTGAAAAATAAGGAGATTGATTAAATGAGCGTCACGGAAACAACCTTCATTCAAAAACTTGCTACGGGGATTCCAGGCTTTGATGACATTACTAATGGAGGGCTTCCAAAAGGGCGAACCACGTTGGTTTCAGGAACGGCAGGCAGTGCAAAGACCGTATTTGCCGTGCAGTTTTTGGCTGAAGGAATATTGCAATCCAATGAGAGTGGCATTTTCGTAACTTTTGAGGAATCAGCTGACGACATTCGCCAAAACATGATTGGTTTTGGCTGGGATATTCAAAAATGGGAAGCAGAAGGTACCTGGGCCTTTGTAGATGCATCGCCACAACTAGAAGAAGAAATAATTGTTGCCGGAAGCTATGATTTAGGTGCATTGCTGGTACGCATTGAGCATGCTATTCGGCGTGTCAAAGCAAAGCGTGTAGCCATTGATTCATTAGGGGCGATCTTTACTCAGCTTACTAATCATGCCTCTGTTCGAACCGAACTTTTTCGAATGGCGTCTACTTTGAAAAAACTGATGGTAACGGCCGTTTTAACCGCCGAACGTACCCAAGAATATGGAGATATTTCTCGCTATGGTGTTGAAGAATTTGTCGCTGATAACGTCATCATTTTTCGCAACGTCCTCGAAGACGAGAAGCGCCGTCGCACCGTCGAAATCCTCAAATTTCGCGGAACAGCCCATCAAAAAGGCGAGTTCCCCTTCACCATCATGCCCAAACATGGCATAACAGTGATTCCACTATCAGCAATTGAGTTAAAGCAAAGTTCTTCAGTTATACGAATCACCTCAGGCAACTCGGAATTAGACCAAATGTGTGGTGGAGGTTTCTTCCGAGACTCAATTATTTTAGCCTCCGGCGCAACAGGTACAGGCAAAACATTATTAGTCACTGAGTTCATCGCTGGTGGAGCAGCCAAAGGGGAACGGTGCCTACTTTTTGCTTTTGAGGAAAGTCGTGAACAACTCTTCCGTAATGCAACCGGCTGGAACGTTGATTTTGAGCAAATGGAAAACGAGGGCAAGTTAAAACTAGTTTGCAACTATCCAGAAGTGGCTGGGCTTGAAGACCATCTTATTCATATGAAAGCTGAAATTGATAGCTTCAAGCCAAACCGGGTGGCGGTTGACAGCCTCTCTGCGCTGGAAAGAGTGGCTACAGTCAAAGGGTTCCGCGAGTTTGTAATCAGTTTAACCTCATTCATAAAACATGCCGAGATTGCCGGTCTTTTTACAGCCACAACCCCGGCACTCATGGGCGGAACCTCAGTAACAGAAGCACATATATCAACGATTACCGACTCCATTATTATGCTTCGTTATGTAGAAATGTACGGAGAAATGCGCCGTGGACTCACCGTGCTAAAAATGCGCGGCTCTATGCACGATAAAAACATTCGCGAATTTGCAATTGATGGCAAAGGGATGCATATCGGCAACCCGTTTCGTAACGTATCTGGTATTCTCGTTGGACAACCCGTACACATTACATCCAGTGAATTAGACAGAGTTCAAAATTTGTTCGAGGAAGATATTTAAGCAAATCACAAAAAGCCTTCGAAATAGAAGGCAAGAATTCCCGTGATTTGCCCAAGTAAAAGCCAAGTTCGAAATCGTCTTTATTCAAGAAGCTTTTTGGCTTTTACATAAGAGGCCATTCAAATGGTGGAGAATCGTCAATATCAGGCGAGTGAATCAAATTTACATCGCTTGATTACAGCAAACGCAGATGGCATTGTTATTGTAGACAGTTTTGGAAACATTTGTTTTGTCAATCCAGCTGCGGCCCATTTGTTTGATCAGCCAGTTTCTTCCTTGTTAGGCACATCATTTGGTTACCCAATTGTGGCCGACGAAACAGCCGAGATAGATATATTAAAGGCAGGCAATCAGGTTAATGTTGCGGAGATGCGTGTTGTTGAAATCGAGTGGCAAGACCAACCGGCCTATCTGGCATCGCTACGTGATATTACAGAGCGCAAACAAGCCGAAACTGAATTACGCGACCGGGAACGGTTCCTGGCCCTTTTAAATGAAATCACCCACGCAGCGCTCAAAACAGAAAAGTTTCCGGTGATGTTACAGCTATTGGCAGATCGTCTGGGAGAGCTATTCGATGCAGATGAATGTTACATTACTCTCTGGAATGAAGCGCGCCAATTAGCCTTACCAGGTGCAGCCTACGACACATCCCGCGAACAATACTTAGCCATCACTTTACAATCCCAGCAAAAAACCGTGACAGAATATGTATTGCGTACGGGAAAGGCGATTGCAATCAACAATATTAAAAAATCCCCTCTTGCAAATACACGCACAGCCTTTTTATCACAAGCACATTCGTTGCTTGGCCTGCCGCTTATATCGGATGAGCAAAAAATAGGTGCTGCGCTTATTACATTTAAACATGTGCATGATTTCACCGAAGAGGAAATTGAACGTGGCGAACAAGCAGCCAAACATTTTGCTTTGGCCCTTACAAAAGCACGTCTTTACGAGCAAGTACAAAAATATGCAAAGGACCTTCAATTGCTGGTCATTGAGCGGACGCAGGAATTACAAATCGCATATAAAAAACTGCAGGAAATGGACAAACTGAAGTCAGAGCTTATCGCCCACATATCCCATGAGCTTCGTACACCTGTAGCAAACTTGCGTATCTATCTTGATTTATTAGAGAGTGGACCGGCAAATAAGCAAACACACTACCAGGAAGTCTTAGCCGAGCAGGTGAACCGATTAATGAAACTAATCGAGGGCACCATTGAGGTATCACAGCTAAATACATTAGGCCATTCTGAAGCATCTACTGTCATTGATTTGAATAAGCTTGTAGAAAGCCATGTTAATCGTGAATACAAAGAGTACTCAAGTAAAGCCCTGAAATTGTCATTTGTTGCCAACGCCACACCTCTTCTTATTTTGGGGGATCCAACACAGATTACGAGAATGGTAAGCAACTTGCTTACCAATTCGCTGCAATACACCCTCAACGGGGAAATTCAGGTAAGCACATTCGCAACAAAAGACCAACAGTATGCCTGTCTACAAATACGAGATACTGGTATCGGTATTTCGGCGGCCGAAATACCCTTAATTTTTGACAGCTTCTTTCGTGGTCATATGCTAAGCCAGTTAAATGTTCCTGGCATTGGCATGGGGCTAACGATTGTAAAACGGATTGTGGATTTTCATGATGGAGAAATAAGCGTGCAAAGCAAACCGGGCAAAGGATCAACTTTCCTGGTGCGTTTACCGGCATATCTTAGCGCTAACGGCTCAAAAGGGAGCTAAGATGTTGAACGCCGTCCAATAATTAGTTTCGTTCCAGCACAAGGGGTAGATAAACGGCAACGGCCGTACCCTCTCTTTCATTGCTATCTACCATTATCGTTCCGCCATGCTGTTCTACGACCTGTTTGCAAATAGATAAACCTAATCCAGTACCGCGTTCTCGTGCAAGGCGAGCATTCCCACCCCGGAAAAAACGCTCGAATAAGTTTGGCAACTCCTCAGCGGCAATGGGCGGACCCTCATTTTGGATTTTAAGGCAAACAGCAGGGGATTCTTGTAAAGAAACGGCCGTATCCAATTTTCCCCTCTCCGAAATCATCTAAATAGCGGAGGGTAATAAGAAACCCAGACAAGGCAAAGAAGATCGGCACGCCAACATACCCCACGTTAAACAGGGCACCAAGCCACAAGGGCAGCTCATCAACATACTGAAAAAAACAATGGTAAAAAAAGACCAAACTTGCCGCAACAGCACGCAAACCAGTTAAGGCGGGGATTTTTGCGTTTCGTGACATCTGCAAACATACACTTTTGGGAACAAACAGATTGCCCAGATCACGCCTATCACCAAGCAAAATCATCAGGCCGAGGCAATCTTTTTAGCAACGTACTCGCACCAATTTTAACCATTTTCTACGAAATTTCCTGCCTTTTCAGCAACTAATTGTAAATGGGAAGAACCCATCTACGCACGGCTACATTGTCAGGTATAATCGCACGGTAAGGAGTGCATTGACGACTATGTTTGAACAAGATCGGGTGCTGGTACGCTTGCAACAGCGGGTGATAAGTGAAGGCGATATTGTGGCCTGCTTTTTAGCAGGATCCTACGGCCGTCGCGAAAACGATCCCTATTCCGACATGGATGTGGCCCTGGTGTTTCCGGATGAAGACACGCGCGAACGGGCCTGGCGGCAGCGGCGCGACTTTATTCAATCGGTAATGCAGTATGTCCCAGCCAAATCGTTTGACGCGGTGCATGTACGGCCGTATTTTCACATCGCCCTCTACAGCAACGGCACCAAAGCCGACTACCGCTACGAGCTGCAAAGCAAGTTAGAGCCCAATCCGTGGGACCGTGATATTCGTATCCTGAAAGACCGGGACGGCTGGGCTGAACAATATCTGGCAGATTGCGGCCGTGCCCTGCTGCCCCAGCCACAGCTCACCGCTGCCGAGCTTGCCGCCCTGGACGAGCGCTTTTGGGTCATGCTGTGGGATGCCTTCCGTCTGCTGCTGCGCGGCGACAGCGACAAACCATTCACCATCTACCTGGAACTGCTGCATTTTACCCTGCCGGCCCTGCTCCACATCTTGCCGCCGGAGGATCCGGCCCGCCAGCCATTATTGAAGGCTCAATTTAATCAGGATACTCAGGGAACGGCCGTCCATTTAGCCAATCTGCTGCAAGCCTACCTGAATGCCCGAACGGCCGTCATCCAGCGCCTACATCTTGATTTTAATCCAGACACACGGTTTGAAACGGCCGTGCAAACCCTGATAAAAAGCAGGCTCTAAAAGATGAAAAAGAGGAACACAGAGGTTCACAGAGGAGGCACAGAGTTTCGCGGAGATTCTAGAATTCTCTATCTTTTCTGCGCAGCTCTGCGGTTCTCCGCGTAACTCTGCGTTCCAAAAATTACTCAATTACCCAATTTCTCATTTTCTTATGCCCCTGACCCTCACCCCCCAAGACCAGGCGATGCTCAACGGCGAATTTGGCGACGCCACCAAAATGGCGCTGCGCATTTTAAGCACAATGGCCAACGTCTACGGCGCAACGGAACTGCTTGACATCGAATCAGCCCACATTGACGGCTGTTTGTATCATGGCCAGTCCGGGCTGGATTTTGCCGAACGGTTGGTAGCGGGCGGCGCACAGGTGCGCGTACCCACCACGCTCAACGTTGGCGCAATTGACCTCATGCACCCCGACCAATTCCAAGGCACAAAAGATTTTGCCGACCGGGCCACCCGGCTCATGCAAGCGTATCAGCAGATGGGCTGCGCCCCCATCTGGACCTGCGCCCCCTACCAGGCCATGCACCGCCCCACCTTTGGCAGCCAAATTGCCTGGGCCGAAAGCAACGCCATCGTTTTTGCCAACTCGGTTTTGGGGGCGCGTACCAATCGCTACGGCGACTTCATCGACATTTGTGCTGCACTCACGGGACGTGCCCCTGCCGTAGGGCTGCATTTGCCAGAGAATCGGCGCGGGCAAATTGTGTTCTATTTGGACAGCATTCCCACAGACTTGCTACACGAAGATGTGTTCTTTCCAGTACTCGGCTACTTTGTCGGAGCCAACAGTCAAAATCAGATTCCCGTCATTGTCGGCCTGCCGCCGGAGACCACAGAAGATCAGCTCAAGGCATTGGGCGCGGCAGCGGCTTCTTCTGGCGCAGTGGCCCTGTTCCACGCCGTAGGTGTAACGCCAGAAGCACCCACACTGGCCGATGCCTGCCAACACCAGCCACCGGAAGGGGAACACCAGGTGACAATGGCTGATATTCGATCCACATTGGGGAAATTAGCGACGGTAGAAGACGGCCGTATCGAAGTCATCGCCCTAGGCAGCCCCCACTTTTCCCTGGCTGAATTTGAGAAGCTGCTGCCACTGATTGAACAATATCCCCCCCACCCAAACGTCGATTTTATCGTTTGTACCAACCGGCTGGCACTGGGCGCGCTGCAAAAACGCGGCTGGCTCGACCAACTCAAGGCCGCTGGCGTGCGCGTCATTGTGGACACCTGTGTGGTGGTCACGCCTATTGTGCGGCGACACGGCGTGCTGATGACCAACTCCGGCAAATTCGCCCACTACTCCCCCGGCAACATCGGCCTGGAAGTCATTTTTGGCAGCCTGGAAGAATGCGTGCGGTCAGGCGCTCAAGGGCAAGTGTGGCGCGACAAGGATTTATGGAGCAATGACTCATGAGTGGCATTTTTGGCATCTTTAATTTAAACAACGAGCCGGTTGATGAGGCTGATTTAACGACAATGGCTGAGGCGATGGCGATTTGGGGGCCAGACGGCCGTTCCCAAATCAACTCTGGTCCCGTCGGTTTGGGTCAGCTGATGCTGTATAACACGCCAGAAGCTCACTTGGAACAGCTGCCCCGCCAGACCGCCAGCGGCCTACTGCTCACCGCCGAAGCCCGGATAGACAACCGCGCTGAGCTGTGCCAAATGTTCAATATCCCCCAGCCAGAACGCGCACAAACCACCGACAGTGAACTTATCGAGCTAGCCTACGACAAATGGGGCGAGGACTGCCCCGACTATTTGCTAGGTGACTGGTCGTTTGCTATCTGGAACCCGCAAACGCACCGTCTGTTTGTGGCCCGCGATCACCAGGGAAATACCTCAGTTTACTATTTTCAAGATGCCCAGCGCTTCATCTTTGCCTCCAGCCGGGAAGCGCTGTTGGCGTTAGGCGTGCCTCGCCACCTGAACGAATTGTATCTGGCCCAAGTGCTTATTTCCTGGTCTGCCTACCATGGGGAAAGGACGATTGATCTGGACATCTACCGTCTGCCCCCTGCCCACACCATGACGATTACACCGAAAAAAACAAACATCTGGCAATATTGGCGGCTGGAAGATACTCCGGAGCTGCGCCTTCCTAAGTTTGAGGATTATATTGCGGCGTTCCTGGAAATATACGGCGAAGCCGTCAACTGTCGCCTCCGCAGCAGCAAACCAGTGGGCGTCACTCTAAGTGGGGGGCTGGATTCTGGCTCTGTAACAGCACTGGCCGCCCGTGCCCTACAGCAACAAGGAAAACGGCTGTCTGCCTACACGGCCGTTCCCCTTTACGACGTACAAAACACAGTTGGTGCCAACCGCTTTGGGGACGAAACGGAATTTGCCCGGGCAACGGCCGACTTCTATCCTAACATCGATCACCACCTGCTCACCTCCGAATACATTACTCCCATCGAGGGCCTTCGCCGCATCCTGGCCATTCGTAATGAACCGGGTCATGCCGGCTCCAACTTCTTTTGGATTGCAGACATGCTACAAACGGCACAGCAGCAAGGGATTGGCACATTGTTGACCGGTCAGTCTG
This sequence comes from uncultured Anaerolineae bacterium, assembly GCA_905479495.1. Lineage (GTDB taxonomy): Bacteria > Chloroflexota > Anaerolineae > Promineifilales > Promineifilaceae > Leptofilum. The sequence goes on from CAJQMR010000022.1 coordinate 34,806, forward strand.
GCAATGCCACCGTAAGTTGGGATGGGGCACCCGCCCTAACCTCGCTCCGCCGCATGTGGCAAAAACAAGGGTGGAAAGCGGCTATCAAACAAACCCTTCCACTATTTGCCCTGCGCACACTACGCCAACGTCGCCTGAAAATATCCAACTGGAAAGGCACCGCCATTCACCCAGATTTTGCCAAAAGGCTAAATCTAGCTGCTTTGCAGGTTGCTTCAATTGGCATAGGCTATGATTTACCAGAAGCCATACACACACCCCGGGAATTCCGCTATGGAATCATCAAACCCGGCAGTACGCTTGCAGGAACAATTTGGGCAGAAATTGGTGCCGGATTTGGTATGGAAGTACGTGATCCTACTTCAGACAAGCGAATATTAACTTACACAATCTCAATTCCCGACTATTATTTTACAGGGCCTACTGGAGAAGACCGTTGGCTTATCCGTTCAGCAATGGCCGGACTATTGCCCGAAAAAATACGCCTCAATACTCAAAGAGGTAGGCAAGCAGCAGACATTGGTCAGCGACTATTGCAATCCAGAAATGAATTAGAACAACAATTTACGGTAATCAGCCAATCGGAGGCCATAAACTACATTGAGCTAGCCAAACTTCGAGAGGTGTGGGCACAGTTACAACAAAGAGTCACTATACAAAACACCCATCAGGCTGTTTCAATTTTGATGCGTGGCCTAAATACAGGAATGTTTTTCTCCAAAGTGGATTTTCATTAATTGTACATGGGCAAAAGTTAAGGGTATAATTGCCAAAATCGATTCGTGGATTCCTTAAAGAACATTGTTGTTACATTTTGTCAATTCTTATCATAAGGAGAAGCTAATGAACAAGCCTACGCACATCAAAAAATTGCAACTACTAGAAACACAGGAAACAAGTCAACAACCTAAACAAAAAGCAGCCTGGCAAAGACCTCATGTTCAGCTACTGCGTGTAAGCCTAGACACAACAAATAGAAATGCAAGTAATTCCGATGGATTATTGAATACTGGCACGGTATAAATGTTTGGCTCGCAGGTAAGATATGTGCAAAACGCTTGTTTTGTCAGTGCTGATTACACTAATTTGCACACCGATTGAACATGAGCTAAATGTTTTGTTATTGTTACCAGTGTCTTGTTCAATATTCAAGGTTTAAATTGACAATAGTGTAGCTTTGGCCTATTCTAGAAATGCCTTTTCGATTTGTAGAATTTGATTTTTGAACAATGCCTTTTGGAAAAGGCACATAGCGAAAAAAGGGAAACACTTTAATCATCAAGGAACGGTCATTTTCCTCTACTCACTGAAAAAGGAAACAAGATGAATCAACTAAAAACATCAGAAAATTCCCCTTCAAAACAAACACCGCAACCACAACTTCAGCAGCAGACGGTCACCTGGCAAAAGCCCAGCCTGCGGCGACTTCGAGTCAGCCTGGACACGGCTTTTAGCTTTGGCAGTGGTGGTGATGGCTTTATGGCTACCTCAACGAGCCCTAATTAAACAAGGGGTTGTGCACACCACCCCCATTTTTCCACATACTATCACTATCTGTCGCTACATCAATCGCAACCTGCTTCACACCACAAAAATATCATGTTTTATTCAGCCTTCGGTCTAACGTGGGAGTTACCCTTTCTCTGTCCAGAGATGGGAAACGAACTACCACCTCTTGCCTCAACAACGGCTGATGTAACTGTTTGCCTGGGAGATGTGCCAGGTTCTCTTACTGGCTCTATTGAAGCTGGCCCATTTCAACAAGTGACTCCAGATACTGCCTTGTTCCAATTCCCTGGCACGGCACGGTATTTGGTACAGCACGGCAACCAGATCACAATTGCTCCAGAAACGAATGCCTCCGAACACCAGGTGCGACTGTTTCTTTTGGGAACGGCTGCTGCGCTCTTACTGCATCAGCGCAGCATCTTGCCTCTGCACGCCAGCGGCATTCAAACACCTAAAGGAGCCATCCTCTTTTCCGGTCATTCCGGCTATGGTAAATCCACGCTGCTGGCAATATTCCTGGAACGCGGCTACACGATGTTAACCGATGATTTAGCCGCGATTTTTTTAGCTGAAAACGGCCGTCCACACGTTTATCCTGGTTATCCTCACCTAAAATTATGGGCCGATAGCGCCGCAAAACTAAACAAATCTACTGTGGGATTACGGCGCGTACGAGACGAACTTGATAAATTCTCAGTTCCGGCAAAAGGTAGTTTAGAGGCAACTTCCCCCCAGATACTACACGCTATCTACGTCCTCACCCCATCCAACGGACCGGACTTGCGGTTGGAACCACTGCAAGATGCCCGTAAATTTAACATTTTTTTGGACCATACTTGGCAGAAGCTGGCACTTAAGCGAATGAACAGACATGCTGAACATTTCCGACAGTCGGTGGCTATTGCTAACCAGATTCGCATCTGCCGAGCATACCGGCCTGAAAATCCATTTTTGCCCCACGAACTGGCTGATCTACTTGAGGCGGATTTCCAATCATGAGCAGCATTGTTTGGCTGGCCTCTTACCCCAAGTCAGGCAACACCTGGGTTCGTATCTTCCTCAATAACTATATTCTGGATGAAACAGAACCAGCAAACATCAACGAGCTAGAAGAGGGGATTCACGCCTGCACCCGGGAGTTGTTTGATCGCTTAACAGGCATTGAATCATCTGATCTTGCGCCAAAAGAGATTGACCGGATACGTCCCTGGATGTACCGTCAGTGGGCAGCAGAAAGCAGCGAAACATTATTTGTAAAGGTCCATGATGCCTGGCGTTGCAACGAAGTAGGCGAACCGATTTTCCCAGAGGCAACAACAAAAACGGCCGTTTACATCATCCGTAACCCCCTCGACATCGTTGCCTCTCTAGCCAATCATTACTCAATAGATAAAGATGAGGCCATCAACACCCTGGCCAATGAACAACATGGTTTGGCCCAATCTACAAATAAATTGCACAGGCAACTACCTCAGTTTATGGGTAGCTGGCATCACCACGTCACCAGTTGGACAGAATCGACCAACCTGCCCGTCTATGTGCTCCGGTATGAAGATATGGTACAAAACCCATCAGAAGCTTTTGGCAGCTTGGTAAATGTAGTGGGATTACCTTTGGCAGATGATCGCCTGGACAAAGCGATTCGATTTTCTGCTTTCGACCAGGTAAAAGAGCAGGAAACGGCCGTTGGTTTTGCAGAAAAATTACCTGATGCTCCCAGTTTTTTCCGGCAGGGAAAAGTCGGTGGCTGGCAAAAAGAGTTGACCCCTGTCCAAATTAATGCAGTGTGCCATAATCATGGTGAAGTTATGAAGAAATTTGGCTACCTGGACAGCAACGGCAACCCTGTTGTTGAGTGAGGGTCTAGTTACTTAGCAGGGAGGGAATGTAATGGCAAAACTTACCCCAGACAGTTTTGTTGTACGATCTGACGATTTTATCACCTCTACAGTGGATAACGACCTGGTGATGATGAGCCTGGAAAAAGGCGTTTATTATGGGTTGGATACGATTGGCAGCCAGATTTGGGAACATATTGCTAAACCCATTTCCATTGACACCTTGTGCCACACATTAACGGATCTGTACGAAGTCGATCCGACTCAATGCCAAGCAGACGTCCTGGCCTTTCTGAACGAATTGCTCAACGAGGAAATGATTCATGTGGTTAACCAGGCGGCTGAGTAAAGCATCGCAGCTTGGCTGGTCCGAGTGGATGTTGCTGCTGGAAGCGGCCGTTTGGCTAGCCCTCAGCCGGTTGGCACTGCTGCTAATCCCCTTTAAGCGAATTGCGCCCCGTTTAGGTGTATTACAACATGAATCTGACCGAACGGTATCAAGTACAATTGGGCAGTCTGCGGAACAAGTAGGTTGGGCAGTCCGAGCCGTAGCTTGCCGCACCCCATGGGAAAGCGCCTGCTTAGCCCAGGCGATCAGTGTGAAAGCGATGCTGCGCCGTCGGCAAATCCAAAGCACGCTCTATCTCGGTTTAGCCAAGGATGCCAGCCAGTCACTACAAGCCCACGCCTGGCTGCGCTGCGGCGAGGACATTATCACTGGCAAAGCTGGGCACGAACGATTCTCTGTCATCTCCTCCTTTGCGGAACAAAAACCTCTAGATGTCCACCCACCCGATGACATAGACGAAGCTAAAACATCCGACATTCAGATGCTGTTTCTAGCAACATTAAACCCAACACCCCAAAAGAGCACCGCGAAAAAGTTGCATCAGCTTGATCCAGCCGAATGGGACATTCTGGTACAAAATGCAACAAAACAGCACGTACTGACGCTGTTTTTTGCCCGATTACAAGCTTTAGATGTAACGGCTCTTATACCTTCTCACCTGCATACAAAAATGCAGCAGCAATACCAGCAAGTTACCCTGCAAAATCTGGCGATCTACCGAGAGCTGCGTCTGATTAATGAAAAAATGCAGGCGGCCAATACTCCCATAATTGTGCTGAAGGGAGCATATTTGGCAACGGCCGTTTACCCCCAAATCAGCCAGCGCGCCGTTGGTGACCTGGATATTCTGGTGCCAGAAGATAACGTGATGCAAGTCGTTGATCTCATGCACGAGTTGGGTTGGCAAGAAATGCAACCCTTTTCCCTGGAAGCCATGCGCAAACTCCGTCACCATTTGCCTGAGTTCGTCAAACAAGGGGTGCATTTCCCTGTGGAAATTCATTGGAATATTGTACGCCCTCGCGACGACATTGCTATTTCTCCTGATGAGCTTTGGCAGCAGACAGCGCGGGCTTCCTTGGCCGGCACAGAATCTATGGCTTTTCCGCCTCATCTTCAGCTGCTCCATTTGGCCCTGCACGCCGCATACAATCATCAGTTTGCTTTTGACCTACGCAGCTTGTGCGATATTGCTCAGGTTATTGATCAACAAGCGGAAGAAATTGATTGGAACTTATTTGCAGAAAAAGCCATAGCCTGGCAATGGCAGCGCGGTGTTTATCTGACATTAAAGCTGGTACAGACATTTTGGGATACGGCCGTTCCTTCTCACATCCTTACCAAGCTCCAACCAGAACAAATGCCAAACAACCTAGTCGAACTAGCCCAGCAGCAGCTCCTTTGGGGAAGGCGTAATAACTTTGGGATCACTGATAATTTTTCCCAGTTAAAAGGAAACAAATCCGTGTTAGGCAAAACCAGGTTTGTCTTATCTTTCATCTTTCCTACCCGAGTCTTTCTTTCCTCGCGATATGGCGTACCGTCTAGATCAGCCAAGGTTTGGATTTACTATCTTATTAATTTTCGTGACGTGATAAAACGAAATACGAAGCGCACCTGGCAACTATTGCGGGGCCAACGAACGATAACGGACGCCGTTAACCGTCGTTATTGGTTGTCAGAATGGTTGGCAGAAACGAAATGATGGCGAATATGCAGTTTCAGGCAAAAGTTTTGGTGGAGGGCAGCAGCAGCGGCACCGCGCTAGTTCTGGCTGAACCGCTTAGTTTGTGGGGTGGATTAAATCCGGATACGGGCGAAATCATTGACCGACGTCATCCGCAAGCAGGACAGACTGTGACCAATCGGGTACTGGTTTTGCCATCAGGACGCGGGTCCAGCAGCGCCAGCAGCATTTTGCTGGAGGCGGTGAAACAAGGCACCGCCCCAGCGGCTATCATTACTTCAGAAACGGATGGAATTTTGGCTTTGGGGGCGGCCGTTGCCCGGGAAATGTATGACCGGTCGCCGCCTGTCTTGGTATTATCTGGCAATGATTATGGCAAAATTCAAACCGGCCAACAGCTTGAAATCCATGTCGATGGAACGGTTATAATTTCTGCTTCATAATCGCCGCAAAACTTCCTTGTTCGACATCCTTGTGCAACCAGCTCAAGCAAACATTAGCTAGTGGCATCAAATGTGGCAGCCAGCGCTTTGGCCTCATCGATCCAATTTTGAATATCAGCCGCTTGCCAATTCTTCTTCTTAATGATGCTGGCAACCTGCTCCGGATTACAATCCGCCAAATCGGCAAACGATTGGATGCCAAACTCGCCCAAGCGGCGGGCATAGGTGGGGCCAATGCCACGGATAAGCTGAAGCTCACTCTTACCACTGTAATTCATTTTCGTTTGCACATCTTCCATCGTGTCTTGCAGCTTTTGGATGTGGGCATCGGCCGTCTGTAATTTTTCTTCAACTACGGTGAGTTCGTGCTGCACGGTTGCGGCCTCCTCCAACTTTTGCTGTAAGGTGGCAATAGTGGCATTTTGCTCAGCATTCACCAGCTCAGCCTGCTGGAGTTGAACCTGAGCATTGTCTCTTTCCGCTTCAACCATTGCTAACTGTGTCTCGGCAGCAAGCGCCTTCTGTTCCAAATCGGCAACTTGCCCCTGCACTTGTGCCAACGCTTGAGTAAGCTGTTCGACTTTTCCCTCCAGGGTAAAGATCTCGGCCTCCATCAACTGTACATCCCCCACCAAGCGATTGTTTTCAGCAACGGCCGTTGCCAACTTATCCTCGCCCATTAACTGCAAACCTTCCATCTCCTCATGTCGATCCTGCAACTCCTGAAGGTTTTCTTTGAGCATCTCATTGGTTTTAATGGTTGTTTGCAATTGCTCACGGCTGGCCTCAATTTCAACAAGCTGGCGGGCAATGGTTTCTTCCAACTGGTTGCGTTCTTCAAGAGCCGTGACCAGCTCCTTTTGGGAAAGCTGCAACTCCTGCTCATTGGCCCTGGATTGGATCTGAATCTTCTGCAAGGTAGCTAACGATTTTTGTTTTTCTGAATTAGCCTGCTGCACCTGGCGCACCAACGTCTGGCTGTCCAACCAAAGGGCCACCAACACCCCGGCAACAAAACCCACAATTACAGCCAGTATCAGTTCAACTGTCATGCCACACTCACCTTACTTCTATTTCAATTCAATGGGCTTTTGCCGCTTCCAAAATATTTTCGGCACGCCCCAAGCGGATCTGCAAAACCTCGGCCAGTTTGTCAGCAGAAACGGCTTTAAGCTTGGCGAACGTGTCGATGCCAGCTTCTTGAAGACGGCCGTTAAACACCGCACCAATCCCTTTCACCTGCGTCAAATCATCCTCACTAGCTGTGGCTTCATGCCCTTTGACCAGGAAAGAGGGAACATCGGCCGCCCGGCCAGGCAAGGGAATATTTCGCAGCGCTTCCGGCACGGCTCCCCCCTCTGCTAGCTCCGTTTTTAGCTGGCGCACTCGTTTTTCTGTTGCTGCCAGCTTGTCGAGGAGTGCCAGCGCCCCATCCTCAGCAGAGGTGCTTTTTTGCCAATACCAAAACAGTAAACCGACCAATCCACCAATGAGCAGACCAATCATAAAGTTGAAGGAATGTTTTTGTTTCATACGGAACCTATTTATTTGGAGGTTTTATGTAAAAGCGGGAAAGTTCTTTGAAAAAGTAGAGTCATTTCTCCCGCTTTTACTTGAGCAAAACACAGAGAAATCGCCCTTCGGTTTTTAAAGAACTTTCTGTGGTTTGCTTATCAGTAGCAAATCAATACCAGATATTTTAAATTTGCTAAACATAACACACGGTTTAAGCATCATTCTAATTGGTTCTACGATTAGATGCAATATTTAGAGATTGAGGCAATCTGTGGCGAGAGAGAAACGAGGTATTGGCAAAGCTTTTTGCGCGTCACATCTTACGCTTGATCGCGTAAAAAGCGGTTCAGGGCTTCGCGCGCCGCAGGCAAATGCTGCATTGCGTGCCAATTACCCAGAATGGCGGAGGGAGTTTCTAAATCGAGGAGGAGTTGAAAGGGGTCCGTTTGGGTTTGTGCCCCAGCGGCTTTTGTTTGCTGCCAATACGGCCGTAAACGTTCTTCCCAACCGCCATAGTGCTGACGCAGCCAGGGCCACACCTGCGCAAATTCCGGTTCAGCCTCAGCCAGCCCCATCTTTTTACGATGCACCCGCACCACCAACTGCTCCAACCGATCCCAATAACGGATAAACTCGGATAAATCGCGATTTTTAGACCATTGCGTAAGAAAACGGGTAAAGGGATTCATCAAAAAGTTTACGGAATTGTGCGCACGGTTTAGCAGTAAGCGGCCTTCCAATGAGGCAAGTTATCGTTGGCCGCTTACTTAGCGGCAAATCAAAATTGGCTGCTTATATTCTAGCAAGACGCGGTTGAGCGTACTGCCCAGCACCAGGCTCTTCATGGAACTCATACCAAAACCGCCCATAATCATAAAATCAACAGTTTGCGATTCGGCCGTTTCCAGCAAGGTTTGGGCAGCTGGACCAACCGGCAGCAGATAGTCCGCTTCCACACCAGCCAGCCCAAGGTAGGTTTTGGCACGGGATTGAATCCGTTTGGCAGCATCCAGCTTGCCGTTACCATCGCTGCTCACCGTTACAACAGAGAGCTGCGTTTGCCAACGGCTGGCCAGATAGGTGGCCACAAACAAGGCTTCCTCCGCCTTGGGGCTGCCGTCATAAGCCAGCAGCGCATGCCGCAAGGGGGAAGCCATCGTGGGTACAACCATTATCGGGCGTGGTGTCCGCTTGAGAATGGTTTGCACACCAGAAGCCAGGCGCTCCAATATAGAGAGGCCTGGCGGACGATTCAAAGCCAGCATGATCAGATCAGAGTAGGCTGCAAGCGCCACCACCTGGCGAGCGATACTGCCAAACTCTACGCCAAAATTTGCTTGCACACCGGCGGCATTGACCCGATTATAAAATTCGGTCCGGATAGGAGCCACCGTTTCCTCGGCGGCTTCTTCATCATCAGCATCAGACACATACACGCCATACAAACGGCCGTTTTCGTGCTGCATCATCAAAATGGCCTGATCCAGCACGCGCCAATCTTCTGGTTGACCAGAAATAGCAACAAGCGTTTCCTCAAAAAGGCGACTCAGGCTTCGCTGACTCACTCGCTCCTGTCGCCATTGACCTGCCGCTGGCCCAAATTCCAGCTCATCCGGCACCATAGATTCCAGAAAACGAGAAAGGGCCGCCCCAGGTTTCTTCTTACGCTGCATGTCGGTTACGGCCATACCCGCATCAACATCCCAGCCCAGCACATTCTCCAGCTCAGCTCGATGCTCAGCCAGCAAAACGTACATATCCGCCTCAGTGTGCTCGGGAAAATCACGCATTGCCCCTTGTTCCCGAATCATCTCAATCACTGGCATGTAAACATCATCGTACCAATGCGTCACTGCCTCTTCATAAGAAACATCTCGTTGAAAATCCAGCCCCATGTAGTAACGATGCACGTCAATATGATCCAGCAGCAAGGAGTAATGAGCACAAAAAGTCATTAACAGATCAGCGTCAGGGCGCAGTTTGTCTAGATTGGTCCGTTCTAAAAAGTCTGCGTACCGACTTTTGCAGATAAGTTCGTTTGGATCGTCATCAGCGGTAAGCGGCACGCGCGTTTTCACTTCGGTGACATAGGCAGAAATGGTTGGTGTTTCCAGTTGACGAGCAATTGAAACGCGATGGTTGCCATCGATCACAAAATAAGCATCGCCTAACTGATAAACCTCAATTGGCGGCAAACCAACCAAATCAGAAGTGGCCGCTTTCACAGTGGCCCAACGCTGACTGCCACTGTCACTCTTGGGCAAAAAGCTGCGGGTAAAATCTTTGTAACGTCCCACGCTGCCAATAATTTTGTCCACAGGGATATCCTGCAACCCGCGCTCGCGCACATTGGTTACCTTAAGCTTTTTCTTGACATCATCATAAGACAACAGTTCAGTTTGCTCACCTGTAAATCGGGCCAGCAGTTGCTGCATCGCCGCCTGACGCCGAGCCTGGTGAAAGTCCTCTAATGCTGCCTGATAATATAACGAGTTTCGTGAACCCATAATCTGCTACAACTTCACCGACAAATTAATATCGGATGCTCAAACCGCCGCAAAATCTCATCCACGGTGCTCCCAAGCATAAAGTGCATCATGGGCCGAAAACCAAACCCGCCCATAATGAGAAAATTAATGTCATACTCATCGGCCGTTTGCATGACAGCCTTGGCAATAGTCATCTTGTGCAAAACATACGTCGCATTCATAATGCCATGCGCTGTTAGGTAGTCCTCGGCCCGCTGCAAAGCATCAGCAGCTGTGTATTCAGTTTCTACAGTGACCACCGTAAGCGATAACGGCCAGCGCATAGCCAGATAGGTGGCAACAAACAGCGCCTCCTCGGCTTTAGGACTGCCATCATAAGCCAACAACACCCGGTCCATAGCGGTCTCTGCGCCGTTAGGAATCGCCAGAATGGGTCGCGGACAGCGCTGCACCAATTGGCTGAACCGATTACCCAATCTGGCTAAAGCCTGTGGCCCAGGTGGATGTTCCAGATTTAGCACAACCAAATCAGCAAAGGCAGCTCGTTTAATGATCACCTCAACAACAGGGCCTACTTCTACAGCAAACTCAGCCTGCAAGCCTGCTTCATGGCAAGTGCGCAGGAATCTTTCCCGAATACGGTCCACTTTGGCAGTTTCGCGCTGATCTTCACGGGCCACAATGTGCAGGCCCAGCAAACGATCATCATCACGCAGAGCCAGCTTCACCACCTGGTCCAACATCTGCCAATCAGCTTCGCTGCCACGAATACCAACTAAATAATCAGCAAAGAGACAGCCGAGCTCTCTGGTTTCTTGAAATTCGCGCCAGCGCCCAGGTGGCGGCCCTTCGATCAGTTCCGGTGGCACCAATGTTTGGCGCAGCCAGCCAGCCAGGCCTCGTGGGCGCTGGCTTTCTTCAGTGGCTAACAGGGAAACGGCCGTTTCCGGCTCAATCTCCCACCCCAAAGCCGCTTCAAGCTCGGCACGCCGCTCTGAAAAGAGAATGTACATGTCGGCCCGGGTGCGATCTGGGAAGAGACGCATGATGCCCTGTGCCTGAATATGTCGCAGCACAGGCAAATAAACATCATCATACCAGCGGCATACGGCCGTTTCATCATCCACCGGCTCGCCCCGTTCAGCCAACAGCACGGCATGGGCTTCAATCTGGTCCAGCAGCAGCTGATACTGACCGCAAAATGTCATGAGCAAATCAGCATTCGGCCGCAGAATATCCAAATTGGTCTGATCTAAAAATTCTGCGTAGCGTGCTTTGCAAATGATCTCATCTGGATCATCATCCAGGGAGAGCGGCACGCGCAGGTTCACTTCCGTCACCCGGGCTGTTATCGAATCGGTGCCCAACTGTCGGGCAATAGAAACACGATGATTGCCATCAATCACAAAGTAAACATCACCGACCTTGTAAACATCAATGGGTGGCATACCGGCCATATCATTTACGGCCGTTTTCACACTTACCCATCGTTCCTCATCACTGTCATTTTTGGGCCAAAAGGTGCGCGTAAAATCTTGATAGCGCCCCACACTGCCCACAATGGCGTCCAGCGGAATTTCCCGAACGCCCTGCTTAACCTCATCAGAAGCACTGACATACCGGCAAACATCGTCATAGGCCAACAAATCAGCCGATTTACCGGTGAGCCGGGCCATCATTTGCTGCATCGCGGCCGCCCGACGTGCCCGCTTAAAATCTTCTACAGCCGAATTGTAAACAACTGTTCCTGGAATAGACACGGTTCAACCTACCTAAAAATAGTGAGAATTTTTCGCACATTATACACATCTGTGGGAGTGCATACCTAATCTAATAACAAACGGTTAAAAAGACCTTAAACGGCCGTTAGCAAACACAACCGCCCTACTTCTTATAACCAAAACAAACTTCATTTCACCAATCTAACCAACATTGTACATGACAAAGGAAAGAAGCATGAATAGCAAAAAGGTCAATTTGGAGGCGCGTATCCTGCTCGGGAAACTTGGCATTTCCGGAGAAATCTATTGCACCCTTCGAGAGATGTGCTAGACTTTTTACCATCATGAACAACAATCCCGCCTTACCCCTCATGAACCATCATCATGCACACCATACAATTTGGCGATGGTTCGCTTTGGGTTGAGGTAACTTTTTTGTTCCAAGGATGTATTTTTACACCCTCCTCAAACCTGAGGAGGGTGTTTTTGTTTCCCCTTGTAATACCAGCTGAAACTGTCCCAGTTCATGATGATTGTATATATTTGAAGGAGTGTTAAATGTTACGAACCGATATTCGGCTGGCACTGCCCAGCAAGGGTGCTCTGCACAAAGACGCTTTTGAGTTTTTAGAAGCGTGCGGCCTCAAAATTTTCCGGCCCAATCCGCGCCAATATGAGGCCACGATTCCCAGTCTGCCGCAGCTTACGGTGATGTTTCAACGACCGGGCGACATTGTCACCGGTGTACGACAAGGCAGCATCGATTTTGGCATCACGGGATTAGACATTTTAGCCGAGAAGGCATACGGCCGTTCCCACACCATCCTCATGCTCCACGACGCACTTGGTTTTGGGCCCTGTACCCTCAACCTGGCCATCCCAGAAGAGCAGCCTGCCCACACCATGACCGATCTGGCCACATGGGCCAATGAACTGGGGGCAAACGGCCGTTCCCTACGAGTGGCCACCAAATTCCCCAAAACAACTGGCTCTTTTCTGGAAAAGCATAACGTTAAACCATTCAAGCTCATCACCGTGGAAGGCACGCTAGAAATTGCCCCGACCATTGGCTACGCCGACGTCATTTCTGATCTCGTTTCCAGCGGCATCACCCTGCGCGACAATCATCTGCGCCCCATCGACGATGGCCTTATTTTGCGCTCCCAAGCCTGCCTGATTGCTAACAAAGAAGCGCTGCAAACCCGGCCAGACGTACTGACCGTGGCTCGCCAACTCATTGAATACATTGAAGCCTATTTGCGAGCCGAAAACTCATTCCTGGTTGTCACCAATGTGCGCGGCGCTTCGCCAGAAGATATTGCCGAAAAGATGCTGAGCCAGCCCCACCTGCGCGGTCTACGCGGCCCTACCATCGCGCCAGTTGTCGCCCGGCACCACGTCCCCGACGACCCCGAGTGGTTTGCCGTAAACATTGTGGTGCAAAGGCCACATCTGTTCCAGGCCATCACCGAACTGCGCGCCATTGGCGGCAGCGGCGTGGTTGTCTCGCCCTGTACCTACATTTTTGAAGAAGAACCGGAGCGGTATCGCGCCATGCTGACCGCTTTGGAGAGTGAGAAGTGAAAAGTAAAAAGTGATAAGTGAACTCAACTTTTCACTCCCTTCCTTTTCACTTCCTCCAAAAAGATCATGATAAACATATACACAATTCCAGATGCCCAAAAATCCATCCTGCGGCGGGAAACGTCGCTGGAGCCAGATGTGCCGCCTGCGCTGCAAGCCAGTTTGAACAGCTTGTTTGGTGCGGGGGCCACACCAGAAACGGCCGTTACCACCATTCTCCGCGATGTGCGCCAAAGAGGGGATGCCGCTTTACGCCACTGGACAGAAACGATTGATGGGGTGGCCTTGAAAAGTTTGCAAGTGGATAAACAAACGATTGAAACGGCCGTTGCCAGAATCCCAACTGAATTAAAAGAAGCCCTGGAGCTGGCCGCCAGCCGCATCCGTGACTTTCACCAGCGGCAGCCGCTGCCCAACTGGGAAACCAGCGAAATGGGCGGTCGCGTCGGCCAGCGCGTCACGCCAATTCAGCGCGTGGGCGTTTACGTGCCTGGCGGCACGGCCCCACTGCCCTCTTCGCTGCTGATGTCGGTGATTCCAGCCCAGGTGGCGGGCGTTCCCGAGATTGTTGTGGCCACACCACCAGGAAAGGGAGACGGCCGTATCCCCGATGTGATTTTGGCCGCTGCTGCCATTGCCGGTATCGACACTATTTACACACTAGGCGGGGCACAAGCCGTGGCCGCGTTGGCCTTTGGCAGCGAAAGCGTGCCTCGCGTCGATAAAATCGTTGGTCCCGGCAACCTCTTCACCACCCTGGCCAAACGGCAGGTGTACGGCATTGTGGGCATCGACGGCCTGTATGGCCCCACCGAAACTGTGGTCGTCGCCGATGACACAGCCAACCCCGCCTGGGTCGCCGCTGACATGTTGGCCCAGGCCGAACATGACGTGTTGGCTACCGCCATCCTCTTCACGCCCTCTAAAAAATTTGCTGAGAACGTCCAGGTAGAAATTGCCCGCCAAATGGAAGAACTCAGCCGCAGCGAGGTCATTGCCGTTTCGCTGGCCAACCGGGGCGGCATTGTACTCACGGCCGATTTGGATGAAGCGTGCCAGCTCGCCAGCAACTTTGCCGCCGAACACACCTGCATCGCCACCGCCAATCCAGCGGACTATGTGGACAAGATTCCCAACGCCGGAGGCCTGTTTATCGGTGAGCGCAGCTTCGAGGTGCTGGGCGATTACGTCGCCGGCCCCAGCCACGTGATGCCCACCAACGGCACGGCCCGCTTCGCCTCGCCGCTCAACGTGTTCGATTTTGTCAAAATCAGCAGCATCATTGAACTTGACGATGCGACCTCCGCCAGCCTCAGCCGCGCCGCCGCCCGCATCGCCCAGGCCGAAGCCCTCGACGGCCACGCCAACGCCGCCAAAAAGAGGATAAAATAACCGCAGAGTCGCAGAGAACGCGGAGGATTTTTATGAGAGAAAATGAGTTATCGACTGAAATTATTGGGGCGGCGATTGAGGTGCATAAGCAGCTGGGTCCCGGATTGCTTGAATCAGCTTACGAAACGTGCCTGGCACAGGAAATGAGTTTAAGGGGCATTGCCTTTGAGCGGCAAAAACCACTTCCCCTGACATATAAAGGCACCAAATTAGACTGCGGCTATCGCCTAGACTTTCTTGTGGAAGGGCTTGTGGTTGTGGAGTTGAAAGCAGTCAAAAAGTTTGAGCCTGTCCATAAAGCACAAATGCTTACATACCTAAAATTAACAAGCTGCAAACTAGGCCTACTACTAAACTTTCACACTATTCTCCTGAAAACAGGTATCAAACGTGTTGTTCTCAACCTATAAAACTCAGCGCTCTCTGCGCCTCTGCGGTTCATTTAAGGAGCAAACATGACCAATAGATTTGTACGTCCAGATATTGCTGAGATGGAGCCTTACATCCCGATTGTGCCGTTTGAGGTGTTGTCGGCCAGGTTGGGACGGGCACCGGAAGAGATTGTGAAGCTGGATGCCAATGAAAATCCGTATGGGCCATCACCGAAGGCATTGGAGGCTTTGCGCAACGGCCGTTTCTTCCACATCTACCCTGACCCCGAATCCAACGAACTGCGTGAAGCCCTCAGCAGCTACGTCAACATGCCCAAATCACGCCTGCTCACCGGCATGGGGGCCGATGAGCTAATCGATCTGGTGCTGCGCGTGGTGCTCTCGCCTGGGGATGTGGTGATTGATTGTCCACCGTCGTTTGGCATGTATCCGTTCAGTACGGCCGTTAACAGCGGACAATACGTGCAAGTCTGGCGTAAAAAGGATTTCAGTTTGGACATTGCGGGAATTGAAACGGCCGTAGCCCAAAATCCCAACGCCAAAGTGCTTTTCCTCTGCTCGCCCAATAACCCAGACGGCAGCACTATCAGCGACACCGACCTGCGCCGTCTGCTCCAACTGCCCCTGCTCGTCGTGCTGGACGAAGCCTATGTGGACTTCGCATTTGATTTGAACCGCGGAGAGCGCGGAGAACACAGAGAAGAAAAAGAAAACTCTGCGCCCTCCGCGTCCTCTGCGGTTAATAATTCCAGCCGTATTCAGTGGACGCTGGAGTATGACAACCTGGCGGTGCTGCGCACGTTTAGCAAGCTGGCGGGATTGGCCGGACTGCGTGTAGGCTACGGGGCTTTCCCAGAATGGCTGCTGCCCCACCTCTGGAAAATCAAGCAGCCGTACAATATCAACGTCGCTGCCTCGCTGGCTGCGCTGGCTTCATTAGAAGATCAACAGTGGTTGCATGAGAAAGTACAACTTTTAGTTACTGAAAGGGAGCGTCTTTTTGCAGAATTGGGTACAATTCGTTACCTGAATCCATTCCCCAGTCGGTCAAACTTTATATTATGCCAAGTCATCGGTCGAGATGCCCAAACGCTCAAGCTCGATTTAGAAAAAGAAGGCATCCTGGTGCGCTATTTTAACAAGCCCGGCCTGGACAATTGCATTCGCATCAGCGCGGGGCGACCAGAGGAAACAGATCGGTTGATTACCGAATTACATCATTTAGGGGAGTAGGCAATTTTTATACGAAGATACAAAGGAACACAAGAAACAAAGAATGTATCGAACTGTTTGCTTTATTCCCCCTTTGTTCCTTTGTATAAATTTCTAGAAGCGATTCAAGATGACACGAACAGCAGTGATTCATCGCCAAACCAGTGAAACTGATATTTCCATTTCCTTAAATCTGGACGGAACAGGCGAGCACAAAATCAGCACGGCCGTTGGCTTTTTTGACCACATGCTAACGGCGCTGGCGGTTCACGGCCTCTTTGATTTAACAGTACAGGCCACCGGCGACCTGCACATCGATACCCACCACACAGTTGAGGACGTGGGCATTGTGCTGGGGCAAGCGATCAACCAGGCGCTGGGCGACCGCAAGGGCATTACGCGCATGGGTCACGCTTACGTACCAATGGATGAGGCGCTGGGTTTTGTGGCGGTCGATTTGGGCGGACGGCCGTACACCGTCTTTCACGGTACCTGGCACACCCCGGCCATCGGCCAGATGCCCACTGATTTGGTGCAGCATTTCTTTGAATCCGTGGCCATCCATGCCCGAATGAACCTGCACGCTCGTATTGAATACGGCCGTAACGATCACCATCAAGCCGAAGCGTTGTTTAAAGCATTTGGCCGGGCTTTGCAAACGGCCGTTGCGCTTGACCCACGCCGACAGGATGTAGCTTCGACGAAGGGAACGCTCACAGAGTGAGCGGTGAACGGTTATCGGTAATCCGTGAACGGTGAGCCGTTGACCGATTACCGAACACCGATTACCGATAACGGATTACCAAAACAAATGACCAAAATCACCATGATCGACTACGGCGCAAGTAACATTCGCTCCGCGCAAAAAGCCTTTGAGCATATCGGGGCCGATGTACACCTGACGGATGATCCAGACGTGGTGCGCCGGGCCGACAAGCTGGTGCTGCCTGGCGTGGGCGCGTTTGGCTCCGGCATGGCTGGCCTGCGCCGCCACAACCTGCCCGAAGCCATACAGGAAACGGTACAGCGCGGCGTACCGTTTTTAGGCATCTGCGTAGGCATGCAGCTCATGTTCACAGAAGGACACGAAATGGGTGTGCATCAGGGATTGGATTTGTTGGCCGGTAAAGTCATTCGCTTTCCAGAAAAATTGTCGATGGTTAATGGCAAACGGTTAACAGTTAATGAACCCCAATCTCCAATCTCTAATCTCCAATCCCTAAAAATCCCCCACATGGGTTGGAACGAGTTGGAACCAGCCTGGGAAAACCCGCTGTTGGCTGGCGTACAAACTGGCGACTACGCTTATTTTGTGCATTCTTACTACTGTGATCCCGAAGATGCAACGGCCGTCCTCGCCTGGACTGACTATGGTTTCCCATTTGCTTCTGTTGTGGCCAAGGATAATATTTATGGTCTGCAATTCCACCCGGAAAAAAGCCAAAGTGTGGGGCTGACCATTTTGCAGAACTTTTTAGAAAAACTGTAATTGCGTGATCGCGTCGTTTGGCCATTGCCTAACCACGCAATTACGCAATACTCGCAATCCCAAGAGGTACTATTGAGCAAGTTTACGATTTTCCCCGCTATTGATTTGCGTAACGGCCGTGTTGTGCGGCTGGAGCATGGCGACCCTGAAAGAGAAACCGTTTTTGGCAACAACCCGGTTAACATGGCCCAAAAGTGGATTGATGCTGGAGCCAAATGGCTGCACGTTATCAATCTGGATGGCGCGCTTGATGAGGCTGGCGCGGCGAATTGGGCCGCATTGCCTGCCATTGCCGAACTAGATGTTAAGGTGCAGTTTGGCGGTGGCATCCGCAACCTGGATGATGTGGCGCGGGCGCTAGATGCCGGTGCAAAACGTGTCATCTTGGGCACGGTTGCCATTGAAAAGCCAGAACTGGTTAGCAAAGCAGTCGGCAAATTTGGCAAAAACAAAATCCTGGTGGGAATCGATTCCCACAACGGCCGTGTGAAAACCCGAGGCTGGCAGCGCGATACCGCCATGAATCCTGTCGATTTAGGCAAGGAAATGAAAGAACGCGGTGTGAAAACCATCATTTACACCGATATTGGCCGAGATGGCGTGCTGAGTGGCGTCGATGTTGGGGCAACTGTGCAGTTGAGCCAGGTCACTGGTTTGCAAGTCATCGCCTCTGGCGGCGTAGCTTCCATGGAAGATATTCGCCTTTGCCATACCCAGGCAGAGCATGGGTTGGTCGGGGTCATTACCGGGCGGGCGATTTATGACGGCGGCTTAGACCTGGAAGAAGCACTGCAAAGCATCACCCCAGCATAACGGAGCAACATGCGTTACCAATGGTTATTATTTGATGCTGACGGGACTCTGTTTGATTATTCTCGGGCAGAGGACACGGCGTTGGTACAAAATTTTGCGCTGCATACCCTGGCGTTCCAACCCGATTACCAATTACGCTATCGGGAGATCAACCACCAATTCTGGCTGCGCTTTGAGCAAAAGCAGGTCACAGCAAACGAACTGCGTATCGGCCGATTTCGCCAGTTGTTTATAGAACTAGATATTGCCTATGATGCCGAGGCGTTTGCCAACACTTACCTGGACCAGTTGGCCCAACAAGCCCATTTAATTGAAGGGGCCGCTGAATTAATTCAAACCTTAAACGGCCGTTACCACCTGGCTCTCATCACCAATGGCTTAGCGGATGTACAGTATCCACGTTTGGCCCGTTCTGGCCTGGAATCCTATTTTTCGGCCGTCGTTGTTTCTGATGAGGTGGGTGTGGCCAAGCCCAATCCCGGCATTTTTGATGTGGCTTTCGAGCGGATGAACCAGCCAGCTAAAAATGAGGTGTTGATCATTGGCGACAGTCTCTCGTCCGACATAACTGGCGGCATCACCTATGGCATCGACACCTGCTGGTACAATCCCAATGGGCAAAGCAGTGACCTGCCCATCACCCACAAAATCAAAACGCTGCACCAATTAAATGAAATCTTGTAGCTGCGGATTCCTTCCGCGCGACGATTGGAATGTCCTATGTTAGCCAAACGCATTATCCCCTGTTTAGACGTGAAAGACGGCCGTGTCGTCAAAGGCATTAACTTTGTCGAGCTGCGCGACGCCGGTGATCCCGTAGAACAGGCCAAACTGTACGACGAGGCCGGGGCCGACGAGCTGGTCTTCCTGGACATCACCGCCACCCACGAAGCGCGCAAAACCGTCATGGAGCTGGCCCGCGCTGTGGCCGACCAGGTGTTCATCCCCTTCACCATCGGCGGCGGCATTCGCACCGTGGACGACATGCGCGGCATCCTGCGCGCCGGGGCCGACAAAATCAGCGTCAACTCTGCGGCCGTACGCAACCCAGACATCATCAGCCAGGGCGCAGAAGCGTTTGGCAGCCAGGCGATTGTGGTAGCGATTGATGCAAAGAGGAGATTGGAGACTGGAGATCGGAGATTAGAAAGCGAACCAATCCCTAATCTCCAATCTCCAATCTCCAAATGGGAAGTTTACGTGAGCGGCGGCCGCACACCCACCGGGCTAGACGCCGTCGCCTGGGCCAAAGAAGCCGAGCGGAGCGGCGCGGGCGAAATTTTGCTCACCAGCATGGACGGCGACGGCACGCAAGAAGGGTACGACATCGAACTCACCCGGGCCATTGCCGACGCTGTCAACATCCCCGTCATTGCCTCCGGCGGTGCAGGCACGCTGCAACACTTTGCCCAGGCCCTCACTGACGGCGGCGCAAACGCAGCCCTGGCCGCCTCACTTTTCCACTACAAACAGCTCACCATCGCGGAAGTGAAAGAATATCTCGCAAAACAAGGACTTCCAGTTCGACAATAACATGATGAATGCTGACAAAACCGTATTCAGTTACAAAAGCACCAAGAAATCTACATTAAAATCGCTTTTTTTATCGACCCAAACAGCATTGATCATTGGTTGGTTCTTCTCGCTTGTAAGCATATTTTTGGCATCATTTTTGCCGATAAATTTGGCTTCGTTGAAATTAGACTATTTCTTCTTCCTTCTATTAATTATCTTCCCGATGGGTGCTTTGCTATTTGGGATTCAGAATAAACTTACAAACTTTGTTATCAAAGGTGACACATTAAGTTGGCAAAATTTATGGAAAAAAGTAAAGACGGTAAGGCGAGATGAAATCAAAACTGCTGAATTGAACAGTTTTGGTTTCAACAAGAAAGGGTGGCTACATCTCAATAAAACCATCAAAATCCCGTTGCAGAGTCTTCCTCCAAGGCAAGTGATTGAAGTACGCGCAATCCTTCCACTATGGTTACCAGAAGAATCTCTCTCGCCAGAACTAAGAGGATATCTAGAAGAAAAGGAGCGGCTAACAAAAGTTTGGCAAGAAAAAGAATCTTTTTCCTTATGGGCGCAAACGAATAGAAAGAAAGCTGTCCAAAAACAAAGGATCGCCTTTGCAAGCGTTATAATTTTTTTAGGGGTAGTTCTATGGTTAACAAGTATTGGACCGTTCCGAGAAGTGGCTACTCCTATTTATTTGATGGGAATAGTTTTGTTTTATGTATCTATTGTCATCTGGGGAACGACCAGATTTAAACGTATCCAAGTTGATGAACGGGGCATTACTTATCAACAAGGTAAGAATGAACTTTTTTGGCGCTGGGGTGAGATTGAGGTTCTTGCTATCCAAACCAACTCGGAGCGGCTTCATATCTGGCAAGGACCTCACTATAAATCGTACTCTTATAAGCGAATCGAGGCTACTGACATGAATGCCGTAGCCAATACTATTTTTCAGCAAGCAATGATTAGAAACATACCAGTAGCACAGGTTTAAAAATGGAAAATTTGAAATTTGATGAGAAAGGGTTGATTACGGCCGTTCTCCAACACCACACTACCCGCGAAATTCTCATGGTCGCCTGGATGAATGCCGAAGCACTGCATCTGACACTGGAAACAGGCGAGGCCCACTTTTGGAGCCGCAGCCGCCAGGAGTTGTGGCACAAAGGCGGCACCTCCGGCAACGTGCAGCGCGTCACCGAAATCCGCGTAGACTGCGACGGCGACACCCTGCTGCTGCAAGTGGACCCCGCTGGACCAGCCTGCCACACCGGGGCAATGAGCTGCTTTTTTGGGAGATTGGCGACCGGAGACTAGAGATTTTTCTCTGTGCCTCTCTGCGTCTCCTCTGCGCATCTCTGTGTTCCGCTTTTAACTATGATCACGATTATTGGCATTGACTGCGCCACGCAGCCGCAAAAAACCGGGCTGGCAGTGGGAACTTGGGACGGAACGGCGGTATTCCTCCACACCGTCACCCTCGGCCACAAAAAAGAGCCGCTGGCTCACATCCTCGCCAACTGGCTGCCCGCCGACCAGCCCACCCTGCTGGCCATCGATGCCCCGCTGGGCTGGCCAGCCGACCTGGGCGATCAACTCGCCAACCACCAGGCGGGCCAGCCGCTGTCCCTGCCGCCCAACACCCTCTTTCGCCGCGAAACCGACCGGCACATCTGGCAACGCACCGGCAAGCTGCCGCTGGACGTAGGCGCAGACCGCATTGCCCGCACCGCCCATGCCGCGCTCACGCTACTAGAAGAACTAGGCCAGCTCACCCAACAAGCCATTTCCCTGGCCTGGCAGCCAACAAGTCTCAGCCAGCTGAACGCAATTGAGGTGTATCCAGCAGGCACCCTAAAAGTTCTGTTTGACCCAACACGCGTACCAAGTTATAAAGGCAACGATGGGGAAAACGGCCGTTCTGCCATTCTGCATCATCTTAAACAACATGTGACCTTGCCGCCAGATTCCCAACTGCTTCTGAAAAATGACGACGCGCTGGATGCCGCGCTCTGCGTGTTGGCTGGCGCAGACTTTTTACGCGGCCTGGCAAAACCACCGGCAAACATGGCGCAGGCCAAAAAAGAAGGCTGGATATGGGTCCGCACACAAAGAGAGCAAGCAAATGAATGATTTTATTGACGAACTATTTGCCACCCTGCAAGAACGAAAATATAACCCCACGCCCGACAGCTACACGGCCAGCCTGCTCACCGCTGGCGAAGACGAGATCGTCAAAAAGATTGGTGAGGAAGCGGTAGAAGTGATTTTAGCCGCCAAAGGCCAGGGCGATCAGCGTGTGGTGGAAGAATCCGCCGATCTCGTCTATCATTTACTGGTTCTGTTGGTTTCCCGCGATCTCAGCTGGGATGATATTCGGGTTGAACTCCAACAGCGGCACCGGTAACAGGCAAAAAAGGAAGTAAGCTTTGAGTGAAGTAAGCACAAATTGGCAGCGGGTGATAAACCTCACGGAAGGGCAAGCCATGGTTGTCACCGATCTGCACGGCGATTGGGACGCGTACCAACGGTATCGCGACGCTTTTTTTCAACTGCGCGCCTTGGGTCAGGCAGACGTCCTCATCTTCGATGGCGACATGATTCATGCCAGTGCCCCGGCGGACCAGGACAAATCAATTGAGATTGTCCAGGACCTCATCAAGTTAAAAAAAGAGCTGGGCGACAACTTGATCTACGTGTTAGGCAATCATGAACTGCCGCACATCTACAGCATCACCCTGCAAAAGGGGGATGAGCTGTTTACCCCTCGCTTCGAATTTGCCATGGGCGACAAACGGGAAGAAGTTGTCGCTTTGTTTGACAGCCTGCCTTTTTACGTTCGTACGCCTGGCGGCGTTGCCATTTGCCATGCTGGGGCCAGCACGGCGCTCGGCGAAACCAACGGCATTGAGCGGCTGTTTAACTTTTCTCACCAAACTGTTTTAACCCGAACCAGGGAACAAATTACACCGGAGGAACGGCCGTCTCTCGTCCGAGCCATGCGCAAAATGCACGGCCGTACTTACAACGAGATGGCCCGCAAATGGTTCGCCGTTTCCGGCCTGGACGATCCCCGCTACGATGACTTTCTCGTGGGCACCCTGGCTACCTCTGACCCAGACTTTGAGCTGCTCTGGCCTGCTATGTTTTCTCGCAATGAAAAAGAGTATGGCAACAACAGCTACCAGGTACTGCTCACCACCATGCTGCATGCGCTCTCTCATAATTTTGAGCGGCAGTCGGTGCTGGTGACCGGGCATATTGATTGCCAGGGGGGGCACAAGGTGGTCAATCGGCAGCAGCTGCGCTTAGCCAGTGCCAAGCATGCTCTCCCGCGTGAAGCCGGTCTTTATTTGCTGTTCAACGTTCGGGAGCGGTTTGAAACGGCCGCAGATCTGGTCCCCAATTTACGCTCGGTGTTTCGTAACTAACGGCTCATGATTCCAGCAAGTTTTGGAAAAATCCGGTTGATTTGCCTTTGTTTTGCTCAATGCGAGTGAGAAGCGTTTCTGCTCGTTCAGCCATGCTGGTGTCGGCGAGACGGCCGTACAGCCGCTGTGCCAGCTTCGCGTGTGGTTTTGCTTTTTCCCAACTTCTCTGCTTACACAAAACAATTGCCAAACGATAGCTTACCTCAGCGACCGCTCGACTGCTGCGCGACTTCTTGGCAACCTCTAAACCCCGCTCCAGCTCACGCAAAGCTGGCCGCTTTTTCCCCATTTCCTGATAGCTCATCCCCATGCCGCTGAGTACGTTGGCCTCTTGCAGCATCAATTCATTCGCCTGAACCAGATCCAAGGCCTCTTTGTAATGTTCCATTGCCTGTGCTTGGTCATTGATGAGACGATATAAATCCCCCAACTCTGTTAAGATTTCTGCTTCGCCAGCTTGATCCTTTACAGAACGGGCCAAAGACAGGGCGGTTTCAAATGCCTCCAAAGCCGGTCGCACCTGGTTTAGCCTGCGGAATAACAGACCCAATTCACGCCAGTGCCAACTTTGCGCAGACACATCTCCCAGCGCCTCAACCATCGTCAAACTTTGTTCCAGGTAAGTGATTGCTCGGCTAAAATCACCCCACAATTCATACGCCTTGGCCAACTTGGTGAGCATGGTTTGCTCAATCTGACGATTATTTCGCTCACGACTTAAGAGCAAGGCGCGCTTATACATCCGGCCAGATTCGGTGTAATTGCCCTGCGCATCAAACGCTGTCCCCAATTTCGCAAATGCGGCCAGTTCCTGCACCTGGTCAGTAATTTCTTGGGCCGCAACCAGACCGTTTTCATAATAAGCCAGCGCATCATCAATTTCCTTCTTGATCAGATGAAGATCACCCAAACGCAGCAAGTTCCTAATCGTCTTACGTCGATCATTGCTCTCCTGGGAAATGGTCAAGGCATAGTTGTAATATTCAATTGCCCGGTCAGTAAAACCAGAGGCCTGGTACAATTCGCCAAGGTTGCCCAATACCTCGCCTTCGCCCACGCGATCCCCAATTTGGCGAGCAATCGTCAGGGTCTGTTTAAATAATTGCGCCGCCTCTTTATACTCGCCAGAATCCAGATAAACCTTGCCCATGCTGTTCAAAATGCGCTCCACACGAGTGCGATCGCCAATATCGCGGGCAATGGCCAATGATTGTTTGTAATAATCTTCAGCACGGGTTGGATCGCCCAATTCGCGATAAGTTTCGCCTAAATTGTGCAGTGCTTCCGCTTCTTTGTACCGGTTGGCCAAACGTTGAAAAATTTGCAGCTCTTTTTCATGAAAGCGCACGGCACGTTCCGGCTCACCCTTTTGCCGGTAAACCAGGCCCAGGTTACCCTGGGAACGGCCTTCTTCGGCCCGATCCCCCAGTTCGCGAGCAATGGCCAAATGCTCTTCATGGAACTCAATGGCGCGCTCAATGTAACCCAACGCCGCGTAGGCCAGCCCCAAATTACCCAACCCCTTGCCTTCCAATTCACGAATGTTTTCCGCACGCGCCACGTTCACGGCTTGCTCAAAATACATCACAGCGACGTCCAATTTGCCAATGTCCAGGTAAGAAAGGCCCATCGTGTTGTAGGAGTTACCGGCCGCGCGGCGTTCGTCAGGCGTCTCTTCGGCACCATCCCACTCCGGCGGGGAAAGCTTGCCGGTAACTCTGGTATAAACGGCGGCGAGCGTCTTCTCGGTTTCGGCCCAGTCACGGTAGCGCTGCTCTTTGGGAATGGCCAGCGCGCGCTCAATAAATTGGCGCAGCGCCAGGGGCAGTTCTGGATCAAGGGGTTTGATACGGCCGTCTACATGCACCTGCCGTAACGCTTCCCGCGTCTCACCCTCAGCGGCAAAACGGCCTGTCACCATTTCATACAAGATGCAGCCCAAGGCATAAATATCTGCCCGAGCATCCAGACCTTTGTGGGCCCATTGCTCTGGGGCCATGTACAGTGGCGTGCCCGCCACGCCCTGCGTCAGCTGGGTACGGCCAATATTTTCTCGGCTGTTCTCTAACGAACCAACGGTTGAGCCAGGGCTATGGCCAGATAATGTGCTGGCCAGTCCAAAATCGGTCACCCGGGCAGAGCCATCATGGCCGATGAGAATATTTTCTGGCTTCAGATCGCGATGTACCAAACCGGGTATTTTTTGGGTGGCAAAGCGCATACCGCGGGCGACATGCAAAGCAAACAAGACGGCTTGCTCCAGCGGCAAGGGCTGCCCTTTTAGCCAGGAGCGCAGTGACGGCGAATTTTTCCCCTGGGGTTGAACAATCCATTCCAGCACCAAATACACTTCACGGCCGTCTCCAACCCGCTCCACCCGGTACGCCTGCACCACGTTAGGATGACGACCGATTTCCACCCACATCGTCCCTTCACGCAAAAACAAATCACGGGCGGCTCGATGCGACAAAAATTCTGGTTTGAATGTCTTAAGGGCAACAAGCTCGGAGGTAAAATGATCGCGGCAAAGAAAAACAATCCCCATGCCGCCTTCCAACGTATTCACAACCTCGTATCGTTCTGCAATGTATCGTTTCGCCGACTTGCGATCAGAAGTTGAGGGAGGCAGCTCTTCAAGTGGAGACCGGGTTACAGGTTCAGTCATGAGACAGTAGTTTAGCTAAGTGTTTTGTTTGAATACGGCCGTCTAAAAATAATAATCAGGTCAAGTATAACATTGAGTATAAGCATTTGTCATTGTTACAAAATGGTACCCAAAATGAGTATCTCTTTGATTGTTTCGCTTTTTTTTGGCAAAATAGGATACAATTCGGTCTACATTGCCGCAAACCGGAAGAGAATGCGACTAATTGGAAGAAGAGCCATATGCAAACCTTTATCATCGTTTGGCTGATATTGGGGCTCCTCGCCTCAATATTGGTGGTTGCAGCCCTCATGCTATCCTCCCGACTAAGCCAGGAAGAAGGCTTAACTGAAAGTTACGAAGATTGGGAAGAAAAAGAAGCTGAGGTTGTACACGAGATGTACCCACGACAGGCTGAACAGTAGATCAGCAAACATATTCCCCATAATTCAACAATCCTAGACCCGGCTTGGTGACGGTTGTTGTATCCACGCTATAATCCCTTTCATGTGGTTCAAGCTAAAACACAAATTTGCGCCCACCCTGCCTCCGTTAGCCCTGGGTTTGTTTGCTGGACGGGTGCTGAGTGAACAGTGGTCGCTCTACTACGGAGTCAGCTTATTTGCCGCGATTTTACTCACAGCAAGTCTGTCGCTTTTAGCACTTTTTAGCCTGCGCCATCACCCACTGCGCCAAACATGGCCGCTGCTTTTGCTGCTTGGCTACGTGTTTTACCCATATCCTACTCTTTTTGCGGTCGCCATTGTGCTGCTGCTGGTAACGGCCGTAATCGCCCAATTAGTGCCTCTCCCGCAGCAAATCTTGCCACCTGAGCGCATCCTGAAACTAGGTCTGCTCAGCAGCATGGTTTTATTTGGCTTGCTGTACGTAGTCACCTTAGCGCCAGGCTTGCTGCCAGCCGACAATGGCGAGTTTCAGCTGGTTGGGGCTACGCTGGGAGTGGCGCACCCACCTGGCTTTCCCCTTTACACACTGCTTAGCAAGTTAATGACCTGGCTGCCCATTGCGGCTACGGCTGCTTATAAAATCAATCTCCTTTCAATGCTCATCGGCACAGCCACGCTGGGAGTGGTTTACCTGGCCGTTTTTCGCCTGACAGAGCGGCATCTGGCAGCGGGCACGGCCGTTCTCGCCCTGGGTACCGCCACCACTTTCTGGGCACAGGCCACCACAGCCAACATTCGCAGCCTGACGGCCTTTTTTGCCGCATTGGCTATTTATGCGCTCATTCGTCATTGGCAAGAAAAAGCCCAGACAGATCGTTACCTCGTCTTGTTTGCCGCGGCACTTAGCTTTGGCTTCACCCATCACCTTTCTCTGGCGTTTATGGGGCTTGTCTTTGGGTTTAGCTTGATTTTGATCGATCCTGGATTTTTCAGAACGCCGCTGCGCTGGAAACGGCCGTTTCTGGCTACCCTCGCTGGTCTTATTCCTTTGTTCTACCTGCCGCTGCGTGCCGGAGCCGATGTACCGGGAGCCAGCGCTGGCCTCAACACCCTCT
This sequence comes from uncultured Anaerolineae bacterium, assembly GCA_905479495.1. Taxonomy (GTDB): domain Bacteria; phylum Chloroflexota; class Anaerolineae; order Promineifilales; family Promineifilaceae; genus Leptofilum. The sequence goes on from CAJQMR010000022.1 coordinate 62,357, forward strand.
CTGGCTTTGTGAACCACTTTTTGGCGCTGGGCTTCCAGGGAGATTTTTTCTATTTTGTGCAGCCTGTGGTGCTGTGGCCCCGTCTCAAGGTGATGGGCAATGTACTGACCTTTCAATTTTCGCCCTGGCTGCTAGCCGGGGCGCTGCTGGGCTGGCTGCTCTTGATGCGACGTCACTGGCGGCTGGGGTTGCTGCTGGGCGGCTCATTTGCCCTGCACACGCTAATAACAGCCACTTACCGCGCCCCGCAAACCGTGGAATACATGCTGCCCGCTTATGTGCCGCTGGCCATTTGCATTGGCATCGCCAGCGGCTACTTGAGCAAACTGGGATCAAAGCAGCCAGCGGCCATTGGCTGGCTTCCCTTAACGGTAACGGCCGTTCTGTTCACAACGGCCGTCTGGCAAGGGTGGCAGCATTGGCCCAGCTATCGTTGGCTGCACCAAACCGAGGATGCGCGCGACTACGCTCAAACCATTTTGGATGAAGCTCCGCCAGACAGTCTGATTTTGGCCAACTGGCATTGGGCTACCCCACTGTGGTATTTGCAAATAGTGGAGGGGGTGCGGCCTGATGTGACAATTGACTATGTGGCACCGGGTGAAGGATTGTACAGTCAAACCTGGGTGGAAGAGATTGGGGTCGGACTGGGAAACGGCCGTTCTGTCATCGCCACCTACATTGACGAAGCAGCCTACAGCGCATTGCCCCCTGCGGAACCGCTGGGCGAGGCGCTGTTGTTTCGCCAAACGCCACGTACCGAACTGCCCAACCAGTTCATCCCCCTTGCGCTCGCGCTTAACGATGGGACACAGGTTTTAGGCTACACGCTGGAACAGGCCGAAGTAGAAATCGGCCTGGAAGCACGTCTAACGCTGGCCTGGGAAGGAACAACACCGGTGCCGTTTTTTGTCCATGTGCTGGATGAAACAGGTACTATTGTGGCCCAGGCCGATGTGCAGGCTGTCCCCCAGACGGAAGGCATTACCCTCACCCAGTTCCGTCTAACACCACGCCAGGGGCCGGGTGACTTTGCCCTGCGGCTGGGCAGCGGAGCAGATTTTGCCGAAATTGGCACACTAAACGTAACGCCGGCCAGTCTGCCACCAGCGTCGCAGCATCCAATTTCTCGTCCCGTAATAGGCGAGACGCCCTCTCTCGTGCTCGTTGGTTACGATTGGGACAATACCTTGCCCGGACAAACTCGCCTCTACTTACACTGGCAAACCGACAAAGGCTATTTCAGCACCATTTCAGACACAGAGGGCAGTGAGAGCATCCCCCAGCTTATGGCACCCTGGGGACTGGTTCAATCGAAGTGGTCCGTTCCACGATCTCGACCTGGTGAACATTATGTTCCTTTGGGACAGGGCCTTGTTTGGACAGGGAAATCGCTGGCTGACGTGGCAACGGGCGTTTCCCCTGGAGATACAATTGACTTGCCCATGCAGTTTATAAACGGCCGTCCCCTGCTGCGTGACACCGTCGTTTCTACCCGCTTAGTAGGACTTGAAGCAGACGGCTTTACCTGGGCCTGGTGCGATCTGGTGGATAGTATTCCAGCGATGGGTGGCGTCCCCACATTGAAGTGGATTCATGGCTCTGAGGTGCAATCGCCACGAACAATTGTTTTCCCGCCTCGCTCCGAACCAGCCACTTTCAGCGGCTTTTGCCGGAGCGATAAGCCAGCTCCAGACGCACCCATTTTGTATGTGGACAACGCGGCAACGCAGGGACAGCCCATAAGCGGTATTTTGCGCCTGTACGACGCGTTTACCAATCATCCACTGCCGATACTGGATGAACGCATTACGGCCGTCTATAGCTGGATTCCATTAGGCGAAGCAACGATTGAAGACTAGAAGAATGAATGAGGAAAGTGGGCCTGCCAGGATTCGAACCTGAAACCGATCGGTTATGAGCCGACTGCTCTGCCGTTGAGCTACAGGCCCTAAAACTTAAAGGTGCGACGCACTTTCTCCAAAATGACGCTCTATGAAGCCATTGGTAGCAAGTGCGTCGCACCTATGAAACAGAGCGGCAGACGGGATTCGAACCCGTGACAAGAGCTTGGAAGGCTATTGTGTTACCCCTACACCACTGCCGCATGTTGGTTATCAGTTTGTCAGTGGCTGGTAATCGGTGGAAAAAACTGATTACTGTTTACTGAGTACCGATTACCGTCTTGTCGGGGCGGCCAGATTTGAACTGACGACCTCTCGGACCCAAACCGAGCGCTCTACCAAGCTGAGCTACGCCCCGAATTGCGTAACGACGTAGTAGTATACTGTTGCTGTAACACGGCGTCAACCACGAACCGTGATTTTTATAAACGCTGCACTCGGGCCACCGTGGCCTTCCTGTCGTGTTAACGTCATGAAAACGGCAAATTAAGGGGAGATAAATTTGGTAGGCTAAGAAACATGAACAAGCAATGGCATAACCTCCCCCGTATTACGGCCGTATTGCTCCTCATCAGCGCAATTGTCGGCACGCTTTATCTCTATCAGTATGCGCCCACCCGCGCCAACACCATTGGCAATGTCACCATTCGCACAGGGCAAACCAATCACCTGATAATCAATGGAAATCAATTCAGCTGCGGTAACCCCGATGGTGATAATCGCACGCTCACCTGCTCCGTTCAGCTTGAGGGCCAAGCGCTTGAAATGAAGCTGAACACGACACAAGGGATCGGCTCAACAATTACCGATTGTGAAACGCGATTTGGTGGGTTAACCGTTGCCTGCCAGGGCAGTTACTCCATGCGTTACCGTGGGCCAATCGTCATCGTAGAAGACACTTTAGGCATTTCTGAAGCGCGCTACAGTCAGTTACGGCAATTGCACTGGCGCGATCAACTGTCTGAACGCACCTGGTTGCAGATCACCCTCCTGTTTGTCATATTGTTTACGCTGAACATAGGCGTTCTACTGTGGCAAGCGCTCTCCGAACGAGAAATGAAGCTAAAATGGCAAACGGCCGTTACTCTTATTGGCAGCGTAGGCATTTTTCTATTCTTAAGACTATCCTCTACCGTCATTTTGCTTTTTCAAGGATGGATTGATTAAAAATAATCGAACGGCAAGATACACCCTACGCCAAAAGCAAAAACACACCAGGCAAATAAAGCCTGGTGTGTTTCTTTTTTTAGTTAGTGTTATTGGAGATTTCGCCAGCATCATGACCTGGCTTGCGAACTAACGTAATTGCCAATCAGCTTTCATCATAATGCGTATAAGGCTTGGCGGAATCATCCTGGCTATGTTTCCAATTATGCGCCACCATGCGGAAAATATCTGATTCCGTAATAATACCCACTAGAGTTCCAGCAGCGTCTACAACGGGCAAGCCACTAATTTTATGGGTAAACATGATATCCGCGGCCTCGCCAATGGTGGCCTCTGGCGAAATAAATCGGGGCGTTTTGGTCATCACTTTACCAAGCGTGAGGTTGGCCAAAAGGTAATTTAGCTCCCAGGTGCTCAGCGATGTCGCTGCAGAAGGCCGCGCTTCGCGAATATCGCCATGGGTCACAATACCTATGAGACGGCCGTTTTCCACCACAGGCAACCGACGAATATGGTGCTCACGTATCAAAGCATCAGCTTCTAATAATCCCAAATCAGGCGATCCCATTATCACATCCCGGGTCATCCAATCTTTCACCAGTTCAAGACGCATCTGCTTCCCCCTCGGCTTTAACCGCACGCCAATAACTTATTGATAAACCAAACAGCAGCACCACAAAAACGGCCGAAACCACACAATATTGACAAAATGCCCCAATCACAAAAAACTCAAGCAGCGTAAGACCCAGCGAAAACAAAAAAGCAAAGCCAGTTACAGCCAGCATCAACTCGGGAAAATAATCCATCAAAGGAAAATCCCAGTCGCGTAACCAGGTCAGTAAAAAAATGACCGCATACCCGGTCAAGCCAATAAAAGCCACTGGCACCGGTCCAATTGAAGCATACTGGGCACCCGGACCGCTTACCTGGCCGCAATCAAACACACTGCCCACGGAACAACCCACTATAAGCACACCCTCATGAAAAAGAAACAGGTAATATGCCAGCAGCATCCCCGGCACGGACAGTAGTTGAATTAAACGAACTTGCCAATCTTGTCTCATAATTATTTGGGCTGAAGCAAACTTCTCCGACCGATCTATGGGGAGTATTGCTTCAGCTTAATCGTTTCACCCCAAGGTCGTTTGCCAATAAAAGTTGCTTACGAATCTAATAAAGAATCCAGCCGCTGTTGAAACACAGTAATTGGCTGATTACCCGCGAGCAAGTCACCATCAATGAAAAAACTAGGCGTAGAATTGATGCCGGCTTGCTGAGCCATCGTAATATTTTCTATAACACGATCAGCAAATGTATTGTTATTCAGGCAGCTGCTAAACGCCTCCGTATCCAAACCCAAACCAGCTGCCGCCTGCATAAAACCCTCTTCCGTGTTAAATAAAGGCGTAGATTGCAGCTCAAACAAAGCGCGATGATAATCAGCAAAAGCCCCCTGCTCGTTGGCACACATAGCAGCAATCGTTGACGGCATGGTAGGGAATGCTCCCGTTTGACCCTGTAAAGCAAAAGGAACCACAACCCATTTCACCTCGCCACTGTCTACATATTGTGCTGCCAATGTGGGGCTTGTTTCCAGATTAAAATCGCGGCAATGCGAGCATCCGTAATCGGACACCTCAACAACAGAAACATCGGCATTTTCATTACCGAGTACGATACAATTTTCTGGATTGCTATTACAGTAGCCTAATAAGCTTAATCGCGTAGGTTCACGAAAGGCCAGATAAATTAGCCCGGCAAATATAATGATGCCCCCACCCACAACACCAGCAATCAACATCCAATTGTTTTGTTTTTTAGCTGAGCGACGGCTTCTTGCTCTTTTTGTCATGTTTTTAATACCCCTTCCTTTTGTGTTCTGATTTCCATCAGTTTAGCGACCCGATTATAACCAACGAGTGTGGGATGTAACAATTCAGCCTGACATCTGTCATCGGTGGTGGATTTTTTACAAATCAGCTATGATTTACCACCTTGATATGCTGCACAGGAGAAAGTGATGACCGATTTAAGCACCAAGTATCTGGGATTAACGCTTAATAATCCTCTAATTGTGTCTGCCTCACCGTTAACCGCCTACGTAGACAATTTACAGCGCATGGAGATTGCCGGAGCTGCGGCCGTTGTTTTACCCTCCCTATTTGAAGAGCAAATTGAGCTTCAGGGCATGGGGGTGGAAAAAGTAACGCCAATGAACCAACAATCACTGCCTGAAGCCTTGCAGCATTTGCCAGAGATGAAAGGGTATAACCGTGGTGCTAACGGTTATCTGGCCCATATCTACCAGGCGAAGAAGGCAGTTTCTATTCCGGTCATTGCCAGCCTGAATGGATATTATAGCGGTGGATGGGTGCAATATGCCCGCCTTATTGAAGCTGCTGGTGCAGACGCAATGGAGCTAAATATCTATTACTTGGCGACCAAATCAAATGTGAGCGGGCAGGAAATTGAAGAGATGTATTTACATCTTGTAAGAGATGTAAAATCAGCCGTTCGTATTCCTGTGGCTGTAAAGTTAAGTCCGTATTTCAGTGCCTTTGCCCATATGGCCAGCCAATTGGATAAGTCGGGGGTAGATGGCTTGATTCTCTTTAATCGTTTTTATCAGCCCGATATTGATCTGGAAACCCGCCAGGTAGTTTCTAGTTTAGATTTAAGCTCACAGGCAGAACTGCGTCTGCGATTGCGGTGGGCAGCAATTTTGGCCAGTCAAGTCAAGGCAGACATCGCGGTTACGGGTGGGGTTGAGCGCGGCACGGACATTGTAAAATGCATGATGGCTGGGGCTAAAGTAACGGCCGTTGCGTCCGTACTCCTCAAAAACGGCATTGAACACATCAAGCAGATTTTGGCCGAACTGGAACAATGGTTGGATGAAAATGGGGAAGAAAGCATCGCAGCTATTCAGGGCATCTTGAGCCAACAGCGCATTTCTGACCCGGCAGCTTTTGAACGAGCCAACTATATGAATGTGCTTAAATCTTTAGAAGAGTGGGACCCCGATTCATAAATCGTCAATGTGATGTTTTCTGTGGTCTTCCGCCAATAATTCAATTTCGGCTAACAGTTCTGGGGTATTAATATTTTTCAAGCGATAATCGCTGGCGCCCGCCTGCAAAACCAATTCACGAGCCATATCATCAATATAAGAAGATAAGGCTAATACGGCCGTTCCCCCCGCCACCAACCGCTTTACCAACGCCACCATATAGCCCAAATCATCATTTCGCCCAGATAACCCAAGCAAAGCAACATCTGGCGGCAAATCAGATTGCGTCAACCGCGTGGCTTCATCGGCGTCAACACTGCCAACAATAACAAGATTCGGTGCTGAGCGTAACCTGACCCGCAAAGCATTCCGCACCCCTTTGTGTTGATCGATGATTATTAAGCGAATTTGTTCCATTAACCCGAGCATTTCAACAATAGAGCCTACTTATCCATAGCGGGTGGAAGGATAAGGTTCAGCGATGGAAGCAACAAGTGACATTTGTCATAAAAGCCAAGGCACTTTGTCATCTGGACAAAAAGCCAGCACCATTTCGCCACAAACTAGCCAATATAAGACCCGCTATATTCCTATAAATCATTTTACATATAATGCACGGATTTTCTGCCGAAGAAAGTCATCTGCCATTCATGACATTTGCCACACGTTCCCCTAAAAACAATACATTACACTGCAAAACAAGAGGCTGCACCAGCCTAGCAATTCCCCATTGCGCCTATGCGTTAAGTTATTTCAGGAGAGCACCATGGTGACCGTAAACGATTTAATGACTGTAATCCCTAGCAGCGTTGCGCCAGATACACCAATGCGCACTGTCATTGGCGTGATGAAAACAGAAGGTTGCCGCCAGCTGCCGGTTCTAGACAATGGCAAGCTTGTCGGGATCATTACTGACCGGGATGTGCGTCTGGTGATGAACTCCCCTGTGGTGCTGCACGGCCGTTGGCAAGATGAAGAGCTGCTAGATACGGTTACAGCCGAAAGCTGCATGACCCCCAACCCCATCACTGTAGAACCGAATATGCCAGCCTACCGCGCTGCGGAAATGCTCAGCATCTATAAGTTTGGTGGATTGCCTGTCTTGGAAAATGGGACACTTATCGGCATTATTACTGTCACCGACTTTTTGGAGTATGCTGCCAACAGCTTGGCTGAAGATGTTATTCCAGGTTAATCAACGACAGCTAACCTGGGGCCAGTATAAATTTAAGCCTTCCAGCAAACCTAATGTTCTGCCTCAATAGGGAAAACCAGCTTCACCGTTGTTCCCCTACCAGGAGCAGATTCAATATCAAAGGTTCCATCTAAATCTTCCGCCCTGGCCCGCATATTAGATAAACCATGCCCAATAGAGTAATTCTTAGAGGCCATATCAAAACCACGACCATCATCTGAAATACGCAAGATCAATCGGTTATCATGTGCCTCAATATTAATTAAAACTTGTTCGGCCTTAGCATGGCGCGCGATATTGGCCAGGGCCTCTTGTGTAGACAAAAAGAGTGAGCGTGCCACCGATGCTGATAGCAGCGCCAGAGCGTCCTTCTCTGCTGAAAGAGAGACAGCCACCATCGTATTTGCCTGAAATTCCCGCACCAATCGGCCTAAGCCCTGCTCTAAATTACCCTGAAAGCGATGCGGCCGTAAATCCAGAATAAAGTTACGAATATCACGAATCGTCGCGTTTAAACCCTCAATCGCATAAGTTAACAACTCGTCGGCATCTTTGGGATTGTCTGGCAGAGAAAGTTTGGTGGATTCCAATGTTAGCCCGACGGCAAAAATAGATTGAATAATGCCATCATGTAGATCCATACCAATGCGCGTACGCTCTTCCACAATGGCCAAACGGCCGACTTGTTCATACAAACGGGCATTTTGAATGGCAACGGCCGCATGTGCCGCCAATATTTCCACCAAATCCTGATCCATCTGGGTAAATTCATCCGCTCCCAGCTTGTTGGTCAAATATAAATTGCCTAACACCTCACGGCCGGCAATAACCGGCACCCCCAGCAGCGGGTCCATTGGTGGGTGACCTTCAGGAAAGCCTACAGAACGCGGGTCGTCTGTAATACGCGGTATCCGGATTGTTTTTTTCTCTTTGATAATGGCACCCAATAAGCCAAGCCCCTTCGGCAAGTGTGGCATGCCAGCCACCACTTCAGGTTCCATGCCGCTATCAATAAATGTTTCTAAAAAGCCTTGACTGTTGGGAACACCTAAAGCCGCGTATTGCGCATCGGCCAAATCGCGGGCAGCGTCAACAATTTGTTGCAACACTTTGTCCAGCGTCAATTCACTAGAAATTGCCATTGTGGCCTTGTCTAAAGCCGCAAGCTGGCGATTTTGCTGCTGGAGTTGGTGGCGCTGCTGACTGCTAGATTCAATCAGCTGCGCATTTTGAATGGCAACGGCCGCATGGGCGGCAAACAGCTGAAGCAGTTGCTCGTCAATGGCGGTGAAGGTCTGGCCATTTGTTTTGTTGGCCAAGTAGATACGGCCGTATACCTGCCCCTGCTGTTCAATAGGCATCCCCAAAAAACTACTCATTTCTGGATGATTTACGGGAAAACCGGTAAATTGCGGATGACGGCTAAGCTCTGACAAACGTATGGTCTTTTGTTCATCAGACAAAGCACCCAACAAGCCAATGCCTTGAGGTGGATGCGCAATAGAATCGGCCGTTTCTTGGTCAACGCCCGAAAAAATAAAGTTCTCAGATAGATTTTCTAATTCAAACGTGGCTAAAATAGCAAAATCCGCATTGAGCAGCTCGCGTGCCGTGTCGGCAATACGTTGTAAGGTCTCTGGCAAACTGCCCACCTGAGAAATTTTCAGAGTTGCCTGGCAAATAGCCTCCACGACGGAGTCTACTTCCCGCCCATTATTCTTCATGCAGTTACTTCACCCCGGAATCCAAAACTATTAACACAGACAAGATTATCCGTTGCCAATCTCGCAATCAATTTTCCACGTAGTTGATTTACTGCAGATAATCTTTTAGGTGGTGTTGAATCGCATAGGCAGCCGCTTCGGCCCGATTCGAAACTTCCAGTTTAGACAATATTCCACTAACATAATTACGTACGGTGCCTTCACTCAGATAAAGCGCCTCAGCAATTTCACGATTGGTGCGCCCCTCAGCAATTAGCGACAAGACCTGCATTTCTTGAGAAGTTAGATCGCTAAAGGCCGCAGACTCTTCCTGCTGAATAGAGCGGCGCATTTCGTTAAATATGCGTTGCGTGAGCGACGGGTCCAACGTTGCCTCACCCCGTGCGGCGGATTCAATGGCGCGGACAACATCATTGCTCCCCACTTGTTTAAGCACATAACCAGATGCCCCAGCACGAATTGCAGCAAAAAGCATCTCATCCTCAGCATAAGACGTGAGCATAATAACTTTTGTTGTCGGCAATTCTGTCATAATCTGCTCGCATGCTTCGATACCGCTGCCGCCAGCCAACCGAATATCCATAAGCACAATATCTGGCTTATGGGCCAATGCTTTCGTTACAGCTTCTTGCTGGGCGGCCGCTTCGGCCACCACTTCGAAGCCCGGATTGCGTTCAATCAAACTTTTTAAGCCTAATCGAACCACTTCGTGATCATCTACAAGGAGGATGCGTAATCGTGACATAAGCATAAGTATAGCTTTTTCTATCTGGTTCAACAAAATGCTCATAATCTGCTTTAAATTTTTTTGGCTAATATAACGACACTTTGTTAAACTGAAGTAGCTTTTCCCTACAATTCAACAACCAAGCCCTCAAAAATTAGACTGATTGTAGTAAACGGCCGTTCATTGCACTATTGCAAAGAAAGACCACCTTGCCACAATTAAACTGCTTCCTACGGAAGAATTTTATCTCCCTATTACTTCCATAACATCCAATTTAGGAGGATAGTGAATGAGTCAAGAAACTTCACAGAATACCAGTAGCTCCTTTCGGCTGCTAATCCTGGGCATCATAGCCGTGCTCATTGTAGCCGGGCTGACCCTGGTGATTATGGCTGTGAGTCAAGCCGGAACAGAAGCCAGCGGCGACGAACCAATAAACGTCCTGGCAGACAGCGACGATGAATGTGTTGAATGCCACACGCGCAATACACCAGGCATTGTCGAACAATATGGGCACAGCAGCATGGCGGCCGCAGAAGTAACTTGCCGCGATTGTCATGAGGTCGATGCCGATTATCCTGGCGCTATTGAACATGAAGACACGTATGTCTTAAATGAGCCAACCACGGCCATGTGCGAAACTTGCCATGAAAATGAGGTAGCCCAGTTCAACCAGAGCCGCCATGCGCTGCCCTCTTTTGTAGCCTACGCCGGTCAGGATGTTCTTTCACCTGAGCTGCTGGCCATGTACCAGGCTGTTCCCGAAGGCGGCTACAGTGATGAGAAAGTGCGAGCCAGAAACGCAATTCATGCCATCGAAGGGCCAGCGATCACAAAATTTGCCTGCGAAAGCTGCCATGATGTGGGCAAACCAGCCGAGGATGGCTCCGTGGGTCAGTGCCAGGAATGTCACCAACGTCACGAATTCAGCCTGGAGCAGGCACGCAGGCCAGAAACGTGTAACGCCTGCCACATTGGGCCAGATCATCCACAGTGGGAAATTTATCAGGAATCGCCACATGGCATTGCTTATGCTACCGATGGTCATACCTGGGATTGGGAAGCAGAACCAGGCACGCTCGATTCCACGAATTTCCCGGCACCCACCTGTGCCACCTGCCACATGAGTGGGTTTGGCCCAACGGCCACCACCCATGACGTTGGGGATCGCCTAACCTGGAATTTGGCCGCGCCAATTAGTGATCGGCGACCAGCCTGGCAAGATAACATGACACGTATGCAGGGCGTTTGCTCAGAATGCCACAACACCAACTTTATCGAAACTCTCTACAGTGATGCCGACAAGGCTGTGGAGCAAGTGAATGCCTGGGTAGCGGAAAGTGATGAAATCATTCAGCCGCTGGTAGATAATGGCTTGTTAACCGCCCAGCCATTTGATGAACCCATTGATTTTGTCTACTTCAACTTATGGCATCATTGGGGGCGTACGGCCAAGTTTGGCACCTGGATGCAGGGGGCCGACTATGTGCAATGGCATGGGGCCTATGAAATGCTGCATGAAAGGGCTGAGCTGATTGAAATAGTAAACGACAAGCTGGAAGAAGCTGGTCTGGAACCCATTGATCCCGGTCCGCCAGGACCCATCGAATAAACCTGTGAGCAAGCCTGACTGAGGTTGAGTCAGGCTTGTATCTTTTGGCTAACTGATATGAACTACTTAGCAACTGTTTTTCCAAAAGCTGGTCAGCGGCGACTGCCTATCTCCCGTGACCAGGCGATGCTGCTGATGGCAGCGTTTAATGAAATCATGCTGGGGCTAGACACCTTGTTGGCCCATGTGCTGAATAACACCATTCGCCCCCGTGAGTGGATTCCAATTATCTTTGGCCCGGCTGCGGGGATCATGTTATTGGTGGCTGGGCTGATCGCGTTGCGCAACAGAAAAACGGCAACATGGTTAGCAACGGCCGTTTTCCTCACCAGTATCATCGTGGGGGTATTAGGCGCTTACTTCCACCTCATTCGAGGCACCCTGCCCACAGCCCCGCTGGGATCGCGGATAACGCTGAACCTGCTTGTTTGGGCACCGCCGTTTCTGGCTCCGTTTGCCTTTGCCGGCATTGGTGTATTGGGTATCAGCGCTGCCTGGGAGGAAGTCCCCACAGGCAGCGGCCTGCTCAAGCTGCCGTTTGGCCGCACGGTGCAGATGCCCTACAGTAAAACCCGTGCTTACTTCTTCCTGGTAAGTTTGGGAACACTGGTGGCTCTGGTAAGCAGCGCTTTAGATCATTCACGGCATCCCTGGGAAAATCCTTATCTTTGGTTGCCTTTGGTGGTGGGGGTATTTGCCACGGCCGTTTCCGCCGGCATGGGCGCACTCAATCGCGAACTAACCACCGAAGATGTCACGATTTACGTTACCGCTATGGTCTTGCTGATTGTGGTAGGCATGGTTGGCGCTTACTTTCATATCCAGGCTGATCTCACCAGCCAAAGCACCATCGTCCCAGAACGCTTTTTGCGCGGGGCACCATTCATGTCTCCTCTGCTATATAGCAACATGGGCATTGTGGGACTGCTGGCTTTATTGTCACCGCAAGAAAACGGCCGTTAGCAAACCCATCACGCTGTTTCAGGCCAGCAGGCTGCACGCTTGCTGGCCTTTTTCTTTTGCCGCCAGAACAGATCCCACGCCATTTGAAACCAGCCTCACAATAGACTAAAATCCCTCCATTATCCACGCAGTTAAGTTTCAGGATCAACGATGACACCAGAACGAATTGGCAGGTACAAAATTTTAGAAGAAATTGGTCGAGGCGGCATGGCGGCCGTTTTTTTGGCCGAAGACCCGCTCATCCGGCGCAAAGTAGCCGTCAAAGTTTTGGCCATGCAAGCGCTGGACATTGACCCCAATTTTTATGAACGGTTCCAGCAAGAGGCAGAGACGATTGCCGCTCTGGAACATTCGGCCGTTATTCCCATTTATGATTTTGGTCATCAGGGGGATTTATCCTACATTGTCATGCGCTACATGCCTGGCGGCACGCTAGAGGAACGCTTACAAAATGGCGCACTGACCCTGGACGACGTGGGGTTTGTGATGGAACGGGTTGGTTCAGCATTGGCCGAGGCCCATGAGAAGGGCATCTTGCACCGGGACATTAAACCGGCCAACATTTTGTTTAACGGCCGTAACGAACCCTTTCTCTCCGATTTTGGCACGGCAAAAAATTTACAGGCCGCCAAAGGCATCACCGGTACCGGTGTGATGATTGGCACCGTGGAATATATGAGTCCGGAACAAATTCAGGGGACGAAGGAGCTGGACGGCCGTACCGACATCTACGCCCTGGGCATCGTCCTCTACTTCATGCTCACGGGCGAGCTGCCCTTCAAGGGTGATTCCATCGTCAGCATTGTGATGGCCCATCTCAACAATCCCATTCCCAGCGTGCGGGCCGCCATCCCCACCCTGCAGTCACCCTGGGACGAAGTCTTGCACAAAGCCCTCGCCAAAAATCCAGACGAACGCTACCAAACGGTAGATGAACTGGTGCAGGCGGTGAAGGAACTTGTCAAAAGAAGTTAAAAAAGCAATTAGGTAATTGCGTAATTGGGAGCCGAACATCAGCAAATTACCTAATTACTCAATTACCCAATTACATCTCCTCTTAAAGGAAAAAACTATGACCCTCCCACTAAACATTAACGGCAAAGAGTACGACATTTCAGCCAATCCCACGGACACGCTGCTTTCTGCCTTGCGCGGCGCAGGCTTTTTTAGCGTGCGCTTTGGCAGCCATGATGGACGAACGGGGGCAGCGGCCGTTTTACTGGATGGTCAGCTCGTCAACAGCGACGTGCTGCTGGCCGGGCAAGCCGTTGGCCACCGTATCGAAACCGTGGAAGGCCTCAACGTTGCCGTCGGCGAGATGCACCCCATCCAGAAAGCGTTTGTGGAAACCGGCGCGATCCAGTCTGGCTACAGCACCCCAGCCATGATTCTGGCCGCTAAAGCGCTGCTGGATAAAAATCTAAATCCCACCGAAGCCGAAGTGCGTGATGCTTTTTCCGGCGTTCTGTGCCGCGAAACGGGCTATGTGAAGCCCGTGCAGGCCGTGCTGCGCGCCGCCGCCTACCTGCGCGGCGAAGACGTGCCGCCCTACGACGGTCCGCCCATTATCGACGCCACCTTTTACGCCGGTTATCCACCGACCGCCGAAGATGATGGCCCTGAATTGGCCGGAGATTCAATCTCCAATCTCCAATCTCCCATCTCCACCCAAACCAAACCGCAAACCGACATCATTCTCACGTCTGGCATCCCGGAAACGGCCGTTGTCGGCAAACCAGAAACCAAAGTAGATGCCATCAAGCTCACCAAAGGCAACCCCGCCTTCGTAGACGACATCGACATGCGCGGCATGCTGTACGCCAAGCTGCTCACCAGCCCGCACGCCCACGCCCGCATTCTAGACATCGACGCCAGCGAGGCGGAAGCGCTGCCCGGCGTGCATTCCGTCATCCATTACAAAAACGTCAAACGCGTTAAGTACGCTTCCGGCGGGCAAAGCTACCCCAATCCGCCGCCGCACGATCAGGTCAGCTTCGACAACAAGGTGCGCTACGTGGGCGACCGCGTCGCCGCCGTGGCTGCCGAAAGTGAAGCCATCGCCGAAGCAGCGCTTAAGCTGATCAAGGTGGAGTATGAACTGCTGCCCGCCGTTTTCGATGAAACCGAAGCGATCAAACCGGGCGCACCCATCATCCACGATGAGGATGACACCGAAGAAATCCACGACGCCAGCCGAAACATCGTGCACCACATCCAGGCGGAAGTGGGCGACGTGGAGCAAGGATTTACCGAAGCGGATCACGTGTTTGAGCACAGCTACTACGTCCATCAGGTGCAGCAAACGCCCATCGAGCCGCACATCGCCATCAGCTGGTGGGACAGCGACGAACGGCTGGTGATTCGCACCAGCACCCAGGTGCCGTTCCACGTGCGCCGCATGGTGGCGCCGCTGCTGGATTTGCCCGTGCGGCGCATCCGGGTCATCAAGCCACGCATCGGCGGCGGCTTTGGCGTGAAGCAGGAAATGCTCATTGAGGACATCGTGGGCCACCTCACCATTGCCACCGGCCGCCCGGTGCGGATGGAACTAACGCGCAGCGAGGAGTTCCGCAGCAGCCGCACCCGCCATCCGCAAAGCATCACCTGGAAAGCAGGCGTCATGGCCGACGGCACGCTGCACTCCATGCAGATGAAAATCGTGGCCAACACCGGGGCGTACGGCACCCACGGCCTGACGGTGCAAACCGTCACCGGCCTGCGCGGCCTGAGCAGCTACAATTGCACCAATCGGGAGTTCGACTGCATCGTCGCCTACACCAATTTGCCCGTGCCCGGCGCGTATCGTGGCTACGGCGGGCCGCAGGCGCTCTTCTCGCTGGAATGCCTCATGGATGAGATTGCCGCCGCACTTAAGCTCGATCCCATCGCGTTCCGCCGCAAAAATTGGGTGCAGGCGGGCGATCCCATGCCCATCGCCCCGCTGCTGGGCGAAGGCGAAAAAGAGACCGTCATTACCGTGCCGCTGATTGAATCGTGCGGCCTGAATGAATGTTTTGAACAAGGCATGAAGGCCATTGGCTGGGAGCGCAAGTTTGAAGATGGCTGGCACGAAGTTCCTGGCAAACCCCACCTGCGGCGCGGCCTGGGCGCGGCGATGTGCATGCACGGCACGGCCATCCCCGGCCTAGACATGGGCGGCGCGTCGGTCAAAATTAACGACGACGGCTCGTTTAACGTGCTCGTTGGCGCGACGGATTTGGGCACGGGGTCAGACACGGTGCTGAGCCAGATTGCCGCCGAGGTGCTGGGCGTGCCCTTAGAAGACATCATCATCTACTCCAGCGACACGGACATGACGCCGTTCGACACGGGCGCTTATGCCAGCAGCACGACGTATATATCGGGAACGGCCGTTAAACGTGCCGCTGAGCAAGTTGCCGACCAAATCAAGGAACGGGCCGCCCTCATGCTGGAACTGGATCACTGGCACGACATCCGGTTAGAAAACCGGCATGCGATTGCGCCCGATGGACGCAGCGTCAGCATGGAAGCGATCGGCCTGCACAGCCTGCACCAGGACCAGCAGCGGCAAATTATGGCTACCGCCAGCTTCGTCAGCATGGATTCGCCACCGCCGTTTGCCGGGCAGTTTGCCGAGGTGGAAGTAGACACCGAAACGGGCCAGGTCACCGTCACCAAGCTGGTGATGGCCGTGGACGCGGGCGTGCCAATTAACCCCATCACCGCCAGCGGGCAGGTGGAGGGCGGCATGGTGCAGGCGCTGGGCTACGGCCACTGCGAAGAGATGGCCTACGACGCGACGGGCAACCTGGTCAACGATCAGTTTGGCCCCTACCACATCTACCGCGCCGACGAGATGCCCTGGATGCAGGCGATCCTGGTGCAAACCAACGAGCCCACCGGTCCCTTTGGAGCCAAAGCCATCGCCGAAATTCCCAAAGACGGCGTCGCCCCGGCCATTGCCAACGCCGTGTTTGACGCCACCGGCACCCGCCTCCGCCGCATTCCCTTCACGCCGCAGCGAGTCTATGAAGCGGTACAAACCTGAATTTGTCAAGTGCTTTTTCACGTGCAACGCACCTTTGAAGTGCGTTGCACTTCTAGTATTTGCCCCTTCGATATGACTTGTTGGTAATATCAAACATATGCTTATCTTTTTCAGCAAGGGCATTTGGATCTGTAACAATTATTTCCACAATCTGGTCACCCGGGTTAGCCATTGGATGATGTAAATCTTTCACACCTTTTCCTGATAAAATTAATTTGTTTCTGTGCTTTGTATTTGGTGGAATTATCAATGTGGTCCATCCATAAGCAGTTGGCACTTCAATTTTTCCCCCATTTTTAGCTTGCTCTACCTTGAGTGGCAGCTCTATACATAGGTTTTTACCCTCTCTAACAAGAAATTCATGCTCTTGCACAGAAAGAACTATATACAGGTTGCCAGGCCGACTACCATTTTGTCCGGGTGCCCCTTCCCCGGTCAGCCGAATTTGGGTATCGCTGTCTACTCCAGGCGGCACTTTTACCTTTAGCTTACGTACTTCCATAACTTGCTTTTTGCCTTTACAATTTTCGCACGGCTCAGGGATGAGCTCACCGCTGCCCTGACAGGTACTACAAGCGGTTACATTGACAAAGGACCCAAGAATAGATTGCTGTACACGCCGTACTTCCCCCGACCCATTACATGTAGTACAGGTGATTTGGCTCGTGCCCGGTCTTGCGCCATTGCCATGGCAAACTGAGCAGATTTCTGGTCTCCGAATTATCACTTGTTTCTCGGCACCAAACAGTGCCTCTTCAAAGGAGATGGTCAGATCTGCGCGCAAATCTTTTCCTTGTTCAGAGGTTTTTCTCTTATCATTTTGTCGATCTTTACCAAATTGTCGGCCAAATAATTCCTCAAATATATTGGGAATGGATCCGAATGATGTGTCAGAATTGTTTTCCTCACGGTCCGATTTATGTGGAAGTGGGTTGATAGTTTCAGGCAATTGTATGTCTTTAAGATCAACTGTACCCAAGTGGTTGCTTTTTCCAGTTGCCTTATCTACCGCTTTTACCGTTAGTATCAAGTCTGTATCTACATGAACTATTAGCTTGATTTGTGGAAAACCTCGCGGCGCAGGCGCAATCTGATCGATTATGAACTTGCCTAATGAGACATTTTCCGCTGCCATGCTATTCTCCCCATAAACCAAATGAATCTCTACCTGGCTTTGGTTGTCTTCAACAGTGGAAAATGTTTGCGTGTATTCGGCTGGCAGCAGTTCGTTCCAATAAATCAGGGGGGTTGCCACGCCACCAAGAGTCTCAACACTCACAGTACCGAGCAATTTCTTTTGAGTGTCCTTCATCTTATTTATCGGAAGCGGAGTATCCTCTTGAGTAGTTTCATGAACCGGATTCAAGTGCTCGTGAATATGCTCCAATGTTTGGGGATCGTTGAAAATTTCTCGATAATTTTGATCAAGCGCCGTAAGCAACTGTTCATATCCAAGGGCATAATCGCTACGAAGCGAGATATGTTGAAAAGCTCGCCATAATGCTGGTACACGACAAGTTTTGAGCATGAGTGGGTAGAGCTTCATCTCATCTTCATGGGTGTAGGTAATGGCGACGTTGGTTTCTAGCTGCACCCAGCGGGAGGCGACGGCGTCTGGCGAGAGCAGCAGGACAAAGATGCCACTTTCTTCCAGGCCGCGGTTGATGGCTTCCACCCATTTTTCGCCGGGGCGGATGCTGTCGGGGGCAATCCAGATGTCGTAGCCGTGGGCTTCCAGGTCGTGGGCCAGCCGTTGGGCTACTTCGGCATCCTGGTGGGCATGGCTAATGAAGATTTGACGAGGGTTGCGGGTGATGGGGGTAGGTGTTAGTGGAGCAGCGGTGGGCGCTTTTTGGCCTTGCACGTAGTCGTCGGGTTGGAAAAACGGCCGCATTTTCCCCACCGCCACGAGCAAATTCTCCATCTGGTTATGCTGGCGGCAAAACTCTAGCAGCAGCGAAATTTGCTGCCGCTTGGTCATTCCCGGCGTCACATCCTCATGTACGGAGCGGAAATAATCGAACAGCAGGTCGTTGAGGTCCTGCGGCCCAAAATGCTCGTTGATAAATTGGCGTAGTTTGGCGGTATCGTATTTCATAGCTTGCTGGCAATTGGTTTTGTTTGTGTAAGCCAAGTATACGTCAACAAGCAAGATTTTTCACCGTAGCCGCGGATTCTTTCCGCGTCACCGTTGACAGCAATGCCTACAATGCCTACAATTTTCTCATTCACTTTTGGAGGTTGGAATGGCAGTCTTAAACATTCGTAATTTGCCAGATGAGGTACATGCCAAGCTGCGGGTGCGGGCGGCCAAGGCGGGGCGCAGCATGGAGGCAGAAGCACGGGAAATTTTAACGGCCGTTATCCTCCAAAACCAACCCCTCACCACACCTACCGAACTACAAGAATGGGTCACGGAACTGTACGGGGCCTACAAACCAAGCAACGTCGTTGAGACACTCATTGCCGAGCGACGTGAAGAAGCTGAGTCGGAATGATTGCGCTGGATGCCTCAGCGTTGCTGGCGTTTATGTTTCAGGAATCAGGGCATGAATTGGTAGCCCCACACCTGGAGGATTGCTGCCTGTCTACCGTGAATTTGAGCGAGATAATCGGCCGTTTTGTGCGGGATGGTCATGATGCGGAAGCCGTCTTAAACAAGCTCCTGACCACACCGATTGAAATTGTGCCGTTCTCGGCGCAGCAGGCTGGCGTAGCGGCACTTTTACTGCCGTTAGGCAAACCGCTTGGACTTTCATTTGCGGATCGAGCATGTATGGCGTTGGCAATGACGCGAAATGTGCCGGTACTCACCGCAGACACCATCTGGCAAGAACTTGATTTGCCTATCGAGATAAACCTGCTCCGATAGATTTGGTTTATTACCAAGCTGGAAAAACGCGGTAAGAAACCGCGGCTACAAGCAAACAAAAACGGCCGTTCCCTTCCAGAAACGGCCGTTTTCAATTCAACTTACTTCTACCACATCACTACTTCACCGGCATCCAAATCGCCATCCCTTCGCCGGTCTCCACGTCAAAATCTTTACTGTAATATTCAAGGTCGGGGCCTTCGGCTTTTTGGTAACCGGACTGCGGGAACCAGGTGTCGAAGATGTACTGGTACGTCTGGTGAATGGTTTGCAAAGTGCAGGGGAAGATGGCGTATTTTTGGGCAGGCACATCCCACGTCTCCATGTCCGAGGGCAGGTTGCTTGTGTCCGTGACGCCATAGCCAGCCAGGTAGTGGAAACGGCCGTTTTCTTCCATCTCGCCACACACGCCGTAGGCGATGCCGGTTTTGTGGGCAATCTCGCCCGCCCGTGGGTTCAGTTCGCCCCACAAGTGCGGAATCTCTTTGTTTTCATTCTTACCAAAATATTTCAGGCCAACGGCCGTAAACGCTGGTTTGGTGACAATTTCAGGTTCCATTTCTAATTGCTCCTTTTGTGGTGTAACGAAGCTCAAGAGAGCGTCATCTGCCTGCTCGATGCGGTGCAGCCGATCTTCAATCCGGGTGAGCCGCGCTTGCTCTTCACGGATGTGCTGGGCTAGTTCGGCATGTTTCAGCCGTAGCATGCCCCGCAGTTCCTCCAGCGTCAGCTCTTGCTGCAACACCTGGCCAATCTGCTCTAGCGAAAAGCCAAGGTCCTTCAGCGCCACAATGCGATCCAGCCGCGACAGCTGTTCTCGTGAATAGTAACGGTAACCGGTAAACCGATCGATCCAAATGGGCCTTAGCAAGCCTAATTTGGCATAGTAGCGCAACGTTTTAACGGTCACCTGGGCTTCTTGGGCAAACTCCCCAATCTTGAGCATTGTTCACTCCTGTTTGTTTTATAATCGTGTTCCGGCCAGAACTAAAAGAATGATACAACCTACCCTAAGGGGAGAGTCAAGCAGCAAAAATAATACGCCTCAGCCAAGCGACTCGGCAATAGCTTCGTTAACGATTTCGATGCCTTTGTGCAGCGTGTCTTCCTCAATGATGAGCGGCGGCAGGAATTTGACAACCTGGCTGCGCGCCCCTGACAGTTCAATAATTAACCCTTTTTCAAAGGCACGCTGCGACACTTTTTTGGCAAATCCGGCCGTGGGAATTTCCAAACCATAAATCAGCCCCCGGCCACGCACGTTGGCGTGCAAGGCGGGGAACTCTCGCGCCGTTTTCTCCAACTCATCCTTAAGGATGGTTGACTTGTGCTTAACGGATTGGCTAAATTCATCATTTTGCCAGTAGTTGGAAAGGGCCGCCGTAGAGGCCACAAAGGCCAAATTATTGCCCCGGAAGGTGCCCGTGTGTTCCCCCGGTTTCCATTCGTCCAGCTCTGGCTTCAGCAGCAAGATGGCCATAGGCAGGCCGCCGCCAATCGATTTGGAGAGAGTCACCATGTCCGGCGAGATACCGGCGGCCTCAAAGCTAAAAAAGTCTCCGGTACGGCCGTTTCCCACCTGAATATCATCAATAATCAACAAAATGTCATGGTCGCGGCACACCTGCTCCAGCTGACGCAGCCAGGCAAAGCTGGCCACGTTGACGCCACCCTCCGCCTGTACCGTTTCTACGATGACAGCCGCCGGTGTATCCAAACCGCTGCTGTGATCCTCCAGCGCCTTGCGCAAATAGGTAATGGTGTTCATATCGGGTCCCAGATAGCCATCATAGGGCATGAAGGACACATTGGCCCGGTTAACGTAAGACTCGTGACGATAATTTTTGTTGCCGGTAACGGCCGTTGATCCCATCGTCAGCCCATGAAAGCCATTGGTAAAAGAGACAACATTCGACCGGCCCTTGACACGTCGCGCTAGCTTGAGGGCCGTTTCTACGCAGTTTGTTCCCGTGGGGCCAGTAAACTGAATTTTGTAATTGAGCTTGCGGGGAGCCAAAATGGTTTCGCTGAAGGTTTGCAAAAACCGTTTCTTAGCCGTGGTGCCCATATCCAGGCCGTGCACTACACCATCATTTTGCAAATAATCGATCATAGCTGCGGTAATGGCCGTGTTGTTGTGTCCGTAGTTCAAGGTCCCAGCACCAGCAAAAAAATCAATGTACGCCTTGCCCTGCTCATCGTAAAGTGTGGCCCCCTTGGCTGTGGCAAACACCGTGGGGAAGGCTCGGATGTAACTTCTAACCTGGGACTCAACTTGTTCAAAAATTTGCATCTCATTCTCCGTGATGGCGTCTTGTGAATTATTATAAATTTTCGACCAGCAAGTATAGAAAAATGACCATCACAAAAAGGACGGCCGTTGCCAACACCCCCAGGTGCAGCCAATACCCCTTCCGAATCGTCAGCGATCCCACCAACGCCTCGTCCTGATTACGCAGGCTAACTTGCAAAACGGGCACAGCGTTCAAAATAAAAGCCGCTGCCAGGCCGCCCAAGATCACAGCTGGATGAACGATCCAGGCCAGCAGCGGGCTGCTGTGCAGAAAGTCGAACATATTGTTCATAGGAGCTGAGATGCCAAAGGCAGAGTGCAAAATGCCTGTGACACCAATGAGCAGTGCTGGAATAAGCAGAAAGACGCCGAATACAAAAAGCTGCTTGTCACGTTTGCTTAAACTTTTCATCATGATTTGCCATCTCCTTTGGCACAAAGTTGGGGTTGAACGGATAAGCTGCTGCCAGAACCAGATGTTGGCCTGGAAACGGCCGTTCTTCGCTACCATATCCTCAAATTCTTCTACAAAATCACCAATGATGTACTCTGGCACACCCAGCCAGCACAGCAGGCCCGCTACAAAGCGAGGCGTTTCTGGCGATGCATCGCTCATGCCCCACCTTCTAAATTCAGCTCAGGAATGCCCGACCACAATTTTTCCTGAAACTGTTTGGCGGCCAGCAGTGCTTGCTTCCCTTCCGGCGTGAGTTTATAAAAACGTTTGGCGCGACCACCGCGAACGGACGTTGGTGAGCCGGTATTAGTCGTTAACCAACCCCGCTCAGCCATGCGGTCCAGCGGCACATAAATGGCTCCCACCGAGTACAATTTGCCCACCAGCGCCTCTACCTCCTGGCGAATCGTGACCCCATAAGCATTGTCATCTAGTCTGTGTACCGCCAGCAAAATAATCTCTTCTGTCCGCGTCAAAATGTTCATTTATCTATCCATCCAGATTCGCTATTTCTTCTATATTTTAGAAGATTACCCTATCATGTCAAGAGCCAAATAATGATAAGGCCCATTTTCCTATGACCAATACTCTATTATCCAGGAGTGCGGTAACAAGCATACTTTAAGGGGCTTACATTTATCTATCACAAAGCCACCAACGGCCACGAGCCTCCCCATTCAACTACATACTTAGGAGTGTATCCATATGAATGCCAAACGCCTTTTAATTGCTGCCTGTCTCGTCATTTTTTCGATCTCCCTGGCTAGCTTTACGGTACTGGGGCAAGATGCCGATCCTGTACCAGAGACACCAGATGCGCCAGCCGATCAAACCATTTATGATGATTTAATTGTCTACGCCAACCAATGCCTTGGCGTAGATTGCATTAACGGAGAAAATTTTGGCTTCGATACGTTCCGTCTGAAAGAGAATAATCTAAGAATTCATTTTTTCGACACCTCTAACTCGGCCTCGTTTCCTTCAAATGATTGGCGCATCACCATCAATGATTACACCAACGGTGGTGAAAATTATTTCAGCATTGATGATGTCACGGCAGGAACCAGCCCCTTTAGAATTATGGCTGGCGGCAACATAGGTATTGGCACAACATCACCAACTGAACGGCTGCACGTCAATGGCAATATTATGGTAGAAGGCGTCGTGAATCAGGTATCGGACGTGAATGTGAAGGAGAATTTTACGGCCGTTTCCCCCCAAGAAATCCTCACCCACCTCAACGCACTAAACATCACTGCCTGGAACTACATTGCTGATCCTGATGCCACCCACATCGGCCCGACAGCCCAAGATTTCTACGCTGCCTTTGGCGTGGGAATAGACGATCACCACATCTCCTCAATCGACACGGGCGGCGTAGCCCTGGTTGCCATCCAGGCCCTCAACCAGCAAATCGAGGCGCAAAACATGACAATCGAGCAGCTCACGACTGAAAACGAGCAACTCCAGCAGCAAAATAAAGATATTGTAGCCCGCCTGGACGCCCTCGAAAAAATGATAAACAACCAAAATCAGGACCAATAATTTTGGAGAATAATCGCATGGTTTCTCACAAATTAAAACAATTGGCCTGGTTAACGGTACCTGCATTGGTGGGCAGTATGGCTCTGGTCTACTTAATCTTGCTTTTTCCGCAATGGACCAAAGCGCAATCAACGCTTGAGTTTAATGTATCACCCGCAGAACAAGCACTCCCAACGGGCAGCACTGCACAGTTTTCCTTGTCCATTACAAACACAGGGGCTATCACGCTGACCAACTTTGTTGTGCAAACAGATTATGTGGAGAATTGCCGAGTGACCCCTATTTATGTTTGGCAGACAAATCCCTTCTATTATGGCCCTCTTATCCTCGGACCTGGAGAATCGTACGATTTTTCCTGTTCGCAGCAGGTCTTTGAAGATGTGGTAGATACGTTTACCCTCACAGCAGAGACAACTGAAGGCGATACCACGGCACCAGAGGAAGCCAATGTGGTCGTTTATGCCGAAAATTTAGTGGGGCGCTTCAACACAGAGCTACAGTCAGTGGTTTACGGGGACACAGCACCGCTTACGCTCATTATTTCAAACACGGGTCTGCTAAATCTGACTGACATTTCCGTTACACCTCGTGATGCAGCTCTTACAGATTGCTTCCGTTCGGCCGGAGAGCTACCAGACCTAACCGGTGGGCAATCAACCACTGTTTCTTGTGACACGCCTAACATTTACGATGACGCAGAAACAGTTTTTGACATCAATGCTACGGTAGATGGTAGTACGGCCGTTTCCGAAATCGCCTATCTCTTTTTGGATAGCGTTAAGGGGCTAGAGCTAGAAATTTCACCGGACGTACAAATGATTCCAGCCAACACCATAGCCGATCTAACCCTCACACTCCACAACCCAGACAATATGCCGGTCACCAATCTAGCCGTAACCTCGTCCGATTTTCCTGCGTGTAACAGAGCAGCAGGTAGCCTACCCGACTTGGCTGGTGGGGAAAGCACGCAATACCAGTGCCAAACACCGGAACTGGCAACGGATGACACTTACACGATGACCACTGCGGCCACAACCAACAACCTGGCAGTAACGGCCGTTGCCAACACCATTATCAACGCCAACTCCCAAGTCGAAATCAAGGTTTCGCCTAGCTACCTCATCACAGCCGAAAACACGCCGGTCACCTTTACCATCACCGTTACCAACAATCTCACTGACACGCTGACCAGTGTTGCGGTTAACAACACGTCCAGCAATGTCAGCAAACCCGCTGGCACAATAACCGACTGTGCCCGGTCACTGGCCGACATGGCTCCCGATGCAGTCGTTACCTACACTTGCCAGGGTACGGCCGTTCCTGATGAACCTTACCAAAGCTTTATCCTTTCTGGCTTCACTCCAAACGAGCTGGAGGACGCCGATGATAACTACCATCTTGCCCAAGCCGATGCCTACGTAGGATTAGTGCATACTTACTTGCCCGTCGCGATGAACAATTACCAACGGCCGTATACCCTCCCGGACCTCACCATCGACAATCTCACCGTCAGCCAGATCAGCAATAACAATTACAGCATCAACATCACGGTTAAAAACCAGTCCACGCTGCCGGTAACCTCAGGCAACAACTTCTTCGTCAACGCCTATCTCACCAGCGACCTGAATAGTCCCGTGTTTATTTGCAGCGTGCAGGGACAGTGGATGGGTGCGGGGCAAAGCCACGCCTGCTCAAGCCAGATCACCTTGAGCCAGGGCAGCCACATCGTCCGCGCCTGGGCCGATCCTTACAACACGGTAACAGAAGATTATGAAACCAATAACACCCGCGATCTTGAGGTGACCCATGATTAAACAACAAAAAAGCATCGCATCGATCTTGCTAGCAGCTTGTCTTTTTTTCGCTTTCCTGGGTGTGGCCTTTCAACCTGGCCCACTCCAGGCGCAAGGCTCGCCCTTACCCACCGCCACGCCGCTGGGTACGCCGCCTCCGCCCCCTCCGGCCAACGTCTATCAACCACCCGCTGGCGGCACTATCATCCTGCACGTGTATGATGCGCCAACAAATGGCTGGACTGTGGTGCAGTGGCAAGATGCCAACGGCGGCTGGCACGATGTAGAAGGCTGGCGCAGCCAAATTACCGACGGATACGTCGGTTGGTGGGTCGATCCGGCCAATTTTTCCAGCGGTCCATTTCGCTGGCTGCTGCTTGATGCTGCTCAGGGCGAAACGGTGGCTGTATCAGACTCGTTTTATTTGCCAGGGTTTGTGGATGAGGTCATTCTAATCGAGATTAGTGGTGGTATTTCTCAGTAAGGAACGGGGCACAGATGAGCGCAGATTTTCACAAATACAACCTGTCCTATCTTTGCACTTATGATTTGTCATTCCCGCTTTCGCGGGAATCCACAACTCCTGGACTCCTGCCTCCGCAAGAGTGACAAAAGCCGCTGCCAATCTGTATTCTATTCATTCAATAAGCCAAGCGTTTTGGCTTTGAGGGCTGCCTGGGTGCGGTCGCGCGTGTCGGTTTTTTGCAGGATATTAGAAACGTAATTTTTAACCGTTCCTTCTGCTAGAAAGAGCCGGGCGGCAATTTCGGGATTACTTAAGCCCTGAGCAATCAATTGTAAAATTTCCAACTCGCGATCCGACAATGGTTCTGGCAAAGCAGCTTCGGCTTTAGCCGGGCCGAGGCCAGCAAATTGGGACAACACACGCCGGGCCACAGAGGGACTGAGCAAGGCATTGCCCCCCGCCACAGCCCGTACGGCCGTTGCCAGCTCCTCCCCGGAAACATCCTTCAACAAATACCCTTTCGCTCCGGCGCGCAGCCCTTCAAATACATATTTGTCATCATCAAATGTGGTCAAAATAATAATGTTGGCGTCTGGCCAATCCTGGCAGAGCCGGGATGTGGCTTCCACACCGTTCATTGTGGGCATGCGGATATCCATCAGCACAACGTTTGGTTTCAGTTCGGCGTATACCTGTACCGCCTGCTGGCCATCCCCGGCTTCACCCACAACCTCTAAATCGCTTTCTAACTCCAGCAAGGTGCGCAAACCATCCCGCATCAAACGTTGATCATCCACCAATAGTACGCGAATGGGATCAGGCATCGGCAGCCTCCACAACAGGCACGGGCAGCTGCAAAATTAATCTAGCGCCACCCTCATCAGCAGATCCCAACGTAAGCGAACCGCCCAGCTGTTTGGCCCGTTCACGCAAACCAATCAGGCCAAAACGGCCGTCTGCCGTTTCATCTCCAAACCCTTGCCCATCATCAGATACACTGAGGGTAATATGGTTGGTATCAGCAGCGATTTTCAGCCACGCCTGCTGCGCCTTGGCGTGCCGCTGTACGTTGGTTAGTGATTCTTGCGCCGCCCGATAAAGCGCCAAGCGATGCGCTTCCGGCAGGAGCGGCAGATCCTCAGGCAAGGTGAGATTGACAGCCAGGCCTGTGGCCTCTTGAAAGGTTTGCACAAGGTGGGTTACGGCCGTTCCCAAAGAACCATTCAACGCCGCTGAAACCTCAGGCGAACGCAGGGCCGAAACCGTTTGCCGCAGTTCCGCCAGCGCCTGTTTTAGCTGCCCGCGCATCGTCTCAATCATGCTGGCCGAACGTTCTGGATTGATGGGAATAAGCCGCTGCGCCCCTTCCAGCTGCACCACCGCAACCGTGAGGCGATGGCCCAATGAATCGTGCATTTCCCGCGCCAGTCGATTGCGTTCTTCAGCAACGGCCAGCTGTTGAGCCTGACTGGTATACGCTTGCAGCTGCTCATGGGCTTGCTGCAACTCGGCCAAAAGCTGCTGGCTGCGCTGCCGCGCCTCGTTGGCCTGCCGCAAACCAGCGCCAAAGGTGCCAAAAAAAAGATAACCACCCACAATTGCAATCATGTCCACAGGGTTAACCACCCCCAAGGTAGAAACGCCCGCCAACCAGGTAACAATGGTAAATGCGGCAATCCAAATCACGCCAGGAACCAGCGGCAAAAAAAGCATTGCCTGGGCACTCAAAATAAAGAAAAGGGTAGAAATATGATTAATAGCGCTTGTTGGCACAAGAGCCGAAAGACCCAAGGAAACAGCCACTTGAAACAAGAGATAAAGATGCATGAGCAACGGCCGTTCTTCTAAAAAGGCATAAATGCTCAAGCCCACAAAAAAGAGGCCAAACAGCACCAGGATAGCCGTTCGATTAGGCTGACCCGCCAGTTGCGGCAAGGTAATCGCAACAATGCCTAACCAGGTCAGGTAAGCCGCCGCATTCAGCAGCCAAAAGCTGTAGTTAGAGCGGTCGCGGATAGATTTCAACATGAGTCGATTATAAAGCAGAACGGCCGTCTGCCGAAAATTGGCGGGCAACGGCCGTTCGCACGGCTAAGTACAGCAAAAAGCCAATTGGGCCCAACATCAGCACCACAAACAAAATGGGCGAGATGATCCAGGCAGAGAGTTGGCGGGAACGGCCGTCTAAATACACCCAGCGCCCCACAAACAGATCAAAGGCCAAAAAATGCACCCAGGCAATGGTCGCACCAGTGGCATCGCCCAGCAAAGCGGTGATGCCGGTTAGGGTTGGGTTGGAAACGGCCGTAAAAATCTCCACAAAATGGGGCAGCACCAACACCGCGTACAACAACGCTGCGGGAACGGCAACCCACAGCCCAGCCATCACACGCTGCGTCATGCGCCAACGAGGCAAGAAAATCATCAGCAGCCAAAAAGGCATCACCAGCAGGCTGCTCAGGGAAAAAATAGTTTCTGGATTCATGATTTAAAGTCAATATCGTGCAAATAAGATGGCGTGAGCATACTCAGATGCGAACGGCTGAAGATTCTAAACGGTGACCGCTGCCCGCCCCCGCGCCTTTTCTGGATGGCGCATTTGCATGAGCGGAATGCCAACACCATAGGTGATAAACTCTTTCTCTGGAACAACTTCAATGAGACAGGAGTCAGCCACCATTGCCTGATCGTCGGCCAGATTCTGGAAGACAGCCTGTAACAATGGCCGAGGGGCCTCAGTGGCAGCCAGAACGGAAGCCTTGCCCGAAAATGTAATCGTGGCCGCTGGTATTTTAATCCAGGGCAGGAAGGGGATTCGTTTGGCAATGGGAATCGTAACGGAGACATGTGGATTGGCACTAATGTGTCGTGCTTTCCAAGCATCCTTGCCGGTGCCAATGTACAGCTTGTGATCTTGAACAACGTAGACCACACCCACGGTGCGCGCCTCGTTTTTCGCCGTCACCATGCCGATAACGGCAAATAGCTCTTTTTCAACCGCTTGCCAAACTTGTTCAGATTTCAATTGCAAAGTCATTTTGCTCCTCCATAATTTTTTAGATGGTTTGCCAAGATTGGACCAATTTTCTCTGGCGAAGTAACGCGCATGAAAAACAAATTGGTCCAATCTCTTGAGAATAGGAACCTATTTTTTCACAAAAACGGCCGTTCCTGCCACACTCACCAGCGCAATCAAACCAGCCAACACAACCAGCGTCAGGCCATCCGGGGCTATGAGCGGCTGGGCACGGAGCGCCTGCCACAGCAGCAGCAGCAGAAAACCCAGGTAGCCAAATCCACCAATGGCTACTAGCGCTGTGCGACGGCCGTCGGACAAACGCTTACCAAAGCGCCGATTGATAAAGATGCCCAGCAGTGGAATCAGTTGCAAGGCGTGCAGCCCCACAAAATGCGCCGGGCGCACATCGCCACCTTCGGTGCTCCAGCCAAGGAAGGGCAAGCCAGGACCACCATCTGCCACGCCCACACTGTGTGCTCCTACAATGGTAACCGTCTCACCCGCCTGCATGGCAGAAAGTTGGTCGGGTGTAGGTTGCGTCATCATGAAACCCAATATGGCACCAACGGCCGTTACCAGCAACCCCAGCCGCAACGCCCAGGCAAACGGCCGATTCTCCATTTTTTGCCGCATGAGCAAAACGGCCGTCACAATATTCATCAGCCAAATCACCATGACAAACCAGCCCATAAAACCAAAAATAATCGCGTCAAACGGTGTCCCAACATTAAAATGGCTGCGTACCCCACGTGCCGCCTGCACAAAAATGCCCACAATTTCCACTAAAAAGCCCAGCGCCGTCAGGCCGCCAATCCAGCGCACCAGCCGAGGATGCCCTTCCACATAACTCAACAGCCAGGCCAATGTGCCCGTGTACAGCGTAATGGAAATGGCAAACTTCATCGGTTTTACCCAGGCGGGTGCACCGGTTATCAAACGGGAATCAAAAATGGACAGCACAATCGTGGCCATAAACAGAATCAAACTACCGATAACCGACCAGGTTAAAAATCGATCCGTGCCAAAGATGCGCCGCCGTAGTTCCGTCTCGTTAAAATTTGTCTCAATGTGGGTTGTCAGAGTACTCATTTTTACCTCCACAGTAAAATATCAATTGTTGCAATCGGTATCTTTACTGTACGGGAGGCAAGGTCACATGCAGCAGTGCTGGTCGTCACATGATGGTCATATGACTAATCAACTGTCAGACTGCGCAGCAGGCTGGCCCGGCCAAGTAAACCCAGCAAACGGCCGTCTTCATCCACCACCGGCAGCCGCTTCACCCCATGCTGAACCATCAAGCTTAAAGCCGCAGCTGGAGAAGCCGTTACCGGAATTGTGACAACGGGGGATGTCATTAAATCAACGCCCGTTTCGCCAGCGTCAAACAAAGGGGCTGAGGTAGCTTCTGGCTGACCAGTCACCAAACGACGCAGCCGATCTAGCAGACCCGGATGTGTTTCTTTCTGGCTGCGGCGCAGCAGGTCACCATCGGTAATGATGCCTAAAACGCGCTGGGCATCGTCCACCACCACAGCGCGGCGGCGACGGTTTTGTTCCAATGCCTGCACAATCTCTTCCAACCTGGTTGTGGCCGATACGGTGGGCACATCGCGGTACATCAGTTCACGGATGGTCGCGCCGGTAGCCAGCGGTTCCGGTTCAGTCTCGGCGGCAGGTTGATGATATTCCACGGTGCGCAAAATATCCACGCGGCTGATCCAACCGGTTAAACGGCCGTTCCCATCCACCACCGGCAATCTTTTTAGATCATGCTGCGACATGACTTGCACAGCCTGCCCGAGCGGGGCCCCTGCGGAAATGGTAATCAAGGGATCGGTCATGAGGGAAACGGCCGTACCATTCTGTGCTCTTAATTCCGCCAATTGCTGCTGCCAGTCCGCCGCCGACAGCTCTGCCTGCAAATCCAGACGCGTACTCAACCCAGCCCGGCGCAGCAAATCGCCATCGGTAATAATGCCTAGAGGACGGCCGTTCTCAGCCACCACCGGTAAACTTCGAGTCCTTTTTTGCAGCAGCAGCGTAACAACCTCAGCCACACGCGTGTCTGGCGCAACCGTAACGACTTCAGTGCGCATGACATCTTGCACCGGCTGGGCCAACGGGTCCGGGCGGCGGCCCGGTGCATATTGCACCACATCCACTTCTTCCACAGTGATCAGGCCACCATTAACCATCTGCCGCACCTGAGGCAGCAACCGCTCCACAACTTCTGCCTGGTCCACCCATTCCACGCGAATGGGCAGGTCGGTGGACAAATCCACAATCGACGCTGTATGAATGCGGCTTTCCGCGCCAAAGCCAGCCAGGCCACGGACCACCGTTGCCCCAGAAGCGCCCGCTTGTTTTAAAAATTGCAGCAGCGCCATGTACAGTGATCCACTGTGCAGTGCTTTACCTTGATAATGATCGCTTTCCCCAATATAGATGGTGACACGCAATGCTTTACCTTGTAATTGCATCTTCTTTAGCCTCCACTTTGTACCCAGCGCGCCAGCGTCGCACCCAGAACCGCGCCAAACAGCCCAACCAAATTATTGCTCATAATATTCAACAAGCCGTGCCACAGACCTGCATCTCGCCACAGATTCATACTTTCCACGGCATAGGACGAAAAAGTAGTGAACGAGCCCAAAAAGCCTACGGCAAGCAGCAACCGCGCCTCTGGCGACAGTTGCAGCCGCTCCGTGCCCAGAGTCAATAAAAATCCCAGCACAAAGCTGCCGACGATATTCACGATCAATGTCCCATAGGGAAAATCTGCCCCGAGATGATTTCCTGCCCAGGTGCCAACTAGATAGCGCGCGTTGGCCCCCAAAGCAGCACCAAGGGCAATCAGTAGATAACGATTCAAACCAAATTCTCCTTGCTCTAGCAGTGCAACACACCTGCACGGGTATAAAGCCAGACCAGAGTTAGCCAAGACAGTGCGTCGCACCCATTTTTCTTAATAGCACAAATGCGCCGGGGTCACTACAATTGCGGCATGAGTGATAACTTTCGTGCAGATAATTTTGTTCTCTACAAAAACCAAGCCGCCCGGGTAACCAACGTCGGCGCTAAAAAGATCGATATTGTACTACAAGATGGCACGGCCGTTTCCGTCCGTCCTAAAGATATTGAGCTGCTCCATCCCGGTCCGCTGCGCCAGTTCAGCGAACTGGCCAAACCGCAGGGCGAATTGCTCACCGCCTGGGAACTGCTGGCCGGGGAAACCACCAATTTAGAAGATCTTTCCGAGCTGGCCTACGATGATTTCTCCCCCGCCACCGCCTGGGCCATCTGGCAAGCCGTAACTGATGGTCTCCATTTCAGTGGCACGATTGATGCGATCACCGTCCACACGCCAGAAGAAGTGACGGCCGAAAAGGAAGCCCGCGCCGAAAAAGCGGCTGAAGCTGAAGCATGGGACGCCTTTGCCAATCGCGTCAATCAAAATGAATTTTTGCCGGAGGACGGCCGTTTCCTGCAAGAAATCGCCGCTGTCGCCATGGGTCAACAGGAACGCAGCCAGGTGCTGCGCAACCTGAACCAGAGCGAAACCCCGGAAAACGCCCACGCCCTGCTGCTCAAACTGGGCTACTGGGACGAAACCATGAATCCCTACCCCAGCCGCATCGGTGTGACCACCAGCCAGCCAGAAATGCCGCTGCCTCATTTGCCAGCAGAAGATCGGCGCGATCTGACGCACCTGGTGGCTCTGGCCATCGACGACGAAGGCAGCCGCGACCCGGATGATGCGCTAAGTTGGGAAAACGGCCGTCTCTGGGTCCACATTGCCGACGTAGCTGCTTTAGTCACCCCAGACAGCCCGGCCGATTTGGAAGCACGCGGCCGTGGAGCCAATCTCTACTTACCCGAAGGCACCATCCACATGCTGCCAGAGGCGGCCACCTCGGCCCTGGCCTTGGGGCTGGACGACACCTCCCCCGCCCTTTCCTTTGGTCTGGATGTGCAGCCAGACGGTACCATCACTAACCTGGAAATTGTGCTCAGCACGGTGCGGGTCACCCGCTTGAGTTACGACGAGGCCCAAGATCGGCTGGATGAATCTCCCTTCCGCGAACTGCTGGCCATCGCCCAGGCATTTGAGGCGCGGCGCGTAGCCAACGGGGCGGTGCAAATTGATTTGCCAGAGGTGAAGATTCGGCTGGATGAGGCGGGAGAGGTGGAAATACGGCCGCTCCCTGCCCTGCAAAGCCGCGATCTCGTCCGTGAGGCGATGCTGATGACCGGTGAAGCGGTGGCTCAATTCGCCCGGCAGCACAACATTCCCATCCCCTTCACCACCCAAGACCCGCCTACAGAAATTGTGGAAGGGAACACGCCCTCGGCCAACTTCGCCCGCCGCCGCACCATGACGGGCAGCCAGCCAGGGAACACGCCCGGACCACACGCCGGGCTGGGACTGGACCAATACGTGCAAGCTACCAGCCCGCTGCGCCGCTATTTGGATTTGGTGGTTCACCAACAGCTGCGTGCCTTTTTGCGCGGCAAGCCGCTGCTAGACGAGCAAGCGGTGATGGAACGGGTCGGCGCAGCTTATGCCGTCAGCGGCGATGTGCGCTATGCGGAACGATTATCGAATGCTCATTGGACGGCCGTTTACCTGCTGCGTCAGCCAGATTGGGCTGGGGAAGGCATTGTGGTAGATCGGCGGGGCAAACGCGACCTGGTTTTGCTACCAGCCCTGGGCAGCGAGACCTCTATCTACAAAAAGGAAGCAACGCCATTGGATACGATAGTTGAAGTTGAATTAAAGAGCGTGGATTTGCCGCAGCGAGAAGCGCATTTCTATTTCAAAAATTAGCATAATTGGTAGTAGTTATCCACAAATTATAAATTGGAAGAAACTCATGACAGATAAAGAATGGATTTCCTGTGAAGAGGCAGCCAGAATTACAAATATACCGAAAGAGAACATTACTAGATTGATACAAATGGGTGCTATTTTAGGGAAAGACGATAATGGCGTACTTCTTGCAGATAAAAATCACCTAATTGCTTGGTATAAGAATAGCAAGAAACCACGAGTTGAGGTTGCTGATATTTTTATTGGAATTCGTAGAACATTACTTGAGCATCACAAAACTATATACGCCAAGGAACAAGCTCAACATCCTGGAATAAGGGGGACGCTCTACGAAAATTTGATCAGGGATTTCTTGCGAGATCAGCTTCCTCAGAGATTTTACGTGAGCGCCGGACAAGTCATCAGCAGCAACCCCGTTTTTGATGAAAATCATCTTATTAAAGACTTAAGCAATCAGATCGATATTGTTATCTTTGATGCGCAACATCAACCTATTTTGCTTCCAAATTACGAATTATTTCCGATTGAAGGAACACTTGCTGTAATTGAAGTCAAGTCGCGTCTAGACAAATCTACACTGGTCGGAACGAAACAAAAACCAGGAGCGCTTTCAAATATAAGATCGGCTAAGAGGCTAACCAGTTCTGAAGCTCAATCTCTTGTTCATGCTCCATGGAATATTCATTTTGAAAATCAGCGGTTTGACCTTAGACACATACCTTCACCCTTAGGTGTTGTTTTTGCATTTAGTTCAATCAAACCCGACACTCTTGCTGAATATTGGGTCAATTGGAATAACAATGTTGAAAATCGCCACAGAGTGGACATAATTTGCTTGCTGGACAGGGCTGTGCTCTTAATCAACAAAAAAAGATTTTCACGCTTGTATGATACTCATCAGATTAGTACAGACGATCCTTTAGCTTCGGCAAACAACAATGAAATTGTGTGCATAAAATCGCCAGCCATTTTGTTCTTTTTCTTTAACCTTTTGCTACGCGAATTGAGAAGGATGAGTTTTTTCACACAACAATTTACGGCGACAACTCCAAGTAGCTACCTTCGAAATGTTAGCATCGAGAGATTATTCACGATGAGTGATGCCCTAGACCCAATTTCAGCAGAAGATCTCAGATATTTCGACGAAATTCAAGCAAATGATGACAATTAATTTTTCTCCTACAAACGAGAATTACTACACCAAATTCGCAATAACTGCTGTCAGCTCCTGCAAAAACTGGTCCCGGTCGAGGCGATAAATTGAAATAGCCACCTCGATTGTGTAAAAAGGGGCCACCACGCAGCCAACGCAGGCCATGTTATATTTTTGGAAGATAACGGCCGTTTCCGGCCACCGTGCCAACACATCAGAGATGATCATTTCGGCAATTTGTTCAGATGTGACGGGTGATTTTTGAGCCATAATTGCCATTCCAATACAAATAAATGCTACAAATCTTCTGCCAGTATCACAAGTTCATGCGCTTTGCACAAAACAATGCGCTGCCGCTGGCTGGCAACCCATTCGGCGCGTTCCCACTTACTCAAAATGCGGCTGACGTTATAAACGTTTGTGCCCGTCATTTCGGCCAAATCCTGCCGGGACAGCGGCATGTCGATTAAAACACCTTGATCCAATTTCTTGCCAAACTGACGCACCAGCCGCAACAAAGCTCGCGCCACCCGCTGCTCAACCCGCCGCGTAGCAATATCCTGGTAACGATCTTGCAGCTTGACAAATCGCTGGGCAATCATGCCCATGCCATTAATGGCCAATCGTGGATATATCAGCATCAATTGTTTCATTTGTTCACGCGGCCAACAAATTGCCTGACAATCAGTTACCGCCTCAGCAGACAAGGGGTAATCCATTTCGCTCAGCGCCACAATGATGCCTAAACCATCGCCAGCCCCACAATACCCCACAATCACCTGCTCGCCAGCCTGTGTCACCTGGGTGAGCTTCACTCGCCCCGACAAAATGATGTACATCGTCGTCGCATCTGCACCCTGATGGAAAAAGAAGCGATCCTGTTCAATCTCATAATGCCGGCTTTGTTGAACGATTGCCCGACATTCTTCTTCAGTTAGCCCATCCATCAGGGTACAGCGGGTGATAATTTCTTGAATTACGGCCGTTTTCATAGGCCGAATCATATCACGTTGTAGGGCAATTTTATAAAATTGCTCTACGTCTGTTGATTAGCGTCACACAGCTTGCAGTCAAGCACAAACCCCAAAAACCGCTGCCGCCCTTCGGCCGTTAGCACCCAGGGGCGACTGCTAAACGGCGGATTGTGCCGCACATGCTGCGTATGGCCGCAGGCCAAATCTGCCACCCAATCCCCCACCTCATCCTGATGAAAACCAACAATTGGCTGCTTCATATGATAACTATTCAGTAATTATGTAATTGAGTAATTGACCGCTCTAATTACTCAATTTACCAAACCGTAAACTCATTAGCGGCAACAGAACCGGCTATCGTTCAAACACATCGTGCTCATCATTGTACAGCAGTCGGACCACGCCATCTTCATCCACCGTTACGGTGTCGTCAAAAACCAGCCGCCATTCCACCTCATCGTCCATCAACCAAATTTGTACGGCATGTTCTCCTGAGGCCACCCACTGCGATTCTACGCCATAAATGGAGCCTTCTTGCCGCAGGCCGCGTGCTTCGTAACTATCTTCAAGCACCTGCTCACCGTCAATGGCTACACGCAGCCGGACTGGCAGCCGCGCTCCACCCAGCACCTGGGCCGCATCCACATTTTCCGGCAGCTTCTCTAAAATTTCCGCAGATAGTTCGCCAGAGGCCACCGCCACTTTCCCGCCGTGGTTGATCACCAGGCGAATTTGCCCGCCGTCTGGCAAGTTTGTGTCTGTGATTGGTGTCAGCAAGATTGCACCCAAAAAGGTGATCAATAAAATGAGCAGTCCAGCCAAAGAGTGGCGGATGAAGGCAAAACGGGATGGGGAGGAAACGGCCGCACCACTGCCCACCACCGTCCCCGAATGCCGCGCCGTAGCCGCTTGATCGGCATCGCCAATCATCTGCGCCCACAGCGCCACTACCTGCTGGCGACTGCCAGGTGCCAATTCCCAAAAATGCACGTTCCCCTTACGCAGCGTGCGTCGCCGCTTCAGCCGGCTGGCAATCCAGTTGGGGCCTTCCCGGTGGGAACAATCATGTGCCGGACAGCTCACCACGATGGCCCCGGCCCCGCCAGCCGCAATCGTTTCTGCGGCCCAGTTGGGATGCAGCATCCCGGTGCAAGGCACCACACAGGTAATCACCGGGCGATGCTGACCCTGGCTGTCTGGCCAACTGCCCACGTTGATGCGCGGCGGCTGCTTGGCTTGCAGCAGCGGGATTGTGCCGCCAATCATCGGGGCTGCCTCGGCCAATGATTTTGGATTCTCCAGTGGAGGCAATGTACCCAAAGCAGCGTGCCGCTCGCAGGCATAAACGGCAATGGCTGGCTCGCCCGCCCGCTGGGTAAGCGACAAATTACGCTGCAAATCCTGACGGATCACGCCGGAATGCAAGCGGTCCAACTCAATGGCCTTATCGGGGCAGGCTCCCACGCAAATACCACAGCCGGTACACATATTGGGCTTCACCACGGCCAGCATACTATACT
Organism: uncultured Anaerolineae bacterium; assembly: GCA_905479495.1. Lineage (GTDB taxonomy): Bacteria > Chloroflexota > Anaerolineae > Promineifilales > Promineifilaceae > Leptofilum. Next base: position 99,615 of record CAJQMR010000022.1, read on the forward strand.
CGGTGTCATCGTTGCGCTCTACCATATCGATGGCGTTGAAGGGACATTCGTGGGCGCAAGCGCCACAGCCAGTGCAGTTTGCCTCAATAACCACGGCCGGGCCATCGTGCTGGCCGGGTCGCAGCCAGGGCAGCGCCATGACAGCCACCAGAACGAGAACGGCCGTTCCCCAAAAAACCCCGTCACCCAGTTTCTCCGTCAAAGCCAAAAAGCTCAAATACCACCAATCCAGCGGCGTTTGCCGCACCAACATATCCATGTCTGCAGGCAGGGCCAGCTGGAGGGGCCGCCACAGGGCCAACAGCAGCAAGGCCGCCACGGCCGACACTATCAACCAGCGGGGTGCCAAATAATTGGCCCGCGCCAGCCGCAGCAGATGCACAATGATGCCGATGATGAGCAAGATCGGCAGAAAAATGTGCAAAAACAGCACAATGACAAACAGAGAAAAAGTAGCTGAGGCGATTTGCCCCCCTAAAAAAGTGTAGGCAAACGGTCCTTGCAGAAGATCAATAAAATATTCCGTCAGCCACTGCGCTGGCTGATCCCAAATGAGCCAGTAGCCCATCAGGCCGATAATCCAAAACAGCACCACCAGCAGCCAGCCAGACAGCCAGGCCAGCCAGCGGCTGCCCCAAAAGCGGTCGCTAAAAAACATCTTTAGCGCGTGCAAAATAGAGACAACGATCAAGGCGTCTGAAGCATAACGATGCACGGTGCGTACGGCCGAACCCAGCCAGGTGGCAGACAAGGCCGCCACGCTAGGGTAAGCGCGTTCCGCCCCAGGCCGATAAAAAATGGTGAGATACAGCCCCGTAACGACGAGTACGATGAGCAAAAAGATGGCTAGGGTGCCCAGATGATACAGGGGGTTGTACGGCCGTATCCGTTCATTCACCGTACTGAATCGATTAATCGCCCTTTCAAGATACGCCGTACCACGCTCTAAAGTGCGCAGCCAGCGACGGCGAGGGTAGATGGAATGTTGTTTAGACATATGATTTTAGTTTTGGTAGCTACCCCCATCCTAACCCTCCCCCTGGCAGGGGGAGGGAATCCTGCTCCCTCTCCCTTTGCGGGAGAGGGCTGGGGTGAGGGTGAATGTTTTCTGTTTGCAAAGAATATTTCCGCAGGCGCAGCGCATTGCCAGTCACCACCACACTGCTTAGCACCATGAGCAATGCTGCCAGCGCCGGTTGCAAATGACCCGTGATGGCCAGTCCCAGACCGACGACGTTGTAAAAAAAGGCCCAGATTAAATTGAGGCGGACAATCTTCATGGTTTGACGAGACAGTTGGATAAGCCAGGGAACGGCCGTTAAATTTTGCTGAAGCAAAATGGCGTCGGCAGCTTCCTGGGCCACGTCGGTGCCCTGACTGATGGCGATACCCACCGAGGCTGCTGCCAGGGCTGGGCCATCGTTGATGCCGTCACCAACCATCAGCGTTCCGGGGCCAGCCGCCCGTAAGTGAGCCACTTTGTCTGCCGGAGCAAGGGCCGCTTGAACCGGAATACCCAGCTTTTGCTGCCAGCGCTGCCCGGCCATTTTGTCATCGCCGGTTAACACAGAAACGGGTACGTTCATGGCGTGCAGCTGCTGGATGGTAACGGTCGTTTCCGGCCGCAATCGTTCCCCCAAACCAACAATTCCCTGAACGCCACCAGCCCACCCCGCATACACAACCATCATTCCCTGCACCCGCCACGCCTGGGCTTGTGCTGCTAACCGGTCAGAAAGATGCAGATTAACGGCCGTCATCAAATGACAACTGCCCGCCCACACAGGCGTGCCGTTGACCATCGCAGTCACGCCTTTACCGGGCAAGGCGCGGAACAGTTCAACTTTTGCCAGCTCGCCATCAACTGCCGCGTTGGTCGCCAATGATCGGGCAATGGGATGTTCCGAATGGGCTTCCACGGCCGTTACCCAGCGCATGAATTCAGCCTGGTCGAGCGTTTCTGTAACCACTGCTTGTAATTGCAGCGGCCGCTGCGTCAGCGTGCCGGTCTTGTCGAAAAAAACCTGGTTTACCTGGGCTAACTGCTCCAAAACGGCCGTCTGCCGCAAAATAATGCCCTGTTCGGTGGCCCGTCCTAGCCCCAACCACAGCGTCAGCGGCGTGGCAATGCCCAGAGCACAGGGGCAGGCAATGAGCAAAACAGACAGGGCCACGATGAGACCAGTCTCAAAGCCAGCCTGGTTGGACCAGTAAATGAAGGTGAGAGCTGCCAGAAAAACGGCCGTGGGCACCATCAGCGCCGCAACTTTATCGGCCAAACGCTCTACCGAGGCGCGCTGCCAAAGCGCCTGGTGCAGCAGACGGCCAATTTGCCCCACCATTGTCGCTGAACCAGTAGCCGAAGTGATCACCTCAAAAGAACCATCCAGATTGATGGTTCCGGCTCGCACCGAGTCGCCCGCTTTACGGCTGACCGCCTCTGGTTCGCCAGTGAGCAGGCTTTCATCCACATCTCCTTCGCCCACGGCTATCAGGCCATCAACCGGAAAACGCTCCCCCGGTCTGACTAAAACGCGCGCTCCTGGCGGAACAGCATCAGCCGCGATTTGCTGTGCGCCATCGGCAGTAAGCCAGGTGGCCTGCGGCGGGATTTGCTGCCACAGGTGGGCCACCGCTTCGGTGCTCACCTTGTGGGCGCGCATCTCCAGCCAGCGGCCAATGGCCACCAAAAAGAGCAGGACGGCGGCCGTATCAAAATAAATGCCGCCGTGGCCCAAAACAAAATTACGCAACGAAAGGGCAAAAGCGGAAAAAGCGCCAATGGCAATAAACGTGTGCGTATTCGGCCGTCCGCGCAGCAGCCCTGCCAGACCCGCCCGCAAAATAGGCAGCCCCAAAAGGAGCACAGCAGGCACGCTCATGAACAAAATCATGATCTCAAAAATGTGCGTCAGCCATTCTGTTTCTACCGTGGCGCGACCGGTCCATTGGCGGAAATAAAGCATGAAGCTCAACACCATGATGTGCATGGTGAGCACGCCGCTGATCAGCAGCCGATTCCAGTGCGCTTCTTCTTCGTCCCCGGCCGATTCCCCTTCCAGCCAGGCACGGTAGCCCAACTGGCGCACGCGTCGTGCCATTTGTTTCAGCGTCACGCGTACCGGGTCATAGCTGACGCGAGCTTCATGCTGCAAAAAGCTGACGTCAGCTTCAGCCACGCCCGGTGTGCGGGCCAGCCGCTCTTGAATGAGCCAGGCACAGGAGGAACACCAGAGGCCGCCCAGAGAGAACACGGCCGTTTCCCTTTCCCCACTCTCTGCCAATGATCTCTCTGGCACGGCCTCCGCTTCACCCAGCAGTTCGCTCACTTTGCGGCAGGACGGACAGCAAAACGTCTGCCCATTCTCGGCCGTGATCGGATGCCAGGCGGGCAAACCGCATAAATCGCAGGCCACGGCTTGGTTTACCACAGCATCACGCTCCCCACGTGCAGATGGCTCACCCAGCCCCATATCGCCAGACCACGCAAGCTCATCTGGACGCCAAATAACACCACAGCCATTGCCCCCACAAGGCGCAGGTGAGGAACGGCCGTTTGCCAATCAGGACGCCGCGCCAACAAACCCATTCCCCAGGTGAGCGGCAGCGTGCTTAAGCCAAAGACCAGCATGGTGAGTCCACCTAGCAGCGGCGAACCGGCGGCAGCGGCGACCAGCAGCGCCGCCAGTACCAGGCCGCAGGGCAAAAAGCCCCAGGCCATGCCCAATCCAAAAGCGGTTAACGGACCAGCCTGTTCAATACTTTTCTGAATAGTCAAACGGCGCATCAACTTCCCCCAAAGACGGGTAACACGGACAAAGACCAGCTCTGGTGACGGCACTCTACCCAGCATTGCCAAGGCCATGTAGAACGCAAGAACGGCCGTCACCAAAGCCAATCCTCCCTGCCAGACTCCCAAACTTGCCAGCACACTGCTACCAGCCGTTTCAAGCATTGGCCCACTGTGCGCTGCATGTTCCCCTCCCATGTCCATTCCCTGAGCCAGACCTTGCCCGGCCCAGCCAGCCAGCGTGCCCAAAATTGCATAACTACTCACGCGACCAAACTGCGCTAACAGCCAATGCCAGCCTTCAGCGACACCACGCCGCGCCAGCAGCACCGCAACGCCGCCACACATCGTGGCGCAGTGACCCAGACTCCCCGTTAAACCCAGTACAAATACGGCTATCATTTTTCACCAGCAAGTTGAGTAATTTAGTAATGAGGAGCGGAGCATCCTCAGGCTTGTACTGAGCACAGCCGAAGTATGCGGAGTGGGTTTGCTCCCACCGTTCGCATCTGAGGATGCTCACTCCACCGTATGGACCTAGTGGATCATCCAGGCACGGCCCAGCAGCCACCAGTTGCTAAAGTAATACACCACAAAAAACATAAGGAAGGCAAACACGAGGACGACTGTGCCCTTTGGCGCAATTTTGCCGTGGGCTTCTTGCCCGTTGGCCGGAATCGCATCTTCCACCAGCGGATTCTCCTGGCTCATCACCAGTGTCAAGCGGCGCGCTTCTTGCCGCTTGCCAGTGAGAATGGAGACTAAAACGATAGTGATGTACATGATGCCGCCGATGATGGCGATGATGGCTCCGATGCCCATGATGCCCAGCATTAATTCGGCCGTGCTGGGGATAAACGCTTTGAACGTAGCTGAAGCAAACGTGATGTCCCAATGACGGCGCGGGACACCCTGCAAGCCAGCCGCAATCATGCCAATGGAGACCAACAACATGCCAAAGCCAAACAGATAAGGCTGCCAGGAAGCCCACTTTTTCAGCTTCAGTTCACGGCGGAAAATGAGGGGGATGAGGTAATAGGTTAACCCCATAAAGGCCAGGGTCGTCCCAGAGACAACCGTGGCATGAAAATGGCCCGGTAGGCGCATGGTGTTATGCGCCGTCATATTGATTTGCTCAGTGCCAATAGTCACGCCTGTTACACCACCAATCCAGCCGAACAAAACCATCGAGATGACCATGGCCGAAAAGCCCGGTTCCCGCCACGGCCCTTTGCGCAGCCATTCAAACAGGCTTTTGGTGTACCCCTTGCGCCGCTGGGCCGCTTCAATCGCCCCCGGAATAGAAAAGGCGTGAATCAGGCTGCCCAACACGGCCAGGTACATGGCGTAGGAAGTATTGGTCACCTTCCAGATAAAGCTGTAGCCGGGATCGGTTAAAAGATGATGGGCCGAGCCAAGATTGATAAACAGAATGTAAAGCACAAACGCTGCCCGGGATAATTTTTCATTCAGCGGCACAGCGCCAACGGTAATGGCGGCCAGCGCATACCAAATGGAAACCATCGCGGCCAAATTAATTTGCTGGGCCGGATGACCAAATCCCCAAAACAGGTTGCGATAATAACCAGGGTCCAACGCCGGAATCCAGTCCAGGGACCATAACAAAGCCGGGACAAAAGCCATTGCCCCGGCAACCAGCGTGTAGACGGCAATGATGGCTGCCGCAATCAAACCATAGGTAACCAGTGGCACAGACCCTTCATAGCGCCGCTCGCGCTTGGCGGTGATAACGGTGCCAAAAAAGAGAAAAACAGCAATCAAGGTTCCCACGGCAAATAACACAATTCCCAGGTAAAAAAGAGGGTGTGCTTTCAGGGGAACGTAAGCAGTGAACAAGACATCGGCTTTGCCCAGTAAAACTATCACGTTGGTCATGATGGCCCCACCAGCCATAAGGATGAAGGCGGCCCAACCCACTTTGGGTAAAACAAGGCGGGCATTAAGCATGATGGCACTGCCAAAGTACAGGCCAGCGACTTCAAAAAAGACAATCCAGCACACCAGCATATCGAAACCGTGGGCGGTTAAAATGCGGTAAAACCAGTCTGGCCGCAGCAGATGAACGGCCTGCCAGCGGGTGAGGGCCAGCAGCAAAGCAAACAAGCCACCGATTGCTAAAAAGGAAATGGCCGCAACCGCATTGGCAATAATCAATTTTTCAGCAGCCAAATCAACTTTTAGGGCAGTAACAGGACAGGTACGAAAATTCGTATCATCTTTTGGTGAGGGGACGGCAATTGTAGCCATTTGTGATTTCTCCTCTGAAAACAGGACGCAGATTCCCCTGATTAGCCTGATAAAAATGATCAGGTAAATCAGCGTTCCATTTTAATTCATGGTGGTCAACGACAGTTGGTGTCGTCTCCTTCTATTTCACGATAATTTTGCCGACCATCAGATGATGCCCGATAGAACAAAATTCGTTGCAAATAACTGAAAATTCCCCGGTTTGGGTAGGCGTAAGTGTGGCAACATAGTCATAGCCGGGAAGAATCTGCAAATTCAGGTTGACCGGCTGCAAGGAAAAGCCATGCTGCACATCCAACGAGGAAAGATGCAGCCGGTACGTTTCCCCTTCTTGTAGCTGCAAGACGGGATACCATTGCCACTGGCGAGCCAAAAAATAGACATCGCTGCCCGGTGGTGGTGCCACGACAGGAATGCCATTCTCTGTGCCTATTTCGTATTGGGCGACCATGGCATCTACTTTGCTTTGATATTCTTCAGGGGTGGTGCGGGTTGTTTCGGCGGGGACATTTTGACGGCCGTATATATACCAGATGGGCATCATAGCCGTTAACAGAATACACCAGAAAAAAGCCACAATAACCCAGCTTTTCTCAAAGCGGTGGAGCGGTTTCCACCAGGTTTGCTCAGGAGCAAGCATAATACAATCCTCCTTGGGGAACAGGTTAACTTTTGGGGCCTAGAGAGCGGCGACTTAGCGGAATAGTTCCCAAAGCCCCCAGCCATTGTAGATTAAGCCGGTGATGATGATTGACAGCGCCAATAGCAAAAATATCTTGTCAAACCATATTTGGCCTTTGGGGATTTCCTGGTTTTCAGCCTGCTGATCTTCCGGGGGAGTTTGATTCTCTTCCATACCCTTTACCTCCTACAAATAGTTAATGGTTAAACAGGTAAGTGGCCCATATTGGGGACATGGTAAAGGAGACAGCTGTATTAGTCGTTGCAATAATGCAAATAAGGAAATCTTATTGAAGATTGTCGGTTGGCGAATGCTTAGCGACGGAAGCGGCGGCGGCGGGCGCGGGGCGAGCTATTATCAGCTTTTGACGCTTTGGTGGAATGTTCTGGCACGGTAGGCAGTGGCGCATCTTTTTTCAGACCTGCTTTGATGAGGCGGCGCATTTCGGCATCTAGCCTAGGGTCTGTGTCGATGGGGGTGTAGGCGGCGAGGCGTTGGATAACGGCCGTTTTGGCCCGTTGCGCCAATGTGGGGGAGCCAACCTTTTGCCAGTTCTCCCTGTTTAAGCGATCCGTCACCGCGTCCGGCAGGTAAAGCGATTGGGGCCAATGAGTCAGCGTATGCTCGGCGGTGATGAGATGCTGCTCATCTAAAAGCTGGCGCACCAAATCAACCGTGGGTAAATCTTCCTGCGGTGCCATCTGCTGCACAAAATGGAGCGCCTGACCGCAGAGATCATTGTCCACCACCAGCTTCTCCAGGCTGAACACCAGCACATAATCCAACATCCCCGGCCCAGACACGGAGTTGACGCCTGCCAATGCTGCCAGCAGCGCGCTGCCAAACGTCTCCGCGCCCGCCTGCGCATCCAGGAACTTGCCGTCGCTCAGCGCCATGTACGCCTGAGTGGGCAAATTGAGATGTTTGCCAACGGCCGTATAGGCCACGTCCAAATGCAGCGCTTCAATGGCTGCCATCGGGGAAGTGGCTGCTTTCATGTGGAAGGCAGCGGGTGCGCCGCCAAACAGCACCGGCGCACCGGGACGCACAATTTGAGCCATCGTCAATCCGGCCAGTACATCGACCGTGTGGAACACCGTTGCGCCCACCAGTGTCACCGGGGCGATCAGCCCCATCAACGTGACTGGCACAATCTCCACGGGAATACCCCACTCCACGCAGTCCAGCAGGTTTTGGCAGGAATCTTCGCTGTAGCGGAAGTTGCCCGTAGCCGTGATGGTAAAAATCGACATAGGACGCGCCAGCAAATCGGCCCGATCTTGCCGAAAAAGGGTCATCATCTCCGCCATGCGCGGCACGCCATGCTCGGTGAATGCGCCGGACACCACCGGCTTGAGCGAGTTGGTGAGGCACAAGTACAACCGCCAGGCGTCAGACACATCAGCTTCGATGTCATCGTTAGTCGAAAAAGCGGTGGCCAGGTAGGCGATATGCTCCAGGCCATCGGCCAGACGCACGTATTCGACGAAATCGGCCGTGTTGGCCAGCCGCGTTTCCCCAGTGCGGTAATCCAGCACTTTGAGGCCACTAGAGCCAGGCACAAAATGCACAGTATCACCACCAAGTTCAGCATGAGGCAGCCCACCCCGGTCATACAGCGTAAACGATGAGGGAGCAGCCCCAATAGCCCACGCCACCACGTCGGCCGGGAATAACACGCGCTCCCCAGCCGCATCTAATTTCAGGCCATAATCCAACAGCCGCTGGCGCAGCGCTGGACCACGCACTTCAATGCCAATCTCGCTCAGAATGCGCTTGGCTTCGTCCAAAATTTGGGCAATAAGTTGATCGGAAACAATATTCAGGCTGGGGCGCATGAGTTCCTCTTAGACTTGATTATTATAGACAGAATTATCATAAATGATTGTATAGTGAGTCAAAAGCCCGGCCAAAATTACCACAACTTTTTAAATCCCGAACACAAAAAAAGAGACCTGGCTATTTAAGGGAAAATTGACCAGGTCTCACCTTTTGCTAACTATCGAATCTACTTTGGTCAGCCAGTTTTTTAGGGTTTGATAACAAGGGGCAAATAGGCGTTTTCCGTAAATGAAGGGCCTAATCTGGCAAAATGATAAGAAGCCACATCCCCTGCTTTTGTAAATGAGCCGGCAACATACATTTCATTACCTTTGAATAATATATCATGAACGACAGAACTTGGTTCTCCAGTTATGCCACCCGCTACAGAAGCCCACTGGATACCATCCCAAACAGCCAAGCTTGACACAGGCGTACTACCAGCATTTTCAAAAGCCCCGCCTACATATAATAACTGATTGTGGCTGGTTAAAGCATAAACCTTGTCATCTACACCAGCATCAAGTGGCAACCATTCGGTGCCGTCCCACCGAGCAATATGATTGACGGCCGTTGCTCCAGACATTGTAAAGCGCCCACCAGCATATAGATTGCCATCATGAATCTCTAAAGCGTAAACCTCATCATTAAAACCGTTCCCCATTGTCTCCCATTGAGTTCCGTTCCAGTGCGCTATATCCACAAAAGTGCTAATTCCATCAAGCTGGATAACGCCACCAATGTAGAGATCATCTCCTATAACCTCTAAACTGTAAATACCCGCCACGGACAGATTTTCGCTTAAATCAATCCATTGCCCACCATCCCACTTGGCAATACCATTTGCCGATACGCCAGCGATGCTCGAAAAAATACCGGCAATGTATAATTCATCACCAACAACTTCCATATCAGAAATGATCCCCGGATTTATTACACCTCCGCCCAGATCTGACCATTGATTTCCATCCCATTTAGCTAAGCTATTTGCCTCTATTCCTCCAATGCTACTAAAAGCTCCCCCTACATAAACATTTTGCCCCAAAGTTACAATATCTTCTATTTTCCCATTGGCATCGGGGTAGATATCTGTCAGCCCTGTTCCAAGTGCTGCCCACTCATTTCCATCCCAACTAGAAATTTTATCCACGCGGATTTGCCCAGCACGGACAAATAAGCCACCAACTAGAACATCATCTCCCCAAAGTGCAAGCGCTTTTGCATCGAGATTTAGCCCTTTCGCCGGTCCATCATCTAACGGACTCCATAAAGTACCATCCCATTTTGCAATACCTGTGGTCCAAGTATTATCTGCGGAATAAATTGCCCCCCCTAAATACAGGTCCCCATTAGCATAAGCAAGACTCCAGCCTTCAAGCGTCACAAATCCTAATCCGGTCCAATCACTACCATCCCACCGTGCAATATTTGGATTAGAGCCAAGGGGATTACTACCAGTGGTATGAAAATCACCAGTAACGTAAAGGTCGCCCCCAACAACTAACATGTCCCAAACTTCACCGCCAAATCCACCATTGTGAACGCCACCGCCTACTGGTATCCATGTTGATGATGTGACATCCCATTGTGCTAGATTGTTGTTGCTGAATTCCCCACCAATGTAGATATCATCATCATTGATAGCGATTGCGCGCACTAGCCCATCAACACCTACACCATAAGCATTCCAATTATTGCCATCCCAGCGGGCAATGTGATTAACAAGTTGTCCACCTGCCATTGTAAACAAACCACCAGCATAAAGTTCCGGCCCAGAAACCGTCAGTTCCAGGACAATACCATCCATGCCATCTCCAATTGGTGCCCACTGCGTTCCATCCCATTGAGCAATATAGTTTGCGCTCACTCCGCCAGCTTCGGTAAAGTTACCACCTGCATAGAGCGTATCACCCTCAACCTCTATATCATGTACTATGGCATTTAAACCGCTGCCTAACGATGCCCAACTGCTTCCATCCCATTTAGCAATATGATTTGCACTAACGGTCCCTGCTTGAGTGAATTCTCCTCCTACATAAATATCATTCCCAACAATTTTCATGGCGCGAATTGGCTCATTTACCCCTTCCCCTAAAGCAGTCCATTTAGATCCATCCCATTTGGCAATATTGTTTGCCGGTGTGGCACCAGCAAAACTGAAGTTCCCAGCCACATATACATCCGTACCATTAGTCGCAACAGCAAAGACGCTTCCTAAACAATCAAAATTAGAACAAAATTCATGGGCAAGCCCTGGAAGGTGAAATCGTGTATCCCATACTGGGGAGGCTTCCACTGCCGCTGGCAGAACACTAATTTCATTTTCCTCCAGCGCAGAAACATTTTTTCCGTGTTCATAGTCTGCTTGAACGGCCGTTTCTTCTAAGCTCATTAAACTGATCACCAAGCTAAAGATAACAAACGTGAGCAGTAGACGAATTTGGACAAAATTAAACTTCATAATTGGCTCCTTCTATTAGCGCAAATATTATTTTTATGTAAACGAAACAATGGGGCAATATTGCTTCCCAAAACACACAAGATACCTAAATCATACCACCCAATTGCGCCTCTTTCCACAAAAAACTTCAATCAAAGAACTGTGCCAAAACGGCCGTTTCCGCTACCATTATCCTCATGAGCAAACTCAACACAGTAGATTACGTCCAAGGTGTGCTGGCCGGGGACCGGGTGATGCTGGCCCGTGCCATTACGTTGGTAGAAAGCAACGCGCCACACCACTTTGAACTGGCCCAGGAAGTGCTGAGTCAGCTCCTGCCCCACACCGGCCAATCAATCCGAGTAGGCATTACGGGCGTGCCGGGCGCAGGCAAATCGACGTTGATCGAGACGCTGGGATTGAAGCTGGTGCAGGCCGGGCACAAGGTGGCCGTTTTGGCTGTGGACCCCACCAGTTCCATCACCAAAGGCTCCATTTTGGGGGACAAAACACGGATGGAGATGTTGACACGGGAAGAAAATGCTTTTGTACGGCCGTCGCCCACCGGCGGCATGTTGGGCGGCGTGGCCCGCAAAACGCGGGAATCGATCCTGGTGTGTGAAGCCGCAGGCTACGACGTCATCCTGGTGGAAACCGTGGGCACCGGCCAAAGCGAAATCGCTGTACGGGCGATGGTCGATTTTTTCTTGCTGCTACTGGTGCCCGGCGCCGGGGATGAGCTGCAAGGCATCAAAAAAGGGGTGGTGGAGATTGCCGACGCCATTTTGATCAACAAGGCCGATGGGGAAAACAAAATCGGGGCGGAAGCCGCTCGCACGGAATACAATCGTGCCCTACATTATCTGACCCCCATTACAGAAGGCTGGCGGCCCCGCGCCTACACCAGCTCGGCCCTGGAAGGCACAGGCATTGACAAAATCTGGTCGGTAATTGAGTCGTTTCACGAGAAAATGACGGACTCTGGGGCATGGCAAGCTCGCCGCGAAGCCCAGCTGCAAGCGTGGCTGCACACGGTGATCGCCGAACAGCTCAAGCGGGATTTTTACGACCAGCCCACTGTGCAAAAAGCACTGCCAGATTTGGAAACGGCCGTCCGCCAGGGAACGCTGCCGCCGACAACCGCCGCGCTGAACCTGCTGCAAATCTACCGCCAATCTTCAAAAGATAATTAATGCAAAGGCACCAAGGCGCACAGAAAACTAACTAATCTGCAAAATCTGCTAATTGTCATGTAAGAATGTACAGGCTTGATCGCCACCCCGCAATGGTTTCAGCCAAAAAAAAAGACCAGATTTTTCAATCTGGTCTTTCATGCTAATTCTTAAGTTGTAGGGATACTATCTTATCCCCAGCCGCGACCACCGCCGCCGCCACCGTAATCGTCACGACGATTGCCACCGCCACAACGATTGCCACCACCACGATTGCCGCCACCACGGTTACCGCCGCCACCACCACGGTAGCCACCGCCACCACGATTGCCGCCGCCGCGATCTTCACGGGGACGCGCTTCGTTGACACGCAAGGTACGGCCGTCTTTGTCAACACCATCCAACGCTTCAATGGCTGACAAGGCTTCACTGTCTGGCATTTCTACAAAGCAAAAACCACGAAAACGACCGGTGTCCCGATCATTGATCATTGCAATGGATTCCACGGTGCCGTGCGCTTCAAACATCTCGCGTACATCATCTTCTGTCGCCTGAAACGACAAATTCCCTACATAAATTTTCTTTGACAAAGTTATGTCTCCTGAACGAAACCTCTCATCTTTTTTGACGGTTTCCGTAAATTATTTCCACTCTGTAACACAGGAACCTGGCACGCATGGAATTTTAATATTGGCCTAAATTATCCTATCTTTTATAACCTTTGTCCAGCAGTTGATCTTTTTTACTAAATAGCCGTCCTGAGATAGTCCTTTAATCAGGAATTGTTCAGGGGGTCAAAATGGAAGTCAGACGGTTTTGTTCAGGTCAGCAGGTGCAAAATTCGCTCGCCAATCTATTTTCTGGTAAAAGTGGGGCTATGAGCATCTCAAACTTGAGTCTTCGACTCTACCGCAAAACAATAAAACGATTCCGTTCCGCCCATGCAGCCACCCATTGGCTAATGACCCACGGGGCGATTCCCCTTTTAGAAATGAGCAGCGGCTTCCGAACCATGCCAGACGATCCGTTTTGGTTCCGACTGGAGCTGCTAACAAGCCGCCATGAAGTAGAAACAATTGCCCAACTAGATCAGTTAGCCGCCCCTGGCATGACGATGTTGGACATTGGCGCACATGTTGGTTACTATTCTCGTCGCTACGCGAAGGCCTTGGGGAGCAACGGCCGTATCTTCGCCTTTGAACCCCATCCCCGCACCTTTGCCACGTTACAGCACAATGTAAAACGACTGCCGCAGGTAACGGCCGTACAGCTGGCCCTGGCCGAACAAGAAGGCACTGCCGAACTGCACGATTACCTCATGATGTCCGCCAGCGGATCGCTGCATTACGATGAATCAATGGTCGCCCTGCAAAAATCCCAAACCCACGACACGGACATTGCCCCCCGCATTGGCCAAACATTTGCCGCCCAAACCTTCACCGTGCGCACCATGCCCGTGGATGATTTTTTAGCCCAGCAAGGCATCGAACAGGTTGATTTGGTCAAAATGGACATTGAGGGCGCAGAAATTGGCGCGCTGCGCGGCATGAAACGCACTATCGCCAACTCACCCACCCTGGTGCTGGTGATGGAATACAATCCGCAGGCGCTGAAAGCGTTTGGGCACGATCCCATTACCGCGCTCAACGAGGTGCGTTCCTTTGGTTTTCAAAAAATGGAAGCGATTGAGCTAGACGGCCGTTTAACCAATCTCACCAATCAACCCGATCATTTAGAACAGCTTACCCAGCAGCTAATGCAAAACATGGGCGTAATCAACTTGCTCCTGCGCAAATGAGCCACAAATTACGCAAGTAAATCGCCTAACTGGAGTTGGCTGAAATCTGAAATCGTTTGCCGTACGCCAGGCTGTTCGGCTAGCTCCGCTTCACTATGCGATGTAGCCACACCAACCACCGGCATTCCGGCACGGCGACCTGCTTCAATTCCCGTCAGGGCATCTTCAAACACCAAACAGTGTTCAGGCGGCACGCCTAGCCGTTCCGCTGCCAGCAAAAAAAGATCGGGGTATGGCTTACCCCTGGCTACGTCATCAGCGCCCACAATCGCATCAAAATAATCCCACATCTGCAAGCCGTTCATCACAAAATCGATGTTGTCCTGATTAGCCGCTGTAGCCACGGCTAAGGCCAGACCTGCCTGCCGTCCCTGGTGCAGCAGCGGCAGCAGTCCAGCCAATGGTTCCATCAAGGATGCATATTCCTCACGGTACCGGGCTTCCTTTCGTTGCGCAATGGCGGCGATGGTCTCATCGGTCATGGTTGAGTCTACCAACAGCCGGAGCAGTTCCGGGTTGGTCATGCCAGCGGAGGCGGACTGGAATTCCAGGCGGGTCATGGTCACGTCAAACTCAGCCAGGATTTCCAGCCAAACGGCCGTATGCACCCCCATGTTATCCACAATAGTGCCATCCATATCAAAAATAAGTGCTTTAATCATCTAAATCCTTTCATATCAAATGTTTTTTAAAGTAGTCAACAATCTGCTCTTCCATGTAGTAACGGCCGTCTGCCTTGCGTGGCATGTGGCGCTCATCAGGAAAGAGCAGCAGATCATATCGCTTGTCTGCGGCGATGAGTCCATTGATTAGCCGCGCCGTGTGGCGGAAATGTACATTTTCATCAATGAGGCCATGCACCAGTAGCAGCTTGCCCGTCATCTTGTCCAGATGGTGCATCACGCTGCTGACTTGATAGCCCTCTGCATTGGTTTGCGGCAGGCCCATGTAGCGCTCCGTGTAACACGTATCGTAGCCATCCCAATGGGTGACGGGGGCACCAGCCACGGCCACCTGGAAGGTATCGGCCGCGCGGGCCAGGCACATGGCCGCCATGTAACCGCCATAGCTCCAGCCGTAAATGCCCACGCGTGCCGGATCGGCCAGCCCTTGTTCTACCAGCCAGCGCACGCCATCCACCTGGTCAGCCACTTCTACATCCCCCATGTTGTGTTTGATGGGGGCTTCAAACGCCAGGCCACGACGGGCGCTGCCTTGATTGTCCAGCTTAAAGACTAAAAAACCCTGGCTGGCCAAATATTGGGCACGCATGTCCACGGTGAGCGCCCAGCTGTTGGTCACGCGCTGGGCGTGCGGCCCGCCATACACGCTGATGATGGTGGGATGCGGCCCACTGCCAAAACTGGCTGGTGGGTGGTAGACAGCGCCAAAAAGCGTTACACCTGCTCGATTTTGCAGCGTCACTATCTGTGGTGTGGGCAGGTTGAGCTGGGCAATGCGTTCATCTGGTTGCTCGAAGATGGGGGTGAGTAAACGGCCGTCTGCCAGCGAACGTAACACAATCGTCGGCGGATTCTCAATTGACTGCTGCACATCGACAAAACGCTTGCGCTTAATGTCCAACACCACGCTGTGCATCCCTGGTTCTGCGGTGAGCCGATGCGGCTCGCCCCCCAGCAGCGACACCTGGTACAGGTGACTTTCAGTAGGCGTCTCTTTGCTGGCCATAAAATAAACGACTTCATTTTTTACATCGACACCAGCCAGACTATCTACTTGCCAATTGCCGTGGGTCAACGGCCGTATTTCGTTCCCGTCCGCATCATACAAATATAAATGGCGGAAGCCGGTGCGCTCTGAGGCCCAAATAAAACCGCCTGCTTCATGTTCTGCCAGCTTTTTGAGCGGATGGAACATATTGTGCAGGTTAATCCAAACATCGCTGGATTCACGCAGCAGCAGCCGTTTTTGGCCTGTGGCCAGATCAAATTCCAGCAGATCCAGCTGGCTTTGCTCCCGGTTGAGGATTTGGGCCGTGAGACGGCCGTTTGGCAGCCACTTCACTCGCGCCAGATAAATATCCGGGTCGTCGCCTAAGTCCAACCACTGCACATCACCGCCGTCGCGGGCCACCACGCCCAGGCGCACCCGCGCATTTGGCATACCAGCAAACGGATAGCGGTGATCTTCCTGAGCGCCATCTCCCACACCCTCTTTGCCCTGGTGCACAATGCGGTAAACGGGGATGTGTGTCTCGTCCACCTCTACAAAAGCCAGCTTCTGACTGTCCGGCGACCACCAGTAGCCCCGGCTGCGGGCCATCTCTTCCTGAGCAATGTACTCAGCCAGGCCATTGGTTTTGCCGGTACCGCGTGCCCCGCTGGTAACTTGCTGCGGCTCGCCGCCAGCGGCGGGCATGACGTACAGTTCAGCATCCTGTACAAAAGACACCCACTGCCCATCTGAAGAAAAATGGGGGTCTTGGATGGGGTGAGCCGGCCTGGTTGGCAACGGCCGTATCGGCACATCTTCCTGATCGAACAGATACAAACCGTCTGGTAAGGGCAGCAATATTTTGCCCGTTTTAGCCGACCATTCGTAACGGGTGATGCCCAATTCTCGTTGTCGCAGCCGTTCACGGCGCAGTTTTTCCTCCAGGGAAAGAGTCTCCTCATCGTCACTGCCACCGGGTGGTGCAATAAGCAGGCGTTGGCTACGGCTTTCTAAGTCAAAGGCATAAAGTTGGCGAACTAGGTTCCCGTCAGGGCTAAAGAGATAGGTGAGGAAACGGCCGTCTGGACTGAACGTGAGCGAACCGGGAATATTTTGTCCCGGCAAAGGAAACTGAACAATATCGTTTAAGGCAATTTGATAATTACTATCAGAACTCATGCTTGCTCCTTGGCAATGTTTTGGCGGCTGAATTGTAGCGAAAGAACAAACCGCGTCGAATTTGGAAGGTTGCCCCAGGCTATTTTGGGGTGTTATAGCTTAAATGTAACAAGCAAAAAAGCCCGAAGAGCGTCTGCTCTTCGGGCCAATAAAACAACTCTCAATGCGGTTCCTCATGCACACAACTACACTAAATAAGACGCAGTGCTATAATTTAGGTGCATTTTCGTTTTTTGGAGTAAATCTTTGGAGGATTTCATTCATGCCCTTTCATTTTCACCCTCTAGCCATCCCAGAAGTCATTTTGGTAGAACCCACGCGTTCTGGCGATTCACGCGGCTTTTTTATGGAGACGTACCAATATGAAACGTTTGCTGCGAACGGCATCACGACACGCTTTGTGCAAGACAATCATTCACGCTCTGCCCAAGGCGTTTTGCGTGGGCTACATTATCAAAAGGACCCGTTTGCTCAGGGGAAATTATTAAAAGTGGTGATTGGGGAAATTTTTGATGTAGCGGTGGATATACGACAGGGATCGCCGACGTTTGGCCAATGGGTTGGGGAACACTTATCGGAAGAAAACGGCCGTCTGCTCTACGTTCCCCCAGGGTTTGCCCACGGCTTCGGCGTGCTCAGCAAAACGGCCGATCTTATCTACAAAACCACCAACTATTACAAACCTGAAACAGACCGAGGCATCATCTGGAATGATCCCCAAATTAGCATTGAATGGCCCCTCAACAATCCAATATTATCGGCCAAAGACGCCAAACTACCGCCTCTGGCTCAGGCAGACATCAATTACAATTACAAAGAATAGGGAAGTCAGTCAAGTTCAACCAGAACAGAGGTGGCCACATTACGGCCAATCACCTTTGTTTCGTCATTAATCAGCAGCGTTAGCGGACCTTCAAAGGGGGCAACGGTTTGCACGGTAACGGCCGTTCCCGGCGTCAATCCCATATCGGCCAGATAACGCAGCAGTTCACTATTCGCATCGTCCAAAATGCGACGCACCCATACCGTTTGTCCCGCAGGCACCGTCGAAAGCAGTTCCACATCCACTAACGCCATACTGCCATCTTTGGCCGGAATCGGATCACCGTGCGGGTCAAACTCAGGATGATTGAGCGCCGCCGCAATACGCTCTTCCAGCTTTTCACTAATGACGTGTTCTAAAATGTCCGCTTGCTCGTGAACTTCATCCCAGGAAAAACCCAGCGCTTCCATTAAATAAAGCTCAATTAACCGATGATGCCGAATCACTTCCAGCGCTAGCTTTTCCCCAGCCCCGGTTAGCGTCACACCATAATGCTTCTCATAATCTACCATCTTCAAATTAGCCAGGCGTTTGATCATGCTCGTAGCTGACGCTGGCTTTACATCTCTGGCCTCAGCAATGCGCGAAGTAGATACTGGTGATTCATCTTGGGCCAACGTGTAGATCGTTTTGAGATAATCCTCAATAGCTTGATGATTTAGATTGTGACGCTGATGAGAAGTGCCATCGGGTAACGCTTCAATTTCTGGCATAATCCACCCTTAATATATTGGTTAAAAGCTTAACGCAGGCAATCTAACACACCCCTTTGGGGCTGTCAAGCGCAGCACCCAGGCACTCATCTGTAACGGTTCTCGTAAGCAAATTATGGTATTTTATCCTTAGTCGTTTTTTGTGTTTCGTCTCTTTTTTGCTCCTTAAATTTTCCAAATTTCTAAACTCAATCTCCTTATTACGAGCACCGTAATAAAGCACGCATTGCAGTAACAGGCGTAAGTAAAAGGATACCCAATGAAACCCCTCAACCTATTTTCATCTCGGCTCTTCAACAAAAATAAGAAGAGTGTCTATTTTGCTTTGGTTGTTGCTTTAGTAACGGCCGTTTTCACATTCCAAGCCCATGCAGACAGCGTATCAATCGACTTTGAATCATTTACCCCCGGCTCCGTAGATGGGCAGGATGGCTGGGGCATCACAGGAAGCTATGATGTAGAAATAGTAGATGCCACCAGCTATGGCTATGCCAGCTTTGGCGATCAAAGCCTGCGCATTTCCAACGCGTTCACCAGCGGTAATTATGGTGATCAACTCTTCTCACAGTCGTTAGCCGATGAGGCTGGCGAAACAGACGCGGAAAATGGTGGCATGTCTGGTGGTACCCGCCAACCCTATTTTGCCGCGTCGTGGGACTTTGCCTCTACCGTGCCTAGTGCTGAACAATCTGGCCTAAGCATCACCGTCAGCCCAGACCGTGGCGATGGTGCCCGCATGAGCTGGATTCAGATGGCCGATACTGGCACTGGCCTGGAGGTAAATTTTTATGGCTACGACACAACTCTGGGTGGCACCTGCGATGACCTAGACAACTTTGTCTACACCACCGTTGCCAGTGGGCTAGACCGCACTGTGCCGCACAACATTCGTGTGACCATGGCATTTGCTGATGGCATCAACAACGATGTCATGAATGTCTTTATTGATGGCACTTTGGTTCACGTGGGCAAAACCTGGGAAGATTATTTCCGCAACTGTGAAGGACCTAATTCCCGCACCGTTGATTCGCTGCTGTTCCGCGCTTCGGGAACGGCCGTATCCGCCAACAGTGGCAACGGCTTCCTCATCGACAACGTACAGCTCCATTCTGGCCCGGTTTGCAGCACAGACTGTTACGTCGATGCTAGCACCGGCGATGACCTGAACGGCGGCACCAGCAGCAGCCCCTTTGCCACCATCCAAAGAGCCATTGATGCCGTAGAACCAAATGGCACCGTGCATGTGGCCGATGGCACCTATGCCGAGACGCTCGACGTGAACAAAAATGGCATCACCATTGACGGCCAGAGCAAAACGGGGGTGCAGGTTGATGCCAGCAGCTTAACCGGCTACAGCCTCAACGTCACCGCTGATGACGTTACCTTACAAGATTTCACGCTCATTGGAAATGGTACAAGTGCAGGCACTTACGGTCTGAAGGTCTCCAGTTCGTCATCGACGCGCCTGAGCAACTTCACAGTAGTAAATGTCCTGGTGCAAAACAGCTACCGTACCGGCGTTGACCTCAACGGCGTTGACGGGGCACTCATCAAAGATGTTGAGGTTCAGGACGTGCCCAGTGGCAATGGACTGTCCATCACCGATTCCAATGACATTGTTTTTGAGAACATCACCACCAGCAACAATGCTTGGGGTGGATTGGCCATTTATACATACGGCCAATACTACACCCTCGGCTCTGACAACATCACCATTCAGGGCAGCAACAGCTTTGGCGAAGCCAACAAAGTGTACGTTGAGCGCGGCAACTTCAACGATCCCGGCAGTCCTGAACCCGTCACCAACCTGACGGTCAACGGCTTCGACTACACGGTGATGAACGACACGTTCCGCAGTGGCGCTGAAAACTTCACCTTCTACCAAATCACCCAAAGCGACGCCATCGCTTTTGCCCTAGCGCTGGCCACCCCTGAGGACTCCTACGTAAACGAGGTAGCCACGGGTGACTTCTGGGTCGGCCAGGATGACACAAACACGATGACTTTCCAAACGGCCGTTGACCACGCCGCAACCGGGGACACCATTCATGGACTGCCCGGCACCTACGCCGAAAATATCACCATCGACAAACCCCTCACGCTAACCGGCGCAGGTGATGGCGATGATCCCTTGGTAAATACCGTTCTAGACGGTACTGGCCTGACGGGGCGCGGTATTTTCGTCAACAGCAGCATCACCGATGTCATGATCGAAGGGTTGCGCATTCACAATTACACCAATCCCAGCGGCACAGGCATTTGGGCCGCTGGCCAAAATGACAACTTCACCGTGCAAAATGTGACTGTGAATAACAATGGCACGGGCTCCATCTCGGCGGCTGGCGGCATTTATATGAACGGGCCAGTGGACAATGTGCTGATTGATAACGTCACCGCCCACAACAACACCGGGCGCGGCATTGTCATCTGGAACGGCTTCAAGACCAATATCACCATCACCAATAATGACGTGCAGAACAACAATTGCTGTGGCATCGAGCTGCAAGACGGCACCGCCTCCGGCGTAACGATGACCGGCAACACAGTCATGAACAACGGCGACAGCGGTATGTCGGCCGTGGGTCTCACCTCTGGTGCCGGCCCGAACCTTATCGCCAATAACGTGCTGGACAGCAACGGCCGTTTCGGTATCGAAATTAAATTACCAGACGGCACGGGCCTGGATAGCGGCGACGGCAGCATCGTGGTAGAAAACAACACCGTTTCCCTTACCACCCTGCCCACCGACCTGCGCGACTATGCCGGGATTGCCGCTTTCCGCCGAAGCTACCTGGCTTCTAATAATAATGTAGACATTCCCACTGGCGTCATCATTCGCAACAACACCGTGAGCGGCTACACGCAAACCAATGCGAGTTCCACCAGCACCGGCTTTGGCATTGTGGTCGAAGGCACGAACATGGTCGTCACCGGCAACACGCTGAACAACAATGATGTGGGCGTACAGTCACAAGCGGGCCATCTACCTTACACGGCCGATGCCTCTGTGGATGGCGACCAATCCAATCTGGATGATGATTATTTTGGTCGCGGAAATTCACCGGTGGCTTGTGCGGCCGTTTCTAGCAACACCTACAGTGGCAATGGCGTAGACTTCCGCACCATTGGTCCTGCTGGCGGGCTAGTGCAAAATGTGGACGCGGGCACCGCTTTCTGTGGCATTCAAGCCGCCATCGATGATGCCAGCACCTTGAACGAACATACCCTGCAAGTAGCCCCTGGCTTCTACGACGAAGATGTCACCATTAGCAAAAGCATCGCGCTGCTGGGGCCAAACGTGGGCAGCCATCCGCAGTACGACACACGGGACTTTGAAGCCGTGATAAACGGCGTGGTAGCCTTGGGTGCTGGTGTTAATGACGTCACCATCGCTGGCTTTACCATTCAAGATGGCGAATATGGTGTGCGGTCTGCTGCCGGAACAACTTCCCACAGTAACATTACGATTCAGTGGAATGACTTTACCAATGTCGGGCAAAGTGCTGTGCGGCATGGCCTGGGTTTTGGTGGTGGTACAGAAAGCATTAACTGGACTATTAGCAATAATCGCATCAGCAACATCACGGGAAGTGAAGCAACGGCCGTTGTCCTTTTTAATACCACAGGCGTGACCATCACCAACAACTATCTGCGCCACACGGCCGATGTTTTGGGTCGGCGCGGCATTAATCTGGACGGTGTACGCAACGCGATAGTAACTGACAATGATATTGACCTGGGCATTACAAACTTTGCAAACCAAACGGCCGTTTTCAATGCCGCCCGCTACAACTTACAACTCTCTATGAGCGATCGCAGCAGCCTAAACGTAACATTGGACAACAACACGTTTAGTGGCGCATACGACGGTATTGCCACCCTGGGCAATGGCGAACTAGAAAACGTAACTATCAGCAACAACAGTTTTGGCAACTTCGTTTTTGGTATCCGCACCCAAACGGGTTCACTCACACCCATTAGCTTCCATTCAAACCTAACCATTGAAGGGAACCTGATTACCAATCTCGTCAGAGACGGCATTCGCTTCAACGGCCAAAGTTTGGATGGTCCCTACGCAAACATCATCATCCAACGCAACCATATTAGTGGGAACGGAGAATATGGCGTTCGGGCTGCCGACAATGTTCTGTTTGCTGGCGATGATGCTGCTTTTAAGGCCACCTGTAACTGGTGGGGCAATGCCGATGGTCCATCGGGCAGCGGCCCCGGCACGGGCGATCAGGTAAGTGACCTGGTAACATTCAACCCCTGGTTACTCAGCGACGACCTAAGCGGTGACTGTGACTCATCTGGGCCATTAGCAGACGAATTTGTACTCTTCCTACCCATTGTCATCGCCGAGCCATAGACAAATTGGTAAGCGTTCTATTCTGAGAGCATTACATAAGTAATCAATGCGAGGAGGGCAAGGTTAACCAAGCTTGCCTTCCTCGTGAACTTTTCATAGCTAATACACAAAAGATCATTTTCTTGCCCACAATAAGTACCACTTTCTTGCAAAATGGTGCACCAAAATACGGGGTTTAGTACCCGAATACCATCCAGTAACCCCATATATATGGGGATGGACTAATAAAGCAACCTGCATGTTGGTACTGTTTTGGTTTGTCAAGTCATTCACCTTAAAAAAAACTTTTTTTAAGATTCAGCAAGTCTAAAAATCTACAAGCTTTTAAGGCAATTGGGGCGATTTTCCATTGCGTCACAACAGGCCATCTGTTAGAATGATTATGCCGTTGCACAAGAATCTGCATAGATTTGCCGCCAATAAGTTGAAGCCAAGAGGGGCTATCAATTTTCTTTTTGTCTCTATTAAAATGGGGAGTTTTCATCAGTTAGTTTTGAGCTGATGAAGCAGCTAGACAAATTGAGTTAGTGGTGACATTCTTTTGGGTAGAGGGACTTCTAAACACCCACAAACTGTAAACAGCGGCCAATATTATTTAGATCGCACAATTTGATATTTTGCCCTGGCGAACGGCCGTATCTATTCGCGCGCCTGTTGGCGGGTATGCAATTGTGATTCAATTTTGTAATGGTGTGTTTATGATTCCTGAGAATGCATGGAAAGCCACTCTAGGTGAACTGGAACTGCAAATGACAAAAGCTACCTTCAACACCTGGTTGAAGGATACAAGCTTGGTACAGCACAAAGATAACATTTATGTCATCGGTGTGCGTAATGCCTATGCCAAGGATTGGCTTGAAAATCGACTAAGAGACACCATTCTCCGCACGTTAACGGCAATATCTGCTGGCCCTGTTGAAGTTCAATTTGTCGTCTGTACCGATGAATCTCCCATGCCCAACTCAGCAGCCCAAAACGGCGTGCGTCCTCATCTCAATGGCAATGGTGTTCATGAAACGGCCGTAAACGACCCCCAATTGCCGCCAACCACCAATAATAACAATCTCACCCGCCGATTTACCTTTAGCAACTTTGTTGTAGGACCCAGCAACCGACTGGCCCATGCGGCAGCCCTTTCCGTAGCAGAACATCCAGGACAAACTTACAATCCCCTGTTCATTTATGGCGGTGTGGGTTTAGGCAAAACCCATTTGCTGCATGCCATTGGCCATAAATGCCAGCAAGACGGGCTAACCGTCTGCTACATTCCCTCAGAAACCTTTACCAACGATCTGGTGCAATCCATTCGCAACAAGCAAATGGAACAGTTCCGCGAACGGTACCGTACCCCCGACATTTTACTGATTGATGACATCCAATTCATCGCCGGGAAAGAAAGCACCCAAGAAGAACTATTCCACACCTTTAACGAGCTGCACAGTCAGGGAAAACAAGTTGTCATCTCCAGCGACCGCGCCCCGAAAGCGATGGCCACATTAGAAGAACGCCTGCAATCCCGCTTTGAATGGGGCCTCATGGCCGACATTCAAATGCCAGACATTGAAACCCGTAAAGCAATTTTGCAAACTAAGGCCGAAGCAAATGGTCTGGCTGTGCCTGATGAGCTGATGGACTTTATTGCCCAACAGGTACGCCATAGCATTCGTGAGTTAGAGGGTGCTTTCAACAAAGTAATGGCCTACGCGCATCTCTCTGGCGGACGAGTGAATATGGAGTTGGTAAACATGGCCCTGGCCGACTTAATGCACCGCCCCGACAAGCTAACAGTTGAACATGTGTTTGAAGCCGTGTGCAAATATTACAACGTCACCAACGAAGATTTGATTGGTGCCAGCCGTAAAAGAGTCATCGCCTACCCGCGCCAGATGGCCATGTACCTGGCCCGCACCGAAACCAACGCCTCGCTGCCTCAAATCGGAGAAAAACTAGGGAATCGAGACCACACCACCGTGCTGTACGGCTACGAAAAGATCGCCACCCTGATTGATGCGGATTCCAACATTCGCCGGGACTGCATGGAGATTAAATCGTCCATGTATGGCGCGCCAGTCTCCTGAGCCTGTCATCCTGGTGGATTCCTCGAAGGCAATCCTGACAGGGCGACCTTCCCAAATTTGCTCTCTCCACAATCGATCGTAAAATCCCTTACCTTTTATTTCACAGACAATCTGCCTGCCTGAAACCACACGAGCCAACAGGCAGGCATTTTCTGCCGGGCGATACACTCGGCTTAACTTTAGGGAGTTACCATGAGTAAAGCACTTGGATTTAACGTATATTTGAATAGTTCCTATGACGAGGCAATTACGGCCGTTACCGATGAACTGAAAAAAGAAGGGTTTGGTGTCCTCACCGAAATTGATGTGAAGGCAACCCTGAAAAAGAAGCTGGATGTTGATTTCCGGCCCTACAAGATTTTGGGAGCCTGCAACCCCCAACTGGCCCACAGAGCCTTGACACTGGTTCCAGACGTCGGGATGCTGTTGCCCTGCAATGTAACTGTAGCGCAGGAAGAAGACGGCCGTATCCATATCAGCATCATCGACCCGCAGCAAATGCTAGGCGTGGTAGACCATCCCGGTATGGAAGAAATCGCCTGTGACGCCGAAGAGCGCCTGCGCCGCGTTGCCGATGCCTTGGCCAAGTAATCTTTCGGCACAACTAAATTAAGACTCAATCAAAAAAGCCTCATCGCGTTGATTGCGATGAGGCTTTTTGCTTTAAGCTAATTCAACCTTGAGCTTCTTTTTGCGCACCCGATAGCTGCCCGTTTTGGCCAGCACCTGTTTAGCAAACTGTTCCGGCACGTCCACCAACGTATGTTCATCCTGAATGTGAATGGCACCAATAGCAGAACCGGGAATGTCGGCGTGGAAGGCAATTGTGCCAACCACATCATTCACGCGCAGGCCATCAGTTTTCCCCGCGCCTAAGCTCAGGCGCACCATGCCCTGCTCATGTGAACGGGTACTTTGGCTGCTGCCACCTGGCGAGCGCTTCTTCCGTTTACGGCCGTTGCCAAAACGATCCCGTTTCCCCCGCTGCGGCCTTGAGGCAGATACCACACTGATGCGGGCAATGGGACGCTGCTTCTCTTCAGCACGAGCCAATTTAAGGGCAACGGCGGCAACTTCCAATAAATCGTGCCCTTGCTCGGCAAGTTCAGTCACCATTTCCCGCTCCCGGGCACAGCGGCCCCGGTTTAGCCAGACCGACATCTTCTCCATCAGCTCCGTCTCCCGCCGATTTTTAATATCGTCGATGCTGGGCAGCGTGGCAAAGGCAACTTTCTGCTTGGTATACTGCTCAATTTTGCGCATCCGCCACTGCTCTTTAGGCGTCACTAACGTCAGGGCAATGCCTGTTTTGCCAGCCCGACCCGTGCGCCCTACACGATGCACGTAAATTTCGGCATCCTGGGGCAAATCAAAGTTGAAGACGTGCGAAATGTCGTCGATATCCAGACCGCGTGCGGCCACGTCGGTAGCCACCAGCACTTTGATCTGGTTCTGGCGGAAGCGGTTGAGGACCTGCTCCCGCGCCTGCTGGCTTAGATCGCCATTGAGCGGTTCGGCCGGAAAGCCGCGTACCGTGAGTTCGTTGGCCAATTCGGCCGTACCCAGGCGGGTGCGGGCAAAAATCAGCGCGCTGCTAATTGGTTCCACCTCAAACAAGCGCGTGAGCGCCGCCAGCTTGTCCTGCTCGTTCACCAGATAGGCACGCTGCTCGATGGCCGCCACCGTGCGCTGCGACCGCTCAATGCTAATCGCTTCTGGCTGATTCATGTATTTGTCGGCCAATTGGCGAATCTGGCGCGGCAGCGTAGCCGAAAAAAGCGCCGTCTGCCGCTCACTCGGCGTTGCCTGCAAGATAGCTTCGATATCTTCGATGAAGCCCATGCTAAGCATCTCGTCAGCCTCGTCCAGCACCACCGTTTGTACCTGGCTCAAATCCAGCTTCTTGCTCTTAAGCAAATCCAGCAGTCGCCCGGGTGTACCCACAACGACATCCACACCGCGTCGCAAGCTGCCAATTTGGGGACCATATGCTGTGCCACCATACACGGCCAGCACAGAAACTTTCCGCAAACGGCCGTAAGCCTCCACCGTATCTGCCACCTGAATACCCAATTCACGGGTCGGTGCCAAAACCAGGGCTTGAACATGACCCAGTCCGGGAGTTAAATTGTGCAAAATAGGGAGGGCAAAAGCGGCCGTTTTGCCAGTACCAGTTTGTGCCTGACCCAATACATCTTGGCCAGTCAGCATCACGGGGATGACAGCTTCCTGGATGGGGGTAGGCTCGGTGTAACCACGCTCGGTTACAGCCTGCACCAACTGCGGATGCAGGTTTAAATCATTAAATTCAATTGTCATGACATGCTCCTGGGACAGCGAGTCCCGATTCGGTTTTGGCTTTGAGTTGTCCACTGTGCGGCTGTGACCTTGCGGTTCATCAGCCAAAATCCTGCCCACAGCTTGCCCGTACCAATTGCGAATTGCGTTAAGAGCGTGTCTGTGGCAAAAAAAGAACCCGACCAAATTGTGTCGGGCCACCACCTGGAATATTCAAAACATCTTGTTGCTAAAGTGCTGGGAACACCCCAGCGGCGAGAAGTATAACACGAAAGGCAAAAAAACTCACCACGAATTTTACGAATGAAACGAATATTTTTAAAAAGAAATTTGTGTTATTCGTCTATTCGCCTCATTCGTGATTTTCTTTTTATCCTTAACTTGCCAGATTGGCACAGTTTTGGATAATAAAGAGCAAATTCTTCCGAGGTAAGCCAATGACAGACTGAGTTCACCCAATCGTTTTTCTTGATTTCTGAAACTTCTCCCACACGGGACAATGCGCGTTGGCATTCAGGCCAACCGCTCTGGGTAAACTCATGTTAACGGCACACAATCTTTCTAAAGCCTACGGGCTTTCCCCCATTCTTGAAAATATCACCTTCTCCATCAACGCTGGCGAGCGCGTTGGCCTCATTGGCCCCAACGGCAGCGGCAAAAGTACGCTGTTGCATCTGCTCACTGGTCAGGAACGGCCAGATCGCGGCGGCATCACCCTGAATCCGCCCAATCTGCGCGTCGGCTACCTGGCGCAGGGCTTTTTACCCGATGAGGATCAGACACTGGGCGACCTGCTGCACCAAACTGTCGGTGATCCAGATGAACTGGAAACGGAGTTAGGCCAACTGGCCATGGCGCTTGCCAAAAACCCGGACCAGGAGGAACTTCACCTGGCCTATGATGCAACGTTGGATAAATTGAACCGGGCCGATTACGGCCGTATCCAACCTCTCCTTGCCACCTTCCAACTTGATCAACTTGACTCGGACCAACCAGTCCGCAGCCTTAGCGGCGGCCAAAAAACGCGCCTCGCTCTCGTCCTCATCTTGCTAGATGAACCCCAACTGTTGCTGTTAGACGAACCGACCAACCATCTGGACATCGGCATGTTGGAATGGCTGGAAACGTGGCTCAACAACTTCAACGGCGGCGTGCTTATCGTCTCACACGACCGCGCCTTTTTAGACCAGACCGTCACGCGCATCCTGGATTTGAATCCACACACCCACACCATCCGCGAATACCCCGGCAACTACAGTAGCTACCTCCAGCAATACCTCACTGAGCAGGAAAAACATCTGTCCACCTGGAAAGATCAACAGTATGAAATCCGCCGCATGAAGCAGGATATTCAGCGAACTTTTGAACAAGCGCGTTCTGTAGAAAAGAGCACCACACCACGCCAGCCCAACGTGCGCCGCCTGGCCAAAAAGGTGGCCAACAAAGCCAAATCCCGTGAAAAAAAGCTGGATCGCTACCTGGAATCAGACGAGCGCGTTGAAAAGCCGCTGCGCAGCTGGCAAATGAAGCTGAATTTGGACGAAGCGCCTCATCTGGGCAAAGACGTCCTCTTTTTGGAAGATTTAGCCATAGGCTACCCGGGCTATGCGCCGCTGCTGGAACAAATCAATCAGCAAGCCCAGGCTGGCGAGCGCATCATCCTGACCGGAGTGAACGGCAGCGGCAAAACCACCCTGCTGCGCACCATTGCCGGGCAGCTACAGCCAGTGGCGGGCCAAGTTCGGCTGGGGCAAAGCGTTCAGCTAGGCTACATGTCGCAGGAGCAAGAGCTGCTCGACCCTGAACAAACACCCTTGACCACCATCCAGGAAGTTGCTCCTCTCAACGAGACGGATGCCCGCTCTTTTTTGCACTATTTTTTGTTCACGGGGGATGATGCGTTGCGGAAAAACGGCCGTCTCAGCTACGGCGAACGGGCACGCTTATCATTGGCTAGACTGGTGGCTTCCGGCTGCAACTTCTTGCTGCTGGACGAACCCACCAACCACCTAGACATCCCCTCCCGCACCATGTTTGAAGAGGCGCTCAGCCAATTCGAAGGCACCATTCTGGCTGTCGTTCATGATCGCTACTTCATCGAGCAGTTCGCCACCAAAATCTGGTTGGTTGACGATCAACAGTTGGAGCTAATTTATATCTAGAGCTACGGAATTTCCCAGATACGAATTGTACCGTCCTCACTGGCTGTAACCAGATGTGACCCGTCAGGAAACCAGCCTAAGGACCGGATGCTCTCAGAATGACCCCGCAGTCGGTAAACAGGCTCTCCGGTTTCGGCATCCCAAATCAAGGTTGTTAAATCTGCACTCCCTGAGGCAATATAGGTACCATCTGGTGACCAGGCAACATCAAGAATATCATCCACATGTTTTTCCAATACCATAATGGAATCTTCCTGCTCCAAATCCCAAATACGAAGAGAATCATCATAACTGCCTGAAACAAAGCGGGTTCCTTCGGGATTCCAGCTAACCGAGGTTACCAAATCAGTGTGCTCTTCGGAAAATTCTATCGCTGTCGTATTTAGAAAATCAGTCACAAAAAGTTGATAGCCCTGATTGAAGAGTAATGCAGTTCCATTTGGAGAAAATTGAATCGTCCTCATTCCGAATGGCTGTACCGGCGCAGATGGTTCACCTGTTTCAACATTCCAAACGCCAAATGTGCCATTGTTAGCCACCGAAACCACAAGCGGCAAGTTAGGAGACCAGGCAACATGATACATTTCAACCTCATGCCCAGAAAACTCATATTCGGTTGTCCTAGTTTCATAGTTCCATATCCAGACCCGAGGACCGGAGCCAACGACCAGACGGGTGCCATCTGGCGACCAGGCCACACTCTTCTCGACGCTTCCATCTTCCTCGGCTGCAACAATCAAATCCAACGTCACAAGATCGAAAATAAGCAACCCTTGATTGCTGGCAACAGCCAGAAGTTTATCTATAGGGCTAACCGCAATATCATAAACATTGGGATCGGATTGACCAGAAAGAACAAAATCGGTTCTGGGAACTGTGATGAGCACACTATCGCTGGCTGAAAGATTTTGCAGAGAAGGCGTAGGTGACGGGATAATGGTGGGGGTGGGGGTTGGCACGGCCGTTTCTGTAACAGTGGGTGTGTAAGTGGGTGTAGCTGTTGCTGTTGATTCTGGTGTATTGGTAAGTGTCGGGGTAACCGCAGGTTCGATGGTAGAAACGGCCGTTTCCTCAACCGTTTTTGCCCCTATTTGATTACAACCAGCTAATAAGGCAACAGAAAGCAAAAGGGGGAAAATCAATTCTATTTTCATTCGGTGTTTTGAGTGACAGGCACCTCAAATGGTGCCTGTCACTCAGGCTAGAGTTAATTCAAATTCTCGAAGATGCCCGCAGCACCCATGCCGCCGCCGATGCACATCGTCACCATGCCAAACTGGTTGCCGCGCCGCTTCATCTCGTTGATGATTTGCACCGTCAGCTTGGCCCCGGTACAGCCTAGCGGATGTCCCAGCGCAATCGCGCCGCCGTTTACATTCGTCTTCTCTTCATCAAAGCCCAATTCGCGAATGACGGCCACTGCTTGCGCCGCAAACGCCTCATTCAGCTCAATCAGGTCGATATCGCTTAGGGACATGCCCGTGCGCTTGAGCAGGCGCGGTACGGCCGAAATCGGCCCCATACCCATGATTTCCGGGCGTACGCCACCGACGTTGAAGCCAACAAAACGAACCAAAGGCTTCAGACCCAGCGCTTCCGCCTTGCTGCGCTCCATTACCAAAACGGCCGCAGCCCCATCACTCAGCGGGGAAGAGTTACCGGCGGTAACGCTGCCACCCTGCTTGAACACCGGGCGCAGTTTAGCCAATCCTTCCAAACTGGTCTCTGGCCGGATATGCTCATCCCGATCAAACACGATGGTTTTCCGCTCAGGGCCATTTGGCCCGGCAGTTACTTCTTCAATTTCGACGGGCAAAATTTCGCCCTGAAACAGCCCTTTTTCGTAGGCGGCCATCGCGCGCTGATGACTGCGCAGGGCAAACTCATCCTGCGCCTGACGGCTGACTTCATATTCATCAGCCACCTGTTCGGCCGTGAGCCCCATGCCCATATACACCTCTGGTGCATTTTCCACCATGTACGGATTCGGATTCACCCGGAAACCGGTCATCGGCACCAGGCTCATCGTCTCCGCGCCACCAGCAATAATCGCATCTGCCCCGTTGGCAATAATGCGCTCGGCAGCCAGGGCGATGGTTTGCAGCCCACTGGAGCAAAAACGGTTGACCGTCATGCCCGGCACGTCTACTGGCAGCCCAGCACGCAGGGCAATGGTACGGCCGAAATTCAGCCCCTGTGCTCCTTCTGGCATTGCGCAACCAACAATGACATCATCAATCTCATACGGGTCCAGCCCCTCGGCTTGCCGCATCACCTCGGCCACAACCGCTGCCGCCATCTCATCGGACCGCCAGTTGCGGGTAGTGCCTCGTTTTCCTTTACCGACGGCCGTTCTACTGGCCGCTACAATGACTGCTTCTCGTGTCATAATTTATCTCCTTTTTAGGAGTAATTATGTAATTAAGTAATTGAGCAATTACCCAATTACCAAATTACCCAATTACTTAATTCCGCAATGGTTTACCTGTTGTCAGCATGTGCGTCATTCGCTCACGGGTTTTCTCTTCACCCAGCAGGGAGAGGAATGCTTCTCGCTCTAAATCCAGGATGTACCACGGGTCCACCCAGGTGCCAGTGCTAAGATCGCCGCCGGTGAGCACGTTGGCCAGCTTGCCGCTGATTAGCGCGTCGTGCTCACTGGCGTAGTTGCCCCAAACGAAGCTCCTGATGCCCAGCTTCAGCGCATACAGCGCATCACGGCCAGCCGCGTAGATTTTCTCCACTTCCGGCGGACGGGCACCAATGGCCACCAATTGCAGCGCCCGCGCTTTGGCCTGCGCCAACCGGTGGTTAGCATTCATGACGATCATGTCATCTTTGCGCAGGTAACCCATTTCCTTGTTTTGCCAGGCGGATTCGCCCACCTTGGCCGTAGCAACTTGGGTAAACACATCTTGCAGCACGGGCAGCACATCAGCATTTTGCGTTTTCATCACGGGATTGATTCTGCGCCG
This sequence comes from uncultured Anaerolineae bacterium, assembly GCA_905479495.1. GTDB lineage: Bacteria > Chloroflexota > Anaerolineae > Promineifilales > Promineifilaceae > Leptofilum. Next base: position 131,857 of record CAJQMR010000022.1, read on the forward strand.
CAAAAGTTCCTTGCAGCCACCACCGGCCGGAATCAGACCCACGCCAACTTCCACGAGACCCATGTAGCTCTCGTGGGCAGCGACGGTTTCCCAACCGGCCACAGCCATTTCCACACCACCACCAAGGGCCATGCCTTGAACGGCCGTAACCACCGGTTTCGGCGCATGTTGCAAGCCAAACGTCAGCGATTGCAAGCCGCGAATCATTTTATCCAGGTCATCCCACATGCCGCTGGCCGCAGCCACGCCTACAGCAAACAGATTGGCTCCCACACAGAAGTTATCTGCGTCGTTGCCAATGACCATTGCGTCAAAGTCGCTGTCCAGCCGGGCTAATGCCTCATGCCCCAGAGCGATAATCTGATCGTCGATGGCATTCATCTTGGCATGGAACTCAAACAGCAGCACGCCATCGCCCATGTCTAGCAGGCTGGCGCTGTCGTTGCGCGCAAGCTCTTTGTTCGCTTCGTGCATTCCAGCAATAGAAATGTTCTTCTCGTCGATGGGTGTGGGGCTGTACTGCTTGGTTTTGAAGTCGTAGTAACGGCCGTCTTCATAAAAACGACTATGACCAGCCGCCACCATCTCCTTCACCCAATCGGCCACTTCCAGACCCGCTGCTTCCATCTTCTCGATGGTTTCGGCCACGCCCAGCATGTCCCAAATCTCAAACGGACCCGCTTCATGAGCAAAACCCCAGCGATTGGCGTTGTCCACATCCACAATGGAGTGGGCAATTTCTGGTGTCACGTAGGCGGCGTAGGCCAACATGTAGTAGGTCGTGTCGCGCACAAAATTGGCCGCACGATCGTCAAATTCCAGCAGCTTGCGCAGCCGCTCGCCCAAATCCTCAATCTTGCGTACCGCTCCAACAGAGTCAAAACGGGCTTTAGGTGGATTGAAATATTCCAGCGTTTCCGGATCAATCGTGTGGAACTCTCGCTGACCGCCCACGCGCACCTGCTTGTAAAAACCCTGGCCGCTTTTGTTGCCCAACCATTTATTGGCAGCCAATTTTTCATTGAGCGCCGTGCTCTTGGCACCTTTCAAAATTTCGCGGTAAGGATCATGGGTGATGGCCGGATAGAGATTGTTGTTGACGTGCATCATCACGTCCAGCCCCACCAAATCGGTCAGGCGGAAGGTGGCCGTTTTGGGATGACCCACCAGTGGCCCGGTGATAGTGTCCACTTCGGCAATGGTATACCCATTTTCCAGCGCATATTCTGCCAGATAGGAACCCACAATAGCGATGAAGCGGTTGGCGATGAAGTTCGGTGTATCTTTACAGACCACCACGCCTTTGCCCAACGTGTCGCTGCCAAATTCCACCATAAAATCGACTACTTCGGGAGCTGTGTCTGGTGTGGGAATGATCTCCAGCAGTTTGAGGTAGCGGGGCGGATTGAAAAAGTGGGTGCCCAGGAAATGGCGCTTAAATTCGTCGGAACGGCCGTTTGCAATCTCATTGATCGGGATGCCAGAGGTGTTACTGCTGATGATGCTGCCCGGCTTGCGCACCTTCTCGATGCGTTCCATCAACGCCTGCTTCGGGGCCAACTGCTCAATAATGACCTCCACAATCCAGTCACAGTCAGCAATGAGGTCAAAATCATCTTCCAAATTGCCCAGGGTAATGAGGTCACCGCGATCTTTGCGGGCCAGATTGGCCGGACGCGCCTTGGCCATACGATCGTACAGGGTTTGCACAATGCGGTTGCGCGCTTTGGGATCATTCTTCTCGGCATCGCTCAAATTGGGGGGGACCATATCCAGCAGCACCACAGGAATGCCGATGTTGGCCAGATGCGCGGCAATACCCCCGCCCATCGTACCGGCTCCAATAACGGCCGCTTTTCGTATCGAAAATGTCATCTGTTTCTCCTTCTTGTGATCAATGTACGGTAATCAGTGGTCGGTAAACGGTGAATGGTTGTTGGCGGAAATCTTACCACCGATCACCGTTTACCGATAACGGTCTACCTTCTTATTTCAGCTCCCGCCGACTGTAGCCCAAAATGCTCCGGGCAATAATCAACTGGTTGATCTGCTTCGTACCTTCGTAGATGTCGTTAATTTTGGCGTCACGCATCCACTTTTCTGCCAGCCACTCGCGTGAGTAGCCCATTGGGCCAAGCAGCTCCACGCCCTTCTGGGTAATCCAGGTGACGGCCTCACCGGCGCGGAATTTGCACATGCTGGCGGCCAGGCGGTTGCTCTCCCCATGCGCCATCATGCCCACAGCGCGCAGCGTCAGCAGCCAGGCACCCTTGTGTCGCACTTCCATTTCCATGAGATCGCGCTCGACAGCGGTCAGTTCATGCCGCGGTTTGGTGTAATCCAGCACAATCCCTTCTTCAGCCAGCTTGTCGCGGGTAAATTCCAGGGCAGCACGGGCAATGCCCATGGCGCTAGCAGCCACAGCTGGGCGCGAGGCATCGAATGTTTTCATGGCTCCTTTGAAGCCACGGTTGGCCGCAGGCTGTTTGCTGGCATCCAGCGTGCCCAGCATGTTGTCGAACGGCAGCCGCACGTTGTCGAAATGCAGGGCCACAGTGTCGCTAGCCCGGATGCCCAGCTTGTGCTCCTGCTTGGCAATAGACACACCGGGCGTATGGCCTTCCACCACAAATGATTTAATCCCGGCGCGACCTGCGTCTGGGTCAATCGTGGCCCAAACAACACACAGCCCGTCGGAATCTTCTAACGCCAGTTTGCCGTTGGTGATGAAGATTTTCTCGCCATTGAGGATCCATTCATTGGTGTCCTTGTCGAGAACGGCCGTTGTCCGCATCGAACTGTTATCGGAACCGGCCCCTGGCTCAGTGATGGCCATTGCGCCCCATTTGGGATCGCCCTCGGTGAACTTCTTCAAGAAGCGCAGCTGCTGCTCTGGCGTACCCGCCGCTTGCACGGCCGATCCGCCCAGCATCGGGTGTGGCAGGCAGAGATACTGCCCGGCGTCCCCCCAGCTCATCTGCTCCACCATCATGATAAAACCCAAAATGGAAAAGTCTGGGCCTTTGGGTGCCGAATGACCATTGCTGCCATTGCCATTCCCGTTGAGTCGCTTTTCAACACTTTTAAGGGCAGACTTCATCATCTGTTGGGTAAAAGGCCAGGTCATATTCACAAACGCTTCTGGCCGTTGGTGTTCATGTTCGTCCAGCTCCCGCGAATACGGCCGCATGGCCTGCTCAGCCACCATCTTCGTCATCTGGGTCTGGTTTAAAATTGATTCAGGAATCTCGAAACTAATCATTTTTTCTACTCCGTTACGGAGATTGGAGATTGGCTAATTGGAGATTGCACAATCTCTAGTCTCCAATCTCTAATCTCTAAACAATTGCCAACCCATCAAACGAGGCAAAACCACGGGCATTGCGCAGCCATAGCTCTACCGGATATTCACGAATGTAACCGTAGCCACCCAGCACTTGCAGCGCCCGGTCGGCCACCTGCACCACGATGTCATCCACACGCTGCTTCATGAGTGCCGCGTCACGGGTGATGTCGTTGCCCTGATCCATCTGCCAGGCGGCTTCCCAAACCAACAAACGGGCTTCGTCGATGTCGGTGGCCATATCGGCCAGCATGAAGGCGATGGACTGTTTGTGAGCAATTGGTTCACCAAACTGCACACGCTGCTTGGCGTAATCCAGCGCGTATTCGTAACCAGCGCGGGCCACGCCCACGGCCGCAGCCCCCAGCGCCACCCGGCTGTGGTTCAAAATCAGGCCAAAGTTGATGCCATCTTCACCACCCAGCCTGTTTTCGTCGGGAATACGGCAGTCGGCCAGAGTAACCATAAAGGTTGGCAGTCCTTTGATGCCCATGAGCTTGGCTTGCTTGTCTACGATTAGACCGGCCGTTTCGCTGGGAACGAGGAAGGCCTGAGTTTTGCCGTCTTCATTGGCATAAACCAGGATGAGTTCGGCCGTTTCGGCCAGGGGCACGGCCGTTTTTGTTCCGTTCAATACATACTCATTGCCCTCGCGAACGGCCGTTGTCTTTAACCGATACGGATCAAACTTGACAATTGGCTCGGTCAGGGCGGCCGTCATAGCAGGCATCGCCTCGTCGCAAAACTGGGGCAGGTATGCCTCTTTTTGCGCCTCGGTCCCGGCCAGCATCACCGGGATAGCAACCAGGTTAGGCACCATCACGTTCAGGGCAATAGCCAGATCGCCCCAGGCAAGCGCTTCGCTGGCCAGCACCCCGGTTAGCGCCGTGTATTCGCCAAAACCCCCATACGCTTCCGGCAATCCAGTAGGCAAGATGCCCAGTTCCCAGCCAGCCTGCACGACTTCTGGCGGAATACGGCCGTCCTCTTCTGCATCCCGAAACACTTTGCGCATCCGCTCGTTGGCGTAGCGCCCAATGGCATCGGTTAGCATCTTCTGTTCTTCATCTAAGCGAAAATCTAACATAATTTTATTGCTCCCTTTTGCTGTGGGAGGTTAGAGATTGGTTGATTGGAGATTGAAAAGCCTCACCCATCTCCAACCCCAATCTCTAATCTCCAATCTCTTTATTTCTAACTATTGCGTCTGTCATCTTTGCCAGCCGCACAATTGGCTTTACATCATGCACCCGCACCATATCGGCCCCACGGTCGATGCCGATGGCTACGGTAGCGGCGGTGCCTTCCAGCCGTTCCTCCGGCGGCAAATCCAGCGTGTAGCCGATAAACGATTTGCGCGAGGTGCCTAATAAAATGGGAAACCCCAGCGTTTTAAACTGATGAAGTTGATTCACAATCTGCAAATTCTGCGTTACGGTTTTGCCAAAACCGACGCCTGGATCAAGCATGATGTTGGCTTCTTTGATACCTACTTGCAGCGCCAATTCCACACTCTCACTTAGCTCTCGTTTGATGTCGGCGATGAGGTCATCATATTTCACGCCAATATAGCGCCCGCCCAACCGTTCTTCCTGGGCAACGTCTTTGGGCTTGCTGCGATTGTGCATCAGGATGACAGGGCAATTGGCCTGGGCCACGACCTGCGCCAGGCGCGGGTCCATGCGCAACCCCCAGACATCATTCACCCAACTGGCCCCGGCAGCCAAAGCGGCTTCGGCCACACTGGCCCGGTAGGTGTCGATGGAGATAGGTAACGAGATGGCCCTCTTCACCGCCTCAATCACGGGAATTACTCGGGCCAATTCCTCAGCCTCCGTGACAGGCGTGCTGCCGGGTCGGGTGCTTTCACCGCCAATGTCAATAATGTCGGCACCAACAGCAGCAAATTGCTGGGCCTGGGCAACGGCCGTACGGATCACATCTTCACGCACCAGCAACCCATCTCCCGAAAAACTGTCCGGGGTGATGTTCAAAATACCCATCACGTACGTTTTTGTACCCCACTCAAACATTTTCTTTCGTGTCCTGATATATGAGTAAAAAGTTGGTTTCACTTATCACTTTTCACTTCCACTAT
>CAJQMR010000023.1 GCA_905479495.1 uncultured Anaerolineae bacterium
GGCGGCACAAGGCATTCTTCCCTGGATATCGGCCACAGTTCTACATCCACACCTTGGATGTGACGGGTGAGATTGCCCTGCCAGACGGGGTAGAGATGGTGATGCCGGGCGACAACGTAAACCTGCGGGTGACGTTGAGCAAGCCGGTGGCCCTGGAAGAAGGCGGTCGTTTTGCCATTCGGGAAGGTGGCCTCACCGTTGGCTCTGGCGTGATTACTAAAATCCTGAATTAGGATTGTCATAGAGGCGTTGTGATTCTTGAAATCCAACGCCTCTACTTTCGAGGAAACGTATGGCAAAGCAGAGAATTCGCATCCGTTTAAAAGCTTATGATCATCGCGTGTTGGATCAATCTGCTCGACGCATCGTGGGTACGGCCGAACGTACCGGTGCTAAAGTAGTTGGCCCTGTGCCGTTGCCGACACGCATTGAGCGGTTCACCGTGCGCCGCAGTACATTCATTGATAAAGATTCGCACGAACATTTTGAGATTCGGACGCACAAGCGACTGATCGATGTGATCAACCCGGACTCAAAGACGATTGATACCCTGATGCGGCTGAATCTGCCCGCCGGGGTCGATATTGAGATTTCTATTTAAAACAGATCTCTACCGTAGGATGATGCAGCACAAGCCTGGTTGCTGACAGTCCTGGGAGGTTAAGGTGAAAGGATTACTAGGCAGAAAATTGGGTATGGCCCAGGTTTTTGACGAAAATGGTGTTGTCACCCCGGTGACGATCATTGAGGCTGGACCCTGTTACGTAACACAACTGAAGACGGAAGATTCGGACGGGTATACGGCCGTTCAAATCGGCTTTAGTGAAGTCAAAGAAAAACGGTTAAGCAAAGGTCAGCAAGGTCATCTTGGACTGTTGAAAAAAGGGAAGGGCCACAAAAAAGGCCATAATATCCCCGCCTTGCGTTATCTACGTGAATTCCGCACCAAAGATGTGGCAGAGCACACAGTGGGCCAAACATTAACCGTAGAACAATTTGAAATTGGCGAACGCATCGACGTGAGCGGCAAAACCAAAGGTAAAGGGTTTGCCGGTGTCGTTAAACGATATGGGTTTGGTGGTGGTATTAAAACCCACGGTCAATCTGATCGTTGGCGTGCTCCCGGTTCAATTGGGGGTACATCTGGTACGGCGCGTGTCTTTAAAGGCAAGCGGATGCCGGGCCGGATGGGTAATGACAGCCATACCGCTCAAAATTTAGAAGTGATGCGTGTTGATGCAGAGCGCAACCTGCTGGCCGTAAAGGGATCTATTCCTGGGGCAAAAGGGTCGCTCGTGGTTATTCAGAAAGCAGCAAAAGGCTAGCGGAGGCGTTGTGATGAAAGTTTCGGTTTTCAACATGGCTGGCAAGGAAGTCAACAGCGTAGACCTTCCAGCTAGCATATTTGAAGCAAAAATTAATCGTGATCTAATGCACCAGGCGTTGGTACGGCAGATGGCCAATGCCCGTCTGGGAACGCACAAGGCACAGGGCCGTTCGGAAGTAAGCCGGACAGGGGCCAAAGCTTATCGCCAAAAAGGGACGGGTAATGCCCGTCATGGTAGTAAACGCGCCCCCATTTTTGTGGGTGGTGGTGTGGCTCATGGGCCTCTGCCGCGTAAGTACACCAAGCAAATGCCCCGTAAAATGCGTCGGGCAGCCTTACGTTCTGCATTGAGCGTGAAGGCAGAAAATGATGCCATTATTTTGGTGGATGAACTGAGTTTAGATACCCCCAAAACGCGCGATATGAAAGCCTTTGTGCAGGCAGTGGTGGCAGATGAAAGCGCTCTGGTGCTTTTACCAGGACGCAATGATAATGTGGAAAAATCAACCAGAAATTTGAGCGATGTGAAGGCGTTACACGCAAATTACTTGAACATTCGCGATCTTCTGGGGTATGACAAAATTGTAATGCCTTTGTCTGCTCTGGATGTGATTACCAATTTCCTGGGTGAAGCAGAAGAATTTGAAGAAGTTGAAGAAACTGGGGAGGAGGCATAATCATGCAGTTGCACTGGCGTGAAGTCATCCGTCGCCCTGTGGTGACAGAAAAAAGTAGTTATAACGTTGATTTTAATAATCAATATACATTTGTGGTGCACGCACGGGCCAACAAGATGCAAATCAAGCAAGCTATTGAATTAGCCTGGCCCGAGGTTTCTGTGGAAAAGGTTCGTGTAGCCAATATGCCAGCCAAGCGAGCACGCCGTTTTCGTCGTGTTACCACGCGGAAGGTCGGCTGGAAAAAAGCGATTGTCACTCTTACACCAGGGGACAGTATCGATCTGTTCGAAGGTGTGTAGTATTTAGAATTTTGAGCAGGGATGAGGGCATTTGCCTATCAGGGTTTGTTCCTAGAAGGTCAAAATGCCTGTAACCCGTCTCTGGAGGAAATATGCCAATTAAAGTTTTTAAGCCCACGTCGCCGGGTCGCCGTGACATGAGTGGGCAAACCTTTGAGGAAGTGACCCGGGTAACCCCGGAACGCAGCCTGACCAAAGGTTTAAGAAAGCAAGGCGGCCGTAACTTTCGCGGGAAGATCACCATCCGTCATCGTGGCGGTGGACACAAACGTCGTTTTCGTCAAATTGATTTTAAACGACGTGATAAGTTTGGAATCCCAGCTCGGGTAAGTTCAATTGAATATGATCCAAACCGTTCTGCGCGCATTGCGTTGCTAGTGTATGTAGATGGTGAGAAGCGGTACATTATTGCACCGTTGGGCTTGCGTGTTGGGGACGAGATCATGAGTGGCCCTGAGGCAGAAATTCGCCCCGGAAATGCTCTACCGCTTGTAAACATCCCGCTGGGTACTCAAGTTCATAATATTGAACTGCAAGTTGGTCGTGGGGGGCAGATGGTTCGTTCTGCTGGTACCTCGGCGCAACTGTTAGCTAAAGATCATCCCCGCTACGTGACGCTGCGCTTGCCTTCTGGTGAAGAGCGATATGTTCCGCAGGAATGTCTGGCAACGATTGGCCAGGTTGGTAATGTGGAACATGGCAACGTGAAGTTGGGCAAGGCCGGCCGCAAACGCCATTTGGGCATTCGTCCAGGTGTGCGTGGTTCTGCTATGAACCCGAATGATCATCCACATGGTGGTGGTGAAGGGCGTTCGCCAATTGGTATGGCTGCTCCCAAAACACCATGGGGTCAACCGGCATTAGGCCGGCGTACACGTCGTAATAAGGCTACGGACAAGTTTATTTTCCGTCGTCGTAGCAAGAAGCGTCGGTAGGAGGTAGATTAGGATATGTCTCGTTCACTAAAAAAAGGTCCGTACATTAGTCCGAAGTTATTGCGTAAGGTTGAGACGCTGAACAGTTCGAAGAAGCGTGAAGTGATTCGTACCTGGTCTCGTTCTAGCACTGTCTTTCCGCAGATGGTAGGACACACAATTGCTGTTTATGACGGGCGTCGCCACATTCCAATTTATATTACGGAGAATATGGTGGGGCACAAGCTGGGTGAGTTTGCACCCACACGCACGTTCCGTGGTCATATCAGCAGAGCGGAAAAGAAGGGGCGTCGTTAATCATGGCTGAAGCATTTGAGATTAAGGCGTCGTTACGCCATTTACAGATTACACCGCAGAAGGTTCGGTTGGTTGTAGATGCGGTGCGTGGTAAGAATGCGCAGGAAGCATTGGATACGTTGCGCTTTATGCCGCAACGGTCTGCTGAAGCGGTTTATAAGCTGATTGCCTCGGCCGTGGCGAATGCAGAGCAGAATTTTGGTCTGGAAGCTGATGAGCTTTATGTGAGCCAGATTTTTGCAGATGATGGACCACGACACCGCAAAGCACCTTATGGTGGTCGGTTTGCCGGGCGCGGCCGTTTTCGGCCCATTATTAAGCGGTCATCCCATGTGACAGTCATTTTGGCTGAACGGGATGTGATTGAGTACGGTGATTAAATGAAACCGGTCGTTAGCACGGATGCTAGCGATGGTATGGAGGATTAGTCTTGGGACGCAAAGTACATCCTGTTGGATTCCGTTTAAATATAGTTCGTGATTGGAATACGCGCTGGTTTGCCGAGGGTAAGCAGTACGAAGAGCGGTTGCATGAAGATTTTGCTATTCGCAAACTCATCATGCGGGAGCTGCCTTCAGCGGGCATTTCGTTACTGGAGATTGAGCGGTTCCCTAATCAGGTTCAAGTTACAATTCATACGGCTCGTCCAGGTATTGTGATTGGCCGTAAGGGCTCTTCGGTGAAGGAATTGCGCGGCAAGCTGCGTGATTTAACTGACAAAGCGGTTCGGGTTGAGGTTGAAGAAATTGCTCAGCCTGACACTGACGCTCAGTTGATTTCTGAAAATATTGCGGGGCAATTGCAACGTCGTATTTCTCATAGCCGGGCAATGAAGCGTGCTATTCAGCAGGCGATGCGCCAAGGTGCGGAAGGGATTCGCATTGAGGTAAGCGGCCGTTTAGGTGGTTCTGAAATGGCACGTAAAGAAAAACTTTGGGACGGCCGTGTGCCGCGCAATACAATTCGGGCTGATCTGCAATATGGATTTTCTGAGGCTCTGACAACCTTTGGCCGTATTGGCGTGAAGGTGTGGGTCTATAAAGGGGAAATCCTGCCGCAGAAGACCGAGTTTGAAGCCACGGATGTCTATATTAGTGAGTAAAAGTAAATTCTGGAGAGCATAAAGACTTTCCTGAGTTTTGGACGGAGTTTGAGCTATGTTAATGCCTAAACGAGCAAAATACCGTAAGCAGTTCCGTGGGCGCATGCGCGGTATGGCGAAAGGTGGTTCTGATTTGCAAAATGGTGAATTTGGCATTCAGGCGTTGGAGCCTGGATGGATCACCAGTCGGCAGATTGAAGCCATTCGTCGTGTAGTTGTGCGCCATAACAAGCGGCGCGGTAAATATTGGATTCGGATTTTTCCAGATAAGCCTGTAACCGCAAAGCCGGCCGAAACCCGCATGGGTAAAGGTAAAGGGTCTGTGGACCATTACGTGGCGGTTGTGAAGCCAGGTCGCATTCTGTTTGAGATTGCCGGTGTGCCTGAAGATTCAGCACGCGAGGCGCTGCGCCTGGCCAGCTACAAGCTGCCTATCAAGACGCAGATTGTTTCTCGGGAGGATCGGTTGTAATGGCAAATATTGTGGAATTACGTGAAATGAGTGATGCCAAGCTGGAAGAGATGTTGGAAAACGGCCGTGAGGAGATGTTTAACCTGCGGTTCCAACTGGCGTCTGCCCGGCTGGAAGATTATTCTCGCCTCAAGGCCGTGCGTCGTGAGATTGCTCAACTGGAAACAGTTTTGAACATGCGACAATTGGCTATTGAAACGGCCGTTGCCAGCGAAAATCTGGTATCTGCCCTGGCTGGTAAAGAGTGGGAAGCATCCGCTCGGTACAGCTATGAAGATAGCGGTTGGCAAGTAACCTTTGTTGACGGCAGCGGTAATGAAGTGGCTACGGCACTGGTGAACTTAAATAAGAAACGGCCGCACAGCCGCCGTCAATCTAAGAAAGCAGGACAATCCCAGCGCATTGTGGCGGCTGAGGTTGCAGGATAGAGGTAGATCATGAGAGAGCAACGTAAACGATTAAAAGGCGTTGTGACGAGCGACAAGATGGATAAAACCGTCGTTGTAGCCGTAACGACAACGAAACGCCACCCAATTTACGGCAAGGTGATGCGCCTGGTGAAAAAGTACAAGGCACATGACGAAGCAAATGAATGCCGCACTGGTGATCGTGTCGAGATTATTGAATCCCAACCCATCAGCCGTCATAAGCGATGGTCAGTTGTCTCCGTTTTGGAGCGAGCAAAGTAAGAGGACTGCATCATGATTCAAAAAGAAAGTCGTTTGAATGTCGCAGATAATTCCGGTGCTCGTGAACTGTTGGTCATCCAGGTAATGGGTGGTTCAATTCGTCGCTACGGCAGCGTGGGTGATATGGTGACAGCGACCGTAAAGAAGGCCGTACCTAATTCGGCCGTTAAAAAGGGTTCCATCGTAAAAGCAGTGATCGTGCGCACTAAAAAAGAGTACAAGCGCGATGATGGCAGCTATATTCGTTTCGATGACAATGCTGCAGTGATTGTTGATCCAGACAGCAAGAATCCAGTTGGCACCCGCATTTTTGGCCCTGTTGCCCGTGAGCTTCGTCCGGCTGGCTACAATCGTATCATGTCGCTTGCCCCAGAGGTGTTATAGAGAGGAAGCTATGCGAATTAAAGTTGGAGATGAAGTAGAAGTTGTTTCTGGCAACTATAAAGGGACTCGCGGTACCGTCCAACGGGTTCTACCAAAAGAGAACCGTGTGGTGGTATCTGGCGTTAATTTGGTGAAGAAGCACCAGAAGCCCCGTCCTACTGGTGGGCGCAGCCAGGCACAAGGTGGCATCATTGAATTTGAAGCTCCCATTAGTGTCTCGAATGTGATGCTTGTTTGCCCGGAAACTGGTGAGCCAACTCGCGTTGGTGTGCGCCGGGATGAAGATGGAAACCGCGTTCGTTTTTCAAAGAAAAGCGGCAATCCAATTAGTTAAATTATTTTATTAGTACCGTCGGTGAGCCAGGTGGCCAAAGTGCGTGATTTGAAAAAGAAACGTATGCCGACCTGCCACTCAACTCGGAGGTAAACTGTGTTTACACCACTTAAAAAGCAGTATGCAGATGAAGTGGTGCCTGCCTTGATAAAAGAGTTTGAATATTCAACTGTTATGCAGGTGCCGCGGGTTACAAAGATTGTGGTTAACGTTGGTTTAGGCGAGGCTTTGGACAATGCCAAAGCAATTGAGTTTGCGGTGAATGATATCACTGCTATCACAGGCCAAAAACCAGTGTTGACCAAAGCGAAAAATTCTATTGCCAGCTTTAAGCTGCGTGAAGGGCGCGTGATTGGGTTGAAGGTAACCCTGCGTGGCGAACGGATGTGGGCTTTCTTGACCCGCCTTATCCATGTGGCGCTGCCCCGTACACGTGACTTTCAGGGTATTTCACCAGACTCTTTTGATGGTCGGGGAAACTACACCCTGGGTTTGCGTGAACAATTGATTTTTCCTGAAATTGATTACGATCGAATTGATAAAATTCGTGGTATGGAAGTTAGCATTGTAACTACTGCCCAGAAAGATGAAGAGGGGCGGCGTTTATTATCGATGTTGGGCATGCCCTTCTGGGAGAATTAGTATGGCAAAAAAATCAATGATTGCTCGTGAATCGAACCGTAAATATAAAGTTCGGGTTCGTAATCGTTGTAAGTTATGTGGACGTCCACGCGGGTATATTCGCCGCTTTGGTCTGTGCCGCATTTGTTTCCGTGAGCAGGCGTTGCAGGGCAATATCCCTGGCGTAGTCAAATCAAGCTGGTAAAGGTGGTGTATCATGTCAATGAGTGATCCAATTGCTGATATGTTGACACGCATTCGCAACGCCCAAATGCGGGAACATAGAACGGTTTCTATGCCCCATTCAAATGTTAAGGTTGCGATTGCAGAAGTGTTGCAGAAAGAAGGTTATATTGAAGCGTACAAAGTGATTCCGGAGAAACCGCAGTCGGTTTTGCAAGTCACTTTGAAATATGTTGGCGATCGGCGGAGCCGTCGCTCGGTGATTACCGGGTTAGAGCGGGTGAGTCGTCCTGGTCGTCGTGTGTATGTTGGTAAAGGTGACATTCCTTGGGTGTTGAGTGGCATGGGTGTTTCTATTGTCACAACGTCTCAGGGAATTATGACTGGGCAGCAGGCCCGCCGCATGGGTGTTGGCGGCGAAGTGCTCGGTAAGGTCTGGTAGTTGGAGGGATTAATATGTCTCGCATAGGTAAGGCCCCCATTACTATTCCAAATGGGGTGCAAATTGAAGTAAAAAAAGGGGCCGTGAATGTAAAAGGTCCCAAGGGGCAACTGTCCCAGGTGGTTCATCCAGACATGCAATTTGAGCAGGAAGATGGGGTTCTGACGGTGAAACGGCCGTCTGACTCTCGTCAACATCGCTCTTTGCATGGCCTGACCCGATCGCTCATCAACAATATGGTTTTGGGCGTGAGTGATGGCTTTACCAAAATCCTGGACATTGAAGGCGTGGGCTATCGCGCTGAAATGGACGGCCAAACGTTGGTGCTGAATGTGGGTTACTCACATCCAGTGCGTTTTGAGCCACCCAAGGATGTTTCTTTTGCTGTTGAGAACCGGAGTAAAACAATTATTATCTCTGGTATCGACAAGCAAGTTGTGGGCGAAATGGCTGCGGTCATTCGCAAGCAACGTCCCCCAGAACCCTACAAGGGGAAGGGGATTCGTTACAGAGGCGAATACGTTCGCCGTAAAGCTGGTAAAGCTGGCAAGGTCTAGAAGAGGTAGTTAGCAATGGCTATTAAATCAAAAGTTGCACGCAAGCGGCGTCATCGTCGCATTCGCACAAGAATATCAGGGACGGCCGAACGGCCGCGTCTAAATGTTTTCCGTAGCCTGGACCACATCTATGCTCAGGTTATTGATGATGTGGCTGGGAAAACCGTTGCCTCGGCTTCTACTGTGGATAAAGCACTGCGTGGAGAAGTTTCTGGTAAAAGCAAGAAAGAGCAGGCAACCATGGTTGGTAAGGCAATTGCCGAACGGGCGAAAGCGGCTGGTGTTTCGACAGTTCTTTTTGATCGTGGTGGTTACCTATATCACGGCCGTATTAAAGCGTTGGCTGATGGTGCCCGTGAGGGTGGCCTCGACTTCTAAGGACGGAGAGAGAAATGGGTCAAAGACGACAAAATTTTGAACAGGAATATGACGAACGAATCATCGACATTACCCGTGTGGCTAAGGTTGTGAAGGGTGGTCGTCGGTTCGCATTTCGCGTGACTGTGGTAGTTGGTGATAACAAAGGGCGTGTTAGTGTTGGCGTTGGTAAGGCACGTTCTGTGCCAGATGCCATTCGTAAGGCATTGGATGCAGCCCGTAAATCATTGACGAAGGTGCCGATTGTGGGCAGCACAGTTCCGCATGAAATTATTGGTGTACACGGCGCAGCGCGTGTTTTGCTTAAGCCGGCTTCGCCTGGTACCGGTGTTATTGCCGGTGGTGGCGTTCGTGCCGTTATTGAAGCCGCCGGGTATAAAGACATTCTGTCTAAATCCCTGGGCAGTGCGAATGCTTTGAATGTGTTGCAGGCTACTATGAATGGGCTGCGTAATCTGAAAAGCGTTCAAGAGGTAGCTTCGGATCGTGGTAAGGATGTGGCTGAAGTTACCCCGTTTTGGAGTCGTGACTAATGTCTAAGATACGCATTACGTATACGAAAAGTTCAATTGGTTATAAGAAAGATCAAAAAGGGACCATTCGTGCGTTGGGGTTCAGCAAATTGAACCAGACGGTTGAACATGAAGATACGGCCGTTATTCGCGGGATGGTCAATAAAGTTAGTCATTTAGTGACAGTGGAAGAGGTAGAATAAAATGAAATTGAACGATCTGCGCCCAAATGATGGATCAAAGAAAAAGCGCAAGCGAGTGGGTCGTGGTATTGCTGCCGGGCAGGGAAAAACTGCCGGTCGTGGTACCAAGGGACAGGGCGCTCGCAGTGGTGGGGGAAAAGGTATTTATTTTGAAGGCGGTCAGCTGCCTTTGGCGCGCCGTTTGCCCTACAAACGCGGTTTTACCAACATCAACAAAGTTTACTACAAGCCAGTTAACCTCAAAAGCCTGGCCGAGTTTGATTTTGAAGGTGTTGATATAACGCCAGAAGTTATGTCTGTTGTCGGCCTCATCAAGAAACCAACCGATCCGGTTGTTGTGTTGGGTGATGGCGATTTGGACGTGGCCCTTACTGTAAAAGCCCATCGTTTTTCTGCATCTGCTAAAGAGAAAATTGAGGCAGCTGGAGGTACGATCGAGGTGCTCCCCCTTTCATAACGTGTTGTAGTGGGCAGATAGCCCGGCTACTGACACCAACTCTTGGAGGAAAATCATGATCGAATCAGTCAGAGCTGCCTTTTCCTTGCCAGATCTACGCCGTCGTATTCTTTTTACGGTGTTTATTTTGGTTGTTTATCGCCTGGTAGCCAACATTCCGGTGCCAGGTGTTGACCTGGGTGCATGGCTGCAATTTACAAATACTAGCAGCGGCAACCAGGTTGTTAATTTCTTAGATCTTTTGTCTGGAGGCGCGGTACGTAATTTTTCAGTAATGGCCATGGGTGTTTATCCTTACATTACTGCTTCAATTATCATTCAGCTGCTCACGCCCATCATTCCGCAGTTGCAAGAGATGGACTCTGAAGGCGAATCTGGACGAAATCGTAAAAATCGTATCACTTATTATTTGACGGTACCGCTTTCGCTGTTGCAGGCGGTTGGTCAGATTCGCTTGGTTGGTTTTAGTTTGGGTGTTGGTGGCGCCGATGGTTTGGCCCAAATCATGCCCAACTTTGGTTTTGCCCCCGATCAGCTGCTGCCGACCTTGACCACGCTTTTGGCCATGATGGGCGGCACCATGTTTGCCATTTGGATGGGTGAACTGATCACTGAAGATGGTATTGGTCAGGGTATTTCTCTGATTATCTTTGGTGGGATCGTGGCCCGAATTTTGCCTGGTGTGGCTGGATTGTTCCAACTGGACGATGCCACAGCGCGTATTTTTACAATTATCGCTTTCTTAATTATCACGGTGCTCACTATTTTTGTGATTGTGATTGTGCAGGAAGGTCAGAGGCGAATACCGGTGCAATACGGCCGTCGTGTACGTGGTCGTAAAGTGTACCAGGGCCAAAGCAGCTATGTGCCGCTTAAGGTAAACACCGCTGGGATGATTCCGATTATCTTCGCCAATTCGATTCTTATCTTCCCATCTGTTTTGGCAGGATTGTTTATCAGTGGCAATGGTGGTTTTGTCGATACGGTGGCAACGGCCGTAAGCCGTTTTGGTAATGCCGATCCTACGGTAGCCCCTGTTGGGTTTGCTATCTACTGGCTTTCCTTTTTTATCCTGGTTGTTGGGTTCACCTTCTTTTACACAGATGTTATGGTGCGCCAGCAAAATATCCCGCAAACTTTGCAGCGGCAAGGTGGCTTTATTCCTGGTATTCGTCCCGGTAAACGGACGGAAGATTACATTACAAAAGTGGTGCGCCGCATTACTTTTGCCGGGGCCATTTTCTTAGGAACCGTTGCTATTTTGCCTGGTATCATGAGTTTAGTTGGCGTTATTTTGAACATACCCGACATTGAGCAAAGCACCTTAGTTGTTAGCGGGTCTGGGCTCATCATTGTTGTTGGTGTAGTCATCGACACAATGCGCCAATTAGAATCTCAACTGCTCATGCGTCAGTACGAGGGTTTCATCTAATGAAAACCTTTGTTGTCTTGATGGGTGCACCTGGGGCTGGTAAAGGGACCCAGGCCAAGAAGCTAGAAGCCTCGTTGGGATTACCGCAAGTGGCCACGGGCGATCTATTTCGGGCGAACTTAAAAAACGAAACCGAACTAGGTAAGCTGGCCCGTACCTATATGGATAAAGGCGAGCTGGTACCCGATGAAGTGACCGTGGCTATGGTGCGAGATCGGTTGTCACAGCCAGATTGTGTGCATGGGGCAATTCTTGATGGATTTCCCAGAACAACTGCCCAGGCAAAAGCGTTGGATGAATTGCTTAATGAATTTTCTGCCAAAATTGCCATTGTGCCATTCATAGACGTGAGTCAGGATGTTTTGGTTGAACGGTTGGCTAAACGGGCTGAAATTGAAGGTCGAGCTGACGACAACGAAGAAACGATTCGCGTACGAATGGAAGTGTATCAGTCTGAGACAGCGCCATTGCTTGCGTATTACGATGAAAAAGGGCTGCTCGTTAAGATTAATGGCGAGCAATCAATTCATCAAGTGACTGAAGATCTGACCGAAGTTGTGCAGGAAGTGATGTAAAAAAGCAATTTCTGGACAGAATAAACGATTGATGGCAAAATAGTAGATTGCTTTGGATACAAACAAACAACTATTTTCTCAAGATTTTTTACCAGAAATGATATGTGATGAACAGCCTGATGAATATGAGGTTGTTTTAGGAGTTAAAGATGAAGGTATCAGCGTCTGTTAAACGTCGTTGCCCAAAGTGCAAAATTATCAAGCGGAAAGGTGTTGTACGCGTGATTTGTTCTGACCCAAATCACAAGCAGCGCCAGGGTTAAAAGGGAGCTGTGTCAGCGGAGCTTGGCACAGGATGATCTCGTAAGGATTTTCTGGAGGAATTATGGCACGTATTGCTGGTGTGGATATCCCCCGTAATAAGCGGGTAGAAATTAGTCTGACTTATATTTATGGCATTGGTAAGACAGCCAGTCAGGCTATTATTGAGAAGGCTGGTGTTGATCCCAACACACGCGTTCAAGACTTGTCAGAAAGTGAAGTAACGCAGCTGCGTCAGATCATTGACAATGATTTTATTGTGGAAGGTGATTTGCGGCGCGAAGTTGCAATGAATATTAAGCGTCTGACGGAAATTGGTTGTTATCGTGGCTTGCGCCACCGTCGTCACTTGCCTGTGCATGGCCAGCGGACAAAGACCAATGCTCGTTCACGCAAGGGTCCCAAGAAGACCGTTGCCGGACGTGGCCGTCGTAAGGGCAAATAATATTTAATTGATTTTGATTTGAGATGGACTGGAAAATGGCTTTTTTGGCCCCAGCTCATTGTTTAGGTTTTAGGAGACGGAATGGGACGTAGAAGACAGACTCAAACCCGCAAGAAAGTAAAGCGGATGGTGCCTCAAGGTCAGGCACACATTTTTGCTACCTTTAATAACACCATTGTGACTATCACTGACATGGGTGGCAACACTATCTCTTGGGCAAGCGCTGGTAGCTCTGGGTTCAAGGGCTCACGCAAGAGCACACCGTATGCCGCGCGACTGGCTGCTCAAAGTGCAGCTCGCACCGCCCAAGAAAGCGGTATGCAGGAACTGGATGTTATTGTGAAAGGGCCTGGTCCAGGTCGTGAGCAAGCCATTCGTTCTTTGCAGGCTTCTGGCATTCGGGTAAAAAGCATTCGCGATATTACGCCTGTGCCCCATAATGGGTGCCGCCCCAAGAAGAAGCGTCGCGTTTAATTTTTTGTTTACTAATTGTGTGTCCGGTTTATTGAAGCTGGAAGCATAATTTATTATTCAAAGTCATTTCATTGACTTTTACAGTTTATTGGTTTTTGAGAGGGATGAAGGGGTGTGCCACACCTGTAAACCTCTCGTTTTAGCTTGATTACGGAGGTTAAGTTGGCAAGGTATACTGGTCCAGTATGTAAGCTTTGTCGCCGTGAAGGTGAAAAGCTGTTTTTGAAGGGGTCTCGTTGTTTAACCCCAAAATGCTCTTTTGAGCGTCGTTCTTATCCCCCTGGGGAACATGGTCGCGATAATCAATTCCGCCGTGGACGCGCTTCTGACTATTTGTTGCAGCTGCGCGAAAAACAAAAGGCACGCCGTATTTATGGCGTGATGGAGCGTCAGTTCAGTCGTTATTTCCGGCGCGCGACGCAGCGTGTTGGCCTGACGGGTACCAATTTGTTGGTTCTTTTAGAAACCCGATTAGACAATGTTATCTATCGCTTGGGTTGGGCCGATTCCCGGTCACAGGCTCGCCAATTGGTGCAGCATGGTCACATTACGCTGAACGGCCGTAAAACAAATGTGCCTTCCGCCCTGGTTTCCACTGGTGACGTCGTTGGTGTTCGCTCAGAAAGTATGCGCAATAGCTACTTTAAAGTTCTGCGTGAAGACTTGGATGATCGTCAGGTGCCGCGCTGGTTGTCTTTGGACACCCGCAACGTGTCGGCAAATGTTTTGAATTTACCTGCTCGTGATGACATTGATGTGTCTATTAATGAGCAGCTTGTTGTTGAATATTACTCCCGGCGGTAATTTTTAACCGTCCCGAGCCTAGCATAGGGAGGTATGTACGTTGGCTATTAGTAATCTTATACTGCCCAAAATTGAAAGCACCGCGATGTCGCGTGAATACGGCCGTTTTATCCTCGGGCCATTAGAAAGAGGGTATGGTACGACCTTGGGCAACGCTCTGCGCCGCGTCTTGCTTGCATCATTGCCGGGGGCTGCCATTACATCTATTCGCGTAACCGATGTGCCACATGAGTTTTCGGCCATTGAGCACGTTCGCGAAGATATGATGCAACTGATTCTGCACATTAAGCAGTTGCGTTTAAAACTACACGGCACCGATACGGCCCGCTTGCGGCTAGAAGTTCATGGTGCGGGTACCGTTACCGCAGCAGATATTCAGACGCCCCCCGAGGTCGAAATCATCAACCCCGATCTGTATCTTTTTACAGTCGATTCTGATGATGCCTTTTTAGAAATTGAGATGACGGCAGAAACCGGTCGTGGCTATTCCCCAGCTGAAGAGCGGGGTCGCCTGCCCATCGGCGAGCTGCCCGTTGATGCTATTTTTAGCCCGATTCGGCGCGTTGGTTATGAAGTTGAAAAAACCCGCGTTGGACAGGCGGCTAATTATGATCGCGTCATCATGCAAATCTGGACGGATGGCACCATTAAGCCAGAAGAATCGCTGGCCCAATCAGCCCAAATTATGATGCAATATTTGCGGCCGATTGCAGGTGTAAGCGAAGAAACCTTCTTGCCTGTTGAAGAGGAAGAAGGCGCTATCCCGAACGAAATTTATGACACGCCGATTGAGCAGCTTGATCTGAGCGTCCGCGTTTTCAATTCGTTGAAGCGGACTGGAATCACCAAAGTCGGTGAAATGTTGGATATGCTAGAACGTGGTGAAGAGACCATGCTGGCCATTCGCAACTTTGGTGAAAAATCCCTGGATGAATTGAAAGATCAATTACGCGCTAAAGGCTTTTTGAAAGATGAGGAAGGTGAGACGGCTGCTGTATAGCAACGGCCGTTTCCCTATAATAAAGAGGTAAACATCATGCGACACAGAGTAAGCGGTCGTAGATTGGGTCGAGACACTGCTCACCGCAAAGCATTACGCAAAAACATGATTGCAGAGCTGCTCATCCATGAAGAAATATTGACCACAGAAGCAAAAGCAAGAATGCTGCGTCCAGCAGCTGAAAAAATTATTACCCTGGCCAAGCGTGGCCTGGCCAAGGGTGATCCGGCACAAGCTGTGCATGCGCGGCGTTTAGCCGCTGCCCGTATTTCCCGCTTTCGCCAGGCAGAAGATGAGTCAGGCGATATGGAAGAAGTTGATGTTGTTAAAAAACTATTTGATGACATCGCTCCCCGCTTTGCTGATCGGCCAGGTGGGTACACACGCATGGTCAAAATAGGCAAGCGTTCTGGTGATAATGCCGACATGGCAATGATCATGTTGGTTAATGAGGAGTAATGCTTGCCAACGTATGCTGCTCTGACTGCCTATGATGGCACAGAGTATCATGGTTTTCAGCGGCAGGTTGAGACTCAGCCGACCGTACAGAGCACAATTGAAAACGTTCTGAGTCAGCTAGCCCGCCAACCCGTTACGTTGCTTGGCTCAGGACGAACAGACAGTGGTGTTCATGCAGTTGGTCAGGTCATTACTTTTTCTTTCGACTGGCGGCATAGCAGTGAGGACTTAAGAAGAGCACTCAATGCGAATTTGCCAGAAGATATTGCAATTTTACAACTGAAACAGGTCTCCGCCTCCTTTCATCCACGGTTTGATGCCCTGAGAAGAGCCTATATTTACCAGGTTTACGATGGGCCAACTCGCCATCCGCTAAAACGCCGTTTTAGCTGGCATGTTTACAAGCCATTGGATGAGGCAAAAATGAACCAGGCAGCACAGGTGTTGCTTGGGGTGCACAATTTTGCCACGTTTGGCCAGCCGCCGCAGGGTAACAACTATGTGCGTGAGCTGTTCATGGCAGAATGGACTCGTTCAGGAACTGATTTACAGTTTCGCATTGAGGCCAATGCTTTCTTGTACCGAATGGTACGCAGCATTGTGGGCAGTTTAAAACTGGTAGGAGAAGGGACCTGGACTATTGAAGAGTTTGTACGGGCGTTTAAGGCTGCAAGCCGTGATGCCTGCGGCACGGTTGCCCCGCCACAAGGTCTTCAACTCGTTTCTATTACATATGAAAACCTAAGCTGGTCTGCGACGTAAATTGGAAATGCAGACAGTTTAGTGGTTAGGAGAAAGCGGCATGAAAACGTTCATCACAAAACCGGCCGAAGTTGAGCGCCAATGGTTTATTGTCGATGCCCAGGGTCAAACATTGGGGCGTTTAGCGTCTCGTATAGCGACCATTTTGCGTGGCAAACATAAGCCAGGATTTTCCCCTTCGGTGGACTGCGGTGATTATGTAATTGTAATCAATGCAGAAAAAATTCATGTAACGGGTCGTCGGCTGGATCAGAAGGTTTATTATCGGCATTCTGGTTACCCCGGTGGTCTAACTGAAATTACGCTGCGGGAGCAGTTAGAAAGATTCCCGACCCGGCCAATAGAATTGGCGGTTAAAGGAATGTTGCCCAAGAATAAGCTGGGGCGCAAAATGATTAAAAAGCTGAAAGTATATGCGGGCGAAGAGCATCCGCATCAGGCACAGCTGCCTGTTTCGCTGGAACTGTAGGAGATTAGAAGATGGCAGAAGAATCAAGACGGTATTATGAAGGAATTGGCCGCCGCAAACGTGCTTCTGCGCGGGTGCGCATTTATCTCGATAGCGATGCCGAAGGTAACTTTGTGGTCAATGGTAAAGACGTGAAGGAGTTTTTCCCGCGTTTTGGTGATTACTTGACATTGACTGGTCCTCTGGCAGATACAGAGCTAATGGGTAAAGTGGATGTGAGTGTTCATATTAACGGTGGTGGTATCACTGGCCAGACCAGTGCTGTGCGGTTAGGTTTGGCGCGTGCTCTGGTTAAATATGATGAAAATCTGCGTGTTTCCTTGCGTGCCGGGGGGCATTTGACCCGCGACGCACGCATTAAGGAACGTAAAAAGCCAGGTTTGAAGCGTGCCCGTAAGGCGCCAACGTATACCAAGCGTTAAGTTGTTGGGTAAAAGTGAAAGTTTCATTTTTCTGAATTTTATAACTTTCCTGCTTTTACATGCGTTCTACAAATAATCATTAAAAAGGCGAGACTTAGCTCTCGTCTTTTTGCTTTGGGGAAATAGGGTGATTTGATGGGTAATATTACCGTTGTGGGATTGGGGCCAGGAAACGGCCGTTTCCTAACCAGAGCCGCTTGGGACATCCTTAGCCAGGCAGGAGAGGTTTACCTGCGCACAGCGCGCCATCCAGCCGTGGCGGACCTGCCAGAACATGTCACCCGCCAAAGCTTTGACCACATTTATGACACGGCTGACAGTTTTGAGACCGTATATGAAACGATTGTGGCCAAACTTCTGGCTTTGACCCAGCAAGGGGATGTAGTGTACGCAGTGCCGGGTCACCCCTTTGTGGGGGAATCAACCGTCACCCGATTGATGGCTCAGGCAGAGGCAGCAGATGTGTCGGTAGCGGTCGTGGCCGGGCTGAGTTTTGTAGAGCCTTGTTTAGCGGCCGTTCAGCAAGACGGCATGGACGGCGTACAAATCTTTGATGCCATTGAGCTTACTCAATACCTCTATCCACCGGTGAACCCCGATTTTCCTTTGTTGTTGGGCCAGGTGTACAGTCGTATGTTGGCCAGCGAGTTAAAAATGGTGTTAACGGCCGTTTACCCTGACGAACATCCCGTTACCCTTATTCACCAGGCAGGCGACGACGAGCAAGACATTGAGCAAATTTCACTGTACGAAATTGATCGCAGCGACAAGGTAAACCATCTCACCAGCCTCTTTGTGCCGCCACTGCCCCAGCGGTCCTCGCTGGCTAACTTGGCCGAAACCGTAGCCATTTTGCGCAGCCCCGATGGCTGTCCCTGGGACCAGGAACAAACGCACCAAAGTTTACGCAGCGGCTTTTTAGAGGAAGCGAGCGAAGTTCTCGCGGCGTTAGATGAGAACGATATGGATGGCCTGCGTGAAGAGCTTGGTGATGTTTTTTATCACCTCGTTATGCAAATCCAGATGGCCAGCGAAGCAGAAGAGTTTCGCCTGGCGGATGTAATTGCCGGCATTGATGCCAAGCTGAAATACCGCCATCCGCATGTGTGGGGGGATTGGCAGGTGCGCGATAGCGAGGAAGTGATACAAAATTGGGAGATGTTGAAAGCCCAAGAAAAGGCTGATCGCTCAAACTCGTTGGTGGATAATATCCCTCACGCGCTGCCGGCCTTGGCCCGGTCGCAAAAGCTGCAAACGCGCGTACGCCAGGTCGGTTTCGATTGGCCAGACATTGACGGTGTGTATGAAAAAGTGCAGGAGGAGATTACCGAGCTGCGCGAAGCTACCTCCCCAGAACATCGTACCGAGGAATTGGGTGATTTGCTGTTTGTTGTGGTGAATTTGGCCAAATGGCTAGATATTGATGCTGAGTCGGCGCTGCGTGAGGCTAACACGAAGTTTAGTCGGCGTTTTCAGGCATTGGAAAAACTGGCAGAAGCGCGCCATTTAACTCTGGCAGAAATGGATTTAGACGGTTTGGAGGCGCTATGGCAGGAAGTGAAGGTACAATTAGCTAAACAAGGGTAGCTTGCCAAACGGTACCGTGTTGGTTAAAGTAGGCATTAATCAGATGTACAGGAAGGAGGCAGTGTGACGGCCGTATTGAACATTGTCTTTGCCGTGATTGCCGGTGTGGCAATTCTGGCAGCGCTATATTATGGGGGACGCGCGGTTATTCGTCGCGGTCAATCAACCGATTCCGCTTACAATGTGGGGCGGTTAGAGGCACGTCGTTCTGTGCAAATTGATTTGGTGCGGGCGTTAGCCTCGATTGTGGTGGCCCTGATCTTTTTAGGCGCATTTGGTCTGACACCACGCCCGGTTGAGCCGCTTATTTCCCCTACAGAACCTTCATTGGTGATAGACGCCACTGAAATCCCCACCGATCCGCCAACCCTTGCGCCCACAGATTCCCCAACGTTGACCCCGGCACCACCTATCGTTACAGAAACTGATCCCGTGGAGCCATCACCTGTGCTTACAGTACAGCCCACAACACAGCCTGCGCCAGAACCAACCAATACATCCGCGCCTGTGGTGGAAACGGCCGTTGTCAGCAGCGGCGTTGGTGTATGGCTACGTTCCGCGCCCAGCACCAGCGGGGAGCAGCTGGAATGGCTACTAGACGGCACCGTGCTTACCTTGCTGGATGGCCAGGAAACGGCCGACGATCTGGTCTGGCAGCAGGTGCAAACCGATACTGGCGTCATCGGCTGGGTTGCCGCTGATTTTCTCCTCATTTCAGAGTAGTTTTCTACATGGCAACTGTCATACTTGCGCAGGCAGGCATCCAGACGGGTGGTTGAAAAATTATGGGTTCCCATCTACGCGAGAATGATAATTGAAGGTTTATTTCCTACCCGCCGCTTCTTGACGCCAGGTAGAGACGGTTTCATTGTACTTAGGCGATTGATGCCGGAAGTAAGTGTCGTACAGTTCGGCGTAGTGGCCGCTCTGCTGCATGAGCGCGTCGTGGTCGCCCTGCTCGATGATGCGCCCTTGTTGCAGCACAATAATGCGGTCAGCGGCGCGCACGGTGGAGAGGCGGTGGGCGATGAGGATTGCCGTGCTGTTGGCCATGATCAGGTTCAGCGCTTGCTGAATTTGGGATTCGGTGAAGGGGTCCACGCTGGCAGTAGCTTCATCCAGCACAAAGATGTGGGGAGATTGCACCAGCACGCGGGTAAGTGCCACCAGCTGCCGCTGTCCCATCGAGAGGCGGCTGCCGCGCTCGCCGACTTCACTGTCCAGGCCGTTGGGCAGCGTTTCCAGCCAATCGCCTTCACCAATGCGGCGGGCCATTTCCTCGATTTCGGCGTTGGTGGCGCTGGGACGGCCGTATCGAATATTCTCCGCCACGGTACCAGCAAACAAAAACGGCACCTGCGACACAATGCCAATTTGCTGCCGATAAGCAGTCAGGTCAAAACTGCGGATGTCCTGTCCATCGACACAAATTTCCCCTTCCTGAAACTCGTAGTAGCGGGCGATGAGCTTGATGATGCTTGATTTGCCCGCGCCGGTGTGCCCTACTAGAGCGATGCTTTCGCCGGGGGCAATGTGCAGCGAAAAATCGTTCAGCACCTGCTCTTGTTCCGAGTAGCGAAAGGAGACGTGGTCAAAAATGATCTCTCCCCGCAACTGTTGGGGTTTCACGCTGCCGGTTTGTTTAACGGCCGTTTCCACATCCATCAGCGCAAATACCCGTTCAGACGCCGACAGGCCCGCCTGGAACTGGCTCCAAAACGCCGACAGGTTGGTCACGGGGAACCAGAAGCGGTCTACCGTGGCCACAAACAAATACCAGGATGCAATGGTAATGGCTCCAGCCACTGCGCTGCGCCCACCGAAATAGATGAGAACGGCCGTACCAATTCCCCCTAAAATGTTCAGCACCGGAAAAATATTGGCAATGACAAAACCACGCCGCACGTTGATGGCGTACGCCTGCCGGTTGACGCCCAAAAATTCATCGTAAATCGCTTGCTCCTGCCGAAAATTTTTGGCCACGCGAACGCCCGTCACCGCTTCCTGGATCGATTTATTGACTTCGCCCAGCGCCCGCGAGCCCTGCCGCGTGACCCGCCGGGCCAGATTGCGGAAGGAAAGCGCGGCCAGTGCCACGAAAGGGGCCATCATTAAAACCAGTAATGTTAGACGCCATTCGATGGTGAACAGCGTGATGAGCAAAATGAGGGCGACGGCTAGCTGGTTGATGACGTCGGTGCTCAGCACGATAACTTCGCCAAACTCTTGTGTATCACTGGTGATGCGGCTAACAATCCGACCAGAGCTGTACTCATCGTAAAAGGAAAGGTCCTGCCGGGCGGCAGCGGAAAAAGCGTCTTGGCGCATTGCCAAAATGACGTCGGCAATCACTTCGGTTGTGAGCTGGCGGCGTACCCAGTTTAGCCCCCAATTGCCAATGCCGGTGACAAACACCACACCGATCAGCAGGGGGATCAGCCGGTCGCTGCCGCCATCGGCCATGACCCCAACGGCGTTGGAGACGATGAGGGGCAGGGCGGCCCCAGCCAGCGCCATCAAAAAGACGCAGATGGTGACGATGATGACTTTGCGTTTGTGGGGGCGAAAATAGTGCAGAATGCGCTGCACCAGCTGTTTATCGCTGTATTGTCGGTCGTAAGCCTCAGCTTCCAGACCGCGCATGACGGCTGCCATAAATTTTCCTTTGGAGAGATTAGAGACTGGAGATTAGAGATTGAGCAATCTTTTCAATCTTCAGCCTCTAATCGCCAATCTCCTTTTTTATAAAATCCGTTGTCCCAATAACGAAGCTGCCAGTTCCACAGCCAATTCGGCCGTGCGGTTCATCGTATCCAAAATTGGATTAATTTCAACAATGTCCATCGACTGCACGCGGCCACTGTCGCCCAGGATTTCCATCAACAAGTGTGCTTCTCGGTAGCTGAGACCGCCGGGAACGGCCGTTCCCACCCCAGGCGCTTGTTCCGGATCTAAACTGTCCATGTCCAGGCTCACGTGGATGCGCGAAAAATGGCGCAGGCGGTCAATCGCTTGCCGGGCTACGCTAGCCATGCCCATCTCATCCACATGGCGCATGGTAAACACGCTGATGCCACTGCCAGCCAGCCGCTCCCGCTCCTCCGTATCCAAATCTCGAATACCGACCTGCACAATTTGGCGCGGTTTGAGCTTGGCACCTGGGGTACCCACGTTCACCAGCGATTCTGGTCCTTCGCCAATTAGCGTGGCTACCGGCATGCCGTGAATGTTGCCGCTGGGCGAACTTTGCGGCGTGTTGAAGTCGCCGTGGGCATCTACCCAAATGACGCCCAAGGTTTCGTCTTGTGATGCAGCGGCAATTGAACCAATGCTGATGCTGTGGTCTCCCCCTAGAAAAATGGCAAACTCATCAGCTGTGACGCATTTCCGGGCAATGTCGTAGATGTCTTGGCAAACGGCCGTTACTGTTTTTAACCGCTTTGCCCCAGACTGGGCCACATCTTCTTCCGGGTTTGGTACCGGAATATTGCCCTCATCAAAAACGGTGTGGCCCAGCCGCTCTAGCCGAGCCTGCAAACCGGCGTAACGGGCAGCGCTGGGACCCATGTCCACCCCGCGCCGACTCTGTCCCAAATCCATGGGAACCCCAATGATACGAATATTCCTTTTATGCAACGTGTGCCTCCAAAAATAGTGGTGAGCTAATTGTGACCTATCCAGCCCAAAGCAGCAACCACGCAGAAAATGAAAAAGCGCAGCCGTGCGAACACACGACTGCGCTTTTTCTAAGTCTTCGGAAGCTATTTACGGCATCCTAGACGTTGGAGGGCGTTTCCTGTTACTGTTCCAGATCGAACTGGTAGATGTTTTGCAGCTCAGTACCGCCAGTTGGGTCTACACTGAAACCAACAACGTTTGGCCGGGCTGCCGCCACAATCAGGCGCAAGAAAGCGGGAATTACAGGCACTTCTTGGGAGAAGATGCGCTGTGCTTCCTTGTGGTTTTCCTCATATTCTGGTGTGCCGGGCAGGGATGACAGGGCTGTGTTACAAGCCTGGTCAAATGCCTCGTTACTCCAGCCTGTGTCGTTGGCTGCTCCCCAACCACCAAAGCCTTCTTCTTCTGGGCCGGTGATCTGGCTGGTCAGGTACAGGTTACAGCTGGGCTGTACAGCGCTAATCCAGGCAAACTCACCCAGGTCAAAGCGACGGCCGAACAGCGGGCCGTCTGGGCCATCGGCAAACCATTCACTGGAGGGAACATAATAGAGGGTGACGTCAATACCACATTCCAACATGTTGGCTTTAAAGATCTGGGTCATTTGCTGACGCATATCGTTGCCGGTTGTGGTGCCCAGGTTTACGACAAACGGTTCGCCTTCCCATGAGGTACCATTTTCTGTGTAATATTCACGAATGCCATCACCATCAGAGTCGATAAAGCCAACTTCATCTAGCAGCGCATTGGCAGCATCTACATCATAGGGCCATTCGGTCAGACCCTCTTCGGGGTAGAGCGGATGGACGGTGGGGATATAGGTGTGAATGACTTCGGAACGGCCGTACAAAATATTGTCAACCATACCCTGTCGGTCAGTACACATGGTCATTGCCTGGCGCACGCGAGCATCTTCAAACCAATCGGGACGACCCTGGTCATCGCCATAATCGGCGTATGAGTTAATACCAAAGTCAATGTGCTCAAAGACAGTTCCTGTTTGGAAGTAGGGGGTCAATAAGCCATTATTTTCAGCCTCGATGAGGAAGGGGGCATCGCTGGCAGTTAAACCATCTTGCGTGCCAATGTCACAGGCTCCAGAGATGAGCTGAGCAATGAGTTGGTTGGTATCGGGGATGAACTTGAAGGTAACGCTGTCCAGGTAAGGCAGCCCTTCATCCTGACGGTAGTAGTACGGATTTGGCTCCACACGAATGCTGTCACCAGCCACCCATTCAACGATGCGGAAAGCACCATCACTAACGGGTAGGCGGGTTGATTCTTCAGCTTCCAACAGCTCAGTCGCCGAGAATTGGCCCCAGATATGCTGCGGGAATGGCTGCCAAACGTTGAGGAAGTATGTGGGGTCCAAGAAACCGGGGATACCGGTCCAGGTCAGACCTAGCTCACCAGTGGCTTCGTAAGAAGCGGTACGATCGGCCACGAATTTACCGGCTGGTGTGTCGGGATCGCGGTTCAGCTCAAAGCTGTAAACGGAATCGGCAGCGGTAACTGGGGTGCCATCGGACCAGACACGGGGTTGCAACGTGAAGTCTGCACTGAGCTGATCCATGGTGATGGGTGAGCCGTCGAATTCAACGGTTTCACCAGCGGAATTAATAACGGATACACCAGCTTCCAGCGTGGCCGGATTGCCGCTGGCATCCAAAACCAAATCGCCTTCATTGGCCTCTACCTGAGCAACAACAGCATCGCCATCGGCCAGGGTTGGCAGTTTTTCAATGCCTAAAGCTTGATAATCATAGGAGAAGGTGGTGACTTCGGTTTCAAACAGGGCGACCTGAACGGCCGTTGCGGCCAACATCGATCCACCGTAGGGATACAGGGTGTCTGGCTCCTGCGCCATACATACGATAAGGTCTTTAGGCTGAGCCGGTGCCTCAGTCTCTTCTGGTTCAACAACGACGGTTTCTGTAACAACGCGGGTGACTTCTTGCATTTCACCTTCCACTGTCACTGTCTCAGTGACAATGCGGGTTACTTCAACCGGTTCACCTGCGGCAGGCTGGCAAGCTGCGAGCAGCACCACGCCAAGCAGGGGGATGATCGCAAAAAGCGACCATCGTTTGGTAAATTGATGGGTAAACATGCTTATTTCCTCCGAAACGGGTTTGGTTGGATTGATTCGGCCGAAGAATCCATTTTCTGAATTTGTTCTGGCATTATAGATGGAAATTATGAAAGTGTCAATTAGGTGTCATAAAAGTGTCAAAAAAGTATCCATATAGGGTTTTGCTGAGACGGAGCAGGCGTTAATATAAGCCTGGAGCTTTATGCGAACGCCAGTTTTTTGCTTTCAAAGGGGGGAAACGGCCGTTCCGCAAAATGGGTTTCGGAATTTTCTGGTTCTCCACATATAATTTACCCATGACAACACCGCTGTTGAATGCCCAACAATTAAACTGGCCCGTGAATTGGGAAAATATTTTTGATCGCAAAGCCCCGCTGCTGCTGGAAATTGGCTTTGGCGGCGGTCACTTTTTGGTGGATTTGGCGCAGAAACGGCCGTCTACCAACATACTTGGGGTGGAAATTTCTTTGCCTGCCCTGGACCGGGCGCAGCGAAAGATTAAAACAGGTGCGCTCAGCAACGTGCGGCTGCTGCAAAGCGATGCCCGCTATTTGCTGCAAGCCTTGTGCGCCCCGGAGGCACTGGCGGAGGTGTACATTAACTTTCCTGACCCGTGGCCCAAAGCGCGGCAACTGCACCGGCGGCTGATCAATGTGGACTTTTTGCACCTGCTGGCCACGCGCATGGTGCCTGGCGGTCTGCTGGAGATTGCTACGGATCATGCGGATTATGCCCTGGCAATTACCGAAGCGCTGGAAACGACGCCGTATTTCCACAGTCGCCTGCCTACCACGTTTGTAACCGAGGACAATGAACGGCTGCGTACCAAATATGAGCAAATTGGCCTGGCTGAAGGGCGCACCTGCCATTATTACAAATGGGCACGGTGCGAAACGGCCGTTCCCAATGAGTTTCCCATTCCCAAGGAGTTCCCTATGCCCCATGTTGTACTGCAATCCCCGCTGGATTTAGATGCGATTCAGGCAAGATACGGCCGTTGGCAGTTCTCCAGCGGTGACTGCCACGTCAATTTTATGGAGCTGTTTCGGGCTAAAGCAGAAGATGCACTGTTTGTCGAAACCTACATCAAAGAAGCGCCGATAGCCCAGCGGCTGGGGTTGGTCATCCGGCAGCGGGAGCCGGGAAATTATGTGATTAGCTTGCATGAGCTCGGTTTTCCCCGGCCGACGCTGGGTGTGCAGCGGGCCATTGGCCAGCTGGCTACATGGCTGTTGGGGCTGCATGAGGATGCCCATATTTTGCACCATAATTTGCAGCCCGATGTTTGGGAATTGGATGTAAGCCATGCAACTTGACCTGGAACTGTACCGTGAAGAGGCGCAGGTAGAGCCGAATGTGCAGATTAGCTACATTCGTATTGCTCCGGAACGGCCGTTGCACACGATACTGTTTGTCCATGGCTTTGGTGGGCGGGCACGGCAGTGGCGCTATCAGATCGAGCAGTTTGCCATTCACAACGAGGTTATTGCCATAGATTTACGCGGCCACGGCCGTTCTTCCCGGCCAGGGGACGGCTACGAGATGGACCGCATTTTGGCCGACATTATGGCAGTGTTGCGCCATTGTGATGTAAATCGGCCGTTTGTGCTGGCGGGCCATTCCTACGGCGTGGCCATTGCCACCGAGTTTGCCTGGCGATATCCAGAGCGCGTGAGCCACCTCATTTTAATCGCTGGAGCAGGGGAATACAGTATTTTACCGCTTTACAGGGTGCTGTTTCGCCTGCCAGAGGCGCTGCTGCGCTTGCTTCAGCCAGTGGCCAATCGGCTCATGGATGCTTCCTTGTATGCCTTGCAAGAGTTGTATTTAAACAATATGCGCCGCTGGCGGGGTTGGGACAAATTTCCCGAGCTGAAGCCAGCAACAATGGTAATTTTAGGCAACAAAGATCGGGTTTTGCCCCAGGAAGCATTTGAGCGGGTAGGGGAATTGGTGCCGGAAGGTTCTGAGGTGATCAATGTGGGTGTGTCGGCTCACATGGTGATGCTGGAGCGGCGCGACGCGGTGAATCGGGCGATTGAGCGCTTTTTGGAGGGCGAAACGGCCGTTCCGGCCCATTCTCGTTGGCGCAGCGATGCCGAAGCCGGTGGCCGAGGCAGTTTGCTGGCGGAGCGCCCCTGGCTGGCCAATTACGAAACGGCCGTACCACCCACCATCGACATACCGCGTTTGCCGCTGACGCGATTACTTGATCGGGCCTGGCGGCGTTTTCCTAACCGGCCTGCGCTGCGTTTTATGGGGCGCACGCTCAGCTATCGTTCGT
The DNA here is from genome assembly GCA_905479495.1 of uncultured Anaerolineae bacterium. GTDB lineage: Bacteria > Chloroflexota > Anaerolineae > Promineifilales > Promineifilaceae > Leptofilum. Next base: position 26,617 of record CAJQMR010000023.1, read on the forward strand.
TGAGTGCCCAGGCAGGGCGGTTTGCTAATGGGCTGCTCTCTTTGGGCATTAAAAAGGGAACACGCATTATGCTGCTGCTGCCCAACGTGCCCCATCTGATAATAGCGTATTACGGCACGCTGCGCATTGGCGGCATTGTGGTGATGGCCAATCCGCTGGACCCAACCGAAGAGCTGGTGCGGCAGGCGAACGCCTCCGGGGCTGAACTGTTGGTGACGCTGGGACGCTTTGGCGAAACGGCCGTTAACATCAAAGCGCAGAGCAGCGTGCGCCACGTTATTTATGCGCGCATTTCTGATTATTTACCCTTGCCCAAAAAGATGGCGTCTGCCTTGCTGCCTGGGCAGCGTTCAGCCGATCGGTTGCCCAATCCGGTAGGCAGTCCTGATTTTGCCTGGGGGCGTTGGCTGCGTAAGTTTCGGCCACAGCCGCCGAAAGTGGAAGTGCATGTGGCGGATACGGCCGTTATTCAATTTACCAGCGGCACCACGGGCAAGCCCAAGGGCATCATGCTTAGTCATTACAATTTGGTGGCCAACACCATGCAAGTGCGGCTCTGGCTGACCGATGTGCAAGACGGCAAGGAGGTGGTGCTGTGTGTGGTGCCGTTTAGCCATGTGTACGGCATGACTTCGGCCATGAACATGGCGGTGAGCATTGGCGGCAGCATGATTTTATTGCCCCGCTTTGATGCGGAAGAGGTCCTGCAAAACATTCGCCGTTACCGGCCAACCTTATTTCCTGGCGTGCCCGCCATGTATGTGGCGTTGAATAATTTTCCCGGCGTGCGTAAATTTGGCGTCGATTCCATTCGAGCCTGCATCAGTGGAGCGGCCCCGCTGCCCATCGAAGTAAAGGAAACGTTTGAAAAGCTGACGAAGGGTAAGCTGGTAGAAGGGTATGGTTTAAGTGAAGCCAGCCCGGTTACCCATTCCAATCCGATAAACGGCCGTCATAAAGTGGGTTCGATTGGATTGCCCCTGCCCAGTACCGAGGTTCGCATTGTGGATTTGAAATCGGGACGGCCGTTGGCCGCCGGACAAATTGGAGAACTGGTGATTCGCGGGCCGCAGGTGATGCGTGGGTACTGGCAGGATGAAACCGCCACGCGTGAGGTCATCGACAAAAACGGCTGGCTGCATACCAACGACGTAGCCCGAATGACAGAGGATGGTTATTTCCAGATTATCAGCCGGCGGCAGGATAGCTGGCAGGGAGAAGACAGTGACCTGGCTTATCCACGCGATGTGGAAGAGGTGATTTACGAGTTGCCTGAGGTTCGCGAAGTGGTCGTGGTGGGCATTGCCAACCAGCCGGTAGCTTTTGTGAGCCTCAAAGAGAAGACACGCGTTCCGGCCAAAACGATCATTTCGTTTTGCCAGCGCCGCCTGCCGCCCAGCCAGGTGCCTCGATTGGTCATTTTTGTGAAGGAGTTCCCGCGCAGCTTTATTGGCAAGGTGCTGCGGCGCGAGTTGGTGTCACAATATCAGCAGCAGATTATTGCTGAAGGCGGCAGCGTGGGGCAGCATTTGGCGGGATTGGAGGATACGGCCGTTGGATAACTTACAACAAATGCTTCTCTACAGTTTTGAGGACCGTTTCCAGTCGGTACGGTTTTTGCAAAAATCCGTTGGGTCGAATGCCGTCCATCTTTTGTAGCACTTCTCCTTCTGTGAAGCCGGATGAGAGAATGATTTTTGCGGTTGGGTCAAGGTGACGCAGCGCTTTGAATGTTTCGAGGCCGCTCATGCCGGGCATGGTCAAATCCAGGATGATCAGACCCACTCTATCTTGATGGGCCTCAAATAATGTTACCCCTTCTTGGCCGCTGGCGGCAGCAAGCGAGGGGATTTTCCTTAAATCTAAAATATCGCCTATCGCTTCGCGCACTTGCTTTTCATCGTCGATAATGAGTATCGTGTTATGGTCTGGGTGTGAGGTAGACATATTTAAATCATCTCCAAGCTGTTCGGATTCATCACAAGGGAAAAGAAACTGAAACGAAGTGCCTTTGTCGGGTTGGCTTTCAGCGCGCAGACTCCCGTTGTGCCCGCGAACGATGCCTAGCACGGCAGACAGCCCTAAGCCACGGCCCGTCCCTTTGGTTGAATAGAACGGATCAAAAATGCGGTTGAGCGTTGCTTCATCCATACCGCGTCCCGAATCGGCGACTTCTAACAAAACGTAATGACCAACAGCTACCGTTTCATTGATAGGCTGCCACTGATCGATCTGCTCAGTGGTGAGCTGGTAGGGCGCGGTGGTAATGGTGATGGTGCCTTCTTTGGTCCCAATTGCTTCGGCTGCATTGAGCAGCAAATTCATGAGGATTTGCTGAATTTGAGCGCTGTCTGCCTGGATGTGGGGCAGCGGTTCGGACAGGTTTGTGTGGAAGGTAATATTGGCGGGCAGGGCATCCTGAAAGAGCTGCAAGTGTTGGGCAATGAGCTGGTTGAGATGCAATCCTTTCACTTCAAAATGGCCTTGTCCTGTGTAGGCAAGTAATTGGCGGGTGAGCAATGCGGCCGTTTCTGTGGCCTGAATCGCTTTGTCTAAATTAGTGTGGCTGGGGTGCTCTGGATTTAGGCGAGCTTTGGCAATGGTCACCTGACTCATCATGGCTACCAGCAGATTATTAAAATCGTGGGCCAATCCGCCCGCCATGATGCGTAAACCTTCTAGCTTTTTTGCATGCTGTTCGGCCTCTTCTGCCCGTTTGCGGCTGGAAATATCGCGGTAGCCACTAATATGGGCCAGCTTTCCCTGAAAATTGATAGGCTGACTGACGATTTCCATGGGGAAGGTGCTGCCATCCTGGCGGACGCCAATGACTTCTGACGAGATTTTTGGGCTTGTCTCCATTAATTTTTGCAAAGCAGTTGAGCTTTCACTTGTTACAAAGGTGGGTGTCTTTTTGCCCAGGACCTCATCAATTGTTGCGTAGCCAAACATGGTGGCAAATCTGGGGTTGGCCTCCAAGATGGTGTGGTTGGCAGATATGATGATGCCATCAAATGAGGCTTCGACGAGGGTGCGGAAATTTTCTTCTTTTTCGCGTAGGGCTTCAGTGGTTTGCTGCCGTTCGCTGATTTCATGGCGCAACTGTTCGTTGATGACGGACAGATCGGCAGTGCGCTGCCCCAACGTTTGCCGAATTTGCTTAAGATCTTGTTCGTTAAACCGAAGCGTGGCCAGCGTGAAGTGGAGAGCACAAAAGGCAATACCTAACAGGGCAAGGATGCTAAATAATTTTGGAAAGCTGTTGCCAATGGTAATGGCCGGACCAAGTGGTGGCGCATAAAAGGGGATGCGTCCGATCCCCACTGCAAACGCCAGGCTCAGCCCAGCGGCCGCAGAAAGCACTGTGTAAACAATGGTGGCCCGCCCACGCAGCAGCAAGGCGGCAACAAGGATAATGACAAGGTAGGCGCCCAGCGTGGGCGTGGCGTCGATGCCAAATAGAGTGAGATGGAGGGTAAGCGATAGCCAGGCAACGGCCGTAAATAGATGCGCTGCTAACAAGATGCGATTTGTGCGTACCAGGATTGCGATGAACCCCAGGAACAATCCGTAGAAAAACGTTAGAGCAAAAATTTCGCTGGTAAAATCATCTTGTAATAAAAACAGCAGAGCAGAGAGGATGAGAGCAACGGCCGTTAGGCGCAGCATTTGTGTCAGTAAACGGCGCGACGAAATGGCCTGACTGACGAGCTGGTCAGATAATGTAAGTGGTGTTGCGTGTGAAGAACCCATTTTACTGTCTCACAAGTGTACGTAAATTTTTGATGGGGCAGCAATGTTATAGGCCATTGTACCAAATTGGCTCAGGTGTGGATGGGCAGCATGGTTGGTGCTGGCAAGTAGGGTGGGGATGCTCGTTTATGTTTTGTAGATGATTGTCTAATTGCCTATTTGCTCTACTCCTGATCGTTGCTAAACTAACGACAGTGTAATTGTACTCATAATTGAACCAAACTGGAGAAAAAATGAGCCAAGTAAAATCAAACTTGCCCCATTGGGATTTTAGCACGGTCTTTCCTGGTCTGGAATCGGCTGAATTTGAAGCTGGATTTCAGGCTGTGATCGACGCGATTGCTGATACGGTAACGTTGTTTGATGAGAATCAGATTAATCGGTTAGATACGGCCGTTCCGGTTGATGACAAGCTGGTTACCTTATTGGAAACGATTATTCATCGCCTGAACAAAATTGATGAACAAATAAATATTTTACAGGCTTATCTGTATGGCTTTCTGACAACCGATTCCCGCAATGCCAAAGCGCAGGCGCGAAACAGCGAATTGCTGCCTCATTTGTCCCAGCGCTCGCTGCTCAATACTCGGTTCACCGCCTGGCTTGGCTCACTAGATGTAGAGCTGCTGCTGGATAAATCGGCCGTGGCTCAGGCGCATGAGTACGTGCTTCTTAAAGCCAAGGAAGAATCTCTGCATTTGATGAGTCCTGAGCAGGAAGATTTGGCCGCCGAACTTGCGCTCACTGGGGGCAGCAGCTGGTATCATCTTTTTAGCAATTACACGTCGCAATTAACGGTAGATATTGAGCGGGATGGCAAAATTGAAAAGATGCCGCTCACTGCGGCCCAAAACCTGGCTTTTGAGCCAGATCGAGATTTGCGGGCGCAGGCGCATCACGCCGTCTTGGATGCTTTGGCAGAAGCGGCCGTTCCCCTGGCAGCCTCGCTCAACAGCCTCAAAGGGGAAACCTTGGCCATTACCCGGCGGCGCGGTTGGGAATCCCCATTGGAGATGGTGTTGTTTGACAACGCCATTGATCGCCCCACGTTGGACGCGATGATGACCGCCACGCGCAACGCTTTCCCCGATTTTCAACGGTATCTTAAAGCCCGGGCCCGGGCTTTAGGCCTGCCTAAACTGGCCTGGTACGACAGGCTGGTGCCGCTGGGGCAAGGCGAACAAAGTTGGGCTTATAGCGATGCCACAGAATTTGTCATGACGCAGTTTGGTACGTATTCTGCCAAAATGCGCCGCCTGGCGGAACGGGCTTTTAGCGAAGGCTGGATCGATGCTGAGCCACGTGACGGCAAGCGGGGTGGGGCGTTTTGCATGGGGCTGCGCGGCGAAGAATCCCGCATTTTGACCAATTATGAGGTTGGTTTTTCTGGGGTGAGCACGTTGGCACATGAGTTGGGGCATGCGTATCACAATCTTTGCCTGGCGGTACGCACCCCGCTCCAGCAGGAAACGCCGATGACCCTGGCAGAGACGGCCAGTACGTTTTGTCAGAAGATTGTGGAGAATGCGGCATTAAAAACGGCCGTTCCTCAAGATCAGCTCATCATCATCGACGGCGTGTTGGAATATGCTGCGCGCGTGGTGTTAGGGGCCAGCAGCAACTTCATGTTTGAAGAAAAACTGTTCGAAAAGCGCAAAGAGCGGGAGCTGTCAGTGGAAGAACTGTGTGATCTAGACCGTGAGACGCAATTGGCTTCATTGGGAGATGCGCTGGAAGATGGCTCGTTGCATCCATATCGTTGGGCCTACGTGCCTCATTATTACGGGGCAACGTTTTATAACTTCCCCTACACGTTTGGCCTGCTGTTTGGTCTGGGCCTGTATGCGCAATACCAGGCCGATCCAGAACCGTTCAAAACCGGCTACGATGAACTGCTCTCTATGACCGGCATGGGCAACGCTGCCGATCTGGCCGCCCGTTTTGGCATCAATATCCGCACGCCCGATTTTTGGGAAGCCAGCCTGGATGTGCTGCGGGCCGATGTGGACAAGTTTGAGAAGCTGGTTGATGGGGTTGCGTAATTGGGTAATTATGTAACTGGGTAATTGTCCTATTACTCAATTACTCAATTACTCAATTACTTTTTCATGGACTCTTTACCCCAACTTCATTCCGAAATGCGTGCCTGCCGCCTTTGCCTGGAAGCAGGACATGAAATTGTGCCCGGCGCGGTCTTTCGTGGCAGCGCCGGGGCAGACGTGCTGCTGATTGGCCAGGCCCCTGGGGTAACGGAGGTGGAAGCGAAACGGCCGTTTAACGCTACATCTGGCACGCGCTTATTCCAATGGCTGGGGGAAGCAGGCTGGGACGAAGCTGAGTTCCGGACGCGGCATTACATGACGGCCGTTACCAAATGTTATCCGGGCAAGGACGCCAAAAGCGGCAAAGGTGACCGCGTGCCTAGCAAGGTGGAGCAGGCGCTGTGTCGCCCCTTTTTGGAGCGGGAAATCACGTTGGTTCGCCCTAAACTTATGATTTTGGTGGGGGGGCTGGCAATCAAGCTCCTGTATCCTGCTAAAAGGAAACTGAACGAGGTCGTGGGAACGGCCGTTTATTTCCCACCCGAAACGCTCACCAACCCGGTGAACTTTAATCTGGATGACGCTTTGCCCGTTTCGGTTATCGGTGAACGGTTATCGGTAAACGGTTCACCGATAACCGATTACCGATTACCGACCACGGGTCGTCTCGTTGTCCCGCTGCCGCATCCCTCCGGGGCCAGCCTATGGCCCAACAAGCCCGCCAACAAACTGCTCATTGCCAAAGCCATCCAAATTTTGCATACTGTCCGCAGCGCGTGGAACCTGTAGTTTGCAAACAATGAGGAGAAAGCATCCTCAGATGCGTCTTGCGCACCCGTTCGCATCTGAGGATGCTTTCTCCTCGGTAAAGGCGGACAAATCCAATGCAAACCCCAACACCTTCTTCATTTGACGATCTCAGCAAAGACGAGCTGATCGAACAACTCGAAGCGGCGCAAGCTAGGAATGAGATATTGATTCGTTTTATAGGAAGTATTATTCATGAGGTAAGGGCACCAACGTTTATGGTACTTGGCTATGCCAATTTATTTTTAAAGGAGGCAGAAACCGCTCCCTCTCTTTCTGTCCTCATTAAATATGTTCAAGGTATGAAAAAGACTGCGGAGCGTATTCAAGAAGCTGGTAACCTGAGTTTGGCCTGGTGGCGTATGTTGCAGCTTCTTGAGAAGCCTCCAGCTAAGACCAAAATTATCCTTGCTGATTTAAATCGCTTCGAACAAGTGGCTGGAGTGCCAATAAAAACCGATTTAACCCAGATTTCTCCAATTTTGGCTAATGAAGAAGTCATCATAGCAATCATGGAATCTCTGAGATTCAGAAAATCAGATGAAGCAGAATTGGTTATTAGGGAAGATGGGGAGTACGTTCATTTCACCCTCTCAAATGGGACAAATCTATCTTACTGGGTGGACAAGTATTTAAAAAATGAGAACGGCCGTCTCGTTTGTGATGAGCAAAAAAGTATTTTTGAACCAATCTGCGTTATTGTTACATTAGTAGAGAAGTATGGTGGTGCGGTTTTTGCTGAATTGAGCAGCAATTCAACTTACAGTCTCTCCTTTACCTTGCCAGTTTACCAAGAAGCTGCCTGACGTCAGACCCTAAGGGTTTGGTCATTTGGGTCGAGCCACTTGTTGGCAAACCCTTAGGGTCTTTGCTAGCCAAATGCCGTTGGTAAAACGTTGATCGAGCGTGTTTGGTTGCTGCCCCCGATTGCGCTACAATGCATAGTTGAAATAACCGGAAAAATAGAACGCAGAGACGCAAAGACGCAGCATTACTAGAATGAAATGTTCTGCGTCGGCAATTCAGGATTGCTTGTGTCTCTGCGTTTTTCAGGAAAAACTGTTTATGGGTTCAGAGCCAATCATTAGTTTCCAGAACGTAGACAAGCGGTTTGCCTTTACCAAAGAGAAACCGCAGTCGGTGATGGAAACGTTTATCGCGCTGTTTTCGCGGCGCAAGGGGCCGAAGCAGCCGCCGGAATCGTTGTGGGCGGTGAAGGGTGTGAGCTTTGATGTGCTGCCGGGGCAATGTTTTGGCATTGTGGGGCGCAACGGCAGCGGCAAGAGCACCATCCTGAAGCTGATTGCCCGGATTTTGCGCCCGAATAACGGCCGTATTGTGATAAACGGCCGTGTCAGTGCTTTACTAGAGTTGGGAGCCGGTTTCCATCCTGATCTCACTGGAAGAGAAAATATCTTCCTCAATGCCGCCCTGCTTGGCTTTGATGAAGCTTCTACCCATGCCTATTACGACCGCATTGTGGAATTTTCTGAGCTGGATGAGTTTATCGACATGCCGGTGCGGCATTATTCTTCCGGCATGTACATGCGTCTGGGCTTCAGCGTGGCCATCCACATGGAGCCAGATATTCTTATTGTGGATGAGATTTTGGCCGTAGGCGATCAGGCGTTTCAGTCCAAATGTATTGAGGCTATCATGGCCATGAAAGACCGGGGCGTCACCATTCTCATCGTGAGCCACAACATCAATCTGGTGCGGACCCTTTGTACGCATATTTTATGGATAGACAAGGGCGTACCGCAGGCATATGGACCGGTGGATGAAATCGCGGCAGAATATGTGGCGCATGCCTACCAGAAAAAAGGGCAGCCGATCACAGCCACGTTTACGCGTTCAGGCACCGGGGAGATTGAGATAACCAGCACACGTTTTTTGGATGCGCAAGGTGAACCGCAGGAAACGTTTGCCACCGGCGAGCCAATGACCATCGAAATTGGCTATCTGGCACACAAACCGATTCCCAATCCTGAATTTGGCCTGGCCATCTTCCGGCAGGACGGGGTGCAAGTGAATGGTCCTAACACAAAGGTGGCTGGCGTCGATTTAGGTATCATTGAAGGTGAAGGGGTGCTTCGATATGAGATTGAGCAACTACCTCTTTTGCCCGCGACGTATTTGGTGACAACGGCCGTACATGACGGCCGTTCACATCAATGTTATGATTTCCACAAGCAAGCCTATTCGTTTCAAGTCAGTCAAGGAATTTCTCATGAGCTAGATGGTGTTGTGTTGCTGCCAGCGCGTTGGCTTTTGCAGTCCAGCATCCAAAAAGAAAGTAGTGAAAAAATTCAAGTATAAGTGAAAGTTGATGACTAAATGATTTAGATCATCAATAAATGTTCCAGGATTTTCGATTTATGAACCCCAAAAATAAAAACCATATCCGTATTTTCGTATTGGCAGTTTTCGTGTTTACCTCTGTATTAACCATCTATTTTTCATTGGGCACGGTAAAGGCAAAAGATGAACCTGTTGATGTTAACCAAAATTCTGCTCAACAACTTACGCCAGAAGCACCCTTTGGCACTAGTGGCAACAATCTAAATTGTAGATATGGTGTTGCTGGTTTTAACGAGCATATGCTGTCTTGGCTGCCTATGTTACAGGCTGGTTGGTATGTTACCTTTAATGCCACGACGCCCTACAGTGGAGAAAGTGAACATGTTGGTATTGTTCGGGTAAGCCAGGATCGTAGTGGCAGTCAATATTTATCAACCTACACAACGACTCCCGCGCTAACCGAAGGTGGATTGGGGGCACTTGTTGATGCCTCACCCGGTAAGTTGTGGCTGGTCGGTAACGAACCAGATGTTACCAACGTCCAAGATGATACCTATCCAGATATGTACGCTCGTATTTATCATGATGTGTACGAATTCATCAAGGATCGAGACCCATCTGCACAGGTAGGCATTGCTGGACTTTCTATGGCAACCCCAGGCCGTTTACAATACTTAGATATTGTTTGGGATACTTACTTGGATTTATATGGCATTCCAATGTCGGTTGATGTTTGGGCAATTCATATTTATATTCTTTCAGAATATAATCCAGGTATCGGTCCAGGCGATGGAAAGTTGGCACTAGGAACAGATCCAGCCCTAGCGAAAAATTGGCCTGTCAATAATATTCCATACTCTTTACAATGCCCGTTGGACAGTGTTTATTGTCGTGCGGAACATGATGATGTCGGTATTTTCGTTGAGCAAATCGTGGCCATGCGACAATGGATGAAGGATCATGGCCAACGAGACAAGCCGCTTCTGTTATCAGAATTTGGTTCCTTATATCCTTATATACCTGAAGTAGGGGGATGTTATTTGAGCGATGAATTTGGCAACTGTTTTACGCCAGCGCGAGTGGGCAATTATTTGTTTGCCACAATGGAGTGGTTAGAATCAAATTCTTATCCTGGCCTGGGATATCCAGCTGATAGAAATCGTTTGATACAGCAATGGCTTTGGTTTAGCTTTATCGTGGGAGAAGAAGTAAGTGGTGCTTCAAGCAATTTGCTAAAGGATAATTACCAGAGTTATTCTGCCGGTGATGTGAACGCTCTAACCGCAGTAGGGCAAGATTATCTTGACCAGGTTTCCACTTTTGATCTATATGTAAATTTATATACGGGCCAGGCCGGTTCAATAGTTGCTAACAGTGAAGCACCTTCAAATACGGCTGATGTTACCATATTTACCGAATTTTTTAATAATGGTAGTCAATCTATTTCGGAACCATTTACTGTGACTTTTTATCAGGATGAAGCCTTAACGCAAGTTATTGATTCTGTCACTGTTGACCCAACTTTACAGGGTTGTGCCCGCCATGGTTATGTTGCTTCTGTCACGTGGTCTGGTCTAACCCCAGGTACCTATACTTATTGGGTCAAATTGGATAATGGCAACGTGATTGATGAAGAGTTAGAAAACGACAACGTTGCATCTGGGGTTGTATTGGTTGACCCACAAAATAACTTTTTGCCACTTGTTAACCGCTAGGTTGATTATCATCAGGAAATCAAGTTTAAGGGTGTTTTGCGATTGCTGAAATATAGTTATAGTCTAACAGGTGAGCCTTCAACTTAATCAAAGGGAGTTAGTTAGTGTGGCAAAACAAACTTGCCGCAACTAATGTTATGCTTGGATGGTTGTTAATCATATCAAGCTTTTACTATTTGTTGCCGGTATTATCAACAAAACGAATATCTTTTCGCAAAGAAGTATGGAAAACGCGGCCGTTGTTGTTTGTTGTTGCGGTAGCTTTGTTTGTGCGGTTGGTTCCAGTAATGCTGCTGCCTGTGGGTGCTGGCTACGACATTGAGTCTTTTCAACTTGTGGGCAGGGCGCTGTTAAATGGAGAGGATGTTTATACATCGGCTGCTTTTGGTCGGCATCCATATTTACCCATGCAAATGTATTGGATTGGGCTAGCCTTTTATTTGCAGCTTAAAACGGCCGTTCCTTTTGTTGTCCTGGTTAAGCTGCTGCCCGTTTTTATAGATGCGGGCATAACGGCCGTTGTTTTTCAAACTTGCAGACGTTGGCAAAAAACCAACTCAGAAGCAGTCGTATGGGCATTACTCTTTGCCCTTAACCCCATCGCTATCTTAGTTTCAGCGTATCATGGTCAATTTGATTCTCTGCCCGTGCTGCTTTTGTTGCTTGCCTGGTATTGGACCGAATTTGGGCAACGAAGTTGGAGATCAGCTACTGCACTTGGGTTTGCTATTTTGAATAAATCTTGGCCGGTTGTGATGCTTCCCATCACCTTGATCCGCAATCTCAACTGGAAATATTGGATCATTTATTCAAGTATTGCCTTAAGTATCCCCGTTCTATTTACCGTAGCATATGTGCTGATATTGAACACAGATCCTGCCCCTATGCTGAGGCGTGCTTTAACCCACACAGGGCCAAATGGCTATTGGGGAATTTCTGCTCTATTGGCGGTTGTGAAAAAACAGCTGCCTGCTTTTGAGCCAATTTATGACACGATGGTTGCTTGGCGTCGCTGGTTCATATTGGTAGCAGGTATGTTTGCACTATGGTGGACCAGAAAAGAAACACTTTTGGCAGCCTTAACAACAATAATCCTGGCTGTCTTCACCGTTTCCTCAGGTATAGGCATACAATGGCTCCTTTGGGTCGTTCCCCTTGCTATCCTTGATGCCGAGCATGGCTGGCTGAAATGGTATAGCTTAACCGGTATGATTTTCTTGTTGGTGCAACTGTATGGTTTACATATGTACCCCTGGCTTTACGAACTGTTTCCTAAAGAAACGGCCGATACTATCTTCCGTTTAGGTTCGATTCCTGCCTGGTTTACTGTAGCATTGTGGACAGCCAGCCGAATAATGAGAGGTAAATCGGCTGAAAGTAACTCATCCTTGAACTTGCAAAATTAATCTCTTTACTCAGCCCTACTCAGCTCGAATCATTGCAGTGGCGATTTGATTGTGCTTTTCCAGGTGCGGGATGAGATCAATTGTAGTGAGCTGACCTTGCTCTACCACAATTTTGCCATTAATCACCGAATAATCTACCGAGGGCGGCTGACAGAGCAGTACGGCCGCAACCGGATCGTGCAGCGCGCCAGCAAAGGCGATCTGGTTTAAATTGAGGGCAATAAAGTCGGCACTCATGCCTGGGTCCAGATAGCCAATATCGTCCCGTCCCAAAACGGCCGCTCCACCCCGAGTACCAATTTCCAACGCCTGTCGCGCTGACATGGCGTCGGGACGACCACCAAAACCACCACGCCCGCCAGGAGCTTCGCTCAGGTAGCGGTCTGGGGCAACCCGCTGTAATAACATTGCCTGCCGTGCTTCAGCCAACAAGTGCCCCCCATCGTTGGAGGCCGAGCCGTCAACCCCTAAACCAACTGGCACGCCAGCAGCCTGCCAGGCCAGGACGGGTGCAATGCCGCTGGCCAGCCGCATATTGCTGTTGGGGCAGTGGGCCACGCCTGTTTGGGTTTGGCCGAACAGCTCAATCTCTGGCTGGCTCATGTGAACACAATGAGCGTGCCATACATCTTCGCCCGTCCAGCCTAGCGATTCTACGTAGGGCACGGGGCGCAGGCCAAACGTTTCCAGGCAAAATTCCTCTTCTTCCAACGTTTCGGCCAGATGGGTATGCAGTCGTACGCCGTAAGCCCGGGCCATTTTGGCCGATTCGCGCATGAGGTCTGGCGTAACAGAGAAGGGGGAGCAGGGGGCGAGCACCACGCGCAGCATGGCGTGGCGATTGGCGTCGTGGTATGTCTCGATGAGGCGCTGGCTATCTTTTAGAATGAATGCTTCATCTTCGGTGACACGGTCTGGCGGAAGGCCACCATCACTTTCGCCAAGCGACATGGAACCTCGCGCGGCGTGAAAACGCACGCCAATCTCCTGTGCGGCGCGAATCTGGCTGTCCAGAGTGCAGTCGTTGGGGAAAATGTAGAGATGGTCACTGCTGGTGGTGCAACCGGAAAGTGCCAGTTCGGCCAGACCCGTAATTGTACTCACATAAATTGCCTCATCACTGAGATTGGCCCAAATGGGGTAAAGCGTGGTGAGCCAGTCAAATAGATTATTATCTTGGGCTAAAACGCGGGTGAGGCTTTGGTATAAATGATGATGGGTATTGACTAATCCGGGCAGCACGATATGTCCACTTAAGTCGAGAATGGTATCGGCCGTTTCTGGCAGTTCGCTGGTGGGGCCTACCAGTTCAATTATATTTCCTCGCACAAACAGTCCACCGTTTACAATTTCACGTCGTTCATCATCCATGGTGACGAGAACGGCCGTATTCTTAACCAATAATGTGCTCATCAAATCCTCCCAGTGCCTTCGTCTCGTTAGCAGAATGCCAAACGTTACCCCTAAATTTCCTAACTGGCAACCTCGTTTGGCAATGCCCTTTCCAGTGGTATAATCGTTAGCTTGCTGGGGATGTGGCGGAATTGGCAGACGCGCATGACTTAGAATCATGTGCCGCAAGGCGTGTGGGTTCAAGTCCCTCCATCCCCACTTTTTAAGAGACCAAGAGCGTTGCTGCCCAGGCAACGCTCCTTTCTTTTCCCTGCTAAAGTAGGACAGAAATTTACTTTTTTTGAGAGGTAGCTTGTGACGCTAAAAATTCAAACAGAACAAGATGATCAACGACAGCTTCTAATGACCATTGAGGTCCCTGAAGATCGTGTTGAGAAACAAATGCGGCAAACCGCCCGCAAACTGGCCAGAGAGGTTAATATCCCTGGCTTCCGCAAGGGCAAAGCCCCTTACCCAGTCATGCTCAAGCGCATAGGACGTGATTCCCTGCGCACGGAAGCAGTAGAAGATATGCTGCAATCGGTTTTCACTGAGGCTCTGGATGAAGTGGACCCCGAAATCTATGCGCCCGCCAATTTTGATGATATGGAAATGGAACCGCTGGTGCTTAAGTTTACGATTCCGCTCACGCCAGAGGTTGAATTGGGCAACTATCGTGAACTGCGCAAAGAGATCGAACCCGTTGAGATTACGGAAGAAGCCATTGCTGAGGCATTGGAACGGATTCAAACCCAGCATCAACAGTTGGAAGATGTAGAACGCCCCGTTGAAGTAAGCGATATGGTGACCCTCAGCGGTAAGGGCGAACTGCTGCCCAGTGCAGAAGACGAAGACGAAAAAGAAGAAGCGGAAGAGACAGAAGCGGCCGATGATGCAGAAACGGCCGAATCCGAAGAAGATGCCCCCGCTGAACAACCGGAAGATAACGTCATCTTCAACAGCGAAAGCGTGGATCTCATCATGGAAGCTAAGCAGCTGTTTTGGGGTGAAGAGTTTGTCAACAACGTTGTAGGTATGGCCGCTGGAGATGAGAAGACGTTTAACATCACCTTCCCTGAAGAATTTGAAGAAGAAGAACTGGCTGGGCGTGAGGCTACCTTCACCATCACTGTGCTAAACGTGCGCAGCCGTAACCTGCCACCGCTGGATGATGAGCTGGCTAAACTGGAAGGTACCTTCGAGACGCTTGACGAACTGCGTGAGTCAGTCCGTGAAGAGCTGCAGAATAATGCGGAAGGTGAGGCTAAAAACGCACTCATTGAAGGCATGATTGATGATTTGTTGGAAGATGCCCAATTGATTTACCCGCCTGCGGCCGTTGAGGCTGAAATTGACGGCATGATGGACAATTTTAAAGGTCAGGTTACACGGGCTGGCTGGAGTTGGGAAGATTTCTTGCAGTTGCAAAGTGCCCAGGAAGAACAGCTTCGTGAGAACTTCCGCGAGGGTGCAGAAGAGCAGCTCAAGCGGCAGTTGGTGCTGCGTCAGTTCATCATGGATGAGAAGCTGCGCGTGAGTGAGGATGATATTAATGCGCATATTGATGAGCGCGTGAGCCAGTTTGGTGATAATGAAGCGCTGCTCCAAGGCATGCGAGATTATTATCGTAGCGGCCCTGGCTTTGACATGCTTAGCAGCGAAGTGCTGATGGAAAAAGCTTACGAGCGCATCGAAGCGGTGCTGACGGGTAATGCGCCTGATCTGGCTGAATTGGAAGCCGAAGCAGAAGCTGCCGAATCTGAAGTCGAGGCCGTTGCCGAAGCGGAAAGTGAAGCCGAAGAAGAAACGGCCGAATCTGAACCAGAAGTGGTAGAAGCCGAACCTGTTGCTGAAGCGGAAACTGAAACCGAAACGGCCGTAGATGAGGCGGAAGAAAGCGAAGAACAAGAAGAAGCCGAAGGATAATGTAAATCTAACGCTGGCTGGCTAAACTTCGTCCATTGCTTTACTGTCTTGGAATGGCGAAGTGCTTTACTGTTTCGCGCTAAATATTTTCTCGGTAAAAGTTGCTGGGACGAAACAGTTAATTAGATTGCTTTTTCGCTTTCTCACAATATTTAGGAGACGACTAACTCATGATGAATTTGCCAACGTCGCTTGTCCCCATGGTGCTAGAAACAGATGGTCGTGGTGAACGGGCTTACGATATTTTTTCTTTACTGCTCAAAAATCGCATCATTATGCTGGGAACACCGATTAATGATCAGATTGCTAACCTGATTGTGGCTCAGCTGCTCTATCTAGCTCGTGAAGATTCCAGTAAGCCAATCAGCATGTACATCAACAGCCCTGGTGGGCAGGTTTATTCTGGCATGGCTATTTACGACACGATGCAGCAGATTGAGTGCCCCGTTTCGACGGTGGCAGTCGGATTTACGGCCAGCTTTGGTACGGTTTTGTTAACGGCTGGAGCCAAAGGGATGCGCTATGCGCTGCCAAACGCCACCATTCATATGCACCAACCCTTGGGTGGGGCACAGGGGCAGGCATCGGATATTGAGATTCAAGCTCGGGAGATTTTGCGCCTGCGGACCTCGCTGAATAATATTCTGTCTACACATACGGGCCAGCCCATCGAGCGTATTGAAGAAGATACGGACCGGGATATTTATATGGGTGCAGAACAGGCAATGGAATATGGTCTGGTAGATGAGGTTTTAACGGGCCATACTGTTTAGTTAAAAGCAGTCGTAAGTTGATTTTGTAATGACGGCCGTTCCCCAGGAACGGCCGTTTTTTATCTCTAGAAAATGAGTGCTTTTCCCCTGCACTTGCTATTGTTTTACACACTCCTTATAATCTCAATGTTCTGTAAGAACCATTCTATTTATCTTGTTATGTAAAATAAGTGGCGGTTTGCAGTAAGGATTGTATTGATACTCCCCGCCAATCCCTTTCGGGGCTGAGTAAGGACAACATGGCCGAGTCTCGTAACAAACAATTAAAGCGTGCAGTCATGGTTGTGATGAGCTTTGCCATTACCCTGATTACAATCACAGTTTTTTACCAGCTGACCCAGATTGAATCGCTGAAAGCCCAGGCGCCTTCGGTAAGGTTAGATCGCAGCATCCTCTCTGTTAATGAAAATGTGGGGACGGCAGCTCTGAATGTCATTCTCGAAAATCCGCCAGGTTACCTGGTGACTGTGACCATAAAAACCGTAAGTAGCGGGTCAGCCACGGCGGGTTTAGATTATGTGGCCTTTACAGATGTGTTAACGTTCACAGATGGGGGGGCAACGACGCAGCCAATTGGCGTTGAAATTACCAATGATACGCTGGTGGAAGATACGGAATCCTTTTTAATTCAGCTATCAGCTCCCAAAACAGTAAGTCTCACGTTGGGTTCACCGCTTGTGGCCTCCGTGAATATTAACGATAATGATTCGGGGTCACCCACAGCCACCCCCATTTTTGGCGACCAGTACGAGCCGAACAATACATTCAATGAAGCCCCAGAAACGGCCGCAGGTGCGGCTGACCTCTGTAATCTGACCTTTTACCCACCTGGCGATCAAGATTATTTCCGCTGGTGGGGCAAAGCCGGTATTACCTACATCGTTTCCACCTCGGATTTGGATGCCGGACTTGATACCGTGTTGAATGTTTATAATGCGAACCAATCCCTCATCAGCAGCAATGATGATGTTTCCGCAGGTATCTTCCGTTCAGAAGTGCGCTTTACAGCAGGCAGCGATGGATATTACTATGCCCGTGTGACCAACAAATCGCCCGTTGATCCTGTAGACAAGGTGTACTGTTTTGGTATTGATTCTACGGTTGAGCCAACCACCACGCCCCCGCCTGGTTTTCCATCGGATGCGGATGTGTGTGAATTTAACAGCACAATCGATACAGCTTGCCTGATAGTTGTTGGCGAGACAAAAAATGGTCTCAACTTCGTGCCTACACTGGGCAGTTCGCAAGACACCGATATTTTTAAGATGTGGGTGAAGCCCGGGATTTATTACACCTGCGAGACAATTATCCCTGCTGGTTCGGCAGCGGATACGAACATGATTCTCCTGGACAACAACGGTAATCCGTTTAATCCTTGGCTCGGCAACGATGACAAGATACCGGGGGGACTTGATTTTGGCAGCAAGGTGAGCTATTTAGCGTCATATACTGGCTGGCTGTTCATTGAAATAGGGCCAGTTAATATTCCGCCGCTCGATGAAGCTGACCTGCATGAATATGATCTAACCTGTACGGCGCTGGAATCGACGCCAACACCTACGCCATCACCCACCAGCTCATTTACTGGGGGGACGGGTGGTACTGGAGGGACCGGTGGATTTGCCACGTCCACGCCGCAGCCGACGGTTGCCTTCCCGACAGCGTTTCCCACACCCACCCCTATTGATTTTTCATTTCTCTTTACGGCAACGCCCGCACCACCGCCTGTCGTGCAGTTCCAGCCTTTGCCAACTTCGACACCGGTTGGTGGCGGCACCCAGTCAGCTACCATTAATGTGACGCTGTATTACGACAGCAACAACAACTTTTTACCGGAGCTAACGGAAGGTATTGTGAATGCGGCCGTAGCCCTCTACGATAACGGTACGGGTGAGTTGATTTCTTTTGGACACACAAATGAGACAGGTGTGGCACGCTTCACAGGCATTAATGCGGCTGGCGCAGTGCGTGTGGTGGTGCCTTTCTTGAACTATAGTCAGGTAGTGCTGGGCGAGAATGCTGAAATCTTGGTGCGCGTGGCACCGCAGCCACTGCCCATTGGCATTCCCTAGAAAGCGCAGCTGAAACCCTGAGGGTTTTCCATTCACAGGTTACTTTAGTAGATATCAAACCCTAAGGGTTTTTCAAAGAAGCAAAAGGTTTTTCTATGTCGATTGAGCCGCAAGAGAATGCGCCCACAGAAACCAATTCCACACCGTCCTGGCGAGATTCTTTATCCAATCCAGCGGTGCTGGTTGCCGGTGGCATTGCCCTGATTGCCCTGTTGGCGGTTATTGTCTTGACGGTGATTTTAGTGCGGCAAGGGGGAGATGATGGGGTGGATACGGCCGTATCTGGCACTCCTACGCCCTTTGGCGGCAGCGAGGCGGAGAGTTCGCTGGCAGGTGAACCGCTGGTCGTGGGTATGAGCGACTCGGCGACGATCTCCGTGACGCTTGATTCTCCCATTACGTTTGGGTTACCTACCGAGCAGTTTAATGTGCAAACACAAGTCATTGGGGCTGATGGCACCTGGACACCAAATGTTGATGAACCGGGGACGGCCGTTTGGGTTTATGGCACCATTGTCAATTACGTGGTGGGCTTGCCCGACTCAGATGAAAATCGAGCCTTACTGGAAGGGTTATCGCCTGGGGATGAAATGACGTTAGCTACGCGCGGCGGCACGCGTTACACGTTTTCCTTCAACAGCCGCACCACAGTGCCGGTAACCAACCGTGACATTTTTGCTCAAACCACGCCAGGGATTACTCTGGTGATATTGGGAACAGAAGGATCTGAACGATTGGTGGTAAACGGCCGTTATGTTGTGGCCGAATCAGATAGCCAGGCCGGTAATGTCGTGAATCTAGGCGAAACGGCACAGTTAGAAAATATCCAGCTCACCGTTAACAGCACCACCTACATTGCTGACCGGGCCGAAATTCCACCCGGTTTTGCGCTGTTTGTCGTCGATTATCAAATTCAAAATGTGGGATTAACCGCTATCGACAGCGGTAATTTGCAGCTTAGTCTGGTTGATAGTCTGGGCAATCAATATGTGTTAAGTCCACTGGCCACGCAATTGGGCAATTTCCCCACGCTCTCCGGCTTCCTCAATGCCAATCAGGTGACACAAGCGAGTGCTGGCTACCAGATTCCGCTCGGATTAGAGAGTGAATCATTAAGCTGGGTTGTCACCAATAGAAATTCTGGGGCGCAGGTGTATGTCACCTTGCCGTTTACCGGTGGGGCGTCAGCGGCGGCTGGTTCAACCATTTCGTTGGGCCGGGTAGAAGTGTCTACTGATTTGACCAGCCTCATCATTGGCGGGCAGATAACGAATTTGGGCACGCAGCCGTTGGTGATTACGGAATCGGATGTGGCGCTGCAAGGGCAGGATGGCTCGGTCTATTTGCTGCTTTCGACCAATCCGCCATTCCCCTGGCCAGTGCCCCCTGGCCAAACGCTGCAATTTTTCCTCACGTACCAGCGACCGCCATCAGATACGGCCGTTTTCCGTGTGCTTAACCAGGGATTCCAGCTAACCAATTTGCGCTAATTTTATTTAGCTTTCCCGTTCCCATTCACAATAAATTCCATCGATGACTTGGGCCGCGTTCCCCGGCTGGTGTAATACAGTGCCAGGCCGACGATAATGACAAAAACGGCCAGTGCCAATCCGCCTAGCTGTAATGGCCCAACAAACGGCCGTTCAAACTGCGGCTCCACATGCGTGCCAATGCTAATCAAATCGGATAGGCCAGACACATAAGCAAAAACCAGCCCGGTAGCCGCCAGGCGCACCCCAATATCGGCCTGAAGCGAGCGCGGCGTGTCGTGACGCAAGCTTTTGATGTACATGAATAGCGACAGAGTCAACGCCGTAAGCCCTACCAACAGCTGGAACATCTGCACCATGCCAAAACCAGGCGTAATGTCTAAGCCAATAAACTCCGCGCCCAGTGACAACATTATCAAAATCAGACCGATGCCAAAGAGCCCTAGCGTGACATTGCGGCGCAAGTTGGCGCTCTTGCTATTTTCTTCACCGCTCATCTGTATCTCCATCTTCCTAAATGTGCATTTGCTGAGAAGGCAGCCTATGCCTAAGTTATTTCCTCTAAAAACAGAAAACGCCACGTAAGAACACGCGGCGTTTCTATCTTTTCCTCTGGTCGGGGCAGCGGGATTCGAACCCACGACCTCTTCAACCCCATTGAAGCGCGCTACCAAGCTGCGCCATGCCCCGACAGCCTGGGCATTATAGCAAATCGGCATTTGGCAAGCAAATGAACCCACAACCAAAAGCTGATCAAAAATATGGCGGCTGGGGCGTCTAATTACTTGAGGGCTGCTAAAAACGTAGACGGGCGGTTGGTGATTTGGACCTGACTTGGTACGATTTAACGATTGCAATTTTTGGCGGCAAGCGAGGGCGATTTTCCCCAATTGTTTAGAGGAGAGGAATGTATGAAACGGTTTTTGATTGGTTTGTTTTTGCTGCTTTTTCTAGTAGCTGCCTGCGGCGGGTCCGATGACACCCCATCGGAAAATGAGGTAACCAGCGAACCTGTGTCTGAGCGTGATATGACAGCCAGTGCCTTAACCACGGCTATTGCGGCCAGTGCCCAACCTGCTTTTGACCCCACAGCTTTACAGAATGAGTTGGAAACGGCCGTTGCCCTTTGGAACAGTCAGGCGATTAAACGTTACCAAATTACCGTCAGGCACCGTAAGCCTACCTGGAGTACGCAAAACATCACCATTACTGTGGAAGATGGCGTGGTCACCGACAGCACACATAGTTGCTTCCCTGAACAAGATTGCATCATGAAGGATGTTGACCCGGCGTCAGTAACCATTGACGCGCTGTTTGAAACGGCCGAAAACGTCCTTACCCTCAACGATCCTGAAACTGATATGACCTTCAACCAAACATATGGTTACCCCAACTCCATCATTTACGAAGATGCCAGTTGGGTCACTGATGGCTTTAAACTGCTTGATGATGAATAAAAATTGGTAGCCAGGACGGGCAGTTCTGCGATTGTAGTCTGGCGGCATATCTGTTTTGAGGACTGCCTGTCCTTAAAGTAAACAAACTATTCACGGAGAAACAAAGTGGCTCGATTAATTGCCCGCAAGTTCCTTTTGATGCTTATCTTTCTACCATTGCTCAATTTTTTAGGGTACACATACGCGCAGGTACACCCACGCCTGCTCTCGTCACCGCTGGGGAATACTATCTCTGCGGAGTTTGAACCGTATTCAACCTATGTCCAAGGTGTTTTGTTTGAAGGAGATTTGGGGCATGTGGAAAATCTGTCAGTTTCCCAGATTTTAAGTGGTTCGGTGCAAAACAGTTTGGTACTGGTGGGTTTTTCATTGTTGGTTTCTGTTGTACTTGGATTGTTGGTTGGGTTGCTGTCTGTTTCGCCCCGGACAAAGCGTATGAGCACCACGGGTCTGTTTGTGCTGGCGGCTGGCTCGTCTATGCCGGGCTTTTTGCTAGGCGGGGTGCTGTTGGCAGGCATGGTGTATCTGATCTTCTTCACAGACGCCACTTCCACTTTTTTGCCAATTAGCGGCTATGGGCTGGATGAGCACCTCATCCTACCAGTTTTGGTGTTGGCGATTCAGCCCACGCTGCATTTGGCCAAGGTGGCGGCGGGACTGCTGGAAAACGAGCTGCAAAAGGATTATATCCAGGTGGCCCGCAGCAAGGGGCTAAGCTGGCAGCGGCTGCTGTGGTCCCATGCGCTGCCCAACATGGTCTCGCCTATTTTGGTAACCATTGGGGAATCCGTGCGGCTGATGGTGGGGGCGCTGGTCATTATTGAAGCGGTTTTTATCTGGCCGGGCATTGGGCGCATCTTTTTGTTTACGATTGGCTTGCGGTTAGATGCCCGCCCGCCCGGCGTTTACTTTGGTAATCCACCGCTGCTAGCAGCCATTGCGGTCCTTTTAGGGACAATTTTGTTGCTGTCGGACTTGTTGTTTAGCGTGTTGGCAAATGTAGTTGACCCTCGTTTAAGCCAGACAGAAGATGAATTGGAAACGGCCGTTGCCTGATAGTGGAGAAATTAAAATGCGAAAAGTTGGCACTCGAAACACCCCCCTCCTTGTTGGTCTGGTTCTCACGGCACTGTTCTTATTCATTGCTTTTTTTGGCTCCAGCCTAGCCAACTATGATCCCATGCGGGTATTTAACGAGCCGATTGTAGTCGATGGTCAGGCGCGATATCCCAGCCGCAACCCGGTGCCGCCACTGGCCGCGCCCGAATTCCCTCTGGGCACAGATAACGCAGGGCGAGATTTGCTGACCCGGCTGCTCTTTTCCATCCGTCCGACGCTTATTTTGTGCTTTGTTATTGCGGCGTTGCGCATAACCATCGGGCTGGCTTTGGGGCTGATGGCTGGTTGGTTTGGCGGTGCGGTGGAGCGCGTGGTGGATTTACTGACGGGGGCCAGCTTGGCCATTCCTATTCTGATTTTTGCCCTGGCGGTGGTTTCGTTTTTAGGCGAGCGAACCTTGACCACGTTTGTGGTGGCGTTGGTGGCAACCGGTTGGGCGAATACAGCCGTTTTTGTCAAAAACAGCACGCTGGTGACCAAACAATCCCCTTACATTGAAGGGGCAAGGGCGGTGGGGGTACGGCCGTGGGGCATCCTGCGCCGCTACATCATGCCCCAGCTTTGGCCCACGCTGCCCTCGCAAATTGCCTTTGAACTCAGCGCTTCCTTGCTGGTGGTGGCGGAACTGGGCTTTCTAGGCCTGTTTATTGGCGAAGCCTTTGTACGCATGGCCGAAGACCCCAACAGCGCGGGCTCCATTCCCGTGGGACTTACCGCCACCTTCCCCGAGCTGGCCCAAATGCTGTCTGACTTCTGGTCCAAAATGATCATCTCCCCCTGGGAAATTGCCATTGTGGGCTTTGTGATTTTTCTGCAAATTTTTGCCTTCAACATGCTGGGCGAAGGGCTGCGCCGCCAAATGGACGTGACGCGCCCGCGCCGCGCCTGGTGGCGTCGCCGCCAGCCGGAATTGGCCGTGCCGCAGCAGTCGGTGAAGCCGGTTTAAAAGCAGTAAAAAATAAAAAGCGAGAAGTAAGTGCCACTTTTTACTTTTCACTCTCATCAAAAGGTTTGTAAAAATGACCACACTACTCGAAGTTAAAAACCTTGTCACCCGCTTTTACACCCAGGAAGGCGTTGTTCATGCCGTCAATGGCATCTCTTATCGTTTGGACAGGGGAGAATCGATGGCCCTGGTTGGGGAGAGCGGCTGTGGTAAATCTGTTAGTGCGCTTTCTTTGCTGGGTCTGGTGCCTTCGCCGCCCGGCATTGTGGAGGAAGGGGAGGTGTTGTTCAACGGTATCGATTTACTACAAAAACCGGAACGGGAGATGCGCCACGTTCGTGGGGGTGAGATTGGCATGGTGTTTCAAGACCCCATGACCTCGCTCAATCCAGTGCTGACGGTGGGTAGGCAGGTTATGGAAGGGATTCGGCTGCATTTGGGACAGGAAACGGCCGTAGCCGAAAAACGGGCTGTCGAGCTGCTCAATCTGGTTGGCATCCCCGATGCAGAAAATCGTTTGAATGATTATCCCCATCAATTCTCTGGCGGGCAGCGGCAGCGTATCATGATTGCCATGGCCCTCGCTTGCGATCCGGCGCTGCTCATTGCCGATGAGCCAACCACGGCACTCGATGTCACCATTCAGGCACAAATCATCACCCTGGTGAAGCGGCTCAAGGAACAGCTGGGCATGTCGGTCATTTGGATTACGCATGATTTGGGGGTGGTGGCCAGCCTGGTAGACAAAGTGGCGGTGATGTACGCGGGCTTTATTGTGGAGATTGCCAACGTGGTGGATTTGTATAGTGAAACGAGCCATCCGTACACACTTGGTTTGCTGGAATCGCTGCCCAAGGTAGACGCCAAAAAGCGGCAGCGACTGATTCCCATTGAAGGGACGCCACCTGATTTATACGAGGAAGCGGCGCAATGCCCGTTTGCGCCGCGCTGCCGTTTTGCTGTGGCCCACTGCTGGCAAGAAAATCCGTCGTTGCAGCCTATTGCGCCAGGGCATTCTGCGGCCTGCTGGCGCTGGGAAGAAGTACAGAAGGCGGCCAAAGGCACAGAAGCAATGGAGGTGGCCGCATGACGCAAACAGCGCAGAAAAATGGCCAGGCAGACGTTTTGGTACGGGTCGAAGGACTCAAAAAATATTTCTCCATTCGGCGCGGCTGGCGACGGCAGCAGGTAGGTGCTGTGCAGGCCGTCGATGGCCTGGATTTTGAGATTCGGCGGGGGGAAACGCTGGGTCTGGTAGGGGAAAGCGGCTGTGGTAAATCGACGACGGGGCGTTTGTTATTGCAATTGTTACGGCCGTCCGCGGGTCGTGTCATTATGGACAACCGGGAGCTCACGTCGCTTTCAGCAGAAGAGCTGCGCGCCAGCCGCCGCCACATGCAGATGATCTTTCAGGACCCATACGCTTCGCTGAACCCACGGATGACCATTGGGGAGATTGTGGAAGAGCCTCTGCGGGTGCATGGTGTTGAGGCCGGGCCAGCCACGCGGGCCAAGCGTGTTCAGGAACTGCTGGAACGGGTGGGCTTGAATCCCCACCACACACAGCGGTATCCTCACGAATTTTCTGGTGGGCAGCGGCAGCGCATTGGCATTGCCCGTGCTCTGGCCACAAATCCCAACTTTATTGTGGCCGATGAGCCAATTTCGGCATTGGACGTTTCGATTCAGGCGCAGGTAATCAATTTATTGGATGATTTGAAGCAGGAGCTGGGTCTGACTTACCTGTTCATTGCCCATGATTTGGCGATGGTACGCTATTTAAGCGACCGGGTCGCGGTAATGTACCTGGGTCGGATTGTGGAGTTAGGTGAACGGGATGAGGTGTTTGAACGGCCGTATCACCCCTACACCCAAGGGTTGCTCTCCGCCATTCCTATCCCCGATCCCATCAAAGAGGCCAAACGACAGCGCATCATCTTGCAGGGGGATGTGCCGAATCCGGCAAATCCACCCCAAGGGTGCCGCTTCCATCCGCGCTGCCCCTACGCCACCGACATTTGCCAGACGGAGGAGCCGGTCTTTCGCAATCTGGGTACCGAGGCGCAGCCGCACCATGTAGCTTGTCATCATGCGGAAGTTGTAGCGGATGGCGTAAAAGTTATTTAGAAAGTAGTTGCCGTTAAGACTAATTTGCTCTGGCGAAAGTTGGAAATGTTATAAATTGGTCCAATCTTATGTGGCTTAGGCAGTAGCGACCAGCAGGGTGACTATTGCCAGGGTCAAATCGTAGCCAAAATGGATCAGGATGGCGGTGGTCGTGTTGTGTCGCTGACGGATGAAGCCCAGAATCAGTGATAAAAGAAAGAGGACGATGGTTGCCGGGGTTAAAAAGCCATATTGCACATGGACAATGGCAAACAGGATCGAAGTAAACCAGATGCCCAATACCGGCTGTAAGGCCCCGCGAAACAAAATCTCTTCGCCGATGCCAGCGCCGATGGCCAGCGCCAGCCAGTGCCAAAAGCCAAAATCTTGGTAAAGCAGGTTGCTCAGCTCTTCCACCAGGGTGACTTGTTCTGGGTCAATGGCATCCCAAATGGCCCCACCTGCTGCTTGCAGCAGAACAAGCAGCAGAATCCAGCCAAAAGATTCAACGATTTGGCGAGAAGTAATGGCTTCTAGACCGAGCCGCTGGAAAACGGCCGTCCAGTCTCGCCGCATCATTGCCCCCACACCCAAAAAGGCAATCAGCACAAAGCCCAGCTGCTGAGCCAGAAACAGCCAGATGGAAACCTGGGTTAAATTTTCGGCCAGGGTGTCTAGCCCGCCAGCGACCTGCAAAATGACGCTGCCAGCAAAGTAGCCGCTAAGCATGAGCGCCAGGGTATGCAAGGGTGAATGTGGATCGATGGGCAGAAATCGCTCCAAACTATGCCGGGTAGACCTGAAGCTAATGATGACGCCCCAAACGGCCGTTGCCTGCAAAAAGATGCCAAAAGCCGCCGGGCTATCCAGGTTAAGATCAACCATGGCCCGCAGTTCATTGGCTTGAAACACAAAAAGCACTCCCATAAAAAAGAGGGGCACGTTTAACCCAATCAGCAGCAAATCGAATAGCTTATGAAAGGTTTCAGCTTCTTGTGCTTTTACCCAGTTGGCTAGCACAATCAAACCGATAACCAGCGAAATTTCAAAAATTCCCATAATCGTTCATTAATAGGTGCGCCAGGCGGGTGGCAAATGATCCCATAAATTCAGATGGATGAGGTGCCAACGGCCCCGCTTCCATTCAAGCACGTTTAGGCTGGTATTATAAAGCCAAAAAGAGACTGCGTCACTGCCAGTTGCCAGCCGCAGCATGGTAGAAATTAGCCCGCCATGGGCAATGCCCAATACCGGCTGGCCGCTCGATTCAGCATCGGCGACGAGGGCATAAAGCGCGGCTTGGGCTTGTTGCTTGAAACCGGTGTAGGTGTTGGATGGCTTGTAAGCCGGTATTGTCTGGTAGGGGGAGTCGGCGGAGGGTAAATGTTCAGAGACGTAAAATTCAGCTTCACGTAGATAAGCATCCGTTTGGGGGATACAGTTTAAGGCTTCGGCAATGGGAACGGCCGTTTGCTGGGCACGTTTCAGGGGGCTAACGCGCACACACCCAATTTCCACCCGAGATTCACTATCAAGTTTGGCGTTTGTAGCCAGCCAGGTGCCCAACAGCTGTGCTTGCCGCTGTCCCAAATCTGTCAGCGGGCTGTTCCAATCCCCATCATCTCTTTCCACTTGCCAGCGCGATTGTCCATGTCGGGCGAGGTAAATCTTCATGTCCCAAGTATATGCCAACGGGGACGAAACGGAAACAATTGCGACACGCCTGGCGGCGCATATTTAGTCTATGCAACTGCTTTCACTTAGTAAGCGGCCAACTATAACTTCCCTTTTTATAAGGCCGCTTACTCCAAGCCGTCCTTCTTGCTCTGTGTGGTAGGCAATCCTTCACCGACCCATTCAGACATCGAGCCGTCATACACGGAGCTGTGCCACGGCGTTCACCGTAGCGGCAATGCCTCCGCCACCGTAGGTGATGATGCGTGTATGCTGGGCTTCGTCTTGCAGCCGTGCCGCGATCTCATCAGTAGAAATAAAAGAAGCCATTTCGTGCATTAAGTCGCCAGACATAGGGACATTATAGTAAATAGGGTAATGGTTGGGCTAGAAAGTAGAGGAAGCTGACCCGCCAGCAGTCGCCCCTACCAGAACAATCCAGGGGAGCTATCAACAAAATAAACCTTTCTTTAGGCTTCTATGCTACTTTTGTTACAATGAGTGACGAAGAGTTAGCAGGTTTCTAAACAATGATTGAATTAGAGAAACGGCCGTTTCCCCACCTCCCTCAACAGCGCACCCCCTTCATTGGGCGGTCGCGTGAAATTGACGAACTCCAGCAATTACTGAATGATCCGGCTTGCCGTTTGGTAACTTTGGTTGGTCCAGGTGGCGTGGGCAAAACGCGATTGGCGTTGGCAGTCGCTGAAACAGTCTCGTTTGCTGATGGCGTCTTTTTTGTGCCGCTGCAGCCCGTGCAAACGGCAACAGCCGTTCTCCCCACCATCGCCGACACCCTCCATCTCCATCTCAATGCCGACGATACACCGCTGCACCAAATCGGCCGTTTTTTACATAACAAAAAAGCCTTGCTGGCACTAGACAATTTGGAACATGTGCTAAACTGCGCCGATGATCTATCTGACCTGTTGACGATAGCCCCCGAACTGAAACTGCTGGTCACGTCACGGGAAGTGCTGAACTTGCAGGAAGAGTGGCTTTATCCTGTCGTTGGGCTGCCCGTTCCTGATCAACTAGCCGATCCTGACACGATGCAGGATGATGCCGTGGCTTTGTTCATTGAACGAGCGCGGCGCGTGCGGCATGATTTTGCGCCTCAGCCTGAATTGGCTGACATCGTGCAAATTTGTCGCTTGGTAGAAGGGACGCCGCTGGCTGTAGAATTGGCGGCAGCATGGATAAAAACGTTAAGCTGTGCCGATATTGCTGCCGAAATCCAAAAGAACATCACCTTTTTAGCAACCGGTCTGCGTAATGTGCCGGAACGGCATCGCAGTATGCGGGCGGTTTTTGAGCAATCGTGGCAGATGTTGTCTGCGGATGAGCAGCAAGTCTATGCACGGCTGTCCTTGTTCCGTGGTGGTTTTCGGCGCGAGGCGGCCAAACATGTGGCTGGCGCTTCTTTAACCATGTTGACCAGTTTTGTCGATAAATCATTGCTGGTATGGGAGGCAAACGCCAGCACTGAGCAAAGCCGAAGTGGCCGTTACCATATCCATGAACTCCTGCGTCAATATGCCGCCACCCAAATTGCCGGTGCTGAACTAATTCCCCGCCAACAACGCCACAGCGATTACTACATGCAATTTCTACACCAGCGCACGGCTGACATTATTGGCAGCCACCAGCAAATAACGACCCAAGAAATCCATGCCGATTTAGATAATATTCGGGCGGCGTGGCAATGGGCTGTGCAACAGGGTAATGCCAAAGCCATTGAGGATGCCATTACGCCCTTCGCCATGTTTTATCAATTGCAAGGCAAATTTTTGGAAGCGTCCGCCATGTTTACGTCAGCGATTCGTCGATTAAACGATGATCCCGCAGCATGGCCGGCATTGGCACTGCTGCTTACAGAAATGAGTTGGATTGCCATTCGACTGGGACGATTTGAGCAGGCGGAGACATACCTGCACCAATGCCAAGCCATTTACCGGCAGCAGCAGATGAAGCCGCTGCCGGGCGTAGGTACAGACCCCCTGCTGGGATTGAGTACGCTGGCTTCTATTCGCGGTGCGTATGAAAACGCTGTTGTTCTGGCTGAACAGGCTCGACAAACGGCAGCCGCCCAAGGCCATTCGTGGAATGAAGCGACTGCCGATTACGGGTTAGCCAGCGCCAGTTATGCCCAGGGGGAGTATGATCAGGCAATGACCTATGCTGTTGCCGGTCATGCGATCACGGAACAGATGAAAGATCACTGGTTTCGTGCTTATTGTCTGATTGAGATGGGGAAAGCCGCGCAGGCATTGGGCGAACTGGAGGCAGCCCGCCATCATTTTGAAGCCAGCTACAGCTTGCGCGAAGCGTTGGCCGATCCAGAGGGGATGGCCGTGGCTATGAACCATCTGGGTGAGGTGGCCTGGCGGCAGGGCAATGATGCTGAAGCGGAACGATTGTATACGGAAAGTGCGGCCATTTATCAGAAGATTGATGACCGGGGTGGGTTGGCGGTGGCCTATCATGGGTTGGGGCAAACGGCCGTTTCCCAATCTGACTTTACAGCTGCCCAAGAACACCTGCACCAAGCCCTCCAAATCGCCCAAGAGATTCAATTTACGCCGTTAATGCTCACCATTCTCAGCACAACTGCCCACTTTTTAGAGGAAACGGAGCGAGTAGAACAAGGGGTGGTACTGCTGGCATTGGTTGCCAGCCATCCAGCCACAGATCATGAAACGAAAACGGCCGTTCACGCACAATTGCGCGACTGTCAAACCAAAATCGACGAGGCTCTCTTTGCTGCTGCTGTACAGGAAGGGGAACAGGTTGATTTGGAAACGGCCGTTGTCACCGCCCAAACCTATCTCTCCGCCGCTTTCCCCCCTACGCCGCCGCTCCCCCGCACCGCTGCCCCCCAAGACCTCCTCACCGAACGCGAGCTGGAAGTCCTCCAGCTTATTGATCAAGGACTCAGCAATCGCCAGATTGCCGAAAGACTATTTGTTGTTCTTGGCACCGTCAAAGCCCACAACAACCGCATTTACAGTAAACTCGATGCCAATAATCGCGTACAGGCCCTGGCCCGCGCCCGCGAACTTGGACTCATTTCGTAATCTCCAACCTCTAGTTAACCCCCTCTTGTTAACCCCCTAATTTAACTTTAGTTAGACGACACCTCCCCAAGGTTACGGCTACCCTGTTGCCATATCACAAAACAAAAACCTTGGAGGTCTAAATTGAACACACAAAAAGTAGAACTATTTGGCGAACGGTTGGTAAATATGTTGAACGAGGGCGCGTTAGCCCACATGCTCAGCATTGGCCACCAAACAGGATTGTTTGACAAAATGGCAATCCTGCCCCCAGCCACCAGCCATCAAATTGCCGCAGCAACCGGATTAAATGAACGCTATGTGCGTGAATGGTTGAATGGGTTAACTGTTGGCAACATTCTGACCTACGATTCGGATCAAGAAACGTACCAATTGCCGGCCGAACATGCTCCACTTCTCACCCGTGCCGCTGGTGCCGAAAACATGGCGCTTTACATGCAGCATGTCTCCTCATTTGGCACAGTTGAGTCCCAAATTGTGGACTGTTTCCACAATGGCGGTGGTGTGCCCTATGAAGCGTTTCCCCGTTTCCACGAAATTATGGCCGAAGACAGCGGTGTCAATGTGGTCGCCGCATTGACTGACCAAATCTTGCCGCTCGTGCCTGGTTTGGTGGCTCGTTTAGAAGCCGGAATTGACGTTTTGGACGTCGGCTGCGGGCGTGGTCGGGCCATTCTAAAGATGGCAAAAGCGTTCCCGAACAGTCGCTTTACCGGCGGCGATCTTTCTAAAGATGCGATTG
Organism: uncultured Anaerolineae bacterium; assembly: GCA_905479495.1. Lineage (GTDB taxonomy): Bacteria > Chloroflexota > Anaerolineae > Promineifilales > Promineifilaceae > Leptofilum. The sequence continues at coordinate 57,415 of CAJQMR010000023.1, forward strand.
CCTTTGCCCAAAAAGAAGCGTCTGAACTGGGTTTGTCAAACGCCTTTTTCATCGTACAAGACATGACCAACTTTGATGCACCAGAGCAATATGACTTGATTACGGCGTTTGATGCCATTCATGATCAGGCATTTCCGGCGCGGGTGCTGGGCAATATTCGCCGTGCTCTCAAAGCAGATGGCGTTTTTCTGATGCAAGATATTGCCGCACATAGTCACGTACACGACAACTTTGAGCAGCCATTTGCCCCATTTCTTTACACCATTTCCACAATGCACTGCATGACCGTCTCGCTGGCGCAGGGTGGTGTGGGTCTGGGAACGATGTGGGGCCGCGAGACGGCGCAACAGCTGTTGACCGAAGCGGGCTTTAAGAATGTTGCTATCCAACAATTACCCCATGACTTCATGAATGATTATTACATTGCACACCTGACAAGTTTTTAAAAGCCTGCCAGGTGTGAGGGGACAAAGATGAATCTTTTCAGACAAAACAGTTTTTTAATGAACCAGCTCCTGCCAATTGCAGATTTTGGTATGACCCGTGACATCGAGATTCGGTTAACAACGGCCGTTGACGTCGATCTAGTCTGGCAGTTGCATCAACATCTCTCATCTGACTCCATTTACAAGCGCTATCACAGCCCACGTGTGCCGAGCCGAGCCGAGATGGCTGATATGTGTGGACTGCATGGGAAAGACGGCCGTTCCTTCATCGCCATTGCACCCGGAAAAACACAAATTGCAGGCATGGCATATTACATCACCCAACCTGCCAGCCCGGACACGGCCGAACCCGCTCTGTTAGTTGCCGATGCGTTTCAAGGGCAGGGGATTGGCAGGCGATTAATGCAGCATCTGGTGGAACAGGCTGTCACACAGGGTATCCGCTATTTTGATGCCCTTGTGCTGCCTTCAAATGGTTCCATGATCCATTTGCTCAACAACAGCGGACGATTGATTGAAAATCGTCTCTCGTATGGCGCTAGAGAAATGCGCGTCCAGTTAGGAGATTTATTATGAAGCGAATCATCATTTTTATCTACGGCATTGTTGGTTATTTGTCATTTGTCGCGGCAACGCTTTATGCGATGGGATTTTTAAACAACGTGGTTGTCCCTACCGGCATTGAGAAAGGTGTCTTACGGCCGTTTCCTGTCGCCTTGGCCACAGATGTTGGCTTGATTGCCCTGTTTGGATTGGCACACAGCATCATGGCACGGAAGCGGTTCAAAGCATGGTGGACGCGCATTATTCCGAGTGAAGCCGAACGCAGCACCTACGTCTTGCAATCCGGTTTGCTGTTGTTGTTGATTTTTTGGTTTTGGCAGCCCATGCCAACGCTCATTTGGTCGGTGGAGAGTGGATACGGCCGTTACGCCCTGCAAGCCATTCATTGGTTGGGTTGGATTATTGCGATTTTGGCGACCTTTCTCATCAACCATTTTGAGCTGACCGGCTTACAGCATGTTTTTTACAATTTGCGCGGCACAGGGCCTGCTCCGGCGCGGTTTGTGACACCTTTCCTTTATAAAATGGTACGTCATCCGTTGCAATTAGGGTTACTCATCGCCTTTTGGGTCACACCAGACATGAGCGTTGGTCGCTTGATTTTTGCGGCGACCATGCACGTTTATATTCTGATTGGCCTTTATTTTGAGGAACGTAGTTTGCAGCAACAATTTGGTGCAGCGTATGCGGCATACCAGCAGGCAACACCCAAGCTGATGCCTCATCCATTCAAAAAATGAGGGTATTTTAATGAAATCTACTATAAAACGATTCTTTTTTCTGAACCTGCTGATCGTAATTTTGGCGGCTTGTTTGCCCACAAGCAATCCACCAACTGCAACGTCAACAGCATTGCCTACACTGGCGGCAACGGCCGTTCCAGCCACACCCATCCCTACCACAGTTCCCGACACACGGTATACCAATGCCGAAGGGCAATTCTCGTTGCAGTTGCCAGACGGATGGCAGGTACTAGAGCCTCAAATTGTGCTGAATGACGGGGAACGGCCGTATACCCTGTACATCCTGGGAGAAAATCCTGCCCCCAGCGGCGGCCCCGGCAGCAGCAAGATCGCGATTGCCGATGCCCAACTGTGGACAATAGAAGCATTTGTGCAATCACAATGTAACGTTTGCCCTGCTCATCCCATTGAACAGGTCACACTAAACGGGTTGCCTGCCCAGCAGACAAAAATTGGCGGTGGCGATGTGCCCATCACAGTAACCTGGCATTTTATCACTCACAATGGCAACCTGATTGCCCTGGCAATTCACAATGCCGAGACATTAGAACCGTTTACCGATGTGCTGCAAAGCATCCAATTGGATGAATCATGAAATCAAAAACCTGGTTATGGATCATCTTATTGGCACTGCTCTGGGCGCCAGCCTTCTTATTTATGAAGGTTGCCGTGCAGGAGATACCACCTTTTACATTGGTGGCGGGACGGGTACTGTTGGCGGCTGTTGTTCTGACAGTTGTCATGTGGCTGCAAAAGCGCCGTTTTCCCCGCTTTGGCGCGGTTTGGGGGCGGTTTGCTGTGTTGGCACTGTTTTTGAATGTGCTGCCCTACATTTTAATTAGTTGGGGCGAGCAGTATGTAGACAGTGGTTTGGCTGCTATACTGATTGGCACAGACCCGCTGTTTACGATGGTGATTGCTCACTTTTTTATTGTCGATGACCGTTTGACGCCGACAAAAATATTGGGGGTGGTCGTTGGGTTTGGCGGCCTGGGATTGCTGGCAGCGCCACAATTTATGGATGGGATTTCGGCAACTTTTGGTGGCATAACGGCCGTTTCCCTCGCCGCCATTAGCTATGGTGTGGGTGGTATCTATGCCAAGATGCATCAACCCAAAACCAAATCATTGGTCACAACGTCCGCTCAATTGTGGGTGTCAACGCTCTTTTTGCTGCCGGTTTCGCTGTTGTGGGAACGGCCGTTTACCTTACCCATGCCTTCGATAACAGCCATAACGGCCGTTGTCTCACTAGCCATTCTCTCCACCGCCCTCACCCACGTCATTTACCTGTGGCTGTTGCGTTCAACCAAAGTGACCCAGTTGGCAATGATCGCCTACCTGGTTCCTGTCATTGGCCTGATCTTGGGCATTGTTGTTCTGGGTGAACGCCCAGGCTGGCACGCCTATCTGGGTGGCGCACTCATTTTGGTGGGCGTGATGATTATCAATGGACGCTTGTCGTTCAAGGGTCAACGGCGATTGATTGCCCAACGACAATATTAATTGACTCTTTGGGATTTCGTGGGGTGAACGGCACATAGGCGTAGGTCGGATTGCCAATCCGACCCACATATGCGGTTGGCCTCATCAATTTCCAAGGACTCATTACTTAAATGGAGAATTTATTATGAATAGTGTAGATATTTTGCAATATGGTCATGAAACGGTAAAAGAGGCCGTTGCCGACCTGCCGCACCAGGAATGGCAGGTGGCTGGTGTATGTGGTCACTGGTCTGTCAAGGAGATTGTTGACCATTTGGCCTCTTTTGAACAATTGCTGGTTGAGGTGCTGACCAGCTTGCTGGAAGAGGCACCGCCCACGCCTACGCTGCAACGTCTGCTGGTGGATGAAGCGCAGTTTAACGATGATGAGGTGGCCCGACGGCATGATCTGACCGTTGAGGAAAGCTGGCTAGCGTATGAAACAGCGCACCAAACGGCCGTTTCCCTGCTCACTCAAATCCCACTTGAAGGGCAGCGTTTGAATGGCACACTGCCCTGGTATGGCGACAGTTACGATCTGGAAGATTTTCTCGTTTACACCTATTACGGCCACAAACGAGAACATTGCGCTCAGATTGATCTTTTTCGTTCCGCAAGCCGCATGCCACAAATACGCGGGAGTTCCGTATGAACCAAGACCCTCTCAAACTCATGTGCATTCTGGCACATCCCGATGACGAATCGTTGGGAACGGGCGGCATTCTGGCGCGGTATGCTGATGAAGGTGTCCACACCAGCTTGATTACGGCAACACGTGGCCAACGTGGTTGGCAGGGTGATGAGGCGGATAATCCCGGTCAGAAGGCATTGGCCCAGATACGTGAGGCAGAATTACGCGCTGCGGCCGCAGTGCTGGGCGTGCAGGAGTTGATCTTGCTGGATTATATGGATGGGGAGTTGGATAAGGCGGAGTGGAAAACGGCCGTTTCTCAAATTGCTCACTACATCCGCCGCATTCAGCCCCATGTCGTCGTTACTTTTGACCCTTACGGTTCCTACGGCCATCCTGATCACATTGCCATCAGTCAGATCGCTGCGGCGGCAATTGTGGCGGCCAGTTCGAGCAATGGCACTCAGCCGCCTCATCAGGTTGACAAGCTGTACTACCTGGCAGATACGGCCGAGTTTGCCCACATCTATGAAAGCGTATTTGGCGAACTGGTGATGACGGTTGATGCACGGGAGCGGCGCATTGTTTCGTGGCCGGATTGGGCCATCACAACCAAGATAGAAACAAATGCTTACCAGTCGCAAATCTGGGAGGCCATCACCTGCCATCGTACCCAACTGCCCAGCTTCGAAGCCCTGATGCAAATGCCGACCGCACAGCGACAGCGCCTGTTTGCCCGGCAAGGTTTTTATCGTGTTTTTAGCCTGGTCAACGGCGGACGCGAAATCGAAAAAGATTTGTTTGCCGGATTTAGCAAACCACAGAAAGTTCTTTAAAAACCGAAGGGCGATTTCTCTGTGGTTTGCTCAAGTAAAAGCGGGAGAAATGGCTTTAAGCAATTTAAAGAACTTTCCCGCTTTTACATAAGGCAAGGTAAGGTTATTAATGACACTTGATCAAGTGTTTGCAGAAGTTAGTGCCAGTTCGGCTGATGGATTGAAGCCTTTAACGATCAGCCACAGGGCAAAGACCATCTCTTGAATGGCCAGCGGAATCATCAAATAGCCCCATTTGACGCCGAGCGACAGTGGCAAATGTTGGGCATCAAACATATTGGCGATGGGGGCCACAAAGTACAAAACGGCTCCTATCAATCCCCATAAAGCCAGCCAATTCGGAACCAATTTTGTCTTGAAGAACAACCAATACAGCATCGCGGCCCCAATAGTAAAGACAATCGCCAAAACATGATTCGTCCAGTAACTCAGTTCCGTCAACATTGCCCCCAGCGATTGAAAGTAGGAAGCCGTGGGACCGCCCGCGTTGACAAATTCCTGGCCTAAGGGAATCAGTAACAGCAAACCGAGGGCCAGGATGATGTAGGTAACTGCTTCCAGCACCCCTCTAAAAACAACCGCCCCAAGCGCCAGCAGTTCGCTGTACTTCTTGAAGATGGGGAACATCACCACTGGAATCATCGCCAGGGGGAAGCCCATGACCAATACCAAAACAGCACCCAATACGATTTGGCTCTCATTGGCAGCCACCCGGCTCAGGTAATCTGCTTCTTCCAAAACAGGTAAGGTCACAAGTCCGCTAAGCACGCCGGCAACTGTGCCGATGATGAATAAGATGCCTACGGTGACGGCCGTTTTTCTATGCGTATTTATACCGGCAGTTGAGACATTACTGCTGTAAGTGACACGCTCCGCAGTTTGACCGTGCTCTCTAGTTGTCATGATTAACTCTCCTTGATTCAAATCCTTTTTTATGAACAGATGATTACGACTTTTCCCCGGTGACGGCCGTTTTCCAGCCAGCGCATCCCTTCAGCAACCTCCTATCAATAACCGGCACAATCTGGCCAGCTTCGAGCAGTTCCTTTTGCAGATGCAGGACATCTGGTGAACCGTATTTTGTATAGACCATTGCTTTCATGATTTTCCCTTCCTGCTTTTTGTTCTGGTTTAAATGTGCGTAACCGAAATCAAGGGCAATCCTAAGGCATAAAGTCGGCGCAGCAGACCTTGCAAAGCGGCCTGGTCGAAGGTGCCGGTTAGAACCGTTACGGCCGTACCGTCCGCTTCAAATTCCGCTGTCAGTGTTATTTTCTCGTCCCACGCTACCCAACTCGGATCGAGATGCCCCGGTACTTTAATTTGGTAAGCAGCCGGTTGATAGAGGGTGAGCTTCTCGAACCCGTTTCGCATGTTATCCTCCTTATTCCTTCGGCAAGGAGGCAATAAAATCCGCCACCAGGTTGAGACTGGCCTTTTCCAGTTTCCAGGGCTCGTTGCCATGTTGGAGGTGCAGCGGATCGACGGTGACAACGATCACCATGTCCAGGTCATCGAGTAGCATAATTTGCTGCCCGCCATGCCCCCAGGCCAGGTTGTAGCGATAGTCACCGGCGCGGATGGACCACCATTGGTAACCGTACGCATTGTCGTTCCAATTACGGCCGACGCGGACTGTCCACATACCTTCTGAGTAGGTTTGCAGCGACTCATGAACCCACTCGGCCGGGACAATCTGTTTGCCGTTGTATTCACCATCGTTGAGAGTCATCAAGCCAAATTTGGCTAGATCGTGCGCTGACAGATCGATATCAGAGTAGCCAAGATAGTCGCCATCCCAGTCCGTCTGCCAAAATCCCTCTTCTATCCCCAGTGGGCCAAAAAGGTGTTCATCGGCAAACGTTTTGAGGTCCGTGTCACAGGCCCGGGCGACAATCAAACCCAAAAGATGAGCGGTCAAATTGCTATACGCGGCATCGCTGCCCGGATCATACGCCAAGGGCACGTTCACGAGATCGGCCGTGTGAAAGCCGCTGAATAACAGTTCTGTTCCCTCCGCCGTGGCCTCTTCCCAGGGATACCCGGCGCGCATTTGCAGCATCTGCCGGATGGTAATGTCTCGTTTCCGTGGATCGCGGAGGCGCTTATCAAACTCCGGGAAAAATTCCATCATCTTTTGATCCAGACTGGTCAAACAGCCTTCTTCCAGGGCAAGCCCGACCAGTGCGGAGTTGATGCTCTTGGTGACGGAATGGATATTCACCTGCTGTTCAGCCGATCCGGCATTGAAGTAATCTTCAGCTACCAGGTAGCCATTTTTGAACAGTAGCAGGCTGTAGATATTCTCCATTTGGGATGCGTTGTAATACAGTTCAGCAACCAGTTCCGGGTCTAAGCCTTGTTCTTTGGGCGTTGAGGTTTCCCACATATCCCCGGACTGTGGTGTGTAGTCAACGGTTTCTAATTCTGATGCCGAAGGGCCGCAGCCAATCACCATCACGATGAATGAAAACAGAATGGCAATCAAGGCAAAATTACGGCGACAAACTTTCGTGAAAATATTCTTTTGAATCATCATGTACCTCTTTTCTACTTACTGGGTAAGGAAGCGATGAAATCGCCGACCAGATCAAAATTCGCCTTCTCGTGCCGCCAAGAATCCGACCCGTACACTTCGTACATCGGGTCAGCAGTGACGACGATAACCATGTTCAGATCATCCAGTAACACAATTAGCTGTCCCCCGTGTCCCCAGGCGAAGTTGACGTCGTGGTCGCCGACCTCAGCCGACCACCATTGATATCCATAACCAATATCGCGGAACTCACCGATATTGTCGTAGGCATTATTTGAGTAAGTTTGCAGGGAGTCGCGCACCCAGTCAGCCGAAATAATCTGATTGCCCTCAAATTGGCCATCGTTGAGAAAGAGTAGGCCAAACTTGGCCGCGTCACGCGCTGATACGTGAATCTCCCCTGCGGCCCAGTTGTACCCGTCCGAATCCTTTCTCCAGTCGCCGATCTCCGCGCCCAACGGGTCGAAAAGATGATCCTGACCAAATGACTTCAGATCCGTGTCGCAGGCACGGGCCACAATGATCCCCAACCAATGAGCCGTCAGATTGCTATATTGGAACTCTGTACCGGGATCACTTGTGAGCGGAAAGTCAGCTACCAGGTGCACATAGTCGTCAGACCATACAGCCTCCCAAAGAGCCTGGTCGCTCTCTTCCGATGGGTAACCGGCCCTCATTTGCAACATGTCCCTGAGCGTGATCTCTCGCTTGCGGGGATCATCTATCTGATCGGCGAAATCGGGGAAGAAGTCGATCATCTTCTGGTCCACGCTGGACAGGCAGCCCTGCTCTAACGCAAGCCCGACCAAAGCCGAAGTGATGCTCTTTGCCGCTGATTGCAGCAACGCTTTCTGGTCCACCGATCCTTCATTGAAGTAATCTTCGGCGATCAAATGACCGTTCTTCACAACCAGCACTCCATAAAGCGTCTCCAATTCGGCCGCGTTGTAATACAGTTCCGCTACCAGTTCCGGGTCCAGCCCCTCCTTCTCAGGCGTTGATATTTTCCACTCACCCACAGATTGTGGCGTGTAGTCCACGGTTTCCAGTTCTTCTGCCGAAGGTCCACAGCCAAGCAACAGGGCCAGGACCAGAATCGTGCTGGCGAAGATGAAGAAGGCTTTTTGATTTTTTGTTTTGCATTCTTTCCTTTTGTGTGCCATTGTGGCCTCCTTGTTTTTGACCTTTTGTTCTCCACATATACGTGCAGGATAACGGCCGTACAGTATTACTGTCATACCCCGAACGTGTTATTCAGATGATTAGGTTAAATAGGGGAGGTAAAAAAGTAGGGGATTAGAAAGCGGGCAGCAGGCCCAATTCTCTGGCCTTGGCCACGGCTTGTGTCCGGTTGTGTACGCCAAGCTTGCCGTAGATGTTGCGGGTATGTACCTTAACGGTGTTCAGCGAGAGGTATAAGCGTTCGGCGATTTCTGGATTGGTGAGGCCTTCGGCGATTTTTTGCAGGATTTCAAGTTCACGCTCGCTGAGCGGTTCGATCAAATCAGACTGATCAACTTGGATGGTAGAAACGGCCGTTTGCCCCAATTCTTCTGCCGGAAAAGCGGCTAACAAACGACGAACATACGCCGGTGCCAAGCCACGTTTTAGGGCTTCCTGGAGTAAGCGCACCATCGGCTGACCCTCATCCACGAAGATGCGAATATAGCCACCCGGTTCGGCCAGGGTGAGGGCGCGCTTAAGTGCGGTCATGGCGCGCGTGGCATCGCCTTCCGCTTGAAAAGCAAGCGCCTGCAGAACCAGAATTTCGATGACGCGGGCGATATGCTCGCCTACTTCTGCCACCTCAAGCAGGCGATGTAGCAATTTGAGTGCTTCGTCTAACTGCCCTTGCGCCAAAAAGACACGCGCCAAAACCACATCCACATAATTTTGCAGCGAGATCAGATCGTCGTCAGCAGGCGGTCCGTGTTCTTCTAGCCATTGGGCGGCGGCCCCGAGTCGATTTTGGGCCAGCCATATCCGCACTTTCCAGGCCGCTAGCGGCTCAGAAAGATAAAGGGGGAGATATTGCTGCTGCGTGATCACTTCCAGTTTTTGCAGGGCGCTTTCAGCACCGGACAAATCACCTTGGTAAAATAACGTTCGGGCCAGAATCGTTTGGCTGTAGCCGAAAAAAGCCAGGTCCTTTCCCCTGGTTAGTTCAATGCTTTTTGCTGCCAAATCAAGGGCTTCATCCAGTTCGTTTTGTTCCGCCAGCACGTTAGCCCAGATTGCCAGGGCCCAACCGGCAGCGACTGTTTGTGACAGACCGTTTGCTGCGGCCAGTTCCATTTGCTGCCGACAGATTTCAATGGACTGGTGTAATTTTCCCAGGTCCCGCAGGCTTGTGGCCGCTTTCAGATGGGCAATCATTATCCAGAAGGTGTTACCGGTGACTTTACAAGACTCTATTGCCTCTAACCGAGCCTGGTGGGCGGCCGTTATATCATTCTGGAAGACGTAGGCATCACCTAAATGCGTGGCGGCCGAGCCGCGCCAGGGATCTTCTTTAGGCAAATGTTCAAGCGCCTGGTTGGCATGTTCAATAATGCCGGGCGCATCTTCCCCCCAGGTGGCGATCATCGTGCGCACTGCGGATAATCTGCCTAGCAATATCTCGCATTCAGAATCAGACAATTGGTTATCTTGGTCAAGCGCCTGTTCGGCGGCTTGCAGGCTTTTTTCGGCCGTTTCTAGCTGACCGACGGAAAACAGATACCAGGCATGCAAGATGCAGAGGTGCGGTTTGCGGATCAACCATTCGGTTGGTAACTTCATCAACCAGCGCCACAATTTGCTGTGGCCACCGTACCCCCAAATGGCATCAGCCTGGGCATCAATCAAATTTGTAGCCTGCTCAAAGGCATCAGCGCGCAAGGCATGGTCAATGGCTGTATCAATAAAACCATTCTGCTCGTACCATTCGCTGGCCTGGAGGTGTAAGCGTTGTGCCCCATCCGGCTGCGTTTGACGCAGTTGCTGTTGCAGTAAATCGGCAAAGAGATGATGATAGCGGTACCAGCGCCGCTCTTCATCGAGGGGAATGACAAACAGGTTGGCCCGATCGAGCATTTCCAGCATTGCCTGGCCATCATCCCGCCCGGTAAGAAAATTGCATAAAGGGGCAGAGAGGCGGTTGAGAACGGCCGTTTGCAGCAAAAAGTTCTGCACGTCCTCCGGCTGTTGACCCAATACCTCCTCAATCAGGTAGTCCAATACATACCGGTGGCTGCCGGTAAAAGCTTGAATGAATCCAGAAACGTCTTCGCTGCCTCGGAGCGATATGGCGGCTAACTGCAAACCGGTTATCCAGCCTTCAGTATTGCTCTCTAGCGCAGCAATATTTTCTGCGGACAAATTCAGCGCCATGACCTGGTTAAGAAAATCGGTTGCCTCAGAGGTGGTAAACCGTAAATCTGCGGCACGCAATTCGGTTAATTGGTCACGGGCGCGCAGGCGAGATAGCGACAAGGGTGGATCTTCCCGGGTGGCAATGGCCAGATGCAGGGTTGGTGGGCTGTTTTCAATGAAAAAGCCCAGTGCCTCATGAATAGGTTGAGCTTCAATCAAGTGATAATCGTCCAGGACGAGGACAATTCTCTCAGGAAGTGTGGCCATCTCGTTGATGAGCGGTGTCAGGATTGCCTCGGCTGGCAGGGGCTGCGGGGATTGGAGCGTAGCGACGACTTCTTGGCCAAAGGCGGAATCCGTTCCTTCGCTGTGCCTTAGGGCAGCAATTAAATAAGTGAGAAATCCGACCAGATCATTGTCGCCTTCATCCAGCGAAAGCCAGGCGGTAGCAAAAGGCGGCGTGACCTCACTCATTGCTTGAATCCAATCGCTCACTAATGTCGTTTTGCCAAACCCGGCCGGGGCGGATATGAGGGTTAATTTGTGCCCCAGTTGGAGACCTTGATTGAGCTGTTCCTTTAAACGCAGACGGGGGACGAGAAACGGCCGTAACCGGGGCACATACAATTTGGTTTGCAGCAAGTCGCCAGACATGGCCCCATTATAGTGGAAAGGGTGTTGTGAAGGCCAGAGCGCAGGTGGAAAACGGCCGTTTCCCTAAAAACTCGCCGCGCGTTTCAATTTACGAGCCGTTGAAGCACTGACCGTCACATTGTGCAAAACGGATTGAGCAGCCATTATTCGTTCTTGAGAAACTTCCCAGGTCAAATCACGCGCTGCTTCAGCCCGCCCCGGCAGCCGCAAAGCGATGAATACCAACAGCGCTGTCACTAAGATCAAGGCCGCAGAGATCAGAAAAACGCTTTGCGGCGGAACAATGCCAACGACGGCCACCACCAGCGCTGGTGCCAATAAACTGCCCAACGAACCGATAGCCCCCTTGATGCCCATGGCCTGCGAACGGTGTTCTTCTGGGGTGATGTCCAGGTAAGCAGCGCTCAACGCTGGATTTAGCAAGGCTTCGCCCAACCCGGCAATGATGAAGGCCGCAATAATCACCCAATAAACATTCGTCAGCATCAGCCCAACATATTGGGCAGAATGCAAAATGAGGCCGATGATGAGTATTGGCTTGCGTCCCCATCGGTCGCTAGATTGACTCAGCGTCAGACTACCAATTAACGTTGCCCAGCCATAAAAACTGATCGCCGAGCCAAATTGTGCCGTTGACCAGCCCAATTCGTCAAAGACGTAGAATGGCAGTTGGGGATCGATGAAAAACCAGGCAAAGATCATGCTTAAGTTGATGAAGAGCAGTACGCTAAAGGCCAACAGCGGGTGGGGGAGCGAAGTCCAGAACGATACGGCAGTTCCCGTCTCCGGCGCTAACCTTACGGCTCTTTTCTGGTAAAGGGTCTCTCGGCGTCTTTCTTCCCTGGTATGGGTTTCAGGGATAATGAAAAATGCAATCAGAAAAGTGATCAGCGCCATGCCAATAGCGCCCATGAAGGGCGGGCCATATCCCCACTTATCGTAAAGCAAACCGCCCACCACCGGCCCAATGATAAAACCCGCCGATGTGCCGCCACTTACGATGCCGATCCAGCGAGCGCGCTCATCTTCAGGCGCAATGTCGGCGATAATCCCCATTGTTGCAGGGCCAAGCCCCGCAGTCAACGCACCGGCTAAGCCGCGAATGGCAATGAACGCCAGCGACGTGGCTGCCAGGTAATAGCCGGTGAAAGCGGCGGTGAAGACAGCAAATGAACCGAGCAGTAACGGCCGTCTGCCAAAGCGATCTGCCAGCGACCCCATAAACGGCGCGGCAACAACGCCCGCCAGCGAGTAAGCCATCACACTCGTCGCCAGGACTTCCACGCCATCGCCGAAATCGCCGATCTTCCTGGCAAACAGGGGAAAGATCATGCCATAACTGGTCATCTGCAAGGCTGTGCAAAACGCCAACAAAACGATGATGATGCGGGCGCGGCGAGGTTCCATGCCGTGGGTTGCCACTTGTGTCGCGCGATAGATTTTTCCCATGTGGGCGTGATTCTTGGGCAAATTCATACCCTGGCTCCCAGTTCGACAATCAATGTAGCCAGGTCCATGTAAATCGTCTCGCGCTGTATGAGACCCTCCCTCACGTCATAAATAGTCACCCCCCGAAACTGGATGGTTCTACCCGTTGGTTCGAGCCGTTCCTCGAAAACCGGCGGCCCCAAGGGTCCCGTGTGTGTGCCGGTGAAGACCCATTCGGTGACAACGACTTCTTCGGCAGCGATAGTACGCTTCACTTCATAATCAATCTCATCGAAACCAGCGAACCAGGCTGGGAAGAACGCGGCGCTTTCTTCTGCGGAACTGGGTGGATTCTCAAAAGCATCGCCGTAAACCCAATCCACCACGAAATCTTTTGCATGAAGGGATTCCATGGTTTCGGTATCCTGCGTTGACAGGGCCACCACAAATTGGGAAACAATCTCGAAGGTGGAAGGTGCATCGTTTGAGGTTTTGCTCTTCATTTGCTTTACTCTTCCCAATTCTCCTATGTCAGTTAAGTCAAGGAGTTGGCAAACGAAGCGAACTTGCTGTTTGGTTCGGAGCCGCGATACTTGAACTGCGCTACGACTGTTGCCCCTTCTCCCTCCAGCGCCTTCGCCATTTGGCGCAATGTTGAGCCTATGGCCAACTTGTAGGTACAAAAGACGACGACATTCTTGCCTGCCAGGTTTCCCAACCGCTCGATGAACCGCATCGTTCCTTCTGTGGGATGTTGCCGAATGATGAACAAACCCTTCACCCAACTTCCAATGCAAATGAGATCTGCTTCGGACACATCAGCCGGGTCGGCCAAAGATATTGATTGGACCCGGCAAAGGTGACCATGTGCTTCCAATGTTTTTCCCATCGTTTCCGCCGCCTTGGCAGTGGTGCCAGTACTGCTGTCATAAATAATCGCAATATTCATCTTAATTTCTCCTTTCTCTGCGCTATAAATTCTACTGTTGTCGAATTTGTCTCTCCAGAATCATTGCTTCCTCGAAGCTTCTCGCTCAATCTTTGTTAAATGAACTACTTGGCCTCACACCAAAACTGCAACTCTGCGCCTGACTCAGGCTGGTAGCTGTAGGTTAAGCCTGTAAACCCATGCCCACCGACAAATTGGTTTTGCGGACCGCTGTTGAGTGGTAGTTGATAGAGGGTTGAGTGGTAAACGGCCGTTTCGGCTTCGCTCAGTGCAGGCGTTTCACCGCCACCTGTCACCCATACCCGCATATTCCGTTCATTGTCAGCTTCTCCAGCACTGTAGGCAGCATGGAACACCATGTCCGAAAACGCAATCGACTGCTCAGAATCGGTGTCGCTAAACAGAATCGTTTCTTCACGTTCAATGCCCTGTGCAACCGAAGCGCGGTAAGCGGCCGTGCAGAAAATTGTTTCTGCTTTTGGAACGGCCGTTTCAGCACCGCCACAAGCTGACAACAAGACAATCAAAAAAACGAAATATCTACGCATGATCAAACCTCCAATCTAGATTAGCAGCTAGTGTTTCGCGGCTTAAATAAGTCTACAGTTTACGAATGCTGCGAAACACTTAAACAGTTGGGCGCATACGCTTTTCTTCTAGCAAGTTATTTGCGCCCAACTGTACTAGTTAGCCTAGTCCAAATGCAGCCATTACCAGGAAAACCATCTGGAACAGGAAGTTCCCGATCCAGTGGAAGATCATCGCCAGTGGCAGGCTCCCAAGCGGCCCAAAAGCGAACGCGTATCCCAGCCCGCCAACCAATATTCCCGGGAACAGCCAACGCTGGTAGACATGCTTCAAAGTGAATAAAACCCCATTTGCCACCCAATCCCAACTACCAAAAACGCCCCGCATCTTTGGCAACAAGAAACCCCGATAGTAGAGTTCCTCCCCAAAAATATTGAAAACTAGCCCGATCACAAAGTACAACAGCACGAAAAGTAAGTTTCCCTGTAGAGCCACGTCCGGGAATGCATCTGCTGCACTGGAAATCTGGACAGTGGGATTGCTGGCTGCTGGCCACCAATCAGGTGGTATAAACCCCGGGACTGAGGCCAATGCCCGGTTTGCACCGCCCATCATCATACTCAACGCCATCCCTACGACCAAAACCCCCAACGCGATTAACCATGCCTGCCAGCCCGTAGGCCATTGCCAACGGATCCGGTCACGCAGGGCGGCGAAGGTCAACGCGTAACCCTCCCGCCTGAGCAAGACCAGCCCGGCCACCAGTTCTGCCCCGGTGCCCAGCACGATGACAGCTAGCAACACCCAGGTCGGCGTCACCCCACCCTCAGGGATAAACGGCCGTCCCACAATATAGATCAGGAAAGAAAACCAAACGGCCGGCCAAGAAAACATAAAGAGGATCTGCCATAACGTATACTGCGGAATGTCATGATCAAGATTTTCTGAAATTCCTTCTCTTGTAACTACCATTTCTTTCTCCAAATTTTGAACGCTATCTTGTCGATTCAGTAATTCATTCTCAGGGAAGGTAACGATTTTATGCCCATCGGATTCGTGGAGGTTTTCTTTCGATCATGTTTTTGAATTTGGGGATGGGATAGCCGAGCGCCAAAGCGCCATAGAGATTGTTATCCGGTGGAATCCCCAGCAGGTTTGGCATGCGCCGGTTCCATGCCCGCGCCATCGGAGCACGACATGGAGCCAGTACCCATCCAGTGTAAAAGTGCCCGATACCTAATGCGTGGGCGACCAGGGAGGCATTCTGCAGCGCCAATTGCGCATTGACATCCCCGAACCCAACCGTTCGGCGAGCATGAAAAGCGAGTAACACCGGTGCATCATTGAGTATGGGGTCGGCCCCGGATTCAAACACCTGAACCATCTGTTTGAATCTAGGTATTTCGTGCAGACCGCTTTCAGCCACATCCCGGTCAGCCGCCAGCGCTACTGTTCTGAATAATGGGTTAGCAAAACGTTTTATTTCAAACTTTAGATACTCAATGACGATCACGGAAACTTTGTTCAGCACTGCCCTATCTTGAACGACGAGAAACTCCGTGCTTTGCGAGTTATGCCCGCTGGGCGCAAAACGCGCCCCGTCGATGATTGTCTCGATGGTGTCTTTTGGCACTGGCTTGTCTCGGAATGCTCGGATGGAGCGCCGCGTCCTGAGCAACATCTGCACCTGTTCTGCTTTGGGCATCTGCTCAAACGGAATCGCCTGGACGGTAGTTGCTGGAAATTCAGAGTGGCTAATCGCACCATGACGGCAGATGGCCATGCAGTGGCCACAAGCAATGCAATGGGCTACGTGTTCATCAGATATTTTTGGAACAGTGACCTTCTCGTCTTGTTGGATAACACCAACTGGACAGATCATGGCGCAGAGGCCATCTTTCTTACATCGTTCGGAATCGATTGTGACTTCATACATCTTCAATTGCCCCTTTAAGCACATTAACTAGGTAATCGGTGTGAGCAAAATCTTTCCACCTGTCATGTGATCGGTGTACTCCTGGACAGCTTTCCTGGCTTCCTGGAACGGATACCGTACCCGGATTTCGCTCTTGAGATCGGTGCCGATCAGTTTTTGGGAGCGCCGCCAAAGCATAAGGATTTGCAGCAAGTTCTTAGTGGAATAAAGCCAGGGGCCCAGCCAGAAACCGGTTACGGTTTTGCCTTCAAAAACAATCTGGTCAACGTCGGTCTGTGGCGCTTTGTGAGATAGACAGCTGTAGACCGTTACGGTGCTGTTTTTTGGCATTGCTTTGAGCAACTGCCCCGTCATCGGTCCGGCAACCGCATCAAAAGCGAGGTGGACGTCATACTGATGGCAGGCATCATGAAGTTGTTTTTCAAAATCCACATCACTGCTATTCAAAACGGCCGTTGCCCCCTGCGCTTTGAGTAATTCCACCTGGGCCTCTCGGCGAACGACGTTGATAACCTGAACCCCCTCGCTTCGCCCCAAGCGGTTGACCATTTGCCCGAGTGCGCTGGCCGCCGCAGTCAGGACGATGGCTTTGTGCCCGCCATCATTTGTGATTTCCAGGAAAGCGCTGGCCGTCAGCGGATTGATAATTGACAGGGCCCCTTGTTCCAGGCTGACCGATCTATTCAGTGGGAAAGCGCCACCCTTTGTAGAGGCCACCACATATTCAGCCCAAATGCCATCTCTTTCCCCCTTACTCAGACAAGCAACCCGCTTGCCAAGGAAATAGCGGCCCATCGCTCCAGGGCCAACGGCGACAACTGTCCCTGAACCTTCTCCGCCGGGAACCACCGGAGGCGGGATGTCGAAACCATAT
>CAJQMR010000024.1 GCA_905479495.1 uncultured Anaerolineae bacterium
GTCTGCATCCTCACAGTACAAAAAGGCACGCGGCGCAGTGGGCAGCACCTGGTGCAGCACAGACAGCACCTTGTATTCCCGCGCCATGTCATGCGCCGATTTGGCCACGGGACCGAGCGGTGGTCGCCGCAAAACATACTCATGGCTGCCATAATCCAACAGATAGGTTAGATTCGCTGCCCCGCCACCAAACTGCCGCACGGTTAGTTCATTTTCACTGCCAGGCAGCTTACCCCGCAGGTACGCTGCCACCTTTGCCACATCAAATCGCTCATCCGGCCGCACTTCAATTGTGTCTTTCATGTTTTTCTAGATTCCAAATCACACCAATTAGACATACCAAACACCAACGGCCGTTCACTGATACTGGGCAAAAATCCGGCGAGCCACCGACCATTTATGCACTTCATCTGGCCCATCGTAAATGCGGGCAGCCCGTTCGTGGCGGAACCAATAGGCAATCGGCGTATCGTCGGTCATGCCCAGGCCACCGTGCACCTGCAAAGCGCGATCCAGAACCGTTTGTAGGACCCCGGCCACATGGAACTTAATCAGCGAAATATCATCGCGGGCGGCGTACTGCCCTTCTTCATCAATGCGCTTGGCGGTGGCCAGCACCATGAGGCGCGCGGCGTTAATTTCGGCGCGGCTCTCGGCCGCCCAGTTCTGGATCGTTTGTTGGCCGGCCAACGGCCGTCCCGGAGCCACCTCTCGCTTCAAGGCAAAACGGCACATCAGCTCAAAAGAGCGTTCACAAATGCCCAACCAGCGCATGCAGTGGTGAATGCGGCCTGGCCCCAGCCGTTCCTGAGCAATGGCAAACCCTTCACCTTCTTTTCCCAGCAGATTCGTTTGCGGCACGCGTACATCCTCGTAACGCACTTCCGCATGGCTGGCCCAACCGTCACCAGGCTCGCCCATGACAGAAATATTGCGCACCAGCGTGTAACCGGGCGTGTCGAGCGGCACCAGAATCTGGCTGGCCCGCTCATGACGGCTAGCTTCTGGATTGGTGATGGCCATCACCACAGCAAACGCCGCGCCGTCGGCCGAGCTGGTAAACCATTTGTGGCCATCAATAATGTAGCTGTCACCTTCGCGAACGGCCGTACAGCTCATCATCGTTGGGTTGGAGCCAGCGTGTTCCGGCTCGGTCATCGAAAAACAGCTGCGAATTTCGCCACGCAGCAGCGGCATCAAAAACGTTTTCTTCTGCTCCGGTGTGCCATGATCGATCAAAATTTCCATGTTACCCGCGTCGGGTGCCTGGCAGTTAAACACATAATGACCAAAAGGCGTCTGTCCTAGCTCCTGACTCACCAGCCCATGTTCAAACAGTGTCAGCCCCAGGCCACCGTATTCCTTGGGTACCTGCGGCAGCCAGAGGCCCAAATCTTTCACCTTTTGCCGCTTCTCTTGCAATGTTGGCTCCAGCGCCTTAAACCCCTGCGCCAGATATTCCCGCTCCAAAGGAAACAGCTCTTCACGGACAAATTCACGAATTGTGGCTAAATTTTTCTCAAATTCAGGGGAAAGGTCGAACATGTTTTAATCCTTTTTGTGGGTGTCTCGTGGGTAGCGACTTGCAGCGTCTCCACCGCATGCATAAATTAACCAAGTGCGTTGCCAATCAATTGGCCACCATCAATGAGCATCGTTTCCCCAGTGGTGAAGCTGGATGCGCCAGAGGCAAGATAGAGGGCAATGCCCGTCAGTTCCTCTGGCTCGGCCATGCGGCCCTGGGGAATCTGCTTCATGACCGCTTCATTAAGCTGCGGATTGCCCCAGATGGCGGCGCTAAATTTTGTTTTGATAAAACCTGGGGCAATGGCATTCACCTGGATGTTATCCCCAGCTAATTCTGCCGCCAATACTTTTGTTAGCATGAGAACGGCCGCTTTGCTCACGCAATAGATCCCCATTCCTGGCTGCGGCGTCAAGCCGGCAATCGAGGCCACGTTAATGATTTTGCCGCCCCCGCGCGCCTGCATGCTAGGCACACACCCTTTGGCGACACGAAAATACCCTTTTACGTTCACGTCCAAAATTTTGTCCCAATGGCTCTCTTCGGCCGTCATCACCGGGCCAAAGTGGGGATTCGTCGCCGCATTGTTGACCACAATGTCGATGCCACCATATGCTTCGGTAGCCTGGGCCACCAGCGCATTGATCGCTTCATCGTCACCTGTGTGGGCGACAATGGGCAGCGCCTCACCGCCGTTGCCACGAATAATTTCGGCTACTTCATCCAACGATTCCTGCTTGCGGCTGGCCAAAACCACTTTAGCCCCGGCCGCTGCATATGCCTCGGCAATGGCCTGCCCAATGCCCCGCGAGGCACCAGTGATTAAGGCTACTTTTCCAGATAAATCAAAATCAGGTTGACTCATTTTCGCTCCTACAACTTTATTGGCAGAGTTCGCATCTGAAGATGCCATACTCCTATTCCGTATCTTTAGCGACCCTTGAAATCGGGAGCGCGCCGCTCGGCGAAAGCCTTCACCCCTTCTAAATGGTCATGGCTGGGGATTGTTTGCTTTTGCAGGCGAGCTTCGTATTCAATGGTGCTGGCCAAATCATGCTGGGCAGCATAGTTGAGGGCATGTTTGGTGAGACCCAGGGCTAAAGTCGGCCGTTTGGCCAGCTTGTGGGCCCATTCAAGCGCTTCTGGCAGCAGTTGGTCTGCGGCAGCCACCTTGTTCGTCAGGCCAAACGCCAGGCAGCGCGCCGCCGGAATGCGCTCCCCCTCAATGGCAATCTGGTAAGCACGACTGTAGCCTATCTGCCGCACCAAAAACCAGCAGGCACCAGCATCCGGCAACAGACCAATGTTGCTGAAGGCCATCATCAGACTGGCACCTTCGGCCATCACCAATAAATCGCAGGCCAGGGCCAGGGCAGCACCAGCGCCAGCAGCCACCCCATTCACGGCAGCAATCACTGGCTTTTCAATTGTGGTAATTAATCCCATCAACGGCTGATAATTGTTCAAGATGCCATCATACACCTGTTCGGCTGTGGGCTGCTGAGCAAAATCAGACAAATCTGCCCCGGCACAAAACCCCTTGCCCGCGCCGGTCAACACAATGGCGCGAACGTTGTCATCATCACGGGCGTGGCTGAACGCCGCCAACAAATCCTTATTTAATTGGGCGTTAAGCGCGTTACGCCGCTCTGGGCGATTGAGGCTAATTTGCGCAACTTGACCATCGTGCGCGTACAAAATTGTTGAAAAAGCGGGAAGATTTGCAGACACAGCGTCTCCTTCATGGGTAGCCAACATGGGTGTTCTGAGGAATGGTACCAAACTATAATCGTCACAAGGCATTTGTGCAACGAGCGCAATCCTCTTGCTCATCACCGCCTGCAGCCAAACTAAAACCATTCTCGTCAAAAGATGTCAGGAATCCTAAGGTAAAATCACCTCTCAAAACATTTCCCCGGAAACTTTTAAGCAGATTGGTTTTTTGAAGGCAGTTTCCGGGAAAATTAAGGAGAGACACCTATGAAATATGGTTTTGTCATTCCCAGCGGCGATGCCCGCACCGTGGCCAACCTGGCAAAAACGGCCGAATCCGCCGGCTGGGACGCAATTTTTGTCTGGGAGCCGGTTTGGGGCATCGATGCCTGGATTAGCCTGACAGCTGCGACCATGGTCACCGAGCATATCCGCCTGGGCACAATGATTACCCCCATTTCGCGGATGCGCCCCTGGAAGCTGGCCAGCGAAACGGCCACGCTGGACAATCTTTCCGGTGGGCGGGTCATTTTAGGTGTGGGATTGGGCGCAGTGGACACCGGCTTTAGCGCCTTTGGCGAAGTGACAGACCGCAAAACCCGCGCCGAACTGCTGGGCGAAGGGCTGGACATCCTGACAGGGCTATGGCGCGGCCAGCCGTTCAGCTACAGCGGCAAACATTATCAGGTGCAGGAATGTGACTTTTTTCCACCCCCACCACCTGTGCAGCAACCGCGCATTCCTATTTGGATGGTGGGGGCCTGGAACTGGCCCAAGAGCATGGCCCGCGTTTTGCGCTACGATGGCCTGCTGCCCAACGTGCTGGATGCCCAAAAACAGCACCAGCCGCTTACCCCCGAAGCCGTCGCCGAAATGTCAGCCTTTGTTCAGGCGGAAAAGCCCAACGAGCCATTTGATATTGTAGTGGAGGGCGAAACTCCAGGAGACAAGCCGGATGAAGCTGTGGAAGTGATACGGCCGTATGCCGCAGCGGGCGCAACCTGGTGGCTGGAAACGCGCTGGCAGGCACCGCGAACAACTGAAGGCGAGCAGTTAGTCGCGGACCGAATTGTGCAAGGGCCACCGGTTTCGAGCGAAAAGTAAGCAGTACCTGTCTGTTCACTTGGGACCCGGTATATTCTTACACAACTTGCAAACTCTTGGCGTTGCTCTATAATTTGCAACTGTTCGGGGCATGGCGCAGCTTGGTAGCGCGCTTCGTTCGGGTCGAAGAGGTCGTGGGTTCAAATCCCGCTGCCCCGACAGAGATAAAAAACGGCCGTTTCTCAGGTGAGAAACGGCCGTTTTTTTCTGCTTACTTGATTATTGCGTCCTTGAACCATTATTCCCCGGCAAGGGCAACCGGGAGCGTCTTGCGGCGTTGTAAGAGCATAAATACAAAGATGAGGGCGTTAATCGCCAGGCTGAAGAACACCAGCCAGGGCATGGTGCGTGCGCCAAAACGCTCAATCGCCTGTCCCGTCAACCACGGCAGCACAACAGCCCCCAGACTGTCACCCAAAATAATGATGCTGCTGACGGTTGCCGTCAATTTGATGGACTGCCCGGCCAGGTTGTAGCCAGTGGCCCAAATGGGGGCCATAAAAAACCCCACCATAATTGTCGCAACCCACAGAATGTTGATCGAACCCGGCGCGAGAATTGGTAAAGCCAACGCGCCAAGCCCGCCTAGAAAAGCAACCGTCAGGATTTGTTCCGGTTCATAGCGCGCCGCTACGGCAATAGAAATACCGCGACCAATGGTAAACGCCAGCCAAAATCCGGAGGTCAGGTACGCCGCGCGTGTCGCATTTGCCAAGTCAAGGGTTAGTGTATAGGTGTAAATCCAGTTGCCAAAAGTGATTTCAGAGCCAACATAGAAAAACAGAAACAGCATCGCAATAATGATTGTCGGCAAGGCTTTGCGCAGGTTTCCCTGTGACTGGATGCTGTCTTCCTGTTTATCGGGTTGTTCCGGGCTGCCGGTCAGGAACAGAACGAACAGGCCAACAAGCACAGCAAGCCCGGCCAATGCCCAGTAGGCATGCTGGTAAGTGCCACCCAGCTTCAGCACTTGCGCAAAAACTGTTGGCGCCAGAAATGCGCCTAAGCCAAAGGAAAAATGTAACCCATTTATATATGGCCCGGCGTTTTTGCCATGCGTCCACATCAGCAGGGTGTTTGCCCCCGTGTTGATCATGCCGACGGGCAGACCGCTAATAAAAAAGATCAGTAGCAACACCGGCAGGCTACCTGCCTGCGGTATAAGCGCAAACAACACGGCACTTGCCAGTTGGGCTAGCCCAAGCAAAAGATAGCCCCGCGATAAACGATCGAAAAGACGGCCGCTTATCGCAGTTCCCAACATGCCACCCAGGGCACCAAATAGAAAGATGGAGCCAATAGCCCCTAATGTGCTGCCGGTTTGTTCCGCCAGCGAAGGCAACGCAGGGCCGGTGATACCCAGGCTATAGCCCAGGCTCACAAAAAGCAGGTAATAGCCGCTGGTGTTGCGGAGTTTTTCACTTTTTGTCACAAATCTATCCGGTTCGTTTGAGCCACAGTGCTTAACCAGCGGGCGCTGGCTTTAACAGTGCGCTGCTGTGTGCTGCGGTCCACGGCAATAATGCCAAATGTGGGGCGGTAACCCAGCATCCATTCAAAATTATCGAAGGCAGACCAGGCAAAGTAGCCGCGAATGTCCAGCCCTTCTTCCAGGCAAGCGGCAACGCTTTGCAAGGCAATCTGATAGTAAGCCAAGCGACGGCCGTCATCGGCTGTGCCAATGCCATTTTCGGTAACCATGAGGGGAATACCCGTCACTTCGTGGGCGCGGCGCAGGGTTGCGCCGATGGCTTCCGGCCAAAATTCGTAGCCCATTTGCGTCACCTCCACGCCCTCTTCTGGGCCAAGAGGACCGTCTGGACCGTATCGCTCACGAGAATAAGTTTGAACGCCAACAAAATCATCCTGGCGAGCAGCTTCCAGAAATATATCTTGCAATTCCCAGCGCATCTTATCACGCACGGCTTCGCCGCCAGGCAATGCCTGCATATCGGACATAGCAACCGTTAACCCAACGGGGAGCGACGGCCGTTCCGCCTTAATCGCCTCTCGTGCCTGATGATGCGCCGCTAGAATAACATCTCGCCCCAGAGCTGTTCCGGCAAACATAAAGGGGGCAAACTCCTCAGGGGTTGTGTGTAGCGCTGCCGCTGCGTTCTTGAGGAACGCCTTATCCGGGCCACCGGCCATCCAGATCATAGCCGCCATACGTGGGATGTTGACTTCGTTAATGGTACAGACTGCCTCGACCAGATCGCCCAGATGTTGGGTCACTTTTTGGGCATAACGGCCGAATTTTTCCGCCGTTTCCATATTTTGCCAACCACCCTGGCTGATGAGCCAGCGCGGTGACGTGAAGTGATGATACGTTACAACTGGCTTGAGACCGTGCGCATGGCAACTTTCACACATGCGACGATAATGGTCAAGAGCAGCGGTAGAGAAACGGCCGTCTTCTGGTTCCACCCGTGCCCATTCCACTGAAAAACGGTAGCTACTGAACCCCAATTCGGCCAGCAAGGCAATATCTTCCGGATAGCGATGGTAATGGTCAATGGCGTCGCCCGACGGCTCGGCAAACACCGTGTCCGGCACATGTTCCATCACCCAAAAATCGCTGTTTGTATTATTGCCTTCTACCTGGTGTGCGGCCGTTGCCGTGCCCCATAAAAATCCTTGTGGAAATTGGTATTCCATTTGAGATGCTCCAGTTTTGAGTTGCTGGTTGTTAGCGGCTAGTTGCTAGTGGTTCCACCACCAACTAGCCACCAGCAAAAATTTAAAATTGGTTCAGAAAAGTTTGGGCAGCCTGCATAAAGGCCGGGTAGTTTTCCCGGCGGATATTGTGCCCGGCGTGGGGAACCTGTACCACTTGCAGCAGTGGCGAGAGGGAGGCCGCTTCTTGAGCAGTCGCTGGGGTGACTATAGCGCCTTTCTCGGCAACGGCCGTTATCAGCAGCACCGGAACAGTAAATGCCGCAACAAATTCCCGCCACGGTTTACGCACATTGACGACCGAAAAAATATTCTTGTCAAGCTGGCGTTTGGACTCGGCCCAGGCTGGGAATTCCACCTCCGGCCAGGCCGGATTATTCGCTTTTCCCAACGCGATAATCTCCTCTAGAGAAACCGCGTCAATGTTTAACAACCATTCAAAAAATGGATTCTTGTGTAAAGGCACGTCATCGGGGGACGGATCAATCCAGGCCGGATCTTCCAAAATTAGTCCAGCAACCAGGTCTGGATAGCGCCCGCCGAGTTCTGTAGCCGTGAGGCCGCCCATCGAATGGCCGCCAACAATTGGTTGCTGCAATCCCAGCGCTGTGATGAGCCCAGCTGCGTCGGCCGCATTGTCAATCGGCTTATTGGGCTGCACCCGCGCCGAAAGCCCATGTCCTCTGGCATCCGGCATGATGACATCATATTGCGCCTCCAGTTCACGCGCCACCGGCAGCCAGCATAAGCCATTGTCAGAAAAGCCGTGCAAGAGCACCAAAGGGGGCTTATGGCCATGTCCGGTGCGGATGTAATGAATCTGGAGACCGTCTACCGTGGCATAAGCGTCAGTCCAATGAAGTAGCATGTAAACTCCTTACCCAACTGCACCATGAACTTGGGCTAACAGCAAATCCACGATGTCATCCGCTGGCTGGGTCAGGGCGTCTTCCTGAAAATGGAGGATGCTCAACAAGGGCATGTCCAGCATAAACCCACTTGAATCCATGCCAATTACCTCGTTGCCATTGTCATCATCGCCACTAAACGCGCGACTCATTTGCGCCATCAACTGCCGATACATCGGCTCAAAAGTTTTCTTGCCACGCGGGTCTTCTAACCAGGCGCGGATGGTTGATTCACGGTGTAAAACAGAGGGCAGTTGCAGCGTTGATTGCAGCGTCACGGTCACACAGCTGCGGATGTCTGCAGCAGAAGCACCAATGAGGATATTAAACTGGCCGTCTTCGGTGACCCACTGCCGGTGGGCGGGATCGTAGTAGGCGAAGGCGCGGAAATCGAGCGGGATCGCCACTGTTTTGGTCTCGCCCGGTTGCAGGTCTACTTTGGCGAACCCTTTAAGTTCTTTGTACGGCCTTACCAATCGGGCTTCCTCGTCATGCACATACACCTGCACAATCTCTTTACCGGTAACCTGCCCGGTGTTCGTCACATCAACTGAGACGGTCACGCCCTCCACATCTTTGAAAGTGGCAGCCGAAACCTGCGGATTGCTGTAAGCAAAGGTGGTGTAGCTCAATCCGTAACCAAACGGGAACTGCACCGGCACTTCCCTGGCGTCGTAGTAACGATACCCGATGAACAGCCCTTCACCGTAATGCACCACGCCGTTTTCGCCGGGGAAATTGAGGTGGGCCGGAGTATCGGCCAGCTTAACGGGGTACGTTTCGGCCAGCTTGCCGCAAGGATTCACACGGCCAAAGAGCACGTCAGCAATCGCGCCACCGCCTGCCTGGCCCATCATCCATGCTTCCAGAACGGCCGCTGTGCCGTCGATCCAACCATGAACAACCACAGGTGCGCCGTTGTTGAGGATGACGACAGTATTGGGCTGAACGGCCGTTACCGCCTGAATCAACCTCACTTGTTGTTCCGTCAGATCTAAATCTGGCCGATCGTGCCCTTCTGATTCCTTGAAGGTGGGCAACGCAATAAAGAGCAGCGCCACATCGGCTGCTTGGGCAGTAGCCACAGCTTCGTCAATCAATGTTTGTTCAAAGCAGTTGTCTTCAGGATAACCAGCGACGAAGCTCAATTCGGCGTTCCCCGCCAACTTTTGCACTTCACTAAAGGGCACGTCCACCTGGGTGGGGTTGATGTGTGAACTGCCACCGCCCTGGAAATGCGCTTTCTGCGCGGCCCGGCCAATGACGGCAATATGCTGTGGATTTTGTAAAGGCAGCAGGCCGTTGTTTTTGAGCAACACCATGCCCTCGGCGGCAATTTTGCGGGCCAGGGCGTGATGGGCGGCAGCGTCAAATTTGTCCCCAATGGAACTATTGGACCCTTTGGGCGTTTGTGCTGCCAGGAGGGCAATGCGGACGATGCGCCGGGCGGCTTCATCAAGCACGGCCTCGTCCAACTCGCCGTTGCGCACGGCTTCGATGACAGCATTGACCCGTGTTTGCTTGGGGCCAGGCATTTCCAGGTCCAGCCCGGCCTGCAATGCAGCGACCCGGTCATGGACAGCGCCCCAGTCGGAGACGACAAACCCGTCAAAACCCCATTCGTCTTTGAGAATATCGGTAAGCAGGCGATGATGTTCGGAGGCGTAGGTTCCGTTGACCTTGTTATAGGAACACATGACGGTCCACGGTTTGGCTTTGGTAACGGCCGTTTCAAACGCCGGTAAATAAATCTCACGCAAGGCACGTTCATCTATTTCAGCGCTAATCGAATGGCGCTCAAATTCCTGGTTATTGGCGGCAAAATGTTTCAACGACGTGCCCACACCTTTACTCTGGATGCCATTGATCAGGCCGGCCGCCAGTTCCCCGGCCAGATACGGGTCTTCAGAAAAATACTCAAAGTTACGGCCGCACAACGGCGTTCGCTTCATATTCACACCAGGACCCAGCACAACATCTACATTCAAAGCGATGGCCTCTTTGGCCAACGCCTGCCCCATCTCATACAGCAGATCGACGTCCCAGGTGGCGGCTAACCCAGAGGCGGTGGGGAAACAGGTAGCAGGTAAGCTTTTCCAGGACAACGCATGAACATCAGGCAGGCGGCGAATGCCGTGCGGGCCATCTGAAACGAGTAGTTCAGGCAAACCCAGACGATCCACGGGTGTGGTTGTCCAGGAGCTGGCTCCGGTACATAAAGCAGCTTTTTCTTCTAACGTCATTTTGGTGACGATGCCTTGAACATCAGTCATGATAGACTCCTTTCTCTCAATCTTGTAAGTCGCCCGAACGATTTACAAAATCGTCCTACAAATGGTCAAGTCACAGCAAACGAATCGTAAACGGACCGGACGCGCAGGGCCGCTTCGGCCTGGGATAAGCTCCATCCGTCAGGTAGTAAGCAGCTAACCGAGACAGAACGACCGGCGGGCAAGTCAAAGTAGTTGTCGCTGAAAATGACGTCAGCACTATCAAATGAGAGTACTACCAATCGGGCCAGAGACTGGGCAGTCAATTCGATGTGCAGCAAGTTCTCCTCACCGCAGCAGGTCACCTGCACCGCCGGATCGGCCAACAGTAGATGTTTTGTGGGCGCGAAGAAAGCCGTTTGTAAGGCCACCCGGCTGCTGTCCCGCCACAATTCAGTAATAAAAATTAATTCTCGCCGGTTTTCATCAGAAACCTGGTCATTCAGGTCAAAAGTTTTAATATGTGTTGTAGCCAGTGGGGCGGCCTGCACTGGCTCTTCTCCGGCAGTCAGTAGCGTGCCATCCAGCGTTTCCAGCGACCAGCGCACACTGCCAGCCCATGCTTCGCGCTGATCATTGGTGATATAAACGCCCTGTTGTGGCGGATCGTCTTCAATCGAGAGCAGCACCGGTGCATAGAAGCGGCGGGCCGCATAATGCAGCGCTTTCCAACGGCCGTAATAATCCAGGCTGGACCAGGAGGCCACCGGCCAGCAGTCATTGAGCTGCCAATAGAGCGTACCCGCCACCCGGTCGCGGGCTCGCCGCCAATGCTCCACGCCGTAACGAATGCCTTCGGCCTGAAGTACCATGCTCAAATAGACCAACGAAGGGAAATCTTTGGGCAGGCGGAAGGTATCGAGCATCTGCCCCACCATCAAGCTGTTGCCGCTGTCGTTTTTCTGGTGCCGTTCCATGATGTAGGAGGTCATGTTCCAGTCGGCTTCCTCAGCAAAGGTGCGGATGGTGGCCAGCGGCGGCAGCGCCTGGAAGCCAAATTCGCTCATGAAACGGGGGAACTGATCGCGGTAAGCGGTGAACGGTTTACGGCCGTGCCACACATCCCAGTAATGTGCATCTCCCTGCGCCTGCCCATTTGGCTCGGCAAAAGGTGTGTCGGAGGATGGCGAACTGGGCCAATACGGGGTGTCCGGATCAATAGTGGTACTCCACTCAGCTAGGGTATGATGGAAGAAGCGATCATAGGCCGTTTTCATATCGTCTAAATCAGGCCGTGTCCAGCCCCAATCGGCCCAACCCCACTCCATCTCATTGTTGCCGCACCACAGCGCCAGGCTGGCACGATGGCGCAGGCGGCGCACATTTTCTTCCACTTCGATGCGTACGTTTTCCAAAAACTCGGGATCATCCAGCGGATAAACGCTGCACGAAAAGATGTAATCTTGCCAGACCAGAATGCCGTACTGATCACACAAATCGTAGAAACGCTCTTCCTCAAAGAAGCCGCCGCCCCAGACGCGCAGCATGTTTTGATGGGTCTCTGCCGCGCCGCGAATGAGCATCTCCAGGGAGTCATCAGTGAGGCGGGTAGGGAAGGAATCGGCCGGAATCCAGTTGGAGCCTTTGGCAAAGATGGGCACGCCGTTGACCATAAATTCAAAGGAGCGGCCCCATTCATCGGCTTCCTGGCGTAGTTCAACGGTGCGCAGGCCAAGCTGGTAGCTTCGCTGGTCTACCTCCGTGCCTCCTTGGTGCAGGCTAACCACAACCTGATAAAGTGGCTGTGCTCCATAGCCATTGGGCCACCAGAGTTGGGGGTGGGGAATGGGAAGGTTGAGTGTGGTTGTGGTCGTTACGGCCGTTTCCTCCATCATCTCTTCCCCATCCGGTGCAACAACACGCAGCCGCGCCGTCACCGCCTCATCCATCCATTGCTCAAGCGCCAAGGCAGCCGACACGGTCACCTGCCCGTCGTTATGGCTTTGACGCAAGTGGACATCCGTCAGGCGGGCACTGCTAGCCCCTTCCAATCGAATATCTTGCCAGATGCCAATCGGCGGCAGCTGTGGCCCCCAGTCCCAACCAAACTGGCAGGGTGCTTTGCGCAAATAAGGGCTGCCAGGAATCGCTTGCGAGACGCCGGGCAACGGCCGTTCTGCCTGCTTTTCCGTAATGTAATTCACCGCTGAGGCAAAAGTAATCACTAGTTCATTGTCAGCCGCTTGAAGCAGGTCTTTAACATCCCAGCGGTATTGGCGGAACATGTTGTTGGTTTGGCCCAGGGAACGGCCGTTCAGCGTCACCGCTGCCAGCGTGTCCAGCCCATCACAAACCAGCCAGATATGCGACTGCTGCAAAAGTTCAGGCGCGGCGGAAAATTGCGTACGATATTCCCAATCTGCTTCTGCCACCCACTGCACCTTTTTTTCGTTATCACCCACAAACGGGTCAGGGATGCGGCCCAGGGCGAGTAAATCGGTATGTACGCCGCCGGGAACAGTGGCAGGCAGCCAATCGTCTGTCCCAACTTGCTGAAAACGCCATGTACCAGTCAAAGTTTGAATTTTCATTCTTAGCTCTCACTCTCGCTGTGAACCTGCTGCAACAATCCCGCCACCATATCTTCGGGATGCATCGGTAACGCATCTTTCTGGAACATCAGCACACTCACCAACGGCATATCGCTAAACATTTCCATAACGTCCATCCCGATGGCACCATCGTTGCCATAGCGTTCATTGTCATCGCCACCGAACCTTTTGCGGGTCTCACTTTCCATCATTTCGTAGAAGGGGCCAAAGACGACCTTGCCGCGTGGGTCAGCCATCCATTCGCGGATGGTGGATTCTTTGTCCAGAATACAGGGCAGGTCCAGCGTCGATTTGAGCGTCACCGTCAGGCTGTGACGAATATCTGCCGCCGAGGCTGCAATTAGAAGGTCAAACTCGCCATCCTCGGTAATCCACCGTTTGTATTCGGGGTGATAATAAGCAAAGGCCCGGAAATCGAGCGGGATGGAGACGGTTTTGGTCTCACCCGGTTGGAGGTCTACCTTGGCAAATCCTTTTAACTCTTTTTCGGGACGTACCAACCCGGACTTTTGGTCATGGACGTACAGTTGGACGATCTCTTTGCCCGCAATGTCTCCCGTGTTGGTGACATCCACCGTAACCGTCAAGCCATCTACGTCCTTGAAGTTCGTTGCTGATACCTTTGGATTGCTGTAGGCAAACGTGGTGTAGCTCAACCCATAGCCAAAGGGAAACTGAACGGGCATTTCTTTGGCGTCGTAGTAGCGGTAGCCAATAAAAATACCTTCGCCATAGTGCACTTCGCCTGCGCCGCCTGGCCAGTTGAGGTGAGCGGGCGTGTCCGCCAGCTTGAGCGGGAAGGTTTCGGCCAGTTTGCCGCAGGGATTGACCTTGCCAAAGAGGACATCGGCAATCGCTACACCGCCTGCCTGGCCCATCATCCAACCTTCGAGTACGGCGGCTACACCATCAATCCAGCCGCTCATGGCCACGGGCGCGCCGTTGTTAAGGATGACAACGGTATTGGGTTGAATAGCGGATACGGCCGTAATCAACGCCACCTGCTGCTCCGTTAAATCAAGATCTGTGCGGTCGTACCCCTCCGATTCTTTAAAGGTAGGCAGGGCGATGTACAGCACAGCCACATCGGCCACTTGTGCCAGCGTTACCGCCTCGTCAATCAAATCCTGGCGGAAAGAATTATCCGTTGGATACCCTTTAGCATAAGTCAGTTCAGCATTCCCGGCTTGTGCTTGCAATTCCTTGAACGGTACTGCCACTTTGGTCGGGTTGATGTGCGAGCTGCCCCCGCCCTGGAAATGAGCCTGTTCCGCAGAACGGCCGATCACAGCAATATGCTCCTGGCCTTTCAGCGGCAGCAAACCATTGTTTTTGAGCAACACCATGCCTTCCGAGGCAATGTGGCTTGCCAGTTCATGATGTGCATCCACGTCAAAATCACCGCTTTTTGGTGTTTCCGCAGCCTTGAAAACAATGCGCAAAATGCGGCGGACCGATTCATCCAGAACCGCTTCGTCCAATGCGCCGGAGCGTACCGCCTCAACTACCTCTTTAACGCGGCGCTCCTGCGGGCCGGGCATTTCCCAATCCAGCCCGCCTTTCAACGCCGCTACCCGGTCACGCACCGCGCCCCAATCGGAGACAACCAGACCTTCAAAGCCCCATTCATCCTTGAGAATCTCATTCAGCAAATAGTGGTGCTGTGAGGCGAAGGTGCCGTTGACTTTGTTGTAGGCACACATCACCGTCCAGGGTTGGGCCTGTTTGACCGCTTTTTCAAAAGCAGGCAAATAGATTTCACGCAGGGTACGCTCATTCACCTCAGCGCTGATGCTGAAACGCTGGAACTCCTGGTTGTTGGCCGCATAATGCTTAAGCGAAGTCCCCACACCTTTGCTTTGCACACCATTGATGAAGTTAACAGCCATCTCCCCGGCCAAGTAGGGGTCTTCGGAAAAATACTCAAAATTACGCCCTCCCAGCGGAGACCGTTTCATGTTCACGCCGGGGCCGAGTAACACGTCTACGTTCAAGGCGATACATTCTTCGGCCAGCGCTTCACCCAAATTGCGGATCAAGTCCACATCCCAGGTAGAAGCAAGGCAGGAGGCCGTAGGAAAGCAGGTGGCGGGCAAACTCTCCTGCCCTATATCATCATGTAAATCGGGCTGGCGCCGGACACCGTGCGGCCCATCTGAGCAAATCATTTGCGGCACGTCCAAGCGTTCCACCGGGGTAGTGGACCACTTGCTGGCGCCGGTACATAGCGCAGCTTTCTCTTCAAGCGTCATTTGTTTGATAATTGTTTGAATTTTCATAATGAATTTTTCCTATGGACTCCCTTTTCCTGCCAAACATCGTGCAAAGCTCGATAATCCAGAAGAATGATGCCTTCTTCTTCGACAATCTCTTTTGCCTGCCGTTGGATAAACCGGGACTTTCTGTGCTCTGAATTCCAAATCCAGTTCATCTAACCCAAACTGAGCCAGAAACTCAGGCTTTTGTTCAAAGTTATAAAAATATTCTTCTTTGTTAATGAGAGCTGGCACCTTTTCCCTATGTGCTAATGGCTCCCAACAGGAATCAGCCCAACCAAAACTTACGGTAAGATGCATACCAAAGGAGGTTTCTGGATGATTGACAAGGAACTACCTGGCGTGTAAGGAATCATCATGGTTGTTGAACGACCTAGATCAACTTTCAACGCACCTATTGACACATCCTAAACTCACCGGCGTTGCTACTAAGTAGACAAACATCTGCCGGATTCCTAAGCAGCCAGGTTGTGTGGCCCATCATCGCCATGCGCTTACACAGTAGAGAGGTCCCACTCCTCATAAATCTTCGGGACATCATTGATCAGGCGCTTGGTATATGGTTCCTTGGGATGAAGGATCACCTCATCAGCCGATCCGCTTTCCACAAATACGCCCTTTTCCATGATGTAAACGGTGTCAGAAACGTAATAGGCCAGGCCAATATCGTGGGTGATGAAAATGGGCGTCATGCCGATGTCATCACGAAGATTCATCAACATATCCAGGATAGTGGCGCGTGAGCAGGCATCGATCATCGAAGTTGGTTCATCAGCCAACAAAATCTGCGGCTTCAGCAGAAATATTCGGGCAATCATCAAACGCTGCTGCTGTCCGCCAGAAAGCTCAAAGGGATATTTGTTGGTCAATTCCTCAAACTTCAGATTAACGAAGCTGCACGCTTCGGTCATCATTTCTATTTTTTGGTCTTTCGGTAGCCGCCGCCCCCCGCGCATGCTAATGCAATCGAGCAGTACACTGTCGATCTTGTTAAAGATGTTGTAAGAGGAGAACGGGTCTTGAAAGATTGCTTGAATATTTCTCCAATACTCTTTTTTCTTTTTGTGTGTTTTGATGTCGCGCTTCTGTCCCTGAAAGTAAATTTCGCCCTCGGTGGGGTTGATTAATCCCAAGAGCATTTTTGCCAGGGTGGTTTTTCCACTGCCTGATTCGCCAACGATGGAGATGATTTCGCCTTCCTTGAAATCAAAATCTACGTGATCGACAGCGACAGTTCTCGTACGGCCAAGGCCAAACACCTTGGTCAGCCCTTCTCCTCTCAAGCAAGACTTTTTTTCATTAGCCATGTTGCTGGTCCTCCCTGGCATAGGTCTCTCTCAGTTCTTCTTCAGACATGACACAGCGATAAGTACGGCCGTTCCCCACCTCACGAAGCGGAATGGAATAAACAAGGCATTCCGGCCGAACATATTTGCAACGTGCCGCAAACCGACAGCCAACTGGTGGGTTTTTAAGATTGGGTGGCGTCCCCGGAATGGCCGTCAGTTTTACATCCCGCAGCCCTTCTTCAGGCACGATAATCGAACCCATGAGACCTCTTGAATAAGGGTGGAGCGGATCAAATACAGCATCATGGGCGTTGGCTTTTTCCACGATCTGCCCGGCATACATGACCATGATGTCATCCGTCACGTTGTAAAGTAACGGCAGTTCATGCGTGATAAAAATCATCGCTTTGATGTAGCCTTTGTCCATCAAGTTCCGCAGCATCTTGATCACCATTTTCTGCGAGGTAACATCAAGTGCGGAAGAAGGCTCATCGGCAATCAGCACCTGGGGCCTGAGAATAACTGAAATCGCAATCACCGTGCGCTGTTTCATGCCACCTGACAGTTCAACGGGATATTTTTGCAGCACCTCTGCAGGTAATCCCAAGGACTCGAAAAGTTCTTTGGCAAGTGCGTGGATCTCTTGTTTGTTGGTAGTAGGATCGTGCGCCTGAATGACATCCTCGATGAAGTGGATAATCTTTTGCGTGGGGTTAAGCGCATTCATCGCCGCCTGGGGAATATAAGCAATCTCCCGGCCCAGGATTGATTTACGAACCTCATCCGGATCCATGCCGGTAATGTTATGGTCGTCGATGATAATCTCACCGCTGGAGTAGTGTAAAGGTGGGAAATAGTAACCCATCAGACTAAGTGCCAGGGTTGACTTACCACAGCCAGATTCTCCAGCAATCCCCACCGATTTCCCTTCTTCAATTTTCAGAGAAACGTGGTCAACCGCATAAATATCTTCCTGAAACCGGGTAATATATTTTGTGGTCAGTTCCCGCACATCTAGCATAACTTTGTTCATTTCAGTCACCTACTCCCTCAAGGCCGGATTGAATACCTGGTCGAGACCTGTATTCATCAAATTCATTGAAAATGCGATCAGCGCAATCACGATGATAACGGGGAAGTAGGCCCACCATTTGCCCAGGATGTGCGCCTGGTAAATCATCGCCCAGTTCATCATCAAACCTAGCGTTGGGTCTTCTGTTGTTTTGGGGCCTAAGCCGAGGATCGACAAACCAGCCTCGGCCAAGATGCCTGAGGAAATTTGCAGGATCAGGGCCATAATGACATAGGAAGCGATGTAAGGTAGGATGTCCTTAGCAATGATGTGCACGATTGAATGACCAGAGAGCTTTGACAAATTGACATGGTCGCGATTCCGCAAAGAAATCACCTGTGACCGCACGGCCCTGGCCGTCCATACCCAGGAAGTAAGCCCGATCACCACAGCAATGATAAAGGCCCCGCGTTGTTCCTGGCCGATACTGAATGAAATCAAGATCAATAAGACAAAACTGGGAATTACGGTGAACAGGTTGGTGACGAACATAATGACGTCATCCACGAAGCCTCCAACATAACCGGACACTAGCCCCAGAACCAGACCAATCACGGTGGCAACGATGCCAGCCACAAAACCAATTTGTAGCGATACGATGGTTGCCGCTACCAATTCCGTTAATACGTCCCGGCCAAAGTTATCGGTTCCTAATGGCAGTACACGCACGTTAGGCACCTGAGTGACATTCACGTAGGCAGATTGAGGCACAGTGCCTGTTTCTTCGAGAACGGCCGTTTCTGCATCCATCTCAGCAATCACAGCCTCCTCAGTGGACAACAAACCCTGAATATTATTATTGAGCCGAATGTAGTAATTTCGCTGGGCATTGGTATTCCCCGCGATCCGTATTGTCGGATCAAAGTTATTAAACCATTGATCCAAAAGTTGTGCCGTGTTTGCGATATCGATCTCGCTCTCAGGCATCCCATTTCCTACCAGCCAATCCTGGATCGCCTGGCGATCATCGTCATTCAGTTTACTAGCAATACGTCTCTCAGCAGCTTTATCCAGATTAAGCGTATATTGTGGCGAATTGAGGCTGTCATACACATTCACGTAAATGCCGGGGGCAAAGAACGTGCCCTGGCCGATAATCTCCAACGGCGGATCTGGAATGATTAGCGGATAAATAATCACAAACAATAAAATGGCAGCAAAAATGGAAAACCCGGTCACAAATTTACCAGAGCGAAAAACTTGTTGAATTAGATGTTTCATATCAGCATCTATCCTTAATCAGCCTGGGCTGCCTTAATGCGTGGATCAAGGAAGCCGTAGATGATCTCAATTAGAAAGTTCGCCGCCAGCACCATAATGGTGACGATCAATGTGGTCGCTGAGATCAACGGGTAATCCTGGCCTAAAACGGCCGTTAAAATCGTGGAACCAAGTCCCGGATAGCTAAAGATAATCTCCGCCACCAACGCCCCACCTACCATGGTTCCAATCGATAGCGCCAGCCCAGTGATTTGGGGCAACATGGCATTCCGAAAAACATACCGAACGATCTTGCTATCCTTGATGCCCATGAAACGGCTGTACCTTACGTAATCCGCGTTCAGCTCATAGATAGCCATGGAACGCATGCCAATCGCCTGACCACCAATCGTGATCAAAACAATTGACCAGAACGGCAGTTGGTAATGGATAAAGACAGACCAGAAAAATTTCCAACTGAAGTTAGGAATCAGGTCAAAACCATAACCACCTGAAGTAGGAAACCACTTGAAAGTGACGGCAAAAACAACCAGCAAAATGATTGCCGAGCCGAATGCCGGTAAATTGCTGACAAAAATGCTGACCGGCATGAGAACTCTATCAAAACTTCCCTTACGATAAGCAGCCAATGCGCCAAGTGAGTTCCCAATAATCCAACCCACAATGATGGCTGGAAACTGCAACCCAATCGTCCACCAGATAGAAGATTTGATCACATCCGCCACGGTTCTAGGATACTGACTAAATGAAAAACCAAAGTCACCCTGAAATACATTTTTCACATAGAGAAAGAATTGTTCCAGCATCGGTTTGTTGGTGCCAAACTGCTCTGCGTATTGCTCATAAATTGCCTGAACGCCGCTCGTATTACTCATGCCTTGTGCCAGCCTTGAGACAATGGCTGCCACCGGATCACCCGGCATCAGGCGGGGCAAGATGAAATTTAGGATAAAAGCGGCCACCAGGGTAACCAGGAACCACCCTATCTTGCCTAGAAAATAATTGCGATACCCTTTCAACGCAGTACCTCCTTGTAAAAAATAGGTGACAGTCACTTGACTAGATCAAAAAGGAACCTGCAGCTACAGAAATTAGCCACAACGGTTGCAAAATGACTGTTTCCAATTTATGAAAAACAGCCATGCCCCGGTTGTGGGACATGGCTGTTTTATTATTTACCTCTTATGGATTAACAAGCTCCAGGTTATAGAGGCCTGCAATGCTCCAACCGTCAGTCAGGTCGAGCGGGGGAACAGGGGGGGTGGTCCCATCACCCTCGTACGGGAAGTTAGTCCAAACAGACTCGTTTACCGTATGGAAAGATTGGGGACGGTACATAAGCGTGAAAGAGGGAACATCAGTCAGGTAGATTTTAACCAATTCCGTGTACATTTCCTTCAACGCATCGGGATCGGTCTCCGTGGGAATGGCCTGGATCAGGGCATCGGCATCGGGATTTGCATACTGACCCCAGTTACCGTTCCAGTTGCTGGCCAAACCATTGAATTCAGAGCTAATCAGATGGCGAATACGTGACCATGGCTGGGTCGGACCAGCGCCATCACTCCACATCATGAAGATGTCATACCCTTCGGGCAGTGGTGCATCGGATTTGGTAACAACCGTTTGGTACACGGACCATTCAGGGTAGTTCGACGTAATTTCAATACCAATTTCTTTACCGGCGGCAGCAACCACTTCAATGGCAGCTTGCCAATCGGACCAGCCATTGGGGCAGGTAGCGACGTAGCTGAGTTTCTCACCGTTGTATTCACGCCAGCCATCGCCATCGGTATCAACGATACCAGCTTCATCAAGCATCGCCTTGGCACCTTCAATGTCATTGCCAGCCCATTGCAAGTCGGCTACAGCGTCGTGGTCATACAGTGCTTGCTCACCTGGGGTCGGGTTCATCAGCGAGCGCGGAACTTGATCGAAGGTGGCTGATTGGTTCGTCATTGCGTTGGCGATGATAGTGGGATAATCCACAGCCATGGCAATAGCTTTGCGAACCGCAACCTGATCCAAACCAGGAGATTCTAGATTAAAGAAGGCGGTTGGCAGACTGGCACCAATGCCATAGGGTGCATCGGGCAGATAGGTAGAAATGGGTAGACCATCTTCCAACCACAGATCCTGAACATTGGAGTTGAATTGCTGGCTGACATCCACCTCGCCGGCCTGCAAAGCAGTTGTACCGGCCGCATTATCCTTAAAGATCGTATGTGCCAGGTATTTCGGGACTGGCAGGTGGCCAAACATGCTGGCATCTTGACCCCAGTAGTTATCATCACGAATGAGAATAACCTTGCTATCATCAGCGAAGTATTTGTGATAAGGACCGGAGAAAACAACATCCTCAGCAGCATCGGCCAGTAGTTCGGTAGCATCCTCGCCAACACGTTCTTCTAATGTCTGAGTCCAGGCTTTCTGAATGACATAGTTGCTGCTCAGGTAAGCCTCAACGATCAGCGGATTGACCGTGTTGCCATTCTCGTCCAGTTTGGCTCTGATGACGACCGTTTGGGGATCAACTGCTTCGATAGCGTCAATGAAATCTACATTGGAAGCGCCAGTAGGTGTGCTGTACTTAACATGGGTGGCCCAGGTATAAGCGACATCATCTGCGGTCACCGGGGTGCCATCACTCCAATGGGCGGCAGGGTTGAGCTTAAAGGTAATCTCGGTACGGGCATCGTTCCACGTGTAGGGACCATCAGCCAATAAAGGATACACCTGGCCATCGAGCATGTTGTACACATATGGGGTTTCGAATATGACGACGCGAGCGCTGTCTTGCTGGGCAATGGCCCACATATTATTGTTGCTGGAGTATGGATTCCAACCAACCACCGAACCCCACTGTTGACCATTGAAGTACAGGGTTTCGTTTCGCGGCAAAGAATTCGGATCAGCGGCTTCTTCGTCCATGGCTTCTTCATCCATGGCTTCTTCTTCTGCCGGGGCAGCTTCTTCTTCGTCCATGGCTTCTTCTGCCGGGGCAGCTTCTTCTTCGTCCATGGCTTCTTCTTCTGCCGGGGCGGCTTCTTCCTCTTGTGCTGGTGCAGCATCTACAGGTTCTTCATCCTCCGTTGCCGTTGTTCCGCCGCATGCGCTTAACGCAAAAACAAGCAGCAAGCCAAGAAGGATATAAAACAAGTTTTTTCTGTGCTTCATAATTAATCTCTCCTCACTATTGGGTGGGTGATTTTTGCAGCTTTTGCAACAAAATTGCATTTTTTCAAAAAGTAGCCTGCAAAAATCTGGTTGATATTTAGATTGTCTTAAAACAGACAACCACTCTGCCTATCAATCAAAATTACCGAAAAAAACGGGTTTTGTAAATCTCGTTTTTGGATGATTTCACTGAGGTAAGAGGGTATTCATTGAGTGATAATTCACAAACAGACGTACAAAACCCTCCAAAAAGTTACCCAAATCCATTACAATGGTATATATTTGGGTAACTTTTATTTTCGTGAAGCTAATTCAGCTTGTGGGGCGAGTCTTGATAATACTTGATATTAGGGAGCAAATAGCATGAAGCCGATAGTAAAAGATGGCGTTTTATGGGCAGGGGAAAAGGAAACGGCCGTTTCCGATCCCATCCCCCTTGACTCTCCACAATGGAGCAACTGGCTTGCCAAACATAAACTATTTAAATTCAAAGGCTCTATCGGACATTTTTCAGCGCGACGAGAGACTCGGCATGGCAGCAATTACTGGTACGCTTACCGTCGTCGCAATGGCAAGCTCCATAAAATCTACTTGGGGAAATCTGAGGAGATAACCCTAACAAGGCTAGACCAAGCTGCTGCTAATCTGGCTGGCAAAGCCGTTTTAACGCAGTTGGTTCTATCCACCGACCAATCAAACGATCTCCCCTATAATTCTTGGGGTAACGGTTCACTACCTTCTCTAACAAAATTCAGACCTCCTATTTTGCCACCGAACCTGATAGTCCGCCCCCGCCTGAACCAAAAAATCAGCACGCCGGTTACTTTTATTTGCGCCCCAGGCGGATTTGGCAAAAGCACACTGCTAAATACCTGGCAACAAGAGCGCGGTGATATACCTGTGGCCTGGGTGGCCTTAGATGCAGACGATAATCACTTGCTGCGATTTTGGTCAACAGTTGTTATGGCCTTACAGGCTGTTGTACCCGGCCTAGGTAAAAATTTACTGCCCTATCTCCAGGTGTCTTCATCGGTTACCCCTGCCGAAATTGCAGCTCGATTAACCAATGAAATCATCAGCGCTACGGAAGCAATGGGGACAATTGGATTAGTGATAGATGACTACCATCACATCCAACACCCAGACGTACACCACTCTATCCAGGCCTGGTTGGAACATTTACCCCCTGCCTTGCAACTTATCATTTCTGGCCGTACCCGTCCCCCCATTGCGTTAGGGTGCTTGCGTTCCCGTGGGCTAGTTACAGAGTTAGAAATGGAAGATTTGCGATTCACTTTGGAAGAGGGCATCGATTTTTTGCAGCAGCACATCTCAGAAAACCCCTTGGCTTATGGAGACATGGAGACATTGGTTAAACGCACTGGTGGGTGGGCGGCCGGTCTCATGCTGGCCGTACTGGCATTAAATAAACAACAAGACCGGCAGCATTTTCTGGATTCTTTCAATGGCGCCCATATTTTCCTCCGAGAGTACTTTTTGGAGAGCGTCTTACAACAGCAACCGGCAACGGTGCAAAACTTTTTGCTGAAAACCTCGGTTCTTAAACAACTAACTGGCGGTCTGTGTGACGCTGTGACAGGGCAAACCGGTGGTGCAGAAATGCTCGACCGACTTTGGCAGGAAAATCTTTTTATGGTGCGCTCCGAAGAGCGCACATGGTATCACTACCATGATCTGTTCGCTGAAATGTTAAGCGACCAGCTACAGATGAGGTTTCCTGATCAAATCTCTGATCTACACCGCCGAGCAGCAGCCTGGTATCGTCAGCAAAATGCTTCAGCGGATGCGGTACGCCACTTGCTAGCGATTGAAGATTGGGAAGAAGCGGCCTCCTTAATTGAAGATGAAGTGTTGCATGAACTGGTTGAATATGGTGAAGATTCACGCTTGCTGCGCTGGATTCAACAACTGCCAGAATCTGTTTTCCAACATCACAAAACGCTGCTTTTTGTCTATTTGCGGCTAGCCAAACTGGCCTTGCATCCGACCGAAGTAGAGCGATTTCTCCAGCGTCTGGAAACGAAACTCATTGGCAAACCCGATCAAGCAATGACCCCAGATGAGATCGAGGTTCTGGCCGAGGTTCGCACGATCCGGCAACGTAAAATGGCTGGAGACACCACCTTCTCTCAAGCAGGTGTCTCCGATCCTCGTTGGCAATTGCTGGATGCTTTATGGATTGTTGAAGCAAGCCATATGCCGCCAACTGAAAAAGTGGGCACACGTCTGTGTGGAATTTACGAGCAAGCACGGGTGCAAGGGAACCTATTCGTTGTGTTGATCGCTGGCTCTGACTGCGCAAACCGAGCCTTTTTACAAGGCCATTTACGACAAAGCGAAAAGATGATCTATCAAGTTTTACAACAAGCTTTGACACAGCGGGGCAAACTGCCAGAACCAGCCAGCATCGCTTTAATCAGTCTAAGCCAAATTTGCCTGGCACGCAATGAATTATCCCAAGCCAGCCAACTGTTACAGCAGGCAACGGTTGTTGATCCCAACCCAACCAGTTCCAATATGCTCATGAACATCGCCATTACGCGGGCGAAGTTGCAGTCAACCTTGGGCAATCATGAAGCAGCGCGCTCAACCATTCAGGCGGCACGGGCTTTACAAGCACAGCGCCCTTCAGGAGTATGGCGCGATCAGGACCTGGCAGCGTATGAGGCAATGTTCTGTGTTCCGTTGGAGAATTGGGGAGAAGTTGAACGGCTATTAAATGAGGTAGAAGAAGAAAATCACCAGTTGTCGCAATTGGTGCAGGCCGAAATGCTGCTGCGCCAAAAGAAAGCCGCAGCGGCTGAAAAAATTCTACGGCAGTTACTGGAGCAAAACCCGCACGGCTTGCCAAACGAGCCATTAATGAGCGTTCGCCTGTTGTTAACTTTGGCACTGTATGACCAGCACCAACTTAACCAGTCTCGGCAGGTGTTATCCGATGCCATACGGTCAGCAGCTCCAGAGCGATTTATACGGCCGTTTCTCAAATACGATACGCAATTAAGCCCCCTGCTGGCGCTTCTGTTGCACACCGAAAACCTGACCAGCGAAGCGCAAGAATTCATCCGTGAGATATTAAAGCTGCTAGGCTATACGCACAACGCCACAGACCTGATACCGCAACAGAAATTAGAGTCCATGGTTACAGCAGCATCTATTACAAATCGTGAACAAGAAGTGCTGCAATTAGTGAGTGACGGCTTATCCAATCGCGAAATAGGGGTTAATCTGTGCATTTCCCCTGGTACGGTAAAAACACATCTGGCCAACATTTACGGCAAACTGGAAGTAAATAATCGGGTGCAGGCCGTAGCGGAAGCACGCATGCTGGAACTGATTTAACGTAGAAATAATTCTGAGCAAATTGCTGCTGGCTTTATTTTTTCCTGCAATGGGTGATAGTAAGATTGCCCGGCACAGGCGCGGCAAAGGGTACGGCCGTTCTCCACCACCTCGCGCTCATTTATAATCTCTTCGCCACACACATCGCACAAAGCCCGGACACCAGGGCGGCTAATAATTTCGCTGATAGGTGTGGTTAACTGTACTGGCTGCCATTCCAACAGCACATCATCGGGCATAATTTGAT
This sequence comes from uncultured Anaerolineae bacterium, assembly GCA_905479495.1. Classification (GTDB taxonomy): domain Bacteria; phylum Chloroflexota; class Anaerolineae; order Promineifilales; family Promineifilaceae; genus Leptofilum. The sequence continues at coordinate 25,394 of CAJQMR010000024.1, forward strand.
AACCTTCCAGGTAAGCGTGCCAGCGGCTGCGGGCATTGGGCGCATAATCAGGGGCCATCTCGCGTGACTGCACACTGGGAGCGACACGAACTGCCTGCTCCGACACGGTATCCACAAAGGTAGCCGCCATCTTGCCAAAATCCACCACGCGCAGCGTGCGGCGGCCCACATGGCAGTCGGTGGCCACAGCCACCCCATCGGCCCCACAGCCATCCGTTTCCATGATGGTGAGCAAGCGCTTTTTGGGATTCTCAAAAAGGTAGGCATTGGCATCCAGCAAACCAAGCTGGTGTAACCCAAACAGCCCCATGCGAATGCCCAACACCTGACGTGGACACAAATGGCGATGCCGCTCTGCCGAGGCATCCAGCAGTGGGATTAAAGCCTTACGATTAAAAAGATGAACGTTGGGGTCAATGGTCGCAATCATTTCTTCAATCCTTGTGTTTATAGATCATGAGCCGGATCAAACAGCTGCGGGCGGGTCAGGTCTACTTTTAGCTCCCGGGCAACCAACTCGTTTTCACGCATTTCCAGGGTGCTGGTAGAAACACCAATTTCGATGTCCAGATCGGCCAAATTTTGAATCTGGTCAATGTGGAATTCCAGGTAGCGGCGCTCCCGATTTCGCTGATACTCCCGGTAGCCATTGCGGTTGAACACGCTGAGCACCTTGGCAATGTCGCTGCCAAATACTTTGGCACTCTTAAGCAGATAATCTTTTTTTGAAAAAACGGCCGTTTTCGGCAAGGAACGGCCGTAATTTTGCTGGTAATTTTGCCCGGTCAATTTATTTTCCAAAGAGCAGTAATGAACGCCAATCGTCAACTGCTGATCTAAAGCAAATTCCATCAGATCCAGGCAAACCAATTCGCTCTCAGAGATGGGTACACCCCCAGCATACCAGTAATTGTAAAGAATGTGAAACGGCCGTTTCTTCACCTTGAAGCCACGTTCGTTAAACGCCTGCGGCTGGGTAAAAGGATAGCAAAACTCCAACAAATTAATGCTGTGAATCTGCAATCGTTCCAGTTCCAGCAGCACCCCTTTCATCTCTTCTAGCGTGCCGGGCAAAATGGGCATCTCCACCATGACGGTAGGAATATATTGTTTGGCTAAGGCGATGCGTTCAAACGTAAGCCGATGACCTTTGGCCAGATCGTGCATGCGGATGCTAAAGCGAATTTCCTCTAGACCAGAATCTTTAAGCGCTTGCAGTGTCGCCTCGTTGGCATGGTCGCCAGTGGTGTACAGACGCGTGTGCGCCTCCGGGAACGTATCGGTGGCCGTTTGGAAGAAAGCTGTTGCTTCCGCCTTATGCAAGAGCGGTTCACCGCCCGTCAAGGCCAAATAATCAACACGATGACCCGCTGCACCAATTTTTGCTAACTCCTGCGCCGGATTCGCCTTGTTCTGCTGGAAATAATCGTAATCAACCTGATTGGGGTTGAAGCAATAATAGCAATCCCGATGGCATTGCAGCGAGGTAAAGAAGGTGGCACTACCCACCCCCTTTTGGCAGGCTACGCAAGCTGGCGAGATAGCATTGAGGTAAATGCTGCGGTCACTATTGCGCAGGACAGCTCCATTTTGGCGCAGTCGTTCGATGCGTACGGCCGTTTCCTGACTATAATCCTGCGCATCCACTTCAATTCCCGAAGCGGCCACCTGCGCCATAAAATCATCAAAAATGCCTAAATAAATAGCCGCGTATTCCGCCAGCCGTCGATTTTTTATCTGGTCGTGGGTGTCACGGGTGATGTCAATAATCACAATTTTATCCTCCGCGTTTCTGCGAGGTTCTCTGGTCTATGGGTTGCCGTCAATCCCGGTGGCATGATGGAGCCAAAGGGATTTTGGCGACGAAATTCACACACCGGGCAAAGCTCTGTATCGGCTCGCGCGGCAAACGGGGCACGGCACTTGCTGCAAAAGGCCAAGTCACCCTGCTGCACAATCTGGTCAACTTCGCCAGCAAAAACCTGGTCAAAAGTCGGATCAGGCGTCAGGCTGATCGCCTGCGGGGCACAAACGTGGCTGCAAATATTACAGGCCAGGCAAATTTGTGACGAAAAGGTGAGTTGGAAGCTGGATTCGGCCGTTTTCATTTGCAGCGCGCCCGTGGGGCAGGCGCGGGCACAAGCACCGCACGCCGTACAATCCTCATTGACGGCGAGCAAAGTAAACCCCAAACCAGCCAAAGATGTTGTTTCAAGATTCCCAGTGGGCGCGGGCAGCTGCTTTACCGCGCGCAAAAAGTGCAGCCGTTCGTGAAATTGATGGGGGTCCGTGCTGGCAGCTGCGTCTGATTTTTTCTCGGCGGCCCGGTTGCGGAACAATTCGCGGCGGGACACAGGGGGAGAAGCGGCATTCCAAAACGGCCGTTTCCCAAAATCCTCCATCGTTTTATCAATACAGATTATTGACTCCGCCTGCTCCCACACAGCCAGCAAGCGTTGAGCCTGCTGCACCTGGGTTTCTACCTGGGATCGCAGCTGGCTCCAGGGACAGTCGGCGCAAGCGTCCAGCCGCACGGTTACTTTCTCGATACCTTGCCCCACCAAACCAAGATAGGCAGCCACACCCAGCCCCGCCAGACAACCGCGCACGCGAACGGCCGTTCCCCCTGGAATACCTACTTCCACAAAAGGATTCAGCCCACAGACAACCTCACAGGGTTTCGGGGCAATGCGTTCGGCGCAGTTTAATAGTGCCTGCACCTCATCTTCGGCAGTAAAAGCTCCCGTAGGGCAAACTGGCAGGCAGGCACGGCAAGCCTGGCAGCGTTCCCCATCAAAAACAGGCGGCTTCCCTGGCTGAATCGCCTCAACCGGGCACACGTCATAACACGCTGTGCATCCAGAAAATTTATCGGCCGTGTGCAGGCAGCGATCGGTCGCAAAACCAAACGGTTTGCTGGTTAGCACCTCTCCCCAGCGCTCGGCAAGCGCCAACAGGTTCACGATAGCCTACCCTCTGGCAAAGGTTGTCCCAAAATGCGGCTTAGCTCCGTGAGCGCCCCGCGAATAACCAGGGCCAAACCACGATAAAAATCGGTCCGGGCAAATTCCAAAATCTGTTCGCACCAAAGCGGCACCCAGAGAAACAAATGTTTGGCCAGGAAAGCGCGCTGCGCCGCCAACATCTCCTCAAATTTTGGCGCATTCTCTGCTTCCAAAGCGGCCAACCCCAGCCCCGCCAGATGAGCTACAAACATCAACTCCAGCCCAATATGATCATCAGGCTCTTTTTTCAGGTTGATGACTTCCAGACCATATTGCCGATACCAGGCGCGCACGTCCATGGTTTGTTCTTGAAAAACAAGTCGCTCTTCACTGAAGTAAACCGACTCCCAGGGCGCGACAGGGAATTTCCTCATACCGGTAAAGAGATTTGTGTAATCGACTTGCAGCTCTTTCAGAACGGCATCTGGATAATTATCCCCACGGTATACCTGGCTCCATTTTTCCAGCAACGCCAAACCTTTCATCACATCGCCTTGGGACTCGGCAAACGGGGCTTCAGTGAAAACTTCGTCATCCACCAGTGGCTGAAGCCACTCTTTAGCAGGGATTTCATAAAGCATTTTTCCCAGCAAACCAAACAGTAACATCTCCCCGGTTAGCTGTATTTGCCATTCTGCCGCGATTTGTTTCTGTGCTATCGTCATAATCATTCACTCCAGTCTCTTCTTCTAAAGATGAAACCCTAAAAGTTTGGTCCTATGAAAATTCCGCTGACTCAAGTCAAACCCTTAGGGTCTGGGTATTCAATCGTTCGCTTTTTATTTTTCCACCACCAGTATAAGCTGATGAAGGGGATCATGAACAGGGATGTCAGCACTAAAAAATAGGTGATGAACGTAATGAGTTGGGCTGTGCTGATTCCAACTCGGGCCAACTGATCACGAATGCGCGCTTTTAGCGTTGGCTCCCAGACGTGTGTCAGTGGAGATGATTGATCCGCATGTAACGCCGTCACAACCACGGGATCAAGAGGAACGGCCTGCAAACCGGCATGATTCAACAAGTTAACCATCTGCCCGGCTTGAACGTCGATAGATGAACCTTCGCCTTGCTGGTGCACCTGGGCACGGCCGTTTTCCACATACAACCAGGCTTGCTTCCCCGGCAAATATTCCAGGGCAAACTGCCCGGTAGCCAGCGAAATCTCGGCCGCTTCCGTGTGAATCACGATGGGCTCAGCGCTGTTATTGTGGCCCCACAGCCAGCCGTTCTCCAGGACAAATTCGCTCCCGGTAACCTCGGTCTGGCTCTCTGCTGGGAGCACCACGGCACCATCCCCCCAGGGCACGGCTTGCGTTCCTGGCTGCGGCGTCAGTGCAATGTCCATATCAGACACAGGCCCAGAGGAAAGGTCAACCCGTTTGGCCCGACTGTAATAACCTGGCGCGCTTATCAGCAAGGAGACAGCTTTTTGCGGCAGTTCCGGCAGCAGAAACGCATCCGAGCCAGGCAAAATAGATCGAGCCACGCCTACCTGCTCTGGCGTGATCCAGGCAAAGGGCAAGGCTGCTCCAGATTCATCCAGAACACGGCCGTTTGCCCACAAGCCAGCCGCCGATGCCAGAGAAAGCTGTGCCGTTCCCTCGTAATTCGCCAACAGATCAACTTCCTGGCCAACACCAGTCAACCCTTCTTTAATCAGCGCGGCCTCATCCATCACCAGCAAATAACGATCAATGGGCAGCGAGGCGAAAGTAAAGGAACCCTGTTCAGCAACCGTTTGGTAGCTATCGCCCGCTGGCAAACGGATGGCCCAGACAGGCAGCGGCTCGGGTGGGGTTAACCCTGAAATGGTGCCGGCCACCTCGCCAGCGTGCGCCTGAACGGTTAAGGTGAGCGGATTAGAAACGGCCGTTTCCCCCGGAGCCAACGTCAATTCGGCCGTCGTCACACCTTCATACAACACTCCATCCACAACAGTTGGTTCTACACGAAAAACATACGCGGTGGGGGCTTCCGTCAGCGCTTCGGCCCGAATCAACGCTTGCCCTTGCGCATCGCTCATGCCGCTAAAACTGCGGCTGCGCCACATGTACAACCAGGTTGAGGCGCTGATTTTGACGCCAGCCACTAGATGTCCAGGATCATCGGCCAGCCGCACGGTGATAGGTACGGCCGTATACTCCGAGCGATCAACGGTGATGTGACGTTCTACCTGGGCTTGCTGATTGATTTGGGTGGATACGGCCGTTACACGCAATGTCATCGCGCCAGCCGGTAAATCCAGGTTCCCTGGCAAATGGCAATAATCACCACACGTCAAATGTTCCGAAGGAAACCTGCCATCCGAGCCATCTGGATTTACCGTTACCAAAAATTCAAACGTGCCGTCTGGCTGAAGCACGCTGGTCAATTCGCCAGCCAGCACATCATTTTGCACCAATTCCAGGCGCACAGTAATTTCTGCCGGGTCGAGGCCCGCTGCCTCCACCCATCCTTTAATGGGAATGCTGTATAACAACGATGTCGGCCCAGCGTAAAACGTTTCACCTTCATTGGGCCATTCCAGGTGAATCACCAGAGAATCAGTTTGTGCCGCAGCAGGCAGCGTGTGTCCACTGAAGGCTAACGCCAACAGCAAACAAGCACCGACGAGAAAGCGGCTCCACCGATTAACCAGCATCATTTTCATCGGGCAATTCCTCGATGTCTGGCGACAGTTCCCAGGGATTTTCAGGGTAGTGGCAGCGGGTGCAATCCACCTCAAGCTGCACGTTGTGGGATTGATAAGGAGCTGTAGACTCACGTCCCAACAAAGAAGTGGTACGGAAGGTGACCCATTGATCTTCGTTTGGCATCGGTCCTACTTCAAGCATTGAGCCATCATGGCAGGCGATGCAGGTCACAGTGGCATGGATATTGCTGTGGGCAGACTGATAGCGGGTTTCAGCATATTCACCCATCAAATATTTGTGGCATTCCAAACAAGCAACCGGTGTTTCATCCAAAACATTCATGTGAATATCAGCCACGCTGGTATGACAAACCGTGCATTCCTGGGCATCCACCTGATCGGTGTGCTCAGGTATGCTTACCGGGTAGCGCGTGGTGAAATCTGTGTGGCAGCCTGCGGTCGTGCAGCTGGCAGTGGCCGTGTGGGCGTCATGGCAATCGGTGCAGGTAAAATCGGCGTGCACACTGTCGCTGATGTGACGGCCGTGTTGCAGCGTTTCTGAATCAGCATGGCATTTTTCGCACAGCTCCGTAGAGGAGGAAACCGTTTCATAATAATTGGTGCTCATGTTCAGCCAGGCAATGTCGGCCTCAGCTACCCCATCCTCTACATGATGGCAAACGGCACAGCCAATATCCTGCCATTCTTCCTCGGGAATGAGGACATTGCTTTCTGCAATGCGCGGTTCAGGCTCATTAGGAAACTTGCAGGAGACGCAGTTTGGTGGCGGATCAATTTCTGCGGCCGTATTCCAGTTTTGTGGCGAATGGCAGCGGGCACAATAATCGTTCGGCCCTTTTTCCAGGGCATAAGTTTGGGCGTGCGGGCTGCTCTCCCAGGCGGTCCAAATGTCTGCCTGCGGGGAAACGGTTGGTTCTAACGTGGTTTCTTCAATAGATGGTTCAGCGTTTGCAATTTGATTGGTGGCAGACTGGCAGCCAACCAGATTCATTGCCAGGAGCAGTAATCCTATCTGCCAAATGGGTCGAATTAAATAATAATTTCTCATGATATTTTCTAGGGCATAGCGGGGGAAACGGCCGTTTCCCCATTGGGATCAGGATTGCGTTGAAAATATTCGCACCAGAACAATGATTCCCCCTGCGCATGGCAGGCTTCACAACTGATTGTCGGCACCACACTGGCGGACTGTTTGCCCAATGGGTGGTGGCAGCGCAGGCAGTCGATCTCTGTCGTCAGGTTATGCGACGGCCAGGAAGTGAGGGTATGGGCAAAACGGCGCGTGATATATTCAGCCTCATGGGGACCACCCGGAACCGGATCTTGCCAGATAGTAAGACGGCCGTTGTCGTGGCAGGCCGTACAGTTCACGCTGGGATGCCGCGCGTGTTCAGCCACGCCGGGCCCAGTTTGCGGATCATGGCAGTCGGTACAGGCCGCTGGTGCCCCGTGGGGGCCGTGGCAGCGGGTACACTCCCAGCCAGTGTGAATCGGAGAAGCTTCCTGCTCCTCAACAACTTCAAAACCGTGCTGTCCCTCGTGGCAGTGGGCACATAGCTCCATGACGTCAGCAACCGGTTCATACTGCCCCGCAGCCTGGTTCCAGAAGGCCACTGATGTTGCGTAAGAATCGCCGACCGGAACATGGCAAATATCACAAGTGATGTGCTGCCATTCCGCTTCCGGCACCGGCACGCCAGAAGCCAATTCAGGGCGTGGCGCACCCGGTTCGCGCTTGCAGGAGCCACAATCCAGCGCTTCTTGCGCGGCGCTATCCTGTGTGGGGTCCCAATTTACGGGCGATTTGCAGCGAGCACAGGTTGTGTTGGCTCCCATGCCCTCGTCGTAGGTTGCGGCATGTGCAGAGGCTTCCCATTCGGCTTCTGCCTGGGCCAGCTCTTCATCCGTGGCCACAGGTCCAATCGGCATCATGGTTGGCTCCAGGGTAGTTTGGGCGGGGAATGATAGTTGGGCAGCAACGGCCGTTGCCAAAGGAGCCACAATCGCCAAAACCACAGCCCAAATCCCCCATTTCTCCACTTTCATATCGCTGTGTTATCCTTCGCTGTTGGAGGGGCAATGGGTATCGACTCTTTCCCGTAAAGAAAAAGCGGTGGCTGGCACCCCACATGAATCATGCGCGCACCAGCCACCGAACTAGAACACTATCTGCTTAAATACCGACGCTTACTCGCGTAGCATAAAACAGGAACCGTCCCAAAACTTCAGACACTAACACCAGGGCAAAAGCAGCGTACACCAGGTTGCCCATGACCCTTTCGTGACCAGGGCTGGCGGCATTCTGATACAAGAAGAAGCCAAACACACCCGCACCAATGAAAGCCAGAACAAGGCGCAAACCAAGCAGCACACCAAAGTCCTCAATCATCATGCGGGCGCTTTCCTGGGCAGCAGCATTCCCTGCCGAAAGCGTCGCCAGATAAACAGGTGCCACGACCAATTCAACACCAAGCACGAGAACGGCCGTAACCGCAATCCAACGCAGTGTGTCGCGTAGCAAAGCACACTGCAAATCGGCGCAGTCAGAATCCTGCCGCTTCACATAGGCGTAATTGGCAACCAAAGCGGTACCCATCGCCAGCAAACCCAGCAAAAGCGTCGTGGCAAAGAAGGAAACCACGGTGGCCCAGCTGTTCCAGGCTGGCTGGGTTTCCAGCATGTAAATCTGCGACATACTGTAAACCAAAACCAACCCTACCACTGTAGCGATCCAGGCAATGACATTGCGTACAGCAAAGGAAGATATTTTACGCCACTGCATCAGCGCAAACACCCCGCCAAGCACAACAAAAACCACTGTAAAGAGGATCTCGCGGCTTAGCCACGAATTGGTCAGGTTGGTCACCGCCCGTGGTGCATTCAGTGGATTACCCAGATGGAACAACGAGGCGATCATAGCGAGAACGACAACCGGTCCAATGACCAACAAAGCCCGATCACTCATCCGGTCCGCTTGCTCCATGTCAGCCTTACGCGCCACAAAGAAGTGCACCAAACCCAGAATTAAGAAAGATCCGACTGACATTTGCGTCAAGATCGTAAAAACGATTAAAGCGAGTTGACGGACCTCCATGTCACACCTCCTCCGGCATACTGATGATTCGTCCTGTACCGCTCCCGCTCATTTCCGCGTCACGGTGAGGCGTAATCACAATAGATGGCTCGGTAATATTCGCCCGAGGCAATGGCTCAATGGCATCCACATCGCCATACTTGGCACGCAGTTCGTCCAAATCACCAAAGTCTAACGCACGCATCACACAAGCATCCACGCAGGCCGGATTCTGACCTTTGTCCAACAAATCGGAACAGAGGGTGCATTTGGTCATAACACCTGCCTCTTCATCGAATTGTGGTGCGCCGTAGGGGCAAGCCCATTCACAGTAACGGCAGCCAATGCACGCATCCTGATCAATGAGCACAACCCCATCTTCCCGCTTGGAGATACCCCCAGCCGGGCAAACCTCAACACATAGCGGACTCTGGCAATGCATACAGGCAACCGAGATTGCGTAGTTAAAGACATTGCTGGGAACCCACATATCTTTGTTTCGGTGATAGGGCAGCCAATGACCACCGCCATACTTAATAACCCGCCGCCAGTTAATACCCACCGGCAGATCATTTTTATCCTTGCAAGCAGCCATGCACGCTTTGCAATCCGTACAGGCACTTGAATTAAAGTAGAAGGCCAATTGTTTACTCATCGCTTATGCCTCCTTAAAGATGATTCGTTGGGGCCATTCGACATCAGGTTTCAAGTCAATTGGTCCATCGTATTTTTTGACCTGCACGTTACAGCTGTTAAAACCAAGGTTGCCCTGGTCTGTAGCGATTGGCCCATTGAGGATGTTGGTAGCACCAGCCTTGTCCACACCCGTTTCTTCGTCCATTTCTACCCAGGCACCTTCGCCCAGCGTGGTAACACCAGGAATCATCCGCTCCGTCACATACAGAGGACGGATAACCGTACCATGACGGCTGGTGATTTGAACGGTGTCGCCTGAACGCAGCCCACGTGCGCGAGCATCAATGGGATTCATCATGAATTCTTGCGGGAAGAATTCTCTGAGCCAGGGAACATTATCCAAAATTGAATGGCTACGCCGCTTGTAATGAATAGTGTAAAGCTGAAGCGGATAGTCGCCCTTCACCTTGTTGTCCCAATCAGCGTAGGTATCTTCAATACCTTCTTCAATCTGATCCCAGGTGGCAATTGGTGATTTTGGCGTAAAGCCATACCCTTCAACCGTGTCTGCGTAGGTTTGGCAGTGGATCTCAATCTTGCCGCTAGGGGTTTCCCGGGCAAAGGTTTCGGGATCGTTCCGATAATCTTCAAACTCTGTAAAACCAAAGTTGTCGCCTTCGGAACGAGGTACCTGGTAGGAACCCTTTTCCTTAAATTCGCGGTAGCTGATACGCCCTTGTTGCGGCTCGCCTTCAACACCCATTTCAGCAATGTCAGCGGCGGTGAGCGTTACCAATGGCTCATAATCAACGCCATTGGCCATAATCACTTTGGCCCCGGCTAATTGATTAAAGACCTGTTGCTCAATGGATACAGGATCGATCTCATTGGCATCAAGTCCCAGACGTTTGCCTAGTTCCGCCGCCACCCACATATCGTCTTTGGTTTCAAACAGTGGCTCAACAACCTGGCTGGAGAAGAACAACGCTTCGCGATTGCCGCTGGTGAACGTGCCGTACCGTTCCCACTGCGTGGTAATCGGCAAAACAACGTCAGAGTAGCGGGCATCGGTGTTATAGAAGTGACCTTGTGTCACCACAAATTCAACAGAGCGATGTGCCTCAATGCCTTTGGTTAAGCCGGTGCATTGGTTCAGGGTAATATATCCGCCGTGGTAGATCATTTGGATATTAATATCCCGAGTGTCATCCTTACCAGCGATATATTTGCCATCCAAAACGGCGTTCCAAACCTGGTTGTAATTGATTCTTGTCTCAACCGGGTTAGAGATACCGGGTACACTGCTGCTGCCTGCACGTACCAGCGGTGGTCCAGCATTGCCAGCACGATTATGGCAGCTCAGTCCGGTACCCGCACCAGGAATGCCGATGTTGCCGGTCATACAAGCCAGGGTAATGAAGGCCTGAGAAGTGCTTGAGCCGCGATGAATACGCGTGCTAGCACCACCACAGATAACCATCGTCGGTTTGGTGATGGCGTATTCAATTGCTAGCTGACGGATTTGTTCTGGCGGTACGCCACACCGTTCAGCCGCCCAGGCTGGATTCTTGGGCACACCATCGTAGGTGCCTAACACATAATCCTTGAAGCTTTCTTTGGGGTCAGCCCCTTCTGGCATGTGTTCGGCATCAAAGCCAACGGTACATTTGTTGAGAAACTCCCAATCAATCAAGGGGTTGGTTACCGGATCATCTTCGGTAATCATGACATAAGCCATGCCCAACAACATTGCCAGGTCGGTAGCCGGGCGGATAGGAATCCATTGATCGGCTAATACCTGAGCAGATTCGTTGTAGTAGGGATCCACAAAGATAAATTTGGCACCCGCGTTCTTGGCTTGCAGGTAGTTAAAGGTGGGGCTGCCGTTACTGCTAACGGCCGGATTTGCTCCCCACATGATGATTAGTTTTGATTTACGTAAACGCAGCCGGTCATTACCCGTGTTGGAATAACTGACTGTGTAAGACCCAACGATCTTAGGCGTATCGGTCCAGGTGCCCCAGGACGTCATGCCCCACCCGGTTGAATGACCACCGAGAAGGCGCAGTGTGCGCTGGATTTCTCCAGGGGCTACAGCGTAGATGGATTCATTGCCATATTTTTCAGCGATTCTTTTGGTTTCGCTGGCAATGATGTCTAGCGCTTCGTCCCAGCTAATACGCACCCATTCATCTTTGCCGCGCAGCTCTTTGCGACCACCGCCGGGTTCCCAATTCTTGCGCTTCATGGGGTATTTAAGCCGATCAGCAGCAAAGACTTGCATACGCTGCGAACGGCCGCGTACACACCCTCGTTGCTGGGGATAGTCGGGGCTGTCTGGATGGGTGTCATCGGTCTTCACCCGGGTGACGACGCCGTCAACCACCTGGGCTTTTAAGAGGCACCGCCCGCCACAGTTGTGCCAGCAAGCAGCAGCCACCCACTTTTCTTCTGTGGAAGCGGCTTCTCTGGCTGCCTCAACTGCTTTAAAGCCGTAGCTCATACCCCCGGCTAACACGGCCGTTCCGCCCAGCGCACCACTCCATTTGAGAAAACTTCGCCGATTGAGAACTGTGTTGTCGAGGGCCTTGTTGAGGAAATTATTTTCACTCATGTGATGCTCCTCCATGATATTGTCAAACGCTCATGTAAAAGCCAAAAAGATTTTTACTCAAGTTGGCTGTTACTTAAGCAAATCACAAGAAACCATGATTTCTATTTCAAAATCCTTTTTGTGAGTTGCTTAACTTCTAAAAAAAATGCTCTTCCCTAATAAGCATGTGTTCAATAATTTGCAATAGCTGCCTCCTGGAATGCTTCTTGGTGGGTCAAGTGGCCCAAGTTTTATTAAGGTTGCACTTTCAGGATACAGGGAAAGGGAGAGGCAGCACATCCTGCAGTGGAGGAATCTGATATCACCCAGGTGGGTGATATTTAGCCAAAATGGGTCATTCAGAGGAAATAATCCCCTTTTGCACGGCATAGGTCGCCGCTTGCGTACGGTTTTCCAGCTGCAACTTGGTAAGGATATGGCTAATATGCGTTTTGACAGTGTTGATGGTAATGAAGAGTTCCTCAGCAATTTGGGGATTGCTGGCTCCCTGTGCCAGCAAAGTGAGCACTTCTATTTCACGCTCAGTCAGTTCGCTGGCGATGCTCGCCTCCCCATTCCCATTATTGGCCATAATTTTTAAGAGGCGGCTGGCCATAGCGCGGGTCACAGCAACTTCATTGCGGGTCACCCCAGCCAGAAGCTCAAACAGTTCAGTGGCATCTAAATCCTTCAGCAGATAACCTGCCACGCCCAGGCGAACAGCTTCTTTAAGGTGCTCATCTTCTTCAGAGGCTGTCAGCATCACAATAGCAATATCGGGCAGCGTTTGCCGGATTTCACGCGTGGCTTTTAACCCGTCACCACCTGGCATTTGAATGTCCATCAAGATGACATCTGGCCGTAACTGGTTAGCCAGCTGAATGGCTTCCCGCCCAGACGCAGCCTCGCCAATCACTTCAACCAAATCATCATGAGCGCGCATGAGGCCAATAAGCCCCTGACGAAACAATTTGTGATCATCAGCAACAACGATTTTTAGTGTCACGATCTTATTCCTTAGAGCGGGAAGATTTTCTTTGAAATCCTTCCGGCCCCATAATTATTTCTAGCGTTTTAGATCCCCGTCCGAACGTGGGTGGCGTAGAACAAAAATCGCCCCAAGATTTCGGAGATTAGTACCAACAGGCAAGCCAGATAAATAGTCGTTGTCATTTCAAACCTTGGCTTTCTGTTGTGCAGCAACATATAGGCAGTGAGGCCAAACCAGCCGACGCCGGTAAACAGGGCAATGTAACGCAGCCCAAAGAGTGGTTGATAAAGACCCAACAATAGAAACAGACTGGTCAGTGCCGATAGTTCTCCCTGGCTTAGCATCATGATGAGAATGAGGTTGAGGATCAGGGTGATAACGGCCGTTCCCCCCGCCACGCCTGCCAGCCAAACAAATGATTGATGGACAATCTGCCGCCGTACGGCCGTATCTGCCGCACCAGCCACCTCAGACACTTTTAGATCCATCACTAACAGCACAGCAACGGCCGTAACGCCCAAAACTATGGCGGACAACAAGAAAGAAATGACAGTCAACGATGAATTCCACGAAGAATGGGTCGGCAATAAATAAATGTGGGACATGCAGTAAATACTTAAGCTACCCATCAACAGCGCCAGCCAACCCAGGACAGTAATCAGCCGAGAATGACCATAAGTAAACCATTGGATGTAGGCAATCCCGCTAACCAGCAGAAAAAACGAAATGGTGAAAAGAATTTCGCGGCTTAACCAGGACGAGCGTAAATTTAGCGTCGCCAACAGCGAAAAAATGGGGTGGCTCAGGTGAAAATGAGAGCCGATGATGGCAGCAATGTTGGTTAAAAGGATAGCCAGCACCGGAATGCGAATGATGTGGTCTGTAACGGAACGGCCGTGCTGCCGAATACCACCCGCCCGTATAAGCCACAGACCCAGCAAGGCCCCCACCGCCAGCTGCATTAAAATCGTATAAACCGGTAAAGCCCACTCACGAACATTCATAATTTTTTAGCGCCTTGCTATTGCAGCACCAAATTTTGCTTGCGCAGCTTTTCTTCTGCCAGGCAGGGAAAACGACAAAGGATCGAGGTCCCTTCACCTAACCTGGAATGCACTTTCAAATCCCCACCAACCGCTTGCGCACGCTCATGCATCGTCTGCAAACCAAAACTGCGCATATCACCGTTTTGGCTTACAAAACCAATCCCATCATCAATCACTTCCATCAAGAGATATTCACACTGATTGTCAGCCTGCTTTTGCACAATACGCACACGCACAGAATTGGCCTGCGCATGTTTACGCACATTGGTCAACGCTTCCTGCAAAATACAAACGAGCTGCACTTCGGCTAACGAGGCCAGGTTCAAAGGCCCCCCAACTTCATTCTTAAACTGGGTCTCAATCCGCGTCTGAATACCAAATTCATTCAGGTATTCATCAATTGCGGAGACCAGGCCCTTTTCATTAGCCAGGGTGGTGCGCAAGCTGAGAATGTTTTCGCGCACGTCTGCGTGGGCTAACTGAACGGCCTGGCGCATTTGATCCAGCTCAGCACGCAAGGCATTTTGCTTACCTCGTTTGAGCAATGTTTCCAGAGTTTGTACCTGTAAATTCAGGTAGCCCAAAACTTGCGCCAGCCCATCATGCATTTCTCGGGCAATACGTCCACGCTCTTCGATAATGGAGAATGATTGCAGTTGTGAGGTCATGAGACCATGCTGAATAGCAATTACCACCTGATCAGCCAAACATTCCAACCAAATGAGATCGGTTTCTGAATAAGATTGCCCTTCATGCCGGGCGATCCATAAAGCCCCAATCGGTTTATCATCCAGATGAAGCTGAACCACAGCTACCATGCTGGCCACGTTTTGACCAAAAAAACACAGATTCTCAAAATTTTCTGGCGGTTCACCAACCCCAGAACAGTAAGAGCCTGTGTGGTAAAGCGTGTTCAAGATAAGAGGATTTTCAACCTTAACTGGGGAATCAACGATTTTTGTCTGGCTGTCATTGGCAAAGCACTTCAGTTCCAGGTCAGGCAGATCGCCAGTTAACAGTGCCAGCCCCATAAAATTAGAGTGGAGCAGTTTACGGCCGTTATCCACAATATAAAGCAAAATATCATCGACATCTTCCAGCTCAGCAATGTGGCGGCTAATGCTAATGAGCGCGTCTGTCCAGTTTTCGGCCGTTTGCCGGGCGGCACTTTGTGCCTCAATAGCCAGCTTTTGCGCTCGATCCCGCTCAATTTGTAACTCACGCATCTGCCGTTTGCGGATGGCATCAAAAACATCCAGGCCCCTCACGACAAAAGCAGTCACGGCAAAAGCCGAAAGCATCCGCCAAAATTGAATCGGCAAGCCGGTCGTTTCTAAAACCTGATCATAGTCAAGCCAATTCATCAGCCCGAATGGCTTTTCAGGTTCTGCCTGTTCCCCACTAAAGGCATCATAAATTGTACGGTTATAGTTGTAGTAGGACGCCGGCCCGTACGGGGCTGCCGGAACCACCAACCCAACCACAAAAGCCTCAAACAGAAAGGCCAATCCGGTCGCCAGCATTAATCCGGCCACATCATAATAGCCCCGCCCCTTTTGCTCACGCCACTGCCGCAAAAAACCAATACCAGCCATAATGCTGCCGGGTAAATAGAGCAGATAACGTGACCAAATATCAATTGGGATTTCGATGGGCGATGGCGTTATGAAGGTTGTGGAAGCATATGTGATGACAAAAGCAATGGGAACAATTAACAGCCCAGGAATCAGATGAGACCAGGCTGGTAAAGGGATAATTTTTGTCAGTACGCCCCAGCCAAAAATAAGCAGCAGCAAACCACTGGTAGGTTGAAGAATCATTCTGATTACGTTGGTAATCTGATAGACCTCTGGATCTGTCCCATATGTATGGAACATGTCCAGCCAGGCAATGGTTGCATAGGCAAAGCCAAAGGCCGCCAGCCAAGGCAGCTGTTTCCGTAACGGCAGGTCATCACCGTAACGAGACTGCAAACCGGCGGCCAAACCCAGGGTAAAAAAGGCTAAGCCATAGAAAAAGTAAACAGCAATCATCTTAGGCTGCTGGCAAGCGACCCATCATACCTAAAGCCCATTTCATGCATTTGTGGAAAGGGTCGAAGAACATCATGGGGCAACCACCAGCAATAACCTGGATGCCATTTTTCTGGCAAACGGCCGTTGCCTCATCAGACACACTGGACGGCATAAATGTATTATTGTGCATCCATACGCGGGGTACGCCAGCGGCCACACAATCCTGCACAATTTGGGCGCTTACCTCAGGGGCGGTAACTAGAATTGCCCCATCCACCCCACCAGGTATTGCCTGCATGTTGGGATAACAAGTCACATCTTCTACCGTTTCTGCATGGGGGTTCACGGCAAACGTTTCGTATCCTTTGTCACGCAATGTACGGAAAATACCGTTGGCCGTTTCGTTTTTATTACGGGAAACACCCGCCACGGCGATACGTTTTTGAGCAAGAAATTCTCTAGCTAACTCATCAAAATGGCTCATTTTCAAGCTCCTTCCTATGTGGATAAATCCTACGCATGGTAAGAAAAAGGTATCAAAATTACACTAAATACCTGCCCCAAATCATCTCTTAACCACAGCAGTGGTCAAGTGATAATCACTGTGTATATTGATGATGGATGTCACAAACGACGGCCGTTTTCAGCTACGCAATACAAAAGGTGAATAAACTCATCTCCCCCTTATGCTTTTTGTAACTTTTCCAGTAAACAACAATGATTTAAGGTGGTAGAAGGAGCGTCAGACCTTTCTTCCGGGAATCGATCCTGAAGTCTTTGCGACCTGGTATCACTGAGCTGGCATCCATCCCCATCCTGGTCCAAAAACAATACCCCCGATCACCCGGAGAACGGCCTTTATCGCAGGATGTTTTCACCCTGCAGGAGGAAAATGATGAAGGTCAAAACTATCTTAATCATCGACGCCATCGTCTTGTTCGTATTTGGAGTTGGTTTCCTGTTCGCCCCCGTATGGTCGATGGAATTGTTTGATATTTCCCTCGACACAGCCGGTATTTTGATGACCCAGCTTTTGGCGGCGGCTTTCCTGGGTTTTGCCGTTTTAGACTGGATGGGCCGCAACTATGCCGTGGCTGATGACGTTCGGCCTCTGATTGCGGCAAACTTCATTATGAATGCAGTGGGCTTTGTCATCGCCTTGCTGCAACGGCTGGATGGTGTTGGGAACGTCTGGACCTGGGTTCCTATTATCCTGTACCTGCTGTTTGCCCTGGCTTTTGGCTACAGCATGTTGGACAGGAGCACCTACGAAGAGCCAACGATGCGAACCAAACGAGCCTAGTCGCCATTCATTGAAACGGCCGTTGCCCCATAATCATGTTGGGGCAACGGCCGTTTTCTTGTGCTCGGATTACCCCTGGTTTCATCTTATAAGCAGAGAGACCACAATGGATAATCTGTCGGCAAAAGGACTATCCCATGTACGCTAGAATGGTTACCTCACGTATGAAACCTAACAAATTAAATGAGATGACAACTTTATATCAAAACACCTTGCTCCCACTCATTGAACATCAACCTGGATACAAAGGTATCTTCGTTTTAAACGATCCAGATCTCAATAAACAAATTTCCATAACCCTTTGGGAAAAACTGGTTGATATGGAAGCTGTTAACGTGAATTTATTAGGGTTCAGGGACAAAATTGCCCCACTCCTGGCCGAAGCACCTGAGGTTGAAATCTTCCAGGTGGCGATTCCAGAAGAAGTTGAATCCATGAGCGCAATTGCCCTGAGCGAAACATCCCTTGGCATTCGCATTGAAGATCCTTATTAGTAGGCCGTTCGGTTAAAGACAGCTTCTCACAATTTTTTTGCATGCCGTCCAAACTGCCCTCTAAGCAGTCTGGAAGATTTCATATTGTTTTCAGTTAAAGGCAGAAATGCTGTCGAAAATGCTCGCAGATGAAATTCGTCTTTTGCCCTATTTCACGCGAGAAAAGAGAGAATTTGTAATGCTAAAAGAACAAAATATGGAACAAGCAGCAGCTGAGGTCCTAAATCCCTTTGCCATTGCTCAAGCTCAGTTAGATGAGGCGGCAGACATTCTGCAGCTTGAACCAGAAATGCACACCTTTTTGCGGGAGCCAATGCGCGAATTTCATTTCACTTTTCCCGTACGCATGGATGATGGCCGTACCCAGGTGTACAGTGGGTATCGGGTGCAATACAACGATGCCCGCGGACCAGCGAAGGGTGGGATTCGCTTTCACCCCGACGAGACTATCGATACGATTCGAGCCTTGGCGGCCTGGATGACGTGGAAAACGGCCGTTGTCGATATTCCGTTAGGTGGGGCCAAGGGTGGCGTCATTTGTGATCCACGCTTTCTCTCTTCTACTGAGCTAGAACGCTTGAGCCGGGGCTACATGCGCCAAATTGCCCGCTACATCGGGCTGCACAAAGACATACCTGCCCCAGATGTGTATACCAATCCGCAAATCATGGCCTGGATGATGGATGAATATCAGGTTCTCACCGGCCATCAAGAACCCGGCGTCATCACCGGCAAGCCGTTGGAGATAGGCGGGGCAGCAGGCCGTGAAGATGCAACAGCTCGCGGAGGAATCTATACGGTGCGTGAAGCGGCCAAGGTTCTAGAAATCGATCTCGTCGGCACAACTGCTGCTATTCAAGGGTATGGCAACGCGGGCCAATTTGCCCACTTGTTGGCCACTGAGCTGCTGGGGATGAAGGTGGTCGCAGTAAGTGATTCGCGAGGTGGTATTTTTAATCCGAAAGGACTAGACGTAACGGCCGTACGCGCCCACAAAGCCAACACAGGCTCCGTCATTAATTTTGCCGAGGCAGACAATATTTCCAATGAGGAACTTCTAGAGCTATCAGTAATGGTTCTCTTCCCCTCTGCGCTGGAAAATGTCATCACCAGACGCAATGCCCATCATATTGACGCCACTATTGTGGCCGAACTGGCCAATGGCCCCACCACACCAGCCGCAGACGAAATTCTCTATAACAAAGGCGTCTATGTTATTCCAGATTTCCTCTGTAATGCTGGCGGCGTGACCGTCTCCTACTTTGAGATGGTGCAAAATTCATATCAATATTACTGGGATGAACTGATGACCCAGCAACGCCTAGACCAAAAAATGACAACTGCTTTCCATGCGGTTCACAATATGGCCCAGACTAAAAAAGTCAATAACCGCGTGGCAGCTTATCTGGTTGCCGTCAACCGTGTCGCCCAAGCCACCAGGCTGCGCGGCTGGGTATAGGAAGTAGTAGGCCTATTTACGATTTTCACACCCTTGCTCCAGAAACAATCGCCTCGACATGACTGGGGCAAGGGCCTATGGGAAACCTGTGTACCATAATGCACTGCTAAGGTGCTAATCATGCACAACAATTTCAGGTACTATGAGGAAGTTTCTTCCACGAGGACAAACGCTCTCTTTTTGGCGCTTACATTCCTCTTCTTCTGGCTATTCATCTGGCGCGTAAAGAAGGGCAAAAAGGGCCACCTCGCCATGGCTCTTTTTTGCCTTGGCCTGTTTTTCCTTTTCTACGCCGTGAATTACAGAACCCTCATTATTACCCTCACATCAGAATCCCTTCACCTCAGATTTGGCATCTTCAGCTGGCAGGTGCCCTTGGATAACGTTGAAGCGTGTCAGCTCGATGAGGTGCCATGGTTAAAGAGGTTTGGTGGCGCGGGGATTCACTTTATGAGTATTCGTAAACGATACCGCGCTTCATTCAATTTCTTGGAACACCCTAGAGTGGTGATCGCCCTCAAGGAAAAAGTGGGGCCTGTTCAGGATATTTCCTTCTCTACGTGCCGTCCGGAAGAAGTTCTAAGGATGATTCGAGAAGCTATATCTGCCAGGCAAATCGCCAAAACCGCCACCTGAATGAGTATGGTCACAGTTTCTGGTGGCAAAAATATTGGTGAATTATTGTTTTCAGGAGAAAAAACCATGTTGGATAAAATTGCAGATTTAGCAGGTCCGGGGATCGGTAATTATGGTGATTTGGAGAAGATCTTGCCCAACGATTATGTTTCTCTGCTTTCACCAAAAGAAACGCAAAGCGCCATCTTTGCCGTTAAAAACTACATCGAAACAAACCTGTGCCAGGCATTAAACTTAATGATGGTTACCGTTCCACTGATTGTAGAGTCTAACAGCGGGGTTAATGATTATCTCGATCGGGATGGTTCGCGCACACCTGTCCAATTTCGTATCACCAATGATTACGGCAAACATCCAATTGAAGCCGAGGTGGTACAGGCAGCTACAAAATGGAAGCGGATGGCTTTGCAACAGTTTGGTATGGGTCCAGGTGAAGGTCTCTGTACAGACATGCGTGCTATACGCAAGGATTATTTTTTGGATCACGATCACAGCGTCTATGTCGATCAATGGGATTGGGAGCTAGCTATCACCGAAGCGCAGCGCGATTTGCCCTTTTTGACAGATGTTGTCAATAAAATCTGGCGGGTAATCAAGGGGGCGGAAGAATATGTTCAAGAACTGTTCCCCCAGCTGCACAAAAGCCCATACCCCCCTCTACCAGACGAGCTAACCTTTATCCATGCGGAAGATATTCTAAAAATGTATCCGGGCTTGCCACGTAAAAAACGGGAAACAGCCATCTTACAGGAATTTCCTGCCATATTCATCTACGGTATTGGCTATACGCTGGCAGATGGCTATCCGCACGAGATGCGTGCTGCCGATTATGACGATTGGGTCACTGAAACGTTCACGATTGACGGCCGTTCCCGCCACGGACTCAATGGCGATATTTTGGTGTGGAACCCAGTGACGCGCCGTCGTCATGAGCTCAGCTCGATGGGCATTCGCGTCAATAAAACCTCCTTGGTGAAACAGCTAGAGATCACAGAGCAGCTTGATTTCCTCAACCTACCCTACCATCAGGCCATTATGCATGATGAAATTCCCTTGAGCATTGGTGGCGGCATTGGCCAGTCACGCACGCTCATGCTACTGCTGCAAAAAGCACATCTAGGCGAAGTTAGCGTCACCGTATGGCCCAAAATTTTGAAGGAAATGTGCGCCAAGAAGCATATCTTTGTCCTAGAATAGGTTCAGAAAAGGAACGTTACAGCATAGTATCTATTCAGGTGTCAGAAGTGAGACACACTTCTTTAGCAAGCCAGGGGCAACCAGGATGCTCGCCCCTTTGCACCGTTCAGCGCTTTTGTGCTAACCTCCAAGCTAGAAAAGTAATTGCAGATATTTTTTCGGACAACAAGACAAAGAGAAGGCAATAAAATGGAACTAACAACTGTAAAAATAGAAAAGTCAGAAACCATTAACTTCATCCTGGGCCAATCTCATTTCATTAAAAGTGTTGAGGATATTCATGAAGCGTTGGTAACGGCCGTTCCCGGCATAAAATTTGGGCTGGCCTTTTGTGAAGCCTCCGGCAAATGTCTTATTCGCTGGTCAGGGACCGACCAGGAAATGATTGATCTGGCGCGGGAAAATGCTATTGCCATTGCCGCAGGACACAGCTTTATTATCTTCCTCGGGGATGGCTTTTTCCCCATCAATGTCCTGAAAACAGTGCAGCAGGTGCCCGAAGTGTGTACCATTTTCTGTGCCACAGCCAATCCAACGGAGGTTATTGTTGCCGAAACAGACCAGGGTCGGGGGATTTTAGGCGTGATAGATGGCTATAAACCCAAGGGGGTTGAAGGCGAGGAAGATATTGCCTGGCGGAAAAGTTTCCTTCGCCAAATTGGTTACAAAGCGTAAGCCCAAAATGTTGTTACAGAGTAGAGGCAAAGACTTGAAGATGTTCTTTCAATTCTTTGCCTCTTTTGTTTCTTTGCGTTCTTTGCGTCAAACTTGTTTTGCGAAGTGTAACCAGATTTAACCCTTAAGCGCCCCAGCCATCAAACCACGTAAGAAGTAGCGGCCTAGGAAAATATACACCAACAGCGTCGGCACAGCCGCTAAAAAGGCTCCAGCCATCTGCACATTCCATTCAATAATCTGGCTGCCCGCCATGTTGTTGAGGGCCACCGTGATGGGCCAGTTGCCCGGACTGGTTAGCACCACGGCAAAGAGAAAGTCGTTCCAAGCGGCCGTAAACTGCCAGATCAACACCACCACAAAACTGGGAATCGACAGCGGCAGCAAAATGTGGAAATATGTCTCTAATAAGCCAGCCCCGTCAATCCGGGCCGACTCGATAAGCTCTTTGGGAATCGTGGCGTAATAATTTCGAAACGTCAGCGTCGTTATAGGGATGCCATAAATAACATGCGTCAGGACCAAACCGGGGACGCCCCCGTATAAATTGATGTCCCGCATAAATTCCACCAACGGAATCAAAATGCTTTGGTAAGGAATAAACATGCCAAACAGCAAAAACGGGAAGATAAAGTCGGCTCCCTTAAACTTCCAACGGGCCAGCACAAACCCATTCAGCGAACCTAGCATTGAAGAAATAAAGGCAGCGGGAATAACCAGCCGGATGCTGTTCCACAAGGCCGGAGCTAATTGTTCAAAAGCGGCCGTAAAATTATCAAAATGCAACCCTGAGGGCAGCCGCCACATTGTTTGCAAATCAACTTCAGCAAAGCTTTTGAAGCCGGTGCTCAACATCAAATAAAGCGGAACCAGATAAAAAACGGTAGCCAAGAGCAGTGGCACATAAAGCAGCCAACGCGTAGACATTTTTCGGCCGTTGCGGGGTGATGTGATCGTTGTCATACTTCAGCCTCCGTGCGTAGGGTGTACCACAAATAAGGAATTACCAAAATCGCCACGCTAAACAACAGCATCATGCCAATGGCTGCACCACGATTGTAAAAATTGCCGTCAAACGTTGTAGTCCACATATAAATCGCCGGCACATCCAACGCCACTTGTTTACCCGCCACAGCCACAATTAAGTCAAAAACTTTCAGAGAAATATGGCCCAGAATGATCATGGCACTGAGGGTAATCGGCCGTAGCAGCGGCAAAATTTGGTAGCGGTAAATCTGGAACTCATTGGCCCCATCCACCCGTGAGGCTTCCCGCAAGGATTCGGGAATGGCCCGTAAGCCACCCAGGTAAAGCGCCATTGTGTACCCAGACATCTGCCAGATGGCCGGGATGGCAATGGCAGCAATGCCCCACTGCGGCGTGGTATGCCACTTATTAATCAAAAAATCCAGCCCCATTTGGTCAAATAGCAAATTTAAACCGCTGATGCGCGATCCTTGTGCCGGGTTCATCAACCAACGCCAAACAACACCAGTCACAATAAACGAAATGGCCATCGGAAACAGGAACAGGCTGCGGAAGAATGATTCACCGCGCAAACCCTGATCCAGTAAAATAGCCAGACCCAACCCTAGCAGCAGCGAGCCGCCAACAAACAACACCGTAAAAATAACTGTATTGCGAATATCTATCTGAAAGCGAGGGTCTTGCAGCAGCTTGGCGTAGTTGGAGAATCCGGCCCATTCATAATTTGGCAGCAGCCCTACCCATTGACTCAAAGAAACCCGCCCCGACCAGGCAATAAAGCCATAAACAAAAATGAAAACAGCTAAAATTGAGGGAGCAACCAGAGCAAAGGCGAACACTCTGTCTTTGTTGTAGCGCATTGCGCCTCCTTACATAAAAAAGGGGTAGGTACGGCCGTACCTACCCCTTTTTAAATCAGTTTAACTTATTGGCAAGGGCCGGAGCTGGCGCACGCTGCCACCAGTGCCGATTGGAACCCTTCGACGTTGCCATCAGCCAGGAAGAGACCCAGAGCGGTGTCAATCTCTGACTTGAACGCATCGTTGGCCACCACACCATGAGTCAAGCTACCAACCACGCGATCGTTGGCCCAATCATCCATAGCGGAGAGCAGGTACTCGCCGTACAAGCTGCGATCAGCATCGCTGCGGGCAGGGATAGAACCTTTCACCGGGTTGAACGCGTCTTGTCCCTCAATGGAACCAGCCACGGTCAGCCAGGCGATGGCCGCGTCACGATGTGGCGCGCCCTTGGGCAGCACAAAGCTGTCAGACAGGAACTGGAAGTTGCCATTGGTGCCGGGTACAGGGGTCCAGCCGTAACCATCGTTCGGCTCAAAGCCGATTTCGCGGAAGTACCCTTCGGCCCAGTCACCCATCACGTTGAAAGCGGCGTCGCCGTTCACAACCAGTTGGGAAGCATCTTGCCAGGTCAAAGCAGAAGCGTCGCTGTTCACGTAAGTCAGCACTTTGGCGTAATCTTCGAGAGCGGCCGTTACTTCCAGGCTGCCCCAATCACCAGAACCATCCCACAACGCTTCGTAGCCATCCGGGCCTAAAGAAGCCAGCAAAACGGTCTCAAAGAGGTGCATGGCGGTCCACTGCTCACCCATTGCCAGCGGGGCATCCATGCCAGCCGCTTGCAGCGCGTCCATGGCGGCAAACCAGTCATCCAGGGTCGTTGGCGGCTCAATACCGTTGTCAGCCAGGATGGTGGGGTTGTACCACATAACATTGGCGCGATGGATGTTTACCGGTACAGAATAGATGTTGCCATCTTGAGAAATCAGGGGAATTAATGTTTCAGGCATCACGTCCAGCCAGCCATTCTCTTCAAAGAGGAAATTGACTGGTTCCAATTGGTCAGCCGCGACGTAGGTACCAATGAGTTCTTGACCTGCGTGACCTTGCCAGCTGTCGGGCGCATCACCTGCTTGCAGACGAGTAGCCAAGACGGCGCGGGCATTGGTACCAGCACCACCAGCAACGGCCGCATTTTCAAAAGTGATGTCAGGGTATTTTTCGGCAAATACCTCGATCATCGCTTCCAGACCAGCTGCTTCGCCACCACCGGTCCACCAGGAGAAGACCTCAACGGTATCAGCCATCGCTTCATCGGACATTTCCTCATCCATGGCTTCTTCATCCATGGCTTCTTCGTCCATAGCTTCATCATCGGCGGAAGTGTCTGCTGCGGTGTCGGCGCTGTCTGTGTCGCTGGCTTCTGGTTCGTCTGCGGTGCCACCACAGGCGGCCAACAACATGGCGAATAGGAGCAATAAAATAAAGGGGGTAAATTTACGTGACATATCTCTCCTCGATTTGTGTAATTTACAGAAAGCGTTGGGGGGATTCTCCGCAAAACGTTTCTCTAAATTACGTCACATGGGTAAATGAGTAATCGTTGCGGTGCTGGGCATGGGAAACAGCGTGCCCAAGTGCAAGAAGTTCCTCGACTATACCAAATGAGGCGGTGACAATTCAAGGGGATTTGGGCCAAATGTATGACATCAGTGTGACATTTTTGGGCAAACTGCCCAAAATAGCACCTTTTCCCCCGGCCCCAACTGCCCTGGCCTGGTTATTGGCGCAAAAGCCGTGGATCGTGCCTATCCCAGGCACGCGCAAACTGCACCGCCTCGATGAAAATCTCGGCGCGGCCAGCATTGAACTCGGCGCAGACGATCTCTGCAAAATCCGGGAAACGATGGCGAACATCAACGTGGTTGGTCACCGGTATTAGGCCGGTTTGTGGTACAGTTCCAGGTAAGAAGCAATATCAAAAAGGAGATTCATGATGCACATTGGTTTACAAATTCCGTCGTTTAAGTATCCGGGGGGAACGGCCGTTATCCGTCCCAAACTCAAAGAAATCGTCACCACTGCCGAAGCAGCTGGCTTTCACAGCCTGTGGGTAATGGATCATTATTATCAAATCAAAGGGTTGTTCGGCGAAGCCTATACCGACCCCATGATGGAAGCCTATACCACACTCGGCTATTTTGCCGGACTCACGGAAAAAGCGACGCTTGGCGTCCTGGTCACGGGCGTTATTTATCGCCAGCCTTCGGTCCTGCTGAAGATGGTCAACACGCTTGACATTCTCTCCGGTGGTCGGGCTTATCTGGGCATTGGTGCGGCTTGGTACGAAGAAGAAGCAAAAGGCTTTGGCATCCCCTACCCATCTACCTCAGAACGCTTTGAGCAGCTGGAAGATAATCTGCAATTGGCAAAAGCGCTCTGGGCAAGTGATGAGACCTCATTTGCAGGTAAGCACTTTTCTGCGCCAGCCATCACCAACAATCCCCGCCCGCTCTCAACCCCACACCCACGCATTATGATTGGCGGGATGGGTCCGAAGAAAACCTTGCGCATGGTGGCCCAATATGCCGATGCCTGCAATTTCTTTGAAGGAGCAGGTATAGAAAACATGCAAAAAGCGTTGGACACACTTAAAGCACATTGCGAAAGGCTAGGGCGCGATTACGATACCATCGAGAAAACATCGCTTGGCACAGTGCATCTTTCTGAAAAAGATACGGTAGACAGCACCATCAAACGTCTCAAAACTCTCTCCGAGATGGGCTTCAGTCACGCCATCTTCAACATGCCGGATGTTTACAAAATCGCACCGCTGGAAACATTTGCCAAGGAGATTATGCCAGCAGTGGCTGAGCTCTAAATGTGCCCAAAACAGTGGAGGCATGGTAGTGGACATTGAAACATTAAGACAATGGATTGCCCAGCGCGACTCTTACAGCATTTTGGAGACGGTGGATGTGCACACCGGCGAAAGAACCGTGCTCCAGGAATATGATCACGTGATCGAAGCGCCAAACTGGACGAAAGACGGCCGTTTCCTCATCTACAACAGCCAGGGCAAAATGTACGCGTATGAACTGGCCACCGGGGAAAACAAGGGGATTGACACCGACTTTGCCACCGACTGCAACAATGATCACGTGCTTTCGCCAGACAACAGCCAGCTGGCCATCAGCCACCACACAAACGAGGATGCCCAATCGCGCATTTACATTTTGCCTTTGGCGGGCGGCACGCCTGTGCTGGTAACTGAAAAAGCCCCCAGCTACCTTCATGGCTGGTCACCCGACGGCGAGCGGCTGGCCTACTGCGCCGAGCGTGGCGGCCAGTACGACATCTACACCATTTCCGTGAACGGCGGGCCAGAAACCCAACTTACCAACGAACCAGGGCTGGACGACGGGCCAGAGTATTCGCCAGACGGCAAACACATCTGGTTCAACTCCACCCGCAGCGGCCTGATGCAAATCTGGCGCATGGAAGTGGATGGCACAAATCCCACCCACATGGTGCAGGAGGAGGCCAACGGCTGGTTCCCGCATGTTTCGCCAGACGGCCGTTTCGTGGCTTATATTGCCTATGCGAAAGGCGATGTTGAGCCGGGCGACCATCCGCCAAACAAAAACGTGGAACTGCGTTTGGTTTCGGCTGAGGGCGGCGCGTCCCAAACCGTCGTGAAGCTGTTTGGCGGCCAGGGTACCATGAACGTAAATTCCTGGTCGCCGGATAACCGAACATTGGCTTTTGTCTCTTATCGGCTCAAGTAAAAACCTCACGCAAAAGCACAAAGATGCAAGGTTGCTTTGCGCCTTTTCGTGAGCCAAATAGAGGATAATTCATGACAACTAGACCTGTAAAAACGGCCGTTATCGGTTGTGGCAACATCAGCGACATTTATCTGGAAAACGCGGCAAAGTGGGACATTTTGGATTTGGTGGCTTGCGCAAACCGTACCTTGCCTCGCGCCCAAGAAAAGGCTGAAAAATACAACGTGCCCCAGGCCAAACCCATCAACGCGGTGCTGGCCGATCCGGAAATCGAGCTGATCATCAACCTGACCACGCCAGACGTGCATGCCGAAATTGGACTGGCGGCGCTGCAAGCGGGCAAATCAGTCTACAATGAAAAACCGTTAGCTATTAGTCGGGAAGACGGCCGTCTCCTGCTGCAAGAAGCCGAAATGCGGGGGCTCCTTGTCGGCTGTGCACCAGACACGTTTTTGGGCGGCGGGCTGCAAACCTGCCGCCAAATTCTGGATTCCGGCGAAATTGGCACGCCCGTGGCGGCGCAGGCATTCATGCTCATTCAAGGCCCTGAAAGGTGGCATCCCAGCCCTGAGTTCCTCTTTCAGGTCGGGGCTGGGCCGCTGTTTGACATCGGCCCGTACTACCTCACCGCCCTCATTTCGCTGCTTGGCCCGATTCGCCGTGTGACCGGTTCGGCGCGCAAAACCTACGCAGAACGCACCATCGGCAGCGGCCCCAAGCAAGGCAATAAGTTCCCCGTGGAAACACCCACGCACATCGCCAGCATTCTTGATTTTGCCAGCGGGCCAGTAGCTACGCTGACCACTAGCTTCGACGTGGCCGTTTCGGCTGGCGCAGCGATCAATTTGTACGATGCGGGCGGAGCGCTACTGGAGATTCAGGGCACCAAGGGCACGCTGTGCCTGCCAGACCCCAACATGTTTGACGGCCCGGTGCGCGTGCGCAGCCTAGGCGAAAAGGCGTGGCGCGAAGTGCCTTTAACCCACGGCCACACCAGCAACAGCCGGGGCATTGGCGTGGCGGATATGGCCTATGCTTTACGCAACGGCCGTTCCCACCGCGCCAACGGCGAGATGGCATATCACGTACTTGATGTGATGCATGGGGTGCTAGAAGCATCCAGCAGCGGGCGGCATGTTGAATTGAGCAGTCAGTGTGAACGGCCGTCCCCCCTGCCAGCTGGTCTATCGGAATACCAACTGGCGGAATAGTGACGCCCAAACAAATAGCGCACCTTACTCGTCGAACGTAATTTATACGACCTTTAACTGGCGCAGGGCAGTCAAAATCTGGTCACGGCTGACGGGCTTGGAGATGAAGTGAGAAGCGCCCAGGGCGTAGGCCAGCTCAGGGTCGTTGAAGACAGAGCAGATGATAACCGGCGTACCGGCCGTTTCCGGCCTTGTCCGTATCGTTTGCAGCACATCCCAACCGCTCACATCGGGCATCATCGCATCCAGAATGATAGCGTCGGGTGTGGTGCGGCTCAGCACCGCCAGCCCTTCTTCACCACTGTTGGCCGCAATGACCCGGCAGTTGTGTCCCGTCAGATAGCGCTCTAGCAGCTCCACCAGCCCCTGATTGTCATCTACCACCAACACAACCGGACCATACAGCGGAATTTTAACCTGGAGTTGGTAACGGCCGTTTCCCTCATCATTTGCCACCATTTGCCAGCCCAACCGCTCCGCCAACGGCGCGATGACCTCATCGCTGGCAAAGTCATGAGCCAGCGGTTCGGCCGTGGGGAAAGCAAGGGAGAGCAAAGCCATCTCATCCCCCAATAAACCACGAATGGTAATCGTTTGCTGCTGTGTCGCCTGGATGAAGCGGCTGAGAATGCTGACGAGAAGTTGGCGAGAAACGGCCGTATCCACCGAAACCACCATGCGCGGCAAAGGCTCGTCCAGAGCAAACGTGACTTCGCGCGACTGCGCCAGCGGGGCCACCGCCTTTTGCGCCTCCTGCAGTAGCTGCACCAGGTCTGTTGGCTGGAGCGTCGTTTCCAGTTGGGCAAACTCCGCCTGCACAGACGAGAGTTGAGCGGCTGATAAATCATCTTCCGCTGTGGCTGCTGCCGTCTGCACCCGCGCCCATAAAATCGTGGCCACGCTCTCCTCCGCCTTGCGCAGCGAGCGATGCGCCTGGCGCGTAGACAGGCCCAGGCGCTGCCCTACCTCTTGCACCGTTAAGCCCTCTACATAGTGAAGCTGAAGCAAATTGTATTGGCGCATGTCTGGCGTGTGCGCTGCCGCGCCTGGCTCTGGGCTAAGCGCCTCAATCGCCTCAATCAGCTCCCGCCGCAGGTGATGGCCCAACGTTTGGCTGGGTCTCTTGTTATTATCAGCAAGCTGTTGGGCAAGCGGCAATTTCTGTAAATAAGCAAAATCATACAGATGCTCCAGCGCCAGCTTAACATTGTCCACAAATTCGGAGGCAGGTTCAGGAATGACCGTATCGCTCATGCAACTTCCTCGATCGTTGGCTGCGGTTCACCCAAAGCTGCGTCAGCCATAAGATTGCCGTACGGTGGTTGCAGCACCTTCAAAATGGGCTGAATGCAGTGCAGCAGCTCTAACGGCTGCAACATCTGCGAGCGATGAACGGTGAGCTGGCTGTTTTGGCCCATAAACTGCTCGCTGATGAAATCTGTAGCGGTGAGCAAAATGACAGGGATCTCGGCCAGTGCCTCGTCTTGCTGCATGATGTCAAAGACCTGACGGCCGTTCAATCCCGGCATAATTAAATCCAGCAGCAGCAAATCGGGCGGCTGCTGGCGCATGGCGCTCAGGCCACTTTCGCCGTCGTACGCCACCCGCACCATCAGCTCATCAGACCGGGCCGACAAACCGCGCTCCACCAACTGGCAAATGCCACTGTTGTCATCCACCACCAGTAGATTTTTCACCCCGCCAATACTGTCGATGGTTTGGTTAAGCTGCTCAAAATTAATCGGTTTGTTCAGGCAGGCCAGCGCGCCAAAAGCATCAGCCATCCAGGTGCGGCTGGGCAAGGAACAGGTGATGATCGGCACGGGCAGCGACAAAGCAGGCGCAGGTGGCGTTTCGCCCGGCGTCACGTTCCACACCACGGCGACAGGATGATGCGCCGTCACCTGGGCGTCTAAATTTGTACTATCTGCCAGGGGGATGACTTCATAGTCGGTAAGGTGGCGCTGCACCAGGCTGGTGACGGACGGATCAGGATCCACAACTAGAACCGGGGCCAATTTACTCGACGGCCGGGCATTCAAATCGCGGGTGCGATACAGGTGACCACCAGGTACGGGCGCTTCCACAGCCAGGGCAATGGTAAATGTCGAGCCTTCGCCTAAAACGCTGTCTACCCAAATACGACCGTCATGCGCCTGCACAAAACGATGGCAAATGGCCAGGCCCAGCCCAGCCCCGCCATGTTTACGGCTGAGTGAATAATCTACCTGGTAAAACTCAGTAAAAATGCGAGCCAGCTGCTCTTGGGGAATGCCCGGCCCTGTGTCCACTACCTGAATCCGTACCTCACCATCTTGCCGGAAGGCGCGCAGGCAAACGGTGCCTTCTTCCGTGAAGCGGCATGCATTATTGAGCAGATTCAGAAAAACCTGCCGCATCCGTGTACGGTCCACTTCCAGCAGCGGCAATTCTGGCTCTATTTCGGCTTTTAGCGTCACGGCATCGTTGCGGAACAGATCAGCCACCATGCCCAGTGACTCTTGCAGCAGCGGTTCCAATTCCGTGGGCTGTTTGTTCAGCGTAAAGCCCGTCATCTCAAAATGGGACAAATCCAAAATGTCGTCGATCATGCTCATGAGGTGGCGGCTGTTGCGGTAAATCTGGCTGACATCCCGGTACAGCTTGGGCGGCCAGGCCATGCCGCCGTACACCTCTGGCGAGAGATACATCACCTCGCTAAAGCCAGAAATAATGCTGAGCGGGGTGCGAAATTCATGGCTAATGTTGGCAGCAAACTGCTCTTTCATACGCTGCGACTCCCGCGCCTGCTTGTTGGCAATCAGCAGTTCCCGCTCCGCCTGGAGGCGCAATTCGTTGGTGATTTGCAGTGACTTAACGGTGCTGCGCAGCTCGGCCTGCTGGCTGCGGGTGACATCCAGCAGTTGCTCGGCCCGGCGCTGCGTTTTGCTCAACCAATCCAACGCGGTGTACAGGGCTCGGATGGTCAGCCAGGCAATAATCACAGCCAGGAACAAATTGGTGAGGATGCCTGCCAACGGATACGGATAATTGCGCACGGTGGCCAGGTAAACGGCCGTTCCCGCCAGCACCGCCCCCGTTATAAATTCACTCCCCTGCACCAAAATCGCCTGGCAAAAGATGAGCAGCACGCCGACAAAGGGCAGCCAGGGCGCAGGTAAATAGAACATGGCGTAGAGCAGAACGGCCGTTAGTCCCCACACCAACAAATGCCGTGACAATCCCGGCGCACGGTCCGACAACCACAAGGAGCCCAGCCCCAAACCGGTCAACAGCAGCCAAAAGCCAATGGCAGACGTCGGAAACAAGGTGGATGCTTCATAGAAGAGAATGAACATCTGCGCCACGCCAATCGCCAGCAGCGCCAAACGCCGCACCAGACGCCCGCGCAAATCGTCCATATTCAGCCGGACCGTTTCATCTTGGGCCAGGGAAAATCGGTGAAGGAGGCTTGTTTTTACCATCGCTACATCTCAGGAGATAAGAGACCAGTCTCTAAATCTTGAATTTACTTTTGGATTTATATCGGGGTATTGTAATGCGGATTGACGTGTGGGTAAAAAACGGCCGTCTTAAAAAGTAATATTTCCTCCAAAACGCCATGCGACAGACAGTACGCTAATGGCAGTTTCTGGGAAAATCAAAATGAATCAGCGTTGCCAGCGGCGATGCAATCCATACAAAATCAGCGCCAGCAGCAGCCAGCCAAAGGCCAGAAAGCCTAACTCGGCCACACCACTGCCATAAAAAACCACGGCCGAATCGCCCGGTCCAGGCAATGTGTCTGACAAAGCCCATTTCAAGCTGAATTCATACCAGAACCAGAGCCAAAACAGGCCAATGATCAGACAAAGAACGGCCGTTACCGGCAAAATGACGCGTCGCAAAGATTGAAACATGGGCGTCATTATGAGCAGACTTTGGCTTTTTCGTCAATGGCCCATCTGTCACCACGCAGCGTAACAACTTACGCTGGCCGCACTCCGACGTAGCGCGCGCGCGGGCGAATAAGCTGGGCTTCCTCATACTGCTCGATGGCCTGTCCCAGCCAACCTGCCGTCCGGCCCAAGGCAAACAAAATGAGTGGTGCCCCCGTGGGCAAGTTGGCGGCGTGGGCCAGGGCGACCAATCCCAAATCAATTGTCGGCAACTGGCCAGTGGCTTCGGCCATCACCTCTATTAATTCGTGAATCATGGCAACGGCCGTTTCCCCAGCAAACACCGCTTCAACCAGAGCCAACAACAGCTGCGCACGCGGGTCGCCAGCCGGATACAAAGGATGACCAAAGCCAGGAATGTTCTCCCCGCGCCGCAGCCGGGCCGCCACGGCCGGCCGCACCCCCGCTACCGAACCAGCCTCGCGCACCAGTGCCGCGACGCGCTCCGTGTGGCCACCATGCAGCGGCCCCTGCAAGGCTGCCAATCCCGCCTGCACCACGGCATACGGATTCGCCTGGGCAGAAGCCACCACCCGTGCCGTAAAAGCTGATACATTTAGCTCATGATCGGCACAAAGGATGAGGGCGCTATTGAGCAGCGCAGCCACCTTGGACTGGTCTGGGGCCCAGACTTGCTGCAAAGCGGCGGCGACATTGGTTTGCGGCTGCTTGCCGGTCACAGCCCAGGTAAGCAGATGAAGCAAACGAGACCCGGTCTGGCAAACGGCCGTTTCCGCCAAATCATACGCCGCTAAATCGTGGTCAGCCAGCAAAGGGAGCAGCACCTGAAAGCGCGTAAATAAAGGCAGTGGCGACAAAGTGGCCTGCACGTCAGCCATGTGCAGCCGCAAGCCCGACGGCAATTCAGGGAGAAACAGGTCAGCCGCATCCAGCGAATCACGCCACAGCAGCGAAGCGACGGCTTCAAACGAGGCAGTTTGCGCCAGCTGCGTTGCCTCCTGACCCCGGTAATAGAAACGGCCGTCTTCAATCAAAGTCACTGCCGAGGCCAAGACTGGCGTGCCCCAATGCAGTGCAGACTCAGTTGCCTGGGCCGGGTTTTGCCGCAGCGCTTTGCGCGCTTGCAACGCCGCCACATCCGCTCGTGAATATCGCTTGGCCCGGCTCTTGCCTTTCCCCGGCTCTGAACGAATCAATCCCCGGCTAACGTACGCGTACAGCGTCGGCAGCGTAATTTCCAGGGCAGCAGCGGCTTCTTTGGCGGTCAAAAAGTTACCTTCTGCCATAAAATATCCTTTGGAGATCAGAGATTAGAGATTGGAGATTTTGCTTTCAATCTCTAATCTCCAGTCTCCAATCTCTCGCTTTACTGATTCACAATCTCGCGCAACAAATTCATGGCCAAATTCCCACCGGTGAGCAGGCAGACGGCCGTTTTCCCCGCCACGTCCAGTTTACCACTCAGCAGCGGCGCAATCGCCGTTGCCCCAGACGGTTCAATCACCAGCTGGTGCTCAGCCAGCAGCGCCAGAATCGCCTGGCGAATCTGAGCCTCGCTGACCAGCACAATTTCCGGTGGATTGGCTCGCAATACCTGAAACGGCGTCACACCAAAGCCACCAGCCAGGCCGTCGGCAATGGTAGGGGCATGGTCGTAGGGGTCGATGGCCTGGTTTTGGGCAAAGCTCAGTTGGGCCGCTGGACTGGCCTCCGGCTGCACTCCGACGAAGTGAAAAGACGATTTGATATGGCGAACGGCCGTTGCCACGCCACTGATCAATCCCCCGCCGCCCACCGGCACCAAAACCAACTCGGACTCAGGCAAATCGGTCATGATTTCTACGCCAATCGTGCCTTGCCCGGTAATCACAGCTAGATCATCGTACGCAGAAATTTCCACCGCTCCCGTCTGCACGGAGAATTCAGCAGCTGCCTGATGGGCGTCTTCGTAGGTTTGCCCGGCCAGATGCAAGGCAACAGGAAAGCGACGCAGCTTTTTTAGCTTGGCTTCGGGCGCGGTTTCCGGCACAAAAATATCCGCCTTGCCCAACCCCAACGAGGTCACCGCATGGGCCACGCCCAGGGCGTGGTTTCCAGCTGAAGCCGTCACAATCCCCCGCGCCTTTTCTGTCTCACTGAGCTGGCTCAGTTTATTCAACGCGCCGCGCACTTTAAAAGAGCCGGTCGGCTGCTGGTTCTCCAGCTTGAGCCAGATGTCGCCGCCCGTCAGCTCGCTCAAGAAATCGCTGCGGATGAGCGGCGTGGTGTAGATAAACGGCCGTATCCGCCGCCGCGCCTGTAAAAATTCCGACAATTCTATCATCAACACCACCTTATATTGATTAATTAATCAATATTGACACAATTAAATCAACTATTAAAATGAAGCATACTGAATTTACTGGATGGAGTCAATAAGCGCGTGCGTAGTGAAAAGTAAAAAGTGAAACGCTTCCTTGCACACTCGCCCACTCGCATACTTTTTTAAGGAGTCAAAATGTCATCAAACAATGGATATGATCCCGGATTGGCCGGGGTTTTGGCCGCAGAAACATATTTAAGTCATGTGGATGGCCAAAAAGGGGAATTGGTCATTGCTGGCTTTCCGCTGGCCAAGCTGGCGGCCAACGCTACTTTTGAAGAGACCGTCTTTTTGTTGTGGAACGGCCATTTACCCAACCAAACCGAACTCACAGACCTAAAAAATGAATTGGCGGCATTACGGCCGTTGCCTGCTGCGACAACAGACTTGCTACACGAAGCAGCCAACGCCAACACCACCTCCATGGACGCCCTGCGTATGGCGGCAGCCACGCTCGATTTAGGCAGCAGCCAGGCGGATCATCGCAGCACGGCAAAAGCAATCGTGGCCCGTATTGCCACAATCGTAGCCAGTTATCATCGGCTGCGGCAGGGCGCAGAACCCATTGACCCTGATCCAGCATTAAGCCATGCGGCCAACTTTCTTTACATGCTTACCGGCACGCCGCCTAGCGACGCCCGCGTGCGTGGCCTGGAAACGTACCTCAACACCGTGGTGGATCACGGACTGAACGCTTCCACGTTTGCCGCGCGGGTCATCGTGGCCACGCAATCTGATTTGGTCTCGGCCATTACCGGGGCGATTGGCGCGCTAAAGGGGCCGCTGCACGGCGGTGCGCCCGGCCCGGCGTTAGACACCGTGTTTGAAATCGGCACCGCCGACCGGGCTGAAGCCGTGCTGCAAGCCAAGTTAGATGCCGGTGAGCGGTTGATGGGCTTTGGTCATCGCGTCTACAAGGTGCGCGATCCCCGCGCCGAGGTCTTGTCTACCGCTGCGGAAAAAATGTTTAAAGCAGATGGGGATATGGCGCTGTATGAATTGGCTAAAACGGTGGAGGAAACGGCCGTTCGACTTTTAGCTGTTCACAAGCCAGGGCGCAATTTGCAAACCAACGTGGAGTTTTACACCGCGCTGCTGCTGCACGGCCTGGGGTTGGAAACCAACATTTTTACCCCAACCTTCGCCATTGGGCGCACGGCTGGCTGGCTGGCCCACTGTTTTGAGCAAATCAAATACGGCCGTCTCATCCGCCCCCAATCCCGCTACATTGGCGCGATGGACAGCGAATGGGTTCCAGTGGCAGAAAGGTAATCATGTAATTGAGTAATTCAGTAATTTTTAGCCAATTACCCAATTACTCAATTATGCAATATCTTCCCCAACCACCATTTTAGCCGCTGCCGCACCCCCACCCTACGACGAACAAAGTAGGCGTGGCGGCGGCTCTCGGCACGGAGGCGGGCGCGCCAGCTCAAGTTTAAATCAGCCGTGCGGCCAAAACTGATGCCACTGCCAGCCTGCTGCTGAATGACGTTGGCCAGCAACGGCCGTAAATCCAGGCCAAACGCCAGCAGTGGATGGCGCATTTCTTGCGTCGTCAGCACAAATTCGGTGGGAATATTGGCCAGGGAGCGCGTACCGTACAGGTCCACAGTAAAATCGTAGGCGGCTAATTGATCCGTCAGCCGGTTTACTCGCTCTGGCAGCATTTCCTGAAACGCATCATACACCGCCACCGCCTCAGCCAGCGGCTGAAAGCGAAAGCTGGTTCGGCGCGTTTGCAGCGGCACCTGGAAAAACGACGTGCCGCGCACATGCGTGCCGCTGTCGCCAAAATTTGTGCTGAGCGATTCACGCGGGAAAACGTAAAAGCGGTCCGTTTGCACCAAATATTTTGTTTTCAGCGGGAACCAGTCAGTGGAGGGAAAGGTTTGGAACAACTCGTGCATGTTATCTGTGGGGAGAATCGTGGGAACGGCCGTTTCCCACCATTCCCGAAACTGCGCCCACTGCTTTTTTGTGTATGCTTGCCCCTGGAACCAGGCAATCTGCATAAAAAACACATCGCCATCGTCCAAATATGGGGTAAACGGTTCGTGGATAAGGCCATGAAACCACAGGGCATTCAGGGAAATCCCAGCAATCTGCGGATCGTCAGCATAAAAGTCCAAGGCGTCGGTCGCATAGCGGTACGCCATTGGCGACACAACCAGGTCGTCTTCCAACAAAATGATTGCACCGAACTCGTCTACCAGATCGCCACAGATAAATACGTGGTTGATGAGGCCATACGGCCGTTCTCTTACCACAATCCGCTTCTCCCCCAACGCCCACTCAAACTGCTGCGCCACCGCCAGCACCTGCGCAAACAAGTCGCCGCCCGCGTCAATTGAAATCACCAGCGGCACATCTACCGCCCCTCGCAGCGCCGCCAACGACACCAGCAGCCGTCGCAGCGCCACTGGGCGATTGTAAGCCACCACCACAATCGCAGGCTTCATTGAGGCTGCTCCGCAGAAAAAAATTCAACGCAAAGACGCAAAGGACGCAGAAAATAGCAAAGAAAAGAATAATAATCTGCGTAAATCTGCGTAATCTGTGGATTGTTCATCTCCATCGCTCCACAACTACATCAAGTGCCTTTTTGAGATGGCGTTCTGGACGTTTGGGGTCAGATGCTGGCTGCCAGACGCCGCCTGCCAATAAATCGCTGACGGCGAGCAGGGCGGCAGCTTGTTTTTGGCAATGTTGAGCCACGGCAAACAGGGCGGCCACCTCCATTTCTACGGTTTGCACACCATGTTGCTGGTAATGAGCCACGGCCACGGCCGTTTCCCGATAAGGCGCATCGGTAGTCCAGGTAGGGCCTTTATGCAGAGGTAAGTTAGTGTGGCGCACGGCCGTTTCCAACCACGCCGTCAATGCTTGCGAAGCAGCCACCGTCGGAGCTGCCGGTAAATAATGATGCGAAGTACCTTCGTCGCGCACGGCCGACGCTGCCAGCACCAAATCGCCACAGGCCAATGATGACTGCAAGCCACCGGCTAATCCCAGCAGTACAAACTTTTCTACACCCCAGGCGGCAAACTCCTCCACCAAAACGCCAATCACCGGTGCCCCTACGCCAAACTGCCCGGCGACCGCCGCCTGATTTCCGGTTTTGCCCAGCAGATACACTTCGCCAAAAAAGCCTTCAACCCGCCTGCCCCGCCACCGCTTCACTGCATGGCGCAGCACTGCCGCTTGCGGACAAAAGATGAGGAGTTTTGGAGGTGGGGGCAATCGAAGATGTTGTAGTCGGCTTGCCGCCGTCAGCAGCGGCTGGGAATCATCGCTTTGCGGATAATTGGGAAATTTCACTGATATTTCACCTGCGCTCTTGCCTGACCATGAACAATCCTACCAAGAGCAACCATTCACCAGCTACCAGGCTCATTGCCACGCCAAATACGCCCTGTTGGGAAAAAGCAATTGTGGTGAGTACGGCCGTTCCCAGCAACACCACAAACGTCGCCAACAAGGCCAGCTTCTCCGCCCCAGCCACCACCAGTTCCACCGAAAGCGGCAGCGACAGCGTAAACGGCAGCACGCCCCAAGCCAGGATTCGCAGCAGAGAAACGGCCGTTTCATACCCATCACCAAACAACAAATTAACCAATGGCCGAGCCAGCAGCGTCAGAGCTGCGGCCGCCAAAAAACCATAGGCAAGCAGTCCCCAACGATAATTGGAGATTGGAGATTGGAGATTATCATTCTCTAATCTCCAATCTCCAATCTCCGATCTCCCCCTGGCCAACACCGGAAACATCGCCCCCATCACCGCACCAGGTAATAGACGAGCCGCTTCCACCAAACGCAGAGCAGCCGCCAGTTGACCCGTTTGCGCTTCAGTGCCCAGCCAGCCCAGCAGCAAGATTCCTAACCGTTGGAGCAGAACGGCCGTTACCATCAGCAGCGCCAGCCAAAAACCAACTTGTGCTAACTGACGCATCGCCTGCCAGCTCAACAGCCGCCAGTTAAGGCCAAAGTTGGGCAGCACGCGACGGCACAGCCACCAGCTGGCCCCAGCGGCAATCAGTTGCACCACCAGCAGCCAACCGATTAAGTACACAAATGTGCCACCATCAACCAACAAAACGGCAGTTCCTGCCACCTGCAAAACGGCCGTTCCCACCATCAGCCCGGCCAGCCAACCCATCTGCTCATAACCGCGCAAAGCGGCGTTGGTCAACGTGAGCACAGCCAGCGGCAGCAGCACCCAGGCGTAAAGCCGCAAGCCGACAATCGTTTGGCTCGATTGCCCCGGAAACGGCAGCAGAAACAAGGCAACCATAAAAATCATTGCCAGGGTGAGTTCCAATAACAGCGCCGAGGCGAGGGGCACATTACCTGTCCGCCGCTCCGCCCCGATTTGGCGCAGCAGCACAGTATCCAGTCCCCAAGTGCTAAAAATATTGCCGATGTAGAGAACGGCCGTAACCCAGGCCAACTGCCCCAACCCCACATCACCCAACTGCCGGGCTACCAGCGCCGTAAACAACAGCAAGATCGCCTGCTGCCCCACCCGCGCCGCAAACAGCCAGCCCACATTTCGCCCAATTCGGTTAGCCACAGAGATCACAGAGGAAAAAGAGGAAGAATCCTTTTGCATGTTAGCGAAATCTTTGATTCCTCGCCCGCTTCTCTCAAAAATCTCTGCGCTCTTCGCGTCCGCTGCGATAAAAATAAGTAGGGGAAACTGTGCCGGTTCCCGCTGGCGACGGATGGCTACTTTGGCTCGCCGCACCCACTGCCGCCAAACTGGCACCGTATCAATTTTTCGCCAATGCAGGCCAAGTTGCCCAACCAGCTGATCCAACCGCGCCCAGGTAAGAAAATTCTCGCTTGGCAGAGCATTAGAAGCAAATCCATACTGCTGCAAAAAGGCGGCTTCCCGCTCCGCTACCATTTGCTGCCCGCTAAATGGGTGTTGGTAAACGGCCGTATCCAGCACCACTACCTGCCCCCCTGGTTTCAGCAGCCGCAGCGCCTCGCGCAGCGTCACCTCATAATTCACCGAGTAGTGCAAAGAGGCATTAAAAATCACCAAATCTGCCTGGTCATTATCCAACGGCAAGTGGTCAAATTCGGCCTGCAAACAAATAAAATCCGTCTCGTAATGACGATGCGCCCCCAGCCCGTCCCACTTGTTCACACCCAAATCGACCGCCGCCAGCGTGTGTCCCCGCGCGGCTAGCCGATTAGAGAGCCAACCGTTGCCCGCACCCAAATCGAGAATACGTAACGGCCGTTGCAGCTTGCTTTCTAACGGCCGTATCACCCGATCAACTAGCACCACAAAACTACGTGCCCGCTCCCCCCAACCAGCATTTAACTGCGAAGGGCGCAAAGAAAAATCTGTGTTAATCTGCGTCCCGTTTCCCCCCACAAAGGGCAAGGCCCGGTAAAATGCCGGGTCGTCGCTGCCCCGCCCCTCGCTGCGGCGCACTGTTTCATACTCCTGCCGGAACTGGGCCAGCGCCGCTGCCCGCTCTGGCGGCAAAAAACGCCAGATGCCTGC
Source organism: uncultured Anaerolineae bacterium (assembly GCA_905479495.1). Classification (GTDB taxonomy): domain Bacteria; phylum Chloroflexota; class Anaerolineae; order Promineifilales; family Promineifilaceae; genus Leptofilum. Next base: position 65,741 of record CAJQMR010000024.1, read on the forward strand.
TTCGCGGCCAAACGTCAGCCCATCCAGCGAACAGCGTACCGTTTCTGGCGACAGCCAATCCAGCTGGCCGTGACAAACCGGACAGGCAAAAACAAATGGATCGCGCCTGGTGCCAGGCACTGGCGGTGAAGTTTCAATCATTTGCGGTCGTATTTGCCAGTGCCTGGCACCGCCGTTGGGGTAAACCTGGCCGTCAAAATGAAAAAATCCCCAATGCGGTTGAATAACGGCCGTTTCCCCAACCAATCATCCAGCCGTACCAGCCAGCCAAACAAACGCGGTCGCCTTTTGGCAAACCGGTCATTGTCCGCCGTCGGCGTCACGATGGACAAGCCGCTCAATTCCAACGTGCGGAAGGCTGGCCCCAGCGCCTTTTGCACCTGCCCCGGTGTAAAATAAAAAGTTTGAAACGAGACACCTTCCACGTTGGCAATGACGCCGCCGCGCCGCAGCCGCCGCGTGGCCACTCGCCAATCTTTAGGCAGCAGCGCCAATTCCCAGGGGCAAATGGGCGGCATGATCACCCAGGTGAGCACCCCGCCGGGTTTGAGTAGGCGAGGCAGATGATGGGCGACGGCCGTTAAATCCGCCACGCAGTTCAAGCCGCCAAAATTGGAAAAAATAGCGTCAAAGGGACCGGCCTCCACCTTATCTAATTCAGTAAAGGAGCAAAGTTGGGTTGTGAAACGGCCGTCTAACCCCAACATCTCTCGCTTCCGTTCCATCTCATTAACCATGCCCGGCGCAATATCTGTGGCATGGACCCGATAACCGCGCGCCACCAGGGCCACAGCATCTAATCCCGTGCCTGCGTTCAGCTCTAAAATGTAACTACCGGCTGAGGTCCAACGAGCCACCTGTGCGTATACTTTTCCCCGCATGCGCGACAAATTGGCATGATCCTGCCCAAATGCATCGTACACGCCCGCCTTACGCGAAAAAGCATCCGCCACCTGTGAAAGCTGGCGATTAGAGATTGGCGACTGGAGATTAGAAGCCACTTCACCGACTTCCCGCTTTTCACTTTTCACTTTTTACTTCTCACTTACCCAGTCTGGCTGCGGCGTAGGCCGGGCCGACTGCGCCAAAGGCATATGTGGCAGCAACTTTTGCTGTGGCTCCATCTGTGCCAGCCGATTGAGCCGCCAGCGAGCCAGCAGCAGCGTTGCCCACCTGTAGCCAATCGCTGCCAGTTCTCGCAGGTGAGCCAAACGCAGTTGGTCCCAGTTAAGTTGTTGCAGCATACGCCAGCCGCGCCGGGCGCGGAACTCTTTATGCACCACGGTGTGCAATTGACGGTAAAACTCCGTGGGGAACGGTCCCTGGTACATCATCGCCAGATCGGCCGAATCGACCCAGTTTTGCTGTGGTCCCAGCTGCGCCGCCACCCGTTCATGGAAGCGCGTCCCCGGCAGTGGATACGACACCGAAATGCCGATGTCATCCGGCAGGCAGTCACGCACCAGCTGGAGCGTTTTTTCGATGTCGGCACGGGTCTCGCCCGGATAGCCAAACTGGAGGAAAAAGCCAACTTTAATGCCCGCTGCCTGCAATTGAGCCGACGCTTGCCGAATCTGGGCAAGCGTCGTGCCTTTCTCCATTGCGTCCAAAATCTTTTGCGAGCCAGATTCCGCCCCCAACCAGATGATGTCGCAGCCAGCCCGCTTGAGCGCCGCGACGTTTTCTGCCTGGCGCACAATCAGATCGGCCCGGCTGAGGCATTTGAAGGGCAAAGCCACGCCCTGGGCCACGACTTCATCGGCAAATTCGGGCCACCAGCCCGGCTTCAGCCCCATGATGTCGTCGGCAAACCAGATGTGGTTGGGTTGATAGGTATCTTGCAGCCAGCGCATCTCGGCGGCGACGCTGTGCGGGCTGCGGGCGTTGTAGCGCTGCCCCCAAATGGGCTTGGCGCACCAGTTGCAATGGAAGGGGCAGCCACGCGTCGTGACCATGTTCATGGAGTAATAGCCATGCCGTTCCAGCCAGATGCGGCGATATTTTTCAACATCGACCAAATCCCAGGCGGGCAGCGGCAAATCGTCGATGCCGCTGAGGACGGGGCGGCGCGGATTTTGGCTAATTTCCGCACCCTCTTTGTAAGCCAGGCCAAGGATATGGGAATAGGGAATTGGGGAACGGCCGTCTAACACCCCCAACAGCTCACTCATCGTCTCTTCACCCTCACCCAGCAGCACAAAATCGGCTCCGGCTTGCAAATAAACATCTGCGTGGTCAGTGGCATCGGAACCACACAAAATGACGATGCAGCCCTGCGCTTTAGCCATTTCGATCATGGTAAAGGCCGCGTTGCGCATCGCCAGCAAGCACATTTTGGAGAGGTAGTTGAAGCTGTCTTCATAAATAATGGCGTAGCGCGGCTGGTGCTGCGCCAGTGCAGCTTGCCATTCGGCTTCAGAATCGGCCAGCATCGCGTCGAACAAAGCAACGCTGTAGCCTTGCTGCCGGGCTGCGCTGGCAGCGTACAGGGTACCCAGCGGCGGATAGGGCTGCATCGCCTGCCACAGCTTGGGGTCAAACTTCAGGTAGTAAGATTGGCCAAACAAAATCTCAGTCATAAAATCTTGGTCTATCCGCAGATTACACAGATTTTTGTTTGTTAATCTGCATAATCTGCGAAATCTGTGGATGTATTGAGGCGGTGTTGGTAGGCGGTTAGGGTGCGCTGCTGGTGCGCCTGGAAGTGACCTTTGCAGATTACGGCCGTAAAACAACTCTCACCCGATCCATTTTGCTGCTTTTGTAATTTTTCAATTTTACGCGCTTGCTCCCACCGCTCCAACCACGCACCCAGCGGCGTGCGCAAAGGCAGCTCCGCCACAGCTTGCGGCCAGGCAGCCGGTTCCGGTTCAGGAATCTGGACCAAAGGCGGCCCGTCGGCATTGGGCATAAATTGGCTGGCCCAGCAGTTTTGCTGACGCAATTGTGCGTACACGTCATGGCCAAACAGCGGCACCATCTGCACAATTTCCCGCGCGGTGTAAATGTTGCGCTCTGGCAAGGTAAGGGCCGATTCAGCCACAAAATAATTTGGACATAAAACAATACCGCGCCGCGCCGCCAGCCGAACCAGGCCAATCACCAGAAAGCGGGTCAGCCAGAGACGGCCGTTTTCCGTCACAATAAAATAATCAATATCGGCATCATCTGCCACATTGTTCATGGCCAGGGAACCGGTGACAGCCACCATGCGCACAAAAGGCAGTTGGGCCATGATACGGCCGTAGCGCACCGCTTCTGTCCATAAACTTTGCGCCCGCCGGTTGCGCTCATGCCGGGTTTCAATAATTTCTTCCCGTTCTGGCAAGCAGAAAAAACCCTCATGATAGCGTAAATGATCGGCCAACGCAGGACTACTGGCTAACTCCTGGGCCACTTCGCTGGCGGTGGCGGGAACGCCATCCAGATAGCGATGAATTTCAACGGCCGTTAATGGATAATCGAACAAATCGACATAGGCGACGGTGCGCCAGATGGCCTGCTCTAGCTGAGTGAGTGTCATTGGCGGCGCTAGTTTCATGCTTGGCTCCTGGAAAAGCGGGACGCAGCGTGACGCAGAGAAACCGCAGAGACCCACAGAGAAAAGAGAGAAAAGAGAGAAATATCTGTAAATCTGGGTAATCTTTGATTTTTCAATGCCTGCTTCTCGCCAACGCCCCATTGGGCGGCGGCTAAACCCCAAAGTACCGCGCCTTTGGGCAAATACAATGTCGGTTCGGGGTGCAGCAGGGCCATGAGGATCAGCGACAGCCAAACGGCCGTTCCCGCCACATTTTTTGCCGAACGACCGTAGCGCCACAGGGGCCACAGCCAAAAAGCCAACCACAGCGCCAGGCCCACCAGTCCCAGCTCCGCCCCAATGAGCAGCGGCACGTTGTGTACAAGTGCTGCTTCAGGATTGATCGCCGCTGCGCTTGATAAATAGTGGCCAAGACCGGTACCGAGGAACGGCCGTTCCCTTAAAAGTTGCCAGGCCAGTCCCAAATCCCGCTGCCGCTCCCACAGCGAACGGCTCTCCAACGGCGAATCCAGCGCCAGGAGCCGTCCGGCCAGCACATCACCATAGACCAACGCGAAAAGCAGCACGCCGGCTGCCAAAACAGCCAGCGGCAGGGCAAATTCGCGCCGGGGCAGCGGCAAACCGGTACGACGGTGCAGCCCAAACAGTAAACCGCCCAGCAGCAGCCCCAGTGCCGCCGAGCGAGACAGGCTCACCAGCAGTCCGGCCACGCCCGCCGCCAAGCCTAACCAAAAAAGCCAGCGCCACCCCCGCTGCGCTCTATGCCGATTGGGCCACAGCAGCAAACAGAGCGCCATCATGAGCAGCCCCAGCTGGTTGGGATGGCTGTTCAAGCCGTAGGCTCGCAGCCAGTTTTGGCCATCTCGTTGGGCCACGCTGGTGCCTTCCACCAGCAAATCCAGCCTCGGCTCGCCCAGCCAGGTCAGGCCAATCTCACGCTGTAAGAAAAATTGACACACGGCCACCGTACCCTGCACCAGCAGCACCAGTGCCAGCACCCGCCACAGCCATTTTTGATGCCAACCTGGATGGTTCACCAGAAACAAATAGACAAACCAGCAAAGCCCGATCATGGCTGCTACATAAGCCATTTCAGCCGTTAGTCGAGCCAAAACTAGAAGAGAGAAGGCAATGAGGGGAATGTTTACGGCCGTATCGCCCCATGACCAAGGGATTTTTAGCAAAGATTCCGCAGATTTATCAGATTTATTCTTTTCAATCTGCGAAATCTGTTGATTTTTTTCTTGCCACCAACGAATCGTGACAAGGAGTGGCAGCAATGATAGAACGCCAATTTGCCAGCTCTGGCCGGAAACGGCCGTTGGCAGCGGCAGCCAGGCAAACGGCCCGCTAGCAGCTGAGGCATGGCTAATCAAAAGCAAAAAGAGGAAAAGCCCAAACAAAATCTGGCTCATTTATGGTTCCCGTTGAGCACTTTTTCATAGACAACGGCCGTTTCCCGCGCCGTCCGTTCCCAGGAATAATGCTGCGCCCGTGCCAGGCCCAGCTGCCGCAAATGCTCACGCTGCTCTGGGTCTGCCAGCAGACAGGCCAAACCGTCAGCAATCGCCTCTTCCTCCTGCGGATCGACCAGCCAGGCCGCCTCCCCGCAAATTTCAGCCATCGCCGAGTCACGGCTGGTGAGCACCGGCGTGCCGCAGGCCATCGCCTCCAGGGGCGGCAGGCCAAACCCCTCATACAGCGAAGGAAAAGCAAACACCGTTGCCAGCGAATAAATACCGGGCAAATCATCCTGGGGCACATAGCCCAGGTTTTGCACTGCGTCCTGCAAATCTAGCGTTTCGATCTCCTTTTCCAGCGACCCGTTGATCAGCCAGCCGTTTGGCCCTACCAGCACCAGCCGCGTATCGCAGCCGCGCTGGCGCAGCTGCCCCACGGCCCGAATCAGCCGCTTCAGATTCTTGCGCGGCTCCATCGTACCCACAAACAACACAAATTGCTCCGGCAAATGATACCGGGCGCGCAGCTGGCGACGCTGCATGGGGTCCACCAGCGGCTGAAAACCAAGAGGGGCCGCTTCATGAATGACATGGATTTTTTCAGCAGGCAGCTGCAAGACACGTATTAAATCTTGGCGAGCATGGTGGGATACGGTGATTACGGCCGTTGCTCGGCGAGCCACATGAGGCAGTAACAACCGCAGCGCCAACAAGCGGCTGGGTGGATGATGCCGGCTGTGCAAAAAAAGCGATGCATCGTGAATGGTAATGACTGAGGGGCGACTCAAGCACAAAGGCGCGGTGTTGTTGGGAAAATGGCACAAATCTGGCTGCCGCTGCTGAATGATACGCGGCAGCATCAGCTGCATCCAGACAAAGCGGCTAAAGCCAAAATTGTCAGCCAGGGGCAGCGCGTGCGCCAGCTCCGCCTCCAACGGCTCGAAGGGGCGATTGCTGAACAGCATGTATTCCCACTCCGGGCGCTGCTGCACCAGATGCGCCAGCAAGCGACCCGTATAATGCCCCACGCCGGAACGCTGCCCCAACAACGGTGTGCCATCAAACCCAATACGCATCAAATCTTCCTTGAAAAGCGTAACGCAGAGTTACGCAGAGAAGCCACAGAGGGCCACAGAGAATTATGAGGAAAAATCTGCGCAATCTGCGTAATCTGCGGATTTTTATTTTCTTTCAACCACTGCCACCAAAGGCCAATGAGCAGCCAAAAGAGCAGCCCAGTGCTGTTGAACAATAAAAAGAAATCGAGCAGGCCATGAATGGCAAAGGCCAGCAGCCCGGCCAAGATGGCCAACAGCCAGGGATCAACCGTCGCTCGGCGCAGCACGCGCCAGGCCAACAGCCCTTCCCAGCCCAGCCAGGCAAAAAACGGCAGCCCGGCCAGCAGCCCACCGCCCACCAAAAATTCTAGATACCAGTTATTCGTGTGGATGGTCTCATTCCAGCTGTCGGCGTCAAGCAAACGGCCGTACACCAGCCGAAAATTATCCAGACCGATGCCCAAGAACGGCCGTTCGCCAATCAACTGCACCGCCAGTTGCCACAGCGTACTCCGATCAGGAATTGGCAGTTGGTAATCCCAGGCAGGTGTGATGGTTTCCGATTCAGGGAATGGCGACGTATTGTTTGACGGCAAAACCCGCACGGCGCTGGTAGCAAAGACACCACTCTTCTCGCCAAACCAGGTGATCTGCTCATGCACCACATCCCAGACCAAGGTGTACTCCCCAGGATTAGACGGCGCACGCAGCGGAATTTTCATTTCTGCCGTTTCGCCAGGGGGAATGGATTGAGCAAACGGCCAACGTGGTTCGGCTAACTGCAAACCACTTTCCACCTGAATCCAGCGCCCCCCTAAATTGATTGGCTGGGCACGGTTGCTGGACCAGGTGAGCGCCCCAGCGTTGGTAACCGTGATGGGCACCTGCTGGATTTCATTGGCGGCCAGCGTGAGCTGTGGCGGCACCTGCCAGCTGGCCTCGTACCAGCCATTGTCCCCTTCGCTGGCAAAGCGCAGCCTGAACACCTCACTGCCCACCGTGTTAAAAATGAACAGCACGCCTACCAGCCCAACCAGTACCAACCACGGCCGTACTACCTCTCGCTTCAAGATAATTTCACCGCAAAGACGCAAAGGGCGCAAAGTTTTAAACTGCTGTAAAGAAAAGCTCTGCGTTCTTTGCGTCTTTGCGGTTAATTCTTCCAACGAGCCGTTTGGCCTTCTATCCGAGCCCAGCAGCAAAATCATGACCGCTCCCACGGCCCCAACGGTTACAAAGCTGGCCCGGCTCAAGGTAGCAAAGCTGGCCTGGAGCAAAAGCAGCAGTGCCAAAATCGCGAGTAGGAGAACGGCCGTTTTCCCCACCTTCTGCCACCACAGCCAGCCAGCCACCAGCAGCAGCGGCGCGGTCACTTCGATAAACATGGCCGCATGGTTGGCGTAGTCCAGCGGGCCAGTCAGCCGCAAATATTCGCCCGTCACGGTGATGCCACCCCGGAACGGAGCCAGCCAGCCAAACTCACGCCCCAGCCACACTTCGGCCAGGCCAATGGCGGCCACCAGCAAACCACTCACCAAAATCGCCAGCAGCACGGCCGTCCGCTGGCGCGACTGGCGAACCAATAACGGCACGGCCAGCGCCAACGCTATCCCACTGAGCAAGCGAAGCGAGGCTTTGAGCGCATTGCCATTTTGCTCCGGGGCAAGAACGGCCGTTCCCACAAACAAGCCCCCCGCCAGCAACAGGAAAACCACACCACGATGAGACCGTAGGCGCAACGGCCGTTCCTGCCAAAACACAATCATGGCGGTCAGCAAAATCAACCCCTGCAGCAGTTCCAGATTGGTCACGGCCAGCAGACCAAGCGCCAGCAGCGGCCGATCCAGCTCAAACGGCAAGGTGAGGGCCAGGAGCAGCAGCAGGCCATAACCAATTTGGCGGGAGATAATCTGAGTCATAAATCGGGTCCATTTTTGCGGCGGAGAATGTAATTAGCCCCCTGCCGCGCTGCCTACTTTTACGCAGTACGGCCTTTCTTAGATTTGTTTTGGGTGAACGGCATCTGTGATTTACAATTTGACTAATGTCCAGTCGCTTAAATCATCCAGGGGTAACGGCTTGGGTAACGGCTTGGGTAACGGCCGTTTCCTATTTCATCTTTCTCGTACTCATGCTCAACCAGCGTGATCCGGGCACCTTTCCTCATGCGGGCGATTCTTTTGCAGATGCCAGCAAAACGCCTGCCGATCTGATCGTTTTGGCAAATTCTTCTGGCTATGACGGGCAATTTTACTATCGCTTGGCGCTCAAGCCGTTTACACATACACGTACTGATTTCGGCATTCAAATCGACAATCCCCGCTACCGTCAGCAGCGCATTCTTTACCCACTGTTAGCCTGGATTGTTTCTTTCGGCAGCCCTGCACTGGTAACCAATGCGCTCATTTTGGTCAACTTTCTGGCCTTGATTTGGCTTGGCTACAGCGCCGGGCAGTATGCCAATTTAGCGGGTCGTCACGCGCTATGGGGAGTGGTTTTCAGTTTGTATCCTGGCTTTTTGTTAACACTCAGCCGGGATTTGGCGGAGATTGTGGAAGCGGCCTTTGTTCTGGCAGGTGTTGTGGCCTTGCTGCAAAAAAGAGACACGGTTGCCTCGACAGTACTATCGCTGGCAATTTTAGCTAAGGAGACGGCATTGTTAACGGCCGTTTCCCTCATCGCCCAGCGAAAATATTGGAAAGCTGCCATTGCCCCCCTGGCAGTTTATGGCCTGTGGCAATTGTTCATGAATTGGTGGTGGGGGCACCTTTTGGACGGCTCCATTCGCGTCAACATCGGCTGGCCATTCTTGGGACTTGTGCAAGGGTTTGAAATCACAAACGATCCACAGCGCTGGCTAATCGAGGCTGGATTATTGAGCATTTTCTTTTTGTGCGTCCTATTCTCAATACGTCGCTCAAAGGCGCAACTGGCTATCAAGGCAGCCTGGGGCTTCTACATTTTGCTGCTTCTGGTGCTGACCAAAAATGTTTGGCTGGAAGATTGGGCCTTTTTGCGCGCCGCCACGTTAGGCGTTTTGTTGGGAACGGCCGTTCTCCTCCAAACCAAAAGCCGCAGCGCAAATATCTGCCTGATGGGCATCCTCCTTGCCTGGTTGTGGCTCGCTTACGATCTTTTACATATTTAGGCAATTCCCAAAAACCAGGACAATTTTCGATTGTCTCCACAAATTGGCCTACATTGTCTCTTTGCAAAACAAGATTGTCTCTGTAAAGTTACCCTATTCCACCCGACTGGAGGCATTTATGAAAGGCCAATTGGCGCAGCGCATGTCGCGCACCAAAAAATCATTTATTCGCGAAATTTTGAAGGTAACCCAAAATCCCGACGTCATTTCCTTTGCTGGCGGGCTGCCCAACCCCGACTACTTCCCCATCGAGCCGCTGCGCGCCGCCGCTGACCGGGTCTTTGCTGAACAGGGCAGGCAGGCGCTGCAATACGCCCCCACCCTCGGCTACGAACCGCTGCGTGCCTTCATCGCCCAGCGCTACACCGACCGCACCGGCATGGCGGTTGCGCCAGATGAAATTCTCATCACCAATGGGTCGCAGCAGGCGCTGGATTTGGTAGCCAAAATTCTGATCGATCCAGGCGACCATGTGCTGATGGAGTCGCCTAGTTATTTGGGTGGGATTCAGGCGTTTACGATGTATGAGCCGGAATTTGTGACGATACCGTTGGGGGAAGATGGGATAGATACGGCCTTGCTCGCCCAAAAAGCCGCCCATCCCCAAAGCAAACTGTTCTACGCCTTACCCAATTTCCAAAATCCCAGCGGCATCACCTACACGTTAGAAACGCGGCAGGCTGTCAGCCAAATCCTGGCCGAAAATGAAACCTTTCTGATTGAAGATGATCCGTACCGCGAACTACGCTTCATGGGGGAAGATTTACCACCCATCACCAGCTTCAATCGGGAACGCGCCTTCTTGCTGGGATCGTTTTCCAAAATTGTGGCCCCCGGCTTCCGCATGGGCTGGATTTGCGCCCAACCTTCGTTAATGGACACGCTCATCACCGCCAAACAAGGCACCGATTTACACTCCAACTACGTCTCCCAACTCATCATCCACCGCTTTTTGCAAGACAATGATCTGGATGCCCACATTGCTACCATTCGCGCCGCCTACAAAGCGCAGCGGGAAATTATGGTGGCCATGATTGAAGAATGTTTTCCGCCAGAAGTGACGTTTACGCTGCCCGAAGGCGGCATGTTTTTGTGGGTCACGCTGCCGCCGCAGCTTTCCGCGATGGATTTATTTGAGGCAGCGGCCAAACAAAACGTGGTTTTTGTGCCCGGCGCGCCGTTCCATGTGGGCGGCACAGGCGGCAACACCCTCCGTCTCAACTTCTCCAACACCACCAGCGAAAAGATCGAAGTGGGCATGACCCGTCTGGCACAGGCCATCAAACAAATGATGTTGAAAGAAGTAATTAGGTAATTGAGTAATTGGGTAATTGGTGCAAATTACTCAATTACAGTCCTTAAAGTGCTACATGCTCGATCTCACAGTAAACCGCAACAGCAAACCACCGCTTTACCGCCAGATTGCGGAACAAATTAAGACGCAAATCAGCAACGGCCGTCTCCCTGCCAACAGCCGCCTGCCCACGGTACGCGGCCTGGCCCGTTCGCTTGGGGTAACGCGCCTGACGGTGCAAAACGCGTACGCCGAACTGCAAGCCGATGGCTGGGTTGAAGCCACTGTGGGGCGCGGCACGTTTGTCAGTACGGCCGTACAGCAAATGAGCCTGCAACCCGCCGTCGGCCAATACCTCACGCCAGACAGCGCCATCAACGACATGCTGGCCATCAACCAGGTGATTGGCGTGCGCTCCATGGCCATGGCCCACGCTGATCCGGCACTCTTTCCTCTGGACGCCTTCTGGGGACAAATGGATCGGCTGCGACCCGAGGCCAATCAGCTGCTCAGCTACGGGCCCATTCAAGGCGACACCGCGCTGCGCGTAGAAGTGAGCCAAATGCTGCAAGATGATGGCATCCAGGCCACGCCCGACGACATCCTCATTACCTCCGGGGCAATTCAATCGATCTCGCTGGCCACCGCTGCCGTGGCCCAACCCGGTGACATGGTTTTAGTGGAGCAGCCCACGTTTTTGGGGGTGCTCAACATTTTAAAGGCGCAAGGATTACGACCGTTGCACATCCCCATGCAGTCCGATGGCCCCGATCTCGATCAGATGGAACAACTTGTGAGCCGTCATCGACCCCGCTGCTACTACACCGTGGCCAACTTCCACAATCCCACGGGCTACAGCATCAGCGCCGCCAAGCGGCAGTCCATTTTGCAGCTGGCCCAGCGGCACAACATGCTGATCATTGAAGATGATATTTACGGCAAGCTGGGTTTTGCTGGTCCGCCCCCGCCCTCCTTCAAGCAACAAGATACAAACGACCGAGTGCTCTACTTGAGCAGCTTTTCCAAGATGCTCATGCCAGGACTGCGCGTAGGCTATTTGCTGATGCCCCCCGCCTGGCGCGACCAGTTGCTGACGCTACGCCGAGCCACCGATTTGTGCGGCACCGGATTGCTGCAACGAGCTTTGGCCCACTTTTTGCAAGATGGCGGTTTGAAAAAACATCTCAAGCGGGTAGTGCCCGTTTATCGAGAGCGGCGGGATGCGCTGTTGGCTAGTTTGAGGCGCTGGATGCCAACGGCCGTTCGCTGGACAGAGCCACAAGGCGGGTTTAGCTGCTGGTTAACACTGCCCCGCCGCCTGCCACCTGGCTTGCTCTATCGGCAAGCGCTAGAAAATGGCTTCGCCTTCACCCCAGGCGAAGCGTACATGATGGAAGACACCGGCCACGAATATCTTCGGCTCTGTTTTGGCAACCTGAGCGCTGAAGGCATTGAAGCTGGGGTGAAGTTGCTGGCCGCCCTCATTCAACAACAGCTAGACAGCGGCCCAACACGCGGGGAATGGCTGCCGTACGTTTAGACGTTTCAGGTGCGACGCACTTCTTCTAGTTGAACCTTATACTGGGACAAGTGCGTCGCACCTCCACTATCGGAGAATAACAAATGCAAACAATTGGCTTATTAGGCGGTATGAGTTGGGAAAGCACGGAACTGTACTATCGCCTGATTAATGAAAAAGTGAAACAGAGATTAGGCGGTCTGCATTCGGCTAAAATTGTTTTGGTCAGCGTCGATTTTCAGGAGATTGAAACATTGCAGCATCAAAACAGGTGGGAAGAAGCAGGCCACTTGTTGGCGCAGGCTGGTCAGCAAGTGGAAGCAGCTGGGGCCGATTTTCTGCTTATCTGCACCAACACGATGCACAAAGTGGCCCCGCAAATCGAGCAGGCTATCAGCATCCCTATTTTGCACCTGGCCGACGCAACGGCCGTTCGCATCCAGCAAAAAGGACTCAAAAAAGTCGGTCTGCTGGGCACAAACTTCACCATGGAGCAGGATTTCTACCGGGGACGGCTGGAGCAACACGGCCTGGAAATCATCGTGCCCAACGCCGCCGACCGGGCTATCGTACACGGCGTCATTTACGACGAGCTTTGCCTAGGCCAGGTGCAAGACGCCTCGCGCCAGGAGTTTCTGCGCATCATCGACGACCTTCATGCGCAAGGAGCCGAGGGCATCATCGAGGGCTGTACCGAAATTGTGATGTTGGTGCAGCAGCAGCACACCAACGTGCCCCTGTTTGATACGACGGCAATTCACGCGGAAGAGGCTGTCGAGCGGGCGCTGGGAAATTGAGGCAATGATGAATCAACAGCTTAAAGAAGATAAACGGAACCAATCCGCACTCCTGGCAACGGCCGTTCAAGCCGCCAATGAATTTTTAGGCAGTTTAGACAGCCGGAAAGCGGCCGTTTTTCCTCATGACCAATACAACGCTACCGATCTACCAGAGATTGGCCTGGGTGCCGAGGCGGCTTTAGCCCAGTTCCGCACCCGATACGAATCCGGACTGGCAGGCAGCGCTGGGTCGCGCTACTTTGGCTTTGTCACCGGCGGCAGCACCCCCGCCTCACTGGTCGGCGATTGGCTGGCCGCCGCCTACGACCAAAATCCAGCGGCGGACGAAGATTCCAACGCGCCGCAGGTGGAGCAGGAAGCGATTCATTGGCTACGGCAGCTTTTTGGCTTGCCAGATAGCTTCGTGGGCACGTTTGTCAGCGGAGCCACGGTGAGCAACTTTGTGGGATTGGCCCAGGCAAGACAATGGATTGGCCAGCAGCAGGGGGCAAACGTGGCCGAAGATGGGTTGTGGGGGATACGGCCGTTTCCCATCCTGGCCGCCACACCCCATTCCAGCGCCAAAAAAGCGTTGGCCATGCTGGGGCTGGGCCGACAGGCAATTACCCCCGTGCCCACGCTGCCCAACCGGGAAGCGATGGATGTGGCGGCGCTGGCCGAAATTTTGGCCACGCTGGACCAGCCAGCCGTGGTCATTGCCAGCGGCGGCACGGTCAACACGGTCGATTTTGATGATTTGCAAGCCATCGCTGACCTAAAGCAGAAGCATAACTTCTGGCTGCACCTGGACGCGGCGTTTGGCGGCTTTGCTGCCTGCTCGCCCCAGTTTGCTCATCTGCTTACCGGCCAGGAAACGGCCGATTCGATCACCATCGACGCGCATAAATGGCTCAACGTGCCTTATGACTCGGCCATGACCTTCACCCGCCATCCTGAATTGCAACTGGCAGCGTTCCAAAATTCGGCCGTTTACCTGGGTGACGTAAAAGAGAATCCCAGCCTGGTGCATTGGACGCCGCAAAATTCGCGCCGCTTTCGGGCTCTGCCTGCCTGGATGACCTTGCTGGCCTACGGCCGTTCCGGCTACCAGGACATCGTGGAGCGCAACTGCGCCCAGGCGCGCTGGCTGGGCGAGCAAATCGAACAGTCGGAGCAGTTCCGCCTGCTGGCTCCGGTGCGGCTTAACTGCGTTTGTTTCACCCCGGCAAGCAACCCCAGCCTGCCCCAGATTCAGGAATTTTTGGCCAAGGTGCGGGACGACGGCCGTATCTACCTGACACAAACGGTGTACCAGGGCCAACCAGCCATTCGGGCCGCTTTTTCCAACTGGCAAACGGAGCAGCGGGATATGAAGATTTGTTGGCAGGCGCTGCAAGAGTTGATCAGTGAAAAGTGATAAGTGAAAAGTTATGTTAACTGAGACGCAATTGGAAAACGGCCGTTCCCTCAACAAAACAGCCCTGTGGCAAGGCATCAAAGCGGAACTGCCCATCACCATCGGCGTCATTCCCTTCGGCATGATTTATGGCGTGTTGGGCCTGTCGGCCGGGCTGACACCGCTGCAAGCCCAGGCGATGTCCTCAATTGTGTTTGCCGGGTCGGCTCAATTTTTGGGGGCGCAGCTCATCAGCGTGGGTACGCCCATTCCCATTTTGTGGCTGACGACGTTTATCGTGAATCTACGACACGTGCTGTACAGCACGTCGCTGGGGCCAGACGTGCAGCATTTGTCGCGCAAATGGCGCTGGCTGCTGGCCTACCTGCTCACCGATGAGGCATACGCGGCAACGGCCGTTCATTACGGCGACAAACAAATCCCCCTCAGACACAAACATTATTTCTGGCTGGGCGCTGGTCTTACTTTATGGACAACGTGGCAGGTGAGTACGGCCGTTGGCATTTTGCTCGGCACGCAGGTCCCACCAGAATGGGGCTTAGACTTCACTTTGGCGCTCACCTTCATTGGTATCGTCGTGCCCACGCTAAAAGATCGGCCTAACATGATGGCTGCACTGACCGCTGGACTGGTGGCAGTGCTCACCTTTAGCTGGCCATACAAGCTTGGCCTGATGGCCGCCACGCTCGCGGGCATCGGCATCGGCGTCTGGCTGGAAAACCGCAAAAAGTGAAATCCGCAGATTGGCGCAGATTTCGCAGATTTTTTCTCTGCGTCTTTGCGCCTCTGCATTAATTTTTTTTCACAATGGATAAACTACTATGAATCTTTGGATTGCAATTTTGGGAATGGGCATCATCACCTATGCCATTCGGCTGGTGCCGATTTGGCTGCTGGAGCGGGCTACCATTAGCGTTGGCTGGCGGCAGGCGCTGCGTTTTGTGCCTGCGGCCGTACTTTCCGCTATCATTTTGCCGGAATTGATGATGCCCGGTGGCGCTTTTGATCTATCGCTGGGTAACGCCCGTCTGCTAGCAGGCTTGGTAGCCATCCTGGTTGCCTGGCGCACGAAGAATATTTTGTGGACGTTGGCGGTGGGAATGGTGTTGTTGTGGGTGCTTGGGTGAAGCAAGTGGCAAGTAAATGGTAAGCTGAACTTGCAAACCTGCAACTTGCAACCTTTTCGAGGTGAAAATGATTGAGGAATTTGTAGAAGTTGGTGTTGTCAAAGAACTGTATCGTTTTCCGGTGAAATCGATGCGCGGAGAAGCGTTGGCGGAAGCACACGGGTATTGGCACGGGCTGGATGGAGACCGGCGCTATGCGTTTGTACGCTCAGACAATCGTTCAGGATTTCCCTGGCTGACGGGGCGTCATCTGCCCCAGCTGCTGCAATACACGCCGCGCTACACATTGCCAGATGATGTGGCTGATTCGCCTGTGGAAGTGGAGTTGCCAGACGGCCGTATCCTCCCCATCGACGCCCCTGAACTGAATCAGGAACTGGCAGACGCATACGGCAAACCGGTCAATCTAATTAAAATTGGGCGCGGCGCGTTTGACAGCCAGGTCATTTCGGTGATGAGTACAGCCACGGTGGCAGACTTAAGTGAGACGATTGGTACGGCCGTTGGGGGAAAAATTTCCCCTTTGCGCTTTCGGCAAAACATCATCATTGACCCATTTGACGATCAGCCCTTTGTGGAAGAACGCTGGCTGGACAGCAGCCTGGTTTTTGGCAATGCACCAGATGGGCTGCGCCTGCGGCTCAACCGGCGCATTCAGCGCTGTGTCATGATCAACATCGATCCTGAAACATCTGAAAAAGAGCCCGCTGTTCTAAAAACGGTGGCCCAAACGCGGCAAAATTGCGCAGGAGTGTACGGCAGCACAGAGCACCCCGGCATGATTCGCGTGGGAGATGTAGTGAAGTTGGTGCGTTTGTGAAAATAAGTAATTGGAAATTACTGATTTACCCAATTACTCAATTACACCTCTTGGAGTGACCTGTGGAAGCATTTACGATTCAAAAACTCATTACAGAACAGGCAGCGGGGGAACGGCCATATCTAGAATTTCTGCGTCACGATTCCATGAGTCTGGGATTGTACGTGCTGCCTGCCGATGGTATTGATCCCCAGCAGCCACATGATGAGGATGAAGTCTATTATATTGTCAGCGGCCAGGGGCAAATTACGGTGGGCGAAGAAACCGAGCCGGTGCAGCCGGGCAGCATCGTTTTTGTCGCTGCTCACGTGCCTCACAAATTCCATGACATTTTAGAAGACCTCAAAATTTTGGTCTTCTTTGCTCCGCCAGAAACCAACTAAACAGGAAACAATCATGCCCACCTACCCTTTTATGCAAGTGGATGCCTTTACGGAACGGCCGTTAGCCGGGAATCCCTGCGCCATCATTTTTGCGGCCGACAGCTTAAGCGACGACCAAATGCTGGCCATCGCCAAAGAGATGAATCTTTCTGAAACCGCATTTGTGCTGAAGTCGTCTGTGGCGGATGTGCGGGCGCGTTATTTCACCCCCGCTGAGGAAATTCCGCTGGCGGGGCATCCCACCATCGCCACGATCCATGCCTTGGTGGAAACGGAACACATTCAACTTCAGGGTGATTACACGAAAATATCGCTCGAACTGCAAGTCGGGCCAATTCACATCGAACTGCACGCTACCAGCACAGGCGTGCGCGTGGTGATGAACCAGAAGAAGCCGCAGTTTTTGGCAACCTTCTCCCCGGAAGAAGTGATGCCCCACTTTGGCCTGGAAACGACCGACTGCCTGCCAGACTTCCCCCCGCAAATTGTCAGCACCGGCACGCCGCAGCTCATGATTCCTGTGCGCGATTTAGACGCGCTGCGGCGCGCCAAGCTGAACACCGCCACCTACCCTGCCTTCCGCCACAGCGCGGGATTTTTCAGCCCACACTTGTTTTGCCTGCAAGGTGCCACCGACCAGGGCGACACCTTTGCCCGTCACTTCGGCGTGCCGCCAGACACGATGGAAGATCCGTTCACCGGATCGGCCACAGGCGGTATGGCGGCCTATTTGTGGCACCATCACCTGCTTAGCAAACCTACCTTCATCGCCGAGCAAGGCCACTGGATGAACCGCCCCGGCCAGGCGCAGGTGGAGATAATTGGCCCACCAGACGATATTGAAACGGTGAAGGTGGGCGGTACGGCCGTAACCGTCATGCGCGGTGAATTAACCATCTAGGTGCGACGCACTTAGGAAAGTGCGTCGCACCTCCAAATGGAGCAACCATGAAAGATTACACAACACTACCTAAAACAGAAATTCGGCGCAGCGACCGGGCAGTGGAAGATGAGGCCTGGATTCGGGAGCAGCTGCATCGTGCGGCCGTGGGCATTTTGGCCACAACTCAGGGTGATCAACCTTTTCTCAACAGCAATTTATTTGTTTATGATGAAGCAGCCCACGCCATTTACATGCATACGGCACGGGTGGGCCGCACGGCGGGCAACCTGGCCCGCGAAGCCAAGATTTGCTTCACGGTTTTTGAGATGGGCCGCCTGCTGCCTGCGGACGAAGCGCTGGAGTTTAGCGTGGAATACAGCGGGGTGACGGTGTTTGGCACGGCCGTAACCATCACTGATCCCATCGAAGCCAAACACGGCCTGCAACTTCTGCTGGACAAATACGCCCCGCACCTGCGCCCCGATGAACATTATCGCGGCATCACCCCGGAAGAACTGAAGCGAACGGCCGTTTACCGCATCAACATTCACGAATGGAGCGGCAAGAAGAAGGAAGTGGCGGCTGACTTTCCAGGGGCTTTTTACTACAGCCCGCAATAGTAAAAAGTAAAAAGTGAAAAGTGAAAAGTCCACTTATCACTTTTTACTTATCACTTATCACTGCTTTTCAGCCATTTCGCCAGTCGTCAGCCAGAAATGATCGCTGTATAGTTTGGGCATGGAACAATCACATCCGCCGGGAATTTTTCCGGCACATGACGCGGCCCATAAACGGCCGCTTGCCTACCACGAACTGCGCGACATCATCGACCTGAGCCTGTGGGCCGGGCAAATGCTGCTGCAATACGGGGCCACCAGCCAGCGCGTGGAGGAATCCGTACACCGTATCGGCACCGCCCTGGGCTGTGACTGGCTCGACATCCTGGTCTCGCCTAACGTCATTACCATTACCGCCTCCAGCGGCTCCGAATTTCGCACCAAGCTGCGTCGCGTTGTCTCGCTGGGCGTGGACTTAGGCAAAGTCACAGCTATCAATGACCTGAGCCGCCGCATCAATAATGGCGAGCTGGATCGCTTCCAAACCCGCACAGAATTGGAACAAATTGACCAGATGCCGCGCAGCTACAACCGCTGGCTGGTGGTGGTCATGGTGGGATTGGCCTGCGCCGCCTTCAGCCGCCTATTTGGCGGTGACTGGATTATCTTTGGCATCACCTTTGGTGCGGCGGCCGTGGCTATGTTTTTGCGGCAGACCCTTCACCGTCTTTATTTTAATCCGCTCCTGGTCGTGGTGGCTTGCGCTTTTGTGGCGGGCGGGCTGGCCAGCACAGCCGGTTTGTTTAACTTGAGCGATCAACCAGAGACGGCGTTGGCTGCGGCCGTTTTGCTGCTGGTGCCCGGTGTGCCGCTCATCAATGCCGCTCAAGACCTCATTCGCGGCCATCTGGTTACAGGCATTACGCGTGGCGTCACCGGCCTGCTTATCTCCCTGGCCATCGCCCTGGGCCTGCTGCTCGCCATTAGCCTGACAGGGGTGTCATTATGAACCCCCTACTGCAAATTTTATTGGAAGATGCTTTTTGGTCGGCCATTGCTGCGACAGGCTTTGCCATTTTGTTCAACGTACCACCCCGCGCCCTTCCCGGCTGTGCCCTGGCAGCGGCCTGTGGCCATGCCCTGCGCAGCTGGGTCATGCAGTTGGGCTTGCCCATCGAGCCAGCAACTTTGCTGGCTGCCACAACAATTGGTTTTCTGGGCTTCTGGTTTGCCCGAAAATTCCAATCGCCCACGGCCATCTTCACCGTCCCGGCAGTCATTCCTATGGTGCCAGGCACGTTTGCTTTCCGCGCCATGTTGGGCATTTTGGCAATCACCAATATGGGTGTGTTTGGCAGCACGCCCGTGCTGGTGGAAGCAGAGGTCAACGTAGTTAAAACGGGACTGATTTTGGCCGCGTTGGCCGGTGGAATTATTGCTCCCCGGCTACTGTTTCGGCGGCAGCGGCCGGTGGTGTAAGCAGGTAATCAAGTAATTGGGTAACTGAGTAATTCGATCAATTGCCCAATTACTCAATTACTCATTTACACAGCTAAAAGGAGGTTTTATGTCGATCACCATCCACCCCATGTACGCAACAGATTGGACGGCCGTTTCCCAAATTTATGCGGATGGGATTGCCACTGGAGAAGCCACATTTGAAACAGATGTCCCTACCTGGGAAAAATGGGATACCGGCCATCTACCGAATTGCCGCTTTGTGGCTCGCTCCAAGGCCGGAGAGGTGTTGGGGTGGGCAGCCCTGTCGCCGGTTTCCAGCCGTTGCGTCTATGCTGGCGTGGCCGAAGTAAGCGTCTACGTGGCACCGTCGGCCTGGGGACAGGGTGTGGGCAAACGGTTGTTGCAAACCCTGGTAGATTGTTCCGAAGCGGAGGGCATCTGGACGCTGCAAGCAGGCATCTTCCCCGAAAACACGGCCAGTGTAAAGCTGCATGAGAAGTTGGGCTTTCGGGTAGTTGGGCGGCGGGAAAAACTGGGGCAGCAGTACGGCCGTTGGCGGGATGTTCTCTTTCTAGAGCGGCGCAGCCAAAAAGTAGGCATCCAGGAATAAAATTGGTCCAATCTTTGAGATTGGACCAATTTGGGAAACGCAATTATGCAGCAATATGAAATCCGGCAGTGTGAAGCGGTGGAATGCCAGTTTCGCTTTCCCGTGGCGGTGGGCGATCCGGCCGGACTGCACTGCCCCCATTGTGGCGAACCAACGGCCCTAGCCGCCACGCCGCCGATCACAGACACGCCCTTTCCTCAATTTGCGCCGCACTTTACCCATTTGGAACTGCTGCTGGATAATATTCGCAGTCTGTACAACGTGGGAGCCATCATGCGCACGGCCGATGGCGCAGGGGTAAAGCATCTGCATTTGGGCGGCATCACCGCCCCACCAACCCATCCCAAACTGACCAAAACGGCGCTGGGCGCAGAAAGCGCCTTGCCCTGGACGCAGTATCGTAACAGCGTTTACGCTGCCAGACAGCTGAAAGCTGAGGGGCATGAAATTTGGGTATTGGAAGAGGGGGAAACGGCCGTAAATCTCTTCACCACTACTTTACCATCCACAGCCAAACAACCCATCCTCCTTGTCATCGGCAACGAAAAAGTCGGCGTCGATCCCGATATCCGCCGTCTGGCCAATCGCACCTTTGCCTTACCCATGAGCGGCGTCAAAAACTCACTCAACGTGGCCGTGGCCTTTGGCATTGCCATCTACCAAATTCAGTTTGGCTAAAAATGATGGTTTGAAATTAATGTTACATCACGCAAAGGCACTAAAATTTCTCTCCTTTGTGTCTTTACCTCTTTGCGTGAGGCTTCTTATTTCCAATAATGCCGAGGAACAGGATTATGACGGCTAAACCAAACATTGATAAAACCGAGATAATCACCCTCTTAAGCCAGTTTTTCAACCAACCTGTTTATGACCTTGCGCCGCTGGGAACCGGGCAGATTGCCCTTGTGCTTTCCTTTCGAGTCGGCGAGCAAGAATTTGTCATCCGCTTTGTAGGGCAGAAGATGGCGCACACGCTCAAGAAAGAATTGGTGGTTGCGAAGTTGTTGCAGGGGAGTGAGGTGCCGCTGCCACCTATTTTACATCAGGGCACCCTGGCTGACTTTCATTTTGCGATTGCACCAAAGGCCGCTGGACTGCCGCTGGATGAGTTGACGGCAGAGCAGCACGAGCAAGTGGTGCCCGACGTGATCACTAAGCTGGATGCAATTCACCAGGTTGATGTGAGCGGTACGCAAGGGTATGGTGTGTTTGATGAAACGGCCGTCGGCCAATTTTCTAGCTGGCCAGAATACCTTTTAAGTGTGTCCGAAGAAGAGGAAGAGGGTTTTTACGGCAAGTGGCATTCGCTGTTTGAGGAGTCATTTTTGGAACGGCCGTTATTTGAACAACTCTATGCAGAAATGCAGCGCCTGTTTGCCTACCTGCCAGAGGAACGCTATTTGGTGCATGGCGATTATGGGTGGAATAATGTGCTGGCAGAAGGGGGGAAGGTTACGGCCGTTTTGGATTGGGCCAATACCCTGTACGGTGATTTCCTCTTTGACATCGCCTATCAGACCGCTTCAGCGAAGGTTGATTACGTGGCCGCTTTTCAGCAATATTACCTTGATCATAATCGGGAAGTTCCCCACTATTTAGAGCGGATTCGCTGCTACCAATGTTTTTCCAGTTTAGACGGGCTGCGCTTTTTCGCCAAGACTGGGAACCATGACGGCTATCAATGGATCAAGCGGGGTATTGCTAAGAATTTGGGATTTGGGTGATTGACGCTACGGACTATGATCTGCCCAGTCACAAATCACTCATACGCTTTAAGGCTGGTCAAGCAGTGGCAACACGCAGCGGAAACCAGTGCTGGGGATCTCACGAAATTCAGGGGCGCGCTCGCTGGCGCGGTTGGTGGTGCGCAAGTCCTCGGCGGAACTGTCGTAGCCGCCGCCGCGCATGACGCGATCATCGATCACGCTGACTTCGGGGCCGGTGGGATTCTCCGTCGGGGTGCGGTCGTAGTAGATGGCGTCGTAGCCGTCGGCCACCCATTCCCAAACGTTGCCCGCCATGTGGTACACACCAAACGGACTGGCCCCTTCGGGCAGGCTGTTGACCGGCTGCAAATTGTCAAAAGTTCCCGCAAAGACGGCAGGGATGGTGCCGTCTTCGTCAATTTCTAACGCGTCACCCCAGGGATAGAAACGGCCGTCTCCGCCCGTCGCTGCTAATTCCCACTCAGCCTCTGTGGGCAGCCGTCCGCCCACCCACTGGCAGTAGGCATTGGCCCCATGCCAGCTTACATTATTAATGGGGTAATCTGCGTAGCCATCTACCGCAACGTACTCAATTGTGTTATCCGTCAGGTAGCTGAGCCTGGTCTCAAAATTGGTGGAAAGACAGGTAAAGCCATTGCAAGCACTGACGTAATCGCCCAACGTATTGAGGAAAGCAGCATACTGCGCCACGCTCACTTCGTACAGATCAATGGCAAAGGCATCAACCGTGACTTCATGCCGGGAGCGTTCGTCTGGTTCGGCCAATTCATCCTCATCCCGCGCCCCCATCATGAAGGTGGTAGCGGGAATAACAACCTGCGGCATGCCATCCTGCTCGCGCGTCAGCACAATTGTAGGTGTGGGCGTTGGGAGGCTGGTCGCCGTGGCCGTGGGCTGCGGTGTGGGCGTGTTGGTTGGTGAAGGCGTGGGGCTGGGCAGAGGTGTGCTGGGAACGGCCGTTTCCGTTTCCGTCGCCACACTCATTTCTGTCGGAACGGCCGTTGGCGTCAGCGTCGGTACCGTGGTTGGCGTCTCGGTTGGAGCCAGCGTTGCGGTAGCTGTGGCTGTCGGCGGCAAACTGCCATTCTGTGCCAAATAAACCAGATCATCTGGCGAATGGCCTTCCCAAATGAAAAACCAGCCCGCCGCCCCGGCCACGCCTGCAATGATGAGCAAAAACAGCAAAAAGAAAAGGCAGGAACGGCCGTTATTCGCTTTTGTCTTCTCCGTTTTGGGCGTGGGCACCATGACGTGTTCCGCCTGCCCCATCGCCACAGCTGCCGGCGGTGGTGGCAAGTCACGCGGCGCGGTGGAAAGCGGCGGGCCCGAAACGGCTGGCGGTGGCGGCGGCTTGACGATCGGTGCCGCCACCGCATCCAGATCATCTTTGGCTGAGTTCAACTCGGCAATGGCTACCTCTTCCGGCTGCTGAATGGCCTGCTCGACGGCCGTTGCCAGCAAATTACCATTCGGATACCGGTCGCCCGGCTCTTTGGCCAACGCTTTCAGGATAACGGCCGTTAGCGCCGGACTTAAATCGGGGCGCACTTCCTGTGGCGAGGGCGGCGGTTCTCCCATCTGCTTCATGGCAATTTCTAGCGGGGCTGCTCCTTCAAACGGCCGTTGCCCGGTAAACATCTCATACAAAATCACGCCCACGGCGTACAAATCGCTCTGCGGCACCACGCTGGCGGAAGAGATGGCTTGCTCTGGCGCGACGTAATGCGGCGAGCCAAAAATATCACCCTTCGTTTCGCTGTCTGCCAGCAAAGCCAGACCAAAATCGGTGAGGTAGGAACGGCCGTCTTCCCCCAGCAAAATATTCGATGGCTTTACATCCCGATGGATAATCCCCTTGCTGTGCGCATAATCCAACGCCCCGCACAGCTCCCGCACATAGCGCGCCGCTTCCAAGGCCGGTATCCTTTCCTTTTGCGCTTTCAACTCTGCCAAATAGCTGAATAAATCCCGACCAGGAATGTACTGCATGGCCATATAAAACAGGCCAGACACCTCACCATAACGGTACAGCCGCACAATATGGGGATGCTCCAGCTGGGCGATCGCCTGGGCCTCCCGCTCAAAGCGCGCCCGGTACGCTTCATCAGCCCGATACACCGCGTCAATCACCTTGATGGCCACTTCGCGCTTCAGGCGACTATCGCGCCCGCGATAAACGCGCGCCATCCCCCCGTAACCTAACAACGAAACGAGTTCATATTCATCTAACTGCTGCCCAATCAATGGGTCCTGGTTTAAGTTAGTCATAAAAAGTGCAGGACTGGCAGTCCTGTTTGTATTTTTGTTCGGCAGTCATAATGAAGGACTGCCAGTCCTTGGTCTATCCAAAATCCTATCGTTTAATAAGCAGCCCTCGTTTTTCGTAGGAGGTGCTAACGATGCGGTGCAGATCATGCACGTATTGGTTCAGGCCAGTGGCAAAGGAGTCTAACTGATCAGCAATAATGCGCACGGCTAGATCCTGGCGGCCAACGGCCGTTAACATCGCCACATGGGGCCGAAAATCGCGCACGGTCACATGCATCAAATCGTCGGCATCGGTCAACACCCCCCAGGCCAGCTCCTTCTTTTCATTGTCATCCTTGGCCGTCATGAAACGGGTCAGGCTGCTGCCAGGGGAGACACGCCCCACATTGGAAAACACTTCACGCCCCTTGATCAAATCGTTCAGCACGTCGAATTGGCCTGGAATTTTGTCCAGCAACCGCTGCAGCGGCACCGGCAGATGGGCCAGCAAGCGAATGGTGTCTACGCTGATGCTTTCGCCCGTGCTGGCCCGCACTTTCGCCTGGTTCAAGACTTCGCCAAATCCAGCCAGCATTGTCAGGTACGATTTTTGCAGCTTCTCAAACTGGCCAAAAATATGCTGCCGACTGCGGTTGGCCCGCTCATAGTTACGCAGCGCAGCCAACGTGCGCTGGTGCTCGCCGATCAAATCCAGATTGTCCAGCGGCACCTCAAACGTCATGGGGTAGACACGGTCACGCGGGCTGCGCCGGCTAGCATCTACCGGAATGAGAATGACGGGATTGTTAGATTGGCTTTGCAGGGCTGCCAGGGCAGCTTTGGCGGCGGGTTGGGTACGGCCGTTTGCCAACAACAGTTCCAACTGTTCCACTAACTCCGGCGCAGGTCGGTACACTAAACTATGAATAGTACGGTACAGCACCAACAAATCATTAACCGTCATGCGCAGCAAATCATTACGCTGCTTGAACAACTCACGCAGCTGCAAAATGGCGGGCAGGTTGACTGCTGTGGTTTCGGCACCAACTTCTGGGGCCACATGCGGGGCCGCTTGAATCCGCTGCCGGTCTCCGGGGCGCAACTTTAGCTCGGGCGCATACGGCCGATTTTGTGGTCCCGTCGTCGCCGGTAAGCTGTGTAAATGCACCGCCCAGGCCAACGCCTCGTTTGTCAAAATTTCAGCCACAGCCGCACCCCAAATTCCATCAAAAAAGATGTGGGACAGATCAAAAACAAATGTTTCACCCGTATCGAAAATGGTGAGCGGCTGGTCACCAATGGCCCGTTCCGCCTGGCGCAGGTTGGCCAGCGGCTGGTGGCGCGACTGCTGATCCGTGTTGATCCAAATGGGGGCCTGGCGCAAACTGGTGATTTCCTGGCGCAGCCCTTCGCTGGTGCCGCCCAAAAATTCAGGCAGCGCTGCCCGCTTCATCTGAGTCAGTTCAGCCAGCTGGGCCGGGGCTGTTTTGGCCGGATTGTTCATCAAATTGGCAATGTAGCCGCGCATGGTGGCTATGTTTTGAGGACGGCCGTTTTTGTCGGCGCAGGCAGGAATTAAATAGTAGCGACCCTGATGAATAATGCCGATTTGTAACTGCTCCAATGGAATTGGTTTACGCTCTTCACCATACAGCGCCGGTTCCAAATAAGCGCGAATGCTGAGCTGCTGCTGGTAAGCGGGCAAAGCTTCGGCTTCAGCAGTGGCAATTTTCTTTTGCCATTCAGTGCGAACAGCAGCGGGCAAATCGGTCAGGGCATTGGCTAAAAAGGCATCAAATTTGCGGCGACGGTAAGCAGGATAATCTTCTTGTGGCTGAACATCGGCCCCACGGCCGTATGGCCGTGATCGTTCCCAGCGCGTGTATAAATCGGCAAAGCGGTCACTATTGGGCAATTTGGCGGTTAAATCGCGCAGCGTCGTCGTGTAGACGCGTTCACGCCACTCATTTTCTAGCAAATTGTAATATTGGTGCAGGCAGTAAACGGCCGTCATCGCCCAGGCCGTTACCCGATCTACCGGGGAAAGTTGAATGCCGTGTTGGCGCAGGGTGGTGTCAAAACCGTGGGTTTCGCAAGCATGGCGAGCGGTATCATCACGCAGGGCATAATCGATGTAAAACTGCCAAATGCCTTCGGGAAAAGAAGCATCCACTTCTTTGCCAGCCAGCTTTAGCAAATTTTGGTACGCCCACAGAACGGCCGCTGGGCCAGCAAAAAACGTACCGTACACCGCTTTATCTAACAACGCCTGGTCTATTCCTTTAAAGAGTAGATAAATGTCCCGTTTGACGGTTTTGGCAGGCGGCTTGCGGCTGGGCAAGCGCAGCAACCCATTGAGGATGACACTGGGGACGTTACCGGCTGGCGCGTATCGGGCAATGGCGGCCACCAGTTTATCAATTTCGGGCAAGGACAAGGACGACAATTCATGCACCTTCTGGGTGTAGGCAATCTTACGAAGAGTATGAATGGTAGCTTGCGTGGCGTCAATGGCCCGTTTACGGTCGTCCACAAGACGTTGCCTTTGCGTATGATTGAGTTAAGAACTACAAGATGGTGCGCGCTTATTATGCCGAATTTGTTAGTTACTGTAAACCTTTAGCTCATTTTGACGTTGCGCCAAACGGCCGTTTCCCCCCACGGATCATAAGCAGCGCCATTTGCTGCGACGACGGCCGTTCGCCCCGATTTGCTCCCACCCTGGAGTAATTCAAAAACGGCCGCACCTAGCCAAGCCTCTTCCGGCATTGGCTCCGGCTGCCAATCGGGCAGCACGTCTGGCAAATAATTGGTACTGGTGTGCCCATCACGGAAAGTTTGCTCCTGCAAAATGGCGAGCAGGTACGGAATGTTGGTTGTCACCCCCAACACCACGGTTTGCTGCAAGGCGTGGACCATCTTGCCGATGGCCTCCTCCCGCGTGTGCCCCCAGGTGATGACTTTAGCCAGCATGGGATCATAGTAGGGCGAAACGGCCGTGCCTGACACAATGCCATCATCTACACGAATGCCAGGGCCAGACGGCCGTTCGTAGCGCGCGATCTCCCCAATCGACGGCAAAAAGTTTTGTGCCGGGTCTTCCGCATACACACGACATTCAAGCGCATGGCCCCGCTGCTGAATCTCGTCCTGGTGGTAGGGTAGCGCTTCCCCAGCCGCAATACGGATTTGCCAGGCGGCAATATCAATCCCTGTCACCAATTCCGTGATGGGATGCTCTACCTGAAGACGCGTATTCATCTCCAAAAAGTAAAAATCGCCAGACGCATCGACAATAAATTCCACGGTGCCCGCACTGCTGTAGTTCACCGCCTGCGCCAGAGAAACGGCCGCAGCCGCCATGCGCTGCCGCAAGGCGTCGTCCTGAATCACCGGCGCTGGCGTTTCTTCAATGATTTTTTGGTGCCGCCGCTGGATCGAACATTCCCGCTCGAACAGGTGCAGCACCTTGCCGTGCTGGTCACCCAGCACTTGAATTTCGACATGATGAATCTCGGTGAAATATTTTTCTACGAGGATGTGGCTGTCGCCAAAGGAGTTTTGCGCTTCGCTGCGCGCCGCCTGCACAGCCCCGGCAAACTCGTCGTCGGACCAAACCACACGCATCCCTTTGCCGCCACCGCCTGCGCTGGCTTTGATGAGAATGGGATATTTGATGTGGGAAACGGCCGTTTGCAGTTCCGTCACGTCTAGCCCCGCCCCATCCACGCCAGGCACGATAGGCACACCCGCCTGCTCTGCCAACTCACGCGATTTAGCCTTGCTGCCCATCAATTCAATCGCTTCTGGGCTGGGACCGATGAACACGATACCGCGCGCAGCACAGGCAGTGGCAAAAGCAGCATTTTCGCTCAAAAAGCCATAGCCCGGATGAATGGCCTCAGCCCCGCAGCTGGCAGCGATGTCTAAAATGGCGTTCTGGTTGAGGTAAGTGTCTGTGGCGCTTACACCGGGCAGCACATACCGTTCGTCGGCCAACTGTACCCAGGGCGCATCGGCGTCGGCATCAGAATGAATGGCAACGGCCGTAACCCCCAATTCATGACAGGCCAAAATCAACCGTCGCGCAATTTCTCCTCGGTTGGCAATCAATATCTTTTGGAACATACAAACAAAACTCCCGTAGGTTTATGGACAAGTCCCAACTTTACCATAAACCTACGGGAGAGAAAGCAACTGATTACTGTCTACTATTTACCGATTACTGATCTACGGCCAGCCCACCTCTACCGCATGGCACATGCCCCGCGCCACCCAGCCATACTCCGTGCCCGGTGCCGGGTTGAAAATTGCCATCGTTACCGGGTCTGATCCATCTGCGGAATGGTAAAAAACATTGACATACACAGCTTCATACGAAATCTCCAGATCATGTATCCAGCCGCTGTCTTGCCAACCAGCTTCGGCTTCCCAGCTAGCCAGTGAATGACCGTTGACCTCCACGACTTCGTACGTCCCGGCTTCGGCCACATCCCCACTTACTTCAAAGTTGATACGCAAACAGGCGCGTCCGGGAATGCGCGGTGGGGCTGGGGTCGCCGTGCTGTCAGGAACATCAGTAGGCAATGGCGTTGGCGTTGAGGTCACGGCAACTGGCGCGTCTGGCTTCTCGGGTAAAGCATTGACTTTGTCAGAGGCCCCTTGCACAGCACGCTGTGGTAAAGCGATAACAAACAACAAAGCCAAAAAGGCAAAAATTGGCGGAACATATTTCATCATTTCACTCCTACCGGTGTGACCACACCAACTATGGCATCAGGTGCAAAAGCTACCTGATGCCAGTGCAGCACACCACTGATTACACAACAATTAAGAATATGTTTCGCAATGTAAAGGGAATTTGTAACAATTCATCTCGCCATACAGCATAAGCGTTATGAATTAGTTACAGCGTTATGATCACGCAGCCACTTGGTGGCAAAGTCAACGGCCGTTTTCTGCGAAAACAGCCGACATTCAGCCAGACCCACTTGGCCAACTTGCACGGGATGTGCCTTTTCAAAGGCATCCCCAAGCTCGGGGAAACAATCATCGTCGTAATCCAGTTCATCATACCATTGCCAGACGCGACGGCCGTTTAGCCAAATGGGTGCCCCCTGCCGAAAAAGTTTTGCCACACCTGCCCGCACTTCGCCCAAATGAAAGGACGTATTATTGGCATACCCTACACCCAGGAGCAAGATAGACCCAGCCAAATCATAAATGCGAGCCAGCGGCGACTGCTCTCCTAAACCAAAGGCTAGCTGATGATCGGCCGTAATGGCAGCGGCCTGTTTACCCCAGGCGGCAAAGGAAACGTCAGGATGGCTACTGCGAAAAACGCTTGGCCAGGTGCGGAACAGTTCAGGAATGACACCCATGCTGCGCGTCGGCGTAAGTTGAGGATCAAACGCCGGCATTTCGTCGCGAATGATTTTGTGCCATGCTTCTGGCACCGGAGGGTTTTGCCAACCACCGGGGTCGGAATAGTCGCTGGTATGGGTGGGCATCACCAAGGTTCCAGCCTCGGTCAAAACTTCTTGCAGTGCCTGAATGACAGCCACCGGGCCACCAGGCACATAGCCAATTTTGCTCAAGCTGGAATGGACCAGCACAATCATACCGGCCTGCAAGCCCAAGGTTTGCAGCTGCGCCTTCAGAATTGTTTTGGTAAACGGTTGGGGTGAGTTTTGCACAACGGCCGTTTCTGTCATTCTACTTCTCTTGTTGCCACCACGGTTTACGTTTTTCCAGGAACGAACTCATCCCCTCACGACCTTCCTCGCTGTCACGCAGGCTGGCGATGAGGTTGGCTGTGTAGTCGCGCATGGCCTCTTTGGGTTGATGTGCCACCTGGCGAATAAGTTCCTTGACAGCAGCCTGTGCCTCAGGCGCTGCTTGCAGCAGTTGGTCGATGCGTTCATGAACGGCCGTATCCAACGCCTCCTCCGCTACCACATGATTCACCAGCCCAATCTGCCGTGCTTTGGCCGCAGCAAACCGCTCCCCGGTGAGGAACAGCTCACGCGCATTGTCGGCCCCAATCTTGGCCAGCACAAATGGCGAAATGACAGCTGGCACAATGCCCAGCCGCGCCTCGCTAAAGCCAAATTTGGCCCGGTCCACCGCCACCACACTATCGCAGCAGCTTACCAGCCCCACGCCGCCGCCAATTGCCGCACCGTTTATCCGGCCAATCACGGGCCGGGGACATTGGTCCACCATGAGCATGAGGTCAAAAATGGCTTCGCCGTCCTGCACATTTTCGGCAAAGGTGTAGTCAGCGGCAGCCCGCATGAAGCTTAAATCGGCACCGGCACAAAAGGAACGGCCGTTGCCCGTCAGCAGCACCACCCGTACCTCTTTTTGCTCAGGGATAGTTTGGAATACGGCCGTTAACTCCCTGATCATCGTCGGCGTCAGGGCATTGTGTACTTCTGGCCGGTTCAGAGCTACCGTCAGCACGGCCCCATCTTGCCTAACTTCAATTTCGCTGTTCACAATTCACCATTTAAGGTTCACAATTTATGATTACCAAACCGTCTTCATCACGCCGCCATCCACTATCAACGTCTCGCCCGTAATGTAGCTGGCCGCATCAGACAGCAAAAACGCGCCCGCTCGACCAAACTCCTCAATGGTGCCATAGCGGCCCCAGGGAATTTGGGCCTCCTGCATCGCCTGCTGTTCGACTACGCTGCGCCCCGCGTTTTTGGCTCCAAGCGCATCCAGCGATTTCACCCGATCTGTCAAAATGCGGCCCGGCACCAGATTGTTTACCCGAATCTGCTCCGGGGCCAGTTCCCGCGACAGGCTCTTGAGCAGGCTCACCACACCAGAACGCATCACGTTAGACAGTAGCAAAATATCAATCGGTTCCTTTACAGAAGAGGAGGTGACGGCCAAAATCGAACCACCACCGCGCGCCCGCAACTGGGGCAGCACCGCCCGAATCATACGCACGCTGCTTAACAACGTCAGTTCAAAGGAAGACTGCCAGGCGGCATCGTCAAAATCATCAAAGCCACCGGCTGGTGGACCACCGGCATTCACCACCAGCCCATCCACACCACCAAATTTCGCTACGGTTGACGCCACCCAAGCAGCAATCGAGCCCGCATCACGGGCGTCTAACACGCTGCCCAAAGTCTCTGCACCTGTCTCATTGTGTAAAGTTCCAGCCGCCGCTAAAATATCCGCTTCGGTTCGACTGCCAATCGAAACTTTGGCACCTTCCCGCGCCGCTGCCTGGGCAATCCCATAGCCCAAACCCTTGCTGGCGGCTGCCACCATAATCACCTTGTCTTGAAGCCCTAAATCCATGTCATCTCCTGAATGCCACCGTCTCACCATCGGCGGGAATGCGCAGGCGAGCCTCCGAAATGCCTTGAGCCGTGGCTGCCGCTCGCAAATCGGCGCGGGTTACGGTGCCATGATCGAGGGATTCCAAATGCACAGCCACAACAGTTGCGTCAGGCGCAGCCTGGCAAACGGCTATGGTTTGGGCTGTGTCCATGACAATGGGATCGCTGTCGCCAAATTTGGCCCCACTGGAATGCGTAATAATCACGTCGGGTTGATGCTGGGCAATCATCTCGGCCACAGGCTCATACCAAATGGTGTCACCCATCCAGTAAACTTTTGGCTCAGCGGCAGCTTGCCAGACAAAACCGGACACATTGCCCATGCGCTCAGCCAACTCACCAGTGCCATGCCGCCCCGGCGTACGGGTGAAGGTAATATCTTGCCAGGTGATTTGGGTAGAGACGGCCGTAACCAATTCAAACCCTTTCTCCCGAATCGTTTCTTCATCTCCAGGCTGGCAAAATATCGGCAATGATTTGGGCAGCAGATCGATGGCCACTTCGTCAAAATGGTCAGGGTGCAAATGAGACACCAGCACCATCTCGGCTCCCTGGATCACATCTTCTGCTGGCATAGGCAAATCGACGATAGGATTTTTAGAAATCCCAGCAAAGGAGCGAATTGTTTCCTTAGCTGCTAAAAATGGATCGACCACAAAGAAATGACCGCCAAATTCTACACGCAGGGTTGCATTACGGATGAGTTGGACCTTCACTTTTTCACCTTTTTCTTGAATGAGTCTAGCCCAAATTACCAATAAACATTATTAATTATTGGAAATAAGAAGCCTCACGCAAAGTCGCAAGGAGGAAAATCTTAGCGTCTTTGCGTGACATAAAGTTAAAACCGACAATGTCTAATGAATTTGCACGGGGTCTTTGATAGCGCCACGATCCAGGAGCGGTTTGTTGTATCCTTCGTCCCAACCTTCGGGGGCTGTGGTTTTTTGGATGTTTACGGCCGTATTCTTGTAATCCGGAATCTTGGCCCGCTCATCCACCCGATCCAGCGTTAGCAAATTCGCCGCCGCTTCAGCAAAGTGAAAGGGAATAAAAATCGTATTGACCGGCGAACGCTCCGTCACGAGCAGCCGCGTTTTAATTGCCCCACGCCGCGAACTCACTTCCACCCAGTCCCCAGTCTCCAGTCCCATTCTCTCCGCATCGCTAGGATTCATCTCACACACCGCTTCGGGGAAAACATCCTCCAGCTTGGAATTGCCCGACATCGTGCTGCCGTGCCAATGGTAGAGTACACGCCCTGTGCTCAGGTTAAAGGGGTATTCCTCATCTGGCTGCTCCGACCGGGTACCAAACTTCACTTCCCAGAACTTGCCCCGGCCACGCGGGAAGCTGTCGGCAAAAAGAAACGGCGTACCGGGATGGTCCAACGACGGGCACGGCCAATGCACCCCACTTTCCCGCTCCAGCCGCTCGTAAGTGATGCCCCAAAAATCTGGCGTCAACTGGCGCATCTCTTCCCAAACTTCCCCGGCGTCAGCATAATCAAAACCGGCCGTCAGCTGCACCCCCAACCGCTGCTCCACCCGTCGGCCCAAATCACAAATAATCCCCCAATCCGGCCGTGATTGGCCAACGGCGGGCACAGCCTGCCGCACGCGCTGCACCCGGCGGTCGCTGTTAGTGAAGGTGCCATCTTTTTCGGCAAAGCTGGTGGCGGGCAAAATCACGTCGGCCATTTCACCTGTTTCGTTGATAAAAATGTCCTGGCAAACCAGGAACTCCAACTGCTCCAGGGCATGGCGCGTGTGATTCTGATTTGGCTCGCTGATCATGGGATTTTCGCCCACGACGTACATGCCACGAATATCGCCGTGAGCCGCGCCCGTTACCATTTCGGTGGCGGTAAGTCCGGGCACATTGTTAAGCTCGCGTCCCCAGAACTGCTCAAATTTTGCTTGCGTCGCCACATCGTCCACCCGCTGGTAGGCAGTGTACACGTTAGGCAAACCGCCGCTGTCTGAGCAGCCCTGCACGTTGTTTTGCCCCCGCAGCGGATTTAGCCCGGTGCCTGCTTTGCCCACATGGCCGCACATCAACGCCAGGTTCACCAGCGAGAGGGTGTTGTCCGTGCCGTGGGTGCTTTGGCTAATGCCCATGCCCCAGTAGATAGCGCCGCGCTCGGCGCTGGCATATAGTCGGGCTGCCTTGCGAATATCATCAGCAGGGACACCGCTCACTTTTTCGGCCCACTCTGGCGTACATTCTTCCAGCGATTCCAAATAATCGTTAAAGCCTTCGGTCCGCTCGGCGATAAATTCCTCATCATACAATTTTTCTTTAACAACCACGTGGGCCATCGCCTGAAAAACAGCCACGTCAGTGCCGGGATTTTGGCGCAGCCAAAGCGTCGCAAAATCGGTCATCTCAATGCGCCGGGGATCGATGGAAATCAGTTTAGCTCCGTTTTGGCGCACAGCTTTTTTGAGGAAGTTAGAAATAACCGGATGTGTCTCGGTGGTGTTAGAGCCGGTAACGATAAACACATCGAGATTCTCCATTTCGGCAATGGAGTTGGACATGGCGCTGGAGCCAATGGAAAGCTGCAAGCCGGTGACTGAGCCAGCATGGCACAACCGGGCACAGTGATCCACATTGTTGGTGCCAAGGAGTGCACGGATAAACTTCTGGAAAATGTAGGTGTCTTCGTTGGTGGCTTTGGCGCTGGCGTAGCTGGCAATGGCGTCGCCGCCGCTCTCTTGGGTAATGCGGGCCAGATTGTCGGCCACGTAATCCAGGGCCTCATCCCAGGTGGCTTCACGCCAAACGGGCTTGGCGCTGCGCCCTTCCTCGCGGTTGGTGCGGATGAGCGGTGTCTTTATGCGGCGAGGGTGCTTGACATAATCCGTACCAAATCGCCCTTTAACACACAACATGCCGTAGTTGGGCGCAGCGTCAAACGGGGCTTCCACCGCATAAATATAATCATCTTTCACTTGCAAATTGAGCTGGCAACCTACCCCGCAATAGGGGCAAGTCGTTCGTACTGTTCTATCAGGTGTGATCATGAGGGTGCCTCCAAACTCGGTTTACTCAGTGGGTTTACTTCCAAATAGCCCTTATCTACCAACTTTTTCATAGTTAAACATATCAATTACGTTGACACAGCCTTCTTGAGTAAGTGGTGTCCAAGACGGCCGTTTCGCCGGCAAAACTTCCAGCATTATGATTGATACTCCGGATGGGTAGCAATAAATTTATCCAGGCCAGCAACGGCCGTTTCCCTTACCTTCTTCTGCATCATCGGCGTCCAACCAGCCAGCAACCCCGGCAAACCCAGCGCCATACGCGTCCAGTGCCAAAAGTCAAACTGATCCGCGTGGCGCACAATCAGGCCATCGGCAAAGGTAAAATTGGCCTCGACCCGATTGTGTACCTTGCGCCCGGTGGAAAACGTGTAGATTGCTTCCCAATGTGCCTGCCCACTGGCTTGCGTAGCCACCACATCCCGGAAAGAAACCTGTAAATCTTTGCCTCGCTCGCACAGCATGTGCCACATGGCCAGCGCCCGCTTGCCCTGCAAATCGCCAAAGGCGGGGTCGGAAAAATGGATGTCAGGATGGTAGCAGGCGATCATACCTGCGTGGTCCCGCTGCTGAAAGGCGGTATAGAAATTGCGGATGAGCTGTTGATTTTCTTGCATTAGGGCTCCCCTATGATTTTTGTTTTACACGGCCGTATTCATCCGCCACACCCTGCACACCCACCTCATCCAGCTGATCGTAAATCTGGTGCACCTCTGGCGCGCGAAAGCGAGCAGCCAGGTTAGATGGGGGCAGCGACTCATCGTAGAAAAAGTCCGGCAAATTATCGTCTTCCTCAACAAAACCGGCCGCCAGGTTAAATTCACGCTCCAGCCGCAGGCAGGCCCGCCCAATTTCATGGAAAAAGGTAGGGGCCAAATCAGTACCAACAGCCGCATTGATCGCCTCAGCCAGAAAATCTATGTTGGGATTTGTGGTGGTACGGCCGAAAACACAAAAGCCAATCGAATCAACCGCAGCGCAGGCAATTTGTGCCTCTAAGCTAAGCTGCTTTAATTCAGCCAAATCTTTGCCACGAGAATTCACCCGAGGTACATTGCCCGTCGTGTGGTCTGCCCCCTGCGCCGACGTCATCATTGAAATGCCCGTCACCTCGATGACGCGCGGATCGTAGGCAGAGATGGCCTGCTTTTTCACCACCGGCACGCGATGAATGCCATAATGTTCACCCACCCGGGCCGTGCCTTGGGCCCACAGCCGACCCTTTTCCGAGCCCGCCTGTAGTTCGGCAAATACTTTGCGCATAAAGTCCAGATCGCCAAATTCTGCCTGCCCCGCATCCATCAAGACGGCAATCGTCGCCCCGGTTTCAATCGTGTCAATGCCCAACTCATTGCAATATTGGTTCATTTCTGCCAGATGATCCGGCTCGCGCAAACCGCAGTTGGTGCCCAA
Source organism: uncultured Anaerolineae bacterium (assembly GCA_905479495.1). Lineage (GTDB taxonomy): Bacteria > Chloroflexota > Anaerolineae > Promineifilales > Promineifilaceae > Leptofilum. Next base: position 101,596 of record CAJQMR010000024.1, read on the forward strand.
CAATGCCAACGTCTCATACTCTACTGGGGATGTAATCTCTTTGCCATCCGCGTCCACATACACGTTGCTGCACTGGATGGTACAACCAGGCATACAGGCATGGGTTTGATTGCCACCACGTGAATTATTCAATTCGGTGATGTATGTACCACCCATTTTGAACGGCTCCTCATCATCATTAACTTGAGCGCCCAGGGTGAAATTATTTACCGGAATGCCTCCTACGTGGTTGGTGTAGTCGGCCATGGCCATCGTGCCGATGGGGCTGTAGCTATTTTGAATAACCGGGTCTTCCTGAATAAGTTTGGCGTAATGGCGCACCGAGTCCAGCGTCTTTTTACGGTCATGTAGATTAGGCATTTTATGCAGTTCAATCACAATGGCTTTCACTTTTTTACTGCCCATTACCGCCCCCACGCCGCCACGCGCTGCCAAGCGAGAAGCCCGCCCATCGCTATCGCTAATGGTGATGCCAGCCAGCAACCCTTGATACTCGCCAACGGGGCCACATAAAGCAAAGCTAATCTTCGTGCCGTATTTTTCATACAGCAGGTCGGCAACTTCGCTGTTCAATTTTCCCAAATAAAGTGTGCCATCATGGAAGGTGAGCTTGCCTGCCTTGTCGATGTGCAGCACAACCCAATCATCCGACTGACCATGCAGTGTAAAGCCGGCAATATCGACACGACCCATCGCATAGGCCAACGTTCCCCCCCCGTTGGCTTCTTTAATGCCGCCCGTCAGCGGGCTTTTGCAGCCAACGCTGATTCGATTGGCGTTAGAGAAAGTCGTGCCAGCCAACGGCCCAGCGGAAAAAATCAGGGGATTATCGGGGCCCAGTGGATCAACGGCAGCCAGGTTATTCTCCACCAGGGTTTTGGCAATGAGATAGCGTCCTGCTTTAACCAGCGCTTCGCCCGCGATGGGTTCGCTGGTGATGGTTTGTTCATTCAAATTGACGTTTAAATAGTTTCGCATGGGTTTCCTCTTCCAAAATTGAGTCAGAAAATGGGTTCGCTACTAGGTTATCACAAAACGGCCGTTCCGTGTCCCACCAACCAAGCTATTTTATGATAAGATTCTCAAAAAAGTGGATGCAGAAACCGGAGAAAGGAGAGAGAACTTAGAGAATGCTCAAAATTCTCAGCGTGCTCATGCTTCTCTGCGATCTCTGCGTCCTAAAAAGGATTTGCACCAGCACCCATGAACAAAATTCCTCAAATTTCATTAGAAACGGCCGTTTCCCACATCAAAAGCGGCGACACCATTCTCGTTGGTGGCTTTGGCATGACCGGCAATCCGGTACACCTACTGCACGCCCTGGCCGAAACCGACATCAAAGACCTGACCTACGTGGCCAACAATGTTGGCGAACCCGGTCTGGGTGGTGGACGCCTGCTGCGCAACGGGCAGATCAAAAAAGCGATTGGCTCCTTCTTCACCAGCAATCGGGAAGCAGTTGCCGCAGCTCAGTCTGGGGCAATCGAGGTTGAACTGATTCCCCAGGGTTCCCTGGCCGAAGCCATGCGGGCTGCCGGGGCTGGGATTGGTGGCTTTTATACGCCAACGGCCGTTGGCACCGTTCTGGCGGAAGGCAAAGAAACCAAGAAAATCAATGGCAAGCCCTACGTCTTTCAAGCCGCCCTGCGGGGTAACGTGGCCCTCCTCCGCGCCTGGCGCGCCGACGAAGCAGGCAATTTGGTTTATCGCATGACCGAACAAAACTTCAACAAAGCAATGGCCACTGCAGCCGACCTGGTTATTGCCGAGGTGGAAGAAATTGTGCCGATGGGCAGCCTCGATCCCAACGAAATTCACACGCCTGGCTGCTATGTTGATTTTCTGGTGCAGGCTCACACCACGCTGGAGGATTTAGGCTCCTCCGCCTCCATCAGCGGCGGGGCAAAAAAGGTAAACGACACCCGAATGCTCATGGCCGAACGCGCCCTGCAAGAGCTAAAGCCAGGCGATGTCGTGAACCTGGGGGTGGGCATTCCCACCCTGGTAGCCGATCTCATCACACCGGAGCATGGCATTATATTGCACACGGAAAACGGCATGCTGGGCGTTGGCCCCGCGCCAGAAGCAGGCGGCGCGCTGGACTATCCGGTAAATGCGGGCAAAATTCCGGTAACAGCCCTGCCCGGCAGCAGCTACTTTGACAGTGCCGACTCATTTGCCATGATTCGTGGTGGGCATGTGGACGTGGCCATCATGGGCGGCTTGCAGGTAGATGAAGCGGGCAATTTAGCCAACTGGGCCGTGCCCGGCAAGCCATTGCTGGGGGTAGGTGGGGCAATGGATCTGGCTTCCGGGGCAAAAAGGCTGATCATCACCATGACCCACGCCAGCCGCGACGGACAGGCAAAAATTGTGCCGGAATGCACCTTGCCCCTCACAGCGCTCAACGCTGTCGATATGGTCATTTCTGATTTAGCAGTGTTTGCCTTTGTGGATGGCCAGCTTACTTTGCTGGAGCTAATGCCGGGGGTGACATTGGCAGATGTAAAGGAAAAGACAACGGCCGTTTTCGTTGAAAAAATCAGTTAGACAGTGAAACTGCCGTTAGCTGAAGCTCATCATCTGCTGGGGAACCATCATGAGCTAAAAGCGGCAGGCGCGCACCGGTGGCCGGGTTGTACAGACCTACTTTGAGGTGGTAGGTGCCTGGCTGCAAGTGTGGCGGAATTTGTAAACAGTGCAGGTCGCCCATAACTAAGTTTGGCTGCCAACGACTGGTCGGGGAAAAACCAAAGGCGGGGGCGCTATCTCGTTGAGCCTGAACAAAGCCATCTTCTGCGGCAAAGTGCATAAAGACGGTGTAGTCAGTGGTAACGGCCGTTTCCGTCTGCCAGTAAAGGGTGGCACACAGGGCACCACCCAAAACCGGTTCCGGCTCGGACAATTCGTAACCTAGTAGTTGGATATAGTCGGCAAATTGCGTGGGAAGGGCGACGGCCGTTTCTGGCAGCCCTTCCGCCATTGTCCATTGCTGTCCCAGCCAATCCAGTGTTGTTTGCGCTGTAGGGGCAAACTTGCCGCCAGCTTCCTGTAATTCAAAGATGCGTTGCAACATCGCCCCAGTTGCTGGTTGCGGCTCCGCCATCTGGGTAAGCAAAACCACGTCATCCTGAAAATAAATGGCTTCATACCCAAAGTAACCCACGGCCGTTTCAATACTGTTGAGGAAGATCCGAGCATTGACGCCCCAGCGCCAGTCACTTAAGTTGAGCAGCAAATAATCCGTTTGAGGGAAACCAAACGGCCGTTCCTCTAACTTCAGCCGATCGTAGAACAAACTGTACTTGGGCCTTAAGGAGAGGTGAGGACCATAATTCATCATCGTGGCCACTGCCACTTGAGGTGGCAGCAAGGCCATTGCCTCATCAAAAGCAGCGCGGTTACTAATTGGCTTCAGTCCATAGACAGGATAATACGGGTCACGAACAGGCGTGGTGAATGGATTATCTAAAAACCAGGCAACACCCAGGCTCAGAATCAACCAGCTAAGGAAAACGGCCGTAGGCAACTGCGGCCGCCAACGGCGCAAACGGTCTACCCCTTGAACAGCTGCCAGAATCAAAAAAGGGATAGCGGGAGAAAGGTATTGGAAATAGATGCTGCTCTGGCTAGGTACATCTGAAAGCAAATTATAAACAATGGCCGGCATGGCTACTGCCAGCGCAAGCGGAGACAGTAGGGGAAGAAAGCCCAAAGGCAGTAGCAGCTTAAGCAAAAATTGCTGCCGAAACGGCTGGCTTAGATGTTCGCGCCAGACAAAACCAGGCTGTGTCAACAACGTACGCACAATTTGGCCCAAATCTTCTCCTAACCAGGCATAGCGGGCCACTGAATCGGACCCAGCGCCACGGAAATGGGGAATAATGACGAAGATAGCGATGATCGAATAGGCCAATCCCCCGACGGCCCAAATACCGCCAAGTGCGTATCGCTTATGACGCAAAATTACGTACAGCCCCAGGGCAAACACCGTAAACCCGATCTCTTCACGGCAGATGAGCGCCAGAAAAACAAAAAGCGAGGCCCAAACCAGTCGTTCTGCTTCCAACATATCAATTGCCATCAATAAAAAGAACACAACAAAGGTTACTGGATGAAAATCAAAACGGTTGACAAAGCCGATGATAGGCATTAAAAGATAAGCCAGGGCAAAGGCCCGCGCCAAGTTGTGATTGGCTAACTGCCGCCGGGCAATACGGTAAGCCGGAATAGCCCCCAGCCCTAGCAGCAGCGACTGCACCACAAGCATGATGTTTACGTTGGGCCACAAACCATATAGGGGAGCCAGCAGCAAAAAGATAAACTGGACATGATCGCCCAGATAATGCTCTACTTCAATGGTGCTAGCAAACCAACGCCCTTGCCACGTATTCCAAATGACCTGGCTTTTGATCCCTAAATCATAAACGGTAGAGTTGAGTCGCTCGTGACGAAGAATGGCATAAGCAGCCAAAATAATTGTCCAAACGGCCGTTCCACCCAACAAAATAGGATACTGTTTTACCTTTCGGCGCAGTGCAGAAATGAGCATACCCTAGAGTTTAACAAAATCATCTGATAGTGGTAATCTTGGCAGCTATGAATGCCCAGGCCACAACAGAACAGAAACAGGGAGAAACGGCCGTATCCGCCACAGCCGCGAACCAGCTCCCAAAACAAGACCAATGGCTACTGCCGGTGGCACTGCTTTACCTGGCGACGGCTGCCCTCATAACGTGGCCAGTGGCAGCAAATCTGAGCAGCAAGATTGCCGGTGAAGGCGTGGACATCTACTCTCACTTGTGGACCTTTCATTGGATTCGCGATGCCTTGCTCAGTGGCCAATCTCCTTTTTTAACAAACCAAATTTTTTATCCCACCGGCGTTTCGCTGGCCAACCACAACATCGCCTGGCTGCAAATCTTGCTCTGGATACCTTTGCAAGCCGTGCTGGGTAGCATTGCTGCTTACAACGTGCTGTTTCTGGGCGTTTTGGTTGCCAATGGCATAACTATGTATCTATTGGCGCGCGAAATACTGCGCAATCGGGGAGCGGCTTTTGTTAGCGGGCTGATTTTTGCCTCCTGGCCATACGTATTAACCCAAAATGAACACCCCAATTTTATGTTTGTGGCTTGGGTACCACTGGCGCTCCTGTTTCTGCGGCGAACGGTCCAGGAGCAGCATCTACGATCGGCGCTGCTGGCCGGCCTCTGTCTGGCGCTGACAGGTTGGGTGCGCTGGCAGCTGCTCATGATAACGGCCGTTCCCGTCGCCATATACACGTTGGCATTGCTGTGGCCACAAAGCTGGGCTGAACGGGCTGAAAGCTTTCGCTGGTTACTCCTGGCCAGTGGGGTAACGACTATTTTGCTGCTACCTATCGCCGTGCCAGTGGCTACTTACCAGCTCACCCGCGACAATCCAGAAGATCTGTACCTGGATGAGCATGAGCAGAAACAGACGGACCTGCTGGCCTACATCACCCCATCACCACTGCACCCATTGTGGGACTCCACCCTTTCCACTATTTTCGGCCGTTTCCACGGCAACTTTGATGTACAGAACCAGCAGCGACGGCCGTTTTTAGGATACTCTGTACTGCTGTTGGCTTTGGCTGGCGCCGTCGCTGCCTATTCCCGGTCGCGCGTTTGGCTCTTGATGGCTGCCATGCTCTTCTTGCTGGCCTTAGGTCCCATCTTGCGCATCAATGGTGTACTGTATCCGGGCGTGCCTATGCCGTATCGGCTGCTAGCCGACGTCCCCCTGATGCGGCTACTGCGGCTAACGGACCGGATTAACATTTTACTGGGGCTGCCGCTGGGTCTGTTGGCTGGATTCGGCTCTATGGCTGTTTTAAATAAACTGAAACGGCCATCCCGCCAGATGCTATTTCTTGGCGCAATTGGCGTTCTGATTCTCGCCGAGTATGCGGCTTTTCCTTACCCGGAGAGCGAAACGGCCGTGCCCGCCTGGCTGGCAGATTTAGCCCAGGCACCGGATGATTTTACCCTGCTGCATCTGCCAAACCACGAGCACGAGTTCAACAAGTTTTATATGTATTACCAGACCGTTCACGGCCAGCCGCTGGTGAACGGCAAGGTTGCCCGCATCCCGCGTGAGGCATTGGCCTTTTGGCAGGATGTGCCCCTCCTGGCTGAACTGCAAAGCGAAGCAGCCGTACAAATAAATCGCTCAGATATTGGCAGGCAGCTTGCTTTGCTACACGAAGCAAACGTCCGTTACATTGTGCTGCATAAAGCTCTTGCCGCACCCGGGCAGATAGCCGCCTGGCGCAACTGGTTCACCATGTCGCCATTTTATGAAGATGATGAACTGGTCGTCTATACTACTAACCCCGCTGCCGGGCAGGAATTCAAGCTGGCAACTATGCTAACGTCGGAGATCGGCCTGATTCGTTGGACTGTGAACCCGGATACGGCCGTTGCTGAGGGTATCATCAAGGTGGATGCACGCTTGGGCAGCCAGACAGCCGTGACCGCTGATTTACCCGTCTGCTTACAGCTGCGCAATGAAGCCAATGACATCTTGCAGGAACAGTGCCAAATGCTAACCGACCGCTGGCAGGCAAATGAACTGCGCCAGGTCAGCGCGGAACTATCGGTGGATACGGCCGTGCCGCCGGGCCAATATATTTTAACCTGGGAAATTACTGGCGAACCTGGCATCGAACCAGTGGTTTTGGGAGCTGCTACCGTTGCTGCCTACACGCCAAAAGCCACACCTCAGATAGATTGGGAAGATAAAATCAGCCTACCTGCATATGATTTAGAGGTAAGCGACGAAGCAATGCGTCTGACATTTTATTGGCAGGCCAAGTCGGACATGGAAAAATCTTACAAATATTTTGTCCACCTGGTCGATACGACGAGCGGCGTAGTGACCGCCCAGGTAGACGCTGCCCCACGCGGCTGGACATACCTCACAACAGCCTGGACACCGGGCGAGCGCATTCATGAGACCGTCTTTTTGTCCTTCTCAGATGTTTCCCCCGGCACTTACAATGTGATGGTTGGCTGGTATGATGAAGCCAACGGTAGCCGTCTGACGGCCGTTTCCCCATCCACATCTGCGCCAGAAACGGCCGCTTTTCTAACCCAAATTACCGTTCCTTAACCAGAACATCACTCATTCGTGATGACATCAAAGAAAAGCAGTTCACTCGGCTGCCACAATTTGTGGCAAATGACCAGTTTACCGAAGAACACCTGGCCGATTCGTGGAAGTAGGACGGCTGACCGCGAGCAGCATGAACCGGCAGCCGTGGCATTTTATTGTGGTTAAGAGCCCAGAGACGCTTGATCAACTGGGAAATTTAGCGCGGTCAGGACTCTATATTGCCGAGGCTCCTTTAGCAATTGTGGTAACGATTGAAAAGGAATCACCTTTTGGCGTATCTGATGCCAGTCGTGCGATCCAGTCGATGGTTTTAACCGCTTGGGGCACAAGGATTGGCTCGAATTGGGTGGGATTCAAGAACCTGAGCGACGTAGGTGCATTATTGGATTTACCCGAACCATTTGAGGTATTGGCGGTACTATCTTTTGGCTACCCAACGCAAACGATAGGCCAGGGGAAAAACAGCGGAAGCCACTGGCAGAAGTCGCTTCCCGAGAACGATTCGGACAACCATTTTCAGCCACAGTGTAAGCGTATGTGAGGGTGCGCCTCTCCGAAACGCAGCCCTGAGGGCTGAGATTTCCCGGAGAGGCATCACCCTCACCTCTTTTAGAATGACGTCTACCGACCCATCACCCGAGCCAACGTCTCACAAGCAGGACACCCCCCATTTTGCCGGATCATGGCATATCCCGCCTGTGGATCATCGCCCCAATAGGTAAAATCAACATTAAAGACAATAATCATCCGAACCTTTCCTGTATTGGCAGCCACGCTCACGGCTTCGGCCAACCAGGCCGCATGTTGGGCCACTGTCGTTCCCGCTGCCCAGCCAAACCGTTCTGGCACGCCCCCATAATCTTCACCCGATAAATAGCCCAGCTCCGTAAAGCAAACCGGCTTGCCCAGTTGAGCATAAACATTCAACGTTGGCAGCAAATACCAGCTGTAATGGGCACTGCCTGTAGGATGACCGGAAACCGTGGAGGGTGAACTGGCACCCGCATTGTAATGTGCCCCAATGCAGTCTGCGTAGCTGGCCCCACCGGCAGCTAGCATCCCGGACATGTAGCGGTTATCGGCCCAGGCATTTGTGGTGTTATCAAAGCCAGTTGGGGCAGGCGCACCGCTGATGACCATCACATTGGGATTGGCCGCTTTAATGGCATTGTAAGCGGGCGCGAGCATATTGTTTACATAGCTGGCCGGATCGATTTGCCCGGCAGGCCATTCAAAGTCGATATTCATCTCATTCCAAACTTCAATGGCATCTGGTCCCAAAGCCGCCACCCCCGCTAAGAACTGAACATATTCACCAAAGTTGATGTATTCGGGATAGGTGTTCGCGCCGGGAATGCTTAACAACACCTTGAATCCGAGCGCATGGGCATCATTAATTCGTCCAGCCAAATCATTGGGATTTGCGCCTTCGCCCCATTTGTGTTGGAACTTCACCCAGTTCATGCCGGCTGAAGCCATGAGGGTGGGATTGCTAAAGGTGTGCGTCTGCCCGCCTAATTCAAAACCACCAACGGCTACTGGCGGTGCGGAAACAGGTGGCGGTGGGCCTGAAGGCGGTGCCGCAGCGGGGGCTGTGGCTTCTGGCGTCGCTTCAGGAGCTGGGGGTGGGGCTTCGGCCACAACATTGTCTGGAGCGGCAGCGACTATTTCTTCAGTTACATCTTCAAGCGCACTGATGTCAACGGCCGTATCCACCTCAACCAAAGAGGCGGCAATCCAGCCCGTTTGCTCTCCATCAATATTTTCAAAGGCAATATAAAACCAGTAGCCAAACTCATCCCGCCCAAGAATCTCAAGCTCACTGTCTCGGAGGAGTACGCCAGGAAATTTATCGTACCCTTCTCCGGGACCAATACGCACATTGGCGTTAACCTTCAAAATCCCGGTCACGGTTACAGCATCTTCGTCTCTTTCGGCCACTTCCTCCGCTTCCCCAGCAACGGCAACGGTTATTGGCAGCGTCCCCAAAGATGTGCTTTCATTGCCTGAAAGGAAATCGACCTGAAGCGTAAACTCACCGGGGTCGGCGGAGCCTTCCCAGCTAAATGATGTTTCGCTGCCACTTTCAGTAACAACGATATTTTCCTCATCGTCTAAAACGGTCCAAACGATGGCAGGGGCGTCTGCTTGAGCGGAGTCGGGCAGTTGCATCGGCGTGGTAAAAGCGACACCACGTAGATTGTGTTTAACGGCCGTTTCCATCCGAGCTGCAACAGTAGCCGGGTGCATCAACCAAACTTTGCCTGCTTCGACTGTGTAATAATAAGCCGAACTTAATCCATCCCATTCTATGGCCGAAATATCACCAGAAAGAGCTGCCTCGATTGGCGTCTCTGGTTCAAATTCGGATGCATCAACCACAAGCTCAACTTCACCAAAATGCGTGAGTTGATCTTCGGCGGTTAGCAGTGTCCATGAATCATCTGCGTGGATAACGGGGGCAGAAGGAATTAAGGCGACCAATTTGCGCCGGTCAATATTGTCTGTAGCCCAGGCAAGCAGCTGATCGGCATTTCCTCCTGCTATATACATAGATGGATCGAGAGGGAGCAAGAGATAAACGGTGTCGGCTACTCTACCCAGTGCAGACCAATCATATCCCTCAAGCTCACGCACCGCGTCTGCATTTTGAGGCGGAGCGAGAGTCAGAATAAGATTTTTCTCCTCCGCGTCCAAAGCCTCAGCCAAATTTTGGACAAATGTGGTAAAGGCCTCTTGGTGCTCAGCTCCCACGCCTTGATAGTTCAGGTTGATACCTGCATACGGTTCTATCATTTCCACGACGGCTTCTATTTGCGCCGTTTGTGCCGCTTCATCAGCCAGAAATGTCGCCAAAGCTTCCGCGTCTATTTCGTCGCTCACATTTGTCAGCTGCAGGTATGGGTTTGTTACATCTGCGGGCACATCTGAAAGTGAGCCTTCCAATTCGCCATCAGCGCCTAAGTGCAGGGTAGTGACGGTGGCTTCTGTATATTCCTCAGACCATGTGACGTCTTCGCTCCAAACACCACCCGCTGTGATTTCATCGGGGGCTTTCACCTGCACAAAAGCAATGGCCCGGAACAACTCTTGATTGGCGACATGTCGCTGCCGCGTGTCTCGATCGTACTCTGCGGGAACAAATACCCAGGATGTACCATTCCAGCCGTATAAATCGATTAGATTTATATCAAAATCTTCCGGAATGTTGAGAGTCATTTCACCGCTAACGGCCGTATCCCCCCCATCAATCAAATACACATCGCTCACCAAACTAACGTCGGTGGGCAAAGGGTCAATATTGGCTGTGGCCAAATCACCAGCCGCAACGGCCGTCACATTGACAGCGCTTTGGCTGGTGATGGCAATTTCTCCGGCAATTTCTGGAACGGCTTCACTTTCTTCTTCGGTGGGGGCTTCGGTGGGAACGGCCGTTTCCACCACGGCTGTTTCTGGATCGACCACTTGTTCATCATCAGATTGTTTTTCCTGACAACCCGCAATAAACAAAAGAACCACAACAAAAATGATAAACAAACGTTTTATGTTGTGGACGACACCATTTAAATCTGAGATTCGCTTTTTTTCCACGACCATCCACCTCCATGTAAGGATAGTAAAATCAGCCTTCGTTAAATACCTGCTCGATCACTTCTTCAATCGGCGGGTCTTGAATGGTGAGATCATTGATGGCTAGATTGGTAAGGAGCCGGGTAGTAACCACGGCCGTTTCCGCCTTGGGCACGCGCAGCACTGCCTGACCTTCTGTATAAGCAACAACTTCAGCAAACGGCCGTAACGCCTCCGCGCCCCGTCCATTGGTCGCTCCCGGTGCCAAATCCACCACGATGGTTTTGTGCGGCGAGAATTTTTGCACCAGCGCTGTTAAATCACCATCAAAGAGAATACGGCCGTGATGGATCACAATCACCCGCTGGCACAACGCCTCTACATCCGCCATGTAATGGCTGGTGAGCAGCACCGAGGCCCCGTACCGCTGATTGTATTCCGCCACAAACTGCCGAATGCGCCGTTGGGCTGTGACGTCTAGGCCAATCGTTGGCTCATCCAAAAACAGCACCTTGGGCCGATGCAGCAGCGCGCCAGCAATCTCACATTTCATCCGCTCCCCCAACGATAAATTACGCACCGGCTTGTGAATCAACGGACCCAAATCCAGCAGTTCCGTTAGTTCGGCCAGCGTTTGGCGGTATTCATCTTCAGGGATGCTAAAAATCACCCGATTTAGCTCAAATGAATCGGCCGCTGGGATATCCCAAATAAGTTGATTACACTGAATCTCTCTGGTTACGTGCACGGCTGCTCATTAGGCCACAGGAGGCAGATTCTACCTCAATCAAGGCATTTTTCATCAGCATCGGGCATCAGGAGCCAACAAATGTATGACACCCTTCCCTCTCTTTAAGTAAGCTACACTGGCTGCCATCTCATTGATCGGGTTCAGTGTTGAAGACTTGCTCGATTACTTCTTCAATGGGCGGATCTTGAATGGTCAGATCGTTGATGGCGAGATTGGTAAGCAGTTTGGTGGTAACTGCGGCTGTTTCCGCTTTTGGTACGCGCAAAACAGCCTGGCCCTCTGTATAAGCGACGACTTCGCCAAACGGCCGTAGTGCCTCCTCTCCTCGCCCATTGGTAGCACCTGGCGCTAAATCAACCACGATTGTTTTGTGAGGGGAGAATTTTTGTACCAGGGCTATCAGGTCTCCATCAAACAGAATCTTGCCATGATGGATCACAATCACCCGCTGGCACAACGCCTCCACATCGGCCATATAGTGGCTGGTCAGCAGCACCGAGGCCTCATACCTTTCGTTATATTCCGCCACAAATTGCCGGATACGTCGCTGTGCCGTCACGTCCAGACCAATGGTCGGCTCGTCCAAAAATAGCACCTTGGGCCGGTGCAGCAATGCTCCGGCAATTTCACACTTCATTCGCTCCCCTAATGATAAATTGCGTACCGGCTTGTGAATCAGCGGACCCAAATCTAGCAGTTCTGTAAGCTCAGCTAACGTATGGCGATATTCATCGTCGGGGATACTGAAAATTACCCGGTTCAACTCAAATGAATCAGCCGCAGGAATATCCCAAATTAGTTGATTTCTCTGGCCAAGCACAAGCGTAATCTGTCGCAAGTATTCATTCTTCCTTTGCCACGGGGTAAACCCCAACACATCTGCTTGACCGTCGCTGGGATGCAGCAGCCCAGTCAACATTTTCAACGTTGTTGTCTTGCCCGCACCGTTCGGACCTAAAAAGCCTACAATTTCACCGGGAGCCACGGAAAAGGTAATATCCTCTACCGCTCGGATCTCTTTGGCTTTGCGTTTTACCAGGCTGCGCATCGCAGCACTCAACCCGGCTTCGCGTTCGTGGATGGTGTATATTTTTTGCAGGTTCCGAATGGAGATATAGGGGATTGTTGTGACCATTACCGAATTATGGCACAGGTTTTTAATCAAGCAAATGTCGCGGAGCGAGCAACGTTTGACTCGTAGGTGGATTAGGGCGCCAGCGCACAGCATAACCTGTGTTTCCAACGCCCCCTCCCCAAACGGAGCGTGCCACTTTCATGGCACTCCGCTTTCCAGCTGTTCTTAATTCACCCGTTGACCATCATATCGACCATGAGTAATCTGTTGGTGGCAGGAATGACAAACCACAATAGTTTTGCGTCGTCGGGCTATCATGTTTTGAACCCATTCTGGTTTGTGTTTTCTACCTTGCCAACGTTGGCGCAGATGTTTGAGTTTATTGACATGATGTGCTTCCAAATCAGCTACACGATGACAAAGCTCACATTTGCCAACCAATAACCGGGTCAGTAGTTCACTGGTTTTGCCAGCGATAACGTTGGGCGGAATGTTGTCCGATATGAAAGAAATCTTACGGGTCCGTAGAGGTGTTTCGCCACATTTGGCTACTAAAGGGGGTTTGTTCTCTCGTTCGATGGCGACTTGAATATGTTTCCATTCAAGTTGGCTTTGTCCCTTACGAAAATAGCGTTGGTAAGTGTGGCTCACTTTGTGGATTTTGTGTTTGGCGGCTAGCGTTTTGCGAGCACTTTCCATACAAGTCCACCGGACATGGCGTAAAGCAATGCTTAGGTTATCAGCTAGAGAATAGAAGTTTATCAATCCTCGTAGCTGGGCACCGAAGGTTTCAACTATTTCGTAATCGGAGAGTTCAATATACCCACCAATATGATGAGGTTTACCGTTTCTTGTGTAACGATGAAGCCAAGCCATCTTCACCAGTCTGGGTACACAGAGTCGAATGACCCCATTGACTGAGCGTCGTTTGACATTGTCTATACCTTTGATGATTTTGCCGTTGGCTTGGGTAGTGGAGATCTCGTAGCCCAAGAAAGTGGCGGCATCTGTGCTAGCGTGAGTGATGTAGGTTTTCTCTTGGGATAGGGTGAGGTTAAGATTGTTGAGATAGTTACTTATTTCTGCTTTGATGGCTTGAGCGTCTTTCTTGGTGCCGATGACGCCGAGCAGAAAGTCGTCGCAATAACGAATGTAGCGGAGTCGCTTATAACTCGAGTCATTTGGGTCACCTTCTGGCAGTTGACGTTGTTGTTGGCGGAGTTGTCGGTAAAGCAATTTATCTCCTCGTTTTTTGGCGCGTTGTTTCTCACTGGTGAGACGATAGTATGCAGGATTGTGTTTTCTTCGTTTGCCCATTGTGTGTTGAGGAATGAGCTCGTCTTCCACATAACAGTCCAACTCATGAAGGACAATGTTACTGATGAGCGGGCTAATGATGCCACCTTGGGGTGCGCCAGATTGGGTTTGATGATATTGCCAATCGTCGATGTATCCGGCCTCCAACATCCCTCTGACAAGTTTCAGAAAACGCTCGTCGTAAATTGTTCGTCCCAGCAGCTTGACTATTACCTTGAAACTGAGATTGTCGAAACAACCTTTGATGTCACCTTCGATAAACCATTTTGTTCCTGTCCACGTTCGTTTAATCTTTTGCAGTGCTGTATGACAACCTCGTTGGGGACGGAACCCGTGTGAACTTTCTCTGAATTGGGGCTCATAGTAAGCTTCGAGAATCATTCGCATGACCTCTTGTACCAACTTGTCACTCCAATTAGGGATTGAGATGGGCCGTCGTGAGCCGTTGCGCTTGGGTACATAGACCCGGCGACTGGGCTTCCATTGGTAGGTACCGTTGCGAAGTTGTTCGATGATGGCGTCGATTTTAGCAACAGACATTCCTTGGATAGTGTCCTCAGGGTCAGTGCCTATTGTTGTGGCCCCAGCATTGGCATAGATTTTGGCGTACGCTTTGAGGAACAAACCACGTCGCCGCATATTGCGATAAACGCGGTTCAGTGGCAAGGTGCGTTCACCTCTACTCTGAACAACTCTCAGATACTGGTCTGCTAAGAGCATTTCGCTTGTCAAGATTTTCTCCTTTGAGTTTGAACAGCCTGTGGCCCTTTGCCTTGTAAACGGCTTTCCCGTTCGCTGACTACTACGGCCACTCCGTGACCTTATGTCTCTCGACAGTTAGGCCATCCCCAGTTCCGTGATGTTGAGACGTGCTAGGCTGACTTAGGTTGTCCGTTCGTCCCCTTACCATCTTTCGTTAAGATGCACTGCTGTGGATTGACCTACAACATGGCTGCACACTCACCATGTTGCCTCACAGCACACCAGGTTTCAGCCGGGCTTCCTGATGGAGAATTCTTACTCGTTGGCGACTAGACTTGAGGCAGTTTAGCTTTAACCTTATCAGCCAGGGCTTGAGGTAGCTTCTTGAGAGTCTCCAGCCTCTCTCATTCCCCTTTTCGTAGATGCTATGTTCACGCTTCCCTTTCGAGTTACGCCAACTAAGTTACCCTCATTAGTGTTTTGTCAATTCCTAATGTCCCTTTCAGGGCTATCTCAGCACCCGTTTCTGGGCGCACTGTGCAAAAATTCCATCCAGACAAGTTTTAACCGCTTTATTCGGACTGGTGCTTGTAGGTTTCAACCCCTCAAAGGAACCAACGGCCGTTCTGACTCTTAGTACCAGCTTATTTTTAGTAGGTGCAATTTTGTTTCACCCCCTCAAAGGAACCAACGGCCGTTCTGACATTCAGGAGTTCTGGGATCAATACTGTGTAGATTAGTTTCAACCCCTCAAAGGAACCAACGGCCGTTCTGACTTGTTCCTTGGGCTATTAATCTACACGCACAATGCGTTTCAACCCCTCAAAGGAACCAACGGCCGTTCTGACATAGGAGAACACGGCCAAATGAAAAACCGCCTATGGGTTTCAACCCCTCAAAGGAACCAACGGCCGTTCTGACGACTACAGAATTTACATCTGACGCGGCGACTGCTAAGTTTCAACCCCTCAAAGGAACCAACGGCCGTTCTGACGATTCTGTGCATATGAAGAAAAAAACACAGGAGAATGTTTCAACCCCTCAAAGGAACCAACGGCCGTTCTGACACTCTTGTACCTGAACGTTACGACAGGCATGCCATGTTTCAACCCCTCAAAGGAACCAACGGCCGTTCTGACAGGTGAAGACGCCTTAGTGTATCAAGGTGAGGGTGAGTTTCAACCCCTCAAAGGAACCAACGGCCGTTCTGACTTGTTCCTTGGGCTATTAATCTACACGCACAATGCGTTTCAACCCCTCAAAGGAACCAACGGCCGTTCTGACCCTGCAGTAATAGGACACATGGTAGCAAATATCATGTTTCAACCCCTCAAAGGAACCAACGGCCGTTCTGACTTTAGGTTTGACGATTGCTCTGCTCTTCGTCTTCGGTTTCAACCCCTCAAAGGAACCAACGGCCGTTCTGACACACTACGTT
>CAJQMR010000025.1 GCA_905479495.1 uncultured Anaerolineae bacterium
CACTTCATCGAGCCAATCTTCGCCCCCCATCCAGGTGAGGTAGGCTAGGTAGACTGGTTTGTTGAGGCCGAGGGTGGCTTCCAATCGGGCGATGTCTTCCTGGCTGAGCCGTTGCTTGGCGTCAGCTGCCAGGTTGAGTCCCGACAGTGGCCCGCCTGGTACGGCATTGAGCAGGCCGTAGATGGCTATCGTGGCCAGAATGACCACCAATACCATTTGGAACCCCCGTCTGATTAGATAATTTGTCACGTTGATACCTCCGCAAAAAGAATCAAATATGTACTGCTTGGCATGTTAAGAGTGTCTGCATCCATCTCTAATAAGGAAGTAAAAACCTATACTTAAAAAAGATAATCTATATTCAAATAATGTCTGCTTAAAAATATTTGGAGATGAACTTACGCCCTTTTATTTAGAGTGAAAATATTGTACCAAAGCAAACTTGCCCACGCCACAACCAACACACCGTAATAAAAATCATAACCTTATTTACCAACACCTGGAATCTTTAATTTAGACTTTGAGTCATGAACTGAGGAAATGAAGAGGAAATTATTAGCTGGATAATTAAACCAAATCGGTAAGCATAACACCGGTGTGCCAGGTTTTCGATTTGAACAGGAGTTGGGAACGAGCAAAATATGTCTTAGGAAACAGGCTTTCTTGAGTTTTTTGTGATTCTTAAGGTTTGAGAGCTTTTTGAAATTTGCCCATAACATTTGTCGATAAAAAAGGAGTGGCAGTGTCTAGCACTGCCACTCCTTAGTCTAACTAATCAATCTTATTGCTGCAGATCGATCTCGAAGATGTTGTACATCTCGGAGTTCTGTGTCGGGTCTACGCCGAAGTTCAAAACGTTCGGGCGAGCCGCAGCCACCTTCAAGCGCAGGAACAACGGAATTACCGGAACCTGCTCGGAGAAGACGACCTGAGCATCGATGTGACCTTGGATGTAATCTTCGGTACCTGGCAAGGCACCCAAGGCACGGTTACAGGCCGCATCAAAATCTGCATTGGACCATCCGGTGTCGTTGGAGTTACCCCAACCACCGAAACCTTCTTCTTCCGGGCCGGTGATGCTGCTGGTCTGGTAAAGGGTACAGCTCGGCTCAACGCCGGTCAACCAGGCAAATTCGCCTAAGTCAAAGCGACGACCAAACAGTACGCCATCAGGTCCATCAGCAAACCATTCGCTGGAAGGCAGGTAGTACAGCTCAACATCAACACCACATTCCAACAGGTTCTCTTTGAAGATCTGGGTCAGCTGCTGACGCATCTCGTTACCAGTGGTGGTACCGAGCGTTACAGCAAACGGAGTGCCAGTGGCTGGATCTTCACGGATACCATCACCATCGCCATCTACGAAGCCAGCTTCGTCAAGCAAAGCGTTGGCTTGTTCTACATCATAGGGCCATTCGGTCAACCCTTCGGGGTAAAGCGGATGTACGCTGGGGATGTAGGTGTGGATAACTTCGGAACGGCCGAACAGAATGTTGTCAACCATGCTCTGGCGGTCGGTACACATGGTCATTGCCTGACGAACGCGTACATCTTCGAACCAGTCGGGACGGCCAACGCCATCACCATAGTCGCCGTAGCTGTTCACACCAAAGTCGATGTGTTCGTAAACGGTACCGGTCTGGAAGTAGGGGGTCAGCAGGCCGTTGTTCTCAGCTTCGATGAGGAACGGAGCCTGGCCAGCATCCATACCATCCTGCGTACCAATGTCACAAGCACCGGAGAGCAGCTGAGCGATCAGCTGGTTGGTGTCCGGGATGAACTTGTAGGTTACGCTGTCCAGATAGGGCAGACCTTCTTGATAGTAGTATTCATTGGGGGTCAGACGGATGCTGTCACCAGCAACCCATTCTTGGATAGCGAAGGGGCCATCACCAACGGGCAGACGGCTAGATTCTTCTGCTTCCAGCAGTTCAGCAGCGGAGAAAGCACCCCATATGTGCTCGGGATAGGGCGGCCAGAAGTTGATGAAGAATGTGGAATCCTTGTAGCCAGGAACACCCGTCCAGCGAGTGCTGAGGTCACCAGTCGCTTCGTAGCTAACCGTACGCTCAACCGTGAATTTGCTGGCCGGTGTATCAGGATCAGCAGCGAGATTGAAGCTGTAAACGGAGTCATTAGCCGTTACAGGTGTACCATCACTCCACACGCGTGGCTTCATCGTGAAGTCAGCAACGATGCGGTCCATCATGACTGGCTCACCAGCGAATTCAACTGTTTCACCATCGCTGGTGATCAGGGAAACGCCGTCTTCAACAACGACAACGTCACCAATAGCATCAACAACGGTATCGCCAGCGTTTATCTCTATGCTTTCAACTACAGCATCGCCATCAGCCAAGCTGGGCAATTTCTCAAGACCTTGTGCCTGATAATCATAGGACAAAGTTGTGTAGTCGTTTTCAAAAATAGCATGCTGAACAGCACTGCCAGCCAACATGGAACCACCTAAGGGATACATGGTGTCCGGTTCCTGAGCCATACAAACGATCAGGTCTTTTGGACCAGCTGGTTCAGCTTCTGGCTCAACAGCAACTTCTTCAACAACCGTTTCAGTAACAACACGGGTAACTTCTACAGTCTGACCTTCTTCAACAACCGTTTCGGTAACGACGCGGGTAACTTCCACAGTTACGGTTTCGGTTGTGGGGGTACAAGCTGCCAAGACAACTGCACCAAGTGCAACGAGTAGGGCAACAAGTGCCCATTTTTTTGTATTAAACATGGAAAAATCTTCCTCCTCTCATGTTATGAATAGGGGTTTTCAAGAGAGTTTCTGACCAACTATATTTATTTTCATTGTTGGTCAGCTTTATACGAACATTTAATCTTTACGCTAGATGCTCGCAATTAAAGCTACAATCAACGCAATCGCACCACCTCCTCCAAATTTATTATCAGCTGTTTCTTCTTTAGTTTTGCACGCAGTCAGGAAATATTTCCTTATTTGGGAATGACTGCACGTAGATTATCTCTTTGTATAGAAAAAACAGAATGTGGCTCCAAATCAGGTACTCAACACAAATAAATTAAGCACAGCCAAACTTACCAAGAGTAAGATTAGTTGTGCTCGTTCAGATGAAGTTATTTTTGGATAGCTATGTTGATAAACAAGAAAATCTCTTCTTCTCAAAGGCTTGGTTTATTACAAATATACAAAAATATTGCATATATAAAACTTGCAACTTACCGAAAAGCTAGTGATGGCTATTATAAAGCGAACAATTGAGGATGTCAAACAAGGGACAAATAGGGGACAATTAAGGGCGAAGTGGTAGCGAAGTGGCAACAGTCACGTTACAGCTTCCGCTGTTGCATCTGTACCAGATAGGGCAAATAGGCAGAAACATCTTGTCCTTCCTGGGTCTTCACAAAATAATCTTGGATGATTTGGGCTTGCTGTTCTCTGTTAAACTGGCGAAACATTGTGCCTTGCTGCCAGCATGATTTTAAACCTGAAGCACCACCATACTGGTAGCAGTTGCGCTGTGTGGTCACTAAATAATATATTGCTTCTCCCAGATAACGAGAGCCAACATGATGGTATTGAAACAGGTGAGTAAGTTCATGGACAAGCAAGGGAAGATTTTGACGGCCGTTTCTTCCCCCATTCGTCACAAGCGGTATATGAACCGTATACCAGGTGGCAAAAGCCAATCCGCCATTATAGCGAAAGACCAGGTTTAAAATGCCGCCTTGAGCCACACGCACATCCTGGTAGCGTAAATTGTTGGGGCCAAAGATGGGCTGTACGGCCGTATACTCCGCAGCCGTTAAAGGAGATGTGTGCATGCCTAAATGCATCACAAACTGGCAAATCTCCGGCCCCCCGACCAGATCAAACAGCTGTACGAGTAAAAGATGCAGCCAACCACCGGCTTGTCGCGCCCATTGTCTTGACTGGGCCGCGACTGTTTGCTGGCGCACAGCTTGCCAGATGAAAAGGGGCAGCCGCAACACAGCTTGGCCACCGATAAACAATGTCACGACCAAACGGCCGCTTCGGGCTGGAAAATCACGCACCAAATTTAGGGGCCATAGCCAAGCGTCCCGAAAACGCTCTTTTAGCCAATACAAAATTGCTTGCATGATGTGAGAGGGGTTAAATTTGGTTGATGTTGATGTCCACGGCTTGCAACACAGCCATGACGGGAGGGGCGTTCAAAAAACAGTTGCGCAGACGCTCGTCTTGCAGAGGTTCGGCTGTTTGACGGATAAACTCGGCAGCGATGTTGAGATGGACAGCCGCAATTTCTTTGTTTTCAGTGACATGACTCATGGCCGCATGTAATTTCCAGAGGATGCCCCGATCAACGGCCGTTTGCGCCGCCAACATTGCCAAATTCAATTCACTGAGTGCCTCAACCTTACGCCCCTGATGATATAAAAGCTCACCATGAGCAAAAGCAGCCAAGGCGCGATAGCGATCCACATTCAGTAACTCAGCCACGTGGGTTAAAGCCAACACAACCTGTACCGCCTGCCCATCCACCCCGTGGTGCAAATAAGCACGGGCCAATTGATAAAGTGTCAATGCCTCATGTTCCCGGTTGCCATGCTGCCGGGTGCCCTGTAAAGCCGCTTGCAAATAAACCAGACCTTCTTCATACCGGCCTGATTCGACTAAATCGACACCCAGGTTTCGCTTGATTTCAGGGATCAGTAATTCGGCCTCAGCATTTGTTGCCAATTGCAAGGCGTGTTGATGATGCTCATACGCTTTTTCAACGTCGTAGAGCGCCTGGTGACATTCCCCGATGTCGTTCACGGCCTGAGCCACACGCCAACGGTCGTGGACTGATTCCAAAAGGAGATAGGCTTCTCGATGGGCGGCAAGCGCCTGCTGATATTCGCCGCGCGCCTGGCGCGTTCGCCCCAGACTGGTCAGCACACGTCCTTGTTCCCGCGTTTCGCCTCCCTGCCGGAAGATGGCCAGCGCCTGCGTCAGCTGGCTAAGCGCCCGTTCCGTATTTCCCTGGCGACGGTCCAAAATGCCCAAACCGCGCCGCGCCCGGCCAATCACTAGTAGATTTTCGGTGATATTCCCTTCTTGCAGCGCCTGTTTATAAAGAGCAGCCGCCATCTCGTATTCACCACGAAAATCGGCCAGTTCGCCTAAACGCACCCTGGCCCGGGCCATTTGGTCAATGCTGTCACTTGTTGTGAGGGATTCCGTGTAATCTTTTTCAGCCGCCTTAAATTCACCAATCAACCAAAAACAAAGCCCGCGATATTCAAAAATACGGGCACGGAAATGAGCGGGCGTGCGATCAAAGGAAAGCGCTTCCGTATAATATTGAATCGCCTTCATAAATTGCTGCTCACTAGAAGCCAGGCGACCTTCACGGAAGGCAGTGACGGCTGCGGCCGAAACACCTGCCAGACTAAATTGGCCGGAAGAAATGGTATCTGACATAACAATATGATACACCGGGGAAGGGAATTGACAATGAAGGGGACGTGAAACGTAATCGGGGGTCGGTAATCGGTAAACAGTATTCAGTAAACCGTTTACCGATTACGGCTCACCGATTACCGCACGCAGCGCGGCAATAATTTTTCGGTCGGTGACGGCAAAGGCGTAGCTGTCCAGTTCTGCTAGAGTGACCCAGGCATGATCGGCGACGCCTAGGTGCTGGGGGCTGTCAGAAAGGTGTCGCGCCTGGAAAGCATGGAGGGTAATACGAAAGTGCGTGTAAGCGTGCTTGATTTGGGTCACAAATTCACCGACCTCGATCTGTATCGCCAATTCTTCCTCAATTTCGCGAATGAGTGCCTGGGATAACGTTTCATTGGCTTCCTGTTTGCCGCCGGGAAACTCCCACAAGCCACCGAGCAGGCCGTCTAACGGCCGTTGCGCAATCAAAAATTTACTGTCAGGATCACCAACAACGGCATCCCGCGCCCAGATGATTCCAGCGACAACATCATAGTGTGGCGTGCGCTTGCGTGGCGGGCGCACGGGACGCTCCAGCTGGGTACCGCGCTGCCGGGCCAAGCAGTGAGTCGGGAGTGGGCAAAGCAAGCACATCGGCCTGGCGGGCAGACAGATTTGCTGCCCCAGCTCCATAAGCGCCTGGTTGAAATCGCCAGGACGGTCAGGGGGGACAAGCTCTTCAGCCAGCTGCCAGAGGTCGTTTTTGGTGCTGGTTTGGGTCACGTCGTCGGGCAAATCGGTGAGGCGGCTGAGGACGCGGATGACGTTGCCATCCAGCACCGGGGCTGGCTCGTTGAAAGCGATGGAGGCGATGGCTCCGGCGGTGTAACGGCCGATTCCTTTGAGCTTCATCAGGTCAGCAGCGGTTTGGGGGAGACGGCCGTTCCAATCCACCATCACCATGTTTGCCGCCGCGTGCAAATTGCGGGCCCGGCTGTAGTAGCCCAGCCCTTCCCACAGCTTCAACACTTCGTCCAGTGACGCTTCGGCCAATGCCTGCACCGTGGGGAAGCGGGCCATCCAGCGCTCAAAGTAAGGGATGACGGTAGTGATTTGCGTTTGCTGGAGCATAATTTCCGACACCCAGATGGCATACGGATCCTCGCTGCGCCGCCAGGGCAGATCAGCGTGATCGGCATCCCACCAGCGGAGCAAGGCATCTTGAATCGGTTCAGGGTTTTCCATAGTTTGAGTTCGCTAAATCAGAAAATCAAAGATTTCGCAGGTTGAACAGATCCTATCTGCGTAATCTGTTGATGAAAATCCCACTCGGTTTTAGCACATCCAGGCGAAGATTATGCTTTGTGGTATTGCACAACGGGATGGTGCGTCTTTTGGATTTCGTCCAGGTTGGCGGCGATGAGTTCACCGCGTTGGTAGAGGTATTCGACGTGTGCCCCGGTTTCTTCCAGGGCCAGGAGGACATGGTAGCTTTGCACCGTGCCAAAGAGGTCGCGGCTGATGTCGGCCAGAGATTTTGGTTCGCGGCAGATTTCCAGAATTTTGTTGAGGCGGTCGTCGTGAGACGTTTTGATGGCCTGGATACGGCCGTACATATCTTCCATCGGCTCCTCATGCCCGCCCAAGGCCAGCCGCACGCCCGGCAGTTTCTCAATCTTGGTCAATGAATCAAGGTAATGGCCCAGACCCATGTTGTTGGTGATGCTTTCCGGGGCCTGGTGCGGTGTAATGCGGCTGAGAACGTGATCGGCCGTCAGCAGCACGTCATCTACCAAGAGGCAAACCTGCCCAGGGCAATGGCCCGGCACGTGAAAAACCTCAATGTCACCCACCGTTGGGGTGCCTTCTTCCAGCAAAAATTGCACCGGCGTCGATTTGTAATACTGCTTGCCAAAGAGGTAAACCTGCATCAACTGCTGCCTCCGCTCTTCTGAGACGCCAGCTCCTTCCAGAAAACTGTCCAGCCGACTAGAGGAGAAGATGGAACGCTCTTCGTGGTTGGAAAGCACACGCCGATCCAGCACATGGATACCAATCGGGGCATCGGTAAATTGGCGGACAAAGGGCAAGCCGCCAAAATGGTCAATGTGGCCGTGGGTAATGAGAATGTGGGTCACTGCTTCCAGGCTGATGGCTTCATTGAACTGTTCGGCTACGGCCGTAATCCCCGCCAGCAGCTGGTCATTTGCCTCGGCAAAACCGGAGCCAGTGTCAATCAAAATCAGCGAGTCGCCATCGCTAATAAGGTAAATATTGTTCACCAAACTGGGGAACGACTGCACGGGGAAAGAGTAAATGTTGCGCCCCGCGCTGGTTGTGAATTTTTGTGGTGCTTTCATGAAGGTGATTTTAATGGGTAATTGAGTAATTGGGTAATTGGGTGAGAAGTTGCGGGTAGCAGGTTGCAAGTAGGAATCAATCCACACCCAAACCTGCCACGTGCAACTTGCAAACTTGCCACTCCCACTTGTGCAGATTGCGTTAAAAAATGCGGGAGGGATCGTTAATTTATGGGTTTTTGGCGGCAAGACGGCCGTTTCTGTGCCACAATGCGCTACAAAAAAATCAAAGATTTTCCAGATAAATCTTTTCAATCTGCAAAATCTGTTGATTCACTCAAAAAATCAGGAATTTACCATGAAACGAGCCATCCTTTTATTAAGTGCCTTTTTTGTGTTGATGCTGGGATTACAAACTGATGAAAACGTAGCTGCTGGGACGGAAACGGCCGTTTACCTTCCCCTCATCATCGACAGCACCACCCCACCAGACCCAGAACCGCTGGCCGAGTTTCGTGGCGTGTGGGTGACCCGCTTCGACTGGACCAGCTACGGCCAACCTGCCAGTCCGGCCAAGATTGACGAAATTGTGCAAAACGTAGCCGATGCAGGTTTCAATGTCATCTTCTTCCAGGTGCGGGGCATTGCCGACGCCTACTACGAATCCAGTCTGGAACCGTGGGCCGACCGCGTCAGCGGCGTTTATGGTCAGGCACCAGACCCGCTATGGGATCCGCTGGCTTACATGGTTGAAAAAGCGCATGCGGTGGGTGTTCAGGTACACGCCTACATCAACGTCTACCCCGTGTGGAACGGCGGTAGCTTCTGTGATAATCCACCTGATGCCAGCGTGACACCCACCCCCCTCTACCATTTGCTGCTTAACGAACACGGCAGCACCAATGGTCAGCCCAACGGCCTGCAATGGACCACCAACGGCGACGTGTACTGCGGCGCTTACATGCGTGGCACGCCCGGTTCCATCTTCCTCGATGACCATCTTATTGCCGTGGGGCAAGATTTAGTGACGCGCTACGACATCGACGGGTTGCATTTGGATCACATCCGTTATGGTGGCAGCAACACTTCCTGCGATCCTGTCAGCGAGGACCGCTACAGCGAATTCATGGGGGCCCCGACCGCCTGCTTCAGCGACAGCGGCTATGCGCAATGGCAACGAGATCAAGTCAACGGCACGGTGCGCCGCTTTTACGAGGAAGTGGTGCCATTGAAACCTGGCCTATGGCTCTCCGCCGCTGTCTGGCCGATTCACGAACTGGACCCCGTCTGGAATTTCCCCGGCTCACCGCAGCAGGGTAACCTGACCTACTATCAGGATTCCAAGGCGTGGCTGGCCAGCAGCACCATCGATAGCATCTCGCCCATGATTTACCCCGGCAGCAGCTACAACGGCTGCGACGCCGACGGCAATTATCTAGAAGACCCGGCTCCAACTTCAACTGATTATTGGATTCGGGATCGCTGGCAAATATTGGTTGAGGATTTCCAGGCGGCAGGGAACGGCCGTTACGTCATCCCCGGTATTGGGGCAGGCTACTGCTCCTTTGCTGAAATTGAAGCCCGCATCGAAATGGCCCGGGCAGCGGGCGCGGCAGGACATGCGCTCTTTTCTTACAGCAGTTTGCTGGCCAATGGCTATTTTGATGATCTGGCAAATGGGCCTTATGCAGAAACGGCCATTGTGCCCAGCATCAGTTGGCATCCGTAAAAATGGTTAATTATGAATGGCAAATGGTTAATGGTAAACTCGTGAGCTGAATCAAAATAGATTCAGTGAGTGAGTGTATGTTGCAAGTATCTACTATTGTGATTGTTGGATTTATAACGGCCGTATTATTATTTACGGCCGTTTTGCTCCTGATTTGGGCTAATGTTGCTCCTGCTTTAGATTGGCTGGAAGCATTATTTGCCACTTTTATGGGGACGGTCATATTTACCGGCTGGATGAGTACAATCCTGATGACATTTGGTGTGTTTTCGCTGGCAACGGTGACCGGGGTGCTGTTTTTGGCTGCGGGCGGATTGTTCGTCTGGCAACGGCCGTTTCACAAACCTCAATTTGCCCCTCTGAACTGGCCCGAGTGGTTGCTGCTTGTTTTGCTTTTGGGTTCTGCCATTGTTTATTTTCGGCCACATGAGTACATATTGGGGGGAATTGATCCGGGCGGCTACATGAATATTGCGGCTACGGCCGTACGTACCGGCGATTTCATCCTTACAGATCAATGGACCAGTCTTCTACGCGAATATCCTGAGGTGACGCTGCGCGAGCAGCCACCTCAGTGGCGCACGCGTTATCTGCAATTTGTCGGCTGGTACATCGACGATAATGACCCCACGCGCGTGATCCCTCAATTTTTCCCCTTTCATCCAGCCTTAATTGCCGTGGGCATTAGTTTAGCCGGATTATATGGCGGTTTGTTTGTGACCCCCTTGTGGGGCACGTTGAGCCTTGCAGTCATCTTTTTGCTGACACGTCAGCTCTTCGATAACAGAACAGGTCTGCTAGCAGCCACACTTTATGCGATTACCCCCATTCACATCTACTTTGCCCGGTACCCATCAACAGAACCTCTAACATTGTTGCTGATTTTTACTGGCTTACTAGGCTTTCAAGCGGTTTGGGATGAGAGGCAGGGCAAAATCGCTTGGGGTGTTTTGGGTGGAGCGGCGTTTGGTGCCTCCTTTCTCACGCGCATCGACCTGCCCTTAGTCGCTCTACTTATTGTAGGCTGGCTTACCTTGGCGTGGTGGCAGCGACGCTGGTCGCCTGGCTGGAGCTGGTTTGCTCTGACCTGTGGCGTGCTTGCTGCCCACGCTGGTCTTTCTGCCTTTTTTCTCAGCGCGCCTTACATGTGGAACACATATGGCAGCTTGTTGAATGTCATCCGCAAACAGTTAGTGGTGCAGTTGGTATTGGTGGGTGCCATCGTTTTGCTGCTAGTAGGGCTGTGGTTGATGTGGCGCTATTCATGGGCACAATTCAGACGAACACAACTGGCAAGTTTTATCAACGGCCGTTCTTTTCGCTGGCTGCTGGCTGGGAGTGTTGTGTTTTTAAGCGTGTTTGCTTACTTCATACGGCCGTTACTACAACCGGCTACCAGCTATAATACTTGGCCCGCTGGCACCACCTCCTGGGTTTTGGATGGAGAAAACTGGGTACGCCTGGGCTGGTATCTGACTCCGCTGGGATTGATTTTAACCACGTTAGGCTTAGCCTGGCTGCTGCGAACAGCATCCCTAAACCGCCTTGGCTTTTTCCTGAGCGTAGGGATCTTAACCACACTGCAATACGTTTACAAAATATTTAACACGCCATACCATATTTACACCATGCGTCGCTATGTACCAATTGTGCTGCCGATGTTGATGATTTATACTGCCCTATTTCTCATCTATCTTCTTCAAACCCAACCGCGACTTGCCAAAATCGCAGCCAGCATCCTCACTATTGGTCTGATGGTCGGCTTGCTGTATCAATCCCGCTTTGTGCTGCCTTTGCGTGAATATCGGGGAGCGGTTGACCAATTGGAAGCAGTAGCCCAAAGTCTAGAACCAGAGGCAATCTTGGTTTTCAATGAGCCAGCCAGCGCCACATTTAGCGATACCTTCGGTCCACCATTAAAGTTTATTTATGGACATGATATTGCCACCATCCGCGAGGATGATCCCGCTTTTTTAACCTGGTTGCAAACCACAGCTCAAGGAGA
The DNA here is from genome assembly GCA_905479495.1 of uncultured Anaerolineae bacterium. Lineage (GTDB taxonomy): Bacteria > Chloroflexota > Anaerolineae > Promineifilales > Promineifilaceae > Leptofilum. The sequence continues at coordinate 11,430 of CAJQMR010000025.1, forward strand.
GGAACGGCCGTTGCAGCTCATCACTGTGGAGCCAATTAACCCCTTGTTACTAAACTATTTCTCCTTGGAGCCCGTCGCCTTCGTACCAGGCCAGTTCCCCGTCTTACTAAGCAGCTTTACTGATTTTCCTAAAGTAACATCCTACGCCTATTATGGTGTAGAAATTTATACTCTTTTACCGAACGGAATCGAACAAGTTGAACAAAACAGTGAGTCGTTGTTTATAGATATAGGCAGTCTGGATAGCGCCTATATTTTGGATGGTTTTTATAGTAAAGAGCCGCTACCTGGCCCTGTTACGCTGCGCTGGACAAGTGATGTGGCCACATTGCGCCTGCCGGAAAGCGAAACGTCCGATTATCAAATTGAAATACGGGCCAGCACAACCGAAGCCGCAGCTGTGCCGGAGCGCATCGTAACGGTTTGGCTGGATGAAGAAAAGGTGGCACAATTTACGCTGACGACAGAGTGGCAAACTTACACATTTTCTGTAGAGCTTGCTGAAGAAACTGCCGTATCCGAACTATCCTTCCAAATAGAAACATTTAATCCTGCCCAGCTGCAAATCAACAATGACAGCCGCGATTTGGGGTTTCTGCTAGACTGGATTCGTGTGACACCGTTATCACCCTCCATGAATGAAGAGTAAGAGCAACAAAGGAAGAAAAATTCTATGGAATTGGAAGAATTACAAAAACATTGGCACAAATTCGGCCAAGATGATCCCCTTTGGGCAATCCTAACAATACCTGAGATGAAAGGGCAAAATTGGGATAAAGACGCTTTTTTTCAGCGGGGTGTTGAGGAAATAAATGACATACTCGAACAGATCCATGCCTTAGATGTAGAAGTGACTTACGGCAGAGCTTTGGATTTTGGCTGTGGCGTTGGCCGCTTAACCCAGGCTTTAGCGGCTCATTTTACTGAAGCGCATGGGGTCGATATTGCGCCGTCAATGATTGAAGCCGCCCGTCATTTCAATGCGTTTGGGGAAAAGTGCAGCTATTATGTCAATAGCAAGAACGATTTGAGCCTATTTCCCGATAAACACTTTGATTTTATTTATAGTGTTATCGTTCTCCAGCACATGCATCCCCGCTACAGCACCAGGTATATTTTAGAGTTTCTGCGCGTACTTAAACCAGGTGGCCTACTTGTTTTTCAGCTACCCAGCGACTTAAAACAGCCACCACCTCAAGCTCCGGTCGCTAAACGTTCTTATTTACGGCCGTTGCGTCAAATCTATCATCGTCTAAGTCAAATTGGGCAACCCGCCCCACCCCCACAACCTTTTGCACCTCGTATGGAAATGCACGGTATCCCCAAAGATGAGATATTGGCTCTGCTCAACCAAAATCAGGCTATGGTCCTGGATGTTGCTGCCGATGGTTGGGGGGGGCCTCCCTGGAACAGTTATACCTATTTCGTCACAAAAAGTGAGTAATTATGTCAATTTTTCATACGTTGTCTGCCAAAATTTTCCCCGTTGTTGGGGCCGTGAATGAAAAAAACGTGGCGGTGCATGACGTTACCCCATTTGCCAGCGAGTTCAACCTGGAAGCGATGGAAATTATTCACAGCGCACCGGTTTGGATGTCTCGCGCCGAGCGACTTCTGCTTTACACGTTGATTTTCACCTTACGGCCGTCTCGCTACCTGGAGATTGGTACCTTCAAAGGCGGCTCAGCCCTGGTTGTCAATGCTGCTTTGGACGCTCTAAACAGCCAGACGCCACTGATATGTGTTGATCCAAAATGGAACGTAGCTTCCGAAGATTGGCAAAAAATAGAGCATCGCGCCACCTTTGTTGAAGGCTATTCGCCTGACATCTTACCCAAAGCTGAAGAAGCCGCTGGGGGCAAATTCGACTTTGTTCTCATCGATGGCGACCACACTTGCAAAGGCGTCCTCCGCGATGCACGCGGGGTGCTGCCCCACCTTACCTCTAACGCTTACCTGCTCTTCCACGACAGCTTCTTCACCGAAGTGGCGCGAGGGCTCAACCAGTTTGCCGACGAAAATGCGCATCAGCTAGTTGATTTTGGTTCGCTTACCCGTGAGGTTACCGTGCAGGAACATGAAGAAAAAGGAGCCATTCAGTGGGGCGGTCTACGCCTCATGCAGCGCCGATCTTAGTTTCCCCTCATAAAAACCTTTCACCTATTGATCTACGTGCCTAAGCAACTTACTATTGATTCGCATTTGATTGTAAAGTAAGCAAAAGCGACGTAGAGGTATTGACATAATGAAAAAAACAACGAGCATATTGCTCTTTTCCGCTGTAATTTTTTCCTTCCTAATTGGCTCAACAGCCCAATCCACATCAATTTTGGCAGCGACTCAGGCAACCATCCGGCGCGTAGACGGGGCCACCGGCGCTGATACTGGCGCTTGTGGCACGGCGGCGCAGCCCTGCAAAACGATTCAAGGAGCCATTAACATTGCCGCTAATGGCGATACCATTCTAGTTGCTGCTGGTACCTACCAGGATAACGAGAGCTGTTTGGACGGGGCCCCGGCGGTGGTCTGCCTAATAAACCGGCATTTAACCATCTTAGGCGGCTATACCAACACTAACTGGAATGCCGCCAATCCGACAGCCAACCCCACGATTATCGATGGACAAAATGTGCGGCGCGTTATTCAGTTTTGGGGCATCGATTCCAGCAGCGCCAGCCTGATCATTCAGGGACTCACCATCCGGAACGGCTATTTTCAGGGGGCAAGCAGTGGGGGCACTGGCCAAACGTTTGCTTTTGGCGGTGGCATGTTGGCAGACCGGGGTTTGTTGGTTGCCCGTGACATGATTTTTGAAAACAATACGGCCGTTGGCGGCAACACATCTTCGGCATACGGCGGGGCGGGCAGCGGCGGCGGCTTGGCCTTACGCGCCAACCCAGCCGGTACAACTTTGGAAAATATTCTATTTGAAAACAACGAAGCGCGTGGCGGCACTGGCCCCACCAGAGGTGGGCTGGCCGTTGGCGGCGGACTTTATACGTTTGACGCCCAACTATCGGGCAGCAACCTGACTTTTATTAACAACCAGGCCATTGCCGGTAGCGGAAACGGTAGTGGCACCGTTGACGGCCTCAAAGCAGATGCCCAAGGAGGTGGAGCAGCGTTCCAAGTAAACTCAGTGGTTAACCTGCAAAATATCACCGCTACGGGTAACCAGGCAATCGGTGGAGATGCGCCTAATGGCGATGCAGGCGGCGCGTTTGGTGGCGGTATCTTTACAGAATTGGCAACAGTAACCTTAGAAAATATCAACATTCGCGAAAACAGTTCCACTGGTGGCGATGGACAAAATCCCAACAAAGATGGCTCCCTGGGTGAAGGCGGCGGCCTCTCTTTAAGCCACAGCAACACCACCATCAATCGAGCCACCATTATGAACAACAGCACCAAGGGTGGCGATGGAACCATTTATGAAGGTGCCAGCGGTGGCGGCGGTGTCTATAGCGAACGGTTTTCTGGCAATACCACCACCATATTTATTAACACCATTATTGGCAGCAATACGGCCAATACAGGAAGCGGCAGCGGGGTAGGTGGCGGTGGGGGTGGCTACTTTGTCAATGGCGATGATGTAACGCTCCTACACACGACATTAGCCAACAACCAAATCGACGCTTCAGGTATGCAAGGGTCTGGTATCGTTGTCATCAACAGTGGTTCAGTAACCCTATCTGAGAGTATCGTGGCTAATCACGCTATAGACAATGCCATATATGCTCAAGGCAACAATTCAGTTTCTTTGACCAACAATTTGTTCAATAACAATAATCAAGATACTGGTGGTGGTGGCACATTTACCGGGACTGGCTCAATTTTCAGCGGTAATCCTAACTTTGTTTCACCGGGAAGCCCGAGCTACAATTTTCATATTGGTGCAGGTTCTGCCGCCATTAACCAGGCAAACGGGACGGGAACGGCCGTTGACGTCGACAATCACAGCCGATCAGCCTTTGGCGCACCAGATGTGGGGGCCGATGAATATGCCCCCATTATCTTAACGGTTACACCGGGCGATGGCTCATTGACACTTTTCTGGAACGCCGATGTTGCCTTGCTGGCCGGATTAGACCATTATGAAATAGTTGTTTCTCAAGCAGGTGGTGCCTCGCCACCCAATGAAGGCCCCTCACCCATTAATGCAGGTGCCAATACTACCTTTTCCCTCACTGGCCTTACCAACAATGCCAACTACACTATCACTATCCAAGCCAGAAACAGCAGCAATGGCCTTATTGCCAGCTCGAATACGCTTGTCATTTTCCCAACGGATGATTTAATTTTCATACCTTCAATTCTGCGCTAAATTAAACTGTAAAACAAGGCTCTACAACTATCGAACAAACAGAAAAGCAAACAAAATACAGGAGGCCAAGTCGATTATTCGACTGCCTCCTGCATTTCATTTTAGGAATGTAAATGGATTTACCTCAAAAAACGTATGTCATTTGCACATCACCCCGCAGCGGCAGCCATTTGCTGGCAGAAGCGTTAGCAATTACTGGTGTAGCCGGTAAGCCAGATGAATATTTCATACCTAACAAAGCGGGGAAATTGCAAAATGAGCAGGGAAATATAGCGAATATTTACGGCAAAAAAAGCTTAACAGCCTTCCTTGACCTTGTTTGGTCTCTGGGCAGTACCCCCAATGGCGTTTTTGGCGTCATTTTCCATGCTGGATATTTGCCAACAATACTCGATACTTTTCGTAAATTACCCGCTTATGCAGGATTAACCGATAAAGCATTGCTGGATGCACTTTTTCATGAGCCAAAATTTATTTGGCTGCGCCGACGTGACAAAGTTCGGCAGGCTATTTCCTGGATTAAGGCACAACAAACAGGAATTTGGCGCATGCAATCGAATGACTTAGTAAATACTCAACCGGTCAAATTACAGTATGATTATTTTTTTATTGAACAAAAGGTTGAAAGTTTTACAAGAGATGACGAACAATGGGCAGCGTTTTTTCAGACAAACAACATTGATCCGTTTATCGTTATGTATGAGGATCTCGCTCAATCTTTTGCACAAACTTCGTTTGATCTGCTTAAATTTCTTGATATTCCTCAGCCAAATACAATCGAATTTGAAAACAGACAGTTTAGAAAACAAGCTGATACGATCAACGAAATTTGGGCGGCAAAGTTTCTACGCCAGCAATCATCAATTCCTCACTGCATTTTTCGCTTTTTTCGCCACTTAAAATTTAGGTTCGTGCATATTTGAGTCTGGACTGTTTCAAGGGTAACATTAGCCATTATGCAAGTAACTGTTGTTATCCCAGTTTGGAATGGGGAAAGTGTGATTGAGGCGTGTTTAACGGCCGTTTTCAGCCAAACCCACTCCCCTTTACACGAAGTCATTTGTGTAGACAACGGCTCTCATGATCAGTCCAAGCAGCTCATTGAAGCCCAATTCCCCCAGGTTACTTTGCTGCCCCAGCCCGTGAATTTAGGCTTTGCTGGTGGTGTGAATGTGGGGCTGCGCCAAGCCACAGGTAATTTACTGGTGCTGCTCAACCAGGATTGCCTGGTGCAGCCTGGCTGGCTAGAGGCTTTGTGCCAGGCTGTGGAAAAGGATGCAAAGCTGGGAATTGTGGGCGGCCGTATTTTGAATGCGGATCAAACAGTGAACCATGCGGGCGCTTTTCTGGAACGGCCGTTGGCCTACGGCCATCATATTACCACCCAAGATCATCCCGTGGAATACGTGACCGGCGCACTGTTTGGCATTACCCGGCGCGCCTGGGAAGCCGTTGGCGAATTCGACGAAGGATTTTTCCCTGCCTACTATGAAGAAACAGATTATTGCTTTCGGGCAAAACAGTTAGGCTTTGAAATTGGGTATGTGCCGGAGGCAACGGCCGTTCACCTGTTTAACAACCAATCATGGCAAAGTGACCCTATTGCACATTGTGCCAATCAGCACGCCATGCGCTACCGCTTTGTGGCTAAACAGTACAGCCAGGCCGAGCTGACGCAATTTTTCCCTGCGGAAACAAAAGCCATTTCTGAAGAAATTTATTATGAGCAGGCAATCGGCCGTTTTTTGGGGGTGCGGCAGCTGCTGCATACCCTAAATACCACCCTGGCTGCCCGCACCGCCCACCTGAACAGCTCGCGTTCGCCAGAAGAAGTGCAACAGCTAACGGCCAACTTTAGCCAACTGCGCCAGCATGCCCTGCAAACTGCCACCCAAAAGGAGTGGCAAGAAACGTTGCAAATGCTGCAAAGCTACCAACAACAGGAACATGATTTACTCGCTCGTATTTATTTTATTGAACCGGGCACAGGCAGTGATGAGCCGCGCTGGAAACGATTGTGGCGGCTGTTGGTGTTACGGCCGTTAAGCTTTCTCATTGGCCGCGATTACTATCTCCTTTCCCAACTCAACACCATTCACGTCGCCCGCTTTGACCAAATGAGTAAACTCCAGCGGCTCATCGAAAGGCGCTTGCTGCTGCTGGAAGCCGTTACCCGCTATGAACACCATTAGCCCCACCTTTTCCATCGTCGTCAACACCACCGACCGGGCCAAACCCCTGCAAACCCTGCTGCGCGCCCTGGAACACCAATCCTACCCCCATTTTGAAGTGGTGGTTGTGGTAGGGCCAACCAAAGATGAAACCCTGGACATTCTGGCCAGGTACCAAGATCGGGTACAAATTTTGCGCTGCCCCAAAGCTAACCTGAGCCAATCGCGCAATATCGGCCTGCTGGCCGCCCGTGGCGACATGGTGGCCTACATTGATGATGATGCCGTGCCCAGCTATCATTGGCTGGCCCAACTGACTCGCCTGTTTGCCGACCCGATGCTGGAGGCCACAGGCGGCATGGTTTACATGGTGCACCCCCGCCAACCGATGGTGCAGCATCGCATTGGCATCGCGTCCTCTTTGGCCGAGCAGTTCGACGTGCGCAATTCCTGGCTGGAGGGCATTGTGCCCCCGGGCAGCGGCGTGCGCTGGGTTGGCCGCATGATGGGCACCAACATGGCTTTTCGCCGCCGCGCCCTGTTGGATGTGGGCGGATTTGACACCTTTTTTGAATGGCTGTACGACGATTCGGACGTTTCTCTGCGATTGGCGCACAGCGGCAAAATTGTGCATCCTGTAAAAGAAGCCGTTGTCTATCATGCGCCTGCCTCCAGCCGGAACCGGGAAGCAGGCAGCTTTAACGCCCGCTGGTGGGTGCAAACCAAATCAGTGCTGTATTTCATCATGAAATATGGGCCAGGCGCGGGTGAATCAAAGCGTGATATTTTTCTGCGTGCTTTGCACTATGTGCATGGCCACTGGCTCTGGAGCCGGGAGATGTACACATACGGCCGTCTTACCTGGCGTCAATTCTGGAAAATGCGTCTGGCCGAGATTAAGAGTGCCATGATCGGCAGTTATGTAGGGCTAATGCGTCCCAGACAACTTATTGAACCATCACAACTTGCTATGTCACAAAACATAAATGAGCCGATACGGCCGTTTCAAACCAAAAACTCTGCCCAACAACCCACTGTTGATCCCGTCAGTGGGCGACAGGCAACAATAAGCCTACCAGACCAGCCTTTGAGAATTTGTCTTTTGAGCAAGGCCTATCCGCCAAATCAGCACGAAGGCGTGGGTCGGCATACTAATCTAATGGCGCAGGGCTTGTTTGAATGTGGACACACTGTTCACGTCGTTACCCAAGGGCCAAAAGACACCGTTTCTTTCTATGAAGGAGCTTATGTTCATCGCATTCCCTCGTCTAACAGATACGGCCGTTACCGCATGTTCCCCAAACTCTACTACGCCCTCAACCACAGCCATGCCGTCCACGACAAGATCAAGCGCCTCATCCTCAACGATGGCATCCAACTGGTGGATTCGCCTTTGTGGCAGTTTGATGGGTTGGTCACGGCCGTTAGCGGGGAAATTCCCGTGGTGGTGCGCTTGCAAACCGCCCTGCGCCAAATTGCCACCCTGCAAAATACGGTCGATCCAGATGCCCGTCTGGCGGGCGACATGGAACAAACATTGGTGGAACGCGCCGCCTTTTTGGTGCCAAACTCGCAAGCAACCGTGAAAAAAATGAGTTCTGTCTATAAATTCCAGGCCGCCGCCGACCAGTTCCGCATTATTCCGCATGGCATCATTCCAGTGGAGGAAGATTTGGTACGGCCGTTTAACCTCAACACCCCACCCACCACCTTTACCGTGCTTTACCTGGGGCGGCTGGAAAAACGCAAAGGCATCCAGGATTTATTTGCCGCCATCCCCCAGGTGCTGGCCCAGGTGCCCAACGTGCAGTTCATCATCGCCGGGGCAGACAACAGCCACCGGGATGGTTTTCAGCAGCAAACCGGGCTGACCTATGCCGCCCATTTCCAACAGCAGTATGCCCAATTTGCCAGCCAGGTCTCCTTTTTAGGGCAGGTCAGCGAAGAAAAGCTGAATCAACTGTACCAAAGCTGCGATCTGTTTGTGGCCCCGTCACTGTATGAATCATTTGGCCTGATTTACCTGGAAGCGATGAATTACGGCAAGCCGGTCATTGGCTGCCGCGCTGGGGGCATTCCCGAAGTGGTTGACGACGGTGTCACGGGATTATTGGCGGAGCCTGAGGCGCCCGCCGATTTGGCCGAAGCCATTCTGAAAATGCTGCAAAATCCCAGCCTTTTACGCGAGATGGGGCTGGCTGGACGGCAGCGCCTGCTGGAAAAATTCACCCATGTGCAAATGGCCCAGCAGTTTGCCAACGTGTACCGGCGGATAATTGCCCAAAACAAGAGGAGCAAAGAGGCCGTATGAAAAGTACCCTAACCGCCAGCGACGTGCTGGCTGATATTGAATTTGAACTGATGCAGGGGGCCATTTCTCGTGATGCGTTTGGTCGCAGCTTGCAAGAAGTACGTCAACATCAAAACAAAATCCGCCAAGAGGTATTTGACAACGATCAGCCGGAAATTGATTTGCGGGCAGCATTGAGTAAACAATTCCAAATCAATGACATGCTGCTTACGCTGCTGCAAGAAATGTCCGGTGGCTTTGAGGATATGCAGCGAAAGATTGACTGGGCTGGACAGGCACGCCGTGGTAATGACCAAAGCACAGCAGCCCGATTGGCTCGGGCCCAAACAAACTCACCCAAGGCCGAAGAATTACGCTCCACAGAAGCGCTCAACGAAACGGCTCAGCAAGAGTTCTTGCATCAAAAAATGGACGTTCAGCCCAACGGCCGTCCTATTCCCATCCTCAATGGACTCATCCGGCGTATACGCACAAGCTTGCACAGCCTGGTTATTTTTTATGTCAATAAATTAGGCACGGAACAGACGACAATCAACTACATCCACGCCGATTGGATTCAACACCTTAGCGCCCTGGTGCGTCACCAACAGGAAGAGATTGAACAGCTAACTCACCAGCTGGCCCAGCTACAAGACAGTAAAACACCCGATGCTTGATCAGCCCCCTAAACCCGTTGTCTTTCTCCATATCCCTAAAACAGCTGGGAGCACACTTTATCGCATCATTGAAACCCACTATCCCTGGAAAAATATCTATACCATATGGCAAACAGGCACCCTGGAAGAATTTAAACAACTGTCTCCAGAAGAATTGGCCAAAATTGAAATGCTTCGTGGTCATTTCGCCTTCGGTCTAAAGCAACAACTTCCCGCTACCGCCGCCTACTTCACCATTTTACGCGAACCGGTTGATCGTGTCGTTTCCTATTATCATTTTATCTGTCGCTCACCCAGGCACTACTGCTACCAGCAGGTCACCCAAGGGCAAATGAGTCTAGAGCAGTTTGTTACCAGTCAAATTGACACATTGGCCGACAACGGCCAAACTCGGCTGTTGGCCAATCTCTCCAGCGGACACGAGATACCTTTTGGCCAATGCACTACGGGCTTATTGGCACAGGCAAAGGAAAATTTGCAAACTCAGATGCAGGTAGTTGGGTTAACAGAACGGTTTGACGAAACCTTGTTTTTATTGCGGGCTGCTTTTGGCTGGCAAAAAATCCGCTACTCGCGCCAAAATGTGTCTACCGAACGCAAACCGGCAACTACGCTACAACCAGCAACGCGGAAAGCTATCCAGGAGTGTAATCAGTTAGATATTGAACTCTATCGCTTTGCCGAAACTCTTTTTGAAACACAGTTGGATCGCTTAGGTGAAGATTTGCCTCAAAAACTGGCAGCGTTTCGGTTAGCAAACGGCCGTTTCCAACCACTCACTCATTTCCTATGGGAATTACGCAAATATCCTGTCCGCACCTATCTACGAAACCTCTTGGAGAGAAAACGCTCATAGCAAATTAACGTCACTTGCTATGAGGTCAGGGCTATCGTCTCTACATACACTTGCCGCACCCGATCAGCCACAATTTCCCAGGTGTAATTAGCCAGCACTTTTTCTCGTCCAGCAGCGCCCATTGATTGCCGCAACTCAGGCCTTGCCAACAGGTGGCACACTTTTTGCGCCATGCTGGCCGAATCGCCATAGTGGAACAGTAGCCCGTCTTTCCCCTCGGCAATGAGCGAGGCCAACGCGCCCACGTCCGCACCAATGACGGGCTTGCCCGCTGCCCACGCCTCCACAAAGACAATGCCAAATGATTCATTGCCAGAAGGATGCACCAGTAGATCGGCCGCTGCCAGCAAGTCTTGTTTTTCGCTCTCGGGGAAGTCGTTGATGGTGGTGATTTTGGCTTGTTGTGTCGGAGACAGCTCGGCAATCATCTTGTCTAATTGGGCGGAGTAGTTGGTTCTAGCCCCGGCCATAAGCAGGCGAACATTCGGCTGCTGTGCCCAGATGTCGGGCATCGCTTTGATGACAGTATCCAACCGCTTCAGCTCCGATTGGCGACCCAGCACCAGCAGTACCGGATCCTTGCCTAAATTATAGCGCTCGCGGATAAAACGGCCGTTTCCTTTCGCAATCATTTCTACATCCACCCCCGCGCCAATCACGCGAATTTTGTCTGCAGCAACTCCCCGCGCAATTAAATGATCGCGTTCAAATGGCGTATGAGCAATGTAAGCATCTGCCTGGTTGATGGCGTTGTACATCATCTGCCGGTCGTAGCCCCATTTATCGGCCGTATGAATAGCGCCCAACAACACAACAGGCACGCCTGCTCGACGCGCTCCAGCCACGGCAGAATACATATGCATAAATGGGAAAGCGGTGGCAAAAACAATCTCAGCCCCACTCGTGGCAATGGCTTTGGACAAACCAAATATCAAGGGGCCTACCTGGATCGTTCGCGCCCAATCGTGGTAAGGAAGGCGGAAACGATGAAAGCCATGTGCCAGTAACATACGGGCAAAGCGCAGCCCACGAAACAGTGGGAAGCGTTGAACCGTCACCCCATTAACCTGCTCAGTACCCACTGGTAAAGGGCCACCTTCATTACGCCAAAAGTAGGCAGGCTTGTTGGCAGCAGGTGTAAAAACCGTCACTTTGTCACGGTAACGCGCTACCATCTGCTCAGACAAATTCTTCACTAGCCATTCCGAGCCACCTACTACTGGATGATATCCTTGCACAACGTGCAAAATTTTCATGCAGCCCCCGCTAGAACAGCCTGATACACCTGGCGGTAAGAAGCGATCATGGTTTCGAGCGTAAAATCGCGCCTACCAAGGTGCACGGCCGTTTCCACCATCTCTTCATAATTCGCCACCAACTTGTCCACCGCCTGCCCAATTGCCTCGGGCGTGACGGCTTCGACCACCACCCCGCAGCCAGTTTGGGCCACATAGTCGGCCATGGGAATAGCCTGGCTGACCAGCACCGGCTTACCCGCCGCCAGCGAATCCAACAGCGAATGCGGGTACGCCTTGACGATGCCTTCCGCGCTGGCCAGGTTAACGGTGGCATGGACCGTAGCCAGGATGGCATTCACGTCCACCAGTTCGTCAATCACCTGCACCCGATCGGCGAGATTGTGCGCCGCCACGCGTCGCTGCATCTCGTCCAACAGATGCCCGCGCCAGAGGAAAATCAGGGCAACGTCTGGGCGCTGGGCAGCGAAGGCCAGCAGCGCGTCGATGCCCTTGCTCTGGAATTGGAGCACGTTCCACGGAGCAGAAGCAACCAGCAGGCGGAGTCTGCCGTCGAGTGGTTGGGAGGTTTGGCTGAAACGGCCGTTTTCCACCCCAGCCCGCACCAGATGCACATTTGCCAGCCCCCAGCCGCGCAGTCGTTTGTAGCTGCGTTCATCCGGTACGGTAACGGCCGTTAACCGGGACAAGAAACGCAGATTCGGCCGTTTGTCCCCAATGCCACTGCTGAGCGTGTACACAACAGGCTTTTGCAAGAAGCGCAAAATGGGAAAGGGAAACGGATCGGGATTGTAAACGTGGTGCAGATCAATTTCAGCTTCGCGGCGGCGAATTTCTGGCAGTTTATGGAAGCCGAACAGCAAGCGAGGCAGGTAAATTGGCGAACTGATGTTAGGATTCAGATAGATCAGTTCCCCGCCAAAGGTGCTTTGCAGCAGGGCAATCTCCTGTGACAGTGCCTCTGCTTTAGGCATTTTGGGCGGCAGGATGGTGAGATGGTAAAGCACGTTCATGTGGCGTCTTCACCTCGACAGTAGGCCAGGACGCGCTCATTTTGCCCACCGAAACGGCCGTTCAGCCCATCCCGAAGTGCCAGCCAAACCGCCCGCGCCGTCACAGATTCGCCACCCAGCCGCAGCTTGAGCACCAAGGCCAGCGTGTACACCAACCAGAAGCCGCACAAATCGAGCCGCCAACGGTAATGGTTGCCCAAAAAAAGCAGCCGGTTGCGCACGATATAGTAGACATAAAGCGAATTCCGCAACGAGGCAGAGCGGCTGATCGTGTGGCTGGCCTGGGCACGGCGATCCACCGCGCAAACAAAACCGTGCTGCCGCGCCCGCAGCGATAAATCAGCCATCTCCGTGCTAAAGAAGAAACGCTCATCTAGCAATCCCACCTGCCGCAGCATCGCAGCCCGAATGAGAACGGCCGTCCCCGAAATCGTCTCAACTTGCTGCACTGGATTGTCATCGGCAAAATGCTGCACCCGCGTTTGCATGTGAAACGCAGGATTTTTGCCGCCGACAGCGACCAGTTCACTATGTTCATCAAAAAGTTGGGGCACTACCATGCCGATTTGGGGATTTTCTTCGAGCGTTTGAATCAAGCGTCGGACGGCCGTTTCGCCAATCATCGCATCATTGTTCAATAACAAAATGGGGGCGTCACCCTGAGCTAGCGCCCATTCCATGCCAAGATTAGATCCGCCGGAAAAGCCTTGATTGGTAGAACTGGCAATGAGCTGCACGCTCGGCAGCGCCTGCTGAATCTGGGTCACATCCCCTCCTTGGGACGCATTATCCACGACGATAAGAGACGGCCGTATCTCTTGCCAGGCCAGTATAGGCTGCAAACAGGCTATCGTATCTTTAGCAGCATTCCAGTTCAGGACAATAATAGAGACATTCATAACATTTTTGACAGGCGCAGCATCTTAACATACCATCCCCAGCCGGACAAAACGATGCGTATTCTTCACTTGGTTCACCAATACCCCCCAGACAATGTGGGTGGCACAGAATTGTATACCGTTTGGCTCACCCGTGCCTTGCAGCAGCAAGGGCACCAGGTAGCCGTATTTCACCGCCGCAGCGCTGAGGGAACCGGCCTGAGCCAGCGTGACGATAATGGCATTTCGATTTGGTCAGCCTGGAGCGGCCGTTTCCACCCCACCAACCGCCTCCTTTCCACCTTTCGCAATTCAGACTTACTACACGCTTTCCAAGAAGTTCTAACAACCTTCCAGCCAGATATTGTGCATGTTGAGCATTTGATGGGATTACCTACCCAAATGCTGGATTATTTAACCCAGCAGCAAATTCCCTATGTTGTCACCCTTTGGGATTTTTGGTGGGTCTGTGCCAATGCTCAGCTGCTAACCAATTACAGCCAGGAAATTTGCAACGGGCCAAATTTGTATCTCAACTGTGCTAAATGTGCGCTGGCACGAGCAAACCAACCTCAGTTTCCGCTAGCACTACCGCCGCTAGCACTGCCGCTGGCCTGGCGCAACGGCCGTTTGCAACACGCCCTCCAGCAAGCCAGCAAACTCATTGCCCCAGCCCACTTTGTTAAGCAATGGTATGTAGAACACGGGCTACCCGCAGACAAAATCCACGTGCTGCCGCCTGGACTAGATTATCCAAACAAGCCAGAAGTTCCTCCTCACGATTCTTTCAGGGTTGGCTATTTGGGCGGCCTTTCCTGGCAAAAAGGGGTGCATGTGCTGGTTGAAGCCTTTGCCCAGCTACCGGAAACGGCCGAACTGTGGATTGCTGGCGATACTGAATTCGATCCTGATTATGTTAACCAACTAAAGCACAGCGGGCGCGCCACCTTTTTGGGCAAGCTCAACCGGCAAGCCGTGTGGGAAATGCTGGCTCAGCTCGATGTAGTAGTGGTCCCCTCACTGTGGTATGAGACGTTTTGCTTTGTTGTTTCTGAAGCATTTGCCATGGGCGTACCCGTGATCACCAATGATCTGGGCGTTTTGGGTGAGCGGGTGCGCCACGGAGTGGATGGGCTGTTGGTAACGCCGGGTGATGTGGCCCAGCTGACCCAAGCACTACAAACTTTACATGACGATATTGACTTACAAAATCAGCTGCGCCAAAATATTCCAACCATTGGTACTGTTGCAGCGCATACGACCGTTATCGCCCGACTCTACCACGAGACACTGAAGCAACATAACAAAATGAGAAAATAGAAAAAGCATCGTAACGGCCGTTCGCCAATGGTATACTTTCTCTCGAAATATTAGCGAGATACGAGTTTTTTATGTCAACCAACACAAACATTATTTCTAAAAAATTATCAGTTCCTACATTTGATTCCGACGAAACACAGACATTATCGGGAAAAATTCGTGAGCTTTATGAATACAAATATTTACTTAAAAACTTGGTCATTCGTGATCTAAAAGTTCGCTACAAAAATTCGTTTTTTGGCGTCATTTGGAGCTTGTTACATCCGCTGCTCATGATGATAGTTTACACTATTTTGTTTACCATTCTTATTCCTAATGAAGGGGTGCAAAAATATCCAATATTCATCCTAGTGGCCCTAATTCCCTGGCAATTTCATACCGGAACACTCAACAGCAGTGCCCAATCTATTACAGGAAACGCCGCTATCATCAAAAAGGTTTATTTCCCCCGAATTTTGCTCCCGGTAGCCACCATACTCTCGAATCTGGTGAACTTATTACTGGCTTCTCTCATTCTGCTAATACTACTTTTTGCCTTCGGTGTAGGCTTAACCATACATGCTCTATGGGTACCCTTAATTCTCCTTACCCAAATGGTCTTTTTACTGGGGCTTAGTCTCATCGTTTCTGCCCTACAAACCTTTTACCGGGACACAGCCATGATTTTAGAGGTTGGTCTATTAGCTTGGTTCTTCCTGACACCTGTTTTTTACTCTTTTGAACGGTTCAGCACGTACTCAGAGGTTTTTGGCGTGGGATTCAATCCGGCTCGTATCATGCGCTGGATCAACCCAATGGCATCGATTATCGATGGCTACCGTACGGTTTTATGGGGTACGGTTGGCGGTAATGGCCCAGCTTCTATGGACCCATTGGCGTTGCTGCGGACTTTTATTACGGCCGTTCTCATTTTCATCATCGGCTATACAATCTTTAGCCGCTCCGAACACCTGTTTGGCGAAAAATTGTAAATTAGCTGACGGGATCTCTACCAAACCACTACGGCCACACCCCACCGTTTCAAGGGGTTGATCGTCCATGTTATAATGCCCCCCGGTACGCATGGAGTCATCATTATTAATTGTAAATCGTGAATTGTGACCGTTTAATTGTGAATGATCTTTGCTGCCAACTTTCATTTGCAATTCACGACGCACAATTCACACTTCTTTTTTATGAATATGTTTGTAAAGCTAAAAACGTTACTGACGCAGCCGCAAGCTGTGGGCCTATTATTATTACTAGCCACCTTTTATCTGGTCAGCTGCTCCAACGCGGCAGCCGACCCATTGCCTACGTTGGCCCCCACTTCAGATATTCAAGTAGCAGCCAATACAGCGACACCAACACCGCTAAACACCGATACACCGGTGCCTACCACCATACCCACAGCGGCAAAATCCGTCACGCCTGGCCCCAGCCCCACACAAGGTGACACGGCGACGTTTACACCAATCCCCACCAGCACGCTGGTTCCCACGGCAACACCAACCAGTCTCCCTCAGCAGGAACCGGTACTTACCATCACCGCCCCAGAAAATTTACGCGAAGGGGTGCCCACGCCCTCAACGGCCGTTCCTACCGCTGTACCGACCTTTGAAGTGCCTGACTCCACGACCAACATCCTGCTGCTAGGCAGCGATACCGAAATTGGCACCGAAAACACGCGCACCGACACGATGATCATCGTCTCTATCAACGAAGATGGCCCCACCGCCTCCATGATTTCGCTACCGCGCGATCTGTTTGTCTACATTCCCGGCAAAATCATGAATCGGCTGAATACCGCGCTTTCGTTAGGTGGCGTTGATTTGCTCAAACAAACCATTCTATACAACTTCGGCATTCCCATTCACTATTATGCCCGCGTAGATTTTCAGGGATTTGAAACGGCAGTAGACGCCATCGGTGGCGTCGATCTGGCCGTAAGCTGTCGCTTACAAGATTGGCGGCTCATCTCCCCCGAGCTAAACCCGCAAGATGAGGACAATTGGGCACAGTTTGCCCTGGAACCCGGCGTGCACCACATGGACGGCGACACGGCACTCTGGTTTGCTCGTTCCCGCCTCTCCACCAACGATTTTGATCGAGGCCGCCGCCAACAGCAGCTGCTGCGCGCCCTGCTCAACCAGGGTGTAGATTTAGGCATGCTTTCCGAATTCCCCTCGCTGTGGAATGCGTACAAAGACAATGTAGAAACAGA
>CAJQMR010000026.1 GCA_905479495.1 uncultured Anaerolineae bacterium
CATCCAGCCATAAGTAAATGTTAGAAAAACTCATGAAGAGCAAGAAGATCCGGATAACAAAGCGGCGCAGTTTAGCCGTTTCATACCGGGGACGGGCGATGAGGCTTTGCCAGAGACGGCCGTTTTGCCATCGAGGTAGCACCACTTGCACAAATCCAGCCGCTGCCAGAACTGCCAGTGGCACGTGAACGCCCTGGATAAAGCGTCGCTGTGGATTGAGCGGTGAGTAGAGCAGCAAGGCAGCGGTTAAAATCCAGACCCACAAGAGAGTAAATTGGGTGTGCTCAGATGGCCCTTTCGCAGCACTCAGGGCAGGCTGTTTCCAGCAAAACAACCCGCCAAGGCCCAACAATAGGCCAAAAGCGATTAAATAATGCGGCCACGGCGCAGCGGGCGTGCCTGCCTGTGCATCCCACAGCCGAAACACCTCATTGTTGCGCCAGACGGAGAAATAGTACAAATACAATGGCGCAGGAATAAGGAACATGACAGCGATTTGCCACCCCCTGCGCCACAAAATTTGGTGTTGTTGCCAGACCAAAACGCTCCAATACAGGACGGCCGTTCCCGCCACAATATAAATCAAAAACGGATAGGCTACCCCGAGGAGTATATTGGCCACGCCAGCAGCCACGGCCCAACGCCATCGTTCACTACTTCCCACATACGGATTACCAATTTTCTGTAAGACGAGCATATCGAACAGAATAACGGCCGTTCCCAAAGCAATATGCGGGAAGGTCAGCGCCGTAAAAAAGAGATGCGCGCCTGGCTGTTTAAAATCGACGGGAAACGCCCCCAGCCAGTACGGTTGGCCAACCACAAACAGCAGCCAGCCTAAGCCGGAGCCGTAGAGCGCCAGCAAATAAGCGGTCCAGCGCGTTTGTCGGTTGGGCAAGAACGCAGCCACAAACCAGAAAGTCGTGAGGAAAAGTATAATCCCGGCAATGAAGCGGCTGGTGTGCCAAACGGCCGTTAACGACATTCCCAAACCGCGCGCCAACTGCCCCAGCCAGACGTAAAAAATGCCCACACCAGCCGCTGCGTGTGGCTCCGGCGTGAAAGGAATGGTGTACAGCCAGGCTCCATGAAACCCTTGCAGCATTTTGGCCCAGTAGGTTTGGGCGTCCTCCGGGTTCATAATGAGCTGCATATACACTTGCCCATCCGGTGCGAGCAAGTTGCCTAGCCAATAGGGAATGAGACCAAGAACGGCCGTAGCCACGGCGACCAGCAGCGCCAGCCTCCATTCCCTGATTGTTACCTTAGGGAATGACAATGTATCCACTGGTTATCTCCTCCCCCAGCCGACTACGGCTATCTGTTTCGGAGGCAAAGGGATTGTTGGCATTGTACCAGCCGGTTTTTACGGCATAGTGCCCCGCAGGCGTATTGGCGGGCAAGGTAAAGACAAAGGATTCATGAATAATGGTATTGGGCACCCAGGTTGAGACTGGCAGGATAGCTAAGGTGGGTAGATGAACAATGCGGCTATGGGCCAATCCCTCAAGGCGAGATACGGCAAAGTAGCTAGCGTTTGCGGCAAACGGCCGTTCAGCTTGCCAGAAGCAATCCATTTGAAATAAATCATTACCCAGGGGTGTGATGCTGGCATCGAGCAACGCTAACCCATCATTAAAACGGGCCACAGGTTCTAATTGACCGTCATCTGGCTCAGTAGTCACTTGCTGCCATAAGCTGGCGTTTTCATGGCCAAACTGGAGCAGTCCATCTTGCGCCCGTACCAGATGCCACTCTGGCTGATTGAGTAGCCAGCCAATAGTTGGAAAGGCGGTTTGCACGCCGCCTTCTAGCAGATTTTGATTGCGGTCTAACAAGGCAAAATCGTAGAGGGCATCGACTGTCACCGTATCGACTTGCGGCAGCAGCTCTTCATGGGGTTTGTTTTCTGGCGGTACCAGATAAAGCAATGAGCGATTTGTGACTAAGCGGGCCAGAGAGCGGTCGGCGGCCATAGGTTGGTTAGAGGCTTGCAACGGAGCCATCCATAAAAATTTGAGAGCATCACGGTCGGTACGGCCGTAGCCTGCCAGCGTGTCCAGGCCAAAACCCGAGCCGGGCTGTGCTTGATAAAAGCGCACATTCAAAGGTGAATTAACCAAAAAACTGTTCAGGATCAGGGTGAGGCAGAAAGCCATTGCCAGGCGTTTCTGCCAGTGGCGGGATGATGGGACATCTTGGTGCAGCTGTTCTGCTCCGGCAATCAGGGCCATCATCAAAAAGGGAACGCCTAGCGCATAATGATGGTATTGAAAGTCAAATGATGGGCCTGGGCCTGAACTGAGCAGCACGGGGAGAATAACGGCCGTTGCTGGTAGTAGCCAGCGGGGGGCACGCCAGGCTAACAGCAATACGGGTGCATAAACAATTACCGCATTGGACAAGCGCAGTGCCCCGGTAAGGGTCAGGTTGAGCTGGCCGAAATAGTAAGATAGGTAGCTTCTAGTAGTGGCTTCTACATATGTTGCCTCGGGTGGGGCAAAGTACGGCCGTATGACACCAAACACCACAACTCCCCACGCGACAGCAAGCATGAGTGTCCCCCAGCCTAATCGCTTTTGGCCATGCCACCAGAGAATGACACCCAGAGCGGCTACCGGTACCGCCACGTAAAATTTGCAGCTTAGTGCCAATACCAGCCAGAAAAAATAGCTGCGCTGTGCTTGCCGATCCAGGGCGTCTAAGGCAAACAACAAAAGTGGCATGGCCAGGGTATCAGCGTGAAATTCAAAGAGAACGGCCGTTTGCATCACCGGATACAGCAAATAAATTGCGGCGATTATGACTGCGGGCCAGGCTTGCTTTAAGCGCCGGGTAGCTATTCGGTAAATGGGCAGTGCACCAATGACTGCCAGCCCGGCTTGCAAGATGAGTAAGGTAGAGGGAGCTGGCCAAAGCGCATAAAGGGGAGCCAATAAAAAATAAAACAATTCAACATGTCGCGCCAATCGACTTAGAGAGATGCCCTCTACAGTAAAGATAAGCGGCTTGCCCTGCGTGGCGCTCCAAATGGCTTGGCTCATGGCTCCCAGGTCGAAGGCGCGGCTGGTAAAGGCAAAATAACGGGCTAGACTGAGCCAGGCGAGCATGGCAAAAGTGGCCAGCATGAGAAAGAGGAGTAGGTAGGTGGGATACGGCCGTTTCATTTACCTCACCGAGAAACCAATAGCCCCAAGCTTTCAGGGCTGGCGCCAGCAATAAATAATTGAGATAGGGAAAGGCTCAATTTTAGCGTAATGATAGTAAGGTGGATAACTGCTAATTAGGCAATGGAGTAGCCAATCGTATTGCCTAGCTATAAGCTTTCCTTGCCAAGGTTTAAAAGATGTACAAGTATTGTTGATAGTGTCAAAATAATTAATGCGCATGGCAAACGCTCGCGTTGTTTAATGGCTGTTTTCACCAGTTTTATGGCAACGGACATGCTGTTACAAAAAGCGAGCCGCCTTGAAATAGAATGTTTTCAGGGGCTAAATTGTTAAGCGCAAAATTTTCGCGAGTAGATAATTGTTGCTTCATTAAGCTATCAAATGGCTCAAATAAAAATTTACCTTTTTGGATATAGGTATCTGAGAAAGAATTTTGGTCAATTACCAAATAATCTAAACCGTATTTTTGGCAAAAAAGGTTTACTGTTTGCGGCTCAGTTGCGTAATAACTTTCTAATGCTTCTTGCATCACTAATGGATTGGCATGGGGGGTTTCGCAGCTAAAAAAGATCATACGCTTGGCAAAGAGAGGTATATTGTTGAGGGCACATGGCGTACCGCCAAGCCGAATATCTTTTGGCAGAGTTTCTAGATAGCTAAACAGCGCAAATTCTGAATTGGTTGGTTTGACGTTTTGATTGAAGAGACGGCCGTAAGTAGCCAGCGCCACAAAAATGAACGCCCCCAATATCACCCAATTTTTAGGTGAAAATGTTGCAGGTTTAGCATACGTTTGAATTGGTGCTTGAGGTGAGCTTTTACTAAACTTGCGGACACTCAATAAAACAATAATTGATAACCAGAGGAATGCCAATCCACCAGCAAAATTAAGATATAAAGCCCGATCTGGAAATTTAAACCAACCATAAATTAATACGGGGATAATAAAAATCGAAACGATGAGAATTAATGCAGATGGATTATGGCTATGTTTAAATAATTTTTGTGCTGCTAGTTGCATAGCAGATGCGCCATTCAGCACAATATAAAAAAGCAAATAAAGAACAATGGTTGTTTGTGTGTATCTGCTGGGAAAATAAATCGGAAATGATTTGGTAAAAAGTATCCCTAACCAGGCGATACAAAAGCAGAGTATGCTGGCTGTTAAGAGTTGAACCATGATACGAGGAACTGGCTGACTGTTTTGCTTTAAAAGCAATTTTATTCCCACAGCAATTGCCGTCATTATGAGCACATTAAGGCCATCTCCAGCAGAACCAAAAAAACCACCTGAGCCAATATAGGGGAATATAGAAAATAAGGGATAACGACCCCCTTGCAGTGAATCGAGGTCAAAAAACGAATGAGTCTGGTTTAAGCTTATTGCTATCTGATCATTCCCCTGGGTGGATAGAGCTGGCAGTAGCAATAAGCCGCCTAGCAAAACGGCCGTCAGCAACGGCACCAGAGGTTTCCACTCAATTGAGAATTCTTTTGGCCTGTTCATTGAAAAATTAACCAGAGATATGCCAAAAGTAGCTGACCCAAGAATAAACATCGGTGGGTAAATTGAACTGCTTAGCAAAAGAACAAATGCAGCACGCCAATAGTGCTGCTTGGTCAAATAATAGAGAAGTGCTAACAGAAAGGGCAATACAAATGAGCGTTGCAGTCCGGCAACAACGGTGATGTTGCTAGAGAAAAACAAGTTTAGCAGGGCCAGTCCAAAGCACAAAGCAAAAGCGGACATTTTTGTCGTAAATTGTATTGCCAAGCGATACAAATAAAAAACAGAAAAGAGCATTAAGGGGAAAATTAGGAGCTTGCTGAAGAGGATAATGGAGCCTGTTAACCTGCTAAAGAAAAACAAGGCTCCAAACCCAGGGCTGAACTTGCTGATTACAATTGTATGCGTGCCAATGATAAATTCTAATAACTGATGACCAATCAGCACATCGCCATTAAATAACGTTGAATCGACCATGCGATGCAGCCAATAGAGATTTCGTAAATCATCATTCACGCTTGCAATATTTTGCAGTAATGGCCATTGAATCCATAATGCAATCAAGAACCCAATTCCTAATGCTGCCCAAAGCAATTTATGCTGGGAGAAATCGGCATTTTTAAATTTATTCACCATCTTTTTTATCATTTGTTGTCTGCTGTTTAATAACTTGCGCCATTTTTTGTTCTTGTTCATTGAGCTTCCAACTCAATATGCCTAACTGCTGGGCTAATTCTTTATTTTTACGACTTAATTGTGTGATTATGACGGAAAATTGCAGAAGAATAAGTAAGAAGAAACCGAATCCAATAACAAAAAGAGCTGCTGGCGGGTAAAAAATACCCATTATTGAAGCCAGAACATCTAATAACTCTCTCCAAAGGGAGAGAATGAAAAGGGCAACGGCCGTTAGTAGCCAGAGCAGTGCATAATTTTCTGCAACTTGCCGCCTCCGAACCATTTCCAAAATGAGTCCCAGCAAAAAAACAGAGCCTAAAATAGCAATTATTTCAACCTGATCCATAACTAACGCCTACTCTTTGTGACAGGTTTCCGCATGGCTTCTAACAAAATAGCCAGTAAAACCTTTATCACGTAATAAATGGAATGAAGAGGTCTTATTGATGAATGTCCATACTGGCGTGGTTTCATAGAAACTGCAACCTCGCTGACCCTAAACTTCGCTCGGCAAAGCATAACCAGCCCTTCGATTTCTGGATAGTCTGAGGGCAAATGGTGGGCAAGAACTGTCATTGCCTTACGATTTAGCATCCAAAAACCTGATGTCGTGTCGGTAAATTTTTGCCTTGTGAGCAAAGAAACAATGGTTGCAAAAATTTTAGTTCCTACAGCTCTTGATATTGAGGCGGTATAGCCAGCGCCATGCTTATATCTTGACCCTATAACAACGTCTGCTTGATTGGATTGAATGATTTGGTAGAGGTCTGGCAAGTGGTTAGCATCATGCTGCCCATCTCCATCCAGCCGACCTACAACGTCGTACCCCATTTCATAGGCAAAACGATACCCTGTTTGTACCGCACCCCCGATGCCAAGATTGTATGGTAAGTCAACCACAAATACGCTGTGAGCAGTGGCAACGGCCGTTGTGTCATCTGTCGAGCCATCGTTGATAATCAAAATATCGGTGATTAAGGACTGCTCACGGATGCTATTAATTACATTTGGTAAATTTGGGGCTTCATTGTATGCAGGTATGATAATCAATATTTTATTATTACCATTTTTACTGGATTCAGGGTTCATGATATTCATTTCCTGGATTTTGTTGGGGTATTTCGGTCCCTTTTCTGGAATTGTAACTGTGTAAAATCGACCAATAAAGAAATGCCCCCAACGAAGCTGACAACAATAACTAGTAATGATGTGGACAATGAAAGTGCTAACGCTTCTGAACTATCCACACCAATTTTGGTCAACAGTCCAACGAGTCCGAGTTCTCGTAAACCAATACCATTGAAAGAGATTGGCAAGATGAGGGCAATTCCAATAATTGAAAGAAAGAGCAACAATTGCCACCAAGTGACGGGTATTTTCATGGCTGTAGCGAGCCACCAAACAGCCCAAGCGCTTAACAATTGGGCTAAAAGACTTATTAATACGACAAGGAGCATCCGTCCTTTATTCCCCTGCGCTTTCACAAATATCTGGTTCACATGTTTAATGAATTTTGATCCCCACAAGGTTTGAGCTACTACTTTTGGCGTAAAAGATGTTATGAATGACTTCTTGTTCAAGAATCCCAGAATAGGCACGAGGAGGAGTAAAAGAAGTGTAATACCACCGCTTAATTGCTGAATCGGTGGCCCCCAGCCAATTGTGTCTCCCCAGCCCCATGTCATGAACCCTGCCAAAAGTAAAATTGTATATAACATCATACTCCGACTGAGCAGGACAGATATCGTGGCTTCAAAAGCCTTATTTGTGGAACGGCTTATTTGATAAGCTCGTAACGAATCGCCCCCAATAAATGAGGCAAAGTTGTTGATAAAAAGTGATTGGAAATAAAGTTTACCAATCGTTCCAATAGGGATAGTGAGCTTTAAAATATTTAAAGTGATTGCCCAGGCGAAAGCAAAAAGAAAATTGCTCAATAATAAAATTAAAAAGCTAATACTTAACGTAATTAGTGAGAGCTGCGAAAGCTGCTGCCACATATCGCTTATAGGGGTGATTTTTAGTAAATACCCAAGCAGGATAACTGTACCAATAATTTTTAGCCATCCTTGCCAGCGGTGCCAAATTTTGGAAAGAGGATGCATAATAAACTTACACTTTTATGAAAACCGCTCGTAACTCACAAAAATAGAAAATTTTTCCGGGCCATTGCAAGCGGAATGGGAAAAAATAGCTATCGGTTTGCTTCAGGCCGAATTTTGGGGCTATTTCTATGAAATTTGATTGTTGAATCATCTTTATGTGAGTTGCATCATGTTGAAAACCAGCCTCCTGGGGAACTGTTGCCACCAGGATGCCCCCTGGTTTTAAGACGCGAGATGCTTCGGCAACGGCCGTTTCTGCAGACTCCAGATGTTCTAAAATATTAGAAGCCAATACACCATCAAATGAATTTGTGGCAAAAGGTAAAGGATAAGCAGCACTTACACAACCTTGATGACCTTTTGCCTGACAATAATCTATCATCAATGGATTAATATCGACACCCAAACTCGATCGATATTGATCTAGAAATTCACCAATGCCACAACCAACATCTAATACTTGCCCGTGGAAATGCCGCATTAAATCTTTAATAAAGAAGTGCCGAACCCAAAAACTGACCCGGCTTCGTTTTTGCAAGTAATTGAAATAAGCTCTATGTTCTGTACTCATTTATTCAACCATTTGGCCAGCCCTAGCGCGGGTGTCGCGAAAAACCAGGCAGCAACTTCTACAAACTTAAACAATAAATGATATTTATTGGATACATACTGAGCCTGTAACCGTGAATTGAAAATAGTCATTAGGTTTTTTGGTTGAGCGCAATGGCGAGTTTGGCGTCGATGGCTTAGCCACTTCCGCAGCTTGAAAACACCTGCCCAGGCTCTCCACTTTGCTGAGATTCCTGGCCATCCTTGTAAAATTGAATAGCCCCAAGAGACACATTCCATGAGCAGCAGAGATGGTAACATGAGCAAGAATAATTGCCAGTTGATAAGGCTAAACAAAGCTAAATAGCGATTCCGTTCCAGGTAGAAAATCTTTTGGGCTGAAAAAGTTGGCGTGTAGTCATGATAGATAATTGATGTGGGAACGGCCGTACAAAAGAACCCAGCGCAGCAAAGCCTTAGCGATAAATCTGTATCCTCATAATACATAAAAAATTTTTCTTCAAACCCACCTAGCTCCACAAATACTTTCTGAGGTATCAGAAAGGCAGCACCGCTTACAGCACTGACTCGGTACGGTTCTCCGTTAGTTATGGGTTGGTTATATTGTTGGCAATACGTGATGCCTGAGAAGTGAATGGTATTGCCACAGGTGTTCACTAAATTGCGGTTTTGCATCAAGGCGATTTGAGGCGTAACTGCGCCAATTGAATGATCTGTTTTCATTGCTTCAATAAGCGGAAATAACCAATTGGACTCAACAACGGTATCTGGATTTAAAAAGGCTAAAAATTCTCCTTTGGCAATTCGAGCCGCCTCATTATTTGCTCCTGCAAACCCGAGATTCGTTTCACCGATTACCAAATGTGCATCTGAAAAGTTGGCTTGAATCAGGTTTGTTGTTTGATCAGTAGAACCATTATCGTAAATAATAATTTCTGTTAGTTGGTAAGCTTGCTCCTGTAAAGAGCTTAGACAATCAACAATATGCTGTTCGCTATTAAATGTCACAATGATTATTGAGACGAGGTCCTTAATTTGGGAATCAATTGGAAAACGATTATTCATTATAAATGGGGTAAAAGTGCCTTTTGCCGTCGGCTGAAATTCGGAATTGTCGAAATGATAGCGATGCTTCTGAGGGCAATTATAATGCCTAATTCGTATAGCAGAATAGTACTTTGTTCATTTAGGATGTGGTTGAAAATGAGCGATTTCCTCAGCGTCTGGAATTAAAAACACGGTGATTAATTCATCTTGATAAACAGGTTGCCCAATTTGATTATTAAGTGTTAAAGAAACTGATGAGACTGTTCCTTCTTCATCTTCAATAGTGTGGTGCAGAACAACGTAGCCGATGTTATTTTGGGTGAGGGTTGAAATGTCCTCTTGGGTGGTGAGGTTTGTAACAATTTCTTGGCGTAGATCGACGATTTCTTGTGGTGTACGGTAAGCGTGTCCACCGACGATGGGATGTTGATGCACCGTTTGGTACAACATGTAATACTTTTCGCCCCGATAATTGTTAACGGGCATGTCTAAAATGGCAACTGAACGTGAGTCTTTGGCTATTTCTGACATGTATGCGGGGACTTCTGTACTGAGTAAAGGCCAGCTGGTTTGAAAGGTGCTATCAATTAGAATGAGCGTAAGCACGATGGTGGCGACTCCGGCTTGTATAAACGGCCGTTTCCATTTCAATAACAAATATCTCAGCCCGTACCCTGCTAAAATCATAAGGGAAAACATTGTCGTAAAGTGCAGCCTGGCTGGTGTGCGTCCCCATTCCAAAAACGGGATTTTTGTAGCCAGAAAATAGGGTAGGAAAATATAACGTTCGTCTGCCAAAAGTTGTATCTGCCCCCCCAAACGTAAAATTGGCCCTAACGCTAAAATGGCGGTGGCCATAGCTACCAGTAACCAAAGGGCAACGCTGGGAATACGATTCCGTTCATGCCAAACGCCGATGCCCGCCAGGATGAGCGTTATCCACCCAGCGTAAACTTGTGCCTCGGATGCGCTGTATCCCCAATTGTGGATATTGTCTGAAAAAGTATGCAGCGGAGCAGATATGCGCGTAAGAATGTGTCCGGGTGGAGGTACAAATAGGGCCAGCGCATCAGCTGAAAATTCGGCAATTCCGCCAGACTGATACCAGGTTAAGTCTCCCTGTGTTGCTGTGTTAAGGAGCGGCCACACAAGCGGAATGACAATGAGGGCGGCAATGCCAAAAGCGATGCCTAGAGACGTCAACATTGGTCTGGATAAAAAGTGCTGGCGGTTGGAGAAGAAAAAATATAGCAAGAGAAGTAAAGTAACTGGTGCGGCAAAGTAGGCCAGCGGCATCAAATCGACAGTGGCTGCGAGACTGAGGGCCAATCCAAGCCAGATGCCCCGCTGCCATGACGGCCGTTTCCAAACACGCCACAAGCTCCACACCAACAGTGGATATTGATAAGTGATTTGTTGGGTATAGTGCCCGTATAAGACGTGCATCGTGCGATTGGGGAAAAAGGCAAAAATGGCACCGGTCACAACGGCAGTTGCTTTGTGGTCTGTTAATTCCAATATGAGTAGTGAGCTAAATAGCCAGGTGAGGACATACGATATAAATATATGGGCATTGTATGTTGCCGTTAAAGAGCTACCGAAGTGAATCGCAATCATCGGTATAAACCGCGACCAAGCCATCGCCGTTAAGAGAGGATGTTCGACATAAATAGGGTGGAACAGGTAGGTTAGCTCTGCTGGCGATTGGTGTAGGGTGAAAATGGCGTAGTCGAACCACCAGGCGAACCAGGCATGCTCTAAACTATCGGCGAATTTAAAGCCAGGTACATGGGTTTGCCAATTGAAGATGAGTGGGTAGGTGAAAACGGCCGTAACCACAACCGCAATTGCACCAACAAATAAGGCAAACTTCCACCGGGATGTTTGTGACACTTCAGCCATAAGCATTTAGTTTAGTGTGACAAGACCATTTTTTGCATAGTCAATAAGGTTGGTTTACCAGGATTTAAACACGACTTTGACAAAAATGTAGCATATATTGCCCATAAAATGAAAAGACCCAGGTACTATTGCACCTGAGTCTTCCAAAATGGCGTAGTTTTTAGGCACTATTCAGAATTAGAATAGCTCATTTGTGGATGGCAAGCTAACCGTAATATGCTTCCATTGAACTGTCCACCGGCGCATTGGTCAAGGTGGCACCGATGATTTTGACATGGGCTTTTTCCAAAATCTCTTTAGCCCGTTCGGCGTGTTCGCGGCGAGTTTTTCCGGCACTCAGTACCAGCAGCACGCCATTGACCTTGGCTCCCAAAACGGCCGCATCCGTGACCGCATTGACTGGCGGCGCGTCAAACAGAATGATGTCTGCCTTTTCTTGCAGTCGGGCGATAAGTTGATCTACCTGTGGCGTGCCTAAAATGTCTGCTGGATTAGGTGGTTTGGTGCCTGCCGTTAATAGCCACAAGTTTTCTACGGCCGTTTCTTGCAGCACCGGCTCATCATTGTGCAAAATGGCATCGGTAAAGCCCGGTTCTGCGGGCCTGTCAAAGAGTGTGTGCAGCGACGGCCGTCGCAAGTCACAATCCACCAAGACCGTTTTACGGCCGCTTTGGGCCATCGTGACCGCCAGATTGGCCACTGTGCTGCTTTTTCCATCGCCCATCCCTGGCGAAGTTACCACCAGCGAGCGCAAAGGAGACTCTAAACTATAAAAAGAAAGATTCGTCCGCAGCGTACGAAACGCCTCGCTCAACGGCGAACGCGGGTTGGTAATTGTCACTAAATCCATAATTCACCTAAACTTTTCACTTATCATTGGGCAAGGCAGATGGAGACTCGCCCATTTGTTTGGCAAGGGTTTTACCCTCTTGTCTCACCCCTACCGATTTACTGAATACTGACCACCGATCACTGTCCCGGAATTCGCCCCACCACGGGAATCTCCAGATACCGCTCTACATCTTCAGCGCGGCGCACCACGCCAGATTCAATCCACTCCAGGACAAAGATAACGATGATGCCCAGCAGCACGCCAAATACAGCGCCTGCGGCCGTATTTACATTCACATTGGGTGTTACACCGACAACCTTGGGATCATCCTGAAACTCAATCGTGATACGATCTGCCTGGAGATTCCGGTCATTGTCCTCGTTTTGCCATTGGATGAGCAGATTGCCCCAGGTGCGGGCAATATCATTGGCCAGATCGGGGTCTGTATTTTCTACATTTAGCTGGACAATCAGCCCCAATCGATCTGAGGCAACTGTAACATCCCCCAACAACTCGTCAGCTTTCATATCTAGCTGCAAGCTGTTGATGACCCGTTGGGCACGGTAGCTGCTGTGCAGCCATTGCTCATAATTCCCCAGTAATTCACGTGCTGCCTGTGACTGGCCGTAATCTTTTCGTGCCGGACTGACTAACAGTTTTAAACTGGATTCATATTCAACGGGTTGAATGCGACTGAAACCATAAGCGGCTCCAGCTGTTAGCACAGCCAACAAAATAATAATCCAGCCACGTCGTTTTAAAATTCTAAAGTAATCGCTTAATGCCATAATTTTTATTCACTTTCTGATGCTTGCCAGGGGTGTGAATATGGTAAGAAGACCATTCACTTATCCCCTCGCTACGAAATCAATCCTTTGGGATTTCACCTAAAATGGCAAATCCCATCGCTTCTGCTTCTTCCCGGCTGCGAATGGTTGGGTCCAGGTACTCCACCAGCAGCGCCAGACCCAGCCCGGCAGCGATGCCGAGGGCAATACGCAAGGGAATGTCCACCAGGCTGCTCAGGCTGCGTGGCAGCGGGGTCACAACGGGTTCGTCAAGTAAAACAAGCACGGCCGTTTCTCCTCCAAGTTGCGGTAAAGCATCAGCATTTTGCTCACTCAGCACCGTAATGGCCGCGTCTATGATGTGGCCCAACGTTTCGGCATCACTATGCTGGATGAAGAGCTGGAGCTTGCTGCGCACGTTATCGGCACTAACGCTAAAGCTGCCGGGGGCCACAGCCATGTTTTCTTGAGCGAGCTGGTTGGAAACGGCCGTCTTAAAGGTCCCGCTCACCGCCCAATCCGTCAGCCCATTCACAATATATTCCGAGCCAAGCCAGTTGTAATAGCGATCTTCATCCACTAGTTCCGCTCCGGGGCTGGGAGATTGAGCCACGATAAAGTTGACGCCTACGTTAAAGCCAGGCGCAGGCGGTGGTTGATACGTCACGGCGCTGAATAGCGCCACCACCAACGGCGGAATCAACACGAGCAGCCAGCGTCGGCGAAAAATAGAATAAAATGCACGAAGTTCCATAATTTATTACTGTGCTTTTTGCAGTCGAAAGTAGGCCAAAAAATAAGTGAATGCCAAAGCAATAGGTAGCCAATAAGCCTGTAACTCACTAATGTTGAAAGTTCGTTGATAGATTGCGCCTAAATTAATGGCAATGAGCAAGGCTGTCCACCCAACAGCTTCTAATCGATTGTACCGCCCTTCTACTATCCAGATAAATATTTGCAGCAGCGGCAGCAATAATACAATAACATCATAGCTCCAACCAAACGGTGCCGTTATGACAGAAATGAGTACCGTGCCCTGCACCCAGAGAGCCAAGTCAAACCGTTTCCGATAATGCCACCATAGCCAAACAGTTACTGGCAAAATAACAATGCCCATTAGCTTTGCCCAGTGCCAGCCAAAGGCGTAAGCTAAAATGCCACCCAGTGTTGGTGTTTCCCAGGCAAGCAGGCTACCCTGGCTGACGGTTTGCGTGTAATCTGTTAAAAAAGACGGCCGTAACGCAAAAACAACCGCCGTTAATGCCACGATTGCCACAATTAGCCCAGCCAACACACGGTAATCTCGTCGCGTCCAAAGCAGGTGCAGAAAAATAACGGGCAAAGTCAGATAAACCAGGTGTGGTTTAACCAAAGTTAGTACCAGGCACAACCCGGCTACTAAAAGCTGATCGCGTTTGGTAAAAAACAAAAAGCCAGCCAGACCCATAAACACCAGAGTGTTCACCTGTCCCATCAAAAATGCAATAAGAGTGGGCAGAAACAATAGGCTTATAATCGGAGCAAGCTGGCTCCACCGCTGGCTGCGAACTTGCGTGGCCAGAGTTTTCCATACCAGAATGGATCCTGTAAAAACAAGGGTAATGTTCGTAAGCAGCCACAGCCAGGATGCGCGGGCAAAGGGAACGGCCGTATAGGGCAATAACAACGCTAAAAGCCAGGGTGGATTCCAGGTAACCACCGCATAATCTGGCCCCCAGCCTGTTTGCTCTTTTTCTACCTGCAGCAATTGTTCCGCATCGGCAAAATTCTTAGACTGGGACAATAGGCGTGCGGCGCTCCAATAGGCACGAAAATCCCTCCCTCCAAGGGTGGTCGGAACCGGAACCGGCCCAACAAAAACGAAGAGGAAAAGAATAATCAAGAGTCCGGCTGAAAGATATTTAATCAAACTGTTCCTGTGAAAACTCGTAAATAAACGTGATTACCTGCCCCTTTGCTGCATCTTTTCCTCAACAAAAGCCAGGATTTTTTGCTTAAATAGCTCACTGTCAAACTGTTTGGCATGGGCTTGAATCTCCTGGCTGTTCCAGGTTTTCGTTTCTAGTAGTTCAACCGCCTCGATGATAGCCTCAACAGTTTGCTGTTCAAAAAGGATGCCGGTTGTGCCAGGCACCACTGTTTCCAATGCGCCGCCTGCCGCGTAGGCAATGACAGGACGTCCAGCGGCCATTGCTTGCAAGGGAGCAATACCAAAATCTTCTTCGCCAGGGAACATAAAAGCACGGCATTTGGCCAGCAGGGTGGGCAGCTCTTCGTCTGGTACGTACCCCAGAAACTCAACTGTGGGACCGGCCAGTGCTTCCAATCGTTCTCTGTCTCGACCGCTACCGGCAATGCGTAACGGCCGTTTCATTTTGTTAAACGCTTCAACTAAAATATCAATTCGACGGTATGGCACCAGCCGCCCCACCAGCAAATAATAATCTTCTACGTCGCTGCAAGGCGCAAAACGGCTCGTGTCCACCGGCGGGTAGATGATAGCTGATTCTCGCCGATACACTTTTTCGATTCGCCGACGGACTTCCTGCGAAATAGCCACGAAATGGTCCACTCTGTCGGCGGCTAGACGGTCCCATTGGCGCAAAAACGTGAGAAACGGTGGCAAAATTTTGCGTGCCAGCCAGCCCAACTGCTCTTGTTCCGCATATTGCTGGTAGCGCCAGACGTATCGTGTTGGCGTCAGGCAGTAGCAGATGTGCAAAGTCTCTGGCCCGGTAATGATGCCGTGACAAAAGCCGCTCTTGTTGCTGATCACCAAATCGTAGCCGCGCAGATCATGCTGCTCAAAAGAAAAAGGGTAGAGGGGGAAATATAGCTGCTGCTTACGATGAGAAAATGGTAGCTTATCAATAAAACTGGTGCGAATATCCCACTTTTGCCAATGGGCTGGCATCCGGTCTGGGGCATAAAGTGAGGTGTAAATGGGCGCGTCGGGAAAAAGTTCCACCAGCGTTTCCAGCACATCTTCTGCGCCGCCGATCTGGTTCATCCAGTCATGAACAAGCGCCACTTTCAGAGAATGTGTCACCTTCATCTGATTTAGATGCCCAGGCGGTTCATGCGATCGGCCAGGGCGGCTTCTACTTCCAGGCTTTGCATGGCGTCATCTAACTGGTTGTCTAAACTGCTGGCCTGTACCTCCCAGGCGGCGTCGGCATGATCCAAACGGCTGCGGATGTTTTCGGCGGCGGTGGCGACTTCGCTATCCCCCTGACTCATCAACGAATCCAATGAGCGCATGGCTTTGGCGGACACTTCTTTCGATTTAGCCAGTTGGAGCAAGAAGCCCAATTCCTGCCGCTCCTGCTTGGCAATGGCCAGTCGCCCTTCCAGCTTGACTTTCACATCATCCAGCATTTCCA
Organism: uncultured Anaerolineae bacterium; assembly: GCA_905479495.1. Classification (GTDB taxonomy): domain Bacteria; phylum Chloroflexota; class Anaerolineae; order Promineifilales; family Promineifilaceae; genus Leptofilum. Next base: position 15,983 of record CAJQMR010000026.1, read on the forward strand.
GGGCAGAGACTTGTTTTTCCAGCGAAGCATCATATGTTTTGATTAGTTCCATGGCCGACATGAATCGTTTTTGGGTAACCATTGCTTCGGTGCGTTTGCCTTGTTTTAAGAAGGTGTCGATGGCTAAATCAAACCTGGCTGCTTCATCAGCCAGACCTTCGCGGCGGCGGCGCGAGGTTTTTACCTGGGCATACATGGGGGAAATGGTTTGTGTAAATTCTTCTAGCTCCCGCTCCGCCTGGCGAATATAGTCATCGTAAATGGAGAGATCGCTTTTTTGCAGAGCTTTATCGGCGGCTTCGTGCAGCCGCGCTTTAAACAGGGTTCTGAGCTTTTGTAGTAATGAGGCCATGCAGGCGATTATACTGAGTTAAGGGAAGCAGAGGCAAAAAAACGGCCGTTTCCACCAAAATTGTGGGGAAACGGCCGTTTCGAGGGTTTGTCTGGCGTCAGGAGATGAAAAAAGCCAGACCGTTCTTGCTTTAGTTAATGACGATTTCTTCTTCGTCAAAAGCATGGGCTTTGGCTACTGGCTCTTCATCGGTGGGCATCAAGACCCACAGGATGAGATAGGCCAAAATACCATGTCCGCCGCCTAGCGCCAACAAAACAAAAACCAGACGTACAATGACGGGATCGATGTCTAGGTAATTGGCGATACCACTGCATACGCCCCCAACCATTTCATCATGTGTATTACGGACTAATTTTTTGTTACTCATTTTCAATACCTCCACACAGTTGTGTTAATTAACCTTTTTGGTTGACAATTTTTTTGATTGCTTGTCTCTTTGACACACACTATTACGTGGCAGGTTTGAAAAGGTTTCAGCTAAAATTGAATTACAGTTTTTCCTTGGGGATTTGCTGACGGCGACGTGGCAGCATCATCCAAAGGCCCAGCCCAATAAGGGCAATGGGCCAGTAGCGGCCCAGGCCGCCTAATCCATTAAAGAATGCGCCGAAAATAAAGAACATCACGGCACTGATGAGCAAAAGGCGACTCCCTTCTCGCCAAGAAGCACGCCGTCGGTGGCCTAAGAGCCCGGCCAGTATCAGGCCAATGCCCACAAACCCTGGAATCAAGGTCCAGATGTAAGCCCAGCTTTCCCAGGTGTTGGTGAGATTTTGCACATACAAGATGCTGCCAATGCCCGAGACAATGCTGCCAGGAATAGCCAATGCCGGACTGCCTAACACCGCGCTGAGAATCAGCAGCACGCCCACCGAAACAATGATCAGTGGCCACTGGCGACCAATGTCCAGGTTAAATGCCAGGCCGGGAAAAAGTTGAATCACCAAAAAAAGGAGACCCACTAAAATCAAAATTGTGCCAATGATGATTGAACTACGCTTGTGCATAATATTTTCCTCCAACTTCTTTTCAGTATACCCGAACGGCCGTTTGTGTTAAACTCATTCGCTGAATTTCAACCCAAGCATGTGGTTGCCTAGCTTTGCCCAAACCAGGAGTAAACTATGAGACATTTGTTAATTACGGCTCCTTTTCCCACTCATCTTGTTGATAAAATTCGGGCCGTTTCGCCAAACCTCCACATTGAACAGCGCACCTTGCCAAACGGCCGTTGGCCTGAAGAATGGACCACCGAAGCCGAAATTTATTATGCTTTGAGCGGCGTGCCCCCATTGGCCAATGCGCCGAACTTGCAGTGGGTCCAGACCCACTACGCCGGTGTAGATAGCCTGAAGGATAGTGAACTGTGGCAAAGTGATGTTCTTATTACTACGTCCAGTGGTGTACATGCCGTCAATATGGCTCAATATGCCTTGACCCAAATCTTGGTCTGGTCAAATCGGGTGCCCAATTGGTTCAAATACAAGCAAACCAAACAGTGGGGCGATAATCGGTGGGACACATTTGTGCCCCAAGAGCTGCGCGACAAAACGTTAGGCATTTTGGGTTATGGCAGCATTGGGCGGGAGTTAGCCCGCCTGGCAAAACCGTTTGGCTGTAAAATTCTAGTTACAAAACGAGATGCCCGCCAGCTTACAGATACCGGCTACAGTGCGCTTGGTTCGGGAGACGTTGAAGGAAATCTGCCAGACCGCATTTATCCCAGCGAGGCCACCCGTTCTATGCTGGCCGAATGTGATTTTGTGGTCATTACGTTGCCTCTCACAGAACGTACCCATTATCTTTTTGATGAAGAACTGTTCAAAGCCATGAAACCGTCTGCTTTCCTGGTAAATGTTGGCCGTGGCGCTATCATCAAGGAGACCGATCTGGTGCGCGCCCTAAAGAAAGGCTGGCTGGCCGGAGCGGGTCTGGATGTATATGAAGAAGAGCCATTGCCAGAGGATAGTCCGCTTTGGGCGCTGGAAAACGTGATTTTAACGCCCCATATTAGTGGATTTACGCCGCATTACGATGATCGGGCGACGGACATTTTTGTTGAAAATTTGCGTCGTTATCTGGCTGGCGAACCATTGCTCAACCTTGTTGATCGTGGGGAAGGTTACTGAGCCATATTTACCTTCTTTCAGTTGTAACTGCACAGGTCTTCCTGGAAACAGTTTAAAAGAGCCTGTCTGGACATTAAGATGGATATCCGCCTTCGCAGGCCTGACACCTGAATAATTATTTTCAATTTGTAAAAAGAGCTCCGGTTTTTGCCGGAGCTCTTTTTTGATTGATCTAGCTAACGTTTACGGCTTAAAGCTTAGTTTGGATATTTCAGCCAAAGCTCGCCAGCAGGAATGAGGGGGGTACCACCGCTTTGGATGGGTGTGCCATCGACGCTGAGCGCATCCCAGCCGTCACGATCTGTGCCGCCGCGATAGGCTGCTTTACAGGCTGTTTGACCACAGTTGTTCAGTGGGAACTGCTCGAACCGCACAGGTACACAATCCAGGCCTGGTGCGCTACAGCCATCTACCACATCGCCGTACCGGTTGGTGTAGCCATGGAAGGTGAATGCACCGTTGCGAGCACCATCTTCATCATATTGGCTGCCATCTAGTCCGCTAGGCACGGCAATCCAGGCGCGGAACAGCGCTTGGGCGGTGTTGTCGTTGCCACCCGGATTCGACTGCGGGTCGCAGTTGAATAGCTGGGTTTGGGGATCAACACACCAATATTGGGTGTTGCGCAAGTTTGCCGGTACGCTGGCATTTGTCGGTTCGGTCATGCCTATGGATTCGCCTTGCAGGATGTGCAGACCATAGCCAACCATAATACGCTGTTCGCAATTCGGGTCGCTGTTCAAACAGTTGAAGACGTTGCCTTCAGATTGCCAGGAGTCCAGGCTGTTCGGGCTGTTATAAGGATGGATGCGGTAGGGAGCCGCTTCTGGTGGGCCAAATTGAGCAAAGTTGGCAAATTGGGCATTGTCATTAGGCAGGGGTTGCAGAATGCCGCGTTCAGGCCAGTTTAAACGGCCTAGGTCGAGCCAACCGCCACCGCTGCCAAAGCCACAACCAGCGAATTCAGCCGGGAATTGGTTGATGTTGTCCCGAGTGAGTGCATAGAATTGACCATTGATGTTACGGCCGTATGCGCCATTGTTAAACTGCATCCGGGCTGCCCCTTCCGGTGAACAGGCAATCCCCTCAGAGTACACGCTATGGAATCGCGTTAAGGCACCCACTTCACCCCCAACCTGATGTAGCTCGACGCGGAAAGAGTCAAAACATTGACTGCCCAATAAAAGCGATTGATCACAAATTTCCAGCCCGTTCGTAAAGTAATGCCAGCCATACCCTTCGTGTTTGGCTGTGTTCTCTGTGGCTGTACCTGCTACATAGGCTTCAAAAGCTTCACCCGCTCCAGCATAGGTTTGCCAGGGATAAGACAGTTCGCCACCGGCTAATGAATAGTATTCAGTGCCGAAAATGGCGTCTACGTCATGTGGGTTCTGCTTGTGTTCATGATCCCAATGGCAACCATAGTCGTAGTTCCAGATACCGTGCCAGGCACGATCATCATGGGCAACGCCGATTTCTTCACAAGCAGGTGCCCCAGCAAATGGCTGGATATTTCCACCGGGTGGGGGCGGGGCAGTAGGGGATGGCGGCGGTGTTGTGGCCGTCGGTTCGGGCACTGGGCGGGTAGCTGTTGGTTCTGGTGGGGGATTGGTTGGTTCTGGTGCTGGGCTAGTAGCTGTTGGCGCCGGCGGGTTGGTCGGTTCGGCTGTTGCGGTTGGTTGGGGGTCGCTGCTAGGCCCGCTACAGATAATGTTAACGGCCGTTCGTGACAAACGTTGGACTTGAACGCCACGCCCATCACAGGCAACCTCTGCATTGTCGCCGCCAACCAGGCTTAGATTAAACGATTGGGCCCAGGCGGAAACGGCCGCAATCAGCACAATAATGAGAATGACGCCGATGACTACCAGGCGTGATTTAGGTTTTAGGCGGTTAAGTTTTGCTTTCTCGGCACCCGGTACGGGCCGCCGTTCTTGCGGTACATTTCGCTTATTCATGCTCTGCTCCATTTTGGGTCACAAATATAATAGCGTATTTGTGACAATCATCTTTTCTCTAACTTCTTAATAAAGAGGCAAGTAGTAGAGTGTGATGTGATTGTTCTTCAGGTCGGTGTGTTGACTTCTGTTTCTTGTAGAAGGGCAGCCCGTTTAAGCTTCTTCACGACTTTTGGAGCTGCCCTTCTACGGATGTTTCTTCCTAACTTCTAACTTCTTCGCTTATTGTTTGCTTCTTCACGCTTAATTAAAGCTTATTGTTGCGGGCTGCTTTTTGCGTTTGTGACTTTGCCCGCTTATTGTTTCTTGTCAGGCGTCACCTCCTTGTTCAGATTTTGCATTTCGGATTTTTTTCGAGTTGTTGTTGGAATGTATGTTTGCGTGGTTCGTTGCGATGGCGTGTTATGTCAAATCCGCGTTTGCTTATGGCCGCACTATAGCCATCGGGGGGTAGCGGGTGAATAGGAAAAATAGCATAGTACGGCCGTCCCAGTTAAAGGAACTTGCAACTAAATTTGACGATTTCGCGATGGGTTAGGGGGCAAAACAGGGTCATTCAAGGAGTTTTTACACGATTAGGACCGTATTTGCTAAAAGTTACAACATTTCTTGCGAGACTGTTTCTTTACGGCTTCTTCACGGTGCGGAGGGTCGTTCTTATCTTGCATTTATATTGCGGCAGGTCAAAGTTCTAACTTAAAAGAGAGTTGCTGTGCTTCTGCTGGCGTTGGTTTTTGAGCACGTACACAGTAGGAGAGCCCGGCCAGGTTCTTTTCGCCACGAATACGATAGCCGGATTTTTGTAACATTTGGCGCCAATACTCCATAGTTGGCAGACTAAAGCCGGTCATTCCTCGGATAAGCCAGTTCGTTTGGCTGCGGACGGATTCTGCCAGCAGCAGCTGCCCTCGCGGTTTAAGGATGCGATAGGCTTCGCGCAGCAAAGCGGCACGATCACCATCCTGCCAAAATTCCCCGGCAACATGGCAGAGCATAATGGTATTGATGCTTTCGTCTGGTAAGGGGAGCAAATTCAAGTTGCCTTCTCGCCAGCTCAAGCGGGGATCGGCTGGAAGTGGGGGCTGCTGGGACCGCCAGCGCACCAACCAGGGGCTAATGGTCCATTGGGGATTATAAATGTCGATGACGATGACCTGGCCAGTTGTCAGACGGCGTGACAGGCCGATGGCTGGGCGTTGCAAGCCTAAATCGACGTAGGCGAAGCGCTCTGTTGCGGGCAGCTGCCCCATGTCGAACAGCACATGGTGCGGTGTGATGCCGTCAAAATCGTACCGTTGGCGTGCTTCCCAGATGCCCGCAGCCATGAAGTAGATTAAAATGAGGAAAACGGCCGTTGCCAATGGAATAAATGAGAGCCAGCCGCGCATGGCGCTCACGCCAACAACTACCAGCGCCGCGACCATGCCCAGGTAGAGCAGCAAGAACCGGGGCCAGTTGGCTAAAATATAGGTGCGTGTTCCACTAAAACGGCCGTCACTCATAATTGCATTATTTGGATCTATCGTTGTTTTGCCAGATTATCTTCACCACTATCTTAATTTCGGCGAAACAGTAGTATACCTAAAATCAAGTTGAAGGATGAAAAACATGAATAGGGAGTTGCAAGAATCGCTGGAGCGCTTTACAGAACGTTATACAAATGGGCAGGTGCCGTGGGATGATACCTTGCCACCTCCTGAAGTTCAGACATTAGTGGCTACCTTACCGCCTGGCCGCGCGTTGGATTTGGGCTGTGGCTACGGCCGTACCTCTATTTATCTGGCGCAACACGGGTGGCAGGTAGACGGCGTTGATTTTGTCCCGCAAGCTATCGCTGAAGCCAACCGCCGCGCAACTGCTGCGGGGGCATTGGCCCGCATTCAGTTTCATGTAGGCTCCGTGGCAGAGTTGCATTTTGTGGATGGCCCTTACGATTTGGCCATCGATGTGGGCTGTATGCATTCGCTCAGTGCAGAAATGCAAGCATCTTACCGCGATGGGCTGCTGCGTTTGCTAAGACCAGGGGCCGTCTACCTGCTTTTTGCCCGCCTGCGCAACCCCACTGATGATCCGGCTGATGGCCCCAGTGGCCTGGATGAAGTGGCCTTGCGGGCGCTTTTTGCGCCTTTTACGCTGCAAAAAGCAACGCTGGGCGTGACGGAGGGTGAAGATTACAGTTGGCGGTCTGGCTGGTTTTGGTATGTGCGCTGATGTTTAAGGGAGTGGCTCGTGGCGGCGTGGCCACCAATACAGCAAGGTGCTGCCATCGGTGAAGCCCAACGGCACAAAAGCGCCTAGAAAAAACACCAGTAGGTTTTCCCAAAAGAAAAAGGCCACAAGTAGGAAAAGTGAGGAATTATTTGCAGGCAAGAAGAACAACAATGCGCCACTGATTATTGTCAGAAGAAAGCTTGCTGTCGGTCCGCCCAACGCGCGCCGAATATGTATCTTCGCAGACAGCGATGGTTCATCTTTGGGATAAACGGAAGCAAATAGAACGGTCCAGCTAACAATTCGCTGCATGGGGTAGCCCACACGCCGAGCAGCCCAGGCGTGGCCTAAATGATGCAAAAGATCGCCTAGCCAATGCAGGATAACGGCCGTAAATCCCACCCAAACGGCCGTTGGCGCAGATAACTCAAGCCATAGCAGTCCAACGGCCGTAAAAATAAGCCACAATAGGTCAGAAAGAAGGATCGATCCAAGGGTTAACCAAACCGCAACGCCCAAAACTGTTCCCAAACGCCAGCGTTTTTTCATCATCGATCCCTCCAAAAATGAAAAAAGCGGCTGATGGCCAAAATGCCACCAGCCGCTTTTCTAGCTTGTTTGTTTATTCGCCCACTTCTTCCAGAAGGAACTCGACGGCATCTACAAAGGTGCTGTATGGTTGAGCACCAGACAGGAAGTAGCCATTTAAGAAAAAGGCAGGCGTCCCGTCGATGCCAAAGCTGGCACCTTCATTCAGATCGGCGTAGATATTGTCTTCGTACGTGCCATCGGCCAGGCAGGTGGCGAACTGAGCTTCGTCCAGCCCCATCTCCGCCGCATATTGGTTGAAAAGGGTGTCGGCATCGGAACGGCCGCTCCATTCAGATTGGGTTGTAAAAAGCACATCATGCATTTCCGGGTAAGCGTCCTGTTCACCGGCACAGCGGGCTGCACTGGCGGCAAGCACTGCTTGCGGATGGATTTGCGTAAGTGGGAAATCCTTAAATACGTAGTAAACCACGCCGGTGTCGATGTAATTTTCCTTTATTTGTGGATACGTCTGTTCGAAGTGACGGCTGCAATAGGGACATTGGAAATCCGTGTATTCGATAATGGTGATGGGGGCGTTGGGATCACCCACAGCGTAAGCGCCGTCGATGGGAACATCAACCGGGCCAGAGGGGGGCTGTGGCTGGGCTGCCTGGGCTTGTGCCTGTTCATATGCCTGGCGCATTTGCGCTTCCAGCGTCGCTTCTAGCTCGCCGTTTTCAATTAGCTCGGCGATTTGGTCAAACACTTCAAATGGTTGGGCACCGCGCAGCGGATAGCCGTTCACGTAAAACGTTGGTGTGCTGTTGACGCCTAGAGATAACGATTCTTGCTGGTTGGCCAGCACAAGATCGCGCTGTTCACCTAGCTCAATGCAGCTTGCCAGGGCATCACCATCCAGCCCCAAATCGGCAGCCAGGCTGGCAAAGGCATCAATTGCGGCCGTTTCGCCGCCACCGCCCCACATGGCCTGGTTGGCAAAGACAACGTCGTGCATCTCTTTGTACGCATCTTGCTCCCCCGCACAGCGAACGGCCGTTGCCGCCACAATGGCTTCGGGGTGCAAATTATCCAATGGCAAATCCTTGATGGCGTAAAAGGCACGGCCGCTTTCAATCATCTCTGTGAACATTGTGGGGAATGTTTCTGTGGCGTACTGCTCGCAAAACGGACATTGATAATCAGTAAATTCCACAATTTGTACCGGCGCATCTGGATTCCCGGCGGACCAGGCCACATTTTCTGCTTCAACTGGAATGGCAACGGGAGTCGGGACGGCGTATTCAGGTGGTAGTTCGCCGCTGTCGCTGGGTTCCTCAACAATACTCTGACCTTCGCCAATGAGCGCGATGGCCTCATTAAACGTGGACAATGGCTGGGCACCAATCAGTGGCTGTTCGTTAATGAAAAAGCTGGGCGTGCTGCTGATTCCTCGTGAGAGACCCAATTGATAATCAGCCTGGATGTCATCACTGTATTTATTTTCTTCCAGGCAGCTGTTGAACGCTTCCATTTCCAGGTTTAGCGCTTCGCCGTAGCTGGTAAAAACGGTGTTTGCCTGGTTGTGGCTCCAGTCAGGGATGTTGCTAAAGAGCATGTCGTGCATTTCCCAGTAGGCCGCAGCCCCTTGTTCCCCGGCGCAGCGGGCGGCATTGGCCGCTATGGGAGCCTGGGGGTGGATGTTCAGCGGAAAATCGTAGAAGATGAGCAAGACTTCGCCGTTAGCAATCTGGTTATCATTGATAGATGGAAACGTTTGGACAAAGAAACGGCCGCAAAACGGGCATTGATAATCGGAAAACTCTTCCATGACGACGGGGGCATCTGGATTGCCGCGATACGGCCGTCCTTCATCCGTAAACCCGACTTCAATGCCGTCGGCATCATAGGCTACTGTTTCCGTAGCCACGGTGACAACAGGGGCGCTGCTGGTATTGTTTACGGCCGTTTCCGACTCTGCATTCTCTGCATTACCAGATGACAACAACGAGCTACCATCACTCGGCAAAAGCGAGTCTGTGTCGGTGTCATTGGTTACCCGGGGATTGGCGGTGGCCGCTCCGCAGCCAATGGTTAACAGTAAAATGAATGTGGCAAGCCACCACACTTTCTTAATTGAAAAAAACATTAATCAAAACTCCGTCTATTCGTCTTAACCTCTAGGATGTGCTAGACTTTTATGTTTGGTTCACTGACCTGATTTAACTGCCTGATCTCCCAGCTTGTAAACACAAAAATGGGCGGCAACAAGCATTGTTTTCCGGTCAGTCAATTTTAAAGAGATGGTCATCAATTCGTATCTTAAACGAAAATGGGATAAGACACCAACGAATACTCGCCTTATTTGGTTGGCGTTAACATTTTTGGCTTTGGGTGTATTGCGGCAGCCCACGGCCGTATTCGCCCAAGCCAGCAGCGGCATTACCGAACCGGCCCCTGGAGAGACACTCTCTGGCATTATTGAGGTGCGCGGAACGGCCGTTCATCCCGAATATTTGCGCTACGAACTCGCTTTTTTACGGCAAGGTGTGCCTGGAGCCGAATGGATTGTGTTTGCTGAGGGCGCGGAACAGGTGACAAACGGGGTGCTGGCCGTGTGGGATACCACGGTGGGCCGGGCGGTTGGATCTCCTGTTTTTCCCGACGGTCGTTACCAGCTGCGGCTGCGCGTGGTCAAAACCGATTTTAACTATAACGAATATTTTGTTACCGACCTGGTCATTCAGAATGATGGGCCGACACCCACGCCAACACCGGATGAAACGGCCGTAGCCCTCACGGTGACGGCCGCCGCCATTCCGGCACAACCTACTGGCAGCAGCGATAGTAGTTTTCAACAACCAACGCCGCTGCCCTCGCTGACGCCCTTTCCTACGCCCACGCCACCGCCAACCGTTGTTGGGGCGACACCTACGGCCTTGTCCATTGATGACGGTAGCGGCGAAGGGGGGCTGATTGGTCAGCTAGAGGCGGTGGAAACAAGCCAGGTGGGCAATGCCTTTTTGCTGGGGATTCGCTTAACCGCTGGATTGTTTTTAGCCGCAGGTTTGTATCTGCTGCTGCGCTGGGTCGGACGCCGTGTATGGCACTTTTATTGGACAAATAAAGGAAGTTAGCAACCGAGTGAAGAAACCAACGCCAATTTTTTTAATTTTTCTATTTTTGTTTGCCTTGGCGGCGTGCCAGAATGAGGAAACGCTGCCCACGCCAGTGCCCACAATTGTGGTTTCTGCGGTGGATGGCGTGAATGATGAGACCTCGCTAAATGAGACAGATACGGCCGTATCCACCCCTGCCTCCACACCAGAGCCAACCGCGACGCAGCTGCCCACACCCACGCCGCCGCCGCTCAAGCCGCTAACCGTTTGCCTGGGCGCGGAACCAACCAGCCTGTTTTTATACGGCGATGACAGTTTGGCGGCAACGGCCGTACGCCATGCACTCTATGAAAATCTTTACACTACGCTCAACTATGATTACCAGCCGCAGGGTTTGCAAAAGCTGCCCAGCCTGGATGAAGGTGACGCCCGCATTGGATTGGTAGAAGTCAACGAAGGCGACCTGATCGTTAATTCGGCAGGGAATGTGGTCTTTTTGGTGCCGGGCGTGCAGTTTGTACGGGGTGATGGTGAGTTTGTCACCTTTGACCGCACGCTGACGGCGGAAGGGGCCGATCCGTTGCTGATGCAGCAAATGGAGGCTGATTTTACCTTCAAGCCCATGACTTGGTCAGACGGAACGGCCGTTACCGCCGCCGATTCTGTCTTTAGCTATGAAATTGCCGCTGATTCTGATTTGCCTGGTGAGCAAACAAAAATTGAGCGGACGGCCAGCTATGAAGCCACAGGTGATCTTACCGTTACCTGGACGGGTCTGCCTGGTTATCTTGATCCGCAATATTTCACCAACGTCTGGACACCGCTGCCGCAGCACCAACTGGGCGAATTTTCTGCTGCCGAGTTGCTGGCCGAAGATTCCCCTGCGCCGCAGTCGTTGAGCAGCGGCCCGTTTGTGGTGGATACATGGACACGCGGCGAGGCGCTCACCTTGCGCAATAATCCAAACTATTATCGGGCGGATTTGGGGCTGCCCCACATCACCGAACTGACCATTCGTTTTGACATGGTGGGTGAAACGGCCGTTAATCAGATCGCTGCTGGGTGTGACATTGTGACCCACGATGCCATCAGCCGAACCCAAACCCCGGATGTGCTGGCGGCTGCCGAGGCGGGCACGCTTTTGGCCACGTTTGTTTCCAACAACATCTTTGAGCATATCGATTTTGGCATTAATTCCTGGGAAAATTATGGCGATGGCGAGCGAAACGGCCGTCCCGATTGGTTTGAAGATGTGCGCGTACGGCAGGCGATTACGCTTTGTACCAACCGGCAGCAGTTGGTCGATGAAATCACCTACGGCCAATCTCGCATCTTGCACGCCTACATCCCGGACGACCACCCACTGTACCCTGACGAGGCGCAAGCCTGGTCGTTTGATCCAGGCGCGGGCAACAGTTTGCTGGACGAAGTTGGCCTGGAAGACACCGACGGCGATGGTTTCCGTGAATTGGTTGAACGGGATCTGAGCAGCACCATCGTGGCGACCACCACGATGAGCATCACCCTGGGCACCAACAGCGAGAGCGACATTCGCTTGCGCATCAACGAGCTGGTGGCCGCTGACCTGGCCGCCTGTGGCATTCAGGTCAACCTGTACGATGTCAACGCCAACGATTGGTTTGATGACGGGCCGTTTAGCCCGTTGTTTGGCCGTCGCTTCGATCTGGCGACCTTTGCCTGGCGGACGGATATACATCCGCCATGTGGCCTGTACCTTAGCAGCAATGTTACCGGGCCGGAGGAGCGTGGTTTTGGTGGTTGGAGCAACGTTAACGCCACCGGCTGGATTGATGAGGCATACGATGCAGCCTGCAGTGCGGCACTGGCGGCGCTGCCTGGCACGCCGGAATACGCGACCAGCCACCGGGAAGCGGTCCAGATTTTTACTGAGGAGTTACCAATTATTCCGCTATTTCACTATTTGAAAACGGCCGTTACCCAACCCACCATCCTCAACTTTCAGCCAGACGCTTCCCAGCCGTCCGAGCTGTGGAACCTGGCGGAGATTGACATCGTGGAATAGGTTGCTAGCAAGACCTGACAGGTCTACGAAGTGGTTTCATTGTTAAACAACTTTGCATGGAAAGTCACTTGATTGCGAAGAATGTTAGGAGACCTGTCAGGTCTGGACTGGAAGCGTGATGAACTTTTTACGCAAACTAATTAGCCGTCAGCCAGAGCTGGCGGATGAAATTGATGAAATGAACGACGCAGAACGATTTTTGATCGTTGGCCTGGGGAATCCTGGCCGCAAATATCGGGGCAACCGGCACAACATCGGCTTTATGGCGGTCGATGCGCTGGCGGCTGCCTACAATATTGAAAGCAGCAAGGTGCAGAACAAGGCGATTGTAGGCAACGGCCGTATCCAAAACCAAAACGTCATCATCGCCAAGCCGCAAACCTACATGAACGACAGTGGTGACGCGGTTGGTCCGCTGGCCCGCTACTACAAAGTGCCAATAGAAAACGTGCTGGTTGTCTACGACGAGCTGGATTTGCCCTTTGGCACCATTCGCCTGCGCGAAAAGGGCGGGGCGGGCGGCCATAACGGCATGAAGTCAGTCATTAACCATCTGGGGCAAGACTTTCCTCGCGTGCGGTTGGGAATCGGCCGTCCGCCAGGGCGAATGCCCGTGCCCGCCTACGTGCTGCAAGATTTTGGCAAGGATGATTTGCCGCTGCTTGACGACGTCCTGGCTGAAGCGGTTCGCGCTATCGAAACCTACCTGCGGGATGGCATTCAACTGGCGATGTCGCGCCACAATGGCAACCTTGTAAACGAAGAGTAGATCGGAGGTGCGACGCACTTTAGAAGTGCGTCGCACCTGGAATACGACGTATGACAGTTTCTGGACTCCTCAACATTTTCAACGAACTGCCTGCTTTTGCTGAGCTGGTAGCGGAACTGGACGAGAAAAAGTCAGTTCCACCGCTAAGCTTGCCGATGAGTGCCCGTACGGCCGTACTTGCCCAGCTTTACCGCCAACGCAAGGTGCCCGTGGTGTTAATTACCGGCAAGGTGGAGTCTGCCGCCGCCTGGATTCAGGCGTTGGAAATGTGGCTGCCGCCCGGTGATGTCATGCGCCGCCTGCCGGAGCCAACGCCGCTGCCCTATGATCGCGGCCCGTGGAGCGAACGCTGCCGCGCTGATCGCCTCACTGTTCTCACCCGGCTGATGGCGGGGCAGCATCCCCAAATGCCTGCTCTGGAAATGCCGCCACTGGTGGTCACGTCGGCGCGCGCCTTTTTGCAAAAAACGCTGCCCAAGCGTCGCTTCATGACCAGTACACGGGTGTTGCGCGTGGGCCAGATTATTGATCTGGAAAAGCTGATGGAAATGTGGCTGGGCATCGGCTATGAGGAGACGAGCGTGGTGGAGGCCGCCGGACAGTTCAGCCGTCGTGGCGGTATCATCGATATTTTCCCAGTGGCGACGGACTTGCCCGTGCGTATTGAGCTGTTTGGTGATGAGATCGACACAATGCGCACCTTCGATCCGGCCACGCAGCGTTCCATCGATATTGATGGCAGTGCGACCATCGAAACGATCATTGTGCCGCCCACGCGGGAGGCCTTACCTGCTGTGGCCCAGGCGTTTGCTCTTTCCCTGCCGGACGAACTCGACCCGCAGCCCGAAGAAGGTAGCCTGCCTTCCTGGCGGGACGATATTCCTGACTTGCGTGCCGGGAATGCATTCCCTAATCTGGAATATTATTTGCCTCTGTTGTACCCGCAGCCTGCCAGCCTGCTGGATTATCTGCCCAACGATGCGCTGGTGGTGGTGGATGATTGGCGCGAATTGGCAACGGCCGTATCCGAACTCCACGAACACGCCGACCAGATGGCCAATGAGCAGGTTAGCCTGCCGCCCAACTACCAAAGCCCACTTTTTGCCTGGGAAAACATCGTTGATGTGCTGAACTGGTGGCAGCCGTTGGTGCTGGGGGATGGGCCGGAAGGTGAGGAACCGGAACGGCCGTATCTCGATTTAGCCTCTTCTTTTGAGCCGGGTCCACGCTATGGTGGCCAGGTACGGCCGTTGCTCACCCAGCTCAAATCGGCCCAAAAAGAAGGCGACCGTGTAGTCGTGCTCAGCCAGCAAGCCGCCCGGCTCAAAGAGCTGTGGCGCGAAGAACTCCGCGACATCAAGCCAGAAAGTTTGCTCCTGCGCGGTGGCCTCAGCCGCGAGGACGACAACGATGATGACCCCTCAACCTTTGCGCCGCGTTCAGCCGAGCAGCCCGTGAGAACTGTTTCCGACCTACCCGAACCTGGTTCCCTTACCTTTGTCCAGGGTGCCTTGCCGGAAGGGTTCGTGTTGGTACGGCGCGACGATGGCGAGATTTTGCTTGATCTGCTGACAGATGCCGAGATATTTGGCTGGAACCGGCCCGCTCCACGGCGCTGGCGCTCGCCGCGCCCCATCGCCCCGGAAGCCCGCTTTGCCGACATTACCGCTGGGGATTATGTGGTGCATTTGGAATATGGGATCGGCCGTTTTGCCGGGCTGGTGGTGCGCAACATCGGTGGCATGGAGCGGGAATATTTGCTCATGGAGTATGCCAACGGCGACACGCTCTATGTCCCCGCCCACCATGCCGATCGGCTAAGCAAGTGGGTTGGCTCTGATGAACGGCCGCCCAACATGCACCGTCTGGGCGAACGCTCCTGGACGCAGGCCAAAGCCAAAGCGCAAAAAGCGGCTGATGAGTTAGCCGATGAGCTGCTCGATCTGTACGCCACCCGTGAAACGATTGCCGGGCACGCTTTTTCACAGGATAGCGAGTGGCAGGCCGAGCTAGAAGCCAGCTTCCCTTATCGAGAAACCGAGGACCAACTGCGCGTCATTGCCGAGGTGAAGGCCGACATGGAACAGTCTCAGCCGATGGACCGCCTGGTTTGCGGCGATGTGGGCTATGGCAAAACGGAAGT
Organism: uncultured Anaerolineae bacterium; assembly: GCA_905479495.1. Classification (GTDB taxonomy): domain Bacteria; phylum Chloroflexota; class Anaerolineae; order Promineifilales; family Promineifilaceae; genus Leptofilum. The sequence goes on from CAJQMR010000026.1 coordinate 31,239, forward strand.
GGCTTTGCGTGCTGCTTTTAAGGCGGTGATGGACAGCAAGCAGGTGGCAATTCTGGTGCCTACGACGGTGTTAGCGCAACAGCATTTCAATACATTTTATGAGCGGTTACGGCCGTTTCCCGTCAAAGTAGAAATGCTCTCCCGCTTCCGCACCCAGACGCAGCAGAACCGCATTGTGAAGGGATTGAGAAACGGCCGTGTGGACATCATCATTGGTACCCACCGTCTGCTCTCCGACGACATTTCCTTTAAAGATTTGGGGCTGGTGATTGTGGATGAAGAGCAGCGCTTTGGTGTGGCGCATAAGGAAAGGCTCAAGCAGTGGCGTACCGAGGTTGATGTGCTGACGATGACCGCCACGCCGATCCCGCGTACCCTCTACATGAGCCTGACCGGCGTGCGCGACATCAGCATTATTGATACGGCACCAGCGGAGCGGCTGCCGGTGCAAACCTATGTTGGCGCATTCGATGAGACGCGGCTGAAGCGTGCCTTGCAGCGCGAGTTGGACCGAGGCGGGCAGGTATTCTTGGTGCATAATCGGGTGCAAACAATCGACATCATCCAGAAACAAATCGAACGGTTGATGCCCGAGGCCAAGGTGGCTATTGGGCATGGGCAGATGAGCGAGCGGCAGCTGGAGCGCATTATGACCGATTTTGATGAGGGCAAAATCGACGTGCTCATTAGCACAACTATTATTGAAAGTGGCCTGGACATCCCCAATGCCAACACCCTCATCGTCGATCGGGCCGATCGCTTTGGTTTAGCGCAGATGTACCAGCTGCGTGGGCGTGTAGGGCGCGGGGCGAAGCGCGCCTACGCCTATTTCTTCCACGCTCCCTGGCGCACCCTCAATGAAGATGCTCGTTTACGCCTGGAAACCATCGCCGAGCAAACAGAGCTGGGTGCAGGTTACCAGATTGCGCTGCGTGATATGGAAATTCGGGGCGCAGGGGATTTGCTGGGTGGACAGCAGAGTGGTCATATTTCGGCCGTGGGCTTTGATTTATACACTAAGCTGCTGGCCAACGCGGTAAAGCGGCGCAAGGCGGAGCGCAAAGGCGAAATCTTGCCGGCTGAGCTACCGGAAGCAACGCTCATCGATGTGCCGCTGGCGGCTTATGTACCGCCCGACTACGTGCCGGACCCGGCGCTGCGCCTGCGGCTTTACCGGCGCATGGCCATGCTGGGCGACCTGGTTGAAATTGATGAGATGGCTGAGGAGTTAGCCGACCGCTTTGGGCCGATTCCTGATCCAGTGCACCATTTGCTCTACCAGTTACGGATCAAGGTTTTAGCAGAACGGGCGCAGGTAACGGCCGTAACCACCGAGGCTGGCCAAATCAAAATTCGCCTGCTGGATTTGGAGGGCATCGACCGTTTCCGCTTGCAACGCTATTTGGGTGAAACGGTGCGCGTTAGCCGCAAGGCTATCTGGATGCCCCGTGAACTAAGCACCAAAGAGTGGCAGGTAACACTGGTGCAGGTGCTAGAGCGTTTAGCCTCCTTTGAGCGAGATAAAATGAAGCTGGAAAAGAATAATTAATTGTGAATTGAGAATCGTGAATTGTGAACGGGTTAGATCATTCACAATTCTCCATTCATCATTCACAATTCACAATTTTTAGGGATTGTTATGGATATTAAATTTTTTGATGACCCGTTTGAAGGGCCAAAGCCTCGGGAAGAGGTAAGAATTAAGCAGTTGGGACTGTACATGCATGAGGACGGCCGTCGCGTGGCCGTGGGATTTGACATGACGCCATTTTTGGAACGGCCGTCTCTCCAGGTTACATTTATTAATGAGCGGGGTGAAGAAGCTGGCTCGCTGCACGTCATTGAGACGCTGCAAACCAACTTCAGCCTGACGGTGCATTTGCGCGACAAAGAGCCGACTGATACGTATGAAGTAACGGCCGTTGTCTACTATGCTACCCCAGAAACCGAACGCGTTAATGTTCATACCCTCACCAGAAGCCTGGATCGCAACACTCCGGGCGAACAATAACCGCAAAAGCCAGGTGTCAGTCACTTTCTGGGAAGTGTGCGAGCTTTTATACTGGAGACGATAAGAGTGCGTGGAATTTTTTGATTCCATTGGGCCGCAAATGAGGTTGCAGACGCTGTCTCTGGCAGCATTGGCTCGGCGACCTCTTCAATTGTAAATCCGGCTTGAAGAAGCCCATTGAGATAAGTAGATAATTTTCGGTGATAGGCCCCAACTTTTCCCCGCAAACCCTCTCCACCAGATTGCCAAAAGCCCTCTTGATCGTAATGTAAAACGCGGCAGGCAACATAGTTCTCTGCTTCGTCAACTTCGGCAATTGTTTCCGGCACACTAAATGGCGTTTCAAAGCAGGGGTGCAGCAGGGCGATGATAAATTTTCCAGCCGGTTTCAAAATGCGATTGACTGCCTGGAAAACGGAAGCGAGGTCCGGGACATCCATCAATGCCATGTTGCATACGACAATATTAAAAGTTTCATCTGCTACGCTGTGAAGCGTTTGGGCATCATCCACAAGAAAGTTGATCGAGTACCCTTGTGAAATTTTTCTGGCTTGCTGAAGTAGGGCATTGGAGATGTCAACGGCCGTTACCATCCCGCCCCGTTCTGCCATCATCCGTGACAAATAACCCTCGCCACTGGCTAAATCACAAATTTGCTTGCCGCTGATTTTGCCCAAGAGTCGGAAAATCTCATTTGTACGCAGGTTGAAGTGTGAATATGGATCTTGTAACTCTTTGTGGACAAATTCTGTATAGTAATGATCAATCGCATCATACAGGGGTTCTGTCATTTTGCTTCCTCTCTTTTTTCTACAAGAGCCAAAAGAGGTGAACAAAGTGACAGATTGATCAGAAAAACCGCCGCTGTGCCCGCAGCGACGGTTTTTCAAGAGGAAAACAATGTTTAAGCTACTCCTGTAACGACATTGTTTCCCAAAAAGTTCCCTCTTTTCACTTTTTACTGAATACTGACCACTGTTTACTGCTCTACTGCCTCTTCCTGCTCCGTCAGCCTTTCCAGCTTCGACTTTGTCTCGCGCCAGGTGATTTTAGAAAGTCCCAGCTTTTGCCGGATATCGTCTGGTTCCTCTTTAGCGCGCCAGTCGCGCATCGTGGAGGCCCAGCGCAGATTCTCGAACGAAAGCAGGCCGCGATCTAGATCCGCATCATCTCCCACATCGCGCAGAATGTATTCCAGGTTGCGCGGCGTGCAGGTGAACAGCGTGTCCGGCGGTTCGTATTGCTCTAGGTACTCATCCAGCACCTCCAGCCATTCTGGTTCCAGTGGCAGCTTGCGCTCTTTGTAACGCAGGCGCGGGTTGGGGTAACGAATGAACAACATCGGCTGCTCCGAATCGCTGCGATCGATATGGTTCGGCACGATGGCCATCGCTTCCCCTTTTTTGATGCCAGTTTGCAGCAGCAAGGTTAGCAACAGGTGGGGCCGGGCGTCTGGTTTTTGTTCCTGGCTGCCCTGGCGAATTTGCTCGGTGACAGTCAATGCTTTAGCCAGATCCTCTTCATTGGGAAGGGTTGGCAGTGGACTTTTGACGCTGCGCTGAATGACAGCTACTGACGGGTCATTCGGCAGTACGCCAGCTTCATGTAGCCAGCTAAAGAACACTTTTAGGGTGGTCACGCGCCGAGCGTACGATTTAGGACTGCACGGTACACCTCGTTCTTCCACAAGCCATTTGAGAAAATCGTTTAGATTTTTAGTGCCAATTTCGCCAATGGGTTGGCCGATGCCTAAATATTTGCCCAGCAAGCGTACATCGCTGGCAAATGCTTTGATGGTGTTTATGGCAAAGCCTTCATCCCGCATGTGGGTTTCAAAAAGGCCCAGTGCTGCCTGGATAGAGGCATCTGCCGATAGGGGTGGGGCGTCTTGTTTTGGAGGGAGTTTATCAGGTGAAATTAACGGTTTTTGCTCACTCACGCTACATTCTCCTTTGAAGGGATTTCTTTTCGTATAGACAAGAAGATTAGAACATTTGGACGGATTTGTCAAGATTCGCAAATTAACAGGTAGGCAAATAGTTCTTAACAATTTCTGAACATTTGTTTCCTATACTCTCCTGGAACTTAATTCGATGAAATCTGGAAATGGAGTTTAGCATATGTGGAAGAGGCGAAAGTTTTGGCTGGGAGTGATTGCTGTTCTTGTTTTGGGGGGCGCTAGCTTTTATTTTTACACTCAAACTTTAGAAGCGGCTACAGCTCAGGAAGTAGAAGAGGCAGCGGTGCAAACGGCCGTTGCCCGGGTGGGCGATATTGTGGTCTCTGCAACTGGCGCAGGCAGCGTCATTGCGGCTGAGGAGCTGTCGTTGGGATTTAGCACCAGCGGCACGCTGACGGATCTGCTGGTGGAAGTTGGCAGCGAGGTGGCTGCGGGTGATGTGCTGGCGAAAATTGATGATACTGATGCACAACAAGCGCTGGTAAACGCTCAATTGCAATATCAGCAAGCTGCCATGCAGACAGATGCTTCGGTGACAGCGACCGGCGTGAGCTACGATGAAATTAGCGTGGCTCAGGCGCAGATTAGCCTGGATTTGGCCCAGGCTGAACTGGATGATTTGCTGAGCTGGGAAGCAGACCCGGACGAAATTGTTTTAGCCGAGGCGAGCTTGGCAGCAGCTGAGGCCAGCTACAATGCGGCGTTGGGACAGGCCTCAGCCAGCAGCGCCAGCATTGCGGTTAGCGGAATCAGCGTGGATCAGGCGGAGCGAGATTTGGTCGATGCCCAAGGGGTTTATGACACGGCGTTTGACTCAGGGCGTGATTGGGAATTGAACGATCCACGCCGGGCGGATGCCTTAGAAAGCGAACGGGAACGGGCGGCCGATTCCTTGCTGCGCGCGCAGGAATCCTTAGAGATTGCCCAGCTTAACTACAACTCGACCGTTGCCAGCAGCAGCAGTGGCTCGTCTGCCAGTGCTCAAACCAGCTTGCTTTCCGCGCAGCAGGCGTTGGCTGATGCGCAAAGTGGTCCCACGGAGGATGAGATTGAGGCGGCGGAAACGGCCGTTCGCCAGGCCGAGCTAACGTTGCAGCAAGCCCTTTTAAACCAGGAGGCCAACGAGATTAGCCTGACGCAGGCCGCCCTCACTTTGCAGACGGCCGAAGACGCCGTCGAGGCAACAGTATTAACCGCACCTTCTGCTGGAACGGTAACGGCCGTAAACGCAGGCGTTGGCGAAACCGTTGGTAGCGATCTGATTACCCTGGTTGATTTGTCGCAGCCGCTTTTGGAGCTATTTCTGGACGAATCTGATCTGAATATGGTGGGAAAAGGGTATGACGTGGAAGTGGTTTTTGATGCGCTGCCTGATGACACTTTTACCGGAACGGTGATCCAGGTGAATCCCCAGCTGGTGACGGAATCGGGGATTACGGCCGTACGCGCTCTGGTTCAGCTGGATGCCGATTCCTTTGCCAAACCACAAACCTTACCTATTGGTTTGAATGCCACGGTTGAGGTTATTGGTGGTCGGGCAGATGGCGCTGTGCTGGTGCCTGTCGAAGCTGTGCGTGAGCTTTCAGACGGAGAGTACGCTGTCTTTGTGATGGAAGCTGGCGAACCGCAGCTGCGCTTTGTTGAGGTGGGCATCATGGACTTCACCTATGCCCAAATCTTGTCTGGTGTTGACGCAGGCGAAGAAGTAACAACCGGCATTTTGCAAACCCAAAGTGAGTAGCGCAGCGTGCCTAACAGGATGTAAATGATGAATTCAATAATCCAAACAAACGGGCTGCGTAAAGTGTACGGCATGGGCGATATTCAGGTTGCTGCGCTGGCCGGGGTCAATATTCGCATTGATGAAGGTGAATTTGTGGCGGTGATGGGCCCATCTGGCTCGGGCAAAAGCACCCTGATGAACATTCTCGGCTGCCTGGATCGCCCAACGGATGGCCAATATTTTTTGGCAGGCGAGGATGTGAGCGGTCTGGATAAAGTACGGCTGGCCAGCATTCGTAATCGGCGCATCGGCTTTGTTTTTCAATCGTTTAACTTACTGTCGCGCACCTCGGCACTGCGCAACGTGATGCTGCCCCTGGTTTACAAACGTGAGAATCAACTTTCACCCGCGCAGCGCGAGGAAAAAGCGCTGGCGGCGCTGGAATCGGTGGGGCTGGCCGATCGGGCCCATCATGAACCCAATGAGCTATCCGGTGGCCAGCGCCAGCGGGTGGCGATTGCGCGTGCCCTCGTCAACGACCCGGTTTTAATTATGGCTGATGAGCCGACCGGTAATTTAGATACCAAAACAGGCAATGAAATTATGGAGTTGCTGCACAACTTGCATGAGCGAGGTCGCACCATTTTGATGGTGACCCATGAGGCGGATATTGCTGGGCAGACCGAGCGCTCAATTGTGCTGGTCGATGGGTTGGTGGCGTCAGACGGCCGTTCCGTCCCCGGAGGTGCCACATGACAACCACAACATCCCCTGTGACCACAACAAATGAGCCGGAAATAATGCCGGCAACGGCTGTTACCGACATCATCAGCCCCGTCGAAATAATTCGCATTGCCTGGGAAGGTGTGGTGCGCAACAAAGTGCGCTCTTTGCTCACCATGCTAGGCGTCATCATCGGCGTGGCGGCCGTCATCATCATGATCGCCATCAGCGCCGGGACCGAAGCTACCATTGCCGAGCAAATTGAAGGGCTTGGCTCCAATCTGGTGTTTATTCAGGCCAGCTTTGGCCGAGGTGGGGGACCAGGTGGCAACAACAATTCTCCGTCGCTGGTTTACGATGACGTGGAGATTGTTGCTTCGGTGGGTGGTGTGGTTGCCACGACGGTTGACCAGATGACAACGCAAACGGTTAAGGCTGGGGATGTGAGCTTAACGGACGTCTCTTTAATGGGGACCACGTTGGGTTTCCCCACTGTGCGGGATGTGGAGATTGGCGACGGCCGTTTCTTCAACGAAACTGAATTGGATCGGTCAGCCAAAGTAGCCGTACTGGGACCAGATCTGGCGGAACAACTGTTTGGCGAAGCCAATCCCATTGGCCAATCGATCACTGTCGGCACAACCAAGTTAGCTGTGATTGGCGTTGCAGCTGAGAAAGGGGTTGTGGGCAACACCGATTTTGATTCTTTGCTGTATGTGCCGATTACCCTGGTTTTTGACAAATTCATGCCGAGCCAGTTCCGCCAGTTTGCGGGCGATAACGTGCGCATTATCTACGTGCAAGTTGAAGCAGGGGCCGACATGGACCTGGTCATCCAGCAAATTCAGCTCAAGCTGGCCACCAGCAAGGATGTGTCGGTAGACGATCTCCCGTTTACGATGCAAACGCAGCAAGACATTATCGACACGCAGGGAGCAACGACCGAGGCGTTTCGTAATTTACTGGCCTGGGTGGCTGGGGTTTCGCTGCTGGTGGGTGGAATTGGCATCATGAACATCATGCTGGTGAGCGTGACAGAACGCACCCGCGAAATTGGCATTCGCCAGTCGGTGGGGGCCACACCCAACGACATTCGGCTGCAATTTCTGACCGAGGCGCTGATGTTGAGCCTGGTGGGTGGTTTGATCGGGGTACTGTTTGGCGTGGGCGGTTCATATCTGTTTGGCTCTACCAGCGATATGCGTACCGTGATTGTGCCCAGTTCTATCGCCCTGGCCTTTGGTTCGGCAGCGGCGGTTGGCATTTTCTTTGGTTTTTTTCCGGCCAACAAGGCGGCGCAGCTTGATCCGATTGAGGCGCTGCGCCACGAATGAGGATGATGCGTGAAGCGTGATTTGTTCTTAGTTGAGCATCATGCACCCCTCTGGATAAGAAGATGGATACCCGCCTTCGCGGGTATGACACCTAAATAGTTACTGACTTTTTAAGGAATTTGATGATGAAAAACTGGATAATTTTACTCCTTCTGTTTTTGTTTTTGGGTAGTACGGCTTGTGCTGCCAGCGAAACGGCCGTTGAGGATACGGCCGTTTCCGCCAGCACCAATCAACCTGCGCGCTTAACTGAAGATTACAGCGATGCCCTGCCAGTGATGATTCAATTGGCTGCGGGCACGCTCCAGCTTGAAGAAACTAATTTGGTGGTCGATGAAACGGTCGCGGCGGAAATCTTGCCCTTGTGGCAAGCGGCTCAAAGTTTGAACAGCAGCGATACGGCCGCTTCCGTCGAGGTTGATGCTGTCCTCAAGCAAATCCAAGACGCGATGTCTCCTGAGCAAGTGACGGCGATTGCCGACATGGCTTTGACCACCGATTCCCTGACCGATCTGCTGGATAGCGGCGCTATCACCTTTGGCCGTGGGTTTGGCCAGGGCCAGGGGCGTGACAATGCAGAAAGTTCTGGGTTTACTCCGCCCGCCGGGGTTGTCCCTGGGGCCGGTGGTGGCCCTGGGGGTGGGCCAGGCGGGGGCTTTGGCGGTGGTTTTGGTGGCCCAGCCGGCACAGAACTAAGTGCAGACGATATGGCTACGCGCCAGGCGGAATTTGCCTCTGGAGAGGGGGTTGCCGACATTCAGGAGCAGGCGATGGTGGGGGCGGTCATTCGGCTGCTGCAAACAAAAACGGGTGAAACCCCGGAACGGCCGCAAAATAACGTGGTTGATACGGTGTATACGGCCGTTGCTGAACAGCTCGGCTTATCCGTTGCGGAATTACAGGCGGAAGGTGCTGATGGTGCGTCATTGGTTGCGGTTATCGAGGCAAATGGTGGGGAGGTAGCGGCCGTACGTGAGGCAATCATTGCTGGCCTGAATGAACTGCCCAACGCCGCAGACCTGGATGTTGAGCAGATTGCGGATAGCTGGCTTGCTGAGTAAGCCTTACCATCGTTACTTAATCCTTTATAAGAAGGGGGTGCTGGAAAGGTCTAACTAAAAAGTGTAACCGTACAATTATGTGTTGGAATTTTGGCACAGCCAACGGCTTTGTTTTAAATGTGCCGCTAAACCTTAGCTATGGAGGTAATTTGTGAAGAAGAATATTTATATGGTGTTGCTTTTGTTTATGGTTTTGTTAACTGCAACCGCCTGTGGCATTTTGCAGGAACCGGCGGAGCCTAGTGCCACTATCGAGGCTGTCCCTCTGGAAATTGAGGAAAGTGAAGAATCTGCCGCTGTTGAAGTGCCCACGGAGGCAGCTGAAGAGCCGCCCGTTGAACTGGACGAAGCTGAAGAAACAGAAACAATGGAAGAAGAGGCGGTTGCTGAAGAAACAACAGACGAAACGGCCGTTGCCGGTTTGGTCGTCTATGAAATTAGCCAGGGTGATTCCGAAGTTCGCTTTGAGCTGGATGAAGACTTGCGGGGCGTGCGCACCACCGTTGTGGGCATGACCGATCAGGTGGCAGGGCAGATTGCGCTGGACTTCAGCGATCTAGCCACTGCCCAGGTAGGCGAAATTCAAATTAATGCCCGGACGCTGGCTACGGACAATAATTTCCGTAACCGGGCCATTCAAAACGAAATTTTAGATACGGGTGACTATGAATTTATCAGCTTTGTGCCAACGGCCGTAAATGGGCTGCCTGCTTCTGCGGCGGTGGGTGAAGAAATTAGCTTCACCATTGATGGCGATTTGACCATTCGGGATATTACCGAGCCGGTGACCTTTAGCGTGGTGGCAACGGCCGTTTCCGACAGTCAAATCTCCGGCACCGCCACTGCCACCGTCCTACGCGACACGTATGGCCTCAACATTCCTGAGGTCCCCAACGTCGCCAACGTGGAAAATGAAGTAGATTTGATCATTAACTTTGTGGCTGATGCTTCCTAATAGATAGGCCGAAACCAAAAAGAGTAAAATGGGCTAGCATTTTTTGCTAGCCCATTTATTTTTGGATTAGGATGCACCCCTTACTGTAGTACCTTGTTTGTCGGTTTTTGCCCGGTTACACTGAGAGTGATAGCAGGAGTTACGCAAACAAGGCGCAGGATGGCACTCGTTTGCCGCACAACTCCTGAATAGGTTTAGATTTCACTATTTTGCAGGTAACTTGAAGTTCATTCACAGGTTAAGTGTAGGCGTTTGTGTACAATCTAAGGCACTCGCACAATTAGTAAAGCCTCATCAATTCGCAGGAGAGACAACATGCCCAAAGAAAGTATTATTGACGACAGCAAGCCCAATGCTGGCAGAATGTACGATTATTACCTCGGTGGTAACCATAACTTTGAAGTCGATCGTCAGGCTGCTGAGCAGGTGATTAAACTCTTGCCGTTTGCCCCAAAGGGTGCCCGCCTTCAGCGTTGGGCTTTGCAAGATATTGCCACGGAATTGACTGTGCGGCGCGGTCATGATCTGATCGTTGATTTAGCCTCGGGACTGCCAACCAATGATCATATTCATCAAGTTGCTCCCCAGGGCACAACCATTGTTTATTCTGATTATGATCCAGTTGTTGTTGAATATGCCCATGATATCTTGGGGAACACATCAGACGTATATTTCTTTGAAGCTAATGCGGCTGAACCAGAAGTGCTGCTGAACCGGCCTGAGGTGCAAAAAATATTGGGCGATAGGCGCAAAGTTGGTCTTGTTCTTTGGGGGGTTAGCGCCTTTTTGACTGATGAGGCTATCGCTCACATTGCCCAATACACCTATGATTGGGCTGCCCCCGGCAGCTGCCTGGCCTTCAATGCCCAAGGGGCTGACCTGCCGCAAAACGCAGCGCTGGATCAAACGTTCCAAATCTATGAAAAAATGGGGGCAAAGTTTCATCGACGTTCCTTACAACAATTCCGTGAATTGCTGCAGCCCTGGCAAATGGATCAAGATTTTATCTCTTTGTTAGAATGGCATGGTTTTGATGAGTCAGAACTTGCCCAAGAGGATTTGGAGACTATTGGGCCATTGGCTGGTGGTTATGGTGCTTACCTGGTCAAATAGGGGAGTTTATCTTATGCTTGATTAGCGGCCGTTCCTCTCAAGCAGTTGAACGCGTCGTGAATCGAGATAAGCTTTGAGCTGCTGTATGATGGGGGATATTCAATTGGCACCAACCAACACCTGGCAAGAGACTCTGACACAGCTCATTGAATCTTGCTGCGCTGAGTTAGAAAGCAATTACTTTAGAGTTTTGCGTGATACTTTGTTTAGCCGACGCACGACGCTGCGTCCTAACATGCTAAGAAGCATTGCTTCTAATGAAGTGGATGCCCTCAATAAATATTTTTGTGAGCCAAATTTTTCAGCGGTAGCACATGGCAGTCAGTTATTTCAAGCCGGCTTAAGCGAGCAGGCTGCATTACGTTTGGGGCACATAACGCGCCAATTTCTATTAGATCACCTGGAGCAGGGTCAGGTTGCTCCGGCCTTAGCAGCAATTGATGCTTACCAGGAAGCGGTTATTCAAGGTTATATCCAGAGTCAGGAAAAGAAAATCCTTAAAGAGCAAGAACTCATTCGCAGTGCCCTTCAAACGGCCGTTAGCCGTTATATGGTTGAGATTAAAGAAATTGAAGCAATGGCCCAAAAAGCCACCGAGGCCAATGAGTTTAAGACACGATTTATTGCCCGCATGGGCCATGAATTACGGACACCCTTAGGGGCAATGATGGGCCTGGCTGAGATGTTGCAAGAAGGTATCTACGGTCCCCTCACGCCAGAGCAGAAGGATATGACCCAGCGTATTGTTAATAAGGCCGTGGTGCTGAAAAATATTTTCGCCGAATTGCTTGATCAATCCCAAATTGAATCGGGCCAATTACGTTTGATAGAAGAAGAATTTCCGCCCCAGGCTTTGGTTGAAGTGGTCTATTCAAATTATTTGCCGCTAGCTTTGCAAAAGGGACTGGCTATGCGGATAAAAATTAACGCAAATCTGCCCAGCTCAGTCATTGGTGACAAAGTAAGAATTGAGCAGATTGTGACGAACCTGGTTGTAAATGCCATTAAATACACTGAATCGGGCAGCATTGTCGTCCGGGTTTACAAAGCGAATGCTACCCATTGGAGTGTTGAGGTTAAAGATACGGGGATTGGCATTGCCAAAGAGCATTTGGGCACTATTTTTGAACCGTTTCGCCAAACTGATGAAACCGCGCATCGTAAACACGGGGGTGTTGGGTTGGGGTTGGCCATTGTTCAACAGTTGGTAACGGCCATGAAAGGCACCGTTGAAGTAAAGAGCAAATTAGGACAGGGAAGTGTGTTTACCGTGAATTTACCAATCCAACCGATGCAAGAATGAGTGAGAGGTATATTTTGGAAACGAGACCCCTTGCGTTAATTATCGAAGACGATGCAGACCAAAATCTGATTTTTACCACTGCGCTGTATCAGGCAGGTTACGAAACGGAATCTTTTAAGGATGGATTAGCCGCTCAACAGCGTTTGTCTGAGGTTGTGCCTAAAACGGTTGTTTTAGATTTGCATATACCTGAAGTGGAGGGGATGACTTTGTTGAGCCAGATTCGTAATGACCAACGATTGATGGATGTGAGCGTCATTCTGGCTACGGCCGATGCGGCTCTGGCCCATAGCTTACATGCAGAAGCAGATATTGTTTTATTGAAGCCAATCAGTTTTTCACAATTGAGCGTCTTAGCCAGCCGCTTTAAATAGACCTGTAGAGTTTAATCCCCAGATGGTTTTGAATAGTCCAGCCCCAATAGTTCTGCACCCTCAGAGATCGTGCCTTTGTGGGTGGTTTGGTTGAAGGTGACCATCTTTTTGGTCAGCCAGGCGATAAGCGGTTTGAGTGGAGAATGGATAAGCCGTGTCTTTAAGGCACCTTCCCAATAATTTCTGAAATATTGCTTACGCCAGCGCCAGCGAAGCAGCTGGTAATACGGTTGCAGCAGCCAATGCCCTTGAGACCGCCCCACAAACAAAATATCATTGATGTCGCACATGACCTGGGCTTCGTCATCGCTCATCCAGGGGGTATTGCCCCGGTTAAGGTCCATGTCGCACCAGCCTTCCTGGTTGGTTGGCGGCACGTAGCCCATTTCCAGCGCTTTGCCCCACAGCGGCGTGCCGGGGTAGGGCATGTAAACGCAGACGGAGCAGCGCACCTTGTCACTCATGGCGGCCAGGGTTTCAATGGCCGCAAAGGTTTCTTTGGTTTCGTGAGGCTGCTCTTCCGGCATTCCCACAATAAAAGAACAGTTGGCTTCGATGTGCGGCGCGAATTGCACCAGGTTGCCAATGCCCCAAATGATCTGCTCGGCGTCCTGGTCTTTGGTCATGCGGTCCAGCACTACCTGCGAAGCGGACTCTACGCCGATGTTGACCCATTGGCAGCCAGTGTCGTTCATCCACTGCACAAACTCCGGCTTAAGCAGCTGCACCCGCACTTGCCCGCTCCAGGGCATGCCGATTTTTTCTACCAACCGCTGCATGGGCTTGATACGGCCGAATAAATAATCATCGGCGTAATCAATGGCATCCACCTGATAATTGTCCTTCAACCACTGAATCTGGCTCATGATGAACTCATCGGAATGCTGCCGCCAGGTGCGTTTCATGACCACTTCGTTGTAGCAGAAGCCACAGCGGAAGGGGCAGCCGCGCGAAATGTAGACGGGGATGGCCCGCTGATACGGCCCGCTGGGGATGAGATATGCTTCGACGTCATCGAGCAAATCCCAGCGTGGGTTATATTTATCGAGGTCCTGGATGAACGGCCGTTCCCTATGAAATTGTGGAAAACCATCCTCTTCCCGCTTGTAAGCCAGCCCCGGTACGGTAGACCAGTCACGGGACGGTACCCGACCCGCCAGGAGCAGGGCAAACTCTTGCGCTGTCTCTTCCCCCTCATTGACAATGACAAAATCGACGTATTCTTCTTTGAGCACATCCATCGGCATGATGGTGGCATGCACGCCGCCCCACACCACGGGAATGCCCAGCTCATGAACCCGCTTAGAAGCATCGATGGTGGGCTTTAGCTGTGGTCCGGTAATGGTACTAAAGCCGACAAATAACGGCCGTTCCGCGGCTACCTGTTTTACGAATTCTTCTAAATATTCTTCTGTCTCGTGAAACACACGGCAGGAAAACCCAACCTGTTCCAGCGCATCCGCCACGTACATGATGCCAAACGGTGGGTACATGTCCCGGTGGTTGCGAAAATTAATTAAGAAAATGGTGTTGCTGGCGTCTGAGTGTTGCTGCGGCAAGGAGTCAGGGGAAATTTGTACATCTTGCAAGGTCAACGTTTGTTGGGCCATTTGGTTTTCCTCTTCCACAAAAAGCTGCTGAATCTGATCCTATCTTACTCAACTTTGGCAAAATCGCACGATTTATCAACCAGTTGATAAAAACCGCTAATCCAGGTCGATTGGCCCAAGCGTGAGCCAACCAATCATCTGGCGCAGCGCTTCGTACGCTGCCAGACGGGCTTCATTTGTGTTTATCTTTTCGGCTTTTGTGATGTGATCCTGCATTTGCCGCAACACGTAGGGTGTCATTGCCAGAACCGCGTCGGAGCCGGAGGCCGTGTACTTTACTAAAATGTAGCGAATCAGCGCCGGGACAGGAATGCCCGTGTCCTTGCTCAAATTTTCCAGCGTCGGCAGCGGATTTGCCACGCTGTAGAGCGCCACTTCTTCTTTGAAATTAGCGTGTGGATCATCCGCTTCCCAAGAATCTTCATATGCTGTTAGTTCCATCGTTGCATTTTCCTTACTGATTGCTGATCATCGATTACTGACCTAGTAATGAGCCAATTCGCCGGTTTGTTTCAGGTGGCGGATGGCGTAGCGCAGGGCAAAGTAGGAGAGGGGGAGGAGTACGGCCGTAAATCCCACAAGCACCAAAATATCCCCACCAACTGCCGCAATCGTCTCGCCACGCATCAGCGCCCCGCGCAGAGCCCGCAGGGCATAGGTAAACGGCAGGGCGTAGCTGATGATTCGCAGCCAGCCGGGCAGCAGCTCCACTGGGAAAAAGACTCCGCTAAACACGTAGGCCACCGAGTTGATGAACCAGTTCATCGGGTCGCCCCGCTTGAAGATGATCACAAACGCCGCTGAAAAGATGCCGTAGCTGATTAAACTGGTTAACGAAACAAGCAGGACAAGGACGGCCGTTCCCCAATTTGCCTGTGAGAAATCCGCGCCAACGGCCGTACCCACTCCCAGCTGAATCAACACCAGCAGCGCCCCCTCCAACAGCATCCACGACGATGGCCCCAGCAGTGCCAGCGTCACCGGCGTGGCCGTCACCAGCAACGGCTCGATGGTGCCTTGCAACATCTCCTCGCGCAAATTGGCGGAAAAGGCGTGGCTGCTCAATTCCAAAAACTTAGAGAATGCCCCACCGATGATCAAAAACGTAAAATAAGTGCCCCCCTCTACTTGCCCCGAACCGGATCGCTGTAAGAGTTGATCCAAAAAGAAAAAGAGCAGCACTGAAATAATTACCCCCAGGTAGCGGGTGACAAAGTTCAGCTTGTAGGCCCAGGCCAGGCGGAAGTTGTGGGTAATGAGGGCAAATAATTTGTGACTATTTAAGCGGTTCATTCTGGGCTGAATTTTGCGGTAGATCGATCGAGATGACAAGCTCAATTATGGTGCAGGCGGTTGGACATAAACTGTGGTACTATCTCCAAGCTGTAAAGAGCCTTAATTTGTAATGAAAAAGAATACCTTGTGAGCTTGCCTTGCTGCGCCATTAAGAGTTGACTCACCTTACCGTCCCCTCTCAATAAAATGGAGATTTAGAGAATGCCTGTCTTAACTGCTCCTCCACCCAAAACTTCGGCTAACAGAATTTTCTTATTTTTTTTATTAGGCGCTACCTCAACCATTCCCTTTTTGGTTCTTAGCTTTGTGCTAACTGCTTACTGGGCATTATTTTTGACACCTCTACTCGTTTTGGTTTTACTAATCTTCATGTTTGCCAGGGAAAAAAGAGTAAGTGAGGCGAAACCCCGGTGGCTGGAACTCTTTTTATCAACCTTGGGCGCTTTTTATCCATCCGTTTTGATAGCGATTGTGCTTTGGTTGATTCGGTGGGCACTATATGGCTTAGCTTTTTTAGTTGGTGTGGATGGGGAATATAAGGGAGATGCGTATAACTTTGCTAACGTAGTTTTTGTATTGCTTTTACTCGGTAGCATCGTATTTTTAGTGAGCATGAATTGGCGGCACTTGGTAAATCAACTTTATCCAAAGGTAAGCAACCAATCTGCATTTGCCCAAATATCTGCAACTGGGAAGAAATGGCTTATCAAGCGGGGGAGCTTCTTATCGTTCATTTTTATTATTTTAATTCCGGTTGTCTTTTTTACACTGGCCTCCAATATGAGCGACAATGGAGCACTTAATATTCGTAATGAATTTCTCGTGGGCTTATTTGTCATTGTCTTTTATATGTTTTTTATCAGTATAAGTGCCTGGCTTTGGTTGCGGGAGCCGGCAATACCGCGCGGTGTTGAGGTTACGAATAAAGCAATCGTCCGGCTGCTTCAGCCTTTAGGGTATGAGGTACAAACCTTGGCAAAAATAAAAAACAAACCAGAATTAGGAGTTGATATATCTGATCGTATGACCGCCAGTATTGATTTGATTTCACAAAGTGAGGGGGACAGCCTGATAATAGACGTAATGACATCTGAGGAGACCCTTGCATCGCCAGATTTGACGATAGCTTCAGAATTTCGCATGGCGACCTGGTATCTGCAAGGCATTTTGCAACTGTCGAAACCAGTCAAGGCCGTTTTCGTCCTTGTAGATGTCGAGGCTGATGATACGTTCTTTACTTTTACTGATGATCACAACATCCAAGTTCTTCAACTTTCAGGTGAAGAAGTGGTTGACCTCCTGGCCCAGGATATGGATGAGCAAGCCTTGCTGGAGACGGCAGCAGGGTTGTTTTCGTTTTCGTTGAATAATTTTTCGACTACGTCGTCATTTGCCAAGCCTGTGATGGAAAATGGAGGGCAAGATGGTTAATATGCAAACACAAACTACCTGGGTTGAAGATGGGTTTAAGGCCGCTGGAAAAGGGGTTGGTGTTGCTTTGGGGAGCCCGAATGAACCGAAAAGATCAACGGCCGTTCCCTCCACTCCCACCCCCAAATTAAGTGCGCTCCAATTGCCAGATGAGGTTGTCGGATTTTTAGAACCCGCTTTGAAAAAGATATCCGATAGGTTTGAACTTAAACTCGCTAAAACATTAGGATTAGATAACGAGTGGATTCATCATCATATCTTTGAAACGCCAACAGGGAAAATCGGTTTTCTCTATCTTGAGACAGAAGTGTTACAGGACACTCGATTTTTTGGATCATTTACTACATTGGGTTTCTCCTTTAAAATGAGAGGCAAATGCAAATCATTATTCATTTTCTCTTTCGCAGAGGTAAAGGAGGCCGTGTATGATAACGCGATCAAAGTGTGGAAAAGTGAACTGAATTTTGAAGAGGCAGATATTTTGCTGAAAAATGAGGTTCAAAAGTTGGCGGAAAATGATATTGATATTGTGGTCGTAAATATTCAAGAAAGATTTGGGTTGTTAGAAAGCGCAACTGGTTCAGCAGAAAAGGAGCGTGTTAACACACGCAGGTTATTAAAATTTATTGACAAGCACTTTAATGACGATGAAATTAGAACTTTGTGTATGGATTTGCCCGTAGCCTACGAGAACCTTGCCGGTGACACTAGGGAAGGGAAAATTCGCGAATTAATTCTTGATTCTGAACGCAATGGATATTTTGATAAATTTATCAAAAACTGTCAGGAAGATAAAAAAAATATTTCCTGGGATGAAGTTTATGATTAGCTTTGCTGACGATTACTTTTTCCCACTGAAATAGGCCACGATGCGGCGTAAGGATTCGTCGTCGGCGCGGTGGTAGCTTTCCAGACGGCCGTTTCCCCCCTCGATCACTTCTAGAATCTCAAACCAAACCCGCTCATCCGCCAGGGCAATGTCAAACGCCGTTTGCGTCGCCCCGCGTGAGACTTCCGTGACGGATTCCACGCCGTCCAGCGCTTGCCAGCTTTGACTCAGCACCTCAGGATTGCCTTCTACGACCAAGCGGAATAGGGCGCGGCGCGGCAGTTTTGCCCCCAGCTCGGCGGGCGTACCCACCGCTTGCACCGTGCCATTGGCCAAAATGATTACCCGGTCGCAAAAATTCTCCATCTCGTACAGCTCGTGGCTGATAAAAACCACCGTCTTGCCCTGCTTGTTGACCAATTCATCCCGAATGAGCGCTTTGACGAAGTCGCTGGTTTGTACATCCATGCTCTTGGTCGGCTCATCCAAAAACAGAATTGGCGGGTTGTGGATGAGGGCGCGAGCCATGTTGAGCCGCTGCTTTTGCCCGGTGGAAAGCGACTGCGTTGGCGCATTGGCTTTGTGCGTCAGACCAAACAGTTCCAAAACGTCGCGAATGCGCTGGGTGATTTGGCCGCGCGGTACGTTTTGCATGGCGGCATAAAATTGTAAATTCTGGCGGGCAGTGAGACGGCCGTAAAAAGATCGTTCATCTGCCGTCACCAACCCAATCGACGACCGCACCTGCATCTCCTGTTGCACCACGTCGAAACCGTTGACAACGGCCGTTCCCTCCGTGGGGGCCAGCAAAGTGGTCAGCATGCGCACGATGGTGCTTTTGCCTGCGCCGTTGGGACCAAACAAGCCAAACAGCTCGCCCTGGTTCACGGAAAAAGTGATGTTGGAAACGGCCGTAACCGCCTTGCCTTGGCTCTGGTATGTCTTGCTTAAGTTGGTGACTTTGATAATTTCGTTCATGTGTGAATTGTAATTGGGTAATTCGGTAATTGAGTAACTGCTGACTAAAAGGCAAATTACCCAATTACTTTCCGAGCCATGTGCCAAACCCGATCCAAATTAATCAACAAATACCCTAGCCACCAAAACGGCGTTTCGACCAGTTTGGGGTACCGCTTGGCCAGATTGTAGCGGCGCGGGAAAAAGGAGCGTAGCCAAAAGCGCACCATGTCTAGCCGAGAGCGGGCCAGCCGCCGGGCAATGTCCAGGCCAATGCCGCTGCGGTTCGTCGGGTTCGATTCAGACGCCTCGGCCAGGCCGGTGTGAGTCAGCCAAGCGAGCAAGGCTGGCGGGCAATCTTCGCGTAGCGAATTGAGCATGTTGGTAGGAATGTCCAACTGTGTATATTTGCCTACAAATGCCAGAGCCGGGTAAATGAATCGCGCCGTGCCGGGCTGCACCAGTTGGCCAAATGTTTGCCAATCTTCCGGTTTCATTTGGGCGCAAAGCTGGCGGATGTCGTCGATGTGCATCAAACGGCCGCGTTGGATGATCCAGTCGCTAGTCGTGTGGGCACAGACGTGCAGCAACAGGGCGGCTGGGTTGGGGATGCGGGCGGTTGTGTTTTGCCAGTACGGCCGTTCCGCACTCTCCCGCCACATCACCTCAGCCAGCTCATAGCCAATCCCCGCATACTCCTCGCGCAGCGTAAAATGCACCTCCACCGGATGCACGTTGTCTGGTGCCCAAATGTTGGTTTTGCGTTCGCCGCGCAGGTACACCTCGTCCTCGGCGCTGCGGGAGTAGTAGCGGTAGCTCAGCTGGTTCAGCATGATTTCCCGGCTGGCGGCCACATCTTTAGGGCGAATGAGCAAATCCAGGTCGGCCAGGGGACGCTGGAACGGATCTGGGTAGACGAGCGGTGCGAGCACCGCTCCCTTGAGCAAAATCGTCTCAATGCCAGCTTGCTGAAATGCGGCCAAAATTTCGGTGCAGGCTTCCAACATCACTTCGGTGCGTTCCCGGCTGGCGCTGTTGATGGTTTGGAGACGGCCGTTCACGCCCTCTGGCAGCATAATTTTGGCCGCGTGCACCCGCTGGGCCAGCCAGGGCAGGGCATTTTGCCAATACACCACCCACAGCGCCGCTTCCCATTCTGATTGGGTCCAATTAGCAACACCCGCTCCCTCACTTCCCGGCAACCAACGAGCCAGTTCATTGGTGACCGTCATGAGTTTTTCTGGGGGTAGTTGTGGACGCTGATTCAAATCGAGTGTCATTTTAACGGCCGTTTCGGTGGTTTCGACGATTTCAATTCTTCATACACAAAATTGCACTGGGGGCAGGTGGGCAGCGGGGTGATGGTGTAACGGCCGTTTACATGCCGTCGCTGGTTTTGCATTGGCCATTGTTCTGGCGGTTGCGCATAGCCACAATTTGGGCAGCGCGTTAGCTCCTTCGGCAAGCGACGGTAAATGAGGACGGCCGTTGCCAACAAAATAACGGCGACAAGGATAAGAATTAACTGGTCCATTGTTTCACCAATTCAGGTTTTTCCAAGGCCATCACCCGAAAACCGGTCCCTTGCGCGTGATAATCGCGGCTGGGGGTGGTGACGCTGCAGGCGCTGCGCACGTTGCAGGCCGCATGATGAATGGTGTACCCCCAGGAACCGCCTTTCACCACATGAAAATCGGGCAGGTCTGGATTGTACAGGCTGCTGGTCCATTCCCAAATGTTGCCGCTCATGTCCACGCAGCCGAACGGCGACACATTTTGCAGAATTGCGCCTACGGGCAGCGGATAGCCATTGCGCCAATACCAGCCTGCGCGCGCCCATTCGCGGCGGGGCTTCACCAGCAGACTAAACAAAAAGCTGGCGGGCTTGACGGGAAAGGTAGCCTGCCATTGGATTTCAGGACGTGGTTTTTGATTACCCCAGGGATAGAAACGGCCGTCCCCGCCCCGCGCTGCCTTTTCCCATTGAAACTCTGTGGGCAGTGTGATTTCTATACCCAGCTTTTCGGATAGCCAGTCACAGAACATGTACGCCTCCGCTTGCGTCACGTCTACAATGGGCAGGTCATCGTGACCCGCTGGATACGATTCGACGGGAGCATACGCCCGCAAAAAGGTGCCGCGCCAGCCCCGCACTACTGTGTACCAACTGCCAGTCCAATCGTGTCCCGTCTCTTGCAAAAATTCGCGCCACTGCCAGTAAGTCACTGGAAATTCTGCCAACCAAAACTCTGGTAGTTCCATGGTTTGCTGCGGCTTAAACGGTGGGCATTGTGCTAACCGCTCGTAGCACACCTCTGGCCCGTACACAAACGGCCCGGCAGGGATGTGGCAAAAGCGCGTGTCTCTGGCGGATTGTGGAGGAAGCATGTGAGATAGGAGATTAGAGATTGGAGATTAAGCGCTGGCAATCTCCAATCTCTAATCTCTGGTCTCCTTTTGACCAAGCAGTAACGCTACCAACCCCACCCCCGTGCCCACGACGAAGCTGGGCACCGCTTGCTGCAAGGTGTCTTTCAGGGCGCGTTCGGGGTGGCGGAAGCCGACCAGCCCCATTGTTTGCCCGATTGTGCCGAGGACGGCCGTTCCCACCGCCCCATTTTTATATCCTTGATTGGCCAACACGAGCGAAACGGCCGTTGCCGCTGGTCCCAAACCTGCCCATTTGCGCGCCGGTTTGGGGCCGATGGCCATTTGGATGTCGCCCAGGGTGGCCATCGCTGCCGAAATGTGGTGGGTGTGCCCTTCTGCGTGGCCCGGATCGAGGGTGGAGAGCACGTCCAGGTTTTGCTGGCGTGCGGCCAGATAACCTGCACCGAGCACAGCCAAAGCCACTGCCTTGCTGCTGTTGTTGGGGAGTTGTAGAACGGCCGTTGCCAGCGGCAGTAACCAATCCAGATTAAACCCTTTGTACGCCTCGATGCGCAGCTGATATTCCTGCCCACTGGTGCTGGTCGCTAAAGCCGCTGCGGCGGTGGCCTGGTAGGCCAAACCCGCCAGCCAGCCTGCCGTGCCATCTAGCCGGGTGGCCTGCTGCACAGCAAGCGGCGTGAGCGCGGTGGCACCCAGAGCAATCAGCTTGGGGGCGTAAGATGGCGGGTAAAGCGCGGCCAAATCGCCGTGGTCATGCCCATGATCGTGGTCGTGGTGATTGTGGTGGTCATGATCGTGGTGGTGATGGTCATGTGCATGATCATGCTCGTGAGAATGGGCCAGGCGGGCGATGGCGGCCTGGTTGCGCTGTTCCTCCACAAACGGCAGCGTGGCGGCTCCGCCAGCGGCGGCGAGTGTCAGCGGCAGGGCGATGGGTTCGGGCAGGTTGAGCAGGCTGGAAACGGCCGTTGCCCCAATGCCAGCCACGCTCACTCCTGCCAGCGCCAATTCCTGCGTGTCCGGTGCGGGTACGGGCGTGGGCAGCGTTACGTCGCGGGAGACGATGTAACCTGCATCTTCCAGCGCATGCTTCAGGTGATGCACGTAATCGATCCCTTCCAGCGGTGCGGTGGCGTGCAGCACGCGGAAAAAGTTGACGTAGCAGAGCCGGATGCCGCGCTCGCGGGCGAAATGGGCCCAGTTGTGGCACGCTGCATGGTAATCCAGGGGAATCATGTCCTCCAGGGTGAATTGATGGGCCAAAACCACGTTAGGCGCGCGCCGCTTGGCCACAAACCAATCCCCTTTTTGGTGGCGCGATTCGGCAAAATAAACCAGCGACAAGTTGTGCGCTTCCATCGCTTCCACCGTTTCATCCAGGTGCATTTCGTGGCCCAAAATCATGTTCCCGGCAAAGGCGACCAGGTTGTTGAGAACGGCCGTTTGCCCCAGCGTCCTTTCTAATAACGCTTTCTCTGGCCAGGCGTAGCTCACTGGGCGAGGCAGTAGCGCCAACCCATTGGTCTGGATGCGTTGTGCCAGGGCCACATCGTACCCCAGCCCGATTTCACCAACGGTGGGCAAATCCCCGGCAAAGATGAGTGTTTGCCCGTCCAGGCAGTTGGCCTGAGTGTAGGGTAGCCGCTCGCGCAGCTCGGTGGCCAGGTGGCGCAGCAGATTTTCCGGGCCGTGCAGGTAGTTCCAATGGCCAACGCGAGGCGCGTCCGAGCGCGGCCGGGCGGGGGCTTGTGGCGTGAGTTGTCCACTGTGCAGCAGTCGGTTTAGCGTTAGCTCTGGCAAGGAGAGATGGGTGGCTCCGTTGCTGGCCAGCATCTCCACCAGTTCGGTCAATGGCAGTCCGGCACGGATGGCGGCGGCCTGCGCGTCGTCAAAATCGACGCAGATGGCGACGCGTTTGTTTTGTGCTTCCCACTGCTGGCGGCGTTGCAAAACCCGGCTGGAGGCGACGCCGCCAGCGACGGCCAGGGTGAGTGAAAGCAGGCGTGATAGTTTCAAAACGGGTCTTCTCCATTTTTTACCCTCACCCCAGCCCTCTCCCTACGAGGGAGAGGGAGCTGTTCCCTCCCCCTGAAATGGGGAGGGTTAGGGAGGGGGTCATTTCTTAAGCATCTGCGCCGTATCGGTGCGGGTGAACTGAACGGCCGTTTGCCACACACGCCACTTTTCTCCCCAAGTCGGTGCCCAGCGGGCAATCTCGATGCGATCTTTCACGCCGCGCCGCAGTCGGTCGCCCAGGGTTAGCAGCGGTTTTTGCTGGGTGCGGCGCAGGACGTAGGCTAAATCCATCTGCTCGATGCGCTGGCGCAGGCTGTGGGGCGTTTGTTCAGCCAGCTTTGGCAAAATGTGGTCAGGCAGCGGTGCGCCAACCAGCTTTTGGGCCAGCGTTAGCGCCGCCAGGACGTAACCCGCGCTTTTTGCCTCGGCCACGCGCTGCAAAAAAATGTTCCAATCCACCTTGCCAGTCGAGGAGTTTGCATCCTCAGATGCAAACCAGGCAGCTTCGGATGCCCGCTCCTCCGAATCGAGGTGCTGATGTTGGGTAATAACCAGCAAATCGGTGAGCTGCACAAAGGAAGGTGCCCCTTGGATGAGATGGAAGCTGAAGTGCAGGCAGATGTGGTGCAGCAGATCGGTGGGATTGAGGACATGGCAGGCGGGGGCGTTGGGCGTGAGAACGGCCGTATCCACCCGCTCCCGAATCCCCGGCGTGATGTCTACTTTCAGACCAAACCAGGATTCCTGCAACGAGCTGTGCGGCTCGATGGTGCGATCCAGGCCAGCAGAAAGGTATGGGTTGGGCGTGGCGTTGCCCGTTTCTGCCTCTTCGCGGCGGAAGGTGCTGGTGTGTTTGGTGACGCGCGCCCCCGTCTCCGCCGATTTGTGTTTACCACCATAGCCCAACGCCAGCAGCATTGCCTCAGCTTGCGGCAGCTCATCTGGTGTGAACAGCAAATCGATATCGTTCATGGGGCGTTGGGCTGGTTCGGGGTAATAGCAGGCAGCCAGATGCACGCCTTTGAGAGCAACTGGCTGCAAATTTGCCGTTGTGCAGGCGGCTAAAACTTGCGCCAGCTGCGCATAAATCGCTGCGCTGCGCTGGGTTTGCATTTTGTGGGTAACGGCTAACTTGGCCATTGTTTTGGGTGGGATTTTGGTATGCCACATCTTTAATCTGGCGTAAACTTGCGGGGCTAAGCCAAAGGCAATGGCGCGCACGGCAAAATCATCCCAATTGAGCTGTTGGGCCTGTTGCTGCCATTGATCCGGTTTTTGCTGAGGGCGTAAAACGTCTAGCAGATATTGGGTGGTAGTGGTCGCTGTTGAGGTGGTCATGTAATGGTTAAATTCTGGTCAAAGAGAGGCACATTACCAACCGATTACAGCAAGGTTTATCTCAGGTTTGTCTATGTTTGCCAGAAATTAGTGGCTGCTGAATGTAACCTGGGTCAATTCTTCGTGCTTGGTGATTGCTGGTTTTTTGTACATTTACCTTCTCCTAAACTGGTTGAAATTGTATTGTCTGATTTGAGATTGGGGGGGGTGCTGAATTAGTGGCTGCTGAACGTAACTTGTGTCAGTTCTTCGTGCTTGGTGATGGCTGGTTTTTTATACATGGTTCTCTCCTAAAAATTAAGAAATGGGCCGTACCTGGCGGTAACGCGCCTCCCTTTGACCAAATTTATCACCCGTTTCTGGATGCATTTGTGTAATTAGCCAGATTGCGTTTGAATCTAGGTTATTCACAGAACATTCCCTGGTTTGTTAAACGATAGCGACGAAGTCCAGGCTTGCTTGCCAGAAGCATCGGTGATGTTTAGTATAACCATTTTACCCTTTTCGACAATTTATACGCTCTGGCCGATTGTTTGGATCTGTCGGCGTTGCATTTGGATGGACATTCATGAAAATCCCCGATTTGGATTGGTTATCGTACTTGCCTGAGATTGAGTTGGCGGACTTTTGGCAGCGCCGCGCCAATGATCTATGCCATCGACGGGAGGTGCAGTTGTTTGGTCATCGGCTGGTGGTGGAGAGCAATGAGGCGGGGTTGTTTACGGCCGTTTCCCTGGCCCTCAACCAATATTCCCAAACCAGCCAAACCAAGTCACCGCTGGGAACGCTCCAGCTAATCGTGCAGTCGATGCGCCAGCCACCCGGCCCCGCGCCCGACGACTTGATGCAGCAACTCACTTATAGCGGCAGCGGCGACTGGCTGATGATGCAATTGGGCGGCTGGGGGATGGCCCATCTGGATTTGGCGAAGCGGCGCGGTACGGCCGTTCTTGATCCGCAACTTGCCGCCAGACCAGAGCTAGTCGCCCAATGCGTCTTGCACACGCTTTTGCTCAATCTGGTCATTGGGCATGGCTACGGGATGCTACACGCCTCTTGCCTGGTGCGGGACGGCGTAGCGCTGCTGCTGTTGGCTCCGCACAACACGGGTAAATCAACCACAGCGCTGCGGCTGGCACTGGCAGGCTTTCGTTTGCTGACGGACAGCATGGTGTTTGTAGATGGCGACGGCTTTTTGCACGGCTATCCGGTGGGGCTGGCCAAGCTGCGCGGCGACATGGTGGATCAGTTCCCGACGGTACGGCCGTTCCTCCAACCAGAAATCGTGCGCCAGGAAACGAAGTATCGGGTGGATTTACGCAGCGTGAACCCGAATTTTGTGCAGGAAACGGCCGTTCAGCCCAAGAAAGTTATTCTGTGTTTGCTGTCTCGCCATGATGAACCTGAAACAGTGATTGTGGATGTGGGGGAAACGGCCGTTATCCAGGCGATCCTGCAAAACAGTTTGTATGTGGATCAGCCGCAGGTTTGGCAGAAGAATGTAGAGAATTTGCAGCAGTTGTTGGTGGGGGAAACGGCCGTTGCGCTAAAATTGGGTAGGGATCATGCAAGATTGGTCCAAGTGCTAGAAACGCTGAGTCAGAGACCCCAATAGGAGCGATCGTATGAAAGTAAAGTTGGTTATTGGGATAGCCCTTATTTTGATTATTGTTTCCATTGATTTGATCCATCATCAACACATATTGCCGCAATTTTTTATTGCACCTGACGGGCACACAATTGCTAATCAATTTGCCCAGGCCGTAGTTTCTGGTGACGCAGATTTAGCGCTCGATTTAACTGACGGTAGTCTGGCATGTGAAGAAAATATGCGCCAAACCTTGGAAAAATATTCTATTTATGAGGGTTCAGAGATTGAAAGTATCGTGGCCAATGCTTATCAATTTTTAGATGCACCACATGAAGGGTTTGTTGATGTCCTGGTTACCTTCGAAAGGGTAAGCGATTTGGAAGGGTTTACGGCCAGGCTTAAAACTGATCATACGGTTATTGGAAAACGATTTACGTGTGGAGTCGCGTTGCCTGAAACGTAGATATCCTAGTTCATCTTGCGCAATAGTTTGTATGTGGCCCAGCTGCACCTGTGGCGGCAGAATGTGGTGAATTTGCAGGGAGTTTTGGTGGGGAAACGGCCGTTCTCCTAAAACTTGGTTCCGATCTGAGAAGCTTAAATCAATTGCTGAACAAACTTGTCGCCTAGCGTTTGCTTGCCAAGATGACAAGGATTTTTCCGTTCAACCTGGAATAAACGGCTTCTATCGCAAACATCTTAAATTCTTTTCTCACCTCATCTTCTGTAAAAATGTGGTGTGGCAATCCCCGTTCTGGCCCTTCTAGCGGAACATAGGTGCCTGGCTCAATTTCCTTGTACGGATATTCGTCATCCAAACCTCCTGCGACACTGACAATCATGAAGCCGTTTGGGATCAGCACTCGCCAAAGTTCTTGTATTACCAACCGAATCGCATCTATTCGTGCATGATGGATAGATTGAACCGACCAAATACCATCAAAACTGCTTTTCCTGAAAGGCAGCGGCAATCGGAAATCGCATTGCACTAGAGAAACCGGCATCGTTGCTGAGGCAAGCCTTCGCCGCGAGATATTCAATCCCGTGGGGGAAATATCAGCGCCAATCATGTCAAAACCTTTTTCTGCAAAAGGGACCAGATAATTTCCGTTTCCACACCCCAAATCAAGAATGCGTTGGCAGTTCCGACTTTGGAGAGTAGGCACAACTTCATGGAACAGTGGTACGGGATCTTGTTGGGGCCATTTATCTTGCTGATAAATTATTTCCCATGGATGTTCTATATCAGGCATCATGACACACTTTGGGTATAGAGGTGCTTAACACGACCTCAAATGGCTACATCTTATAGGATCCATTACCAATAATAATCAATCCATTCGTGCAACAGCCTGGTATCGTGAGTAATTAGATTATTGCGTAGTTTGTTGCCCCAAACATAGTAGAGTACGTGATACAGATAGCCCATATTGAAGATTCGTCGGAATGGGACAAATACTTTATATACTGCTTCAATCTCAGAATCTGAGAGGCCACCCGCGTTCTCATATCCGCGCAGGAAATATTCAAGCCGTCTTTTCCGATTATCGACAACATCTTCGCGAATTCCGGCGCTAAAGTTTCCTAGAAACGGTGACACATCATAGGCACGCCAACCATAGCCACAAAAATCAAAGTCATAGATGGTCAAATTACCATCGGTTCTTCTATGGATATTACCTGTATGAATGTCCCCATGACAAAGTCCCCAATTCCAATCTCTGGCTCGGTCTTGAATCTGTTCTTTCAGTTCCTTCACCACTTCCTTTAGAAAAGATAGCTCAATCTGCGGGTTGAATTTACTGTAGTCTCCTAATATTTCAATAGAACGATCCAAGAACAGCCGCTCATCCAGTTTCCACCGTTGGGGCGATGTTGGCATCGCGTCCAGTGCGGCGTGCATTTCAGATATTAAACAGCTTATCTCGATTATCTCTCGCTCATCAATTAGGTCACTGTTACAGGGATTTCCCTCTGCTTCTGAGAAAAGCACCCCAAACCTGTTACCCTCCGGCGTGTTGAGTGGCAGGAGGTATTTTTCATTCTTCCTTGCGATTGGATATGCAACTGATAATCCTGACTGTCTTAAGTGATTGACGATTTTAATTTCAGCTTCAATGGCATTTTCTTCGATATCGTTTCTGGCGTATATTTTGAAAAAGTAGGAGAGATTTCCATTTGTGCATCGATATATATCATTGACTCCACGGTATTCAAACGCACATGCCGTATTTTGAGGAATGTCACTGTAGTTTCCTCTTATCTTATCGAGTATATCAGCCGCAGCAATAGTGGACCGAACGATTTGCATCTTGCCTTCCTTGCAACGCAATTTTTTATAATTCAGGACTTACGCAGTGAAGACTACAAAAGTCTTGTTCTCTCTGGCAATAACAACATTTGCTCCGAGACTTTTGTAGTTCGGTTAGGGTAAATGCGTAAGTCCCATAATTATCTCAGTTCACC
This sequence comes from uncultured Anaerolineae bacterium, assembly GCA_905479495.1. Classification (GTDB taxonomy): domain Bacteria; phylum Chloroflexota; class Anaerolineae; order Promineifilales; family Promineifilaceae; genus Leptofilum. The sequence goes on from CAJQMR010000026.1 coordinate 59,721, forward strand.
TAAGGCCGCGACACCAAGTTGGCATTTCCAAGAATTGTGTCCACGACGCGTGCGAGCGGTGCCGTGGCGTCGATGATGATTCCGTTTTTGGGAATGTCTTCTTTTGTAGCATGGAGTCGTGCAATGAAGGCTCGCTCGCTGGCGCGTCCGCCAAACTCGTCTTCTGGCCGGGAAGCAAGACGCCGGTTCAGCGTGTCCAGATCGACCTCAAGCACAAAAACGGCATCAAATAGATCGATGAATTGCTCGAAGTTCCTGGAACCGCCGCAAAAGAACGATGCCGCCTGCGTTTGGTCGGCTGCCAAAGCCCGGACCTTAGCGATATCCCAGATATGATGCGCGTGGGTGGAGCCAGCCAGGGGCTTGCCAGTTTGGGGATCGCCCTGATAGGCCAACTCCCTGTCGCCATGGATGGCGTGATAGCCGCGCCGTTGCAGCTCGTCGCAGACCGAGGTTTTGCCGGTGCCGGAGACACCTTCGACTAAGTAGTTTTTGCGACCCATATTTTATTCCCAATAGAAAACTATGCAGCTGACCCTTAATGAGGGCGTAGCTTGCATGATAAACCGGCCAAGCTTACTTTACAACCTCGAAAAAATTATCCAGTAAACGCCTAAACATTAACGAAAAATAAATAAGTGGGAAGATATGTGTGGAACGGCCGTTCTAAATAGTGGTCACTTTGGGCATTGCTGCTAAAATTAATGCTAATTGTTGCTAATGCGAATTTTTGCATTAAGGAAGCCCGTCTAGAGGAAAGGCAATGTCACACAACACAATTGATTACGTCCAGCAAATTCGAGAACGCGGCTACCGCATGACCCCCCAACGGCAAATTGTTTTAGACACCGTCTGTGCCCACGGTGGTCACGCCACGGCCAGCCAGATTTATGACTCGGTCAATGATCAACAGCCTGCCATCAATCGGGCCACTGTTTACCGCATTTTGGATTTTTTCTGTGAGCTGCAGCTGGTGGCCAAAGCCGACATCGGGGGACACACTGTTTTTGAGGTGGTGGGTGATTCACCACACCATCATTTGGTCTGCCGTCAATGCCACCATGTGGCCTCGCTTGAGGATTACCATTTTGCTGAATTGGCTGAGCACCTTCTGGAAGAGCATGGTTTTGAAGCAGATTTGTCTCATTTGGCAATCAGCGGCCTGTGTGCGGAATGCAGGCAGGCGCAAAACGATTAGAAATTTGTAATTGGATAATATTGAACCTACCCAATTACGCAATTACCAAAATTTGTAAGGAGAATCAGGTGATGTATTCATTCTTTTTGGCAGGTATCCAACTGCTGCACGTTCCCGATGGTTTTTTGAACATTCCCATTTCCGGTTTGTGCTGGCTGGTGACGCTGATTGTGCTTTATTTTGCCGTGAAGCAGGCACAGCTCGATTTTGATGAGCGGCTGGTTCCCCTGGCAGGCATTATGGCTGCCTTTATTTTTGCCGGGCAAATGTTGAACTTCCCGGTGGCCGGCGGCACGTCGGGCCATCTTATTGGGGCAACGCTGGCGTTTATTGTACTAGGGCCGTGGGTAGGCGTGCTGGCGATGACGGCCGTAATTTCCTTGCAGGCGCTCATTTTTCAAGATGGTGGTCTGGTCGTCATGGGGGCCAATATTTTGATCATGGGCATTGTGCCCGGATTTGTGGGCTATGGTGTTTTCCAAATGGTGAAAAATCAGTTGCGGATGGTGCGGTTGGGGGCAACGGCCGTTGCTGCCTGGTTCTCCGTCATGATTGCTGCTTTGATCACCGCCTTGCTCCTGGGCTTTAGCGGGACTACCTCGTTGAGCGTGGCTATTCCCGCCATGTTGGGCGTCCATGCCCTCATCGGTATTGGTGAGGCGCTGATTACCGTGGCGGCGCTGAGTTTTATCATGCAAACGCGCCCGCAGCTGCTCACCGATTCTGCGCCAGCGGGCAGCGGTAAATGGATTGTAGCCGGGATTATCCTGGCGCTGATGGTGGTGTTTTTTGCCCCACTGGCTTCTGGTTCGCCCGATGGCCTGGAGTGGGTGGCGGAACAGGCTGGTTTTTTGGATACGGCCGTAGACGCTCCCTTCCAAATTTTACCCGATTACACCATTCCCGGTTTGGGTGAAACGGGTGTTTCTACCATTTTGGCCGGTGTCGTTGGCGCATTGATCGTGGCTGGCGTCACGTTTGGCCTGGGCCGCATTTTGCGCCGCCAAAGGTAATTGATTGGGATGCACGTCAATACATTTGACCGTTACGAAGCGGGCAGCAGCCCTTTGCACCAGCTCGACCCTCGAGTGAAGGTTGTGTTTACCTTGCTGTTCATCGTTTCCAATGTTTTGTTGCCAGATGGGGCCTGGTTTGCCTTCCTTGTTGCCTGGTTGATTTTGCTGGCAGCTAATAGAACGGCTCACTTTCGCTTTGGCTACCTGTTCAAACGCTCTTTTATTGCCCTGCCGTTTGCCCTGGCGGCCGTGACGGTCATCTTTACGCAGCCTGGTGAGCCATTGGCCAGTTGGGTATGGGGCAGCCGCACCATCATCATTAGCGATGCCGGTCTAATTCGCTTTGTGAGTATTGTCATTCGCAGCTGGCTTTCAGTGCAGGTGGCCATCTTGCTGACGGCAACCACCCAGTTTCCCGATTTGATGCATGCGCTGCGCCATCTAAAGGTGCCTTCTATTCTCATTTCCATCATCAGCTTCATGTATCGCTATCTGTTTGTGTTGGTGGATGAAGCGCTGCGCCTGCTGCGGGCGCGAGAGGCGCGCAGTGCCCGGTTAGTGAATGATGGCAAGCATGGCGGCACCGTTTTTTGGCGGGCAAAGGTCACAGGCAATATGGTCGGACAGCTGTTCGTGCGCAGTTTTGAGCGCAGCGACAAGGTGTACAACGCCATGCTGGCCCGTGGCTATCGCGGCCAGCTGCTGACGATGAATCCGCACGTTATGACGCGCCGTGATTGGCTGTTTCTAGGGTTGGGTTTGGTGCTGATTGTTGCCTTGCAGCTAATCGGGCACGTTTTGTTGGTCAATTTTTAAAAATTGACCTACGAGGAATTACCATGCCAATTGTTCATGAATCTGATGTTTTAAGCCAACGGCCGTCCAGCAATGGAGCCGTCAAACCCACTCTGGAAGTCACCGACCTGAGCTTTTCTTATCCAGATGGCCATCGGGCATTATTCGATGTTTCGTTGTCGATTGGGGCGGGGGAGAAGGTAGCGCTGGTTGGCCCCAATGGGGCGGGCAAAAGCACACTTATGCTGCATCTAAATGGCTTACTGGCTGGCGAGGGCACGTTGGCCGTGGCAGGGCTTCCCGTTGCCAAAGAAAACTTCCCGCTGATTCGCAGCAAAGTTGGCATGGTGTTCCAAAATCCTGATGATCAACTGTTTTCGCCCACGGTGTTTGATGATGTGTCCTTTGGTCCGCTGCACATGGGCTACCCAGAGGCGGAAGTGCGCCAGCGAGTGGAAACGGCGCTGGCGCAGGTGGGCATGGCTGGCTTTGGTGAACGTCTTTCGCATCATTTGAGCATCGGCCAGAAGAAGCGGGTGGCCATTGCTACGGTCCTGTCGATGGACCCAGAAATTTTGGTGCTGGATGAACCATCGGCGGGGCTGGACCCACGTGCCCGGCGTTCACTCATCGAACTACTGCGCGAACTGCCGCTGACGATGTTGGTTTCTACCCATGACATGCTGCTGGTGCAGGAATTATTCCCGCGCATGATTGTGATGGATGAGGGGCGTGTGGTGGCTGACGGGGAAACGGCCGTTCTCTTGCAAGACATCGCGTTTTTAGAAGCACACGGTCTGGAGATGCCGGTGATCGGTGACCGGTAATCAGTAATCGGTTTTTCACCGATTACTGTTCACCGATAACGGATTACCGAACTTACTGAATACTGAGAAACTGAATGTCCGGGTACTTTTCACTGTAAAAACTCAACTCATGGGGAGAGGAGAAGAGAGCCACGAGACGGCCGTCTACATCCTCGGTGCGCATCATGCCATAGCGCCAGGGGAGCTGGTTGATCTGGTCTTCTGGCCCTTCAACCCAGCGAGAGAGTTGATGGGGCAGCGGTTCCAGCTTCGTTTGTACATTGTATTCATTTTCCAGCCGCGCCTGAACGACCTCAAACTGCAAGACACCCACCACGGCCAAAATCGGATCGCGCCGCGTGGCGTCGGTTTCGTATAAAACCTGCATGGCTCCCTCGGATTCTAGCTGATGGATGCCTTTGAGAAACTGCTTTTGCTTGCCCACATCCAGATTGATGAGCCGGGCGTAATGCTCGGCGGCAAAGCGGGGGATGGGGTCAAAGCTGAACTCGCCATCGCTGCTGATGGTATCGCCGATGCCAAATTCCCGGTTGCCGGGCAGGCCGATGATGTCCCCTGCGTACGCTTCATCCACCACGGCACGCTCGTCGGCGAAGAAGGTGTAGGTGCGGGAGAGTTTGAGCTGTTTGCCGGTTTTGGGATGCTTTACCTGGACGTTGCGCTCGAAACGGCCGCTGCAAATTCGCAAAAAGGCCACGCTGTCTCGATGTCTCGGGTCCATGTTGGCCTGAATCTTAAAGACAAAGCCAGAAAATCCGGGCGAGACCGGGTCGATTTCACCCGCATCGCTGGGGTAACTGCTGGGTGGCGGGGCCATTTTAATGAAGTCGTCCAGGAACAGTTGCACCCCAAAGTTGGTTAACGCGCTGCCGAAGTAAACGGCCGTTTGCTTCCCGCTCAAAAACTTTTCATGATCATACTCAGCCAGCTCATCCAGCAAGCCGATGTTTAAATGCAGTTCTTCAAACTGGAAGTCGCTGATACCTTCTTCAATGCGCGGATCGTCCAATGTCGTGATGTATTCTGGCGAAATCGTCTGATTATGCGCCGTTCGATCATACAGATGCACATCTTCTGATTTGCGGTCATAAACGCCCATAAACGTGTCGCCATCACCGATGGGCCAGTTCATAGGCACCGGCTGCATTTTTAACACTGTTTCCACTTCGTCCAGCAAGCCCAGTGGGTCCAGCGCTGGCCGATCCATCTTGTTGATGAAAGTAAAAACTGGAATACCGCGCCGACGACACACCTCAAACAGCTTCAGCGTTTGCTCCTCCACACCTTTGGCCGCATCCAAAACCATGACGGCACAGTCTGCGGCCGTTAGCGTGCGGTAAGTATCTTCAGAAAAGTCTTGATGGCCGGGTGTGTCCAGCAAGTTGACCACATGATCTTTGTAGGGAAATTGCAGCACGGTTGAGGTAATGGAGATGCCGCGCTCTTGCTCCATCTTCATCCAGTCGGAGGTGGCCGAGCGCTGGTTGCGCCGGGCGCGCACGCTGCCCGCCAGATGGATGGCGTTGCCGTACAGCAGCAGTTTTTCTGTCAGCGTCGTCTTACCAGCATCGGGATGGGAAATGATGGCAAAGGTGCGCCGCGCGTTGATCTGCTTTTTTAATGTTTCGGGATTGATTGTTGTTGCTTCTTGATTCATATTTTTATTTTTGCCTCAGAGGGCACAGAGCATTAAGCGTTTCCCCGCGTTTTTCTCGGTGACCTTTGTGGCTTATTCACAGGTTGGCATAAAAAACGGCCACAACAAGTTGGGGTTGTGACCGCGCCGCTCTTCGTTTTTTCACCAGTAGTTTCGATAAATAAGCATACCACAATCGAGAAATTTGGCATTTTTTGGGATCATTTCCCCGGAAAATGTTCGGGGGAAAGTTAGTATTGTGAATTTTCCGGAGAAGTGTATCGTTCTTAAGTTGTTATCATCTTTTGTTTACACCTTGTTAACAGTTTTTGAATAGGATAATGGCATAAACATTTCCTCCTCCTTCAACTGAGCGGCTCCGCACGAACTACTTGCGGAGCCGTTTTCAGATCATGTAGAAATCGAGTATGATGCTGTTGTTTTACAATAATTACTCAACGACATTAGGAGGAATTGGTTATGGAAGCAACGGGAATCAATTTGGGCTACATGTTGGTTGTGTTTGGGCTACCGATATTGTTGTTAATCAGTGTTTTTCTTTACCTTCGCAGAAAAAAACAATCTGGAAAACTGGATCAGCAAGAAGATAACCGTCCATAACGATGAGGGGCATATTTCACGAAATATGCCCCTCATTTCAGTTTTTTATATTGTTACCGACTGAGTGAAATCAGATTTGCTAATTCCCAAACCGCTTCATCATCCATTTGTGAGGCGAGGCGCTCGGCGCGGATTTGCAGGTCGCGCATGTTGAACCCGTCTACCCAGTAGCTATGGCGCAGCAGCTCGGCGTACTGGCTGACGACGACGGCCAGTTGGTAATTTAGCGGGGCGGCGTCGAAGGAATTTACCAGGTTGTCGGTGGTGAAGACGCCGTTGATTTCTTTCACGACACGGGTGTCCGGGTCTTGCCAGCGCAGATTCACGGTGGCGATGCGGCCCTGGGCACCTGGCACTAACTGTACGGCGTAGATAGCTGCGGCGGTGTGTCCAGCACCAAATTCGGCGGCATCGATGGTGTCGTTGCGGAAATCCTCGTCGGCGATGGCTCGGTTTTCATAGCCGATGAGCCGGTATTGTTGCACCACGTTGCGATCGAATTCCACCTGAATTTTGGCATCCAGGCCAATCACTTGCAGGGTAGACATGATGTTATCGACAAACAGCGTTTCGGCTTCTTGCAATGTGTCGATGTAGCCGTAGTTGCCATCGCCCTGGTCGGCCAGCTGTTCCATCATCACATCGTTGTAGTTGCCCAGGCCAAAGCCGATGGTGGTGAGCTGGATGCCGGAATCGGCGTAGCCGCGAATTTGGGTGGCGATGCTGTCGGCGCTGGTGTTGCCCACGTTAGCTACGCCGTCACTAGCCAGGATGACGCGGTTGATGCCGTCGAATTTGTAGGCGCGGTTGGCCATCTCGTAGCCCAGCAGCAGGCCCGCTTCCAGGTTGGTGGAGCCTTCAGTGTCTAGCGAGTAGATGGCGCTGAGGATGGTGTTGCGGTCCGAGCCGTTGGTGGGAGGTAAGACAACACGGGCGTCGGAGCCGTAGACCACAATGGCGATAGTGTCATCGGCGCGCATGCGGTTGACCAGAATTTCCAATGATTGTTTGACGAGGCCAAGCCGGTTTTCCTGGGCCATCGAGCCGGAAACATCAATGACAAAGACGAGGTTGGCAGACGGCCGTACTTCCTCTGAACTCTCATACCCTTGTACACCAATCCGCAAGAAATAAGTGCCGTCGGTGTGGAAGGGGCTGGGTGCGCCATCGGCGTAGACGGCAAAATCGGTGTTTGGCGGAATCTGATAACCCTGGTCGAATGAGTTGACAAACTCTTCCACGCGAATGGCTTCCGGCGGGGGCTGGTGGCCATCTTGCAAGTAGCGGCGGGCAATGCTGTATGAGCCGGTGTCCACATCCAGCGAGAAGGTGGACAGGTTATCAACCTCAGTCAGAATGTAGGGATTGACGCCATATTCCTCAAAAAACATAGCGGATGGTTGGGCTGCGGAAGTAGGCGTTGGCGCGGGATATATCGAATCGTTGGTAATGGCTGGCGCTGCTGTTGCCAGTGGCGCGGGCGGCGCTTCAAAGTCAGCGGCGGTGTCTACACTTTCTTCCGCCATGTCCCCGGATTCGACAATAACAGTTTCGGTTACAATGCGAGTAACCTCAACAGGCTCACCCTCGGTGGTGATTGTTTCAACGTAGCTATCATCGGCTTCATCCCGCGAGGTTTCGTTGTTTCCTTCCACGGCGATGGGATTCGTGACAGTTTCGGGAGCACCGCCACCGCAGGCGACCAATAGCAGCGCAGCAATGAGTAAGAACAAAATGGAGCGTTTCGTGTATTTTTTCATGATGGGTTCCTTGTATTTTTACATTTTCCTTTTAACGAGAATCTTTTTGGCGATAAAATTTGGCGTTTTGTGTATACACTTGGTTCTTTAACGACGGCCGTTTCCATTTAGTTCCCGAATTGCCACTGAAATGTAGAAAGTGATAAGTGAGACGTGAAAAGTGGTTGAGATGTGTCAGGTCTGGTTTAGAATGGGCGGCTATGATTTTTAAAGGACGTCTTTTTCTGTTTGGTTTAATTGCTTTGGTGTTGATCGGTTGTCGCGAGGTAGTGGTGACGCCGACGGCCGTTTCCACCATCACGCCACTCCCTGATGAAACGGCAACGGGCAGCACCATTTTTATTCCGCTGGCTGACAACAGTGGGGAAGCGACTGTTATCCCGCCTGAGGTGGCCCCCACTGAAACGGCAACGGCCGTTCCCACACCAGCATTCACACCCACACCTTCACATCCTGAATACAGTGGTCCCACGCTCAACCGGGATGACATTGGCGTGCAGATTTACCTGCACCGCATCGACGTGCCCGCGCTGGTGGGGCAGCTTAACGAACTGGGTGTCGGATGGGTAAAAGTGCAGGTTTCCTGGAAACTTTACCAACCTTATCCGGATCAGTATTCTGAAGAGCGCTTTGCCGATTTAGATGCCTTGGTGGCGCAGGCCACTGCCAACAATATCCGGGTGATGTTGGGTGTGGCCAAAGCGCCAGAATGGAGCCGCCCCACCACGGAGCTGGACGGTCCGCCGGGCGACTTTGACTTTTACCGTCAATTCATGCAATTTTTGGCAGCACGCTACGCGGGGCAAGTTGCCGCTTACGAACTGTGGAACGAGCCAAACTTGCAACGAGAATGGTACGGCGTCCCACTAGATGCTGCTGCGCTTGTTGAACTGATTCGGGTCGGTGCGGCAGGGGTGCGGGCCGGTGATCCGGCCGCGTTGGTGATTAGCGCTGCGCCTGCGGTGACGGGGATCAATGATGGGGTTACGGCCGTTGATGACCGCGTCTACTTCCAGGGCATGTTGGCGGCAGGGGTGGCCGAAGTGGTGGATGGTTTTGGCGTACATCCTTACGGTTGGGCCAATCCGCCGGACGCCACGTTTGCCAACCCGGATACGGCCGTTCCCAGCCACAACGATCACCCCAGCTTCTTCTTTCAGGACACGCTGCGCGATTATAGCGATCTACTTACTGAATTTGGTGTGGTTGACAAGCAGCTGTGGGTGACGGAATTTGGCTGGGGCAGCTTTGAAACATTTGCCCAAGGCCCGCCAGCTGGAGCCGAATTTATGAACAACGTCACGGAATGGCAGCAGGCCGCCTACACACAGCAGGCCTACGCTCTGGCCCACGACTGGCCCTGGGTTGGCCCAATGATGCTCTGGAATCTGAACTTTGCCCCCTGGCTGGGGGATGCTTTTAGCGAATCGGGCTACAGTTTGCTGCGGCCCGATGGCTCGCCGCGCCCCGCCTATTTTGCCCTGGCTGCGCTGCCCAAGGAGTAATTTCCCGCTAGGCGCGCGAAGGAAGCAAAGATTTTTTAGTTTTAGAATCTATGGGGTTAGGAAGTGATGCGTGAGCCGCAAATCAATCACGTTTCACGCATCAGGCATCAATTTGTGGTCGATCGCTTTCGGGGAGTGACGGCCATAATTTGGTACCGAATTTCGCCAGCGGGCGCGTGAACGATGATTTCGTCTCCTACCAGGTGATCAAGTAGGGCTTTGCCCAGCGGCGATTCGTTGGAGATGAACCCCTGGCTGGGATCGGCTTCGGCTTTGCCGACGATGGTATACTGCTCGGTTTCACCATCGCTGGTTTGCACAGTGACGGTTTCACCAATGTTCACAATATTGTCTTCGTTGCCTGGCTCGATGAGCTGGGCGTGGTCGATCATGTGTTGCAGTTCCTGGATACGGCCGTCCAGAAACGCCAACTCTTCTTCGACCAACATGTACTCTGTCTGGTCCATCCAATCGCCATCCCCTTTGGCTTCCTGCATCTCTTCGATTGTTTGGGGACGCTTAACCGTTTGCAGGTGATGGAGTTCTTCTTCCAACTCGGCTAGACCCTTGCGCGTTACGTATACCGGTTCGTCAAAAGCCATCAATTTAAACCTCCCTGGTTTCAATGGCAGGCACCTGATCTTCTGCAGGCGCCCGTGCCAGTAAAATAGGCACCCGAGCCTGCTGCAGTACCTTATCGGCGACGCTGCCAAATACCCAGCGCATCACGCCACTACGGCCGTGTGTGCTCATCACAATGGTGTCGGCGTTGAGTTCATCAACGGCCGTTAAAATAGCCTCTGCAGGAGATTTGCCTATCACAAGCTGCACATCCGCCTGGATGCCTGCTTTGTGTAGATCTTGCCGTTTTCCTTCCATGTAGGTGGCGGCTTCGTGCTTCAAATCCTGATTCATGCTGTTTAGGTTGCTATACACGCCCGAAGCTTCATGGCCAAACCCAACGGCGGTGGGCAACGGCACAACCTGAAGCAGTGTGATCCTGCCGTTAAATTGGTGAGCCAGCGATTTGGCCATGGGCAGGGCCAGCTCAGCCAACCTGGACCCATCCAGGGGAACTAACAAATGTTTAAACATGCTTACCCTCAAAAGCTAAATTTTTAGCGGTCACGTTTACCCTGTTTCTGGCGGGACTTTTTCTTTTTTTGCTCCGCCTTGCTCCGCTTGCTGGCTTTGGCTTTTTCGGCCTTGTGTTTATGGGTGCGTTCTTTCTTTTTCCGAATGCGCCTCGGCTTCTTCTTGAGCGAATCATCATCGTTACTCATTGTGTGCCTCCTTTTGCAGTGACACCATTTCAGTCGCCAGAACAGGTGATTTGACCAGGCAGCACTGACCACAGCCCAATCAATTTACGTGTTTCACCAGGCACTATAATTTTCTTGCTGTGAGAATGGAAGTAACAAAGGGAAGCAAAACAGGATGATAAAAATCACCACTTCCAACTGGGTTCATTTCCCCGGAAACTGCTGTTAAGTCTGTCTGCCAGTGAGTTTCCGGGGAAATTGGACTCAATTGAGTTGCCCAGAACGCTGCCCGCAACTATCATTCCCACATGGTTATTTTGCAGGCAAATGAGCTGGCCCATTCCTTTGGTGCAGACGATCTATTTGAGGACGTCTCGGTGATGTTGCATGCCAAGGAACGGGTAGGTCTGGTTGGCCCCAACGGCGTGGGCAAAACGACCCTACTGCTCATCCTGGCAGGATTGCTGGAGCCAACTGCTGGCACCGTGAAGCGTGACGATGATTTAACGCTGGGCTATTTGCGGCAGGAAGCGCTGCTGACGTTTGCGGGGCAAGACAACACCGTGTACGAGGAGATGCTGTCCGTTTTTGCTGACCTGCGCGGCCAGGAGGCGCGGCTGCGCGAGCTGGAAGCCAAAATGGAAGCGGGCGAGATGGGGGAGGCGGTGTTGGATGAATACGGCCGTATCCAAACCCTCTACGAGCACGGTGGCGGCTACGATTACCAGCACGATATCAAGCGCGTTTTGCAGGGGCTGGGCTTTGAGCAAGAGCAGTGGGACGTGCCGCTGGCGCACCTCAGCGGCGGCCAGAAAACCCGCGTTCTGCTGGGGCGGCTGCTGCTGGAAAAGCCTGATTTGCTCATCCTCGACGAGCCG
>CAJQMR010000027.1 GCA_905479495.1 uncultured Anaerolineae bacterium
TGTTTTTCTAGCATTTCCTCAATAAATTTGCCAATGCGAACGCGAAAGTGCATCATCGATTCACCGTCAGGACGGTCTGGGGTAATGGTGTTAAACGGTCGTTCACTGCCCCAAAACGTACCGTATTCTGGTAAATCATCACTGGGCCAGGGGGTGTGGTCAAAGCGGTTGTTGCCAATTTCGCGCAGCCGGTCGTCGTTGATGATGGGGATGTCGTAGGCGTTGGCAATGGGAGCGGCCGTTTCCTGGGCGCGCTTCATGGTGCTGGCGTACAGCGCATCAATTTTTTTGATTTCAGTAGGCAGCCAGCGCCCCAGCGCATCTGCCTGAGCCTGACCCAAGTCGGTCAGCCCTTCATCGGTGTTGCCGCCCTTCCAGTCGCGCAAGTTAACATAACTTTGACCGTGGCGGATCATGTAGAGGTGCATAATAATCGTTTCCTTCTAAATAATTTTGTGGCTGAATTATGCCACAGGTTGCTGAATTGATGTAGCTTTGGGGAAACGGCCGTTTCCCTCACATCCCACTTTCCCCTATAATCCCCAGCATTCATTGAATCACATCAATAACCAAGGAAAGGTAAATGGATTTTTCTTCGTTTCCCCCAGAATTCATCCAACGCATGGGTCAGATGATGGCCAACGGTCAGCTAAAACTGCCGCCTCCCATTTTTATGGACATGGCAGGCGAATTTGTCGATATGGACATGGCTGCCAAAACGCTCACGGTCCGCTTCCCTGTGCAGGAACGGTACCAAAACCCGATGGGTTACATGCAGGGCGGCATGATCGCGGCGGCTATCGACAATGCGATTGGACCACTGAGCTTTATGGTGGCTGCCCCTAACGTCACCAAAACAATGGAAGTGACCTATCTGCGTCCCATCACGACCAGCGTGGCGGAAATCACGGTGGTTGCAGCTTTTGAATCACAAAATGAGCGGGAATTGATCTTCGTCGCTGACGTTTTGCGCGAGGATGGCACCAAACTAGCCACCGCGCGCTCACTGAATGTGCTGCTTAAACGCACGGCGTAGTATCACTTGCCAGCCAGCGCCACTTGCGGTGCGGCGCGGCTTTGCCAGAGCATAATGACAAAGATGAGCCCATTGATAGCAAAGCTGGCAATGACCAGCCAGGGCATCGTCTGCGCCCCAAAACGCTCGATGGCTTGTCCCGTCAGCCAGGGCAATACCACCCCGCCAAAACTATCCCCCAAAATGATGATGCTGCTCACCGTGGCGGTTAGTTTGATAGATTGCCCCACCAGATTGTAGCCCGTGGCCCAAACTGGAGCCATGAAAAAGCCTACCGCAATCGTGGCTGCCCAGAGCGCGGCCAGCGAATTGGGGACAGCAATGACCAGCGCCAAAGCCGCCAATCCGCCCAAAAAGGCCACGGCCAATATTTGTGCTGGCTTGAACTTTGCTGCCACGGGAATGGAGATGGCGCGCCCGATAGTGAACGACAGCCAAAAGCCTGATGTGAGGTAAGCAGCCCGCGTCGCGTCAGCTAGATCCAGGGTGAGGGCGTACGTGTAAATCCAGTTGCCAAAAGTAAGCTCGGACCCCACATAGAAAAACAGGAACAGCATAGCGATGATGATCATAGGCATGATTTGGCGCAGATTGGCTGGCCGCTGCTCACTTTCTTCGCTTTCGTCGCGCAGCTTGGGGCTGCCGGGGAGGAACATCACAAATAGGCTGATGGGTAACGCCAGGGCAGCCAACGCCCAATATGCGTGTTGGTAACTGCCGCCCATGCGGAGCACCTGAGCAAACACGGTTGGTGCCAAAAAAGCACCCAGGCCAAAGGCAAAGTGCAGCCCATTCACGTACGGACCCGCCTTTTTGCCGTGGGTCCACATCAGCAGCGTGTTGGCACCGGTGTTGATGATGCCGCCGGGCAAGCCATTGATAAAAAAGATGATGAGCAGCAGGGGCAGGCTGTTGGCCAGTGGGATAATCGTCAGCAGGGTGAGGCTTAGCAGTTGGGCCAGTCCCAGCAGGCGGTGCCCATTTTGGATGCGGTCGAACAAACGGCCGCTTAGCGCCGTGCCCAACATGCCCCCAGAGGCACCCAACAAAAAAATCGCGCCAATTGCGCCCAACGTGCTGCCCGTCTGCTCGGCCAGCGAGGGCAGTGCCGGACCCGTAATGCCCAGGCTAAAGCCCAGGCTGATGAAGAGTAGGTAATAGCCAGCAGTATTGCGGCGTTTTTCGTAATTTGTCACAGAATAGCTCCCTTAATATGAAATTGAGCAACCGGGATTCTAAACTTGGACTGGGCTGGGCGCAACGGCCGTTTTGATTAAGACCAAAACAAAAACCCAGCCCTCTACTTAAGGGCTGGGGGAAACAGTTCATCTGTTTGCCAAAGGAACTATTTTAGCAAACGTAATTGCGTTAATTCAGTTCGTAGGCGCCGATGTCGCAGGGAACAGTGACGCCCAGTCGATTATTGTTTTGCTGGTCCACGGCCAGCGGTGCAAACCCATTGAGCGGATCAGGACAGTTGGTGTGGCCATTGTCCCAGGCGTTGCTGAGGCCATTGATGGTATGGACGGCTGGGGTGCCAGTGAGGGCAGAATCAATTTGCGAGATCGCGTTGGGGCTAATGCTGCTGCATGACCCGGCGGCAAAATCATCAATCAGATTTCGTTGCCCCGTGAAAACGCCACCACCCGTAACACCACAATCCTCTACATTGCTGGCAGTTATGATGCTGTTGTGCATTTGCACGGTGGAGCCGGTGTAGATGCCGCTGCCGTTCGCAGCGGTGTTGCCGTAAAGGGTAACATTGGCTAACTGAGCCAGCGCTCCCTGGTAATAAATGGCTCCGCCGTAGCTCAGGGCATCGTTGCCGGAATAGGTGCTGTTGACTGTGGTCAAGGTGCCTGTTGAATTATCAAAAATAGCGCCACCGCGATAATTCCCTGTGTTGTTGGTTAAGGCGGTGCGATTGAGAATGAGATTGCCGCTGCCGCTATTGAAAACAGCTCCGCCTTCCCAGGCGGTGTTGTTCCGCAAGGTGCTGTCGGCAATGGTTAAATCGACTTTGTTGTAGATGGCACCGCCCTGGGCAACGGCCGTATTCCCACTAAACAATGATTCATCCTCAGAGCTGGCGGAAATGGTAATTTGACTGGTGCCCAGCAAATAGAGGGCTCCTCCGTTGAGTTCCGCATTGTTGCCGCTGAAGGTGGTATTGGTGATAGGCCAGCTCACATTAGCCGATAAATCATAAATAGCGCCTCCGTCTTTAGCTGAGTTATTTTGGAAAACGACATTGTCAATCCGCATCGTATCGTTGCCATCAATGGTGTTGAAAAGCGCCCCGCCTTTTTCACCGGCAATGTTGTTGTCCAGCAGAGAGTCGTCCAGGTAAAGATTCCCCTGCACGTTGACAATGGCTCCGCCGGAAACGGTTGCCACTGAATCGTAGATTTCAGTTTCATTAATAATAACCAGCGCGCCCATCATATTGTATAAAGCGCCCCCATTTTCTGCACTGCTTTCATAAATGTTGCTTTCTGAAAAACCCGCCAGGCCATACTCATCGTTGTACAGTACGCCGCCAAATGTTTTAGCACTGTTGCCCACAAAAAGGGTGGATTCCACGGACAGCGACCCTTCATTGTACAGAGCGCCCCCTTCGAAATGGGTGGCACTGTTATCATGAAACTGGGTGAGTTCAAGATCCGCTGTGCCCTCAATGGTGTTGAAAAGTGCGCCGCCGCGGTCGGCACTATTGTCTCTAAACTCCACGCTCCGTATGGTGAGCGTTCCCTGATTGAAAATGGAACCACCTGCCCCGCTATTGCCATTATGTAAATGCATTGAGCGTAGTTCTACAGTTCTGCCAGATCGAATTTCAAAGTGACGGCCCAGCCCGTCGGCATCGACAGCACCGCCCTCGATGGTGATGTTTTTGTTGATGACCAGGTTGCGTTCATGGAAGCCGCCAGACGCGTAAATGGTGTCTCCGTTGGCTGCCTGGCTGATGGCGTGGGCTAGTGTACGGCAGGGCGGAACCTGGATGCCAAACCATATTGATTGCCGACAATCATTTGGCGCGGCAGCCCATGAATCCAAGCCGATAGAGGCATCGACAAAAAGATCGTTAGCGGCGCGCGCTGATTGCGCCGTTGTCATGAAAAGAATGCCCATAAAAAGCGAAAACAAAATGCCAATACGTTTTTTACGCTGCAAGTACATAAAATAGGTCTCCTTAATATTTACAAATCGATACGATGTTTGCAGTTTACGGCCGTATCGATCACAAATCGATCAAGGCAGAGACCTCACTCCTTGATGCGCGGCCAAAATAGCTGGTGAACGGCCGTTCCCTCCTCCTCCAGCACCGGACCAATGACCGTAACTGGCCGGGTGCCTCTGGCAAAAATCTCCGCACAGGGAATGACAAACGTGCCTCCGGCAATCTGGCCCAGGGTGGCAGCGGCGCAGCCAAACACCACGCGGCTGATGCCCGCCCAATAAATAGCCCCAGCGCACATGGCACATGGTTCCGTGCTGGTGACCAGCGTGCAGTCGGCCAGAAATTCCGGCGTAAACTGGCGCGTTGCCTGGCTGACGAGATTCAGTTCAGCGTGGCGGGTGATGTCGTGGTCGGTGTGGACGGTGTTTACGGCCGTTAGCACCACCTCCCCATCTTTCACCAACAGCGCCCCAAAAGGATGATCGCCATTAGCCACCGCCGCCTCAGCCAGCGCTATTGCCTGGCGCATGTAACTTTTTTCGTTTTCCATCAGGTTCATTGGACCATAAATATTTGCGGGTCAAGCCGGGTAATGCCGTCGATTTGATCGAAATGTTTGTCGGTGGAGATGATATGGGTGAGTTGGTGGTTGTGCATAACGGCCGTATGCAATAAATCGCGTGCCTTCACACCTTGGGGGGCGTATTGGGCAAATAGGGATACGGCCGTTTTCATATCATTTTCCGTCACGGGCAGCACAATGGGAACCAAATCCAACAGGTTTTGTGCCATTTGTGCACCAATTGGCCATTGCTGAATCGCTCCATAGCGATACAGAATCTCTTGAATAATTTCGGCGTTGATAACTGTGCCTAAACGGCCGTTGGCAATCTCAGTCAATACCCAAATACACGATTCCTTGTAAGGGTGGTCTTTGCCAGCCGCATACATTGGCACATTCACATCTAAAAAGTAAGGGACTTCGCTGAAAGTGGGTACATCATTCATCCAGCATTCCTTGCTCAATTTCCGCTTCCATCTGTGGCCAATCCGCCACGGGGGCATCCAGGGCTAATAAATTTGCCAGTGCCGCCTGGCGTTTTTGCTGGTCAATCTTCACAAAATAGCGTTCCTCAACTGCCTCACGAATCATGACGCTAAGCGGCTTTTGCTCTTGTTCAGCCAGTTCGGTTAGCCGTTCATACTGCTCTTTGGTTAACACCGTTTGTACCCGTTCCGTATAATTCGCCATAGCCATACTCCGAGATGAATACTACTAAAGAAATAGTATCCAAAAAATACTACCAAAGGTTTGAGCTGTCAATAGTGGTTTTGAGTCGGCCGTTCCGCCTTCACAAATTCTCGCCAACATTCTATACTTCTGTCCAAGACAGCGCGTTGATTGGTCCAATCTCCAAGAGTAGCCCAATCTCCAACAAAAAGGTAGCCATGAACATAAACGACCTGCAACACAAACTAACCGAGGAACTCGCTTTCCTTCGCCGCTACGAGGAAGAATTACGGTACGAAGACGATCCGCGCCGTCAACAGGCAATGCGGCGAGAGATCGAGGGTACTAAAACCACAATCAGGGGGCTGCAAGCCCAACTAGCAGAACTTGGCGTAGACGTTGATGACCCAGAGGATGAGGAAAAGCCCAACAACCGCATCCCCTCTACCCTGCCGCCGCAGCCTTACTTTTTTGGCCGCCAGAAAGAGCTGGAAAGCATTGCCCAGGCCATTTCGCCAGAGGCGCGTACCTGGGGTGCCTTGATTGACGGCCCTGGCGGCATTGGCAAAACGGCGCTGGCCGTGCGTGCCGGGCACCTGGCCCCCGCCGACAACTTTGACCGCAAAATTTTTCTCTCCGCCAAAATACGAGAACTGACGCCCAAGGGGGAGCAGAAATTAGAAGATTTCATGCTGCCCAACTACATGGACCTGCTGGCAGAACTGGCCCGCGAACTGGGGGATGAGACGCTGGCTCAACACGCCCCCAACGAACGGGCCAACGCTGTGCGCCGTGCCCTGGCTGATGTGCGTGCCCTGATCATCATCGACAATTTGGAGACATTTGCGGAAGCGGAGCGCGACCGGCTCTATCAATTTCTCTCCCGCCTGCCGCTGAGCTGCAAGGCAATTGTCACCAGCCGCCGCCGCACGGACATCGATGCCCGCATTGTGCGCCTGGATCGGCTGATGCGGGAAGATGCGCTCAAGCTAATGGATGAACTGGCGAAGAGCAATGCCCGCTTGCGCCGCACGTCCGCTGCCGCACGGGAAGAGCTGTATGCCATCACCAATGGCAACCCACTGCTGATTCGCTGGCTGGCGGGGCAGTTGGGACGGCCGGGCAGCCAATGCCGCACCGTGGCTGATGCCTGCGCCTTTCTGGAAAAAGCGCCCAAAGACAACGACCCGCTGGAATATATTTTTGGCGATTTGCTGGATACCTTTAGCGAAGGTGAAACCGGCGTGTTGACGGCGCTGGTTCATTTTCGCCAGCCTGCCAAAGTGGAATGGATTACTGGGGTAGCGGCTATGGCCGAAGCCGCTGCCCGCACGGCTCTGGAAGATTTGGCTGACCGCGCCCTGCTGGTGGCGGATGCCACGCTGGAAAGTTTCTTTTTGCCGCCGCTGGCCGCCACCTTTTTGCGGCGAACCCACCCGGAAGCGGTGGGGCAAGCGGGCGGGCGTTTAACCAACCGTGCCTACGCCCTAGCGCTGGAAAATGGCTACCGAGCATACGAGCGCTTCCCGATGCTGGAGGCGGAATGGCCGACGATTGCCGCTGCCCTGCCGCTGCTGGTGCAGGGCAGCAGCGCCAGCGACCACCCCAGCGGCAATAAGCGCCTGCAAAGCGTGTGTGATGCGCTCAAACAATTCCTCAACTTCTCCGGGCGCTGGGATGAGCGGCTGGCCCTCAGCCAGCAAGCCGAGGCAAAGGCCGAAGCTTCTGATGACTTTTATAATGCCGGTTGGCGGGCCTATGACGCCGGCTACGTTTATTTTTTGCGTGAGCAGGCGGCCGATGTGCTGGCCTGGGCCGCCCACTGCGCGGCCCACTGGGAAAAAGCCTCCCGTGCCGGGGCGCATGAGAAGGCCACCGCCCTTCGCCTGCGCGGCCTGGGTCACAAATTGGCGAAAGCGTATCCGGCAGCGATTGCCGCGTATCAGGAGGCGCTTGCCCTGTGGCAAGCCATCGCGCCGGAGAGCGCGGATGTAGCCATCGTGTTGAACGACCTGGCCGAGGTGGAACAGGCGCAAGGGGAGTACGCTGTCGCCGAGCGCAGCTACCGCGAGGCGCTGCGGATTGCGCAGAAGATCGATCACCATGAAATGATAGCTGGAATACCTGGCAGTCTGGCTGAACTGGCACTGGACCGCGAGGAGTGGGCAGCGGCGGAAGCGCTGGCGCGGGAGGTGCTGCCGTTGGCGGAAAGGGTGGGGCGACAGGAGTTGATTGGCGCAGATTGTTATTATCTTGCCAAAGCACTGGCACGGCAGGGTCGGCCGCAAGAAGGGCTACCCTACGCTCGCCGCGCCGTCGCCATCTTCGCCCGCCTGCGCCAGTCGGACAATTTGGCAAAAGCGCAGGCCGCGCTTGAGGAGTGTGGTGGGTAGCGTGTGGCGTCTAGATTGGTCCATTCTCACAGAATGGACCAATCTTAACTGACCATGATCTGGCCCAAACGGCCTCTAATTCCTCCCCTTTTGTAAACAAGATGTCTCCTGCTACAATGCGGAACGTGCGTTCTATTTGAAACAGGAGGCAACAATGAAAACAACAGGCTTAATCGAAATTATTCTGTACGTGGCGGATATGGACGCTCAGGTCCGTTTTTACCGGGACGTGTTTGGCCTGGAAGTGACCTATCCTGCCGCACTGGACAGCTATGCAGATCAGTTTTGGGTGACGCTGGATGCGGGTGGGGTGGTGTTGGCGCTGCACGGCGGCGGCCAGGGACGGCTGGGAGCTGACACGCCCAAAATTGTGTTTGGTGTAGACGATATTCATGTCGCACGAGCGGAACTGGTGGAAAAAGGAGTCAACCTCGACGAAGTGCGCTCAGCTGCCCCTGGCGTTTGGGTTTGCGACGGCCGTGATCCAGAGGGGAATCCGTTCTCAATTGAAAGCCATGATCAAAGTGAAAAGTGAAAAGTAAAAAGTCTCTTCACTTTTTACTTTTCATTTCCTGGCGAACACGGCCGTACGCAGCCATAATCTCTTGCAAATCATCCAGTGGCAGGGCGTGCACAGTATGGCCATGAAAGCCAATCATCGTTTCAGCAGCACAGAGGGCGTTGAGGATGGATTCTTCAACCGCTTCAGCCGTGGCGTTGAAAAAGTCGTTCATGTGGCTGTTAGGCACCATTTGGATGTCGCGCAGGAATTTGTTGCCCTGTGCTGGTAGATGGTTCCCGGTGGAGAAGGCCAGGAAGATGTCGCCGCTGCCGTTGTAGCCGGTGCCGCCGACGCGGGCCAGCCCCACCGTGGCGCGCTGCGCCAGGCGATCGCATTGGTTGGGCAGCAGGGGAGCATCTGTGCCCACAATGATGATGATGGAGCTGGAGGGGCCGGGCAGCTTTTTAAAAGGGAGAGGCGTATGGGCATCGGGGATGAGTTGGCCGACTGGTGCGCCATCGACTCGCAGCAGCGCCCGGTCGCCGTAGTTGGCCTGGACAAGCACCCCGATGGTGAAACGGCCGTCCATCATTTCCACCACCCGCGATGACGTGCCAATGCCCCCTTTGAAATCATGACAAATCATCCCCGTCCCACCGCCGACATTGCCTTCTGGCACCGGGCCGCTTTGGGCAGCATTCAGCGCCGCCAGGGCATGTTCCTTGTTTAGATGAAACGCGTTGATGTCGTTGAGCCAGCCATCATATGTTTCGGCCACGACGGGCAGCAAAAAGCTCTGCGTGTAGCCAAGCCGCACAGAATGTTCCACCAGGGCATCGCGCACCACACCCACCTGATGCGTGTTGGTCAGGCCAATGGGCGACCCCAACATGCCCGACTCTTTGAGCCAGGGAATGCCGGTCATCTCGCCGTTGCCGTTGAAGCTGTGGTACCCGGCAAAGGCGTAATTGTGCCAAATATCACCGCCGCGCGGCAGCACCATGGTGACGCCCGTGCGGGCAATGCGGGGTTTGTCGTGGATGACGGTGCAATGCCCGACTGTGACACCAGGTACATCGGTGATGGCGTTGAAGGGGCCAGGGGGAAATTGGCCAATGCTGATGCCGAGGTCGTGCAGTCGTTGTCGCATGGCAGGGGATCCTTTTCGTTTGAAATTTGTTTTGAGGATTACGGCCGTTGCACCCAGGTTAACAACTCTAGCAAAAGCTCCATCGATAAACTGCTTACCTGCTCCAGCCGATTGGGCATCTTGCTGCTTTGCATCAGCGTTGTCATTTCATCTTCATCGCCGCCGAGGGCATTACCCTTAAGCATCACCAGCGCCATCGGGCGCGGGGCGATTTCAGCTACGTGGCGGTGCAGCAGGTAGGTGTATGGATTGTTGTTATGAAAGATGTGGCTGGGGGAGAGTCCGGCCTGAGCGCGCCCTATGGCAATCACGCCGGCCACTTTGTTAACTCGGCTGGCCCACAGCAACGCTAAACCGGCCGCCAGCGGCTGGCCAATAATGATCGGTTTGCTAGGCAGCATCTGGATTAGAATTTGCAGATCAGCGGCTAAATCGTCTGGGTTCAGGCGATGGTTGGCGCTGGCGTGTAGCAAATAACGCAGCGGATCAAGCCCATAGACATGGTAGCCTGCTTCGGCCAATTTGTTGCAGATGAGGTCATCGGTGCGGCTAAAGCTGCCGTAAGTAGAAAGATAGATTACGGAGGGGGGCAGCAGGCTGCCGGTGGCAGAATAATGATAGCTTTCCATCACGGAACCAGCGCGTAATGGCCAGAGATTGACACGGCCGTTTCCGGAATCGGGTGTGCCCAAAAAACCAAAATTAATCCGGCCGAACCGTTCTTTGGCCCATTCAGCGACGGCATGTAAATCTTGGTTGAAATCCTGGTCGCCCAGTACCCCTTCGCTGTCCCCTGTGCCGCGCAGATCAAACACCAGATGAGCCACTTTGCGCTTGATGCCGTGCGAGCGAACTTCTTGCCGGGCACAGGTGATCACACTGGATTTGGTAAGTGGATATTTGGGAACCCACACGCGAATGGCGCGCAAATTTTCATCAGCGATCCCCACTGGCTTTACCAAAACGCAGTCTAAATATAAATTATCGTCGGTGAGAATGCCGAATGGTTCTTCTGTGTAAGGTAAAGTTGAGGTCATGGTAGTAAATTTTGGATATTATGGATTGAGACTGGAGGCTAAAGAGTGAAGACTGTGGCAATCTCCAGTCTCTAGTCTCCAATCTCTAATTATCGGTCAAGTTTGGAAAGGCGTAATCAGGAATTAGATCAACAATACGATTGTACGCCTCTATTATAGATTGGTCACTGGAAAAATAACCACTCAACATTTCTTGCAGCACAATCGACAACGTTAACTCTTCATACAGCGTGGTAATAAGTTCGCCCTGGCCCTGTGGCAAGCCCCAGCGACCAGTTGTGGCAATGCCTTCGCGCAGGGTGGCGACCACTTCCGGCCCATACAGCGATTCTAATGTTTGCTCACTGCTGGCCAGCGGTTGGCTGCCCCAGGCATCGATGAACTGCCGGGGATTTTCGCTGGTGCCCAGGCGCATTGGCACTTTGCGCTCAGGATCGACCGAAAGCCATTGGTTATAGCCTTCGTTAAACCAGTAAGTTGTGAAGAGAACGGCCGTTTCCCTATCTGCCGCACTGGTAATGCCCAACAAACTGATATTGCCAAATTCTGCGCCATTAATTGCTGTGACAAAGCCGCTGTTTTGGGCCAAAAAGTCTGGTGTGGTGGCGCATTCCAGGCAAGTGGGCGGGGCGGCCGGGTCTAGCCCGGCCAGTTGGGGCAGGAGGCTGGGCGGGCCCATGATCAGGCCGGTTCGCCCCGCCAGGTACGCGTTGCGCGTGCTGGTATCTGTTTGCACACCAATGGGGCTGTTTTGGTTGATGATGTTGTAATAAAAGGTAAGTGCCTCGGCGCAGTCCGGTTCCAAAAGCTGAAGTTCACCCGCTTCATCCACCAGCTGGCAGCCGTTGGCCAGGGCCATCTGCTCGAAAATCTGTTGGGTGGTCACCAGATTGGCTTCGGTGGGCACAACAAAACCGGCCACAAGATTTTCGCGATCGGTGGTGGCTTCGGCAGCGGCAGAAAGTGCCCGGAAGCTGTTGGGCACGGCCAGATTGCGTTCGGCAAACCAGTCGGTGCGGTAGATGACGAGCTGATGGAAGCCGCTGTTGGGCAGGGCGGCGGGCTGGCCGCTGTTCGTTTGCACCAAACTGAGTGCATCGGAGTTAAATGTGTTGGCATCCAGTTGGGCCAGCGCTGCGGCGTTGGCGGCGGTGTCAAAAACGCCTCGTTCGGCCCAGCCGACGCTGAACTCCAGGGGATGAATGATGATGTCGGGCAGGGTGCCAGAGAGCACGGCCGTATTCACCAAATCGGGCAGCAGCTGCGGTGACACCAATACCATCTCCACATCAATGTTGTGTTGCGCTTCAAAATCAGCCGCCATTTCAGCTAGCATCGCTTCGTGGCCTTCCGAGGTTTCATTGACCCAAATGGTGATGGCCGGGTTGGGCTCTGCCGGAGCAGGGGAGTTGCCCGGGGTGGTGCCGGGAACGGCCGTGGGCGTGGCCACGGTTAAAATGAGCGGCTCTGGGCTGGGCGTGGGCGTAAACGCTGCCTGGGCTGTGGCGGTTGCCAGGCGGGGTGGATTGGCCAGGTTGCAGGCCGTAAACAGTAAACAGTAAGCGGTAAGCAGTAAGCAGTAAATGGTAAGCAGTTTATTGCGGTTAGTGGTTAGTTGTTTCTTTTGCAATCCTGTCACCTTGTCACCCGTTCATAAATCACGCGCAATCCCGTCAGCGTCAGCCAGGGATCGATGTGGTCGATAACGGCCGTATGCGGAGCCATCAAATCGATCAGACCGCCTGTGCCCAGAACGTGAATTTTTTGAAAACGGTCGGGATGTTCCCCTTTTAGCCGGGCGACCAGCCCTTCGATGAGGGACAGGTAGCCAAAAACCAGGCCAGACTGCATGGCGTGGATCGTGTTGGTGCCGATAGTGTGCGGCGGGGCTTCGAGCGCTACATGGCTCAGCTTCGCAGCGCGACTGGCCAGGGCCTCAGCGGCCAGCCCGAGACCAGGAGCAATCACCCCGCCCAAAAATTCCTGCTGGGCCGAAACCAGGTCAAACTTGGTCGCTGTACCCATGTCGATGATGATGCAGGGTCCCTGGAACAGCTCGTAAGCGGCGACGGCGTTCACCAGTCGATCGGCCCCAACCGCTTCGGGTACATCGGCCAAAATGGTGAGTCCCATCGATAATTCTGAACTGACGGTGAGCAGGGGAACCTTGAGCTGCTGTGTGCAAATTTGGCTGAAGGTGTGGCCGAGGGCCGGGACAACGCTGGCCATGATCGCTTGATCCACGGCCGTTAACACCCCGGCATCCTGCAACAACATTTTCAAAATAATGCCGTATTCATCGGCCGTTTGTGCCGGATTAGTGAGTAAGCGCCAATGGTGCAGCCAGGAACGGCCGTTCCAGATGCCCAGCGTTATGTTGGTGTTGCCAATATCTAAAGCGAGTAACATGGGTGAGGATTGTATAGCAGGAAGGTAAGTTTTCAAGTAGAACACTTTTTACTTTTCACTTCTCTAGCTATAAATCACTTTTAGAATTGGACACTGATGAACACTGGTTTACACAGATAATAAACAAAAATCAGTGTCTATCTGTGTAAATCTGTGTCCTATTTCTCTTTTTTCGCTCAAACTGATATGTGGCTTGTTCACTTCTCACTTTTCACTAAACCATTTGCCACTTGCACACTTTCACAGTTAAATACAATTATGTCCCAAGATGAACACGCTGAGAGATTGCAACGACGCAATGCCGAACTCTCGATTATCAACAGCATGGCCCAGGCGCTAAATCGCTCCGTCGATTTGGAGCAGGCGCTGCACGCTATTCTGGCCCAGGTAGCAGAACTGCTTGATTTGCAAACGGGTTGGGTTTGGCTGCTGCGTGAAGACGACAAGCAATCGTACCTGGCTGCTGCCCAAAATTTACCCCCGGCATTGGCTCATCAGCCTCACAAAATGGAGGGGAGCTGTTACTGTCTGGACACCTATCGTGATGGTGATTTGGCTGGTGCGGCCAATGTGAACGTGGTGACGTGCAGCCGCCTGAAGAATTTGGTGGATGGCACGGATGGCCTGCGCTACCATGCCAGCATTCCGCTGTACGCTCACGGCAAGAAGCTGGGTGTGCTAAACGTGGCCAGCACCGACTGGCGGCAGCTTTCCTCAGATGATTTGCAGCTTTTGCACACCATTGGCGATATGCTGGGCATTGCTGTGGAGCGGGCACGTCTGTTTGAGCGCAGTGCCCAGGTGGGGGCAGTGGAGGAGCGCAACCGGTTGGCGCGGGAGATTCATGATACGTTGGCCCAGGGGTTAACGGCCGTATCCCTGCAGCTCGAATCCGCCGACGCCTTGCTGGAAGCTGAGGCAGACCCTGGCCGCATTCGCAAGATGGTGCAGCAAGCGTTGGCGCTGACGCGGGCCAATCTGGAAGAAGCGCGCCGCTCGGTGCTGGATTTGCGGGCTGCACCGCTGGCCGGACGTACCCTGGTGGAAGCACTGGTGCTGCTGGCGGAAGAAGCGTCGCTGCCCATCGATTTGCTGGTGACAGGCGGCAATCAGCCGCTGCCGCCGCGTGTAGAAACTGGCCTTTACCGCATTGCTCAGGAAGCGATTAACAATGCCTGCCAGCACGCCCAGGCCGGCCAAATCACGGTAAAATTGGTGGCCACCCCACAAGCGGTCACCCTTTCCGTGGAAGATGATGGGCAAGGCTTTGAATTGGATGATGTGTCCAGCAGTCGGTTTGGCCTGGTGGGTTTGAATGAGCGAGTGAAGCTGCTGAACGGCCGTTTCCATATCGAAAGCAGTCCTGGCCAGGGAACCCGCGTCGAAGCGGAGTTGCCGCTTTCCTAACAAAAGAGCCAAGTGATGAATGACACGACACCCAATCCAGTGGAACAGATGTATGATGCTGACAGCGATCGGGAATGGCAGCGATTGGAACGGCACCGCACAGAGTTTGCCGTGACGCTGCGGGCCTTGGCTGAATATCTGCCGCCCGCACCCGCCAAAATTTTGGACGTTGGCGGCGGACCTGGACGATACGCCATTGAGTTGACCAGGCAGGGCTACGAGATTACGCTGTTGGATTTGTCGCAAAATAATTTAGTGCTGGCCAGGAAAAAAGCCGCCAGCGCCGGGGTGGAAATTGCCCAAATGGTGCATGGCAATGCTTTAGACCTATCTGCTTTTACTAGGGAATCCTTTGATGCCGTGCTTATGTTTGGGCCGCTTTACCATTTGTTGCTGGAGGCAGAAAGATTGCAGGCAGTGCAGGAAGCTGTGCGCGTGTTGAAGGGGAACGGCCGTATCTTTGCCGCCTTTGTGACTCGTTTTGCCCCCTTCCGTGACGCGGCCACCAACTACCCGGATTGGGTTACCAACAATGCCGAATACGCCGAACAGATTTTAAAAACCGGTGTTCATGATCGGGGCCAGGGGTTTGTTAATGCCTACTTTGCTCACCCCACGGAGATTTGCCCTTTTATGGAATCGGTTGGTTTGCAAACGTTGAACTTGATTGGCTGTGAGGGGGTTGTTTCGGCCGTTGAGGAGAAAATTAATCAGTTGCCTCAACCAGAGTTCGCACAATGGGTGGATTTAAATTACCGTTTGGGGCAAGAGCCTTCTTTGTATGGTGCCGCTGAACATCTGCTTTATGTTGGGGAGAAAGTGTAAATAAATGATCATTGTCTTTCTTTTAATCCTTGCCAATGGCCTTTTCGCTATGACCGAAATTGCGGTGGTTTCCTCCCGCAAAGCGCGCTTACAGCGGCAGGCCAATGAGGGCGATCTTGGGGCACAGCTTGCCTTGCAGCTAGCTAACGATTCCGACGATTTTTTGTCCACAGTGCAAATTGGCATCACCCTGATAGGCATCTTGGCCGGTGTGTTTGGTGGTCAAAACATTGCTGTGCAGCTTGCCCCGCTGCTGGAAAATGTTCCCCTTATCGGACCATACAGCCAGAGCGTGAGCCTGGGCATCGTGGTGGTGATAATTACCTACTTTTCGTTGGTGATTGGTGAGCTGGTGCCCAAGCAAATTGGCCTGAGTAATCCAGAGCGGGTCGCGAGTTTGATGGCTCAGCCTATGCTGCTGCTTTCCCGACTGGCACTGCCGCTGGTGCGTTTCCTGAGCTTTTCCACGGGGTTGGTCATTCGCCTGCTGCGTATCGAACCTACGAAGGAGCCGCCTGTGACGGTGGAAGAGCTGCAAATTTTGGTGCAGCAGGGGGCGGAAAGCGGCGTCATTAATCCTCTGAACGAAGAAATGGTGGAGCAAATGTTCCGCTTAGGCGACCAGCGCGTTAATGCCCTCATGACCGACCGCACAGATATTGTCTGGCTGGATTTGGATGATCCCATTGCCATTAATCGAGAGAAAATTATTGAGAGCGGCCATTCCCGCTATCCCGTTACCCGTGGTGACGCCGACAGCATTTTGGGGATTGTGTTTGTGAAGGATTTGCTGGCCCAAAGCCTTTCTGAAAACCCCATCGATTTGGAAAAAGCGATCCAGCCCGCGCTGTTGGTGCCGGAAGGCTTGCCGGTGCTGGAGCTTTTGGAGCGGTTCAAAGAAGCGCGCGCGCAAATTGCTTTTGTGATGGACGAACACGGCGGGTTGGAAGGGCTGCTGACGTTTAATGATTTGCTGGAATCCATTGTGGGTGACGTGCCCGAGATTCATGATCCCACAGACCCAACCGCCACCAAGCGTGAGGATGGCACCTGGCTGGTTGACGGCAAAATGCTCATCGACGATTTTAAGATGTTGTTCAATATCGACGAAATGCCAGAAGAAGAACAAAATTTTTACCATACGCTGGGTGGCTTTGTGATGATTTACCTGGGCCACATTCCCCAAGCAGGCGATAAATTTGAGTGGGGCGGCTTTGGTTTTGAAGTCATGGATATGGATTGGCGGCGGGTGGACAAAGTGCTGCTGACGCCCCATGTCAGCCAACAAGGTGAAGAAGAAGATGAGTGAGCAGATCCGCATTTTTTTAGCAGATGATCATCCGGTGGTGCGGGATGGGTTGGTGGCAATTTTGAGTACGCAGCCGGATTTTGAGGTGGTGGGGCAGGCGGGCAACGGCCGTTCCACCATCGAACAGGTAGCCGAAACCAGACCAGACGTGGTGCTGCTGGACATCGAAATGCCGGAGATGGACGGCGTGGAAACATTGCGCCAGCTGCGTGCCGCCAACCCCAACGAACGGGTGATCATGTTTACCGCTTTTGACACGGACGAACGCATTGTTACGGCCGTACAGGCCGGTGCTCAAGGCTATCTGCTCAAAGGTGTGCCCCGCCACGAACTGTTCAACGCCATCCGCGTGGTGCACGAGGGCGGCTCGCTGCTGCAACCAATTGTGGCCCACAAACTGATGCAGCGGGTGGCCCAGCCGCCGGAACCGCCATTGGAGCAGCTCACCCCGCGTGAACTGGAGGTGCTGCATGAGCTGGCCCAGGGGCTGCAAAACAAGGAGATTGCCGCCAAGCTGGTTATCAGCGAGCGTACGGTGAAGTTCCACGTCAGCGCTATTTTGAGCAAGCTCAACGTGGGCAACCGCACGGAAGCGGTGACAGTGGCGGCACAAAGAGGCTTGATTTCGCTGGACGGCCGTTAGCTGGGCAAGATTAGTTTGATGGAAATTAAAGCGGAACACAGAGTTGCGCAGAGGGGGCACAGAGTTACACAGAGAGGTTTTGCGCAATCACATTTTTCTCTGTGTAACTCTGCGGTTCTCCGTGCCCCTCTGCGTTCCAAAAAATAAGGAATTTTGATAATGATAATTTCACGGTCGAAGAAATTTTTGATGATATGCGTGGTTGTATGGCTGGTGGGCTGGGCTTTGGTGGCTTGTGGCGAAACGGCCGTTCCCACCCCAACCTCCATCCCACCAACCGAAACCCCCACCATTCCCGCCACGCTGGCCACCCAACTGCCCGACCTGGAAATTGGCAGCTATACCGTGACCTACGAGGACTGCCCCTGGGGTGGCCCCGGCACCGTGGCCGTGAGCATCGACAACTTTGGCGTGGGCGATGCCGGGCCGTTTGAAGTGACGATCAACAACGGCACCACTAATTTAGATGGCTTGGGATCGTTAGGGGAGGCGGAAGCGGCCGTTTCTTTTGAGTCCGGTCCAATAGGTGGCATCAATGCTGAGGTAGATTCTGCCCAACAGGTTGTGGAAGTAGATGAAACCAACAATACCTACTCGATCATGTTCACGCCGCCGCCGCCCTGTGCCACGCCAACCCCCTAGGAATGGTTAATTGTAAATTTTAAATGGTTAATGGTTAATGGTTATTGCAGCGTGTGTTCTCCATTAACCATTAACCATTTGGCAGTTTGCCTGCCTGCCGGTACGGGGCCATTTCTGCTTCGGTGAGGATTTTGCCGTTGGGATGTCGCCATTGGATACGGCCGTTCGCGCCCACCTTTTCATATACCCAGCCCTGCAAACTCATCCGGTTGAGCCAGATGCGGTCTTGCGGAGAAGTTGTGGGAGCCTGCCTTGAGCCTGCCGAAAGGGCCGTTTCTGGCTTGGGCAAATTCAGGGCAGCATGTCCGCGATAACGACCCGGCAGCGGCGTTGGCTTGGCATTAAAATCATGGTTCAGCACCGGTCGCATCACCTGGATCAGCGACTGCTCCGCCATGTCCATATCAAAATGCTGCCACTCTTGCAGGGCAAACAGCGACTTTTGCTGCACAAAGGCGGCGCAGTCAGCCAGGGCATAAAAATCAACTGACCATTGGTGCGAAGCAGGCGCATTCAGCGCAATAAGCTGCCCCAGGCGGCTGGGTGCCTGCATATGTTCCCAAAAGCGTGTGACGACATCCCGCCGGGACTGCCCCACGTAAAAAACAAGTGCCTCATCCCGCACCACATAGATCAGATGCCCTAAGGCATTGATGGCCTGTTTCTGCAGAATTGCTTCAACCGTAACCGTTTGCATGAGGCATATTATACTCATCGTGACGACTGAGACCCGAAGGGTTTTGATCAACATAGTTCGAACGATTGGTGGGTTAAACTCTTCGGGTCTGGATATTGTAGAAATGTGGACAAAAACTTAACATCCATGTTAACATACCGTCGCCAACAAGAAAAAACCAAGATTAGGAAATTATATGTCCCCAAGTAATCATCTTCCCACATTTAATATGAAAGTTGTTGTTCAGGAAACCGGCCTCAAGCCAGATACGCTGCGCGCCTGGGAGCGTCGCTATGGCGTGCCCAACCCAGAGCGAACCTCTGGCGGACACCGGCTTTATTCACAGCATGAAATTGATTTGTTGAAATGGCTGGTCGCCCGGCAAGAAGAAGGCATGAGCATTAGTCATGCCGTGGAGCTGTGGCAGCAGCTGGAAAGCGACGGCCAAAATCCCTTGTTGACCATGGAAACGGCCGTTTCTGAACCAATCCTGCCTCACATTACCGGTGAGCAGGTAGATGAACTGCGTGAAGCCTGGATTGAAGCGTGCCTGGCTTTTGACGAATACCAGGCCCAGCATTTGCTGGCCCGCGCTTTTGCCCTTTTTTCCATCGAAACCGTTTGTTACCAGGTTTTGCAGCAAGGCCTCACGGATATTGGCAAAGGGTGGTATGAAGGCACCGTTTCGGTGCAGCAAGAACATTTTGCCTCGGCTTTGGCGTTGCGCCAGTTAGAAGCGTTATTGGTGGCCATGCCCGCGCCGACGCGCAACGGCCGTATCATCGTTGCCTGTCCACCCACCGAACTACATACCTTTGCCCCGCTGATGATCAGCTTGATGCTGCGCCGCCAGGGCTGGGATGTGGTGTATTTGGGGGCCAACGTGCCGCTGGATCGCCTAGAAGCGTCCGTAGCGCAAATCAAGCCCTTGCTGGTCCTCTTGTCTGCCCAAACCCTGACAGCAGCGGCCCAAATGCTGCCTCTAGCTCAGAAACTGGCAGAATTAGGCGTTTTGCTTGCTTTTGGCGGTGCGGTTTTCAATCATATTGAGCAAATTGCTGGTTCAATACCAGGTCATTTTTTGGGCAACACATTGGCGGAAGTTCCCCAAATCGTAGAAAAGCTTATCCAGACCTCGCCCGCCATTGGCAACGTGAAAAAGCCTAGCAAAGCATACCAGGCCGCTTATAATCATTTTGCCGAACGGCGTTCAGCCATTGAAGCCTATTTACACGCTTCCCCCGCGTTAGCCCAGATGCCTACAGCGCTGCTCAATAACACCAACCATGAATTTGGCAACGACGTTGAAGCTGCTTTGCATTTGGGAGATATGGTGATGGTTGAGGCAAATCTGGATTGGGTAAAAGGGCTGCTGCTCAACAACCATACTCGATTGACAGACATGACGTTGCAGCATTATTTGCAGCAGTATCATGAGGCGGTGAAAGCCGTGATGGATGAGAAGCTGGCCATGCCTCTTCTTGATTGGTTCGCTTAACTGGACTGAGATGTAAAAAAGAAATGGGACACAGATTTTCACAGATGAACACAGATTTTTTTATTTGTGAAAATCTGTGTTCATCTGTGTCCGAAATTTTTATGGTGAACAACTTGGCTACAAGTGCGTCGTACCTGATCAGTCTTGCTGTTGCACATCATCGACTAGTTCAGCTAGGGAAGCATGGATGGTAGTTTGCTGTGGTTTGATAAGCTGCCACTGGATACGGCCGTTTCCCTCCACATCATCATCTGCCAACACCCGAATGCGCATGGCTGACCCGTTTGCCCCTTCATGCACGGCAAATCCAACCCGCTCCAGCGCTCGCCGGGTCCACAAGGCCGAAAGCCCTTCACCAACTAGATCAACTTGCCCTGTCGCTTGCCCCGCCATCTTAAACGAGCCTGTGTGTGGATCGAACTGCACCCCATCGGCCTGAAAAGCAGCTTCAAAAGTGCCGTTGAGCACCAATTCTTCCGGTGTGCCCACCTGGAGTGCGCCGCCTTTGGGCATCAGCCAGATTTTATCCGCATTGCGCAGCGCTAAATCTAGATCGTGCGTGGAGAGCAGAATGGCGCACTGTGCTTGGCGCGCCAGCTGGCGCAAGATGTGCATGATTTCCACACGGCGCGGCAAATCCAGGAAGGCGGTTGGTTCATCCAACAGCATAATGTCTGGTTCCTGAGCCAGGGCGCGGGCGATCATGATCTTTTGTCGCTCGCCGTCGCTAAGGGTGTTGACGTGGCGCTGGGCCAGTGGGGTAGCGCCCACGGCGGCAATGGCTCGGGTAACGGCCGTTTCGTCTACCGCCGTCAATTTGCCCGCCCAATTGGTGTACGGATGCCGTCCCAATGAGACCAAATCCCAGGCGGTAAGCATCCCGGCATTGATCGGCTCGGTGAGTACCACGCTGAGGTGGCGGGCCAGCTGTTTAGCGCTGAAGCTGGCGAGGTCTCGTTGGTTGAGCAGGATACGGCCGTCTAGCGACGGCTGCATCCCGGCCAAAGTGCGCATCAGCGTGCTTTTGCCCGCCCCGTTTGGCCCCAGCAAGCAGACCAACTCCCCAGGCTGCAAGCCCACGGTGATGTTTTCCGTCACCACCACTGGCGCTTCCCGGCGCATTGGGTAGCCGATCGTCAAATTTTCCGTGCGTAAAATTGATGCAGACATACTTGTTTCCTTAGGAAATAGGACGCAGATTAACGCTGATGAACGCAGACCAAAATCTGTGTAATCTGCGAAATCTGCGGATTTTTCTTTATCCCGCAAACGACGAGCGCAAATTGCGCTGGCGCAAAATGACCCAGGTGACCACCGGCGCACCAATCAGCGCCGTGACGGCATTAAGCGGCAGCGTGGTTTGGCTGCCCGGCATTTGGGCGATGAGGTCGGCTACAAGCGTCACCACGCCGCCCAGCAAAATAGTGGCGGGAATGAGCACCCGGTGGTTGGAGGTGCCAAACAGGCTGCGGCACAGATGGGGCACCGCTATGCCGACAAAACCAATCGGCCCACAAAAGGCGGTGATGGCCCCGGCCATGAGCGAGGCGCTTACCAGCACGGCAATACGGGCCCGCCGTACTGAAAGCCCCAGGCTGTAGGCGTACGTTTCTCCCAGCAGCAGGGCGTTTAGTGGCTTGGCTGACAGCCAGGCAATGATCAGCCCCAGCAGAACCGTGGGGGCCATGACCCGCATCTGGCTCCAGGTGACGCCGCCAAAGCTGCCAAAGGTCCAGGCGATGTACGCCTGAATGCGCTCGGCAATGCTGAAGTAGAGCAGCACGCTGACCAGGGCGCTGGTGGCGTAGCCAAACATCAGCCCCAGGATGAGCAGCGTCATGGTTTCTACACGACGAGCCACGCCCAGCACCAGAAAGAGCACCAATCCTGCGCCCAGGCTGGCGGCGACGACGATGCCAAAATCGCTGAGCAGCCCCAGCCCGGCCAGCAAGGTGCTGCCGGTTGTGCCCACAGCAAGCACCACCAGGGCCACGCCCAAACTGGCCCCGGAGTTGATGCCCAGCACAAACGGCCCGGCCAGCGGATTACGGAACATGGTTTGCATTTGCAACCCGCTCACGCTCAGGGCCGAACCGGCAAGTACGGCCGTTAACGCCTTCGGCAGCCGAAACTTCCATACAATCGTAGCCCACGTTTCTTTGGCAGGCGTAGCACCCACCAGAATGCGCAAAATCTCATCCAGCGGAATGCGCACGGAGCCAACAAACAGGCTGACCAAAAAGGCGCCAACCAGCGCCAGGACGAGCAGTCCCATCGCCACTGCCTGGCGGTTAGGGTTGGATACGGCCGTTTGTGTTTCTGTGGTTACGTGTTGCATGATGTCAGCGTAGGGGCGACCCGCCGGGTCGCCCCTACAAATTATTCAACAATTCGATAATAAACCAGCTCATGGTCTGGCAGCAGATCAGGATGGAAAATCTTGATCAGGTCGGCCAGAACCAGCTGTGGATTGGCAGCGGCGCTTTCAAAGAAGTCGTTGCCGCCAAACGCGTTGGTGCGCAAATCATAGTTGTAGACGGTTCCATTTTGGAAAGCGGCAAAGTCGGCAAATCGTTCATCGGCGGTTTCCAGGTCAGCCAGCGAGAAAACAAAGCCCAGATTGAGCCAGTAGTCGCCCTCGGCTGCCTGGTCAAAGACCGTTTCAAAGTCCAGAAACAGCGTGCTGGTCGATTCATCCTCCCCCCAGAGGTAGTCGGCCCCGGCCACGTCAAAAAGTTGGGCGGTGTAGCTTTGGCCGCCGGGCATGTACCAGGTGCCTTCATATGGCGTATTGGCAAACACCGTGGGGCGTTCGGCTGAATCGGCCGTTAGCGCTGTGAGGGCTTCGTATTCGCTGACCACGTCGTTAAACAGGGCTTCTGCCTGGGCTTCTTCGTTGTAAAAGACGGCGATGAATTTGCCCCATTCGGCCCGGCCCAGCGGGGTTACGTCCAGGTAGTCGGCGTTGAGGACCACAGTTAGCCCTACTTCTTCCAGCTTGGGATGGGTATCAAAATCGGCCGAGCCGCTGGCAGAGGTCATAATGACGTCGGGGTCCAGTTCCAGAGCGGCTTCCACGTTTACGGTGGAACCGCTGCCCAGCTCAACCAGTTCACCAGCAGCTAACATTTCTTGCACGGTGGGATTGTAGGCAAAAGAACCGGAGTCTACCCCTACCAGGGTGTCCAGCTTGCCAAAGGTGTCCAGGTAGGGCAGGTAGGTGGTGGACATGGAGACAAAGCTGTGGATAGGCACCTCGACGGTCACGGCGTCGTCAAACCCTTCAGGGGCAGGGGTGCCGCACTGGACCAGTAGGTAGGTGGCAGAATCTTCGGCACCCAACCAGGGGGCGGCCACGGTTACCACTTTGTAATTGTTGAAATAGTCTACAGTGAAGCCATCAGCGTGGGTAACGGCCGTTTTCTGGGGAAAGTAATCAACTGATTCATCGTAATTTTCTACGCAGCCATCGGTGAGGTTGCTGGTGGGAGCTTCGGCCAGGGGTGCTTCGGTGGGAACGGCCGTTGCTTCAACTTCTTCTACCGGCTCAGTTTCTGCCGCAGTTGGCTCAGCCACAGCTTCTTCTGTGGGTTCCGCTATCGTTTCGGCGGTGTCTGCTGATTCCGCGGCAGGTTCACTGGTTGGTTCTTCTGCGGCTTCCCCGCTGCAAGCAGCCAATCCCAGCATGAGCAGTAATAAGAGGGTAAATATTCTTTTCATTTGTTGTCTCCTTCTCTATGATGCTTTTTTTGTTTGCAGACAGAAAGCATCATCAGAAACATCAATTTGCCTTGAATTCTTTTGGGCTGAAGACAACAAAAAAGCTCACACGAAGGTGAGCCATCCATTTTGCAAATAAACATTGGTGACTCGCTTACCTTTGTCCACGAAGGTTACGAGCAAAAAGTCAGGCGGGTACTCGGACTTGATAATAATTAAGTGTGAATTGTGAATGATTAATTGTTAATTATTCACTATTCATGATTAACCGTTATCTTACCGTTGCGGGACAGTGCCGGACTCCAGGTTTAAGGCATTGTTGCCTTAAACAAGCCACCGGTCTTCCCCCACAGAGCAATTTCTCTGTGCGCCGCGCATCCGGGCGGAGGGCGCACCTAAATTTTTTGCTGGTAGGTTGTTAATGCCCGTTATCATACAGTGCGGTATAGATAGCGTCAATGAACAATGTCATGTCTCTTTCGGTCATTTAGCTGAGATTAGGTTAGAATGACGGCATGTTGCTTCCAGAGATATTGGTTTTTTTGTTGATTATGTATTTGGGGATACGGCCGTTATACGCTGCCTTTATTTTTGCCCGGCCACCCCGCTTGCGTGTCTCCTATTTCACCCCCACCAACCTGGGCGTTACCTATGAAGATGTCACTTTTACCAGCCAGGATGGGGTGACGCTGGCTGGCTGGTACATTCCCTCGCGCAACAAAGCGGCCGTTATTTTGCTGCATGGGCATAGTGGCAATCGGCTAGGGGTGACACACCAGGCAGAAGCGTTGGTGCAGGCCGGATACGGTGTATTGATGTTCGACTTGCGGGCACATGGCAGCAGCGGCGGGCGGCGTTTTACGCGCAGCCAGGCGGGGGTAGATGATGTGTTAACGGCCGTTTCCTACCTGAGCAAGCGACCCGAGATCAACGCGGCTGGTATTGGAGTGATGGGCGTGTCGGTTGGCGGGCTGTTTGCCCTGCAAGCGGCGGCGCAAACGGTCGCTATCCGAGCCGTCGCCGTGGATGGTCCCAGCCCGGCCTCTCTGGATGATGTGCCATTTGCTGATTCGCTTTTGGGACGGTTGAACTTGTGGCAGGAGCGATATTTTCGGCGGGCGGGGCAATGGTTTGCGGCCCATGAGCCATTGCCAGCAAATCGGGAGATAGCAGCCAAACTCAAAGATCGGCCGCTGCTGCTGATTGCCACTGGGGAAGGTGTCGAGGCGGCAATGGCTCATCGGTTGGCGAGTGAAGTGGATACGGCCGTCTTGTGGCAAATTCCTGAGGCGCGACACGCCCAGGGCTGGCACGAGCGGCCGGAGGAATACAATCATCGGCTGATTGCTTTTTTTGACGAGGCATTGACTCGTGAAGATAAAACCCGCATTTCATTGCCGCCACTGCCAGAAGAGGCCACAAAAACAAAGGGAGTTGAGGTGGAAACGGCCGTTCCCATTGATTACGAAGCCACGGTTTCTATGCTGCACGCCAACCTGATGGCTTTTGCGATGTTGCCGCTGGCCTTTTTGCTATTTTGGCTGCCGTATCAAGTCGTTTGGAAGATATGGCCCTTTGCCGCTTTTTTAGACACGTCGTTTGGCGGAATGCTGACCATTATTTTGGTCTTGGCCCTCAGCCTGATTGTCCATGAGCTGTTGCACGCTGTTGGCTTTTGGTTGGTGGGCGGTGTGCCTTTGAAGCGCATTAAGTTTGGTTTTAGCTGGCAAGGGTTCGCCCCTTACGCCCACTGCCAAGCACCGCTACAAACAACGGCGTATCGTATCTCGGTGGTGCTGCCGGGTTTGTTGTTGGGTGTTTTGCCAGGATTATTTGGCATGGCGTTCCAGCAGCCGCTGTTGGTGATGTGGGCCACGTTAATGTTGTTGGCGGCGGGCGGCGATGCGGCCGTTTTGTGGGCTGTGCGCCAGGTACCCAGCACGGCACGGGTGCTGGATCATCCTAAAAAAGTGGGCTGTCAGGTTTTGGCTGATTAGAAGAAATGAACAAGACTTCTCGGAAACGGCCGCCTCGTTACTGGCGCAAAATCTTACTCTTTGCTCTGGCAGCTTCATTGGTTGGCTTTTTGTTTCTGCAATACGGTGCCTACCCCTATTTGTTGGCCAAAGCCCATACCCATCCCCCTCACCAGCCCATCTGTTGTGAAACGCCAGCCGATTACGACCTAGATTTTGAAGAGGTGTCGTTTGAAACGGCCGATGGCCTGACTTTGCAAGGGTGGTACGTGCCCTCAAAAAATGGGGCAGCGCTGCTGTTGTTACATGGTATCGGGTCTACGCGGGTGATGATGCTAGGCTTAGGCGATGCTCTGGCGAAGGCGGGTTACGGGGTCTTGCTGTTTGATTTGCGGAGTCATGGCATCAGCGAAGGAGATGTGTTGCCTTTTGGTGGGCCAGAAGCAGAAGATGTACATGCAGCAGTTGCCTATTTACAAACCAGGCCAGATGTTGCGCCAAACAAGATTGGTGCCCTGGGCTGGTCGTTAGGGGCGCAGGTAGCCATTATGGGAGCAACGGCCGATTCCGATCTGAAGGCCGTAGTGGCCGATGGTCCCGGAGCCACGGCCCTGGCGGATTGGCCTCCGCCTGAAACGCTAGATGAGTGGCTGTATGCCCCCTTTGACTTCGTGTACTATCAATTTTTGCCCCGTCACGCCGGTGTAGATAATCCTCTGGCATTGGTGGATGTGCTGCCGTTGATGGGGAGACGGCCGTTGCTGTTAATCAGCAGTGGGGACGCGATTGAACAGCACCGCCTGGAATATTTTATGGAATATGCTACAGAGTCTACGGAACTGTGGCTGATTCCTGAAGCGGGCCATATTGGTGGTTGGAAGGCGAATCCGGAAGCCTACGAAGCGCGGGTGATTGGCTTCTTTGAGCAGGCGTTGCTCCCCTAATGCCTGAATAATTCATGAGTCTATTGGAAAAAGCCAACGCAAAGGCGTGGAGATGCAGAGAAATCCAGAGAAATACCCTGCGTTAATCTCTGAAATATGCGTTTTTAGCAGAGGAGCCGTTACTGTTTGCGGCTGGCACGGACCAGGAGTCGGTTGGTGTAAAGACGGCCGTTTCCATCCCAGTCGGTGCAGGTAACCAGCAAAATGCTGTTGCTGTCTTCAAGGTAGAGACGCTCGACTTCTTCTGGGGCCACCCGGCTGATTTCTACAACGGTGTACACGTATTCTGCACCGTTAACTTCATAAATGAGTTCCGTGCCGTAGGTGGCGTATTGCAAGTTGGCAAATGCGCCTGTTTCCAGCGTGGCCGAAGTGGGGAAGGTCATGTGCCCGGCCAAAACCGGGGCCAGCGTATCGCCGGGAAACGCACCTGTACTGTCGAGCCTGCCCACTTTTTCTCCTAGCGATGAGACATCCCAACGGCCGTTTTCCAATGGCAAATCAACAATGGGTTGTAAAATATCTAATGCCGGAATGTGTAGAAATGCGCCTTTTGTCGAAGCCTCTTCGTGAGGCGTCGCTGCCGTGCTGATTTGTGGCGCGCGTGTAGCCATGATGAACACGCTGGGGGGAACCAGTGAGGGTGTGGCTAAAGTGGCCGTGGGCAAAACGGCCGTTTGTGCCTGAACACTTTGGGGGGCGGGTTGCTGCCACAGTGGATTGAAATAGACGTAGGTAAATAAGCTGGTTGCGATGAATATTAGCAAAACGGCCGTGCCTTGCAGCCACCGCACTATCACTCTTTGAGACTGTATGAAGCGGCGGCGACTTTCTAACCAGCAAGTAAGTGCCAGACCACCGCCCAAGGCCCCCAGCACAATGCGCCAATCAATCATTCAGGTAAACGGCGACGCTGCCGCCACAGCCAGAGTGTGCCGGGCAAACTGGCGGCAATCAGGGCCAGAACGGCCGTCATTGGCGTGACATTTGTTGTGGGGGGAATCCCGGTTTCGGGGAAGGCGGCGGCGGGAACGGCCGTAGCGGTTGCCGTGGCCGTGGCCGTTGGTAAGGGGGCATTGGTAGGTGCAGGTGCGCCCGGCTGTGGCGTGTTGGTTGGGGCAGGCGTGGCGGTGGGCAGGGGCTGGTTAATGATGGTGATGGGCACATCATCGGCACCGCCAGCCAGATCGTTATCGTACCAATCTACCGCACCAGAAACGCTTGCCTGATTAATTGAATCATTGGTAGATGTTAGCGCGGTGAAAACCACCGTCACGGAGATGGTGCCAAAGGCTGGTAAATCTCCCAATGAGCTGGTTACGTCCGTCCAGGTGAGGATGCCTGTTATTTCATCCACAAAATCGGGTGGCGGCACGGCGTTGCTGAACTGGATAATGGTCGGATCGTAATTTTCGGTGAGTGCGAAGGCAGTTGTGGTAACAGCTCCGTCATTGGTAATGGCAATGGTAAAGGTGAGCGGCAAACCGGCCGTTGGGGTGATGCCGTCAATAATTCGTTTCTCTAACGGCAGGCTGCCCCCAATTGCTTCACCGGAATCATCGGTATCGCCGCCGCCATTGAGATCGCCATTCTCCCACTGTGCGTCATGCACCTCCGCCTGATTCACGATGGCGGTAGCGGGATGTTCGGCAATAAATTCGGTCACGACGGTAATCACCTGTCCAGGGGGAAGATCACCAAAAAAGGTGGTGAGATCGGCCCAGTCTATGCGACCGGTGGCTGTATCTATATTGCCAGGGGCGGGAATGGCGGTGGCGAAGCCGAGGACGGCCGTATTAAACGTGTCTGACAAAGGCAGCGTCGTCACCGTAAACGCCGATTGATTCTCGATGCGAATGGTGAAAGTGAGCAGTTCGCCCACACGCACAACCGGATCGGCCCGCTGTAGTTGTTTATCAACCAGAATGTCATTTGTTTGGGCTTGAACAGTTTGTGAAAGGGATGAAAAGAGCGGTAGAGAAAACAAGATTAGCAAGGGGGCCAACACCGCGAACAAAATGGGCAAAACTCGTTTTATCATAAGAACACTTCTTTATGACCAGGTAAGTTAGCAATATGATTATCGAGTTTGTATTATAGGGTATGCGGCAACAAATGTTAATGAACCAGGACCTATAACCTATGACCCTTTTCTTATGATTCTTCGCCGAGCAAGACGCTTTCGGCGCGGGCAATGGCGGCGGCAGCCAGTTGGGCTACCACGTTTAGCATCAGCAGGTCCCCGTTGACGAACTCTTTATGATTGGTTTTGTTGAGTGCCTGAATAACGCCCAATACCCGACCCGAGAACACAATCGGGACACAAATCATGGAGCGGGTCCGAAAATGGAATGCTTGGTCAACGCCTGGTGAAAAGCGGGGGTCTGTTTGCGCATTGGGCACAATGACTGATTCGGCATGCTGGGCCACCCAGCCTGCCAGACCTACGCCTAGGGGAATGCGGTGCCCCACCAATTTGGTGCGCACGGAGCCATGCACCACGACAAATGATAACTCTTGAGTTTCTTCATCTACCAGCAGCAAAGAGCCATCTTCTGCCTGAATGCTGTTTAGGGCGGCTTGCAAAATTTGGTCTAGCAGCAGCAAAATGTCTGTTTCGGGGTGGATGGAGAGGGCCATCTGGTTGAGGTTGCCCAGGTTGCGCAAGATGAGGCGCAGGCGTACAACTTCTTGTTGCAATCGCTCATTTTCTTTTTGGAGACGAATGTTTTCTTGTTGGAGAAAGTGGGCTGTGCCGCGAATTTCCGAACTCATTTTGACCTCCACTACGACTACTGCGGTCACCGACAAGGGGCTGTCGGATGGTGCAGGAATGCTGCCATCAATACTTCAAGTTTATTCACAGCATCGTTCGCCTTGCTCACTTCTGGCCAACACTAGGACACAATAACTGAGCCAGAGTATAACATGGGTTTGGCACGCAGGTAAAGCAGCCAACTGTTTCGCTAAACAGAAGCTATCGGAAAATGAGGCCACAGCGAAACAGTTAAACAGTCCGGCAAACCCAGCCCAGTAACGTTGAATTTTGCCGGACTGTGTTAATCCGGAAAAACGACATTTTCTTGACCGGACAATTTATCTTGAATGCGCTGTACAACAATGTCTAGATGTTGCGGTTTGTTGACAAAATCCAAATCCTGGCTGGGAATGACCAGCACCGGGCAAACATCATACGAGCGCAGCCAGTCGTCATAGAACGAATCTAGCAGGCTAAGATAGTCAGCGCTGATGCCGCTTTCTATGGCCCGGCCACGCTGGTGAATGCGTTCCATCAATATGGGCACTGGCGCTTTGAGATAAAGCAGCAAATCTGGCTTGGGCAGGCCGTTCACTACCAGATCAAAAGCGCGGCGGTAGGCCTGATAATCCCGTTCGCTCAGGTTGCCCATGTGGTGCAGGGCGCGGGCAAAAATGTAGGCGTCCTCAAAAATGCTGCGGTCGGCAATGGCCGATTCTGGGCTGCGGGCCAGCTGCAAATATTGCTCGGCGCGGTGGCCAATGTAAAACACCTGCAAATGAAAGGCCCACTGCCGCATGTCGGCGTAAAAGTCAGCCAGGTAGGGGTTGT
Source organism: uncultured Anaerolineae bacterium (assembly GCA_905479495.1). GTDB lineage: Bacteria > Chloroflexota > Anaerolineae > Promineifilales > Promineifilaceae > Leptofilum. The sequence continues at coordinate 30,169 of CAJQMR010000027.1, forward strand.
CGATGACGGATTCGTAGGCGGTGCGCCAGCCCAGCCGGTCACCAATGCGCTCGGTGAGAGAGGTTTTGCCTGCGCCAATGTTGCCTGCCACGACAACGAGATGTTTGCTCATAGGTTCTCCAATTTATTGATTTATCTGCGGTAAAAAATCGGTGGTCAATCGGATGTGTCTCCAGATGCTCGAATGGATTATCTAAAAAAGGAGGCATTATGCCAAACGGCTAAGCTGTGGTAAACACAGCAGCAATGCCTATAATTGCCCCATGTCTGATGCCGGGTCCTTGCTGCACACAAAATTGTTTAGGCCGCCGTTACGGCCGTTTCTCAACGAAAGGGAACCCATTGCTGCCTTGCTGCCTGCGGTGCGCGCCACGGTCCCTGCGTTTGTGAATGTGTATGGCAAGCTGGGCGTGGCCCGCTGCACCGAAGCGATGGCCCAGGCGCGTCAGCTGCATTTATTATGATGGAATTCCCTGGAAACAACTGAATTGGCAGAGGCCTCTGAAGGCAGTTTCCGGGGAAATGTTTGCTACAAAAGGTTGCATTACTTCAATGAAAAAATCATTTCGTTTTTATCTGGTTGTATTTTGGCTGATTTTATTGACTACGTTTTTGTTGGTTGGGTGCGGTTCGGCAGCCGATGGTGGAGATGCAGACGCCACTGAGCAAAATGTTGTGGAGGTTCCAACGGAAGCGCAGTATATCCTGGGCCAATGGCGCGTTAATCAGGGTAGATTTGGCCAGAAAATTTTCGATTTTCAGGAAGACGGCCGTTTACTCATCGAAGATGTGGAGACGGGTGAGATGATTGAAATGTCTTATGTTTTTGTAGAGCAAAACACTATTCTATTGTCTGGGTATGAAGAATTTAATGGCTCAGCGACCCTCGGCTTTTATGAAAACAAGCTAGATTTAACCATCAACTTTGAGGGCACTATTTTTGGGGAGTTGTATGTTTTCACCCGTGTAGAAGATAGTTCTGAGTAAATATGGAGTCTTTGCAATTTTATCGATTCTCTTTGACCCAGGCATCAAACTCATGCAGGAGCTGGGTTTTAACCTTGTCTTCCACACCTGCGGCAACGAAGGCGTTCCGGGCGATGCGGGTTAAGCCAGACGGATCATAACCAAAATTGTCGGCCAGGACTTTATACTCTTGCACGAGTGAGGTGTTGAACAGGGGCGGATCATCGCTGTTGACGGTGACCAACAGACCGCGCTCATCAAGCTGGCGGAAGGGATGGGCGTCTAACGAAGGGAAAACGTTCAGACAAACATTACTGGTGGGGTTGATTTCCAGGGGGATTTGGCGCACTTTTAGGGTTGCCAGCAGCCCAGGGTCTTCGATGGCGCGCACGCCATGCCCAATGCGGTCAGCTTGCAGCGCTTTCAGGCTGCCCCAAATGCTCTCTGGTCCCACAGTTTCCCCGGCGTGCGGTACGCTGAGCAGGCCATTGGCTTTGGCTTTTTCAAAGGCGTGGGCAAACGGTTCAGGAGGGCAGCCCACTTCATTGCCACCCAGGCCAAAACCCACCACGCCAGAATCTTTGCCTTCTAGCGCGTAGGCCAGGGTTTTGTCGGCAATTTTGGGATTGTAACGGCCGTTCTTCCCAAAACAAAAATTGCGCGCCACATCAAATACCCAGCGCATTTCCACCCCGAAATCTTTTTTCGCCTGGGCACGACCTGCTTCCAGGCCGCGCATCAGCTCAGCAAAGGTAATGCCTTTATCCTGATAATCGGTGTGCGTGTAAGGCGTGACAGTAATTTCCCGGTAGCGGATATTTTGGGCGGCCATATCGGCCCCGTTTTCGTAAACCAGCAGGGCAAAGTCATCGGCGGTGCGAATTAAATCTTGAATGACGAGGTAAATTTCAATGAAATGCGGGAAATCGGTAAATTTGAACCAGCGGCGCAGCCCATTTACGGTTTTGCTGGGCAGGCTGTCCAATTTTTTGTGCCGCTTGGCTAATTGCAAAACGGTCCCGGGCTGAATGGCACCTTCCAGATGAATGTGAATTTCTGCCTTGGGCATGTTTTGAATAAAGTTTGTGGTGTTATCAGATAATGACGTCATAAATTTTTGTAAATGGATATCCATTCGGAAAGGGTCAATGTTTCAGCTCGGCGACGACCGTCCACCCCAGCCTTGTCTAAGATGCCTAAGATTTCTGACGGATTATATCCCAATTGGCGCAAATTGTTTTTCAGTTGTTTGCGCTTTTGGCTAAACCCCGTTTTCACCAGGGTGAAGAACCGCTTTTCTTCGGTAAAGGAGAGCAGTGGCTCCGGGAAAAGTGTCAGCCGGATAACGGCCGAATCCACATCGGGACGAGGCCAAAAGGCACCGGCTTTGATCGTGGTGATGGTTTCAGCGTGACCATACAGTTGGGTACTGACGGCCAGCAAGCTCATTTGGGGAGGAACGGCCGTAATGCGCTCTGCTACCTCTTTTTGTACCGTCATCACCAGGCTGGTGGGCTTTTGTTGGGCCGACAGCAGATGGCGCAAAATCGCTCCAGTGATGTAGTAGGGCACGTTGGCCACCACTTTGTAGGGTTGGTCAAACAGCGCGTCCAGGTCTTGCTCCAGGATGTCGCCATGAATCAACTGGACGTTGTCAAAAAAGGCCAGCTCTGTTTGCAAAATGGGGAGAAAGCGATTGTCTAGCTCAACGGCCGTTACAGAAGCGGCCGTTTGAGCCAACAAGCGCGTCAGGCTGCCTAAACCGGGCCCAATTTCCAGCACTGGCTCAAACGGCCGTAGCTCTGCTGCCGCCACAATCCGCGCCAAAACATTCTCATCGAACAGAAAATTTTGCCCCAGGCTCTTCTTTGGCTCGATTTGGTAATGGGTGAGGAGTTGCTTTGGGTGCATAGTGAGTAATTGAGTAATTGAGTAACTGAGTAAGTGGGCAGCTGAAAACTAGTAAATTGCCCAATTACCGAATTACGCAATTACAGATTTATGGCAGCGCCGTTGGCAGCAAATAATTAATATCTTCCGGCGCGGGCACGGGCGTGAGATAATAAACATCCACATAGCCAGACCAGCTGACGTATTCATCTTCGTCGTAACCCAAATCAATCCAACGGCCGCGCACGCCACCACCGGTATCTCCAGCAAACGCTTTGCCGTAGCCCGGCACATACACGTAAGAGCGGAACGGCACGATATTGCGATCAATAGCGACCACGCCGGTTCCGGCAGGTACGCCGCTGGCGGTAATGCCATAGTTAGGATGGTCTGGTGCTTTGCCTGAGCTGGCGGCTGTGTATGCCGTTACCCGCATGCGCACCACGCGCCAATATTCCAAGGGCCCTTCCGGCGTGTCGATGGTGCGGATGTTGATGCGCGTGCCGTAGCCAATCACCTGGTTTACTGGCTGTTGGGCCACCCACTCACCATCCACCGTCTGGCTCACTTCGACGCCATTTTCATACCGTACACGAACGCGCTGCCGATTAATACCTGGCTGTCCAGCGCTGATCGGCGCGGTTGTGTCTAAATCAAGATCGGGCGAGGCCTGCCATAACGTTTGGAAGGGAATTGGTTCGTCTACCAGGCGAAAATCTTCTGTAACGCGGATCACCTGAATGGTGTCGTTGGCTTTAACTGGTGTGTCTGGGCCAGGAATTGTGTAGTCGTAGCCTACCAGCCCAATGCCAGCCTCGGCCAGGACATCCAGCACGTTGCTATGATGGCTGCGGATTTGGATGATACGGCCGTCTACCGCAATGGTCAGGGGGAAGGAACGCTGCACCTGGATAGTCATGTTGGGTTGGAGCCAGGTGCCCAGCGGCGGATCGACACCATCGGTGCCGTACACTTCAATGCCCGCTTCGGTCAGCGCTGCGCCAACGGTTTGTGTGGCAGTGCGTACCGTTTGCTGCTCGCCACCTGCCAAAATGGTAATGGTGACAAAACTGCCGATTTCTAACGTTTGTGGCAGTGGGGTTTGGTCCAGGGCGGCAAAGGAGACGGGCACACCGTCGGCCATCATTTGGTCTGTCCGCTGGGGCAGCAGACCACGCTCCGCTAAAAATGCGCCAATGGTGGATTGGCGGGTCCAGTAAGTTTGGGTACCTGCTTCAGAACGAACAGTGATGCCTTTGGCGCGAATAATTTGGATACCGGTGTGGGGAACGGCCGTTTCCGCCAGACCCGGCACAACTAAATCTTCAGCACGCACCTCAATTCCGCCAGCCGTGAGCACCTCCGCGACGGTGCTAAAATTTCCGGTTACCGTTTGTGGTGGCCCGTCATCAACATAGATAGTGTACTTTTCCTGCGCCACAGCGTAACCAGCTGCAATCATGCTGCCAAGCACTAACAGAAAAACCACACCTGCAATGATACGTTTACCGCTGCTCAATAAAGTCATCAATAAGATTCTTTGCCAAAAATGCCCCTGGCAAACTTCTAAAGCAATCATTGTCATGCCTGCGAAGGCAGGCATCCAGAAGCGAGAGGCCTGATGGATGCCCGCAGACAGGATTAGGGCTAAAGTGCATTGATAAAAACCAACAAATTAAAAAGAGATTGAAGATTATCTTGTGTTGTAATCTCCAATCTCCAAATTTCTTCAGCACGTTTGTGCGTGCCTTTATGTGCATGGAACCGGTGGTCACCAGGTAATCCTGGGCACCCGAAAGGTTTGCCTTAGCGCTGCTTCCTTCCGGACCTGACGCGGTTCGACAGCTTTCGCCGCCAGGGACCCAATGTCCACCGGTCTCATGCACACAAATGTGCCTACACAAAATTTTAAACATTGCAAACGGGATCGTAACAAAGTTGTGGGGGAAGGGCAAATCGGTGAGCAGTAATCAGTGAAACGGTAATCAGTAGGCAGTTAACCAAAACTGATTACTGATCTACTGATAACTGCTCACTGAAATCAGTTCCAGACGCCCAAAACCTCTGGTCCGCGATCCAGTTCCCACGGATAGATGATATAAGCATCTGTTACGGCCGCATAATAAGTGGGTGTATAGCCCGGATAGAGCGACGAAGCTGGCTTATAATGCAGCACACATGTATCGGGCGTGCCGCCAGCCGCGTCAATGCGGTTGGCTACCGTCACCGTGTTGCGCCCTTTGGTCCAAACATCGTCTACTACCAGAATGCGCCGTCCGGCAAGCAAGCTATCGGCCGGAAATTGAATAAATTCTGGAATAGCAAACTTTTCTTGTCCGGGAGTTTGCAGGCCAGGAAAATCAGCCGGGAACCGGACAGATGCGGTCAGAATGTATGTGATGTTTAGCGCTTCGGCCAACATACCACCCGGTACGATGCCCCCACGCGTAATAATGAGCATGGAATCATAGCGCCCCTGAATTTGAGGCACCAGATAATCAATTAGTTTGTCTACGTCGGACCACGTAAGAACCTCGCGACGCATTTGCGACTCCTTAAAGAAATGGGATCAGGCAGATCAGGTCTTCCCACCCTGTCGCCCGTGACCCGCAATCCTACACGTTAGCCAGCGGCATGTCAACTGAAATAAGATTTTCATCCACAAAGTGACGAAATTTACAGATGCTCTGTTGTGTATTCGGCGGTAGGGAAACGGCCGTTCCCCTACAATAGCCTCATCTTAGAGATTGGTTGAACGTCACCCAAAATAGCCTGCGGTTGTGCGGCCGCCCGGACGGAAAGCAGTCAAAGGGCATCTCTGACACACCCAGCTAAAGTTTACAGATTATCAACTCGTCTCACTCACAACTTAGCAATTTTGCCTGAAAACGACCCGGAAGTTCCCGGGTCGTTTTCGGTTTTTGCCACAGAGTATACAGAGTTCGCAGAGAAAAAAATTTATCTTTTAAATCTCTGTGTTCTCTGTGGCCAATCTATTTTTTGCGCGAAGGGAAGCGTGACAAGATTGTCGCCCCGTCGGGCATGGGCAGCCGGGCACCGACGGCCACCTTATCCGGTACGCGGATGGCCCGCTGCCCGCCGCCAAGCTGGTAGATGGATACGGCCGTATCCGCCTCACTCATACTCACCGGCACCACCGCTTGCCCCAGCAAATATCCCTCGCTGTCGATAGCGCAGCTGGTGACCGTGCCGATCACTTTGCCGCGTTTGTCCAGCACCGGGTCGCCACCATCGGGACGGCGCACACCTTTCTCGTTCATGCGGAAGCGTACCACGACCCGATCGCGGCTTTCTTCACGGGCAATGAAGGCAGCCCGGCCCACAAAGAACGGTTTCCACAATTTAGCGTAGCTGCCAAAGCCTGCATCACCGGGATTCAGGTTCATCTCGCCCGCCAGCTCGTGGCCGTAGAGCGGCAGACCCGCTTCGGTGCGAGTGCTGTCGCGGGCGGCCAGTCCGCATGGCTTCAGGCCCATCGATTCACCCACTTCCAGCAGCGCGGCCCACAAATCAGGGGCCTGGTCCGGATGGACAAACAGCTCGTAGGCGACGCGCTCGCCTGTGTAACCCGTGCGGGAGATGATCAGATCGAAGCCGCCAACATTGCCTTGTGTCAGCCCAGCCCAGGGCAGCCCTTTGATACGCTTGGCCAGAGCCGGATCGTCACACAAGGTTAGCAGAATGTCGGTGGCGCGAGGGCCTTGCAGGGGCATGTCCACGCGGCATTCGTTGCCGTACTGTGGGTTGCGCAGGTCACGCAGCTGCACGGGATGCTGGATTTTGGCATACGGCCGTTCCGCATCAATCATCACCTCGCCCTTATTGACGGCATTGAGCCAGGCCCAATCCTTGTCATTGTTGGATGCGTTTACCACCAGCATGAAGCGGTCAGCGGCCAGCCGGTAAACCAACAAATCATCAATAACGGAGCCATCTGGCAGCATTAGGTAGGTGTAATGGGATTGGCCAATGTTCAGTGCCGAAACGTCGTTGCTCAGCACCGTGTTGAGAAATTCCTCAACGTGCGCGCCGCTGGCGTCGAACACGCCCATATGGGTGGCGTCGAATAGGCCAGCCGCCTCGCGCACGGCCATGTGTTCCTCAATAACCGACGTTTCGTAGCGCACGGGCATTTCGTAGCCACCAAAGGGCACGATGCGCCCGCCCAGCGCCACGTGAGCGTCATAAAGGGTGGTGCGTTTCATCGGCGCGTCTTCTGGTTCGGTCCAGCTAAAGGGGGGCAGTGGCTCACCGCCGTTCACCTGAGCGTGGCCGATGAAGAATGGTTTGCTGGCAGCAACCGCACCAGTTTCTGGTGCCGGCATCTCTACCTCTGGCTGGATGGCTTTCACCACGACCGCCCCCGGCAGCTTGGCGTACAAATCGCCAAAATCCACGTAGCCATCGGACAAATCAGACAGCCAGGTAGCGGCCTGTTGGGCAGTGTCCGTATCCACCAATCGTAAATGGTAGCGATTGGCTGTCAATCGTTTTAAGGTGGCAGGAGTGGCAGTCTGGCCATTGATGGCCACGGTGGTGGGCTGTGTGTCGCTGTCGTCCAGGGCCAGTACGTCGCTGCTGAGGGCATAGTTGAGGAAGCTAGTGGCTTCGTTGCCGCGAATTTCGATAGTGTGGGAAACGGCCGTAGGTGATTCCACTTTCCTCAATAAGCGCACAATTTCACGGGCACGCTGCAAAGCAGCAAAATCCACCTTGGTACGCAGCTGCGTCTTGCCGCCGAGCGCCGTGTAGGTGAACGGTTTGCAGCCGTTCAGCGCGGTGGCAATCGCTTCTGCCAGCAAATCCACTTCAGCATCGCCAAAGCCCAGCTGGCTAATCCAAACCGTGCCCAGACGCAGCCCGGTGGGGTTGAGTGCCCCCACATCGCCAGGAATGGTATTGCGATTGAGCACGATGCCCGCCACATCCAGCACGCGGGCGGCCATATCGCCAGACAGATGCACGCCGTTGTGCGTCACGCTTTTGGTGTCCACCAGCAGCAAATGGTTGTCAGAGCCGCCGCTGACGGTGCGTAGGCCGTATTCGCCTAATTTGTTGGCCAGGCGGCGCGCATTGTCCACAATGCGCTGCTGTAAAGTACGGAATTTGTCGGTGTTGGCCAACTTCAGGGCGATGGCCAGCGCCGCCATTGTGTTGAGGTGGGGCCCGCCTTGTTCGCCGGGGAAAACCGCCCGGTCAATTTTGCGATACAAATCGCGCCGGTGAGTCAAAATCATGGCTCCGCGCGGCCCGCACAAGCTTTTGTGGGTCGTGGTCATCATCACGTCGGCAATGCCGATGGGGCTGGGATGTACGCCAGCGGCTACCAGGCCAGAAATATGGGAGACATCTGCCAGCAGGTAAGCGCCTACCTTGTCGGCGATGTCGCGGAAGCGCTGCCAGTCAATGATGCGAGGATAGGCGGAGAAGCCAGCCACGATGATTTTGGGCTGGGCCTCGACAGCGCGTCGCTCGATGTCATCATAATCAAGCAGTTCGGTTTTTTCGTCTACAAAGTAGGTGACACCGTTGTAATGCTTGCCGGAGCGGTTAATGCGTGTGCCGTGAGAAAGATGGCCGCCGTCGTTGAGATTGAGTCCCAAAATGGTGTCGCCGGGTTTGAGCAGGGCAGTGTAGACTGCGCTGTTAGCTGGCGCGCCGCTGAGTGGTTGCACATTGACATAAAGCTGATCGGCCGTGACGCCGTTGGCGGCAAAAAGTTCCGCAGCTCGGCGGCGGGTGAGTGCCTCCAGCATGTCGGCGTACTCCACGCCTTTGTAATAGCGGGGGTCGGAATAGCGGCGGTAATGGGCCAGCTCCATATCCATATCGAAGATTTCTGCTTCGGTCTGGCGGCGGCTGGCTTCACGCGGATAACCTTCGGCGTAGATGTTGCCGAAGCTGCTGCTCATCGCTTCGCGTACGGCCTCCGGCGAGGCGCTTTCTGAGGCGATGAGGATGATGGTGCTGTCTTGGCGGGTATCTTCGCGTTGCAGTAATTGGGAAAGGTCGGGGTCTATTTCACTGAGGGAACCGTGAAAGATGAAGTCGTCTGACATGAAACACTCCTGTAAAAGGTTTGAAATGTGACGGTCTGGGTTTGGGAAATTGTGAAGGGTCAAGGGCGCGTACCCGAAATGTGGGCGACAATGTCGCTTGGGGAACGGCCGTATTTGTTAATGCCCCGTGATTTTAGCAGGATTTACTGTCTCTGCTACCTGGAATAAGTCATAGGAGCAACTTTAGAATGATTGGTGTGTCCTGTAGCCAATTAAGGCACCCGCAAATAGCGGCGGATGCGTTGGATGAAAGCATCACGGCCGTTTTCCATTTCGCGACGACGCATGGCCGAATCTTCTTGCAGCCGTTGGCTAATGCCCTCTTGCCGTCGTTCCAGGGCGGTCACGAAGCGTTCCAAAATGGTGGGGTCTTGGGTAAGCACAGTGGCAAATGCTTCCTTGTCGATGATGATCACTTCTGTTTCTTCATTGGCCCGAATCGACGCGGAGCGGGCTTCCCCGGTAAGTAAACTCATCTCGCCAAAAAAGTCCCCGGCATTGAGTTGGTTGGCGTACACGGAACGGCCGTCTGCCGAGCGCACATACACAGAAACCGCTCCTTTGTTAATGATGAAGAGCGAATCGCCCGGATCGCCCTGTTTGACCAGTTGTTCGCCGCTGGTGTACGTGGAAACGGCCGTGCGGCTGGCCAACTGCCGTAGCTGCGACTCGCTCAAAACATCCAGCCAGTGAAGCGAATTCATCATGTCAAATAGACGTTCTTGCCGGGCTTCCAACGCTAACTGCGATGCTTTCTCCGGCACCAGGCTCACCTTGTAATCACCAGTTGGGTCAGGAATATGAATGCCTGCCCGGTGCAGGGTAAACCAGGCCCGCGTCAATACTTTGTCACGCATCACCACCTTGTCGCTGTAATCATCTAGCCAGTAACTTAGGCCGTAGGTCACACAGCCATCCTGCATAGAAACGACATGAGACCGCAGTCGGGGGTGCAATATGACTTCTTCCAGGCCGGTTACGGCCTCTACCAGCGTTCTTTTTACCAGATTAGGAGAATACGACTCGCTGAGCGTTAGATAAACCGTTTGGATTTGCCTGTTGGTTGGTCGTGAATAGTTGATAATTTTGCTTTCTGCTACGGTGCTGTTGGTGAGCATCACGCGATGATCTTCGCGGGTTAGCAGCGTTAGCGTGCGCCAATTTTGGCGGACAATGATTCCCTCGATCCCATCAATTTCTACCCAATCATCCGCAGAAAATGGCGCTTCAATTTGCAAGGAGATGCCAGAAATGAGGTTGCCCAGGGTATCTTGCAGCGCTAAACCGATAATTGCCGAGGCGACGGTGGAGGTAACCAGCAGCCCCGTTAATTCCACGCCAAACACCAGCCGAATCGTCAGCAAAATGACGAAGAGCATGATGAACCATTCAGAAATGTCTAGCAGGAACGGTGGGATTTTTACGCTGCGCCGGTTCACCAACAGTTCTAGCAATGTCCATTTAATGGCCCGCAGAATGGTGCTGAGACCCAACAAAAAAGTAACAGTCAGCCAAACATTGCGCTGAGCGTTGTTTAGTGTGGGCAACGTATTGTTGCTGAGCCAGAAAAGCAGACCCTGACTCACCAACAAGGTAAGGATCATTGAGCCAATTAAACCAAAGGGGAGCCGCGCTTTAAGCAGTCGGGAAAGAAAGAAAACAAGAACAACAACAGCAAGGGCAATCCAGACAATATTCAACATCCAGGCAAAGGGCATACAATACGCTCCAACAACTTTTTCTTACCAATACTGTAAAAGCAAAAAGAGTTTTCAAAAATAGAGCAAACGTGAATTCTGCTTTTATGAAAGCAAATCACTGCGAAACAAGGGAATTTACTTCGCAGTGATTTGTTATAAGCTTATGATATTGTAGCCCAGTTGCCTGACGGTGTGTCTTAATCGCCAACTGATGGGGCGAATGTAGGTAACGGCCGATGCCGCCCGCCAAACAGCCACCATTCGAGTGCTGTAGCCAGCAGATAAAAGAGTGCGACCATGCCGAAGATTGGCACAAAGCCAAATTCGCCAAAGCGTACTTGCAGCCAGCCACTAACCTGCGGCATGATGAACCAGCCAAATTGAAATGAAAGCGAATTCAGGCTCATTGCCAGGGCTTGAACGTCGGTAGGGACATGCTCTAAAACAAATGTTTGGTAGACAGGATTGCTCAGATTCATGAGTGCCAGCCGGAAAATGTAGGCGATGCCAGCCACAAAGAACCAGAGGCTGGCGGTGGCCAATCCACCAGGCACCAACCAAGCACCTAGGCCCAGCATGATGAGAAACGGAACCGAGAAAATTTGGGTGAGAATAACCGTGTTGATCTTGCCATATTTATCCGCCAGGGGTGGCCCCAGAAACTGGGCAATAGCCATTGCCAGACCGCCAATGGCAAACACCATAGAGATAGGTGGGTCGGGCTTTTCGTAGACGTTGCGAAAATAGATGTTCATGAAGGGCTGCATGAGTCCAGCCCCCAGACCAATGATGAGCTGCGGAAGCAGAAATTGACTCAGGCTCCAGCCGTAGCGACGCAGTTGGACCCAGGGCAGTTCCACGCGCCTTTCGCGGTCAACGGGGGGCATGATGATGCGAGTGAGTGGGCCAACGGACAGAACGGTAACGAGCATCATGCTGCCTAACGCCAGCTGGTAAGAAAGGGTGTCGGTGGGTGCGGCGTCGAACCAACTGCCCAGCCAGGTGGGCAGCCAACCGCCTAGCAAATTACCAAAAAAGCCAGAAACTGTCATCAGACCAAAGTTGAAGCTGAACACCCACTGCCGATCATTTTCTGAGGTGTTGGCCATGAGGAAGGGGGCCATCGCCACTTGCCGCATGCTCATGCTGACGCCTGCGACCATGTTGAAGAGGATGAGCAGGGCGCGGAAGGGAAACAGCACCAGGCCAACGATGGCCAAACTGCTGACAAGCGCCGTGCTGATCATGATTTTCTTTTGCGAGTACCGTTCGGCCAGATAGGCGGCCGGCAAGGCCATGAGGATAGAGGCAAAGGAAGAGGCTGTTTGCAGAGAGCCAACAAAAGCTTCGTTATAGGTATCTCCCAGGCTAAGGACGTAAAAATTAAAAAGAAAACGAAACACGCCAAAGGCCAATCCGGTAAAAGCACTATAAATGAGGACAAGCCGGGCGTTGGGGCTAAATTGTTTGGTTTTTTCGATGTAGGTAGCAAAGCCATTAGGACTTGATTGAGACATAGTTCACACTCTGATTCATTAGATTGCATTAGATGATTATCTAACTTAAGTGTAGCATAATTTTTACGGCCGTCACCTGATCTTTTGTCCATGTCAGTATGACTTTTGTCGTAGGTAATGTTCTCAGTTCCCACAAAAAAAGCCGACATGGTCCCTTAAACCATGCCGGCTCCTAAGGTTTGCTAGAAACGGGGGCTAACCACCATTACCGTTGTTATTGTTGTTATCGTTACTGCCACCGTTTCCATTTCCCTGACTGGGGTGAGGGCCGTCCCCAACCGGGTCGCAATCATTGAGGCAAACACCGTCACCATCACCGGGGCCGTTTTGCCCGGAATTGGTGTCATCTTGCCCATATTTGTTTTCGTCCCCAACGGGGTCGCAGTCGCCATCGCAGATGCCATCCCCATCACCGGGGCCATTTTGGCCATTGTCGCTGCCGGGTGAGACTGCGTCGCTGCCATTCCCATTGGTGGCACCTGGGCCATCCTGGCTACCAGGGCCATTTTGGCCATTGTCCTGCTCCTGGCCAAACTTATTTTCATCACCAACTGGCTCACAATCACCATCGCAGGTGCCGTCGCCAGGGCCATTTTGGCCATTATCGATGTCTTGTCCGTTTTGATGGCTATTCCCCAGAGGTTCGCAATCTCCTTGTGGGCAGGTGGGATCCCACGCTTCATCCTGGCTGTGACGCCAGCGGAACAGAGGTGGATCGTCTAGCCCGGCCTGTACCTGTTCCTGATATTGGTTCAGAAGTTGGTTGACTTCGCCAAACATTGCTTGCGCCGGATCGCCCAGCCAGGCCATGGTTTGCTGCTCGTTTTGCAGCATGGTTTGCATCTGAGTGAGCAAACCTACCAGTTCAGGATCGCCGGTTTGGGCTGCTAGCTGAAGGGCTTCTTGCAGATGGGTTTCCAGGCGGGCAACAAGTGGTTCGTCAACGGGGTCACCTGCCTGCATAAGCTGTGTCATCTCTTCTAGCCGGACCTGGGCCAGGTTCATTTGCAGGGTTGCTTGCTCAACGGGATTGTCGGCCATGGCCATTTTGGTCTCTTCCAGCATCAGTTTGACGGGGTAGAGGGGGGTGTCTGGCAAGCTGTCGTTGGCCAAAGCGACGGTGCCGCCACCCAGGCCAAACAGGACGAGGGCGGTGGCTACAGCACGGGCAAATAATACGTTCATAGGTTTTTGCTCCTTTTGCAACTGTCTATTACGAAAGGCTGCGCGTTTGTGCGTCAGCCATCCTTTCAGACGCAGGAGCAAGCCAGGAGATACGGGTACAAGTGGTAATTGCGCAAGTTGGTCGAGAAAAGCGGCGCGATCGGCCGTTTGTAAATTGGTGGTGGGGGTGGGTTGTACGGCCGTTTGCCAGACCATCATTTTTTTGGCAGCGGTCAGCAAGGGAGCCAACGTTTCACTATGTTCGGGGTAGCGGTTGAGAACGGCCGTTACCGGTTCGGTTTTTATTTCTTCTAAGGCGGCATCAAGAATGTCTGCAAATTTTTCGGTCATGCCACACGCTCCTCGATCGGCTGGGCGGGCTGGGGTGCTAAAAGCTGCTGCAGTCGGGCAAGGCCACGGTGCTGCAGCGATTTCACGGCCCCAATGGGTTTGTCCATCAGGGTGGCCACTTCTGCGTTAGAAAAACCTTCTAAAAATTTGAGGGTGATCACCTGCTGCTGCTCTGGCGTGAGCGTTTGCAGAGCCGTGATGACTTGCTCGCCCAGCAGATGCTGTTCGGCTAGCTGGCAGGGCATCACCCCGTGGCTGGGCAGCGTGTCGGGCAGGGGTAGGTGGTTGCGGTGCGCCTGCCGCCGATAATAGTCGATGACCAGATTGTGGGCAGTGCGGTAGAGCCATGCCTTGAGCTGTGTTTCAGGACCGTTGCCGTTTTTTAGGGCTGCCAGGAACCGTTCGAAGACAACGGCCGTTAATTCCCGCGCTGTCTCGGCATCATTCACTTGCCGGATGATGTAGCGGTAGAGCAGGGGATGGTATTGGTCGTAAACGGCCGTTAACGCCGTACGATCAAAGTTCCGGGCCTGTTGTAGCAGCTTGTCGTCACAATTTTCCACGGTCACCCTCACCCACTTCAGACGCATGACATGAGGAAAAGATACGGATCAATGATAAATCAGTCTGAAAAAAGGATACAAAAAAAGTATGAACAAATTATGTTGCTCTGTATGGGAGGGAAGGGCTATTGTAATGAGTCGGTTTTTCTGCCAGCCAGTACAGAAGGACGATAGGCTACCCGTCGTTTGATTTTTATAATTTTTTAATGCAACAGGGGAGTTGTTGTAACCAGAAACTGGACAGACAAATAACAGATTCACTGAGTCTCCTGCAGTATGCATATTGTTAACCTATTACACACTCTATTCTTGCGAGGAAAGCCATGAATGCAACTGCTATTCTTGAGACGAAATTTGCCCCAGCCTGCCGAGCAACTGAAGAAGTTTTAGCAACGCAAACAATCCAAATCCAACAAATCCCCTTGCTGGATTCGATGTTTTCCACAGTCCCCAACGCGGTGCTTATTTTGAATAATGAACGACAAATTATTTATGCAAATTCAGCTTTTCGGCAAATGTTGGGAATCTCGGATTTGCAGCAAATTCTGGGAATGAGACCAGGAGAAGCCATTAACTGTATTAATGCAAATGAAACAAAAGGTGGTTGCGGCACGACGGAAGCTTGCAGCCAATGTGGCGCAGCATTAGCCATTTTGAAAGCTCAAAAAGGCATGGCTGATGTGCAGGAATGTCGTATTCTAACCAACAGTCAAGATGAAAGCATGACGGCTTTAGACTTGCGTGTTTGGGCAACGCCGAATCAGTTTGGCGATGAAACGTATACAGTTTTTTCTCTGGCAGATATTAGTGATGAGAAACGTCGTCGGGTTTTAGAGCGGATTTTCTTCCATGACATTATCAACACAGCTGGAGCCATTCAAGGGTTGGTTGATATGTACATTGCCACGGATGATCCGGAGGAATTGCGGGATTCAGGCATCAATACCATGCTGGCTCAGGCATCCACGCAGCTTGTCGATGAAATTCAAGCACAATCACAGTTGATGGCGGCTGAAAGCGGTGAGCTGACTGTGAAACCGACTGTTTTTGAAACTGGAAGGTTACTTAATCAGTTAGTTGATTTGTATCACAATCATTTGGTGGCTGAAGGGCGTTTGATTCAATTGGCGGCCGATTCACATGATATTTCTTTATCATCTGATCGTGCTTTGCTGGGGCGCGTCTTAGGCAATATGATCAAAAATGCTTTGGAAGCTTCTTCTCCTGGGGAAACGGTAACGGTTGGCTGTGAACAGTATTATGATTACGTGCGGTTCTGGGTTCACAATCCCAAAGTGATGCCCAAGCATGTTCAATTGCAGGTATTCCAACGCTCATTTTCCACAAAAGGTGATGGCCGTGGCTTGGGCACCTACAGTATGAAGCTGCTGACCGAAAATTATCTACAAGGGCGCATTTCATTTGAATCCAAGCCAGAAAAAGGCACAACTTTCATGGCCACATACCCGCTGCAATGGCGAGAGATTGCAGTACCTGATGCTCCCTCTGACTCGAAGTAGGATTTGGGCATTCTCGCAAAATTTTCATAGATAGTTTATTAAAAAGACGGCCGTTCTTCCTGAACCCGTCTTTTTTATTTTTCATGTTGTAAGCGATGACGCAGTTCCTCTAGCACTTTCTGCGCTGCCACAGGAATAACCGTGCCGGGGCCAAAGATTGCGGCTGCACCGTGATCGAATAAATATTGATAATCCTGTGCCGGGATGACGCCGCCGATGACAACCATGATGTCGGAACGGCCGTACTTCTCCAACTCTTGCACCAACTGCGGCAGCAACGTCTTGTGCCCTGCCGCCAGCGAGCTGATGCCCACCACATGCACATCGTTTTCGATGGCCTGCTTGGCCACCTCAGCCGGGGTTTGGAAGAGTGGCCCGATGTCCACGTCGAAGCCCAGGTCGGCGAAGGCGGTGGCCACCACTTTGGCCCCGCGATCATGGCCGTCCTGGCCTATTTTGGCCACCATGATGCGCGGACGGCGGCCCTCTTGCTGCTCAAATTCATCGGCCATCTGGCGCACGGTTTCAATCTCCATTTTGTCTCCAAATTCGCTGCTGTAGACGCCGCCAATCGAGCGGATGGTGGCTTTGTGGCGACCCCACACCTGCTCCAGTGCGCCGGAAATTTCGCCCAGGCTGGCGCGGGCGCGGGCAGCGTTGACGGCCAGTTCCAGCAAATTCCCCTCACCGGATTCAGCGGCGTGGGTGAGGGCGTTGAGCGCTTTTTCGACCTCGGCGGCGTCGCGTCCTGCTCGCAACTTTTCCAGTCGGGCGATTTGGGAGTGGCGAACGGCCGTATTGTCCACTTCCAAAATATCAATTTCATCTTCTTTATCCAGCCGGTATTTGTTCACGCCCACAATCGTTTCCTGGCCGGAGTCGATGAGCGCCTGGCGGCGGGCGGCCGCTTCCTCGATGCGCATCTTGGGCAGGCCGGTTTCCAGCGCTTTGGCCATGCCGCCCAGCTCTTCCACTTCCTGGATGTGGGCCCAGGCGCGCTGGGCCAGCTCATGGGTGAGCGTTTCAACCAGATAGGATCCGGCCCACGGATCGACAGTGCGGGTGATGCCAGTTTCGTGCTGCAAGAAGAGCTGCGTGTTGCGGGCGATGCGCGCGGAGAAGTCGGTGGGCAGGGCGATGGCTTCGTCCAGGGCGTTGGTGTGCAGCGATTGGGTGCCGCCGAACGCCGCCGCCATCGCTTCCAGGCAGGTGCGGGTGACGTTGTTGAACGGGTCTTGCTCCGTAAGGCTCCAGCCGGAGGTTTGGCAATGGGTGCGCAAGGCCATCGACTTCTCGTTTTGCGGATTAAACTGCTTGACGATTTTGGCCCAGAGCAGCCGCGCGGCGCGCATTTTGGCAATTTCCATGAACACGTTCATGCCAATCGCCCAAAAGAAGGAGATGCGCGGGGCGAAGTCGTCGATGTTCATCCCGGCTGCGAGGCCGGCGCGCAAATATTCCAGGCCGTCGGCCAGGGTGTAGGCCAGCTCAATGTCGGCGGTGGCTCCGGCCTCCTGCATGTGGTAGCCGGAGACACTGATGGCATTGAATTTGGGCATTTCGTGGGCGGTGTAGGCGAAGATGTCGCCGACGATGCGCATGGAGGGGGCGGGCGGGTAGATGTAGGTGTTGCGCACCATGTACTCTTTGAGAATATCGTTTTGGATGGTGCCGGTGAGCTGTTCGTGGGGCACGCCTTGCTCCTCGGCGGCAACAATGTAGAAGGCCATGATGGGCAGGACAGCACCGTTCATTGTCATGGAGACGGACATTTTGTCCAGCGGGATGCCATCGAACAGGATGCGCATGTCGAGGATGGAGTCGATGGCGACGCCCGCCTTGCCTACATCGCCTTCCACCCGCTCATGGTCGGAGTCGTAGCCACGGTGGGTGGCCAGGTCGAAGGCGATGGAGAGGCCGCGCTGCCCGGCGGCCAGGTTGCGCCGGTAGAAGGCGTTGCTCTCTTCGGCGGTGCTGAACCCGGCGTATTGGCGCACGGTCCACGGCCGTACGGCGTACATGGCGGGGTAGGGGCCGCGCAGGTAGGGGGGAATGCCAGCGACGAAGTCGAGGTGTTCCATGTGTTGCAGGTCGGTGGCGGTGTAGAACGGCCGTACTTCAATTTGTTCTAAGGTTTGCCAGGTGGGGGTGGGGGATACGGCCGTATCACCGGTCCGTGTGCTTGGCGGCTGGTAGTGAATTTTGGTGAAGTCTGGTTGTTTCATCTGTGTCATCCTGAATAGAACGCAGATTTGCCTGATTACCCTGATATTGTTGATCTTTTAAATCAGGGAGATCAGGGTAATCAGCGTCCCATTTTTTAAACGAAGAGTGGTTCCATCTCGATACGGTTCATTTTTTCGGTGATGGTGGCTTGCGGAACGGCCGTATCCACCACCCATCTGTAATGCTTTCTGTAAGCAAAAAGTTATGTAATATTTATGTTGTGTGTCCTTTTATCATTGTTAGTTTAACTAATCATACCCGTTTTTGATAACTCTAAAATGAAATAATCGTTTCGACTGCTCTTCTCAGTGAAGTTCAGGGTAGTTAGACGAAAAATAATTGTGCCATTGCCAAAAGGTCTCTCACCATTTTGGCTTATCTGCTTTTAGGCAGTGTGTGTTTCTCTTTGTGCCGTTTTTGTTTCACCAATGACAGTCGTTGAGTAGATTGACTTTGGTGAACCCCATTTAGAAAGAAGTATCGTTTTTAGGAGGAAAGTTATGTTTCACATGCGTGGTTCCCTGTTTCGATTGCCATTTCGCTGGTTGATTTTGCTGATTGCTTTACTGTTCAGCGTCTTTTTGTTGTCTCGTCCGTTGGTGTCGGCCCAAACGGCCGTTCTCTACATCAACGAAATTGTCGCCTCCAACGACAGCACATTAGCCGATGAGGATGGCGACTACGAAGATTGGATTGAAATTTATAACTCGGGCGGAACGGCCGTCAATCTTGATGGTTACGGTCTGACCGATAACGATTCAGACCCCTTTAAATGGATATTCCCGGCGGAAACGATTCAGCCTGGACAATACCTCATCGTCTTTGCCTCAGACAAAGAGCGGGCCATCCCCGGCAGCCCGCTGCATACCAACTTCAAGATCAGTGCGGGTGGGGAAGAGGTTGTACTTACTGCGCCGGGTGGCCTTCAGGAAGATTATTTGCCACCGGCTGCATTGCAAACCGATTTGTCATACGGCCGTCAGCCAGACGGTCCTGGTGCTTTGGTTTTCTTCACTGATCCAACGCCCGGTGCCAGCAACACAACCACGGGTTACAGTGAAATTTTGGATCCGCCACAAATGTCTCAGGCGGGTGGATTTTACACCGATAGCTTCCAGCTGGAACTGAACCCCGTTCAGTCAGATGTTACCATCTACTACACACTAGACGGCAGTGAACCGACGACCAGTTCGGCCGTTTATTCCGGCCCCATCACCATAGACAGCCGTGTAGGCGATCCCAATGTACTATCTACGATTCGCACCACGCTGCCCAACGTCTACTGGGCCGAACCGGCTGGGGAAATCTTCAAAGGCACAGTCGTGCGGGCGATGGTTGATAAACCGGGGGCGCTCACTAGCCCCGCTGCTACCCAGACCTATTTTGTAGACCCGGATATGTTCAGCCGTTACACCTTCCCCGTCATTTCTATTGCCACGGATGCTGACAATCTGTTTGATCCAGAATTTGGTATTTACGTAGTGGGTAATTACACGAACTATATGCAAAATGGCATCGAGTGGGAACGGCCGATGCACATTGAATTTTACGAGCCAGACGGCACGCTGGGCTTTGCTCAGGATGCCGGTCTTCGTGTTCATGGCTCTAAGAGCACCATCTACCACTTTAAATCGCTGCGCGTCTACGCCCGTTCTGAATACGGTGCCGATACTATCGACTATGAGATTTTCCCCGGTTGGCGGAATGTCGAGTTTGAACGGCTTATCCTGCGCAATTCTGGCCAGGACATTTACGCCACGATGTTCCGTGATGCGATGGCCCAAAGTTTGGTGTCACATCTCAGTTTTGACACACAGCCGTACCGCCCAGCTATTGTCTTTTTGAACGGCGAATATTGGGGCGTGCACAACATCCGCGAGCGGTTGGACAATAATTATCTTGGCCTAACCTACGATATCGACAACAACCAGCTGGACCTGCTGGCCAATCGCGGCGTGGTGGAGGAAGGTAATGCCGACCACTTCAACGCGATGATGAACTTCGTCAACAGCAACAGTCTGGCGGACCCGGCCAACTATGCCTACATGCATACGCAGATGGACATGCAGAACTTCATCGAGTACATGACGGCCGAAATCATCATGAACAACGCAGACTGGCTACAAAACAACATCGATTACTGGCGTTACCAGACAGATGCTTACGATCCCGCTGCGCCAGAGGGGCAAGACGGCCGTTGGCGCTGGCTGATGGGTGATATGGACCAGGCGTTTGGTCTGGCTGGTGGGGCGGGTGCGTCCTCCTATGACCGATTGGCCTGGGCCACCGAGCCGGGTTATCCGCCGTACAATGCCTCTATGGCCGTTTTGCTGCGCGCATTGCTAGAAAATGACGAGTTCCGCACCGATTTCATTAACCAATTTGCCGACCAGCTAAACACCGCCTTTGTGCCCGACCGGGTCATTGCCCAGATTGATGCCATGCAGGCACCGTTGGTTCCCGAAGTGCAGGAACATATCGACCGACACGGCCGTCCAACATCCGTGGCGGCTTGGAACAACAGCGTAGAGGCAATGCGCACCTTTGCCCAAAATCGGCCTGGCTTCCAGCGGCAGCATGTGGTGGATCGCTTTGGTTTGAGCGGTACGGCCAACGTGACGCTCAACGTGTCGAATCCGCCTCAAGGTTCTGTGCGCATTAACTCTGTGCTGATCAATGATGAAACGATCGGTGTGAATGGAGCAGCGTATCCGTGGACGGGCAGCTACTTCCGGGATGTGCCCATCGAAATTGAGGCAATTCCAGCGGCTGGTTACATCTTTGCTGGCTGGAGCGAACTGCCCGGCGAAACCAGCCCTATCCTCTCGGTGACATTAAGTGGGGATTTGTCGTTAACGGCCGTCTTCATCCCTGATGATGGCCAACCCACGCCTACACCCACCAACACGCCTACGGCCACGGCAACGCTGCTGTCTACCGAGACGCCATTGCCGCCAACCATTACACCAACACCCAGCGCGACCCTGCCGCCTACGGTCACGCCCACACCATCCAACACGCCCATTCCCACCAATACGCCCACGCCCGGCGCTGGCGGTACGTTTACCTTTAGCCCGGTGGCAGATGCAGTGGTGCTCTCCAACCGATCCACGGCCAACTATGGCACCATCGGCAGTCTGGGCACGGATGATTTACCTGTGATGCAGAGTTATCTTCAGTTTGATGTGCAGGGGGTGAGCGGTAGTGTTAACACCGCTACGCTGCGCGTTTATCTTAACAGCGGCAGTTCTGCCTTTGACGTGGCTGAAGTGGCCGACAATGGTTGGGTAGAAAGCAGCATCACCTACAGTAACGCTCCCGCTGTGGGCAGCATCATTAATAATTCTGGTGCGGTGAGTACGGGCAGCTACATTGAAATTGACGTGACGCCGTACATTACAGGCAACGGCACATTTAGTTTGGCAGTACTTGCAGATGAAAACGGCCGTAACATCTTCAATAGTCGTGAAGGGGCCAACCCGCCGGAGCTGGTGATTGTGACCAACTAGGTGTTTGTGGTTAACGGCCATAAATGAAAAGAGGCAACCAGTTGTTTCGCTGGTTGCCTCTTTTTTGAACCGCTTGTGTTACAGTCCGGTCAACTTACGCTTCTAAAACTTTGTGTTTGGGTACGCTGTCTGCAATGAAGCGGTGCACTTGCTGAAAATCCGCTGCGGAAGCAAAGGCGGATTTAGGCAGCCAGTAAAAGATGTTGTTTCGCTGATAGATGAGCACACCATGGGGGGTAATAAGTGCATCCTTCATGTTGGCCCATTCCTGTGAAAAATCTCCCTCTTGCGTTGTAGCCGAGATGTTGTTTGCGTCAAATTGCCAGAAAGTTTCATGGCCCAGCGTAGGTAATCGCTTGATACTTTTCCTATTCAAAAACCGCACCAGAAAAGGTGTGCCCAGAAACATGAGCCCCATGAGCAAGGCAGGGACAAAAACCTTGTTGTCAAAACGATTGAACGTGACGGCGGCAATGAGCAGCACAAGGATGCCGAGGTAGGGATAATATTTCAGGAACGGCCGTTTATACTGAAAGTGCAGTTCAAACCCCTCCAGCAAAGTTTCTTCAGACAATGTGTACTTGGCTTCAATCACGTAAAGCTTCCTTTGATTTTAGTTAGACGAAGAGTGGTTCCATGTCAATGTTTTGCATTTTTTCGGTGATGGTGGCTTGGGGAACGGCCGTGTCCACCCGCGACGCCGAATCCAACACCATTGGCAGCAACGTTGTATCCCCCACCGTGTTGAGGAAAACGCCGGGGCGGCTGAGCACCCACTGCACGGCCAAATCGATTTCTGCCTGGGTGCTGAACGGCTCGTACCAGGTAGTGTGCGTTTTGGGCTTGTCACCCCACGGTCCTTTGGACAGGGCTTTGATGGTTTGTATCGCCACGTTTTTCTGTTGGCAAACGGCCGTTAGCTGCTCAAAGTCGGCGGCGTACTGCGGATTTTGCATCATGGTGGGATTGTAAGGCAGCAGCACGGAATCAAAGTCGAAGCGGGACAGGCTCTTCATGTGCATCTGGGCTACGGTGACGCCGTGGCCCGTCACGCCCAAGAACCGGGTCAACCCCTGTTCCCGCGCCTCGATGAATGCTTCCAATGCCCCGCCCGGGCCCATCGCCGTTTCCCACTCGTCCGGCTCCACCAGAATGTGCATTTGCCACAAATCGACATGGTCGGTTTTTAGCAGGTCCAGGGAGCGGTGCAGCTCTTCTTTGGCTGCGGCGTAGGTGCGCTTTTCGGTTTTGGTGGCCAGGAAGAATTCATCTCGGTACTGTTTTAGCCAGGGGCCAAGGCGTAATTCTGCGTCGCCGTAGGAAGCGGCCGTATCAATGTGATTCACGCCGTATTCCAGGAGTAAATCCAGGGTTTTGTTGGCTTCTGCCTGTGGGGTTCCCCCAAAAGCGGCCGCGCCAAACAAGGTGCGGGTACTGTTGTGTCCGGTTCTGCCAAAAGGTATTTTTTCAATCATGATTTTCTCCAATTGTGGAGATTGGTTCAATCCGCCAGATTGAACCAATCTTAGCGGTGCTTAAATGTTGTTTCGTAATTGAGGAGTGAGCATTCTCAAATGCGAACGGTTGCCACGAAGACGCATCTGAGGATGCTCACTCCGCTTCATGTGATCAGCGTCCTGTTTTTTCTTGCAGCCACTGGTTGAGTGCCAGGCAGTCTGCACCGAGGTGGATGAAGGCGTCGATGCCGGTGGCTTTGTGGGCTTCGACCTGGTCTTTGGGATAGCCTGCCAGGATGATGACGGTGTTTGGCTGCTTCGCTTTGATGCCCTGCACCAACGGCGGCACGATTTCCGGGTAGGTCTCATCGGTGGAGCAGATGACGACGGCTTTGGCCCCAGATTCGAGAGCAGCAGAGGCAGCGGCTTGTGGTGAATCAAATCCTTCCGAGTCAATCAGCTCAAAACCACCTACTTCAAAAAAGCTGCGGGTAAAGTCGGCGCGGGCTTTGTGCTGGCGCAGCGGCCCCATGTTGGCCAGGAAAATCTGGGGGGGATGGCCTTGCCCTTTCGCGTACTCATCTGCCCAGTGGCGCAGTTGGACAAAGGGTGCGGCGGCGCGAAACGGCCGTAACTGTTCCACTGCAACCATCTCCGCCCCAGCAAACAATGCCTCGTTCAATTGTGCCAACGTCGCGCCTGCCTCAGCCGCCGCAATGGCTCGTGCCATCTGGTTGATTGGCCCGGCAGAAGCCAGTTCTACCAAAGCAGGTTTGGGGTCGCGTTTTTCTGTTTGCGTAAGTGGCACGCCTTGGGGGTCCGGTTGGGGCAGCGGCTTTTCACCGACGTTGGGGTACATGTTGGTGCCCACCATGATGGCTTGGCGAGTGGCCAGATCGGTTTGTCGGGCAACGGCCGTTTCCCCAATTTGTTCTTGAATCATGCCTGCCTGCAGAGCCGCCACCACGCCACCTGCCGCTTCAATCTCCTGGAACCACGCCCAGCCGCGCTGCGCCAGCTCCTCGGTGAGATATTCCACCACGTAAGAGCCGCCTGCCGGATCGAGCAGTTGGGCCAAGTTCACTTCATCCTGCAAGATGATTTGCACGTTGCGAGCAATGCGCCGGGAAAAATCGTTGGGGGTGCGCTGGGGTGCATCAAAGGGGGTTAGTTCGATGCTGTCGGCCCCACCGAGGGCGGCGGCGAAGGTTTCCGTGGTGGTGCGCAGCAGATTGACGTGTGGGTCCAGCCCACTTTTGTTGCTCTCGCTGGTCCGGGCGTGGATGGTGAGCTTTTGGGCGGCTTCATCACCGCCAAAGGCCGCGATCATTTGGGCCCAGACGCTGCGCGCGGCTCGCAGTTTGGCAATGGTCATGAAAAAGTCGCTGTCCAGGCCAAACATAACCAGCAGGCGTGGTCCGATCTGGTTGATGTTTAGTCCACGCTGTTGGAACTGGCGGATGTGATGAACGGCCGTTGCCAGCATCAAGCCAATCTCCTGCACGGCGTGGCCACCACATTCCCGATAAAGCGCGGGCATCACGGCCACGGTGTGCAGGTGTGGGGCGTTTTCGAGTGACCAGCGGGTGAGAACGGCCGTTGCCTCATACATCGCCTCAAGCGGTTCGTGGCCTGTCTCCGCCAGCCCGGCGATGGGATCGTGCAGCAGGCCGCCGCGCAGCCGGGCCAGGTCCTCGGGGTAGGCCGCTGCCAGCGCCACAAGTGGGGGCAAGCCATGTTGGCAGGGAATAAAAAGCGGCACGTCGGCCAGATTCACATTGGTTAAAACGGTGCGAATGGCAGCGGCGGTGAAGTGGGAGTCGATTGGCCAGGTAACGGCCGTTTGCCCCTGTGCCAAATCATGCTGCAGTTGTTCGTTTAATTGGTGTGGCTCGCTGCCTGCCAGCGGTTGGGCGATGAGCCACGGCTGACTCAGATTGACCTCGCTGCTTGTGCCACGCCGGTAGGGAGATTGGCCGGGAACCATCGCCGGAAATTCGGCCGTTGCGGCTGCGTCCAACAGCGGCGCGATAGGGATGCCTTCGTAAGTGAGGTGGGTTAACTTGCCAAGTGGTTTGCCTTTGAGCGAGGCCACGGCCGCTGCCACCCATGCTTCATGGGTAGGTGGGGTGAATTCAGCAAATAGTGGGGTTTCCGGTTGCGCAGCATCCGACATGAATCATCTCTCCCTCTGCGGCGTGACGCGGTGGGTTAGAGAATGATACATCGCGCCGCTGGTTCTTGTCGGTATTGTACAGGGGTATCGTTTTTGGCTCAATCTACGATGATGTGCTGCCTTGGTTTTGCAGTAGCCGAACTTTTTCCAAGAAATAGGATGCTGATGAACGCAAATAAACGCTGAGCTTTCTTTTTAATCTGCGTTATCAGCATTTAATTGGGTCCCATTAATTTTGATTACTGAAAATCCCTGGATGTGCTATGCAGGTTGTTTGGCGGTGTCGAGAACGGCCGTAACAATATCAGCCGCCTGCTCATATCCCCCAGCGTCACGGAAAGATTGCCCGATGCGTGCGGCGTTTTGGCGATAGCTGTCGTCGGTTAATACTTCGTCCAGGGCATGATGTAATGCAGTGGCGGTGGTACGGCCGTATGGTGGACGGTCGCCCAGCACAATGGCCGCGCCAACTTTGGCAGCCTGGCGCGCGTTCAGCGTTTGTTCCATTTGCTGCGGCACCACCACCAGCGGCACGCCGAAATACAATCCTTCATTGATGCTGTTCATGCCGCCGTGGGTGATGAAGGCATCCACGCGCGGCAGTAATTCTAGCTGGGGCACAAAGTTGCGCACGATAAAATTGTCGGGAATGGGGCCGAGCGTGGTGATGTCGGTCATGCGTCCGGCAGAAAGGACAAACTGTGCCGGATGATCAGCAAAGGTATTGAAAGCCATCTGGTAGAAGGCTGCCTTGTTGTGATAAATGGTGCCCAGCGAAAGGTAGATGTGGGAACGGCCGTCTTCAAGCAAGTGCCAGGGGAAATCGGATGTTTCGCGTACGGCCGTATTGATCGATGGTCCCACAAAATGAAACGACTCATCAATGAAATCAGTCTCTGGCTGGAATTCCCGTGATGTATAAACAAGATTCGTGTTGCTGATAGCCGGGAAGATTTGCGAATAAGGGAAAATGTCTGGGCCATAGGTGCGCACTAATTGGCGTCTTTTACCGATGATGCCGGGCAGCGCGGGCAGTGCTTGCCCCACCAACGCCAGGCCGTCGCGCAAATTAATCATTCCCTTGACGCCTTCAGCCACGAAAGTGGTAATGGATGCCACTGACGGTATCGTCAGCAGCTGGGCTGCTTGCATCCCCCAGAGACAGATGGCATCAAATACCACCAGATCGGGTTGCTCCTGGTGTAGCTCTTCCAGCAGCCAGGGCAGCAGCCGCTGGCTTTGGCCTAGTACCCACACACTAACCTGGGGCAAGCTGCTAGCGAGTTGGCCCAATTCATTGGCCGTGGGTTGTGGTTCGGGATACGGCCGAAATTCAGCGCCGCTCTTGGTGATTTGCGGTTCAAATTCTGTGTTGTTGTAATAAATGACGTGATGTCCACGCCGGTTTAATTCTGAGACCAGGGCCAGTGTTGGGTTAACATGGCCGTGGCCGGGAACGTTTAAAAATATAATTTTCATAGGATTCTCTCATTGGTTGAAGCGAAAATCGCAACGGGTGCAGCCCTGGGCCAGGGTCCCTGTGCGGTTTAATGAAATGCCCATTGCAGGGAAAAGTAAAAAGTCGATGCGGCACATATGTGGTGTCAGTTTGGTAGCACCTTGCTGGGCGAAAAACTTAACGATGCCGCACTCTAAATAGTTGATTCCCTGTAACGATTGCGAATCCTGAGAGGGAACCAGCTCAATAACAAAATCGCCGGGGTAATGACGCTGCTGAGAAACGGCCGCACGTTTTTGCAGCCGTCTAAAATTCCAGCGAGACATATAAAATCGGCCAATCAAGTGGCGTAGCCATTGAGGAAAACGATTCACTTGGGCCTGCGCCATTTCATAAAACAAATCGCCAATTTCAGCCACGAGTTTGCCCTCGCGTTTCAAGACGCGGTAGAGGGCTAGCAGGCTGGTCATCTGCACAAGAGTGTCTGTCATGCTGTTGGCCGCACCGCCAATGTAGGGAATTTGTGGGATCAGTTTTTCAAACTCGACGGCGGATTTGGCGACGGCCGTTTCTGCCAGCGCTTGCCCATACTTAGCCTGAATGATAGGTTGGCCAATAGCCATCATTTTGCGATGATCTTTCAGTAGTTTGGGACGTTGCTTCATGTAATAGTCCGTCGGCAGGTTCATGATTTTCGGCTGGCGGTAAAGAAGGCGATGATCAAGGCAGGAAGAACCATAGCCGGTAAGGTGGGCCAGGAGGCGCGTAGATGAAAGACATAATCACCGTAGCCAGGCATACCTTCCGTGCTGGGAATAATGGCGAATTTAGGTTTGAGCGTTACCAGGCAGAACCAGTCAACGATCACCAGATCAAACAGCCAAAAGTAAAGCAGCAGGCCGTAAGCTTGCCAAACCACCATGTATGATTGAGCCATTCTTTAAGAGGTGTTTGCTGAAAGTTTTGTTCGGCATAAGTCTTAACTTGAAATAAATTAGATATATCTAAATTATAAATAAGACAGGCTAAATGTCAACCAGCAATCTGAATTTTTATGAATGTGGAGTGAACGTGATTGCCTTGCAGCTAGATTTTTGCCATCTGATGCGCTACATTTTTCCAGTTGTTACGTACACAGGTAACATACAAGCGGGGAAGCCTTGACCAACTTGGAGCCCCTCAAAATGCCCCAAACGTGGACGAATTTTGTCCAATTTGTAATAAATCTGACTGTACTTGCTACTGTTTGATTAGGCAGAAATTGTTTCTGTGCTACTAATTTTTAGGAGAGATTAAATGAAACCATTACCAATCATGTACCGTTTTGGCCTGGCTGTTTCGGCTGTGCTGCTGCTGGCAGCTTGTAATACTGAAGAGCCGACACCCACCCCAGAACCTACGGCCGTTGCCGACGCCATCGAAGCAACAGACGTACCTACCGCAGAACCAACGGATGAACCGACGTCTGTGCCTCCCACGGATACCCCTGAGCCAGAACCAACTGCTACCACTGAACCCACGGCAACGCCTGAACCGGAATCAGAATACGGAGCCAACTTTGAAACGGCCGATTGTGAATTTGCCGTGCCGGGTGGTCGTGAGGTGGAGTGTGGTTACTTGACTGTGCCAGAAAATAGGGATGATGTGGCAAACGGCCGTACCATCCGCCTGCATGTGGCCATCTTCGCTAGCGCAAGCGAGAATCCTGCACCAGACCCGATAATCTATCTGGAAGGTGGACCCGGTGGCGATGCGTTGGAAACAGTGCCTTTGATCTTCGAAGATCGCTTTGCGCCATTCCTGGCCGATCACACCTTCATCATGTTCGATCAGCGCGGCACGGGTTACTCTGAACCGTCGCTGGCCTGCCCCGAAGTGACCGAACTAACGTTTGAAACGCTTGATGACGATTTGAGTATCGAAGAGGGTCAGGCGCTTCAATTAGAGGCGTTAACCGCGTGTCATGATCGGTTGGTGGCTGACGGTATCGACCTCACCGCCTACAACAGTGCCGAAAATGCGGCCGATGTAGCTGATTTGCGTGAGGCGTTAGGCTATGAGGAATGGAATGTATACGGGATTTCTTATGGGACACGTCTGGCACAAACAATCGTGCGTGATTATCCGCAGGGTATTCGCAGCGTCATCTTAGACTCCTCGTACCCGTTGGCTGCCAATTTGCAGGTGGAAACAGCGTTTAACGCTGACCGAGCCTTTTCTGTATTTTTTGCAGGCTGCGCTGCCGATGAAGCTTGTGCGGCTGCTTATCCAGATTTGGAACAGGTTTTTGCCGATTTGGTCACGCAATTAAATGATGAACCGATCACGATTCAAGTGTTTAATCTGACGGATGGACAACAGTATGATGCGCTGATCAGTGGCGATGTGATGGTGAGCGTACTCTTCCAGGCATTGTATAGCGCTGAAGTAACGCCCATTTTGCCCAAGTTGATTTACGATGTGCGCGACGGCCGTACCACCGACCTGGCGACCATCCTTTCCAGCTTTCTGGCCCAGCAAGAGTTTTTCAGCCAGGGGATGCAGCTTTCTGTGCAGTGTAATGAAGAAATTAGCTTCGGCACGCCCGGAGAGGTGTTGGCTGCCCCTAACTTCCCTTATTTGGACCCGGTGTTTGAAGCCGGTGTCGTGACGGGGCAGTTTGGCTTTGCTGTTTGTGACATGTGGCAGGCGGGTCAGGCCGATGCTGTTGAAAATGAGCCGGTTACCAGTGATATTCCTACGCTTATTCTGGCCGGCGAGTACGATCCCATCACGCCGCCCAGCTGGGGCCAGGATGTGGGAGAACGGTTCAGCAACAACTACTATTTTGAGTTCCCCGGCATTGGTCACGGTGCTAGCATTTCGGGTGACTGTCCTCTGAGCATAACCTTGGATTTCTTGGAAGATCCCACGACCGAGCCAAACGCAGTTTGCCTTGCTGGAATGGATGCGCCTGCATTTGCGGTGCCGAGTGATGGCACACCAGTCGCCATTGAGCTGGAACCATACAGCAATGACACGTTTGGGATTTCTGGTGAAAAACCGGTGGGCTGGGAAGAACTAAGCCCCGGTACGTTTGCTCGTGGCGCGACAGCCTTGGATCAAACGGTGCTTATCCAACAAGCTGCACCGCCTGGATTGGGTGTTGAAGGATTGTTGGGTGTGCTGACCAGTCAGCTTGGTCTGGATGAGGCACCTGGGCAAAGTGGTGAATATGTGGATGGAAACGGCCGTACCTGGGCCTTGTACAGTTCCGAATTCCAGGGATTCCCTATCAATATGGGCTTCTTTGAGGATGACAATGGATTATTCATTGTAATTTTAATTAGCCAGGGGGATGAGACAGAAACATTGTACGATGCTGTTTTTGTTCCCGCGATGGACGCAATTACTCGCAACTAAAAAAGAAAAAGCCCTGACGGGATGATCTCCCGTCAGGGCCTACTTCAATTACTCAATTACCTAATTACTCAAAACCGGTAGGCTGGGGAATGTTGCGCTATTGGTGACATAGTTTGCATTCATCCAACCGACGGTGCCATTGGGCAGCCGCATCTTGAGCCAGGTGCTGCTGCCGTTGCGGCCAATCAAGGTGACGGTTGTTCCAGCAGGAACGGCCGTAATCACCGGATAGGCCACACTAGCCCCACTGCGTAAGTTAACATAATACGCATTGTAAATTGATCCCGTGCCGCTGGTTGGTGCCGGTGTGGTTGGTGTTCCTTGCCAGACCGGCATGTTGGCAATGTTCACATTGGTTTGCAGATAATATGATTTGCCGCTTACCCATGCTTTGGTGCCGTTAGACATATTAATTTGTACCCAGGTGGCATCAATATTGCGGTAGCCGCTCAAGCTCACGGTTTGGTTCTTCGACAGTGTCGTGATGACGCTGTACTGAATGCCAGGACCAGTGCGCACATTCAGAAGGGCGCTGACCACGGTACCCGTACCGGCCGTGGGTGTGGTCGGTGGCGTGGGCGTTGAAGGCGTACTGGAAATAGGTGTCCAGCTTACTTCCACCCGAGCGCCGCCAGTTGATTCATAATATTCCACTTGCAGCGGCACTGAGCCGTTGGGCAAATCAATCTCGCCGCTAAACGTTTGCGGAGTGTGGTCGTTCCAGCCATTGATGACCAGCTGGCCATTCACCCACATGCGTACCCCATCGTCAGAAGTTGCCGTGAAGCGATACCGTCCGGCCACAAAATTCAGGGAACGGGTCCAGCGCACGGAGAAGTTGTCGCTGTTAACGGCCGTTGCTGGTGAGCCACTGCCCCAGTTGAAATTGATCTGGCTGTCGTTGCGGGTGAGCACAGGCGAACCAGTTAAGGTTTTGTTGTTAAAGTATTGACCGGTCCAATCACCACTGCCGCTGAGTTTAACCCAGTTCAGCCTGGCTTTTGCCCCACCAACCCCTTCAAAGTATTCCATCTGAATGGGTATATTGCCACCGGGTAGATCAATTTCGGCCGTGTAGCCAGTATTGCCATTTACCCATTGGTTAATGATGAGTTGGTTGTTTACCCAAAGGCGTACGCCATCATCAACTTCTGCGGTAAAGCGATATCTACCTGCGTCGAACAGTTGTGTTCGCGTCCAACGTGCCGAGAAGTTGTCAGCAACGACAGTGGCGGCAGGCGAGCCAACACCCCAGTCAAAGTTGATGCTAGCATCATCCCGCACCAACACCGGGTTGCCGGTGAGGCTGGTATTGTTGAAATATTCGCCCTTCCAGTTGGCAATCGGTACAGGTGCATTGCCACCAATAGCCCCCCAGGATAGCTTGGCGACAGCCTTGCCGCCTGCCTCATAATATTCCACCTTCACATTGTGATCCCCAGCGTTCAGGTACACATCAGCCGACAGGGCGTGTACTTGGCTGTCTGTCCAGGAGTCAATGATGAGGACATTGTCTACGTAAACGCGCATCCCATCATCCATGGTAGCCGTGAAGCGATAGGCGCTTGACGTGGGGAAGTTAATGCTGCGCGTCCAGCGGGCCGAGAATCTATCCTTGTCGAGAAGGGGGTCGGGCGTGCCGTCGCCCCAATCTTTGTTTAAGTCTGCTTCGCTGCGCTGGAGTGCGGGCGTGCCGCTCAATGTTCTATTGTTCCAATAGGTGGCCTGCCAGCTAGAATCTGCTGCCAGCAGCGGATTGGCCGGAACAAAGGCCAATAAACTGCCTAGCAGCATAGCGGCGGCCAGAAAAATCACAACCGTTTTTTGCTTTTTCATGATCCACCTCATTTCTTGCCCGGACTGTTTGTTCGGGTCATAAAGTTTCTGTATAGATTTGGAAAACAAGACGGTTCAAAAGTTGTTTCAACTACGGCAAGTCTTTGTTTTCCTCAAAGCGAGCCTATTTTGGTGCAGGTATCTGCAATACCTGTGTGTGGCTCACTATTAATGTCGTTTTTTAATTGAATTTTGTAACAGGCAATTGGTAAAGCACACACTTGTTGGGGGAAAGGAGTGCCAAAGAATTCTTCACTGCCAGAATACCGATTTCCTCAGCCAAATGTAGGGATAGTATAGCGTAATTTGCCGCTGATTACCTGACGGCATTTGTACGAAACGTCCGTATATTTCTACGTTTTTCCTTGCGATTTTTGTTACAAAATATGGCTAATGTCCTCATATGATCCTAATTTCCTATGCTAAAAACGGCCGTAAAGGACTAATGCTCTAGTTACGATTGCCACTTGCTGAAATATTCTCTAGGAAAAGGTGAAATCCTTTTTCTTGAGCAATCCTCGTGTCGTGGAGCACCCTTAAATTGATGTTTTAAAGAAGAAAGAATTTTTGGGAATGTTCCATGATATGACGGTAATAAATATTCTTGTTGAATTCATTAATTTCGGAGTGCATGCATGTCCATCCATCTAAATCACGTAACTCGTTTTTCACCAAATCCCCTTTCAAAAAAGATAGGGCGAGGATTACTTTATACCTTGATCTTGTTAGCAGCTCTCTCTTTACTGAAACCAAGACAAATTCAGGCGGCCAACCCAGATGGTGACTTGCGTATCGAGGTAATGGCTGCCCCTAATTTTATTGTCGATTCCAATGTTGAATCACCTTCTACCTATGCTCCGGAATCCGCCACCATTGGCGCTAAGTTCTGTAACGATGGGGCTGATCCGCTGGTGGATGTTTTTGGCTACATCGGCAATTTTGATCCAAACGGTGATCTGGATGGGTCTGACAGCACCCCAGGTATTTACCCCTCTCGTACGCATACGGGTTTGACGGGGACCTTTTCCTTGGTGCATGAAGGGGGTACTGCTGGTACACAAGATGCCCGGCGTTACGTGGGCACCTTGGCCCCTGGCGCTTGCCAGACACAATATTGGGTATTGAGCTATCCGCGCCTGGATGATAACGGTAATACGGTAACGGGTGGCGTTAAACCAGATGATGATTTGTGGCTGGAATATGATGTGTGGGCAACGGCCGTTGATGCCGGCACGCCACTGGTGGCGGACCAAACGACAAGGGCCACCATGCGCAACGAAATTTCCGCTGCTGCCAATAAAATTTGGCCCAATGGCGATAACAAAGTGCCTGATGTTTACAAAGATGCGATTAGCGAAGTGCTGGGTTGGGATACGATAACACCTTCTGGCGATACGGCCGTTTATCCGGGTGATTCGGCCGTGCTTAAAGGCGTCTGGTACGATCTGGGCAACGTAGGTGCTGGTTTCGACAACGATGGCGATTTGATTCCCGATAAAAACGCCTGGGTGCAGCCTGTCGGCGATCCGGCTAACTATGATCCAGGCTGTTTTCGCCTGGTGCGCACCTACGGTATCGTCATTGTTAAACTCAAGGGTGGCGGTGAATATTTGATCCCCTTTGTGGATCAGCTCTACTTTGAAAATATTCCCGACAACACAGGTGCAGTTGGCCTTGTCTTTTACGAATATGCTGCCCTGGATGGCGTTTGCCGGGCCAGCTTGACCCCGT
This sequence comes from uncultured Anaerolineae bacterium, assembly GCA_905479495.1. Classification (GTDB taxonomy): domain Bacteria; phylum Chloroflexota; class Anaerolineae; order Promineifilales; family Promineifilaceae; genus Leptofilum. The sequence goes on from CAJQMR010000027.1 coordinate 63,716, forward strand.
ACCAGGAAGTGGCCTCCGGGTTTGATAACGAAAAGTTCAATGGTGACTATGGCGTCAGTACGCCGCCAGTGGTTAGCCATGATCCCACTGTTACATTAGACAAACAAGTAGACCAAAGCGTGATTGGCCCTACGTTGCCTGTTACCCTCACTTACACGCTGGCTATTGCCAATAGTGGCCCAGTGGATGTGGGCGATCCTGGCATTGGGCTGCCCCTGGTAATTGAAGAGACAATTCCAGCCAATACCAGTTACATTACCGGTACGGCAGCCATCAGCAATACGTTACCTGCCGGGGTTGGCAGCTACACCATTCTCTATTCGGCCGATAACGGCAACAGCTGGAGCCAGACGGAACCCCCCGCCGCAACCGTGACAAATATTCAATGGTGGTTGTCCGATTCATTGGCTGCTGGTGCCAGTGGGGATGTGACCTTCCAGGTCGAGGTGCCGGCTGGGTATACTGGCGCAATTGTGCCCAACACAGCCCAGTTGAGTTTTGGTTTTGCCCCCCCCTTTGCTGAGGATACGGCCGTTACTCGCATTGCTGGTATTAATCAGATTGGTGACACGGTTTTTGCCGACAACGGCAGTGGTGGCGGCAGCCAGGGCAATGGCGTTCAGGACGGCAGCGAAGCTGGCATTCCTGGCATCACTGTTTCCTTGTATTACGACGAGGATGGTGATGGCGTAGGCGATTATTTGTTGGAAACCGACACCACCGATGGCAGCGGCAACTATTTGTTTACTGGTTTGGCAGACGGCCGTTACGTCGTTGAAGTCGATCCGGCCGATGCGGCTTTGCCCACGGGCTATGCACCTACCACGGAAACCAGTTTGCCTGTTAGCCTGGATGTGACCAATAGCGATAGCAATCCAGTGATCTACTTAGATGCCGACATAGGTTTTTCGCCCGCACTGATTTTGGAAAAGAACCTTACCTCGCTGCCCCCTGCGTATGAGGGCCAGGAGGTGACCTACAGCATTGACGTCACCAACGCCATGCCCGACGGTAGCTTCCAACCCGAGTATTGGGCCACGGCCGCTATTGCCGGTTCTGAATATGAAGCAACCGTAGCCGACAATGCCAATAACGTCATTGGCGAACCTGATAATGTGGTGAACAGCCAGCTGATCGACTGGCCAGAAGGGTTAGTCTATGCAGGGATGGTTAAAGGTACGGGCTTTCAGGTGGATGCCTGCGGCTCCATCACAAAAGTAGAGGCATTGTACCAGATGGAGATAACCGATTTCCTGGACGATGATTTTGTTTGGGGCATTGTTCAACTCAACGGCACCGATTGGTATACCTTCCAACTCACGCCAGCCCAGGCCGATGCCTATACTGTTGCTGGCGGCGGCCTGTTTGCTGTAGATATTACCAGCAGCAATCTGGGCCATGCTGGCAGCGTGACCGATTGGGCGACCTGGGATAATGTGCCAGCCAATGAATTGCAACTAGGCATTGGTGGCGATAAAGAAACCAATGCTGATAAAGAAGGTCTATTGATTGACGCAATTGGCGTGCGTATTACCAATGATGGCACTAGTTGTACCAGCTTCACCTCAGACACAGTACTGAATCCCGTTCCCCTGAGCGATAGCTACGATCCCGCCAAATTGACGTTTGTTTCGGCAGATGTGGCCCCAACGGCCGTAAACAGCGGCACCATCACCTGGAACAACATCGGCCCCATTAACCCTGGCGAGACAAAAACGATTAATTTGACATTTGAAGCCCAGGAACCTACGGGCAGTGTGGCAGAGACGATTACGAATACGGCCGTTGTCAACAACGCCTACTTCATCAACGGTCAACCGGCCAACGACGCCACCGATGACGCCGTGACCACACTTTCCCCCGCCGGCTCCATTGCCGGTACCGTGTGGAGTGAAGGCACTGGCGGCACAACCGGCTGGGTGTCTACCAATGGTTACGAAGGTGTCGATCTGGACGTACCCAATGTTGCTGTAGAGCTGTATGGCTGTGTCAACGGTTCGGGTACTCTGCTGAACCCGGCCACGGTCAGCACCAACCAGAGCTGCACCAGTTCACAAAATGGTGGCAGCTGGGAGCTAATTGCCACCACAACCACCGACAGCAGCGGGAATTATCTATTCGAAGGGCTGCTCAACGGGTTTTATACCGTGCGCGTCGATACTACGACGCTACCCGGCACCGTGACCCAAACGGCCGAAGCTGGAACAGCCAATACCAACCAAACCAGCGGCGGCCGCACCTGTGGTACCTGTGATAATATCTGGGGCCTTCAAAGCCAGAATTTAAATACGACCAATTTCAATCCCATCAACACCGTTGGCGAAGACATCACGAATGTTAACTTTGGCTACACTGTCAACCCGGCCATTTATGGCACCATTTGGGAAGACAGCGATGGTGATGGCGCTCGCGAGACGGGTGAAGACAGTTTTGGTGCCGGGATTACAATCACTCTCACTGACAATCTGGGCAATACAACGACAACGTTAACGTTAAGTGATGGCAGCTATGAATTTGCCAATCTAACGGTGGGTAATACCTACACGGTAACTGTCAGTGTGGGCACGCTGCCTGGCACCGGCTGGAGCAACACGGCCGATCCTGACACCACGACCGATAGCGAATACGTGGTCGGCGTGCTGACGGCTGGGGAAATCTCCGGCTCACATGATTTTGGCTACCATCAAACGGGAACGGCCGTTATCGGCGACACAGTTTACTACGACTGGGACGGTGACGGTGTTCAGGACAGTGGCGAAGAAGGCATTCTCGGCGTCACTGTCACTCTGTACGAGGACAGCAATGGCGATGGTGAGTTGGACACAACCAATGATGCCATCATCGCCACAGATGTGACCGACAATGACGGAAACTATAGCTTCACCAACTTGCCTCCTGGTGATTACATTGTCGTGACAGAAATGCCAACCAACACCGTGGCTACTGGCGATCCCGATGAAATCGGACAATGTTCTCTGTGTGATCTCTACGGTGCTTCAACAGGACTCACAGCGGGCAGCACCGACAACACTGTTGACTTTGGCTTTCTCCCTATGGGCAGTGGTTCAATTGGCGATACCGTTTGGCTGGATAAAGATGGCGACGGCAACCAATCGGGCGTGCAGGAAGTGGGTTTGGCTAACATCACTGTGCGGCTGGCCGCCGACCTAAACGGCGATACGGCTTTCGACATTGTGTTAACCGAAATCACCGACAGCAACGGCAACTATCTGTTTGAGAATTTACCAGATGGTAATTATGAAATCACGGTTGACCTAAGCGACCCCGATTTGCCTAAAGACGGCGTAGGCAACGCTTATGTATCCACCACAGATACGCAATTTGACGTTGCCCTGAGCGGTGGCAGCTATCTGGATGCCGATTTTGGCTTTGCCTCTTTGGGGGCGATTGGCGACACAATTTATTGGGATGCCAATGGAGATGGTGAATATGATTGGAATGAAGCCGGTATCCCTGGCGTGGTCATTACCCTCACCAATGCGCTGACGCAAACGCTGGTCATTGATGGCATTTCCTACGCGCCTGGTGCGATGATTACCACGGAAACAACAGATGCAAACGGCCGTTACCTTTTCGACGCCCTTCCCCCAGCCCAATACGGCGTTACCGTTGGCCCCATCAGCGGCTCCCCCGTGCTCACAGGCGATCCAGAAGCGGACGGCGTGCCCTGCACAGATGCGGGTGCTGTCGGCTGCGATGGCACCACCACGGTTACTATTCGGTACGGTACCAGCTTTATGGGCGCGGATTTTGGCTACCAGGCTCCGGGTGCCTTTGGCGACTACGTCTGGTTTGATCAAAATGGCGATGGCGTGCAGGACAGCGGTGAAATTGGTATCTCTGGCCTGGTGGTGACGGCCACTACCAGCGCCGATGTGACGGTGGGCGGCATCAATTATCCCACTGGCACCACCATTACCACCACCACAGATTACGATGGCTACTACAGCTTCGACAACCTGATCAGCACCGGCAGCGATGCTACCTGGACAGTGACGGTTGAAACCCCAGCCAGCATGAGCCCCACCTACGACGCCGACCCCACGGCCGATGCCAGCACCACCGTCGTTATTGATACCAGCGGTGTCGTTACGGCCGTTGGTGGCGACGGTTGCACCAATTGTGCGTTAAATGTTGATTTTGGCTTTGAGATGAATGGCCCGTATACCTTGAACGGCTCTGTTTGCCTGGAAGAAGATACGGCCAGCAACCACGTTTGTGGGGATGGCACCGATGTCGCCGTAGGTGGCTATCTGGTCTATCTCTACAATGACAGCGGTATGTATCTGGGTTCTACGTTGACTGATGCCAGTGAAGCATACACCTTCAGCAACCTGGTAGACGACATTTACTATGTTGTTATCGGTGGCACGTTGCCCCCACTAGATACGGCCGCTTTTGTCACCACAGCCGTTGATACCCCTGCCACCAGCATCACCGATAACGGCAGCAGCGTCTACCAAACAGTACCCGTCAATGCCACTTCGGCAGCCAACGACGGCGGTATTGATGGGAATGCCGTCGAGGCTGTGGATTTTGCTTATCTCTCCACCGTAGATTACGATTTTGGCGACCTGCCGCAATCTTACAACACCACGCTGGAAGGCAATCCTAGCGGACCGCGCCACGAGGTGCCTACCACGCCCACGCTTTACCTGGGCACCGCTCCAGACAGCGAACTGAACGGCGTGCCTGATGCTGCTGCCAGCAGCGACGGCAGCGATGAAGACGGCGTCAGCCCTATCGACATTCAGAACTGGACCGATGGCACTGATGGTGGCAGCGTGAGCGTGGACGTTGTGGGCGACGGCTGGCTGGTAGGCTGGATCGACTTCAACGGCGATGGCGATCTGACCGACAGCGGCGAAAAGATCATCGACCAGGCCGTTTCCACCGTCAACACCACCTTCACCTTTGACATTCCAGCAGGCACCATGAGCGGCAGTCCGACTGATTTTTACGGCCGTTTCCGCCTCTTCTCAGAACAACCACCTTTCTCTGCCTTCTCTTACAGCGGGCCAGCTTCTTACGGTGAGGTGGAAGATTATAACTGGCCCACCAGCGAGAACCCAGTCATTGGCATTGCCAAACGACTGGTTGATGTGAGCGGCAATGGTGACGGCTCCTACACCGTTACCTACGGCATGGCCGTGGAAAACCTGGGGGATGTGGTTCTGCACAGCGTGCAGGTGACAGATACCCTCAGCACCACGTTTGCCGGGGCCACCAGTTATGCTGTTTCTGGCCTTAGCAGCGATCTGTTCACGGTGAACGCTCCCGGTTATGACGGCAGCAGCGATGTAAACTTGCTGGCCGGCACAGACAGCCTGGCTTTGAACACCACGGCGCAAATCACCCTGACGGTGGTCATTACCCCCGGCGGCAATCTGGGCCCGTATAACAACGCGGCCTTTGCCAACGGCGACAGCCCCGGCGGCACACCCACACAAGATATATCTGACAATGGCATCGATCCCGATCCGGACGGCGGCAGCGACCCCAACGAGGCGGGTGAAAATGATCCTACACCGCTGTTGTTTGCCGCTGTAACGGGCCATGTCTTTGTTGATACAAACGGCGACGGCACGCAGGACGTGGGTGAGCCGGATCTGCAAAATGTGGACGTGCTCATCACCGACGTGAATGGTGATACGCAAACCGTCACGACCGATGTTAATGGCGATTACACGGCCGTTGTGCCCGCAGGCAGCACCATAGCAAATATTGATGAAACGACATTGCCCACAGGCTATGTGCAAACTGCCGGAACTGATCCGTCTACGGATACGGCCGTTGCCGGCAACACCGTAGACATCGGTGACGATGGCTACCAACCACGAGGCACTGTTTCTGGTCATCTTTACCTGGATACCAACGGCAACGGTACTCAGGATGGTGTTGAACCAGATTTGGCCAATGTGAACTTGACCATTACCAACACGTTAGGCATTACGCAGACGGTGGCGACCGATGCCAACGGTGACTGGACAGCTACGGTACCGGCAGGCAGCACCACGGCCGATGTGGACGAGGCCGATCCTGATTACCCGGCTGGGTACACTCAAACTGAAGGCACGGACCCCACGACGGTAACGGCCGTTGC
>CAJQMR010000028.1 GCA_905479495.1 uncultured Anaerolineae bacterium
ATTCGTCCGCGCACCGCGTCTGTGGTCTGGGACAACCATACCTACGAGTGGCAGGACGCTGAGTGGATGGCCGAGCGGCGCGATTTCAAATGGGGCGAGTTGCCGATCAACGTGTACGAAGTACATTTGGGCTCCTGGATGCGCGAGGCCGGGGAAAACGACCGCTGGTTGACCTACCGGGAATTGGCCGAGACCCTGGTGCCCTACGTTCAGGACCTGGGGTTTACCCACGTCGAATTTCTGCCCATCACCGAACATCCCTTTGACGGTTCCTGGGGCTACCAGGTGACTGGCTATTTTGCCCCTACCAGCCGCTTTGGCACGCCGGACGACTTTATGGCCTTTGTCGATGCCTGTCATCAGGCCGACATTGGCATCATTTTGGATTGGGTGCCGGCCCACTTCCCTATGGATCAACACGGCCTGGGCTTCTTCGATGGTACGCATCTTTACGAACACGAAGATCCACGCCTGGGAGCACATCCCGATTGGGGTACGTATATTTTTAATTACGGCCGTAATGAAGTGCGCCAATTCCTCATCAGCAATGCGCTTTTCTGGCTGGATAAATACCATATCGACGGGCTGCGCGTGGATGCTGTGGCTTCCATGCTTTACCTGGACTTTTCTCGTGAAGATGGCGAATGGCTGCCCAATCGGTACGGCGGTCGGGAAAACATCGACGCGCTGCTCTTCTTGCGAACCTTCAACGACCGTGTGCACGCCTTGTTTCCCCATACACTCACCATCGCCGAAGAATCCACCTCATGGCCTGGCGTCACCCACCCCATTGCCGACAATCCACAAAATTTGGGCTTTGACCTCAAATGGAATATGGGCTGGATGCATGATACGCTGCGCTATTTCAAAAATGAGCCTATTTATCGTGCTTATCACCAAGGCTCACTTACTTTCTCTATGCTCTACGCTTTCAGCGAAAAGTTTGCCCTGCCTCTCTCCCATGATGAGGTGGTCCACCTAAAAAAGAGCCTGCTGGACAAAATGCCCGGCGACTTTTGGCAAAAGTTTGCCAACTTGCGGCTGTTATACAGCTACCAATGGGCCCATCCTGGCAAAAAGCTGCTCTTCATGGGCGGCGACATTGGCCAATGGCAGGAGTGGAGCGAGGCGCGCAGCCTGGATTGGTATTTATTAGGCTACGCAGAGCATCAGGGGCTGCACGATTACGTCAAGGCATTAAACAAACTTTATACTTCCGAACCAGCACTTTACGAAGACGACAACAGCTGGGAGGGATTTCAATGGCTTGATTTCCGCGATGCGCAGCGCAGTATCCTCTCCTTTGCCCGCTTGGCCCCCAGCAGTGGCGAGGTAATCCTGGTTGGGCTGAACTTCACACCGGTGGTACGGCATAATTATCGCTTAGGTGTGCCAGAGCCGGGTGTGTATCGTGAGGTGTTGAATAGTGATACGGCCGTTTACGGTGGCAGCAACGTCATCAACGAAGGGGAATTTGTAGCCGAGGAAATGCCCTGGCACGATCAGCCCTACTCTATCGTCATCACGCTCCCCCCACTTGGCGGAATTTTTCTAAAACGTGACGCGTGATTTGTAAGGCTATATTTGAGTTTCACCAGAGAGAATAATTTGCAAACCTGATCGTTTATGTTATTATCTCTCCCGCTCTCACGCCTCTATGGTTCATGTGGAAGCAACTAAACTTAGACAGCTTTCACAAGTATTGCAGTGCAATACAAGTAAGCATAACGGAGGTTATTACTTTGGCTAACATACAATCTGCGAAGAAACGAATTCGGCAAACGGAAAAGCGCACAGTGCACAACCGCACGTATATTTCGGCGGCCCGCACCTACGTCAAGAAATCCCGTCAGCTCATTGCGGTGGGTAAACTAGACGAAGCAGAAGCGATTGCCAACATGGCGTACAAGACGCTGGACAAGGCAGCGCGCAAGCATGTGATTCATCCGCGCAACGCCGCTCGCCGTAAGGGTCGCCTGATGGCCGCTCTGGAAAAAGCACGGCAAGATTAATTTCAGCTTCGCACAGAATTTAGCAACGAGAACGCCACCAAATCGGTGGCGTTTTTGCATTAGAATTGTCCCTATTTAACAAATAGACTCAACTGTCATACCTGCCTGCGCGGGAATGACAAGAGCAGATTTTTTTATTAGTAATTCTGTAGCTATTTAGATTGGTTCGTGGGCATGGCCAGGATATATCCCTTGCCTCGCACGGTTTTGAGGAATTTGGGTTTTGCCGGATTTTCTTCGATATGTTCTCGCACCCAACGAATGTGTACATCCAGCGTACGCGTATCGCCAATGTAATCTGTTTTCCAAACACGCTGCATCAGTTCCCGCCGGGTCAGCACCTGGCAAGGGTGGCGTAAAAACTGTTCTAACAAATGGGCCAGTTTGGGCGTCAGACGATTTTCACCATTGCCTGCATCTACTGATTTTTTAGACAAATACAGAGAGATATGCCCATAGCGGACGGTTTCTTCTACGGCATGGTCGATGGGGAGTAAATCTTTGACACGGTTCAGAAGTTTACGCGGGGTAAAAGGTTGTTCTAGATAGACATCAGCTTCAGCGTCTGGATCTTCTGGCTCACCAGCTGCCCGAACGTGGATAATGGACAGTTCTTTGTGGCTCTTTTTTAAGCGACGGCAGGTGCGGGCTCCATTGGTACGCATGGTGGCGGCGTTAAAAATAATGAGGTGTGGCTCGAAATTTTTTAAGGCTTTGATAGCGGCAGCACCCGTATGGCACAACTTGAGAGAATGCCCCGCTTTTTCTAAAGCTGGTACGGCCGTATATTGTCCGGCACGTTTCCCCTCCACCAACAAGATCACGGCCTTCTGCATAAAAACCCTCTACGATTTACAAAAATTAAAAATGTTGATAACTGCGGCTGACAACTACAGTTTAGCAGATTTTAGAAGTCGCTTTTTCTGTAGAAAAAGTTTAAATTTCTGAAATATTTAACATTCGTAAGATGTCATTATAGGCAGAAAAAATGGAGGTGCAAGGGCAAAACGGCCGTTTCCTAAATTTGACACTTAATTGCCACGAGACTATAATTTCGACTCCATTGCGGGTATGGTGAAACGGTATCACATTTGCTTCCCAAGCAAAGAGTACGGGTTCGATTCCCGTTACCCGCTCTAAATTCCAAACAAAAAGAGGCCAATCTTGGCCTCTTTTTTGTTACTCGTCAGGAATTATCCGGTCATTTCAGGACGATTGCGGAACGGGCAAAGCCTTTAAAGCAGTAAACACCCGTGGCCTGCCGGTGTGGTCCTCAACCGGCTGCATTTGCCCATAACCACCACTTTTTTGCAGCAGACGCTGCACCAACACCTCCTGGCCCGCGCCAAACTCAAACGCCAGCAGGCCCTCTGGCCGTAAAAAGTGAAGCGCATCCTGCACCAGCCGCCGGAAAACGTTGATACCGTAAGGCCCGGCATCCAGCGCCACCAGTGGCTCATGTTCCACAATTTCTGCTGACAGTTTGCTAAGGGAGCCTGAAGGAATATAAGGTGGATTGCAAACGACAATATCAACTGCCTGCTCGTAGCCTTTACCGGCAAGCGGGGCAAATAGATCGCCGCACTGAACCGTTACCCGATCTTGCAACTTATATTGGTCAACGTGCATTTGGGCACGCTTTACCGCTTCGGGGCTAATGTCCAGGGCAAAGACACGGCTTTGCGGCAGTTCCAGCGCCAGCGAGACAGCAATATTGCCGCTGCCCGTGCCTACATCCACAATCGTGAGCGATTCTGCCTGTAAACTGGCGGCGTGGGTCAGCACGGTACGCACCAGCAGCTCGGTTTCCGCGCGGGGGATGAGGGCTTCTGGGGTGCAAGTAAACGGCCGTCCCATAAACACAGTCTGCTGCAAAATATATTCTAATGGAACACCAGCCTGCCGCTGCGCAATGATCTCATCCAGGCTGAGGTTTTGCGCGGTGAGATTTTGTGGGGAACGGCCGTCCAGCGCCCGCAATGCCCCACCGGACAAAATATCACACAGATGCAGGGTCTCCTGTAGCGGATCTTCCAACCCTGCCTGGCTAAACGCTTCATGAAGCTGATTAATGAACTCAAACACGGTCGGGGTCCTCATCGAACAGGCCCAGCGGTGGCATGCGCAGGTAGTTGGTTGTGCGCTGTTTTCGCTGTAAATCGGCATAAACGCGGTTTACCTGATCTTCAGTTAAATCCAGCTCTCGGGCTACAATATCAGCGGGAACTTCGTGCTTCAAGCCATACCAAATCAAATCCATCAGTTCAAACGGCAGGCGGAAAAAGAATTCTTCCTGTGTGCTGGCTGCGCTGTAAGTGTCTGAGGTGGGCGGACGCTCACGGATCGCTTCGGGGATGTCTAGATATTCAGCCAGTTGGTACACCTGCGTTTTGTATAGATGTCCTATTGGCTGTACATCCATTGCGCTATCGCCATATTTTACAAAAAAGCCCTGGTCATGCTCGTTTTTCTGTGGTGTGCCGATGACGGCAAAGTCACGCAGTTCGGCATGGTAATAGAGCATGGCGGCGCGGCTGCGCTGCTTAAAGTTGGTCGCTGCCACAATTTGCCGCAGCTGAGACGGCCGTAATCGCTCACTCTTCTCTTCCCCCTCAGGGCTGACAATCGTCAGGCGATAAAAATTGAGCGTGTCGCTGTCCAATAAATCGGTTGGCAGCGTGATTTTAAGCTTGTAGCTGCTGTCGTATTCAGGGAAAACTTCTTTAACGGCCGTATCGCGGCGGCGATAGCTGCCAAAGCCGTACAGCGGCTCGGTCACATCTTCCACCAGGGGGGTCACCCCAAACTGATGGCACACCTCACGCCCCAGCAGTAAGCTTTCGGGGCTGGATTCCCGCTCAGGCAGAAGCAGGGCCACCAGCCGTTTGGGGTCCATCGCCTGGACTGCCATGGCCAACACCACAGCCGAATCCACACCACCACTCACGCCCAACACGCCACCCTTGCGCTTGAGAACCTGAAAAATGTCTTGGCGCAGCCGTTCAACAATGCGCGCCACTTCTTTTTCAGGGTCCAGGTCTAAAATTTGCCGGTGAAAAGTGGCTATCTTTGTCGTCATAAATGTTCTCCCAATTTTATTGGACACTGATTCCCACAGATAAAACATCAAAATCTGTGTTCATCTGCGTGCATCTGTGTCCCATTTTTAATTCAAGTTGCTGCGTGGAGCAGTGATCCACGTCTGATGACTTTTTGATTACCGGTTAGCTGGTCAGGTACGGCCGTTGCAAACGATTCTATAAAATGATGGTGTACCAGTTGGGTAGATAAGATGCCTGCCAGAGCCATCTCATCTACTTCGCCCAGGCTGCCCAGCCGCGCCTGTTTTTTAAGCAGCACCTGTACCGCCAGCGGATTAAAACAGCCTGCTGCCTCAACTTTCACCGACGAAAGCATCTCGGCCACCCAATCCAACGGCCGTCCTTCTGGGAAAAAGCTGTGGTGAATGGGGGCACGATACGGCCGTTTCTGCCGCTGCCAAATCTCTGCTGGGAGCAAATCACGTACGGCGTGCTTCAGAATATGCTTTTCATTCAAGCCGCGCAGCTTGAAATCTGGCGGTAGTTGATTGCAAAACTCAATAACGTGATGGTCCAGAAAAGGAAAACGCCCCTCAATGGAATGGGCCATCGCCATGCGGTCGCCCTGGGATGAAAGCAGATATTCGGCCAGGAAGATGCGGATTTCCAGATATTGTGCCTGGGCCAGCGGCGTCCAGCTGGCAAAGTCTGTGGGAAGTGGCAAATCGGGCAACGGCCGTTCCCCAGCCATCTCCGCCAACAGTTGGGGATGAAACAGCCGACGGTGCCGTGCGCCATTGCGCCAGCGCAGCAGGTGTGAATAGCCAGGCTCGGCTGTGTCAGTCAGCCGGTAGCCAAAGAACTTAGCCAGATAGGCTGGATTTCCCAAATTTTGCACATAGCTGTAGAGTTTTTTGAGGAGAAGCGGCCGTATCTCAGATTCTGGCTGTCGCGCCCAAAAGCGGCGAATCAAGGCTTCTTTAAAAATGTTGTACCCACCAAGAAATTCATCTGCCCCTTCCCCAGTAAGCACCACCTTAATGCCCGCTTTTTCCACAAAGTCAGATAGCAAATAGAGTGGCACAGGCGATGTGCGCAGAATGGGCGTTTCAGTGTGCCAGATAACGTCCGGGAAAGCGTGGCCTACGTCGGCATGAGTGCAGGTAATAACGTGATGCTCTGTACCCAAGTGCGCGGCCATTTGCTGTTGAAAGTTGCTCTCGTCAAAGGCCGTATCGGTAAAGGCAATGGAGAAGGTTTCCAGCCGTTGGCCAATGTCATGGTAAAGCAGCGCAGCAATGGTAGAAGAATCAAGCCCGCCGCTGAGATAGGCCCCTACGGGGACATCAGCCCGCAAGCGCAGCCGGGTGGCTTCCGTGAGCATCTGGCGTAACTGCGCAGCTGCCTCATCAAGCGATTGGTTGTTGTTCAGCCGGGCAGTGGGAAATTCTGGCTGCCAATATGGCTCTATTTTGATTTCACCATCGGCTGCCAATAAAAAATGGCCCGGTGGCAGCGTTTGGATGCCCTGAAAGATAGTATGTGGTGGCAGCGGACTCCAGTAAGTGAAAATTTGGTCGAGCGCTGTCTTATCCAGCTGGGGCGCGTCTGGCAAGGCGGCCAAAATCGCCTTCATCTCTGAAGCGAAGATGAGCTGGTTATGCTGAATGGTGTAGAAGAACGGCCGTATCCCTACTCTGTCTCTGGCAATAAAAAGCGTATGCGCCCGTTCATCCCAAATAGCGAAAGCAAATTGGCCATTCAACCGCTGCAAACAATCCACACCATCTTGTTCGTACAGATGCAAAATCACTTCTGTGTCGCTGTCTGTGGCAAATTGGTGGCCAGCTTGTTGCAATTCCTGGCGCAATTCACGGTAGTTGTAAATTTCCCCGTTGAAGGTGATCCACAGCGTGCTGTCTTCATTGCCCAAAGGCTGCTGCCCCCCTGCCAAATCAATGATACTCAGGCGGGCATGAGCAAAGCCCACACTGCTGGTTTCATCCTGGAATAAGTAAAGGCCAGATTCATCTGGGCCACGATGGCGCAAGGTGCCCAGCATCCGCTGCAACATGTCGGGCATTACAGGTTCGGGCCGCCTCAGGGGATGGATACCGGCAATGCCGCACATTAGCGCAATTCCTTTTTAGCAATTTTGCCATTGCTGGATTTAGGGAGCGCATCCCGAAACTCAATTTGCTGCGGCACCATAAAATCTTCCAAATGCTGACGACAGTGGCGCAAAACATCCTTTTCTGAAAGCGTGTCATCTTTGGGCACGATAAATGCTTTGATCGCTTCGCCTAAAACAGGATCGGAAATGCCGATAACGGCCGTTTCCACCACCCCACTCAAGCTAAACAAGACGTTTTCAATTTCTTTAGGCGCCACCTTTTCTCCACGACTTTTGATGATGTCATCTTTGCGTCCCACGAAGTAGAAGAAACCCTCACTGTCTACACGAAATAAATCGCCACTGTAACACAATCGTTCTCCGGGAATAGTCCCAGGACGAAAGCGCTCGGCCGTTTTTTCAGGCTTTTCCCAATAGCCGCGCATTACATGGCTGCCCCGAATCACCAACTCGCCAATTTCGCCAGGGCCTAGTCGCTTGCCTGTCTCCACATCCTCTACCCAGGCTTCGGTGCCAGGAATGGGAATGCCCACGGAATTCGGCCGTTTAGCCAGCTGCTCGGGTGGTAAATAAAGCGTCCGCTTGGTTTCGGTAAGGCCGTACATGGAAAAGAGCGTTGCCTGAGGGAACTTCTCCTTAAGTGCAGTAATGTGGCTGGGCGAGAGGGCTGCGGCCGTATTGGTAATGTAACGTAAGCTGGAGAAGTCGTACGAACTCAAATCCATTTGCAGCAAAATAGCTGCGATGGTCGGCACCAGCGGGAAGCCAGTCACCTTTTCGGCGGCAATGCGCTTAAATATTTGCGCGGGATAAGCAAAGGAGCGCTCCAGCACCAAAGTTCCACCAAACTTGAACGTCATCAGCAGCTGGTATAAACCGTAATCAAATGAGAGCGGCAGCAAATTAAGCACAATATCGTCCGGCTGGTTTTGCAGATAGCCGATAATCGACGAAGCGGCAAAAACCACATTGTTGTGCGCGGACATAACCCCCTTAGGTTCGCCGGTGCTGCCAGAGGTGTAGATAAGGCAGGCCAGGTCTTGATCGATGGTGTGGCAAGACGGCCGTTCCGCCTCATAGTCCGCTTGAACCGCCTCAAACGACATGCAGCCATCTGGGGCATCACCCACTATCACCACGGTAATTAGGCTGGGGATAGATTCTTGCAGGGAAACGGCCGTTTGCGTCTGTCGCTGCCAGGTAACAATCCCTGCGGCTCGACAATCTTGGGCCAGAAATTGCAGCTTATCTACTTTGGTGGAGTGATTCACCGGCACAAACACCGCATTGGCCTTTAAAGTAGCAAAGATGCCTACGACCAATTCGACGGAATTGGGTAAAAAGAGCAGCACACGGTCACCTCGCCCTACCCCATTGGCCAACAATGCCTGGGCCAGCCGATTGGCCATGGCGTCAATTTGAGCATAGGTTAACCGTTGTTCACCGCAAACTAAGGCCGTTTTATCGGGCGTTTGGGCGGCACTTTCCTCAAGAAAAGAGTGGACTAACTTCATTTCATTCCCCTGTGGACGACTGGCACCTCAAGAAGCAACGACGTTTTCTTTACGAGCGATGTAGGCGGCTAATTTGTCAACGGAATCAAAATTTTCTGGCTCGATTTCGTTATCACCCACCTCAACACCAAAGGTTTCTTCGACAAACATGACGAGTTCCAGCGTCCCGGTGGAATCCACCACACCTTCATCTAAAAAAGAGGCATCGTCGCTTAAATCAAAACCATTCGCACTAAACAAGAAGTTTTCAGCAACAAAAGCACGGATCTGTTCTTTTACATTCATATGTTTTTTTCCTTTTCTATTGCCTGGGTCAGGGTGGTTTGTACTGCCTCAGCCACGTTGGCTACAAACGGCTCATGGAGCAGTGCCAGGTGCCCTGGGGCATTGATGATGTGTGTTTCCAGCTGGCGCACATATTTCTGCCAGCCATAATGCGGATATGCTGAGCGGATTTCTTTACGGCCGTGTCCTAATGGGCAGCGCAGCAAAGTGAGACGGCCGTCATAGGGCTGGGGAAAATATTGACGAACAGCGCGATCATAAAGGTCAAACAAAGCCCTGGCCCGTGGGTCCGTAAGACTGGAGGGGTCCATATCGCGCAATATGATTCGCCGGTTGGCCTGGGCGACAGCCCTTTTTTGCTCAACGTTCTGCCTGTACTGCCACAAACGATGCCATCTTTCCTTAAGCGGCATCTGCAAAAATCTTTTAACGAGACGGCCGTATCGCTTCAGCCACGCCTTCCAACCACGAACAGTAAAATAAGCCGCCCGGTTCATGAGATCGCGCCCCAGTAAATAAATTCTCTCCTCACGAGCGGCCGAAAAATGCATTAATTTTGCTATCGCCTGGCAAAAATGCACCCAATTTTTGCTAGCAAAATTAGGTGCGGGCATATCAATATTTCCCAAAAAGCCGATTGATTCTCCCTGTGCTCGGAGTTGTTGGGCAACTTCGTAAGCAAAGATGGCCCCTGCTGAGTACCCACTCAGATGATAAGGCCCATGAGGCTGCACCGCTTGCATCGCCTCACGGTAATAGGCAGCCAGCTCCTCAACCTTGGCTTGAGGCAAATTATCCATATCCAACATAGGCATCTGGAAAGAGTAGACAGGCTGGTCGGGGTTCAGATGCTTCGCCAAACGATCCATTGCCAACGTATTACCGGCCGCACCAGGAATAATAAACAAGGGTGGCAGGTGCGGTAACCCTGGCTGGATCTGGATCGCGGCCTCGGGCTGAACGGCCGTTTCGATTTGAGTCGCCAGGCTGGCAATCGTGCTGTGAGTAAGCAAAGTCGCTAGCGGTAAATAATGTCCTGTCGCTGCCTCAAATTTGCTCAGAAAACTCATCGCCCGCCACGATTCACCCCCCAAAGCAAAAAAATCATCATGGATGCCAATAGGGGACCGCTCCAAAAGCTCTTCCCAAATCTCCTGCAACTTTGCCTCGATTGGGTTAGCAGGCGGGACGTAGGCAGGACGGGAACGGCCGTTTGCCGCACCATTTCGCTTCTCTGATGTCAGCTCAACTTGAGGCCAGGGGATGGCTGCCTTGGCAAGGGGCGCACTCAGATCCGCCACCAACGCGTCAATAAGCTGTTTCATGGTCTGCTTGGCATGTTCTTGTTCGTCTGGGGAAAAACAGTCTTGCTGAAAATCAAGATAAAGATCGTAGCTGTTGCTATCGGCCAAATGATGGACATGTAAACCCAACTGCTCGCTGCCACAGCCAGGATGAATAATCTCGTGGGTCACTATCTGCTCATCCAAGGTGAGAGACGGCCGTTGTACAAAAGTAAACATGACATCCAGCGCCAAATCAGACGCTGCCTGGCTGGCACCATAGCGGTAATGCAGCAAAAGCTGCTTCATTTCGGCCACAACCTTTTGCAGCAACGACAAAAATGTTTCTTCAGGCTCAATGGTCACCAGCACCGGGCACAGTTCCATCAGCACCCCAACGGTTTGCCTACTCACCTGGGTGGACCGATTGTGAATGGTCGTTACAAAGCCCAGCCGGGATTTGCCTGTGAGCTGGTGCACCAGGCTAAAGTAAAGGGTAGCCATCAGGCAAAATTGCCGCAGTTCAGAGGTCACCGCGCCCAAGTCGGCGCTCTCAGCCACGGCAATGAGCTGCGCCGTCTGGTCTGATCCTAAATTATGCGTCCAACGCTGAACTTTGCCCGATCTCTTTTGCGGGGAACGGCCGTAAAAAGAAAGCTGGTCCGGTTTTTGCGTCAATTTCTCCTGCCAGAACGTACGCGATTTGGCGGCACGACCGCTGGCTTGCTGTCGTTGCAAACTGGCCGCATATCTGGCAAAGGTTGGTTTCTCGCTCAAAGTGACCGTCTTTCCCTGGCGCAGCTCCTCATAAACTCCCAACACCGTTTCAGCAATGAGGAAAAATGAAGAGGCATCGGTAATCAGGTGATGTTGATTGAGAAACCAGACAAATTGCTGCTCGGACAATTTGAGCAAGGCCGAATCATACAGGCAGCGATCGAGTTGAAACGGCCGTTGCACACGCTGCTGTTGCCAAATTTCGGCAGCAGATCGCGGATCGTTTTCCTGGGAAAGATCGACAAAGGTTAGTGAAGCCGCTGGCTCTGCCAAAACATGCCGTTGTGGCGTACCAGCATGTTCCCGAATAATGGTGCGCAAGGCATCATATTGGCAAACGGCCGTCGCAAATGCTTCCCGAAAAAGAGAGGGGGTTAACGAAACTGGGAATTTAAATGAGAATGCGTTATTGAAATGGGTGGCAGATGGGCGTAATTGGTGCCCTATCCAGTAAAGAAGTTGAAGCTCCGTTAAATTTGACTCCCCAATAACACTCATGGCGTGAGTTTTGGCGGAGGATACTACCGTACTAACAGTCATTACTCCCTCGTACTTATGCGGGATTACATTGTTGTAAGCGCCTAAACCCTGGCACCGATGAAAACATTTGTCAGGGCTAAATGACTGTGTCAATAGTACAATTGTAAGCTTACAAAGCTAATAACGCTCGGGGGAAGAAGCGCAAGCAAAACGGCGAGCCATCTTGGTTTGGAGGATTGAAGGACGTCTAATTATTTAGACGATACGGCCGTTCTTCACCACCACCTCTACCAAATTACCCCCAAACTGGTAGGTTACCTGCCGGAAATCCATGCAGTTAAGCACAAGCAAATCTGCCTGCTTGCCAGGGGCCAGCGAGCCAATCCGATCCGCCAATCCCACACCAAAAGCGGCATTGATGGTAGCCGCGTTGAGCGCCTCGGCAGGCAGCAGCCGCTGGTAACGGGTGGCCAACGCCAGCACCAGCGGCACTGATGGGCATGGGGCCGACCCTGGATTGATGTCGGTAGAAAGCGCCACCGCTGCCCCAGCATCGATTAGAGCGTGAGCATCGGCAAAATCATGGCTGCCCAGATTGAAGTTCACTGCAGGCAGCACAATGCCCACCACGTCAGAATTAGCCAGCAAGGCCATATCTTCGGCCGCTGTCACATCTAGATGATCTACTGAAGTTGCCCCCAAAGCCACAGCCAGCCCTACCCCCCCTAGCGAAGTAAATTCATCGGCATGAATTTTGGCGGGTAAGCCGTGGGCTAAACCAGCTTCCAGCACGCGGCGGGATTGATCAAGATCGAAGGCGTTTTGTTCGCAAAAGACATCACAAAATAGGGGACGGCCGTCTTCCACAAAGTGGCTCTTTTTATACCAGGCAGCCGCAGCGGGAATCATTTCAGTGATTACCCAATCAATGTATGCGGCGGAACGGCCGTTAAACTCTGGTGGCACGGCATGAGCGGGCATAAACGTCGGTATCAAGTCAATGGGCTGGGCCAAATCCAGGGCAGCAATCGCCTCCAGCATCTTCAACTCGCTCTCCAAATCAAGTCCGTAGCCGGTTTTGACCTCAGCTGTGGTCGTGCCCAGATGCAGCATTTGTTCCAGGCGGGGGAGTGTCGCCTCCACCAGCTCGTCCACCGAAGCGCGCCGTGTGGCCCGCATGGTGCTCACGATGCCGCCGCCCGCCGCCATAATTTCCAGGTAGGTCGCGCCGCGAATGCGCTGCTCAAACTCGTCGATGCGGTCCCCAGCGTACACCACGTGCGTGTGTGGATCGACAAAACCGGGGCACACGACTTTGCCACTGGCATTGATCGTTTGTCCGGCAGAATAGCGCTCGCGGATGCTTTCTGTGGGACCGATAGCCAGGATACGGCCGTTACTCACCACTACTGCCCCATCAGAAATCAAGCCAACATCTTGCATTGCCGCGCCACGTTTAGGCATCTCGCTGGCACACGTCACCACCTGCACCGCACTGTGAATGAGTAAATCCGCTTCAATCATTGTATCTCCGCTGTAAGCGCATACCGCTCATCGCTCACATCTTTGCCCCAAAATGCTGATCGGTTGCTCAAATTTTGGACCAACACATTTTCCCATTTTGTTGGCAATGCTGCCAAAAGTTGCTCAGCATGAAGCCCGCCACCTGTAACCCAAAAGCCTTCTACCAGTAGGATTCGTGCCCCTGGTTTCAATAATTTGGTCCAGGCTTGCAGAACGGCCGTAAGCTCTGGTAGCATCCACAAAACATGCCGACACACAATGCCGTCAAAAGAGTGTGAGGGAAAATCCGGCGATGACGCCCCCATTATCGCAAAATTGATGGGCATTCCCGCCTCGTCTGCTTTGGCTTTTGCCTGCTCAACCATTTTGGGCGACAAATCAATGCCGGTAACCTGATGTCCCAATTTTGCCAGCACCAAACTCAGTGACCCGGTGCCACAGCCAATATCCAGAATTTTGGCGGGCGGGGCTGGTTGCCAACTTTGCAGCAGCGCTGTCCAGGTAGCCAACACGATGGGATCGCTCAAACCATGATCCGGTTCTGCATCAAATGTAACCGCTTCGTTGTCCCAATATTGCTGGGCTTCTTGCAGATCGTCGCTCATTTGTCGCCCGTCATCATTGGAATTTTGACGCCGCGTGCCTTGGCAACCTCGACGGCGCGTTCGTAGCCTGCGTCTACGTGACGGGCCACGCCCATGCCCGGATCAACCGTTAGCACCCGCTCCAATCGGGCCGCCGCTTCTAGCGTGCCGTCGGCCACAATCACCTGTCCGGCATGTAAGCTGTAACCAATGCCCACACCGCCGCCGTGATGATAGCTCACCCAGGTAGCGCCGCTCACCGCGTTGATCAGCGCATTCAAAATAGGCCAGTCGGCGATGGCGTCGGAGCCGTCTTTCATCCCCTCGGTTTCCCGGTTGGGGCTGGCCACCGAGCCAGAATCTAGATGATCCCGGCCAATGACGATGGGGGCGCTCACCTTACCGTTGGCCACCAGTTCGTTGAACTTCAGCCCGGCTTTGGCCCGTTCGCCATAGCCGAGCCAGCAGATGCGGGCAGGCAAGCCCTGGAATTCCACCTGCTCCTGCGCCATCTTAATCCAACGGGCCAGGTGTTCATCTTCGGGGAACAGTTCTAAAATGGCTTCATCGGTGGCGTAAATGTCGTTGGGATCGCCAGAGAGGGCTACCCAGCGGAATGGACCTTTACCTTCGCAGAATAACGGCCGTATGTAAGCCGGCACAAAGCCAGGATAATCAAACGCATTTTCTAGACCATTGTTATACGCTTGCTGCCGAAGGTTGTTACCGTAATCAAAGACAATGCTGCCCTGCTTTTGCCAATCCAGCATCGCCTGCACATGCTGAGTCATGGAGTCGATGCTGCGTCTTTGGTATTCATCAGGGTCGTTTTGGCGCAAAACGGCCGCTTCCTCCATAGACAACCCAACCGGAATATAACCATACAGTGGATCGTGCGCCGAAGTTTGATCCGTGACCATGTCTGGCACCACACCACGCGTTACTAGCTCTGGCAGCACCTCTGCGGCATTGGCTACCAGGCAAATTGATTTGGGGGTTTCATTTTTGACGGCCTCTTCCACCCAGGTCATCGCCTCTTCCAGATTATCAGTGATCACATCCAATTGGCGCAGCTTCAGGCGGCGCTCGGCACGCCAGCGATCCACTTCTACAAACAGGCCAACGCCCTCGTTCATGGTCACCGCCAGTGGCTGCGCGCCACCCATCTCGCCCAAACCGGCGGTAAGCACCCATTTGCCCCGGAGCGAGGGCCAGCCTGCTTTTTTGGCAGCAGCGGCAAACGTTTCAAACGTGCCCTGCAAGATGCCCTGCGTGCCGATGTAAATCCAGCTGCCCGCCGTCATCTGGCCGTACATCATCAGCCCTTCGGCTTCCCATTTGTCAAAATTAGCCTGGGTGGCCCAATGGGGCACGATGTTGGAGTTGGCAATCAGCACGCGTGGCGCATCGGTGTGGGTGCGGAAGACAGCCACGGGCTTGCCGCTTTGCACCAGCAGCGTTTCATCTGGTTCTAACTGGCGCAACGAAGCCAGGATGGCGTCAAACGCTTCCCAGTTGCGCGTCGCCTTGCCCCGCCCGCCATAAACAATGAGGTTTTCCGGATCGCCCGCCACCTGCGGATCAAGATTGTTCTGCAGCATACGGTAAGGGGCTTCAATAAGCCAATTTTTACAGTTCAGTTTTGTGCCACGCGGGGCGTGAATCGTACGGGTCATCGTCTGTCTCCTTTTTTGCCACAGAGGACACAGAGGGATAAGGGATTTGATCTTTTTCTCTGTGAAACTCTGTTTATTCTCTGCGTAACTCCGTGTTCCTCTTCTCAAATTTTGGCATGCAGATAAAAGTTATCGGCCCGGTAAGCGGCCTGAAAAAGCACGGCTGGAATCGTTTGTTCGTTTTGGCTGGTGTAAGAGAGGCGGTCTACCTGGAAGGCAATGGTGTTTACGGCCGTTTCCAACAATCGCGCCTGTTCTGCCGAAAGCGGTAATCGCTCCACCACGTGCACCACCTTCACCAGCGGAATCTGAAACTTTTGGGTTAGCAGCCAATGGATTGATTGATTTTCCAAATCAGCGGTGACCAATTCGGGACAAAGGGATTCGGCAAAATAGCGGTGTTCATGAGCCACCGGCTCGCCATCGGCCAAGCGCAGCCGCTCGATGTGGCGCACCGCATCACCCTCGGCAATTTGTAAGCGAGCTGCCAATTCTGCATTGGCGGTCAGACGCTGGCTTTGCAGCAGCCGGGTTGTGGGTTGGCGTCCCTGGCGGCGCATTTCGTCGTTGAAGCTGATGAGGCTGAAATGGTTAGAGGTGTGAACGGCCGTTTTCACAAACGTCCCTCGCCCTTGCCTGCTCTCAACCAAACCCTCTTCCAATAAAACAGTTAACGCTTTACGCACTGTGCCCCGGCTCACGCCAAAAGCCTGCATCAACCGCTCCTCGGTGGGCAGCTGATCATCCTGGCGAAATTCACCTACGGCAATTTGATGCCGCAGCTGCGCCGCCACCTGAAAATATTTTGGTAGGTATGATGTGGTCAACATTTGCCTATTGTACAGTTGTCTATACAACTGAACAACTGTATGATTAGCAGGAACTTCTTTTCATCAAAAATCTGGCGAATTGACGCTTTGTTTATTCATGAATTTGCTTTTTGAGGGATTAAAAATGAAACCATTAATCATTTCTGGCCGTGATTTAAAGATAGATGATGTGGTGGCTGTGGCCAACGGCCGTTCTGTAGAATTGGATACGGCCGTCCTGCCCGCCATCAATCGCTCCCGCCGCGCCGTAGACAAACTGGTGCGCGAAGGACAAATTGCTTATGGCATAACGACAGGATTCGGCCGTTTCAAAGACAAATTCATCAACGCCGACGAAAGCCTACAGCTTCAGCTCAATCTGGTACGCTCTCATGCCGCAGGCACTGGCCCCAACTTGCCCGAAGAAGATGTGCGTGCCATGCTGCTCGCCCGGGCCAACACGTTGGCCCAAGGCTACTCCGGCGTGCGCCCCGTTGTCATTCAAACCTTGCTAGACATGCTGAATGAAGGCGTACATCCCCGCGTGCCCGCCCAAGGATCACTAGGGGCCAGCGGCGATCTGGCTCCGCTGGCCCATCTCACCCTGCCCCTCATCGGTGAAGGTGAAGCGTTTTACAATGGCGCACTCATGTTGGGTGGAGAAGCAATGTCCGCCGCAGGCATCACGCCACTTGTTTTGCAGGCCAAAGAAGGACTAGCTTTGCTAAACGGCACCGCGTTTATGGTTGGCCTGGGCTCAATTGTGGTTCGGCGAGCCATCAACCTGGCACTCACGGCCGACATCGCCGCCGCCCTCACCCTGGAAGCCCTACGCGGCACCGACCGGGCCTACGACGACCGCGTCCACCAATTACGCCCTCACCCTCGGCAGATTGAATGCGCCGCCTTTTTGCGTCAGATTTTGGCAGGCAGTGAAATGCTGCGACCGGGAACGTCCAAAAATGTGCAGGACCCATACACGCTGCGCTGCGTGCCGCAAGTGCACGGTGCTGTGCGCGACTCTGTTGCCTATGCGAAGTGGGTGCTAGAAATCGAACTGAATTCGGTGAATGACAATCCGCTTATTTTTGTCAATGAAGATGACGAGAATGAGATTGAGGTCATTTCAGCAGGTAACTTCCATGGCGAGCCGATTGCCTTGGCGATGGATTATCTAAAACTGGCGCTGACAGAAATTGGCAACATGAGCGAGCGGCGCATTGCCCAATTGGTGGACGCCAACAGCAACGGCGGCGTCCTGCCTATGTTTTTAACGCAGCACGGTGGCCTAGAAAGTGGCTTCATGATCGCCCACTACTCGGCAGCAGCGTTGGCTTCAGAAAACAAGGTGCTGGCACATCCTGCCAGCGCCGATACGATTCCCAGCAGCGCTAACATTGAAGACCACGTAAGCATGGGGGCAACGGCCGTTCGTCAGGCGGAAATGATTATGACCCATACAGAAACAGTGGTGGCAATTGAACTATTGGCTGCTGCCCAAGGCATCGATTTCCGACAGCAGGACGGCGCGGGCAAGTTGGGGTTAGGAACGGCCGTTGCTTACGATCTAATCCGCCAAAAGGTGCCGTTCATTGCCGAAGATTGTTACATGGCTCCCCTCATTGAAAAGGCGCGCCAGCTTGTGCACGAGGGTGCCATTAAGCAAGCCGTTGAAACGATCATTCCTCAATAATTTTGGCCTCGCTTTTATAGGCTCGGCCACCAGCTACATACTTCTGCGGGGCTTCAGTAAGGCGCGCTTGGGCCGCCTGGGATAGGTCACCCTTGACTCTGGCCGGCACACCCGCCGCCAACACGCCTGCCCGAAGATGTTGGTTTTCTGCCACGACGGCTCCGGCCGCGATCAAAGTGCCTGTTTCCACGATAGCCCCACTCAGGACAGTGGCATTCATGCCTACCAACACGCCCGCGTGTAAATGGCACCCTTCCAGCATTGCCCCATGCCCAATGGTTACGTCTGCCTCAATGATGGTGTTGTGACGGCCGTTCACATGAATCACCGCATTATCCTGCACGCTCGTTCGCGCACCGATGACAATGCGACCATGATCCCCTCGGACCACTGCACCAAACCAAACGCTGGCCTCGTCCTCAATGACAACGTCACCAATAATGGTGGCATTTGGGGCAATGTAAGCAGATGGGGCAATTTGCGGCCGTTTTCCTTTAAATTCAATAATCATCAAAACTCTCCGTCTTCACTTGTTTAGCAGCAGCACCTAGGGTAACATCTGCTCTGTATTTTATCGTTTTCACTGGGAAGAGGAAAAATCATGAACTTTTTATTTTTTGCCACAACGATCCTGGCACAAACAACGGAGCCTGTTGGCGTACCACCTTGGATACCAATTGTCATTGCCGTCATTTTGCTGCTGATTTTTTGGTGGGGCTTAAGCCGAAATTCAATCCCCCAAGGCACGGCTGAGCATGCCGAAGAAGAGCATCACGACGCCCATGAGGATCATCATGAAATAGCACCCGCTACCGAGATGGCGGTAACCACAGAAGCCGTTGAAACCCGAAGCCAATCGATTCCGATGACAGAAACGGCCGTTACCCCCGATGATCTCAAAATTATTGAAGGAATTGGTCCTAAAATCGAAGGCATTCTGCAAGATGCTGGTATCAAAACCTTTGCCGAACTGGCCGCAGCCAGCGTCAGCCAGCTAGAAAAAATTGTGCGAGAAGATGCAGGCATCCGAATTGCCTTCCCCGACACCTGGCCTGAGCAGGCACAGCTGGCAGCAGACGAGAAATGGGCCGAGTTAGAGAAACTCCAGGATGAATTGAAAGGGGGCCGTCACGCTTAATTTTAAACAGACCACAAATCTGTGAATTTAAAACCCGTCATTGTTTTTATGTCAAGATGTCTTGACAAACAAACGGAGCTTGTTATAATCCCCGACTGTTGATGCGGGGTAGAGCAGAGGCAGCTCGTCGGGCTCATAACCCGGAGGTCACAGGTTCGAATCCTGTCCCCGCTACTAAACAAAAAAGCACCCAAATTGGGTGCTTTTTTTTATTTCAGCTTATTGATGCATAATCGGCAACAAATGATTCGTTTACGATCACATATCACGCGTCGCCTTTAGCTAATTGCTCCATTTGTTGAGCCAGTTCTACATCCCAGCTGCTAATTGAATTATCTAAATCATGCGTGACCAAGGAAACGGTAACGCGATTATAGACGTTGGACCACTCGGGGTGATGGTCCATTTTATCGGCATGGATACCAGCAGATACCATCCAGCCCAATGCCTGGGCAAATGTTTTAAATTTGTACTCTTTATGCAGCTTGCCCTCTTTCACAGACCAGCCCGGTAAGTTGGCTAATTCTGCTTGAATTTCTTCGCTGCTTAATTTTCGTCTAGACATATGGTCCTCCGTACAACTTAACGACATCTACTTTCATTTTACATGAAAAGCAGCAGCTGCTGGACAAGCCAGGCACCCGCAGCGGCACTGATGCCGCCCAAAATTAGCCCAAACACACCGCCAATAACGGCCGTTTGCCCATCACTCATCAACTTTTTAGGCACATCCATAATTGGCAAGTCGTCGGCTCCCAAGATCACCATCTCAACCAACGTGCGGGCTGTGAGTTTACTGGCTACACGGCCGCCTACTTCGCTAAATACCGCCAACAGGATGCCCAACATAGCCAAACAGATAGGCAAAGCAATGAGTCCGCCCGCCCCGGAAGCGGCCGTTCCTACAATAATGCCCACAATAACGGCCGGAGCCAGAAACGGGAACGCCCCCTGACGCAGCATCTCCATGGGCGCTTCAGCCGCTTCAACCAACATCGCTTTGACACCGCGACTGCTTAAACCACCACCTGCCCCAATCAGAGCCACCAAAAGCATGGGAGCTAATGCCCCGGTGACAATTCCCAAAGTAACACCGGCAACGGCTCCACCGATCAGGCTGCTTAAAAGCGTCAGCAAAGCACCAACTGCCAGCCCGATCCAAATGGCTCGATTCTGCTTGAAATAGCTGCCCAAATAACCACCAACGACCGCCCCCATTGTCATTGCCAGCCAAATTCCCCAGCTGTGCCAGCGCACCAAACCCAACATAAAACCAGAAATCAACCCCACGCTGGCACCCAAAACAGCCCCAATAAACAGGGAGCCAACAAAAAGGAAGACAATTGTGTACCAGGTATCTTCCTTGTCTGGCTGGGCCCGGGTAATGCCTCCGACAACCGCCCCCACAATAATGCCTCGCAACAGTCCAAACATCGTGCCGTCCCACAGATTAGTGACCCGACCGCCCAATAGATAGCCCAGGCCACCAACTACCAGACCAATAAGCCCTCCGGCAACCAGTCCGCTCATCAGGACGCTGTTGTGTTTAAGAACTCGCTCGTAAGCCCCAAACAGGGCCAATAAAACGGCCGTACCCAACACAGTGACGGCCGTTCGTTCCACAATCCCCCCAATCATGCCCGACACCAAACCAACGAACACCATAAACAGGATGACAACCAGTATAGAGCGACGCGATTTTATTTGCTGAGTCATCACAAAATATCCAAAACCCAAATGGGCAAAAGCTGGCGGCTAGGCTGAAAACCAAACTTCTGGTATAGCTTCTGTGAAGCGCTGTTTTCAACCTGCGTGTTTAACGACACGGAATAAAGCCCTCGTTTATAGTAATAAGCGAATGCATGTTTCAGTAACGCCGACCCAATCCCCAGGCCATGTTTTTCAGGGTGAACCGTTAAACGAACCAAATGTGCGCCAGCTTCGGCCTTGGCGCTGAGCTGATAGCCAACAATTTCATCATCAAGAAGCGCCACGTCAAAGCTGAGCGATTGCGGGCGAGCAACGGCGAGGGCCTGGGCACTTTGCCGCCAAATGGGCGCAAAAGAAGCTTCTTCCAACTTAGCCAGCGCCTCATAATCAGTTGAAAATACCTGCCTAATTATTAAACCAGGAACTGACATGATCTCTGGCAGTTGACGATCTTCCTTGACATACGTTTCGATATGACTGCTTTGGGAGAATCCCAGCTTGGGTAGGATGGCGCGCGGCCATTCCTCGACGGCAAGCCAGGCTAATTGGGTAACACCCTGCTGCGCCAGCACAGGCACCACTTGCGCCAGCATTTTTGTCAACATTAGTTCGGCTGTTTTCTCATCAGCCAAGGCAGCAACCCGTACCCAGGCAGCCGGTCGAGGATCGGCCGTAGCCGCCAGACAAGCAACAAGGTCACTATAATCTGGAAACAGTTTGGCTGTAAGGTTGTTGCCCTTAGCTGGCTTTTCAGGCTCCGGAACAACGACAAAACCCGGCGAGCCAATCCAATCCCCCGGTAAGTGCCAATCGACATGGAGATGACTGTAAACGGCCGTATGCAACAACCGTAAAATAGCCCCTGCGTCCGATTTTGTCGCCACCCGAATGCCGTCAGAATTACCGTGCTCTCGGGTCCAAAGGTTTGCTAATTCCATAACGCTATTGTACACTACATAATCATTTTTTCTGATAAGCTGGCCTTATTCCTATATATCCTCCATTCATTCCTGTACGTTGTCAAATATAGGGTAAGAACAGTATCAACTACTTAGGAAATAAATGGGCAGCAAGCCAAAAGACAGAACCCTGGAAACAACCATTGCAAGCTTAACCAAACGTTTTGGCGAAGGTGCTATTATGCGTTTGGGTGAAGCCCGGCATATGCAGGTAGAAGTGATTCCTACTGGTGCATTGCCGTTGGACATTGCGTTGGGTGTTGGGGGTGTGCCACGTGGCCGCGTCATCGAAATTTATGGCCCCGAATCATCTGGTAAGACAACAGTTTGCCAACATATCATTGCCGAAGCACAGCAGCGCGGTGGGATATGTGCCTTCATCGATATGGAACATGCGCTTGATCCAGTTTATGCCGAGCGTTGTGGTGTCGATGTAGACAACTTGTATGTCTCCCAACCAGACACGGGTGAGCAGGCACTAGAAATTGCCGAAGCGCTTATTCGTTCCGGGACGATGGATGTGGTCGTTGTGGACTCTGTGGCAGCATTGGTTCCCCGCGCCGAAATTGAAGGCGAGATGGGGGATGCACACGTAGGATTGCAAGCACGTTTGATGTCTCAGGCACTGCGTAAGTTGTCTGGTGTCATTAAACAAACCAATACCGTTGTTATTTTTACTAACCAACTGCGTTCAAAAATTGGCGTCATGTTTGGTAGTCCGGAAACCACCAGTGGTGGCAATGCACTCAAATTTTATGCGTCTGTACGGATCGATATTCGCCGGATTCAGGCCATCAAAAATGGGAGTGATGTTGTGGGCAATCGCACTCGGGTAAAGGTAAAGAAAAACAAGGTTGCACCTCCGTTTACCGATGCTGAATTTGACATTATGTATAATGAAGGTATTTCAAAAACTGGCTGTATTGTTGATCTCGGTGTGGACTATGACGTTCTAACCAAGCGCGGTGCGTTTTTCCGATATGGAGAAACGTTGCTGGGCCAGGGACGTGAAAATTCAAAGCAATTTTTGCAAGAAAATCCTGAGATTTTTGCTGAGCTAGACGCCCTCATTCGTCAAAAAGCTGGCTTGCCTCTCGTGGAACCGGTGTCTGAAGGTTAATCCCCGACATTTGGTTTTATCTGTTTCCTAATTCATATTAATTTTATACGGCCGTAATCCGGCCATAATCATTTGCTATCGGATTATCCCGTCACGGCATTTGTGTCTATGGGAAAGATAACAGCGTTAACACGGCAAAAAAGAAATCCCGATCGGGTCAACGTCTACCTAGACGATGAATTCGCTTTTGGTTTGGCGGCCATTGCGGCCGTTTCCCTGCGCGTGGGCCAAACCTTATCGTCTGCAGAAATTGAACGCCTGAAAGAGACAGACCTGGAAGAAAAAGCCAAAAACGTGGCCATCGGCTATATTGAGTATCGGCCACGCAGCATTGCCGAAACGCGCCAACATCTACAAAAAAAAGAGTATCCAGACGACGTGATTGAACGCGTCGTGCAGCGTTTGGCAGACGTTGAACTACTCAACGATGTCGCCTTTGCCCGCTACTGGGTAGAACAGCGCGAAACGTTTAAGCCACGCAGCAAGATGGCGCTACAAATGGAGCTGCGTAAAAAAGGCATTGATCGTGCTTTAATTGAAACGGCCGTGGCCGAAGTTGATGAACTTGCCGCAGCTACCCAAGCCGCACACGCCAAAGCGCGCCGCTGGCACAGCTTACCAAAATTAGAATTCAGAAAAAAACTAGCTGGCTTTTTACAGCGTCGCGGCTTTAGTTATGACATTGTAAGAGAAGTAACCGAAGCGCTCTGGGAAGAATTGAACGGAGATGCTTCGGAAGCAGACAACCATTTCTAGAAGGCCCCTGGCTTTCAACGTGAAAGTAATAGAGACAGATATTTCGTTTCAAAATCATTGGTTACTTTCACCTAAAAAGGAGATCAACTATGCAAGCAATCAGCATTCTGCTGGGTGCTGTTATCGGTATCATCATTGGTGCCGCTGCGGTCTATTTTATCATCAGACCACAGGTGGAGCAGAAAGTTTCCGCTGTTGAGCGAGAACTGGAAGAACGCCGCACCCTCACAGAAAAAGAAACAACCGAAATCTTGGAAATCTCCCGCCAAGAAGCACAACAAATTCGTTTAGAAGCAGAAAAAACCATAGAACGCAGGTATCAAGATGTCGCACGCGCCGAGGAACGCGTGGACCGCCGTAACGAAAATCTAGACAAGCAGATGAAAAAGATGGAGCATCGCGAAGCGGTTTTGAACAAGCGACAAAGTCGGCTGGACAAACGGCAAAATCGGCTGGAAACCATCGAGCAAGAGCGTCGGCAGCAGCTGGAGCAAATTGCCGCGCTAACCACCGATGAGGCCAAGCAGCTGCTGCTGGATGATGTGGAGAAAGAGTCACGCCAGGATATGGCCCGCATCATGCGTGAAATTGAAGATGAAGCGAAAGAAAATGCCAACCAAAAAGCCCGCGAGTTGGTGGTCATGGCCATTCAACGCATTGCCAGCGACCAGGTAGCCGAGCAAACGGTATCTGTAGTTCAGCTGCCCAGCGAAGAAATGAAGGGGCGGATTATTGGTCGAAACGGCCGTAACATCCGTGCCTTTGAGCAAGCGGCCGGGGTCGATATTGTGGTGGACGACACGCCAGAAGCCGTTTCCGTTTCCAGCTTTGATCCCGTGCGTCGTGAAGCTGCCCGCCGTGCCCTGGAGAAATTGATTACGGACGGCCGTATCCACCCTGCCCGTATCGAGAAATTGATCAAGGATTCCACTAGCGAAGTCGAACAAGATATGAAGGAAGCGGGCGAACAGGCTGCTTACGAAGCCAACGTCCACGGATTGCACCCGCAGGTCATCAAGATGCTGGGTCGCCTGAAATATCGCACCTCGTTTGGCCAAAATCAGCTTTATCATTCGGTAGAGGCTTCGAAGATTGCGGCCGTTTTAGCCGCCGAACTCAGCGCCAACATCGACGTCGCCAAAATGGGTGCCCTGCTGCACGACTTGGGCAAAGCAATGGACCACGATCAGGAAGGTACCCACGCCATGCTGGGTGCAGAATACTGCAAACGGTTCAAGGTGCCGCCACTGGTTGTTAACGCCATCGCTGCCCATCATCATGAGGTGGAGCCAGAAAGTGTCGAGGCCATCATTGTAGAAGCGGCCGATGCGATTTCTGGGGCACGTCCTGGTGCTCGGCGCGAAAGCCTGGAGAACTACATCAAGCGGGTGCGCACCCTGGAAGAAATTGCCACCACCTTTGCTGGCGTAGAAAGCGCTTACGCTCTGCAAGCGGGTCGCGAGATTCGTATTTTGGTTAAGCCAGACAAAATCGACGATCTGGAAGCGATGCGTCTTTCCAAAAACATCGCCAAAACCATTGAAGAAAGTATGCAATATCCTGGCCAGATTCAAGTCACAGTTATTCGTGAAACCCGCGCCGTGGGCTTTGCCAAATAGCCATCGCCGTTCTAGATTGGTTCAATCTCCAAGATTGAACCAATCTTTGTCATCAGGAAGCAAAAAGGACGCCTTCGGGCGTCCTTTAATTTTCTCGCAATTCTTCTTTACTGATGACCCAATATGCCGTGCGGTTTATAAGGCGCTTCGATCCGCTCAATTTCTTCGTCGGTTAGAGAAATAGCCACAGCAGCGGCGGCTTCTTCCAACTGGTACATTTTGGTCGCACCGATAATGGGAGCCGTGACGCCCGGTTTGTGCAGCAGCCAAGCCAACGCAATTTGGGCCGGTGAATATCCCTTTTCCTCAGCAATCGCCACAACAGCCTCTACCACGTCAAAGTCGTGAGATTCATAATACATCCCTTTGGCAAATTCATCGCTCTTGGCTCGTGTTGTGGGATCTTCTGCTTCTCGTTTGCGGTTGCCTGCCAAGAAACCTCGTGCCAATGGACTCCAGGGAATGACGCCTACACCCTGATCCCGACACAGCGGCAGCATCTCGCGCTCTTCTTCGCGATAAACAGCGTTCATGTGGTTTTGCATGGCAGAGAAGCGGGTCCAGCCGTGTAAATCGGCCGTGTATTGGGCTTTGGCAAACTGCCAGGCGTACATGCTGGAAGCCCCAATGTAGCGCGCTTTACCCGCCTTCACCACATCATGCAGCGCTTCCATGGTTTCTTCGATAGGTGTGTCATAGTCCCAACGGTGAATCTGGTAGAGATCGACGTAATCAGTGCCCAGGCGACGCAGCGAATTGTCGATGCCTTCCATAATGTGCTTGCGCGACAGTCCCCCGCCGTTTGGCCCTTTGCCGATGGGGAAATACACTTTGGTGGCCAGCACAACTTCTTCCCGGCTTATAAATTCGTTGAGCAGCTTGCCGGTAACTTCCTCACTAACGCCCAGCGAATACATATCGGCCGTATCGAAGAAGTTGATGCCTAATTCAATGGCGCGTTTGATAAACGGCCGTGCGGCTGCCTCATCCAAAACCCAATCCCGCCACTCCGGGGTGCCATAACTCATCATCCCCAAACAGATACGGGAAACCTTCAGGCCCGTTTTGCCTAAATTAACATATTCCATTTGCAAAACTCCTTTCTTGCTTATTACTTTGTTGCACAAGTTTTCTACATTTGTCATTCCTGCCTTCGCAGGCATTACAGCAGAGTAAATTACTTCTGAAACAATGTACTTATATTGCCGAAAGGAGCTATTTTACCGAACGTTGAGCTTCCAGACACACAACGCCATTTTTGCCAGCTACCGCGTTATGCTTCACACGCGGTGGCAAATCGAGCCGGTCGCCCGGATAGAGGGTTGTCGGTTCCCCATCAATAGGAAACCCAAATGTAATGGAGCCGTCTACAACCATAATCACTTTCTCATAAGCATGGTCGTGGGCGGGAAACACGTCTTGGGGATTGCTGCGCCACTTGTAAGGCTCTAATCCTTCTGATTCCATTTGCTGATAAAGTTCTGCTTCGGTGGGCGCCTCGGTGCGAGCCCATTTTTGGATGTGAATGATGTGGGTTTTCATCTGCCGGTCTCCTCCATGACCGTTACTTCGTGGTGCATGCAATGATTACAAGATTGATTTAATACAAGCATACGAGGAGACCAGCAAAAACACAATTGAACTCGTGTACTGGCTTAAAT
Source organism: uncultured Anaerolineae bacterium (assembly GCA_905479495.1). GTDB lineage: Bacteria > Chloroflexota > Anaerolineae > Promineifilales > Promineifilaceae > Leptofilum. The sequence goes on from CAJQMR010000028.1 coordinate 26,776, forward strand.
GGCCTAGTCAAATGTCTCAGCTTTATGCGAAGCTGTTTGGTTCTTGTTATAATCCCGCAACTATGGAAAGTTCTGGTCAAAATCGACGCCAATTTTGGATTGGCATAGGCGTAAGCGCACTCTCGATTGTTCTCATTTTGCTGCTGATAGATCCGAAGGAAATTTGGGTTACATTACAGCAGGCGGACGTTTCTTATATTGGTTGGAGCGCAGTTGGTATTCTCATCTTCATGATGATTCGGGCCGTTCGCTGGCGGTACATGCTAGCTAATGAAATTTCCTGGGCGCAGCTGTTTCACATTCAAAACATTGGCTACATGTTCAATATGGTCCTACCCTTTCGGCTAGGTGATGTAGCGCGCGCGGTGCTCGTGGGCAATGTACCGCCTATTACCCTGGCCAGAGGGCTTTCCACAATGGTTGTGGAGCGTATATTAGACATGATGTTTATTGTAGCCCTTCTGCCATTTACCCTGGCAGAAGTAATCAGCCTGCCTGACTGGATGCAAGAAGGTGCTCGCGCCTCGGGCATCGTGGCCGTAGCCGCAATTGGTGTACTGATCATTGCGGCCAATCAGCGGAAACTGGCAACCCGGTGGGGTACGGCCGTTCTCAATCGCATCTCCTTTTTAGATACCGAACAGTGGATCGGCCGTATGAACGAACTGCTGGATGGGCTGGACAGTCTGACTCGCCTAAAAGACAGCCTCGTTCTCGTCTTCCTGAGTATTTTCGTCTGGATTCCCATCCTGTTTGCTTATCGCTGGGGCATCCAGGCTGTGGGAGGGAACGTGTCACTGTTGGCCGCCAGTTTTGTGGTTTGTGCCGCCGCTCTCAGCATTGCCATTCCCTCATCGCCAGGGCAGATTGGCGTGTTTCATATTGGCGTTACGGCCGCCATGCTGGCTTTGGGGCAATCTGATGGTACAGCGGCGGGTTTTGCCGTTGTGTACCATGCACTTAATCTCATCGGCATGATCATTTTAGGCCTGATTGGCCTGACGAGTATTGGAGCCACATTTAGCAGCGTGGTGGAAAACACTCAGCGCTTCATGCGCCGCCGCCAGCTGAGCGATGCGCCAGAAAAGAGTGTAAAAAGTGAAGAGGAAGTAGTAAAAAGTGATAAGTAAAAAGACCATACCACTTTTCACTTTCCTCAAAAAGCAGCGCGGAATTATTTATTTATGAAAATTGTTGAAGTATTAACTTACTACCGCCCCTGGGTAAGCGGTCTGACCATTTACGTAGAGCGTCTGAGCAAAGCGCTGGCCCGGCAAGGGCACGAAGTCACCGTTTTAACCTCGCAGTATGATCCCCATCTCCCTTTGTATGATGTGATTGAGGGCGTGAAAGTGGTGCGTGTCCCGGTAGCGGCTCGCGTCAGCAAAGGCGTGCTTATGCCCGGTTTTGGTCCAATGGCCTGGAAACTAGCCCAGCAAGCGGACGTTTTGCACCTGCACCTGCCACAGTTTGATGCACCGGGTGTGGCCATGCGCGGCCGTATTCTGGGCAAACCAGTCGTGCTCACTTATCATTGCGATTTGCAGCTACCACAGGGCAGTTTTAACCGCCTGGTAGATCGGGTAGTGCAGTCGATGAACCAGTTGGCCGGGCGCTTGTCGGATGCCGTGGTTACCTACACGCGTGATTACGGCACACACTCGCCATTTTTGTCCCAGTTTTTGGATGAAAAGCTGCACATCATTCCCCCTCCTGTGGAACTCCCAGATTATCGTTCGGCTGACGTCCAGGCGTTCCGTGCCAAACATCATTTGGGTGACGAACCAGTCATTGGCATCATTTGCCGGTTAGCTGCGGAAAAGGGGGTGGAAGTGCTGCTAAAAGCACTGCCCATCGTGCGGGAAGCATTCCCCAACGTGCGCGTTTTACAGGCTGGTCAATATGAAAATATCATCGGCGAAGAGGCGTATGCGGCACGCTTGGCCCCGCTGTTTGAAAAATATAAAGATCATTATGATTTGCTGGGCAATATCGAAGGTGCTGAACTAAGTGCTTTTTATAACAGCCTGGACTGCTTGTGTGTACCCAGCCTGAACAGCACAGAAAGCTTTGGTCTGGTGCAAATCGAAGCAATGCAAAACGGTGTACCTGTGGCGGCTTGTGCCTTGCCGGGCGTGCGCCAACCGGTGACGATGACAGGGATGGGAGAAGTTACGGCCGTTTCCGACCATCAAGCCCTCGCCCAAGCTATCATCAAAATTTTGGGCAACAAAGTACAGTACCAGCGTGACAGCGACCTGATTGGGGCCGCTTTTTCACCGGACGAAACAGCTAGAGCCTATGCGCAGCTCTTTGCAAAATTGCAACGAGGTCGGCTTATTGGCAAAACTATTGAACCAGCCGCTTATGATCGCTTACGGGCCATGCGAGATGGATACGGCCGTTAAAATAATCAACCTATTTCCCCGGAAACTTTCACAAGCAAACAAGCTTGCAAAGGCAGTTTCCGAGGAATTGCAAACAATATTGTGAACGAAACCGAATTTTTAGCCTCCACCACCCAAGATGATTTACTTTGGCGTCAGCTGAAAACCATTCCAGCCTTCCGGGCCATTTTGCGCGCCGTGGAAGCCCGCTTTTACTTTGCCGTCGATTTGCCCGAGCCAACGCTGGATGTGGGCTGCGGCGACGGCCATTTCAGCCAAATGGTGTTTAATCACAAGCTGTCCGCAGGTATTGATCCCTGGTGGAATCCGCTGAAAAAGGCGCAAAAGTCGGAGATGTATGAACTTGCTTTGCAAGCGATGGGAGACAAGCTCCCCTTCCCCGACGGCCATTTTGCCAGCGCCTTCAGCAACTCCGTATTGGAACACATCCCAGACATCCAACCCGTGCTTAACGAAACCAACCGGGTCATGCAGATGAACGGCCGTTTCCTTATCACCATGCCCAGCCATAACTTTACCAACGCCCTGGGCGGCGCGGCCTTCTTGGAACGACTTGGTCTGTCCGGCGCAGCCAACTGGTATCGAGATTTCTTCAACCGCATCTCCCGCCACGCCCACACCGATTCGGCACAAGTATGGGCTGAACGGCTGGCCCAAGCGGGCTTTGGCATTGAACGGTGGCAATATTATTTTAGCGAAGAAGCGCTGCACGCTTTGGAATGGGGCCATGTACAGGGGCTTCCCTCGGCCATCATGCACGCCCTGACGGGGCATTGGATTTTGGCACCCTGGGCCAGCAGCCTCCAACGCACAGAACGGTGGCTACGGCCGTTTTACAATGAACCATTCCCCACAGATGGCACCTACTTGCTCATCATTGCTCGCAAGCAAGCAAATGGCCCCATCCCGGTGCAACTGCCCGCCGCCCGCCCTTTTACCATTGAAGAATTAGAAACGGCCGTGGCCCAACAACGTCCCATCGCCCCAGCACTCGAACCAGAAACCGCACGACCTGAAACAATTCCGCCAGAAATAGACACCACCCTGGAACCCGAGCTGACGCCGCTGGATGATGAACCCATTTCAAGTGCAGCCAGCACCAACTGGCTCAACATTTTGTTTGGCATTGTTAGTTTACTGTCAGCCATGCTGGGCCAACTGGCCCTGACGGCCGATCCGCCAAACATTGCCGGGGGACGGCGCTGGTTTTTGTACAGTGCACTCGCTTTGCTGTTGCTGCTGTGGCGCAGTCGCCCGGCCAGACCCGCTTCAACCCGACGCTGGAAACTGCCGCGCCTGGGGCAAATCCCACGGCAGCGCTGGTTTTACCTGCTCGGGCTGCTTTTCGCGCTCTTGGCACAACGCGTTGTCAGTACGCCAGGAAGCGAACGGCCGTTCCTGGCCTTGCTCTTTTGGCTGGGCGGTATTGGTCTAAGCTTTTATGCCTGGCACGATGGCTCATTTGCTGGCAGCCGTCTGTTTATTTCACGGCGCACGGGGGGAACGGCCGTGGCCCTGTTCATCATTGCCCTGGTAGCACGCCTGGTTAACCTAACCGAAAATCCGTTTATGCTCAACGGCATTGAAGCCAGTTTGGGACTCAACGCCACCCAGATCATTCAGGGTCAGTTGCGCAATCCCTTTGGCACCGCCTGGCTGACCAACCCCACCCTGCTGCTTTATTTGATGGCCATTCCTATCCGAATTTTTGGCTCGACGGTGCTGGCCGTGCGCCTGCTTTCACCCTTTGTGGGGGCGGCGACCGTTGCCGCCACGTATCTCATTGGGAAACGGTTGTTTGGCCAGATCACTGGACTGCTGGCGGCTGTTTTGCTGCTAGGTTTCCACGTTCATTTGCATTACAGTCGCCTGGGCATGACCAACATTTGGGATGGGCTGCTGGTGCTGCTGGCGCTGGGATTAATTGGCATTGCCTGGCAACGGCCGTCTACCGCGCCACACCAGCGCACCGTGTGGCTGTGGGCAGGTTTGTTTGTCGGATTGAATGCTTACGCCTTCACCAGTTCACGGGTGCTGCCACTCATTTTGCTGGTTTGGTTTGGGCTAACGCTGCTGCTCGATTGGCCATCGGTGCGCCAGCAAGGCAGGCATTTACTGGCGGCCGTGGGCATGGCGCTGGTGGTTGCCCTGCCGCTGCTGCTCTTTTACAACAACAATCCCACCATTTTTATGGAACGGGCCAATGCCCTGGGTATTCTGCCAGGCCAAACAAACTGGCTGGTTGATGAAGCGGCACGAACAAGACTATCGCAAACGGCCGTTCTCTGGCAGCAATTTTGGCAGTCGGCCCTGGCCTTCAACGGCATTCCCGACAACAGCCCAGCATACCGCCCACTGGTGCCCTTGCTGAGTTTTGGCCCGGCGGTGTTGCTGGTGCTGGGATTTTTGCTGGCGCTTTTCCGGCTGCGGCAAAATCGCTACCGACTGCTGCTGCTCTGGCCGCTACTCACCGTGATTGTGGCCGGGATGTTGGTGATCGAGTCACCGCAAAGCCATCGCCTGGTCATGGCCACACCCGCGTTGGCGCTGCTGGCCGCCATTGCCCTGGTCACGCTGGGCAATCTGATCTTGTCTGCCTTGCAACCAGCCACAGAAGATAGCAATCCAATAGATCTGGCAACATGGCCGCTGTCTTTTACAAACTGGCGTGGCACGGCAACACGAGCCGGTCTCGTTTTGCTGGCATTGGTGCTGCTGTTCTCGTTGAGTGATTTGTTTTTTTATTACGGCCGTTTTCCCACGCACAACCAATTTGCCGACACCAACACCGAAGTGGCTTACGAAATGGCCCAGTACCTCAACGATTTAGATGGGGAATGGACCGCCTATTTGTATGGTCCACCCGTTTTGTACATTGATTTCCCTACGCTGCCGTATCTGCTCACCCATTTCCAAGCCGGCGCAAATTTGTTCAACGTCGAGTCGCCAGGGGCCGAACTGGCATCGGCTGCCACAGCCAACCGAGTGTTTATCTTTTTGCCTCAGCGGGAAGCAGAACTGGCTGAAGTCCAACGTACGTTTCCTGGTGGCAGCCGCCAATCCATCAATGGCCATTACGCTTCGCCGCTCTTTATCACCTACGCAGTAACTCCCTAATCATGACGGCCCCTCTTAGCACCCTCAAGATTCTTGACTTTTCCACGCTGCTGCCCGGTCCCTATGCCACGATGATGCTGGCCGATTTAGGCGCAGATATTATTCGCATTGAAGCACCCGACCGGCCCGATTTAGTGCGGCTGCTGCCCCCATTTTCGCCCGATGGGCAATCGGCCCAGCATTCGCTGCTCAATCGCGCTAAGCGTAGTCTGGGCCTCAATCTAAAAACGGCCGAAGCGCCAGAAATCATTAAACGGCTCATCACGCAGCAAGGGTACAACATTATCGTGGAGCAGTTTCGGCCTGGGGTAATGAACCGCCTGGGAGTGGGCTACGAACAGCTAAAAGAAGTATGTCCCTCTCTTATATTTTGTTCACTCACCGGCTATGGACAAACAGGCCCTTATAAAGATCGCGCCGGGCATGATTTGAACTATTTGGCCTTGTCTGGCTTATTGAGTTATTACGGCCGTAAATCCACCCCAACCCCACCGCCCCCGCTGCCAATGCAGGTCGCCGACATCGGTGCTGGGAGCCTGCATCTGGTGATTGGCCTGCTGACAGCCGTTATTCGGCGCATGACCACAGGCGAAGGCGGCCAGGTGGATATCGCCATGCACGACGGGGTGCTGGCCTGGAACGCCATCGGCGCGGCCAAGTGGCTGGTTGATGGTAAAAATCCTGAGCCGGAAGGCGAAATCCTGAACGGCGGCAGCTTTTACGATATTTACGAGACAAAAGACGGCCGTTTCCTGTCTGTCGGCCCGCTTGAACCTAAATTTTGGCACGGTTTTTGCCAGGCCATTGGCCGAGAAGAATTGTTTGAGCCAGGTACAAATTTTGATGTAACCAACCAGCAAACGTTTAAAAACGATATTCAGCAGGCGATTTTAAGCAAAACGCTGGCCGAGTGGCAGGCAATCTTTGCCCAGCTAGACGTTTGCGTGGAGCCGGTACTCACCACGGAAGAAGCATTGGCCCACCCGCAGACACAAGCCCGCGACATGATTGTCGAACTTCCCATGAGAGACACCACCCAACAGCAAATCGGCTCCCCTATTAAGATGTCTAACCATGTGCCCGATTACAGATTCGGCGGCAGTACACTTGGCAAGCATAGCTTTGAGATACTGGCCGATATTGGCTATACGAATCAAGAGATAGAGGCGTTAATCAACAGACAGGTGGTGGCAGGGTAAGTCATGAAACAACGTGAAATCTTTTGGTTCTGGCTGCCGCTGTTTGCCAGCTGGCTGCTCATGACGGCCGAAGGCCCCATCGTCAGCGCATCCATCAACCGCCTACCCAACGAGGTCATCATGCTGGCCGCCCAGGGCATCGTTGTCAGCCTATCGGTGACGATTGAAAGCCCGATTATCAACCTGCTGGCAACTTCTACTGCTCTGGTAAAGGATCGCGCTTCATTTTTGCTGGTGCGACGCTTTACGGTTCATTGGATGGTGTTGCTAACGGCCGTTTCCATCGCCATCGCCTTTACCCCCTTGTTTGATCTCATCGTGCGCACCTGGTTAGGCACGCCAGATGACGTGGCCACATGGGTGCGGCCAGGCATGCAAATCATGACGCTGTGGAGTGCCGCCATCGCCTGGCGACGCTTTTTGCAAGGCGTTTTGATTCATTTCAATCAGCCCCGTAAGATGGCCTGGGGAACGGCCGTTCGCCTGCTCACCTCTGGCGGCACCGTCATTGGCCTTTCCCTGCTGACCGATTTGCCAGGCGTGGTCAACGGCACCACGGCGCTGATGGCGGGTGTCGTTGCCGAAGCCATTTATGCCACGATTGCCATCCGCCCCCTGCTGCAAAACGAACTCAGCGAAACGGCCGTGAGCGATGAAGACTCACTCACCTACCAAGATTTGTTCTGGTTCCATTTGCCGCTGGCAGGAACGGCCGTTATGGTGCTGCTTGTTCAACCGCTGGTCACGTTTAGCCTGGCCCGTCTGGATCGCCCTACCCAATCTTTAGCCGCCTGGCCGGTTGTTTTCCAGATCATGTTGATGGCTCGGGCCGCGGCCCTGGCTTTGCCGGAAGCCGTCATCGCCCTCACCAAAGGACCAAACAGCTATGCCCCTATTCGCCGCTTTAGCCTGACGCTGGCAGCCGTCGTTGGCCTGGCTGTTACGCTGTTTGCCTTTAGCCCACTGGCCCGATTGTATCTTTTTGGCGTACAGGATATGACGTCCGAAGTGGGCACATTGGCTCAGAGCAGCCTCATTTACTTTTTGTTCTTTCCAACGCTCACCGTCATTGGCATGTGGCTGCGAGGGGTACTGATTAACGGCCGCAAAACAACGGCCGTTAACGTCGCGATGGTGGTCAACATGACGGTGACCGTCATCGTGCTGGTAATTGGCCTGGCGAAACAATGGCCTGGTTTACCCACCGCCGCCGTCGCCCTGACTCTGGCCGTCCTGGCCGAAATCATCTATCTTGCCTGGCGGGCCCAACACGATTTACCATTGTTCGCCACCAAAATGGCTACGCGAAGTATCTAGGATATACTGCGATTACAGTTTTGAAGGACATATTATGATTGAAATTTTGCAGCTCCCCCTTGGCCCCTTGCAAACCAACTGCTATCTGGCGATTTGTAAAGAAACAATGGAAACGGCCGTAATCGACCCCTCCTGGAATGGCGTTGGCATTGCCCAGATAGCCAGGGAGCGCGGTGCCACTATTACCCACATTTTGCTCACCCACAGCCATTTTGATCACGTTGGGGGGCTGGCCGAGCTAAAAGAAGAGACCAACGCGCCCATTTACATTCATCCAGAAGCAGTGGCCATGCTGGCCCAAGCCACAGACGCAGCCGCCAGATTCAATATCCCCCTGCCCACGCCGCCCCCCGCCGACAAAATGCTAGCCGAGGGTGACATCATCCCGGTCGGCAACCTTAAGCTAGAGGTGCTCTTTACCCCAGGCCATGCCCCAGGGCATGTCAGCTTCTACATACAGGAGGAGAACGTTTTGTTTGATGGCGACGTGCTGTTCCAGCGCAGCATTGGCCGCACCGACCTGCCCGGCTGCGATCATGCGCTGTTGATGAAGGTTTTGCGCGAAAAAATCATGGTACTGCCGGAGGAAACGGCCGTCCTCTCCGGCCACGGCCCCACCACTACCATCGGGCAAGAAAAACAGTGGAATCCTTTCTTGCAATGAAAAATGATGTGTGAAACAGGTTAACCGCTAAACTAGGGCGTCGCCGTTGCTGTGGGAGTTTGTGTGGGGGTTGGCGTCGCCGTGGGCACGGCCCCTTGCCAGCTAAAGTAAGCATCCGCACTACTGGAGCCACCAAACGTGTAGATGGGCAGTCCATCTGATCGCGTACCGGTGACCTGAACAATGCTAACACGCCAGCGCATCTCGAACAGCTCCGGTGTGATAGGCCGCCAGTCAGTTGGCACGCGAAAAGCCGTATCGCGCGTGAAACCCCGCCAGGGCAGGCCGTCTAAATCCCCAATGTTGGTCAGTTCCACCATGTACATTTCGTCTTGGGTCAGAGGCTTTACGGCCGTCCACTGCAACAAAATCGTGTCATCCAGCGAATCGACCACGGTGCCAGCCACTGGGTACAGCAGCTGCGGTCCAGGTGGGGGCGGCGTTTCCGTTGGCGTAGGAGATGGCCCCGGCGTGGGCGGCAGGGATTGTCCATAAATGATTTGTGGAATACAGATAGGATCACCCGGCTGGAGCAGGGCAGGGTCTTCAATTCGATTGACCTGTGCCAACAAATCAAACGGCACACCAAAGCGGCTGGCAATGCCAACAAGTGAATCACCTTCCTGTACCTGATACAAATCACAGCCGGTGGGGTCTACAATGACTGTTTCGCCATTGATGCTGGCGGCAATCACCTCCAGTGGCGGCGTAGGCGTAGGCCAGGGAATCAGTAAATCCTGATTCAGCTGCACCTGGGTATTGGTATCAAAGCCATTGGCCTGCGCGATGCTTTCCGGGGAAATGCGGTAGAGCAGTGAGATACCAATCAATGTTTCGCCACTGCTAACGGTGTGGCTGCGCGGTGGACGCGGCGTATCGGTGGGAGCTGGTGTTGGCGTAATGGTGGGGGTCAGCGTTGGTGGGCTTGTCTCGGTGGGCAGCGGTGTCCAGGTGGGCGTGTAGGTGACTGTAGCCGGAATAGGCGTTACAGAAGGGGCAATGACCATGCTGATTTCACCCCCCTGATATTGCAAAATCAAACCACCCACGACCAAGATGATGACGAAGAAAACGGCCGTTAATCCAAAAACCAACGGTGTCTGCCGCTCGCGCATCACTGATTCCACCACTTCTGGGGCATCTTGTACGGCCGTTGTCGGTGCCGGGGCCACACGTTTGAAAGTGGGTATTTCAGGGGTTGGTTCAGGAGGAATGGTGCGGGAAACGGCCGTTTCCGCTATCGTTTCAACCTCTGGTTCTGGCTGGGGCTCTTGCTCAAGCGTTGGTTGTGGATCGACAACCGGGGGCGAGGTATCTAAAGGCTCCAGCTGCGCGCCACACATCAAACAAAGGGTGGCATCGGCGGCAACAACTGTGTCGCAAGAAGGGCAGCGCCGTTCATAATCTGACGCCTGGGGTAAATCCGAAAAGTCACTCATCATTTTTAGCAGCGTAAACCGCCTGTAGGCATTAATTCACGTCGTATTTTTTTACGGCTTACGCAATTATGGCATAATTAAACGCCATACCATAGAGCGCGGAATTATACCAAGCCGGATGCCCCGCTGCCAGTTGCGGCGGGCATCACTCATAACGGATTCAGAGACAGTCTAAAACAAAGCGAGGAAAATGAACGACAAAGGGGTAGCCAAAGAAAAAAACGGAGAAAACGGCCGTTACTGGTGGCGGCAACAAGGGGAAGCAAAATGCAGTCAGCCGCAGCCCAAACCAGGGGATCTTTGCCCCAACTGCCACAAAGGCAAACTAGCCTTTGACGGACTGTTTATTCTGGTTTGTGGCGAGTGCCAACACATTGCGGACAGCGGCGGATTTACCTGATAAAAACCAAAGGCAGCGTGCCTGCCTAAAGCAAAAAAAGCTGCGTGATGCAAGAAACCTCACGTTTCAGGCATCACGCAACATACCGCAAAACTGAAAACCAAACAGCTTAACCTCTTCACGACCTATCTTGGGCAAAGTGTTCCGTAAAGCGACCCACCAAGACAACAAACCCAAAAGGTAAAGCAAAGCGCAGCGCAAATAGTAAAAGAATAATCAAAACTCCAGTTAACGTATCCATTTTAAACCTCCATGCACCTCTGTCATGCTAGACAGTTGTGCCGATTGCTTCTGGTTATAGATACAGCATAGAGGTTGGCAAGACGGCCGTCTATTCGGCAACTCCGCCATTTTCCCCTGGGTAAAATCCCCCATAACTTGCTCCCAAAAAGCTAATTCACCTGCGAGACAAGGCAAAATCAGCCATATCCAACAAATCACACCCAAAAACACCCACAAAGGCATGGGGTAAACACCCCACACAAAAATCCGTCTCACGCCTGATTTACGCCGCTGTCCCCCTACTCTACACTGGGAACTATGATGAATGAAACTGCAAGGACCAGATGCCTTTTCCTTAGCACCTCTGCGACTTTGCATTAAGAATCTGTATTCCAAGGAGCATCCAATGTTCAAAAGAATCATGCTAGGAGTGACATTCGCACTGCTGCTGGGATTTATCACCTTTACCGTGACACAGGCCCAAACAGTCCCAGAAGCCTATGGCTCCGATGACTGCGGCGAATGCCACGAAACGGTGACAACGCAGTGGGAAAACAGCGCCCACGGCCATGCCAGCATAGTTGAGGCGTTTCAGTCTGCCTGGGTCGAGCAAGGTAGTCCGCCAGAATGCCTTAGCTGCCACACGACTGGGTTTGACCCAGCTACAGGCACCTATGAAAAAGAAGGCGTTGGCTGCGCCACCTGTCACCCCTCAGACCCGGCGGAGCATCCGCAAAAAATTATGCAGACGGACATCTCTTCTCGGCTATGTGGCCAATGCCACGTAGACACCTTTGCTGAATGGGAAACCAGCCAGCACGGGCAGGAAGAGCTTTCTTGCGCCCGCTGCCACAATCCACATACCAATGAATTGAAGGCCGGCAGCATGCAAGACACTTGCCGCACCTGTCACAAAGAAGAGACCCATTTCTTTAACTACACTGCTCACGCTGACGAAGGTCTGTTGTGCACAGATTGCCACCTGGAAACCAAAAGCGATCCATTAGGCAATGGGCATAGCCAAATTGCCCATACTTTCTCGGTTGGGTCAGACACTTGCACCGCCTGCCACAGCCAGGAAATGCACGAGCCGCAGGAGCCAGCCGCGACAACAACCAATGCGGAAGCTTTGCAAGCTGGCTTTTTAGGCCCTGGCAGTTTCGGAACGGCCGCTGGACAAATGGAAGTATCGGCTGAAAGCCCTTGTCTTTTTGAGGAAGATGAGGTGGTGATGGAAGCTGGATTTTTGTCTAGCAATGGCAGTGCCGATGGCACCATCGTGCCAGAACCAACGGGCAGCAGCTCTTATAATTTCGTCATTCTAGCCTCGCTAATTGGCATGGCATTTGGTCTGGTAGGCTCGCCCTGGCTAGAAAAATGGCAAGACAGACTGCGCGACCAGAAAGATGGAGGCAGCAATGAACAATAATAAAGTAGGACGTCGCGATTTTATCAAGTTGGCTGCGGTAGGAACGGCCGTTACCACCATTACCATCGCCGCCAAACGAAACCCGTCTGAAGCACCCGCTGAAACCAGCCCGCACAGCTGGGCAATGGTAATCGACCAGGCCAAATGTGTTGGCTGCGGTGAATGCAGTCTGGCTTGCCAGGCACACAACGACACCCGCGAAAACGCGCCGTGGAACCGCATGATCGAGCTGGAACCGCTCAACGGCAAGCCCGTGTACGCGCCAGTGCCCTGTATGCATTGCGAAAATGCACCATGTGTAGACATTTGCCCCGTAGGCGCTACCTATCACCGAGCCGATGGCATTGTGATGATGGATTACGAAAAATGCATTGGCTGCCGGTATTGCCAGCTGGCCTGCCCATACGGTGCCAGAACCTTCAACTGGGAAAAGCATACTGGTCCAAATTCGGCCGTACCGGAATGGGGCGAACCAGAAGTAGAGCGCCGTCCGCGTGGTGTGGCCGAAAAATGTACCTTCTGCTACCACCGCATCGATCGTGGTTTGGCCGAAGGACTCACGCCGGGCGTTGACCGGCAAGCCACCCCCGCCTGCGTCGCCGCCTGCCCCACCGGTGCCCGCATATTTGGCGACCTGAATGATCCAGAGTCTCCGGTGAGCAAAGCATTGGCTAAATATCCGTCTACACAGCTACGTAGAGACTTAGGCACGAATCCTCGTGTTTACTACTTGCCAGCCCGCCGCGAAGAGGAGGAACCATTATCATGAACATGACCATGACTCCAAAAATTAAGCTGCACCGTGCAGCATTTCCACTGTGGATTGGCCTGCTGGTTTTGTTGATGGCCACTGGGCTGACGGCAGGGATCATCGTTCTATTGCAGGGCCTGGTCGTTACCAATCTAACTGATTTGGTTCCCTGGGGATTGTGGATTGGCATTGACCTCTCCGCTATTGCCCTGAGCGCAGGCGCCTTCACCCTTTCAGCGGCCGTTTACCTGCTGGGCTGGAAACACCTGCAACCAATTGCGCGAACGGCCGTATTCGTCGGACTGCTGGGCTACAGCATGGCCATGCTGTGCTTATTCATGGATATTGGTCGCCCAGACCGCTTCTGGCATGCAGTTGCTTACTGGAACGTCCATTCCCCGTTGTGGGAAGTAACGATGTGCGTCATGCTCTACTTCACGGTACTGTCGCTAGAAGTGGCCCCCATCTTTGGCGAAGCCAGCTGGTTTAAAGCACGCTGGCCCAAGATAGCAGAACGTCTGCATCACATTCACAAATTTGCACCGATTCTGGCCATCGCCGGGCTGGCCTTCTCACTACTGCACCAATCATCGTTGGGTGCCACCTACGGCGTGCTCAAATCACGCCCCATCTGGTACAAGCCAAGTTTGGCCGTGCTGTTTATTGTGTCGGCCGTTATTGGCGGCCTGGCTCTAACGGTGCTGGCTTCCAAGCTCGCGGCACTCTTCTCTGAACGGGCCAACGTGCGCGACGAGATCATCGACAAGGTTTCACAGGCGATTGGCTGGATGCTGTTGGGCTACCTTTACCTGCGCTTCTGGGACACGCTCGGGATGGAATACACCATAGAGCCAGGACGCACCGAAGGATTGCACATTCTCACCACCGGCGCGTTGTCCTTTAACTTCTGGATTGGCGAACTGCTACTGGGAATCTTTATCCCGGCCATCATTTTAGTCACAGGGCGACTGCGGCGGCAGCCACGGTTGCTTTTACTGGCGCTGATTTTAACTGTTGGCGGTCTGGTCGCTTACCGTTGGGACACAAATATTGTGGGACAAATGGTGGCGTTTAGTTACCTGCCTACGCAAATCGAGCCGCTGTACACGGCCTATACGCCATCACTCATTGAGGTACTCGTGGGGTTGGGCGTCATTGCCTACGGACTGCTGGCCTTTACATTAGGTGTGCGCTACTTACGCATTGTGGATCACAGCATGGTGCCAGAAGCTGTAGAGGAACCTGTGATGAGCGAACCGGTTACGGCCGTTTCTCACTAATTTTAATTCTATGCCTTGGGAGATTCGGAAGATTAACGCGTGAAACGTGAAGGATAACCATCACCATCTTACACATCACGTTTCACGCCTTCCGAAAATCTATGGCAACTTATGAAGAAGGTTGAGTTATGAACGCAACACAAGCAACATTCACGATGGTTCTCTTATTTGGCCTACGCTGCTTGTTGCCCCTGGCCCTGATGTTTGGAATTGGTTATGCCATGAACTGGATGGTAGCTAGGTGGGAAACGGAAGCAAATGAGCAGGGGGAAGGAACGGCCGTAGCAGCAAACGTTATCGCCAAAAATGGTGACCGCTGCTGGTCCATCATGAAATGCGATCCTGAGCTGCGGAAGGATTGCCCAGGCTTTAAACAACAAATGGTCCCCTGCTGGCTAGCAAAAACCCAGGCTGAAGGCGCACTCCCCGAAAAATGTGTCACCTGCCCAGTTTACGAGGCAAAGCCCTCGCTAGCCTAACTCTTAACTATCGTAAAAAGTGGAAAGCGCAAGAGTTTCGCTTTCCACTTTTTACATTTTACGCCCCTTCTACTCCTCTAACGCAATTAACCCGTGCCGCAGGGCATACTTCACCAAATCAATCCGGCTGTGCAAATTGAGCTTACGCATAATATTTTCGCGGTGACGATCCACCGTTTTGACGCTGATCACCAGCTGGTCGGCAATTTCTGGATTGGTCAAGCCTTCAGCGATGAGCACCAGCACCTCTTTCTCCCTGGGAGTCAAATCACTCACCAGCGCCACTGAATCATCCCCAGCATCTCCACCAACGTAGCTTCGCACCAGCCGGGTAGCCAGGGATGGGTAGAGAAATACTTCACCGCGGCTAACGGTACGAATGGCCCGCACCAGTTCATCTGGGGCAGCCCGCTTGGGCAAATAGCCAGAAGCACCGGCCTGAAGCATCTCAAAAAAGTATTGATCATCCTCATGCATGGTAAGGGCAAGTACGGCCGTATCTGAATACGCTTCCTTAATTTGCCGGGTGGCTTCGATGCCATTCATTTCTGGCATCTGAATATCCATCAGAATAACGTCTGGTTGAAGGCTGCGCACTTGAGCCAGCGCCTGCGCGCCGGATTCGGCCTCGCCCACAATTTCCATGTCTGGCTGCGCTTGCAGCAGCATACGCAGCCCAGACCGAACGACGGCATGGTCATCGGCTAATACCAGCTTGATTTTCGGCATCTTTGCCTCCTGATGACAAGGACAGGGCGACCTGTCCTGTCCTGACTTTATTCAATCGTGATGGGGATCGAAACCTCAACGGCCGTTCCCTGGCCCGGCTCTGAGTGTACCACACAGGTCCCCCCAACCAGCGCCACCCGTTCTTGCATCCCCAACAACCCCCAGGCCTGATGATTGCCCTCGGATGCTACAAAAACAGTCTGGGGCACAAATCCCTGGCCATCATCCCGTACTTCCAGGTTCAGCACCGTCTCGGCAAAACCGATTTGAACCGTCACTTGACTGGCGTGGGCATGTTTGGCCACGTTGGTGAGCGCTTCCTGGGCAATGCGAAAGACAATCGTTTCGATCTCTGGTTGTACCCGTTGGCGACGGCCGTTTAACACCAATTCTGCCCGCACCCCCGTCCGTTCCTCAAATAATTGCACCTGGCTTTTCAAAGCAGGAACTAACCCCAGGTCGTCGAGGATAGACGGCCGTAAATCCCGAATTAGATCGCGCAGTTCTTGCAGCGCCTGGGTACTCATGACTTTTAGCTCCGCCAGCTGGGCCGACGCCAAATCCGGGTTGTGCTGCACATTTTCGCTGGCAGCGGCAAAGCCCAGGCCCAATGCCGTCAGGGTCTGGCCGGTGCCATCATGTAATTCGCGGGCAATGCGCTGCCGCTCGCGCTCCTGCGCTGAAACAATCTGGTGCAGCAGCTCACCGCGCAGCGTCTCCCGTGCCTGCGATTCACCATACCGGGTGGCATTTTCAATGGCAATGGTTAGCTGGCTGGCGATCGTTTTCAGCAGTTCCAGATCACGCCGCCGCAGCAGCGTCATCTCAGACGAGAGGCCCAAAACCAGGCCGCCAGCAACCGACGCCACATCTCCCAGAGGGAAACCAAGCAGGCAGTCGCCAATTGGCAAGGGCGTATCCCTATCATCTAGGGTAGTAACTGTTTGCGGCAGCGGTTCCACCAACCCATCCACCAGAACGGCAGGCTGCCAGGTGTTCACCACATAGGTTGTCAACACCTGCCCTTCATCGCACGGTGGCGTCCCTCGCTGTGGCAGCCGATCGTACCCGGCGTGGGTCAGGCAGCGCAGCGGCTGCTCTGGATGCATGCGCAAAATTACCAGGCTGGTTTGCACATAGGGCAAACTGGCACAAATTTGCTGGACTGCCTGGCTAAGTAGTTCATCACGGTCCAGGGTAGCAGACAGGCTGCGAGACAAATCAAAAAGGAGAGAAAGGTCGTGTACGGCCGTTTGCAGTTCCTGGTTCAATTTTTCTGTTTCACGGCGACTTTGTGCCTGGATGAACAACGCTTCTTCCTGAGCGGCCAGCTTTGCCTCGTTGGCCCGCGCCAAATTGCGCTGCCGCTCAATCTCAAAGGCACGCAGCGCCCGCACAATGTAGATAGCAATCAGTGAAGCCATCACCGCCCGGAACAGCTGAATGGGAATGCCAAAAAATTGTCCAAACAGCGTCGCATTGATCACATTGGCTGGATACAGGAAGCTGGCCCGAGGAAAAAACTGACCAAATACGCCATAAATAAACAACGCCAGAGCCGCTCGCAGCAAATCACGGCCTGTGCCTGGCATATCCAGCCGCTGGAACGTGCGCTGCTCCAGCACAATAGCCCACGAGGCCAGCGCTGCCCCCGGAATGCCCAAAATATAGCGGGAAAGAGCATCCACCGCAGAGATAAACTCTTCTTTGGGTGGCTGATAGACCCAATAAGTAAGCAGCAAGCTGATGAGCCAAATCCCGAGAAGAGTCCCGGCAATAAGAAAAGCGTGCAGCTTTTCCGACCGTGCCGGCTCCCCACGTGACAGGTAAATGAGGCGAATGCCAAAGACGATCAGCAGCGAAAATGAAAGGGCCAGGTGAGCAATACGCACCTCATCAAGCAGCAGCCAGGCGGGAATGTTGGCCGCCCCGGCAGCACCCAACCTTTGGAACATCTCAAACCATTCATGCAGCCCGTGCAGCAGGCCAAAACCAGCCAGCGGCCCCATCGCCTGCGCCAGACGAAAAGTAGACGCTTGCCGTGACTCCACCCAGACCAAAAGCCCCATGCAAAAGAAAGCCAGGCCATAAAAAAAGTAGATGAGGGTGAGATTATTCTCAAAGAAGGTTGTCAGCACTTGCATAGCTGAACAGTATCTGATTTACCACCAGTCAGACAGTAGCCAAGCGCATCATTGGCAGGTGATATTTGTCACGAATATTGGCACATTCGCAGGTCTACCTATGGTGTAAATTGCAGCAGTACCTGATCCTGCTCATCCAGCAATTGGATGCTGATGGAGCCATCTACGCCAAACGGCCGTTCCCACACCAAACTCAGCGGCTGATCAGGCAAAAACGGGCCAGGCCAGCTCACCGTTGGCACATTATCAACTAGCAGAGCAAGGGTGCCAGAGGTAACGGCCGTTACCTGCAAGCCAATCTCTGCCCCGGTAGACGTCTCATCGAGCCGCAGCGCGCCAAACTCATTGGCCATGTCAAACGTGCCCAGGCTGCTAACGGGATACCAGCGCTCCGTCCAGCTTTTGCTTTGCCCCGGATCCAGGGTGACGTAGGTCCAGAAGTCCGGCGTGACGCCGCTGCTCCACATCTCCACATAAACGCTGTCGTCAATCGTGTACAGGTTCGGCTCCAGGTTGGCCAGGCCAAAGAATTTGTTGCCGGGCATCTGCGCCACGTCAAACACGCGCACGATGCCTTGCTGGGCGGTGTGGTCATAGACACCGGTGAACCCGGCGCTCAGGTTGGGGGCGAAGAAGCCCAGGTAATACTCCCAGGTGCCGTAGATGTTGAAGAAACGGCCGTTATGCTCCGGCCAGTTCATCCAGTTGCCAGCAGTAGGCAGGTAGGTTGCGGCGGCGTCACGGGAATGCACCTGCACCTGCGTAGCGGGGATGATGAATTCGGTCTGGTCGTTGGTCGTGTTGTCGCCCAGGGCGATCATGGCGTTGAGCCAATATTGGTAGTTGTGGGAAACGGCCGTGTTGTTCGCCACAAACGGCTCCAATGTCATAAAGCTGTGGTTGCCGTCCAGCGTAATCGTCACGCCCACCATCATCTCCGTCTGGTCCTCCACATCGCTCACGGTAATGGAAACGGTGTCGCTCAGCACCTCGGTTGTGTAGTCCCAGGGGCGGTATTCGTTCAGGCCATGCTCATCGGTGGGGAAGGCCCACTCGATGCCACCGCTGGCCAGCCACCAGCCGCGCCAGCCCCAAGATGTTGGCTTGAGCACCGGATTAGCGTACAGCAGTTGGCGACCGGTCACCTTGTCTTGCCAGCGGTAAAGCCGCCCGCCTAGCTCCGGCAGCACCGTCACCGCCACGTAGCTGTTGTGCAGCGTGATGGCGTTAAAGGTGCGGTCGATCAGCGGCTTCTGGAAGACACAATCGTGGTTTATCTTCGGATACGGGTAAACAAAATCCCCTGGCGACGTGGCAATCACGCAGTCGGGATGGTCATACTGGTACGAGGAAATGGTAATGGTGCCTTGCTCAAGCCACGGCGCCCCCGGCTCAATCGGCGGTGGCGTTGGCGTCGGGGGCGTGCCATCGCGCAACACCAGCGGCAGATAAGCCACCGGCTCCGGCGTACCGCTCACCTGTGCGGCCGTTGGCAACGATTGCACCACCAGCAGCAAAACAACAAACAAACTTAAACCAAGTACAAAGGGGAAAATCAGTTGGAATTTGCTCCGCCCTGCAAACATTTCACACCTCCATGAATACCCACTTTGGCGGAAAATTTTGCCACAGGCTGCCCCAGCGGGTACACCACAAACAATCAACGAAGCACACCCCACAGTATCAACGCACCGCGCCAAAAAGTCTATGAACAACTCGATAATTAGGCCTTATAAAAACTTGGAATATAATAGTTCAAATCCATGCCAGATATATTAAATGATAATGATCCAGAGTGGAGAATCATCATCAAATTTGGAGAGGAATAGTTCAAATGCCCAAATCACTTTCAGATTTTGGAAATTATTTTCAGGCAGTTTTCCTTGACGGAAGCCAAAGGCTCTTAACCGTATTTGACGTCATAGGATTTGCAATTTTTATATTTCCTGAAATAACAGGCTTTTTTGAAATGGACAGAATTTCAAGATACGCTGTTGGTGGAGGAATCTTCTTGATTTCGTTCATTATTGCAAACTTTAACTTGTATCGAAACACAAGGACACATCAGGATTTCACAATCGAAAAGATTGGGACAACTTCAGGGTATCTGAGCGGATCGATATTTACTTTTGCAAGCAATGAAATTTCAATCCTATCTTCGTTTTTGTTGGTGATTCGATCCAATATTCGTATTTCAAAATCTGGACCTGGCACTTCCGTCGAAATCTACATTGAAAATATCGAGCCCTTCTGCATTGGGGACACATCAATAAAAGACATTGATGTTACTCTAAAATCAAGACCCGCTGAAAACTATCAATATTCAATCCACGAAAACCCGTATCGACTGGATCCAAATGATTCAAAAACATTAACATTTGAAGCACGAATCCCATGTGATACGGAGTGCATTGAAAAGCATTATGGTTCTTTAGCTAATTTTCGAGAAATCAGCCTAACTGTTGCTGCAAAACCAACTGGCCAGAATCCACATTTTATGGAGATAATTTCCAATTTAACACCAATGCACACGGGGATAGAAGAAGAGCTTTCAACCAAGATCGGGCACCTCCAATCCGCAAAATTATCAAGCAAGGATATGCTTCAAATTATGAAACGTTATTGGGGAGCAAATTAGGGTTAATACCCGACTCTAGTACAAGGTTAGGTTATTATGGAAGTTAAGAAACCCCGAAATTGGAATCAATTTTTAAGAATCGTAGAGGATATCCGTCAAAAATATGGGAAGCATAAATTTAGTGAGTTAGAAGAGCATAATCGGATTTTGTTTCGAGGTCAATCAAACTCATCATGGAAATTAGAAACAACGCTTGAAAGAAAATCTGATGAACAATTTCATGTATTGAAATATTTGAGATATGCAAGTGAAAACGTTGCCGAAATTGAATCATTCACTAACAATAATTGGAACATCCCAGGATATGATCAACTCAGAGAAGAATTGGAGGGTCATCAGGACTCTTTTAGAGTTTATTTGCCATGCTATGATTTCTTAGTTTATTTGAGGCACCATGGTTTCCCGTCTCCTTTAATGGATTGGACAGCCTCACCGTATATTGCAGCATATTTCGCTTATGTTTCAGCCTTGAAAAACGATCCCGCAGTATACTGTTTTATTGAAAAACCAAGAGGTCATAAATCTGCATTTGAAGGGGAACCCCTTATAACTTTTTATGGACCTTATGTGAAAACTCATCATAGGCATTTTGCTCAAAAAGCATCTTACACGATTTGCACGAGATGGAATTCTGAAGAACAAAGACATTATTTTTGCCCTCACGAATTAGTCTACGACCAGAACAAAGAATACCAAGATGTTCTGATAAAAATTGAATTGCCTATCGAAAATAGAGTCACTGCATTACAACATCTTAATGATTACAACATCAATCATTTTACTTTGTTTCAATCAGAGGACTCTCTAATAAAAACAATCGAAACTAAAGTATTTGACTTAAAATAGAAAAGCAATCATTGAGAAAACATCAATACCATCTAAAAATTTGGGGGTTGAGAAACCGTGCATCAACAGGAATACATCCAAAAATTAACCGCCAAGCCAAGCCACCTTGAAGCCGAAATTGCTGCCATCCGCCAGGAATTGGACGCACTGCCGCAGCAATCTACCAAACCAACACTGCGGGAAACCGCAACTGCCTACAAATGGAGCGATAAAACCGCTCTCAAAGAACAGTTTGCCAATCTACACGCTGATCTAAACATCAGGGGAAAGCTAATCGGAGCAGAAGCATTGCAACAAAGAATGCGCGAAGCAGGGCTTGCGCACAACGAGCTGAGCCAAACCATCATTGCCACGCGGGAGGAATAAATCTTGGTCTGGGTCTTTTTCGATGCCAGCGCCCTGGCCAAGCGGTATACCCCAGAAGCTGGTTCTGATTTCATCAACGAGCTATTTCTCCAATTCCCCCTCGCCCAAATGCAAGTTTCTACAGTTGGCATTTCGGAGATCATTTCTGTTTTGGTTCGCAAGCAGAATGACGGCCGTTTATCAACTGAATTATTTCATCAAGCATTGCTGGAAGTTGGCAATGAAATCATCAACAACGAAATGCTTTCCTTTAGCTCAGTTGATGATCAGCTTATCTTTTCATCCCAAAGACTTATTGTGCGGCACAAAATCAACGCAACCGATGCAATTATTTTGCAGTCCTGTCTGGATTTGCGGGAAAGATTGCCTCATGAAGATAAACTCATGTTGCTAAGCAGCGACAAACGTTTGATACGCGCAGGAAGAAACGAAAACCTCCGTTTTCCTTGCTTTTCAAAGCTGTTCCAAACTAAGAAAATTTATCGAGATTCATTACACAACGAATTAGGTAAAAGGGTACTGTATGACATGGGAGATTTCTGATGAGTAAAATTTCAATTAGTTGTCTTGGCGACAGAGTTTTCGAATTTTCACCTGAAACCACGGCCTTGCTATCTATTGATTTTCAAAAAGAGTTCTTTGCAGATGGAATGGGCGAATGCTTGGATGAAATGCGCTCGATTATACCTCGAGTGGCAAAACTCATCTCGCTTGCAAGGACCATTCAATGCAAAGTGGCACACACCCGAGAATCATACCAGCCAGATTTAAGTGATGTAAGTGAATATAGGAGGTCGCTGGGCTATGTGGGAAAATCTGGCCCGATGGGACGCTTCTGCGTTCTTGGAGAACCGGGTCATGAATTTGTTGAAGCGGTTCAACCTGTCCATGACGAGACTGTGATAGATAAGGCAAGCTTCGGCGCCTTCCACAATACTGATTTAGACGAAATACTCAAACGTGATGGAATTGACCATCTAATCATATGCGGAGTCACTACGCAATGTTGTGTCCACTCTACGTTGCGAGAGGCAGTTGATCGAGGGTACTGGTGCTTAACTGTTGCAGATTGTTGTGCAGCCCTGGAGCCGGGTCTGCATGATGCGGCTTTATCGTTGATAGCTGGTGAAGGTCATCTTTTTGGATGGGTTGCTGATGTCCAGGATGTCGCTAACGGGATATCTTCTTTCAAATTTGTTCAATGACTCTAACAATAGATATGATCCAAATATCTGCCCTCTCAAAAGATTTCCTCAAATGCAGTACTTCGAGATTTATTATCATTGGTTTTGACAATTAAAGAGAAAATATGCTGTTCCAGAGAAAAAATACGACTAATCCAAACGCAAAAATCGTGAGAGTTACTATTGAAGGAAAAGAAATCACTGCCTTTCAAGGGGATACCGTTGCAGCAGCCATGCTGGTTGCTGGTTTTAACTATTTTCGCATTACGCCAGTAAGCGAAAAGCCACGTGCCCCTTTTTGCATGATGGGAATATGTTTTGATTGCCTGGTAGAGATAAATGGCATACCAAATCGAAGAGCTTGTCAGATATTAGTTCAAGAGGGGATGCGTGTACAAATTCAGAAAACAGAAGGAAATCTGAATTTATGAAAACTCACTATGATCTTGTCATTATTGGTGCTGGGCCGGCTGGCATCGCCGCTGCAATTACTGCGGCAAAACGTAGACTTTCAGTCCTTATTATTGGCGAACAACAGAGTCCTGGCGGTCAAATATATCGCAATATCGAGAATGTCGATTTAGACCAAGTGGACAACCAGGGTTCAGAATTTTCCAGGGGCAGAAGCTTAACAAAAGAGTTTCGACAGGCGAAGGTTGATTATCTGCATGGAGCCACGGTTTGGCATGTTCAGGTAGAGACAATGTTTATTGTCAGCTATATTTCGGATAATGATGTGGGGCAGATTCGCTCGAACCGGATAATTATTGCTACTGGAGCTAGAGAAAGACCCTTTGCCATTCCAGGATGGACCCTACCAGGGGTAATGGCGGCCACAGCAGCAGAAATCCTGCTGAAATCAAACAATATAATGCCAGAGGGCGATATTGTTTTAGCGGGCAGCGGCCCCCTGCTTTTCCTGGTTGCCAATAATCTGATTTCCGCTGGTGCACCTATCCGAGCGGTCTTAGATTCAACACCGTTTAGCAACTATTTAGTTTCGTTGAAACATTTTCCCAATGCTTTGCGTTCATTTGAATATCTTTATGAAGGTATTCAAATGATACAGAAGATTCGTAAGCAGGGCATCCAAATTTATAACAATGTAAAAAAAATTGAAGCGCTGGGGGGCAATTCGGTTGAAAATGTTAGGTTTCAAAATTCTGGAAGAATCCAGAAAATTAAAGCAAGTACACTGTTATTGCATAATGGGCTTGTGCCAGATACACAAATGAGTTTCCTTATAGATTGCGATCATGAATGGTACGAAATTCAACGATATTGGCGGCCTACTGTAGACAAGTGGGGAAATACAAGTATCGATGGTGTCGGAGTGGCTGGTGATGCAGCAGGAATTTCAGGTGGTGTGGCTGCCGAAATTTCAGGATATCTTGCAGGAGTTGAGGCTGCTTTCTCATTGAAGATGATTTCAGAAGAAGAAAGGAATTCAGATGCCAAACCGCTACAAAAACAGCTTGCCAGAGAAGAGCGTATTCGCCCATTCCTGGATCATCTTTTTAAACCGAGTGATGATCTACTGGTGCCAAGGGATACTCAAACTATTGTATGCCGTTGTGAGGAAGTTACATTACAACAGATCACAAAGGCGCTTCAATCTGGCGCTTTAAACCCCAATCAACTCAAAGCTCAAACAAGGTGCGGGATGGGACCCTGTCAAGGGCGGATGTGCGGTCTTACAGTTTCTGAAATTATTGCTGACTACAGAAAGATGAATATTGTCGATGTCGGTTATTTTCGAATTCGCCCTCCGTTAAAACCAATTACCATGGAGCAGCTATCAAAATTGCAACTGGCAGGCCAACTGGAGAACACAAATGATATCTGCTGATGTAATTATCATTGGGGGAGGAATTGTGGGCTGCTCCACTGCAATGAACTTATCTCAATATGGAAAATCTGTCATCTTGTTAGAAAAGGATGTCGCTGGTAGGCAGGCGTCTGGTGTGAATGCGGGTGGTGTAAGACAGTTGTTTCGTGATATTTGCGAGATACCACTTTCATTAGCTTCACAAAAATTATGGAATCAAATTGATTCCTTAGTTTCTAGTGATTGCGGATTTCGACCCTGCGGGCAAATTTCTCTCGCTGAAAATGAGAAGGAGATGCATGATTTTGAAGTAAGAGTAGAACTTTTAAAATCTATGGGTTATAGCCACGAAAAATTAGTTGATAAAAAGCAGCTAAAGCAAATCGTACCGTATGTTTCGTCTCATTGTGTTGGCGGATTATATTGTCCAGAAGATGGTGTTGCTGACCCTTACAAAACCACGCGTGCATTTTTTAATAAAGCCAAACAACTAGGTGCTCAATTATTTGAATTTCATCCAGTTTCAGCTATTGAACGAACCGCTAAAAAATGGGTGGCCGTTGCAGGTAGTAAAAGATTTTCCGCTCCTATCCTCGTCAACTGTGCTGGTGCTTGGGGAGGACATATTGCTGATATGGTAGGCGATCATGCTCCGTTATCTAAAATGGCATCCGTCCTGACAGTGACAGCACGAACTGCCAAATTTTTGGATCCCGTCGTCTTGCTTGAAGGCAGAAAACTTTCCTTCAAGCAAATGGAAAACGGGACAGTTGTTATTGGTGGGGGGTTCCTTGCAAAAATGGATATTGAGACCGAAAAGCCTGTGATCGATTTTACTGAGCTCAAAACCATGGCTCAAACCGTTATTGATTTATTTCCATTTTTGAAGCAGTTGCAAATTGTTCGGAGCTGGCCGGGAATTATGGGTATGATGCCGGATCATATTCCTGTTATAAGCCCTAGTGAAAATGCGAAAGACGTTTACCATGCTTTTGGATTTTCTGGCCATGGCTTTCAATTAGGTCCAATTGTTGGACAAATAGTATCTGAACTAATTTTGGAAGGGCGATCTTCTCTTCCGATTGATTCATTCCTGATTGATCGGTTTACTGAAGACAAATAATAGGTAATATAAGATGGGCAACTCTTTTCAACAATGCATAATTGAACTTTCAACAGTATTGTCTATAAAATGTCATTATTTTTGACCCAGAAATTGCGAGCTTTCCCGAATTTCAGAAATTAGCAACCCCCTAAACTCATGCTATTAGCTCATCCAGCTCGGTGGAGAGAGCGTCGAGTTCGGTTTGGGCGATAGTGCGTTCCTGCTCCAGCGCTTCTTTGCGGGCACCCTGCGCGCGAGCGAGTTGGAAGGTGAGCTGTTCCAGCCAGCCTTCCGTTTCCTCAATTTGCTCGGTCAGTTCACGGATACGATGGCTGCGTTCCCGGCGATCTTCGGCGGTGAATTGCAGCGGGTCCACCACATCCTCAATCCAGTCCAAGTTGACGGGCGGCAGCTCTTTTTCCTTGCTGGGCAGCGCCACTTTGGAGGAAACCGTTTTGATGATTGCCTCGCCCCCCTCTTTTGTCGCCAAAAATTCCTGATACGTGCCGTCAAAGATGTGCAAACGGCCGTGGTCGCCATCTTCGCGCAGCTCCCAAATTTGGGTAGCCAGCCGGTCCACCAGGTAGCGGTCGTGGCTCACCAGCACAATTGTGCCGTCGAACTGCTCCAGCACCGCCTGCAGCGCTTCCTGCGAGGGGATATCCAGATGGTTGGTCGGCTCATCCAGCAGCAAGAAGTTGGCTTCGTCCAGCGCGAGCAAAGCGAGCGCCAAGCGCCCCCGTTCGCCACCGCTTAAATCCCCCACTTGCTTAAACACATCATCCCCTCGGAATAAATATTGCCCCAAATAATTACGTGCCTCCTCGGGTGACATCGGTTTGTGGGCCAGCACCTCATCCAGCACACGCCGGGTGACGTCTAACTGCTCATGCCCCTGGGCAAAGTAGCCCAGCACCAGCCCGTCGCCCAGCCGGATTTTGCCTCGCAGCGGCGCAATTTCGCCCATGAGCGTGCGTAAAAAAGTACTTTTGCCGCTGCCGTTGGGGCCAATCAGGGCCACGCAGTCCAGCCGTTCCAGGTTGATGTCGTCACAGTCGAACAGGGTGTTGCCGGGGTAACCGATGCGCAGCTTTTTGGTGCGCAGCACAAAGCGGCTACCGCGCTGCTCTGGCTTGAGCTTGATTTTGAGCTTGGGCCTGCGGCTGGTGGGCGTGGGCAGCTCTTTGATGCGCTGGGCGGCCTCGTTGACGGTGAGGGTGCGCACCCGTTCGCCAATTTGCAACCAGCTTTTGCCCTGCATCCCCAGCAAGCCGACTTCTTCAATCAGCACAATGTCGCGGGTGAGCCGCTTGAGCTTGCCCTTGGCAATGTCGGTTTTGCCCCCGGCAATGTTTTTGCGGATGAACGCTACTTCCGCCTCCAGACGGGCCATCTCATTGGCAAAGAGGGTTTCTTCGTGCTGCCACTCAATTTCCCGCTGCTGGATGTAGGTGCTGTAGTTGCCTTTGTAGCTTTTTAAGGCCGCAGGCCCCATGGCCCACACCTGGTTAACCACACGGTCTAAAAAGTAGCGGTCGTGGCTGACGAGGAGCAGGGAACCTTCCCAGGTGCGCAATGTTTTTTCCAGCCATTCGATGGCAGATGTGTCCAGATGGTTGG
>CAJQMR010000029.1 GCA_905479495.1 uncultured Anaerolineae bacterium
TGAGGCGGCGCTGCCGGTCGAGAATCAGTGCAATGGCAGTGCGCCAGCGATCAATGGTACGTTCAGTCCCAACAATGCGCTGAGCGCCTTCGATGGTGAGAGCAGCAGCGGCACCTGGGTGCTGTCGGTGACCGACAGCTACACCTCGGCCGATGCGGGCACGCTCAACAGTTGGAGTATTACTGTTTGTACGCCGTAGAAATTTAATGTTGTAGGGGCGGTTCGCGAACCGCCCCTACTATGCGCCTTCTCTGGAGATGGTGCGGCCCCAGGCGTGAACGGCAAAGCAAACGGCTGCACCAATTTCCGCCCCCCGCCCAATCAGCAAAAATGCGCGGCTGGCCTGAAAGGCCGAATATGCCACGACCAACCAGATGCCCACATTGAGCAGCACAAACGCAATTTGCATGAGCCCCTCTTTTCCGCAACGACCTTTTTGCCAGTAACGCGGGAGAATCCAATGTTCATTCTTGGCGATCTTCATTTTCGGCCGTCCAAAATTCCAACCGGTGCCCCTCGGGATCAGAACAGTAACAAACCCGCGCTTGCCATTTTCGCTTGATCGGTGTCGTGACAATGCCTTGCTTCTCAAGTTCCGCTTTCACCGCCGCCACATCAGCCACTTGCCAGGTCAAGGTTATTCCCTGGCCTTGAACGGCAGAAATGGTAGCCCGCCCCTCATTGGCGATGCTCAAAAAGCTCGTCTTCGTTAGCTGAAACTCGACAAACCATTCATTGGCAAAAACAACAGGCAGTTCTAGATACTCTTTGTAGAAAGAAACCGTTTCTTGCCAATGGCGACAGTACAAAATGGTATTCGTCCGTTTGGGTTCAAATAATGCCTTCATCGCTACATTTTACCTGATCTAAAAATCTCCTGTACTTAACCCCAAGAAACGTTTGCCCATTGTTCAGGGGATTGATACGATTCGCCAGGCATTTACCCTATTGAGGAGCAAGCTTTTGCTGAAATCGTTGTGGCGGCAAACGGCCGTACGCCATTCACTCATTATTTTTCTGGCACTGCGCCTCTTTTTAACAGGTTGGGCAGTCGTGGCTCAGATGGTCGTGCCTTTGCCAGAGACGGCGGATGAACGGATACGGCCGTATCTCAACCAGCCCATCCTCGACGACGGAGCCACCGGATTACTGCTGGGGCCGTGGCAGCGCTTTGACGCCCTGCACTACACCCGCATCGCCGCCGAGGGATATGCGCACCCTGAAGATTCCGTCTTCCCGCCTATCTACCCCCTGCTGATTAGGGCGCTGGGGGGACTGTTTGGCGGTTCGCATACGACACACATGGCCGCTGGCATTTTCATCTCCAATGTGGCGCTGCTGGGACTGCTCATTTTGCTGCACAAAGTCGGCAGCGAGCTACTTGGGCCGGACCATGCCCCCCGGCTGCTGCTCTATTTTGTCCTTTTCCCCGCCGGATTTTTCCTCTTCGCCCCCTACTCAGAATCGCTGTTTTTGCTGCTGACGCTGGCATCACTTTGGTTAGGATTTAATGACCGCCTGGAGTGGGCTGGCGTGCTTGGACTGCTGGCAGCCCTCACACGCCTCACGGGCTGGGTGCTGATTGTGCCGCTGGCTTACCAGTTTTGGCGGCAACATCTGGGCCAGGGGGCGTGGAAAATCTCTCCGGCTGGCAGTTGGTACCCAAAATTGTATGCCAAGGCTGCGGCCGTTTTCCTACCCATGATCGGTTTTTTGCTGTTTGTACTGTACCGTGGCCTGCTGGGCCTGCCGGGACTCAGCCGCATCTACGCCGAATATTGGTTCCAGCGCACTGGCATCCCCGGCACCGATCTACTGCGCGCTTTACAAGGCATGTTTGGCCTAGGCACGGGCCGCGCTGGAGAGTTCACCCTCTGGTTCGACTTTTTCGTTTCACTGCTGCTGCTCGTAACAACCGTGTGGGCGTTTTTCCGCTGGCGGCGTCAGCTGGGCTGGGGATTGTACGCCGCTATGCTGCTCTTTTTTATGCTGCTGCCTAGCTCAGAATTCAAACCACTGTACTCCTTTTCCCGCTACGCGTTGGCCTTTTTCCCCACCTTTTTTCTTTTGGCCACAGCAGGAGCAAATGGCAAAATTCACCGACTCATTTTGTATCCATCCATCATGTTGTATCTTTATTTTTCCGCTCAGTTTTTTATATGGGGCTGGGTAGCTTGAGGTTCTTTTGTCACAAAGAACACTGAGTAAAAAGAGGTGTGAACACAGGCGCATTCTCCGACGGGTAGCCCATTTCTCCTATTCACGCTAAATAGCATGTCGCCTATAGTCGAATCACGCTTATTGTTGTGGCTATCGCTGGCCACAATGCTTCTTCACCAGTCAGCTGCTGATTTCGCGGCAAACTGACACTCCCTTTTGTATTAACTGGAAGATAAACCATGTTCAATGGCGCGTGTTTGCCTATCGTTTGGCATTGGTTTCCGAAGGAGCAGAATAGATGGATTTGCACACAAGTTTACTCATTGGTCATATTATTGGCGTGGCCTTAGGCGCAGGTGGCGCGACGACAAGTGACTTTTTATTTTTGAGCATTTTGCGCAACGGCCGTATCGAGAAAGCCGAGTTTCGCCTGCTAAAAGTAGCGTCTGGCATCGTTATTGGCGGGCTGATGCTGCTGACGGCCACCGGATTGGGCCTCATCATCTTGAGTGGCAGCGTGAGTCATCGCTTTTTTGCCAAGATGACCATTGTGCTTATCGCCGCCCTAAATGGCGGCTTGATGCATGTGAAGCTTTTCCCCTTGCTGCAACAATCCGCCAGGAAACATCAGATGTTTCATCTGAATGGCTTTGCCCAGAAACTGCCGGTGATTTCCGTGTTTGGCGGGATTTCGGCCGTTTCCTGGTACACGGCGCTGGTGTTGGGTGCCTGGCGCAGCCTCACATTGGGGTATGCTCAAATTCTAACTGGCTATACGGCCGTTTTGCTATTGGCCATGTTGGGCGCAATGATAAGCACGCGCTGGCTGCTGCATAAAAATGGCCCCAGGCTGGACCATCCCAAACGGGAGCGACGCGCCCAAAAGCGTTCTGGTCCCAAGGCCATTCTACATCCCGCCAGCCATACCCGCATTGACTGAGCAATAATCTCGACAACCAGAACGGCGTCCGCTAAGATCAGGTCATGTTGCTTACCATACACCTGAGGAGGAGAATATGACGGTACAGACGCAAAGCATTGAACTGCAAACAAAGGGTGATGCCGATGTCTTGGACATCACCGCTCAAGTAGCCAGGGCAGTCCAAAAATGTGGTTTACAAGATGGCATCGTGACTGTATTCTGTCCCTCCGCTACCAGCGCCCTAACCACCATTGAATACGAATCCGGCTGTATCAGTGATTTGCGCCGCCTGTTTGATGAAATCGTGGCCCGGGATCGTCATTATGAACACAATGCGCGGTGGCAAGATGGCAACGGCCACAGTCATGTTCGTGCCGCACTGCTTGGCCCTTCGTTAACGGTGCCGTTTGTGAACGGCCGTCTCACCTTGGGCACCTGGCAGCAAATCATCTACGTTGACTTTGATAATCGGCCACGGCAGCGGGAACTGATTGTACAACTACTCGGCGAGGCATAATCCACTGGTTTGCCTCACTTTAATCCAGTATGATTACCAGCATGACGCTAAAAATTCGCCCAGAAACGGCCGTAGACGCCGACAAAGTATTCGCAGTGGAAGCCGCCGCCTTTGAGCGCCCAGCCGAAGCAGAGCTTGTGCAAAAATTGCAGCAAAGCGGGGTAGACACCATTTCCCTGGTTGCCTGGCTGGATGACGAGGTGGTCGGGCACATTTTGTTTTCGCCAGTAACGGTAAAAAATGATGAAGGGGAATTTACGGCCGTAGGACTTGGTCCGGTTGCAGTCTCCCCCAATCACCAAAACAAAGGCATCGGCGCAGAATTGTGCCGCGCCGGGCTGGCCGCCAGTTTACAAGCAGGATACGACTTGGCCTTTGTCCTCGGCCACCCAAATTATTATCCCCGCTTCGGCTTTACCCCATCCGCCCCGCTGGGACTGCGCTGCCAATTCGATGTGCCAGACGAGGCATTTATGGTTGCCGAACTGGTGCCCGGTGCGCTACAAAACAAGCGCGGCACGGTTTATTATCACCCGCTGTTCAACGGCGTTTAGAAAACAATCAGGACTGGCAGTCCTGATTTCGAATGAGCCTTGTTCTATCGGAAACCAGGACGGCCAGTCCTCGTCTCTACAAAATTCTTGGACTTGCTAAATGGCCCACAAATACGCGCAAATTGAACGGGAACGGCGCTGGCTTTTGGCCACCTTGCCAGACTCGCTGCAAAACAGCCAGGATTATCAGCGCATTGAAGATCGCTACATCACCGGCACGCCGCTGCGCCTGCGCCGCATGACGGATGCCACCGGGCAAATAACAGCTCGTAAGCTGACACAAAAATATCAGGCAGCCGATCAAACCGCTTACGCTACCACCATCACCAATTTTTACCTGGATGAAGTCAGCTACGCACTGCTAGAAACCTTGCCTGCCCAAATTTTGGTGAAGAAGCGGTATACGTTGGCGGACGGCCGTTTCCAATTCAGCATCGATCAGTTCAATGGCCCACTCAACGGCCTGATCCTGGCCGAAATCGAGCAGCCAGACATGCACAGCCTAATGCAGGTTCCTCACCCCACCTTTGCCCAGCGCGAAGTCACCGAAGACCCGCGCTTCACTGGCGGCGCGCTGGTACATCTGACAGCAGTGCAATGCCAACAGCTTTTACAAAAGATATTGAGTAATTGAGCAATTGGGTAATTATGCGCCCAAATTACTCAATTACTCAGTTACTCAATTACATTTACTCAGTTACTCAATTACATTTTCTAGAACGTTTGCCCCTAAACCAACCCCGACTATAATTCCCTCATACCTTAACCCACAACAAATATCCCCAAACTGCATGGCAGCAAACCATTATCCAAGAAAAGGGAGACCTATGTACAAAATATTGATCTCAGACAAACTGGGGCAGGCTGGGCTGGATCGACTCGATCTAGCCAAAGATGCCCAATATGACATGAAGCCTGGCCTCAGCAAGGAAGAATTGCTGGCCATCCTGCCCGAGTATGACGCGCTCATCATTCGCAGCGGTACCAAGGCAGATGCCGACGTACTGACCGCTGGCACCAACCTCAAAGTGGTCGGGCGCGCCGGGATTGGCGTGGACAATGTGGATGTGCGGGCGGCGACCATGCGCGGCATCATCGTCATGAACACACCCCAAGCCAACAGTATCGCCACCGCCGAGCAGGCCGTTGCCCTCATGCTGGCCGCCAGTCGGCATACGGCCCAATCCCACGCCTCGCTAAAAGATGGCGAATGGAAGCGTTCCCAATTTGTGGGTACAGAGCTGTACCGCAAAACGTTGGGCATTATCGGCTTTGGCCGGATTGGGCGGCTGGTTGCCAAACGCGCCCAGGCATTTGGCATGGAAATTTTGGCCTACGATCCATATGTTTCCGAAGAAGTAGGGCAAGAGCTGGGCGTGACACTGGTTGATCTGGATGATTTGCTGGCTCAAGCTGACTACATCAGCCTACACACCGCCCTCCTGCCAGAAACCGAAAAAATGATCAATGCCCAAACCATCGCCCAGATGAAACCCGGCATGATTTTGATCAACGCAGCGCGTGGCAAGCTCATTGATGAAGAAGCCCTGGCAGAAGGGCTGAAAAATGGTCAAATTAAAACGGCCGCTCTCGACGTTTATCAAAAAGAGCCGCCAGGGGACAATCCGCTCATCGGCCTGCCCAACGTGCTGCACACGCCTCACCTGGGGGCCAGCACCGAGGAAGCCCAGCGGGACGTGGCCACCCAAATTGTGGACCAGGTGCTGGATGCCCTGCGCGGCACCGATTTCCGTAACGCCATCAATTTACCTTTCCAGGCCGGGCCAGACTTTGCCGAAACACGGCCGTATATGGAACTGGGTGAAAAGTTGGGACGGCTGCACTGCTATTTGGCCGATGGGGCCATTCGTCGCGTTGAAATCGAGGCAAGAGGCGAAACGGTTAACGAGCTGATTAAACCAATTGCCGCCGGGTTGCTCAAAGGCATTCTGGAAAAATCGATTAGCGACCAGGTAAATTACATCAATGCCCCGCTGCTGGCCGAAGAGAACGGCATCACCGTAGCCCAAACCAAAGCAGCCAGCTCCCTGGACTTTGCCAACCTTATCACCTGCCGGGTCACCTGGGACGGCGGTGAGCGCACCCTGGCGGGCATGTTGTTCGGCGGCGTGGAGCCGCGCATTGTGCAGGTGGATGATTACAAACTGGACGCCCGCCCTGACGGGCATGTGCTGGTGATGCAAAACAAGGATGTGCATGGTGTCATCGGGCAGGTGGGCACCATTTTGGCCGCCTACGAGGTGAACATTGCCGAGTGGCGCATGGGCCGCGACAAGCCCGGCGGCGAAGCGCTGTCTTTCATTAATCTGGACAGCGAGCCCAGTAAAGAAGTGATTGATGCCCTGAATAAAGTTTCAGCTATCACCCAGGTAAAATTGATCACGCTTTAAAAAACAGAACTCCAATCTGTAATCTATTCAAAAAACAGCCGGAAAAACCCGGCTGTTTTGCTTTAAAGTACCAATTGGCCAAACTCTTAATTACATGTCCTAAATTTGCAGCCTATTTACCCTTGGCAACACACATCGGATATCCAACCATCTGGGTAACCGGAAATCATCGCTTGATTTTTACCATCAATATTCATAACGAAGCTTCTAAATTGCTTGTCACCAAAGTTATCAAAAACAGATGCATCGCGCTGTGAGGAGAATATTATTTTTTCTCCATCAAGCGTCCATATTGGACGGAAATCGTCAGCTACATTATTTGTAAGATTTTTCTGGTCTGAGCCATCCTCATTCATGATATAGATTTCTTTATTACCATCTCTTTCCGAAGTGAAGATGATTTTTGTGCCATCTGGTGACCAGCTAGGGTCAAATTCATCGGCTTGGGTATTGGTAAGCCGTCTGAGATTATTCCCACTTATATCCATGACATATATGTCAGTATTGCGTTCTTCATCCCGATCTGAATAAAATGTTAATTTGGATCCATCAGGAGACCAATCCACCTGATATTCGTTGGCGGAGCTGTTTGATAGATTGGTTTGATTTTTACCGTCAGAATCCATGATATATATCTCATCATTGCCATCACGATCAGAAATATAAATAATTTTTGATCCATCGGGTGACCATACCGGATTGGTATCACCACTTGGATGATTTGTTAGGTTTGTCTGATTTTTCCCATCAGAATCCATAACATAGATTTCATAATTGCCGTCGCGATCCGAAGCAAACACAATTTGTGATCCATCGGGCGAAAAAGCAGGAAAACTATCTTCTGCGGAATTATTAGTTAATTTTATTGGCTGAGATTCGTTCATACGGATTACAAAGATTTCTTGTTCATACCCTAAAACTTTCCCTGTCTCATCAGACCGCAACACTTCCTGCTCTTCGTCCCACCTTGCATAAACTGCTTTTTCAAAAAGATCGTTATGAGATATTGATGAAGTGAAAGAACATGAGGAAAATACCAAAGTCACCAAAGCACTCAAAAAAGCTAACATCATTTGATGTTTAGGAAAGAAGAACTGTTTCATAATTATTGTGTATTTATCTAGATTTAGCGGCGGCGGGACCAGGCAAAAGCACCGAGTAAGACGATAAATCCGGCACCACCGAGCAACCAGATGCCCAAATTGGATCCAGACGTTTCGGCTACGGCCGTTTCCCCTGCCACAATCGTCCCTTCATCTCCAGCAACTGAATTGATCATTTCCGTGGCCGTGGGTGCTAAAACGGCGACTTCAGGATCAGGCGTCGGGGGGAGTTTTGTCGCCGGAACGGCCGTACTCGTCACCGTCGGCGTGTTCGAAGGTTTAGGCACGGGCACCATGTTGGTGGCCGTGGGATAGGGCGTTTCAGTTGGGCCAGGCGTTGGCGACGCCGTCGCGGTGGCAACGGCCGTTCCCGCATTGCTTGTGTCTCCAGCCTCAGATGTCGTGGCTGCGGCACCATCTTCACCCGCAGCGCCAGGGGTGGGCGTACTCGCTGCCGCCACAACTGGTGGCGTCGTGGAACCCCCATCACCACTTGTGCCTTCTTCCACCAGGAAGACCGGCGCGCCCCCCATGTAACATTCCCCGGCACAGCGTGCGCCGTCCAGCCGCACTTCGTAGCTGCCGTTGGTGGGCAAAATTGGTGTTTCGCTGCCCGTAATCGGATCAACCAAAACGGCCGTATCGGCCAAAGCCGCCACGTTTAGCGTTACGCTGCTGGCTGTGCGCGCCCAGAGCACGCGTGTAGTGCCTTGCGGCCGGTTAAAGCGCACAATCGTGTAGTTACCCCCCTGCTCCCGCTGCACCGGATAAGTGAAGCCAGCCAGATATTTAATCGTGTTTTGGTAAGCAAAAAAGGCGGGACGTTTACTGAAGTCATACGGCCGTATCAACCCCCACGACTCATCCCCCGGTGAAATATTGATGTCAATAAGCTTGTACACCGAAATCCGCCCTGCCCCTGAGTAAAAGCCCAGGGCAAACGCTTGCGTAATGTACCAGGCCTGCTGCTCCAAATCGAGCTCAAACGACTGCACCTGCACCGGCCATTCCGGGTCTGTGCTGGGCCGGGCGTTGGTCTCGTTAATCCACACCGGTTTCAGCGGGATGCCCGCCTGCTGTTGGGCGGCAAACGCATTGCCCACAATTTGCGGAATCGTCTCCGGCCGGAAGTAAATGTGCAGCGAAATGATGTCGAAGTAATAATTATTTGCTTCGGCATCAGGATCGGCGGCAACCATTTGCAAAAAGCGACCCAGCCAGCTGGGATCGTGCCAGTAGGTCATGCCGCCCAGGTGAATTTTGGCGTTGGGGTCCACCTGCTTAATGGACAAATAGGCCACCTTGACCAACTGATAATAATCGGCCATCGAGCCGCTAAACTCATGCCCGTACACATCGGGGGCAATGTCTGGCTCATTCCAAATGATCCAGTTGTGCACACCGTGGGCGCTGTAGTAGGAGGCCACCCGCCGCGTGTAATTGGCCCACAAATTGCCCGGATCATCAATTGGTGAATAGAGGCCGCGCGGCACACCAGAAGCCGCCTCGCCATCCGTGGCCCAGGTGGGCGTATTTTTGAGCAAGCCTGTCACCTGCCGCCCCTGGGCTGTGGCTTCCGCCAGCCATTCTTCATGAACATGCAGCGTGTTCCAGTCGTTGGGGCCAGTGGGCTGAATTTCGTTCCAGTAAAAGAGGATACGCTCCCAACCAACGCCCAACTCAGCTGCTTCCCCCGGTGCCCAAAATGACTCCACCGCACCAAAGCGGGGGTCGCGGGCCGATTGTTGGGCAGTAGAGGCGGCTGCGGGGGAAACGGCCGTTTGCGGCCACACCCACACGCCAACCAGGAAAAACAAAATTAGCAGCTTAAGCCAATGTTTATGATGCTTCAAAATCATGTAGATTCCTTAAAATTCGAAATTTATTTTCTCGTTCGCTCAACCAAAACAACATCACTAGGACCATAAAACCAACGAACTACAATCGCCTCCCACTGCCCATCTGGCGAAGGGCTCCTTTCCAGCGTCAGAAAAGGAAACGCGCTGGATTCTTGCAAGGCCGCTGGCTGACCGAGATATTCCCTATTGTTCCAGCGGGTGACGGCCGTAGAGACGAAATCGGCCGTTTCTGTCCCAGACAAAATCCACTCTTTTTCACCGTCACTGATATTGTGCAGCCACGTGCCCGGCAAACAGGCGGAAGTATACGCCAGTGTCGTCTCAGAAGCCCAGCCGGATAAATGATAATCACACTTGGTTTCATGCACCAGTTGTGCTTGTTTATAGGCGCTGCCCAATGATGTATTCGGCTCTGTCGCCCAGATCAATTCATATCCTTGTCTTGCGGCTACCGGTATTTGGTATTCACCATACAACGTAGGCATCATAAAAGGAAATAATACGCCCAACAAACCACATACAATAAGCAGTGTGCGCCACCCTTTATTCTGCCAAAATCTGACAACACACCAGACAATCAACCCCATCCCCAGCCCAAATGTAAGAATGGTCATGAAAGGAGACTTAAAAATTGGGTTCAAAAACTCAGTCGTCCAAACCAAAGGCCCCGTAAAGCGCCAAAGTAGTTGATACGCTTCGGGCGTGAGTTGGTGCAGGAAACGGCCGTACAACAATAACAGCCACAGCAAGACGGCAGCTAGAAAACCAACAAAACGATGGCTTTTTCTAGAGGAATTTGACTTAGCTATCAACATGCTTTTATCCTCCCCATACTAGAATTCTGTCCTTTATCATTCTCCAAAAGTGTTATGATTCGCGGAGATGATTATAATACGACCGTATCCATCCGGGTACTCTCATGAACAGATCGTAGAGGGTTCGTATGCGTAAAATATTAATCATTTTCTTTTCTACCAGCCTCACACTCCTCATCATCGCCGCCCTTTTTACGACACTTAAACATATCAGCACCCTTACAGCACAAGCCGCCCTACCGCCACATCACCCCAGCTTAAGCCCCAATGGCCCGGCTCCCACCCCCATACTTTCCACCACCACCATGCTCGACTTCTTCCAGCCGGGCACCCAACCGCTCCATATCACCGACACCATCGACTCCCCAGAACAGTGTGTCGGCTGCCACGCCAACTACAGCAGTCAGGTGAGCCAGCCCGCTGAATATGAGCCGTGGACCGGCTGGGCAGGCAGCATGATGGCCCAATCGGGCCGCGATCCCGTCTTTTATGCAGCGCTGGACATTGCCAACGCTGATGCCGCTTTTGCTGGTGAGTTTTGTTTGCGCTGCCATTTGCCGAGGGGCTGGCTAAACGGCCGTTCCGCCACCACAGATGGTTCCACAATGACGGCCGTGGACCAGGAAGGCGTCCAGTGCGAAGTGTGCCACCGCATGGTCGATCCCGTGACCAATGACGAAAATCCTGACCGCGACCTCACCGTATTGGCTGCCATCACCAGCCCCGTCACCATTCCCGGCAACGCCAACCTCATTGTCGATACGGCCGATTACCGGCGCGGCCCTTTCGACGTCGTCACTGACATTGGCTTCGATCCACACAACCCGGCAGCCGCCGCGCAAGATACGCTCGTCTCCCCCTACCATCAAGACGCCACTCTCTGCGGCAGCTGCCATGACATCAGCAACCCGCTGCTCACCTGGGACGAGCCCAGCCAGAGCTACATCCTCAACGACGTCAACCAGCCGTTCACCGACACCACGGCCATGTTCCCCGTTGAGCGCACCTACAGCGAATGGCAGCTGAGCGACTTTAACACGCCGCAAGGGGTAGCCTTGCCCCAGTTTGGCGGCAACAAAAGCAGCGTCTCCACCTGCCAGGATTGCCATATGCGGGACGTAACGGGCGTTGGGGCAGCCTTCTTTGGCAACGCCACCAACAGCCCCGTACGCGACAACCTGCCCCTGCATGACCTGACCGGAGCCAACAACTGGGTGCCGCAAATCATCCCGCAGCATCCCGTTTTCAGCGCTACCTTCACGGCAAATCCAGATCGGCTGGAGGCGCTTAATGCCGGGATTGATCGGGCCACAGCCATGCTGCAAAACGCCGCCGAGCTAAATGTTTCCCTGACGGGCACGCAGCTCATGGTGACAGTCACCAACAACAGCGGCCACAAGCTGCCCACTGGCTACATCGAAGGGCGGCGCATGTGGCTGCAAGTGGAAGCATACGACGCCGACGGCCTGCTCATCTATAGCTCCGGCGCGTACAATGCAGCAACCGGCGTCCTCACCGAAGATGTTGATCTTCAACTGTACGAGGCCAAACACGGCATTTCGACCGATCTGGCAGCGCAGTTGGGCGTGCCCGCAGGCGAATCGTTCCACTTCATGCTGAACAACGAGATTTTGCGAGACAATCGCATCCCGCCACGCGGCTATACGTTTGCCGCTTTTGCCGCCAGCGGGGCAGCGCCTTACACCAACGGCTCACCCGACCCCACTCGTTATGCGGACGGGCAATATTGGGACACGGTCAGCTACACGCTCCCGGCAGAACCGGACTTGGTGATTGTGCGACTGCTGCACCAGGTGGCCTCGCAAGAATACGTTGAATTTTTGCGGGATGAAAGCCCGTTTTTTGGCGATCTCAGCAGCAACGGCCAGATTTTGCATGATCTTTGGGTTGGAAACGGCCGTTCCCAACCCACCGTCATGGTCCAGCGAGCCATCGGACTGGAAACCTATCTCCCCTTCGTCCAAAGATAATGCCTGAAACGTGATGCTTGATGTGTGAAAAACCATCACGTTTCAGGCATCCCATTTCACTCCTTCTAGAACATCATCCCGTAAGCGCGTATGTAAGTGCCGCAACGTACCTTTTGGGGTACTAAGGTACTATCTTGTGTAATCAACAACTCGAGCTACAGCGCCAAACAACCGTATTGTGGAGGAATTTTATGCTTATCCCTGTTAAGAGATTACATCTGTTAATCATATTTCTTGGGTTTTTGCTTTTGGCTGCTGTGGCTATTTTCACAACCACCGGTCGGGCCAGCGCCGATCACCATTTGGTGCGCATTAATGAGGTGATGGCCGGACTGAATGGTGATTCCAAAGTGCAATATATTGTGCTAGAAGCATCGAGTGATTCACAAAAAGCGTGGGGACCTCAGCCAGAAGACCCGGCTGGCTCACCAGGACGTGCCATGTTGGTTTTTTATAACGCTCTGGGCACGGAAAGCGGCCGTTTCGTTTTCCCAAGTGATCCAGCAAATGGCGCAGACACGGTCCTGGTGGCGACAGCCAAATTCGCCGCCCTCCCCGGTGCCCCCACCCCCGACTTCATCATGCCTGCCGACATCATTCCCGTAGCCGGTAAAGTCGCCTTCCAAAACAATCCCGACAACATCAACAGCACCAGCGTCAACGTAGCGCTTTCCTACGGCGGGGCAGGTTACAGCGGCAGCACCGCTGGGGCAGATGATGGCCCGAACAGTGCTGAACTGCCTATTCTGAATACCGCAGCCCTCACCCGCGTCTCTGGCAGCGGCTTTGGTTCCGGCACGCAAAGCAATGCCGATTTTGCTATGGGGCCACCCAATCCACTGAACACCGCTGGCGCAACCTTCACAATTGTGCCCTCTGTTGCCCCATTGGCCGACCAGGGCGAAATTTTATTCAATGAGGAGACGTTTTTGGGCAACGGCCGTACCTGTGCTTCCTGCCATGTTCCCGATAACGGCGATTTTGGCCTTTCACCCGAACAAATCCTCAACAAACCAGCCGATGATGTGCTGTTTGTCCCCGAATACAACGTGAATACCCTGGTCGTGACCTCCGATGCCCCCAGCGGTTTTGCCCAACCCAGCGATTTACGCGGTGAAATCAGCGGCACCACTGGCTCTGCCACCGTCTTGGCCGGGTACGGTGACACCTACCTGATTTACGGTGGCGGCGATCTTTCTGGCACCATCACTGACGCCAATGGCAACAGCGGCACCTTTGTTTCATTTACCAACGGCAATCTGGCTGGACCCAATCCAGTGAATGGCAGTACCAACGGGTTAGAAAACTTCACCCTGATGCACGGGCCTTCCTCCAACACCGTTAGCTTCCCCAACGGCCGTGCCCTGATTCTGGAAAATATCGATGGCTTTGACCAACTGGAAGTATTTCGCGCTTCGCCCGCTTTGTTCAATCTGGAACATACGGCCCCCTACGGCTTTAGCGCTGAGTTCGCTGATTTAAGGGTCTTTTCTACCGGCGCGGTTCAACAACATGCCCCACGCAGCCTGCTGCGCCGTGAAGGCATCGACTTTCGCCTGCCCACCCAAGCAGAGCTGGAAGCTTTGGAAGCGTTCCAGCTCGCCATTCGCCTGCCCGCCGATGGCAACTACGATTTGGACCGCTTTGCCGTGACCGACGACCAGCTGGCTGGGCGGGATGCCTTCTTTGGCCCCGGTGCCAAATGCTCTCGCTGCCACTCCGGCCCGGTCTTAGCCACCACCGACGGCACCGTGCGCGGCTTTGCCGACGGCGAAAACGGCATTTTCGACACCGGAACCGACGAAATTCCAGTCAATGGGCTGGATGGGATGCCCCTAGAAGTGCCGGACTCCAATGGCGTCAGCACCCGTGCTTACAGCACCCCAGGTCTATTTGGCGCGAACCTGACCGGACCTTTTTTCCACAACCACACCCGCATCGACCTGCGCCGGGCCATCACCTTTTACGCCGGCGCAGAATTTAATGCTTCACCCGCTTTTGGCCTGGTGGGCCGCCCCTCGGTGGTCGCTGGCTCAGAAAACGCAGAACGAATTTTAGACTTCCTGGAAGCGCTGGTGGAGCCGTGGACCGTGTGCACCAGCGGCTGTGACTTTAGCAATATCCAAACCGCATTGAACACAATTCCCGATGGCGATTCGCTCACCATTATTGGTAATTTTGACATCAGTGCCCCACTGGTTTCTGGACGCAACGGCATCAACAATGTGGTGATTTACAGTGCCAACGGCACCCTAAACTGGGTTGGCGGGGCCAACAGCCGCCTGATTTCACCACAAGGCGTCGGCAACATGACCATTCTGGGCCTGAATCTGACCTGCTCTGCCAATTGCGACACCACCACGGCCATTCGGGCTTCGGGCAACGGCCGTATCCTCATCAAAAACAACACGATCACCGGCTTCAACCGGGCAATCGACGTCACCGGCCCCAGCGAGCTGA
Source organism: uncultured Anaerolineae bacterium (assembly GCA_905479495.1). Classification (GTDB taxonomy): domain Bacteria; phylum Chloroflexota; class Anaerolineae; order Promineifilales; family Promineifilaceae; genus Leptofilum. The sequence goes on from CAJQMR010000029.1 coordinate 14,793, forward strand.
TTGTGAAAGGCAACACGTTGGATGACAACAGCACCGGCATCCAGCAAACAGATGGCACGATTGATGCTTATGCCAACAATATTGCCGGATACGCCATCGCCTATACCCAATCAATTAGCGGTACAGCCAACCTGAACAACAACTTCTGGGGCATCGCCAATGGCGAAACGCCACCAGCCGGTTCTGGCGTGCCGCAACCAGCCTGGGATGCCCGACTGGCCGCCAACGTCGTGGCCTGGACGGATGTCTCCAGCCGGACTGGCCGCGCCAAGCTGGGCGATGCCGAGTTGGAAAGTGACAACCGCTCTGGCGTACCGGTGATTGTGAGTTACGGCCGTTCCCTCACCAACGCGCCATTCAACACGCCGCTCAATACCAGCTCCACCAGCATGTGCTCCGACTATTACGAATATTTCGTGCGCGGCGTGCCCACAAATGGCACAACCTGGACATTGCAACTGCCCGTAGACAACAATCCCGAATGTCTGTCTGACGTATTCAATCAGCAGCGGCTGATGGAAGTCAGCAACACAGCAGACTGCGCCTCACCAGGCAATGCGGCGTGCTGGGACTTGGCGGCCAACGTGGCCACGCAGGGGCAGCGGTTCCGCCTGGTGGGCCTCACCACGGCAGCGCTGATGCGTGGCACCTACGCGGCCGACTCCACAGAGAACCTGTTCCCGACCCCGGTGCCGTCCGTGACGCCAACACCAACCAACACGCCGACGCCGACAAACACACCAATTCCGCCCACGCCAACCAACACACCGGTCCCGCCCACGTCAACGCCAGGGCCATCCCCAACACCGGGTCCCTCACCTACCCCGGCGATGACGCCCACGGTGAATCCTGGCAGTGAGGCAGACTTTTTCATCTATTTGCCGTTCGTGCTTCGGTAAAAAAGGAGGCTGGCAGCTTTTTCACTGTCAGCCTTTTCATTTTGTTCAGCGGTGCAATTACAAAACCATTAGCCTTCAAACCGGCTAACTGTGAGTAATAGAGGCGTGGTAACACCAAATTTAAAACTTTCGCTAGCCAGGAAAGTTGCTAACCAGCCCAAGGCATCCAGCGACCACTCAGCCAGCGTGCCATAAAGCGTAAGCGGATGTTGGGGCGGCCCCACCCATAAGTTGTCAATGTAAATCGGTTTTTCCAGATTTGTGTCATCCGTCAAGGAAAATTCGTCACACACAAAAACAGTTTGCTTAACCTGCTGCAGCCGTTCAAACAGTTCAGCAGCCACCGAGCGAATAGCAGGACTTTGACCCCCATCCAACACGACCTGCGCCCGGGCAGCAGCAGATGGATTACGATCAAAAAACCAGCCAGTGCTGCCGATCGATGCATACATTATGTCTTTATGGGATGAGTCATCTGCCGATCGATCAAAACTTTGTAAAGGCAGCAAAACCTGCAAGGCGTCAAGCTGAAAACTTCCCATACGGGCGATAACATCGCCGATACAGGCGAGAAACGGCTGCAGCGGCAGCGACTGCTTCGGAGAAACCAATCGGGGTAGGTCTACCTGAAACCACAACGCATAGGGTTGTTGGGCATTGGGATCCGGCCCCTGCTGCCCGGCATCATTCATCCCCCAAAAGCCGCCTGTCGCCCCTTCCCTGGCCTCTGTTAGCCACCCCATAGCAACCGACCTCGAATGGAACAAACTATATGCATCTGACTCCGCCGCAACAGGGTCACGCCACGGGTGCAGTGTCAATTCTCCGTGCAAGCCGGCAAACAGAGTGCCATTGGGTATCCTCATAAAGTCCTCCTCGAATATTCATGCCTACAAATAAAATCTTGAGGCGATGTATCGTATTTGTCCAGAGTATCAGGAATATCAATGATCCGCAGGCAATATATTAGCAAAATTTACCTTGTTGAGATAAGTGCTGTATTTTGAGATCATTCAAACAATTCAATTGTCACCAAAAATCAGCTAAAATAGAGCCATGAACAACCTCCAGTTGCGACCTGCTCAAGAAAAGATTTTAGAATATGAAAACGGCCGTCTGGCCATTAGCGCCGTCCCAGGAAGTGGAAAAACATTTACCCTCTCTTTGTTGGCGGCGAAATTGATTGGGAACGGCCGTATCGACCCCAACCAGCAGCAAATCCTCATCGTCACTTACCTGAATGCCAGCGTGGACAACTTTAAGGTGCGCATTCGCCAGCGGCTGGAAGCGGAGGAGCTGCCGCCGATTGGCTTTGACGTGCGTACCCTGCACAGCCTGGCGCTGGAAATTGTGCGCACGGCCAACTCGGGCCTGGGCGACGAAAGTGGCCCCGTCGTGCTGGATGAAGGCCAGGGCAGCCACTTTCTGGCCCGCGCCGTCGATGGCTGGATTGAAGATCATCCCGGCGCGTGGAGCCAGTTCCTCACCGACGATGCGCCGCAAACCCGTGCCCGCTGGCGGGACGTGACCCAAAAGATGGCCAAGGCGTTTATTCGGGCGGCGAAGAATGAAAGATACACGCCGCATCAAATTAGTGAGAAATTGGAGACTGGAGATTGGAGATTAGAAAGCACAGACGACAATCTCCAATCTCCAATCAACCAATCTCCTCTCTTGTGGATGATGGGTGGCATTTACGGCCGTTACCAAACCATCCTCGACAGACAAGGCTCATTAGACTTTGACGACCTCATCTGGCAAGCGGTGGAACTGCTGGACCAACGCGCCGGGCTGGCTGAACAGTTTCGCCACAAGTGGCCCTACGTGCTGGAAGACGAAGCGCAGGACAGCGTGCCGCTGCAAGAAGCCCTCATCAGTCGGTTAACTGGCGAGAATGGCAACTGGGTGCGCGTGGGCGACCCCAACCAGGCGATCACCAGCACCTTTACCGCCGCCCACCCCCGCTTCTTCAACGCCTTCGCCGATCGGCCCGACGTACGCTCGCTGCCCCTGCCCAACAGCGGCCGCTGCGCCCCGCTCATCATGGGTGCGGCCAACATCTTGCTGCATTGGGTCATGGACAAACATCCCGTGCCCGAAGTGCAAAGCAGCACTTTCCGCCACCAAAACATCGAGCCTACCCCACCTGGCGACGCCCAGCCCAATCCGCCAGACAGCGAAGCCAAGATTCGCATCAAGGTGTACAAGCACCGCGAGGACGAAGAGCTGCCGCAGGTAGCCCAACTCGCCGTTCGCTACACGCAAAAGCGACCCGATCACACCGTTGCCATCCTGGTGCCGACCAACAACCTGGGCCACCAGATGGCCGAGCATTTAGACGAACTCGACGCCGACTACGACAACCTGCTGCGCGGCGGCACCCGCGAGCGGGAAATCGCCGCCGCCATGCACGCCGTCCTCCAGGTGCTGGCCGACCCGCTGGACACGAAGGCGATCACCGCCGCGCACGCCAGCCTGCACGCCTTGGGGCATCCCGTCGCCCTGCTGCCGGATGAGGAGCTGGAGCAGTTTCATACCCTCCTGCGCAGCGTGCACCAGCCGGAATGGCTGCTTTATCCGCACGACGAGGCGCAAGTGGAACAAGCGCTACCCGCCGGGGTCGCTACAGAAACACAAACCCAGGTGGCGGCCCGATTTGGCGCTTTTTTGCGGGAACTGTTGGCGTTACGGCCGTTACCCATCGACGACCTCGCTTTAGCCCTGGGGGATGAACTGTTTGCCTGGGGGGACGTACACGAAGGCGACCTGGCGATTGCGTACCAGATTGCCACCCTGCTGCGCCAATGGCGCGACGCTCAACCGGATTGGCGGCTGCCGGAGCTGGTGGCCGAGCTGGGCAACATCGTCAGCGGGCGGCGCAGCCTGCCGATTAGCAGCCCCACCGATTTTGGCTACGAGCCGGTGCCGGGGCGGGTCACGCTCACCACGCAGCACAGTGCCAAGGGGCTGGAGTGGGACGCGGTCTTTCTGATTGGCGTCGATGGCTACTGGATTCCCAGCAATTTGGATGCTTACTTCATGGGCGTCAGCGACATTTTGGGCGGCGATCCCACGGCCGAAGTGGTGGCCCAGTTACGCTATTTGATGGAGGGGGATGCGGGGATTTATAACGGCCGTTCTGCCACCGAATCAGCCCACATCGACATCATTGCCGAAAGGCTCCGTCTCCTCTACGTGGGCATCACCCGCGCCCGCCGCTTTTTGCAGCTCAGCCGCAGCCGCGCCACCCGCAGCTACAACAAAGAACGCGACGCCGAACCAGCCACGGTGATGGGGGTGTTGTATCGTTACCTGGAAGCACGTAGCGACAGTGAAAAGTGAGAAGTGAATTCAGCGAGGCCAGAGATGACGCAAAACGAAGCATACCGTGAAGCAGAACAGGAAATTGAAGAAGCACGACGCACAGGGGCAACAAAACTTGACCTGAGCAGGATGGAACTTACTGATTTGCCCGAATCGTTATGGGAACTCATCCAGTTGGAGAAGTTGAATCTCTCTTATAACCAACTTATGAACGTTCCCGACGCCATCGGCCAACTCTCTCAGTTGCAGACGCTGAATCTCGATAACAACCAACTAACGGCCGTTCCCGACGCCGTCGGCCAACTCACCCAGTTGCAGACGCTGAATCTCTGGAACAACCAGCTAACGGCAATACCCGACGCCATCGGCCAACTCACCCAGTTGCAGACCCTGTACCTCAGCAACAATGAACTGACAACCATACCGGATACAATTGGCCAACTCACCCAGTTACAGTCGCTGAATCTCAATGACAACCAGCTAACGGCAATACCCGACACAATCGGCCAACTCACCCAGTTGCAGTGGCTGTATCTTCCTGGCAACAAACTGACCGACCTTCCCTCATCTCTTACTCAACTTAAGTACTTCAAGAAACTTGAATTTGATGGGAACCCCTTTAATCCTGAACTTGCAGCAGCGTATAAAGAAGGGTTTCGTGCCTTTAAAGCGTATCTGCAAGCTAAAGCCGTGGCGCAAATCAGGCTCAATGAAGCCAAGCTCATCCTTGTGGGCGAAGGGGAGGTTGGTAAAACTTGTTTGATGGATGCATTGGCGGACGAACCCTGGCAAGAACACCCTACCACCCACGGCATCGAAATCAGAACCATCAGCGCCGTTGACCCGGCCAGCGGCACAGAAATCACCCTCAACGGCTGGGATTTTGGCGGCCAGCGCGTTTACCGCCCTACCCACCAGCTCTTTTTCAGTTCCCCCGCCGTCTACCTCGTCGTCTGGAAACCACGCGAAGGCCCTCAGCAAGGCTTTGTTAAGGAATGGATCAAGCTCATCAAACACCGCGAACCGGAGGCCAAAATCCTCGTCGTCGCCACCCACGGTGGTCCTCAACAGCGCCAACCAGACATTGATCGCCAGGAACTATGGGACTTGTTTGGCAAAGAAACCGTCCTCGACTTCTTCTTCGTGGACAGCAAACCCGACGAAAACGACCTGCGGCGTGGCATCATCGAGCTCAAAGACGCTATCGTCCGCGTTGCCGTCGACTTGCCCGAAATGGGAAGCTCTGTCCCAAAAAGTTTTCAGGAAGTGCGTCAGACGCTTACCGAAACTGGTAAAGCCTACTTACCATTGGATGATGTGTATGACATCTGCCATCGACGCGGCATGGATGATGAAGTGGCTAATTTATTCGTTACTATTTCCCACCGTCTCGGTCACCTCATTCACTACGAACACGACCCAGCCCTACGCGACATCGTCATCATTAAACCAGATTGGCTGGCAACCGCCATCAGTTTTGCGCTTGATGATGAAGAAACACGCCAAAATTATGGCCTTGTTTCCTTTGAGCGACTTAGCCATCTCTGGCATGATCCCAAAAAGAAAAAAGAAGAACGATACGAGGCCAGCTTAAACCGCATCTTTTTGCGCCTCATGGAACGCTTCGATCTCTCCTATCGTGTTGCTGGCCTTTCTCCAGATGAAGAGCACAATCCCATCAGTCTCATCTCCCAGCTCGTGCCTGATAACCGCCCAGAAGAGTCGCTGCAAGCACAATGGACCGAGCACCAGCTGCCCGGCGACAGTGAGCGGGTGCAAATTTGCCAGATTGTGGATGAGCAAAGCGGTCAGTCCGCCAATGCCGAGGGTTTGTTTTATCAGCTCATCGTCCGTCTGCACCGCTACTCGCTGGGCCGCACCAACTACCATGACAGCATTCACTGGCAGCGCGGCCTGGTGCTGGATCATGAATACAATGGCCGGGCGCTGCTAGAACACAGAGGCAACGACATCCGCATCACCGTCCGCGCCCCCTACCCCGAACGCTTCCTGACAATGCTCACCGAAGAAGTTAAATATCTAGTTGAAAGTTTCTGGGAAGGCCTGCGCTGCAACGTCATGGTGCCCTGCATCACCCCCTGCGGCAAAGAAACACCGGGAACCGGTCTGTTTGAAGTCGAAAAGCTCATCGACAGCAAGCGCAAAAACCGCCCCGAATACCCCTGCACCGTTTGCAACGAGTGGCAAAATATCGACCAACTGCTCCGTAATGCCCCCGCTGCCAGTCCCGCAGCCGCCAAAGAACTTATTGGCAATCAAGATTTGCTGCAAGAATTACGCGGAATGCGCGTATTAATGGTTGATCAACACCAAGAATCAAAGGAGCGCTTTGATCAGCTTGATGCAGGCCAGCGGGAGCTTTTGAGCAAAGCAGACGAAGCATACGAAGGGCTGATGAAAGCACTCACAGACGAAGCCAAAGACGGCCCTCGCCTCTTCAGCTTTTATCCCGTTGACCGAAGCCGCTTTAACCCCAAGAGCTGGAGTAAAACTAAATTCCGCTTGATGCTCTGGTGTGAGCATTCCCGCCGTCCCGTTTTTATTTTTGACGGCGTTGACAGCAAAACCGGTATCATCGAAGTTGAATTAACTCGTGACTGGTTCAAAAAAGCAGCGCCTTGGCTCAAATTTTTAACCGGCACGCTCAGCCTCGTACTGCCAGTATCCACTTCCGGCATTAAGCTAGAAATGGACGACGCGGCCTACAAAGCTATCGAAGAACAGCTCGACTTTAGCCAAAAAATTATTGACGCTTCTTTAACTGGTGCCGAAAAAAGCCTCACCTGGCTGGGCGGCGGTGACAAAGCCCTGCCCGAAAATGATGAATTTATTCGCGCCACTGGTGGCCTGCTGCGCGAACTCCACGCCATCATCAAAAAAGAAGACCCCAGCTTTGGCAATCTGGTGCGCGTGCGCAACAAACACCAGGAATTCTTGTGGGTGCATCCCCAATTTGAAAGTGAGTATTAACCAAGACCTCACATTTGTCATTACTTCGGCAGGCTCAGCACAAGCCTGAATGGAGCGCAGCGAAATGAAGAATCCCTCTAAACTCTGCTTACCAGAACCTTTGCTCGCGGACAAGGCTTGCTCTGTTGTTTCCCCGTAGGGATTCTTCGCTGCGCTCAGAATGACAATCGGTGCATGGTATCCAAGTTCCAGCAAGGTCTTCCGGCTGTGCTGTGGCCGGTGTCGGCGCATGAATGGGCAACCGCGCCACTTTTCTCGTCTGGTGTGGTGTGCAGAGGGCAAAACGGCCGTTCCCCATCCACAAGACAAATAGGCTGTGCGGCGAGGATGCCGCCAAAGCCCGCCGCAGAAAACTACTTCCTGTTTAAACGATTCTCCTCAATTGCAGTATGCGATGAAGCAGTCGCACCATGCCGTAGACGTAAAGTAACAACAACAGTCCCATCAGGAAGCCCATCACTTGGATGAGACCGCTGCTTGCCCCCCGATTCACGGTAATAATCGAATTCAAAAAGATGGGCAGGAAAATGGCGAGATACAACATGATCCGTTGATATTTTTTCTGCTTCGATTGATTATCGGTGTAAATTTCTTGGTCTTCGCCAGTAACCGCAATTTGCCGAAAATATTGCCAGCCATTCATCTTGCCCAAATAATCCCAGCCGGCATCCTGAAAAATTTGTAGGTAGCTGTCCATCTCCTTCCGGTTGGTAAAATAATCGAGCCGGTACACATAATCCTGTGGTTCCCCTTGCTCAAAAAGATAATTTCCAGGGAAAGTAACAGAGTTAAAGTGCCAGCCATTCCGCGACATCTCACGCAGCCAGGATTCTTCTTTTTCATCATCCCAAGCCCAAAACCAGTGGAATTTATTCATCGTTGTCATTGTTAAACCCCCATTACCAAACTTTTGTAATTGCCCCATTTTTAACCAGAATTTCAGAGCGCCGAATATGTTCCTTTAGCACCTGCTGCCCTTTTTCGGTCAATTCGTAAACTTTGCGACGACCCTCTTCACCAACTTTGGCAATGAGTTGCTCGCTTTCCAGGGTAGAAAATGCGCCATAAAGGGTTCCGGGGCCAATCGTGACCGTGTCCTCGCTCAATGTTTTCACTTTTTGCATAACGCCATAACCATGCAGCGGCTCATGCAATACAAGCAAGATGTAGGCAGTAGATTCAGTGAGTGGTAAGTATTTTTTCATATTCATAAAATCTTATATCACCTCTCGATATATCGTGCATCAGTATACTAGCACGCGATATATCGCTTGTCAATATACAAAATTTGCTCATTATGGCGTGGCCAAACATGGCGAGGGCCGTACAAAAAGTAAGGTAACAATCAATTGGAAGGAAATGGTGTAAGTCGAGGGGGGGGTAAGCAGGTAATTCCGCTTTGCTCCAGGCCAGACAAAATGAACTCTATCTAGCCTGGAGCAAGAAAATCGATCTGGTTTCTTCTAGCGAATCACAATCGGCACAAAAACAAAATATTCTGCCGCCCCAATGGGGTCAACTGTAGGGGTCACAGCTGGGGTATTCGTCGGCGTGGCCGTGTTGGTTGGCGTGGCTGTGTTGGTTGGTGTAGCTGTGGCTGTACTCGTCGCAGTGGCCGTGGGCGTGTTGGTAGCCGTGGGCGTATTTGTCGCGGTTGGGGTGTTGGTTGCCGTTGCCGTCGGCGTATTGGTGGGGGTGGGCGTGGGTGGCGTGCAGCTGCCCAGCGTCATCGAGGCGATGTAGGTGCCCCAACGGCCGCTTGTCGTCCCGGTATTCTTGCTGTACTCACCCAAATACCAGAAAGTCACCCCGTCTGGATCAATGGTCATGCCCGTGTAATCCCCCCAGCGGCGCGGCGCGCTGCTCTCGAATGACGTGTAACTGATTTCACCTGCCTTTAGCTGCGTTTCGGCTTGCAGCGTTCCGGCCGTATCGGTAGAAAGTCGCCCGGTAGCAAACACGGCGGGGAACATGCTGTTGCTGGATTTGGTATAGCCAATCGCCATGTCGTCACAGGCATTTACAGCCAGGTCTGGATGAAAACGATAGTCGCCGTTGCTAGACAAAACGCCAGCCTGCACCACAGCAGCGGTTGCCAGATCAATTTGGGCCCAGCGCACACAGTTGACGCTGCCGCTGCCAGGGTTACAGGCCACAGTCATGGTGGTCCAGGCATCGCCATTGCGATATTCAAAGTCGAGCGGACGCCAATCACCCGCATCCAGCGTACCCCCGCTGGACTGGACGGCCGAAAGGGGCATCCCAGCAGTCACGCCGGTGGCGGTGTTGAGGTTAACTGTGCCAACGGCCGTTAACGAATTCGTGCCAAACGGATCATCCCAGGCCCAAATGGTGTGGTCAGCCCCGTTGTAGCCCGTTTCCGTGATGATGTAGTGTGGGCCGCTGGTAGGCCAGGTGCCCTGGTCCCAGCCATGTAAGTTAGCTGGTTGCGGCGTATCATCATTGCCCCCCAGATTTTGCATCACGGAGGTGGCCGCCTGGCCGTTGTACATCGCCTGCTTATCAAAGGCCCAAACGCGGGAGTCCAGGAAAGTGGCGGTGAACATGTTGCCACCCATGTAAATGGCATCACGACCAACACCGGCATGGGGGTAGTCAAAGAAGATGCCGGCATTGCCCGTTGGGAAAGCATAAATATTCCAGCTCCCGGTGGGATCGCCTGTTTGCGAGACGGCGATACAGTAATCGGTGCCGTCGGCATCAATGGCCAGGATGTAGCGGTCAGCTGATTCATCATACAGGGCGTTGGGGTCAAAAACGCCCGTGCAGGTAGCATTGGCACTCATGAAGCTGTCAAAGGTGGTTGGCCCTACTAGAGAAGTGCCCGTTTTATCGTAGATTTCTAAGGCAACGTTGGTCACGGCAATGACATGGTTTGGCCCGACAGCCAATTCAGGGTCTGGTGGTACATTGCCTCCCCCACCGCAGCACTCTGTGTAATCAATGCTGTCGAAACTGACGCCAACCGTTGGGGCCAGCAAACCGGGTCCCGATTGCGCCACCTGAATCTGCGCATCCGGGGCCAAATCGGCAGATTCTGCCCGCAAGGCAGCTTGCTGCATACCGCTGATAATGCCATCGTTTTCAAAAATATCAATTTCGCCCCGCTTCCAGCGAGAGAGTTGGTTATTGGGATCAAAGACACCCGCCGGGATGTCGCGAAGATTCACCGTGACGGGCAGCGATACCTGCCCGGAAGGCACGGGCGTGCCACCGTCATTGACGACCCCGCCAGGGGCAAAGGATTGGATCGCCTGCTGACGGGCAACCGATTCCGGCGCTGGTCCCGTAGATTGCAGGATCAGCCAGAGGCCAAGAAAGATAATGAATAGCGGCAAGATGAAACGAGATGGTTTGCGAACAAACATGAACTTCTCCAGTGAAAGGGTTTGCACCATTGCTGGCGATAAGGTAGAAATTTTTAAACAATGGCCCAAAACAACGGCCGTCCATGCAGGTTAAGTGACTATAATTAAGGAGCATATTAAGACTAATTAACGGCCTTGGTGGACAATTTCCCGCAGCCACTTTTCACTTATCACTTTTCACTCTTGCAATAATGAAGTAAGCACTTCCTTAAGTTCTGGGTGAGTGTCGGCCTCTTTGAAGTGAGCCAACCGCTGATAAATATTGGCCGCCGCTTCATGAAAACCCGCAGGCAGGCCAACATGGGCAAAGGTGGCGGCAATTTCGTGCATTTCCCCCTCAAAACGCCACGCCTTGGCCGTGACGCGGCGCACCCGCTGCTGCGTCTGCGTGGCAAAATCGGAGCCACCGCGTGACCACTGCTCTTCCAGGTTAGCGCGCACGCCCAACGCCTCGGCCCCAGCCAGAATCATGCTTAGCAGCGCCGTGGTGCCCTTGCTGTACGCTGCAAAACACATCTTAAGCGCCGAGGCTTGCCCGATTTTGTCGCCAATAACGGCCGTTTCCAAAGGTCCCGCCGCAAAAAAGGAAGCGGCCAACTCAGCCTGTTCGCCCGACAAATAAAGCCAGGTTCGCTGCGGCTCCCAGGCCGGGCCGCCAATAATGCTGCCATCGACAAACACAACGCCAGCGGCGGTCATCATCTCGGCGATGTAGGCGGCTTTGTTGGGGGCGATGGCATTGGCGTCCAAATACACACCAGTAAAACCGGTGGCCAGCACTTCTTCGGCGATAGAAACGGCCGTATGCGGCGGACACACCGACACCAACACATCACAGGTAACACATAAATTTGCCATCGTCTGGGCATCCAGTAAGTTGTGTTCCTGGGCACGGGCCACGCTGGACCCACTGCGCCCCGCCGAGGCCCAATAAACATCAAACCCGCTGCGCTGCATCGTCGCGGCTACAGAAATGCCCATCGCGCCTGGGCTAATTATTCCTATCTTATTGATCGTGTCTGTTGGCATTATTTTCTCCTTAATGAAACGCTGATTTATCTGATTGCATCTATTAAACCACACACCAGGGTTCGATTGGTCTCTCAGTTGGGATACAATATGAGCAACAAAGTTAGATGCGGGATTCAACAATGATAAAAACCTACTCCTTTGGCGAACGGCTGAAACAGCGGCGCAAGCAGTTGAAGTTAACCCAGCGTGAACTGGCTACGGCCGTTTACTGCTCCATCGCCATGATCAAAAAAATAGAAGCCGACGAACGCCATCCCTCCGTCGAATTGGCCCAAGCCCTCGCAACCACCCTGCAAATCCCCCCGAACAACACCCCATTTTTGTGGAAATCGCACGGGGCGAACGGCCGTATCCTTCTTCAGCTTCTTTGAACAAAATCCGCGCGGGTATGAGGCGATACAGCCGTTGCAAGAAAAAGTAGAAGTAGCAATATCAGCTATTCAAGCCACCCGCTCCCCTACCACCTACGCTGACGCAACTGCCCAGGCCCAACAAAAAACGCTGGATGAACTCCTGGCCATCTGGTTGAGGTGAACTTCGAGTCCCGGCATAACCATTCCTTACCCCTGCTTTCTCCCCTGCAAAAATGCCTCCACATATTCCTCCAGGTCTATGGATGCTGCCGGTATATCAATCTGAACGCGCCGGTACATTTCATTCACCATAATTGGTGCCAGTAAAACGTTGACGCTGGTCAAAGGCGGCTCCGTTTTCAAAAGCCCTGCTTCTTGATACCGCTGCAAGATGTGCATAATGCCCTGGATATTTGCTAATGGGGCTTCCAGCGTGCCCTTCAGTTCCGGATGGCGCGGAATTTCCAACAACAGCATCGGCATAATTTCGCCATATTGCTCAACTGTTGCCACGTAGGCTTGCAAAATCGCCAACAAATCAGCCCGCAGATCACCTGTGTAGCTCACGTCATGCAACGGCGTTGTGGAAAGCTGCTGTTCGATAGCGCGTTCAATCAAGCCGACCTTGCTGCCATATTTGCGGAAGAGCGTTGCCTCATGCATGTTTGCCGCCGCCGCCAGGTCACTGGTGGTGGCCCGGTCATAGCCGCGTGTGACCAACAATTCAAGCACTGCCTTAAAAACATCATCCTCATTAATTATTTTGGGCATGGCGATCTCCTTGGTGCGTGATTGTATCATAAGCGAGTATTGACTCGCAATAAATCGAGTGTTACAATATTTGCGACCATTCACTCGCAAAAAGCGGGCTGAAATGGAAAAGGAGATTAAATGAACGTTGCACTATGGATTTTACAGGGGCTGCTCGCGGTCGTTTTTCTGCTGGCTGGTTCTATGAAAGCGAGTAAATCAAAAGAGGCGCTCAAGGAGCGGGGCGGTAAGCAGATGGACTGGGTCGATGATGTTTCGGCCGGCACGGTCAAGCTGATTGGTACCTTAGAAATGTTGGCCGGTATCGGCTTACTCCTGCCTCATCTGACAGGGATTCTACCGTGGCTGACCCCATTGGCGGCTGTTGGGCTGGTCTTAACGATGATTGGGGCACTGGTAGTGAATGTACGAAACGGTAATCGGTTTGCGATTGTGGAGAATAGCGTTTTGCTTTTGCTGGCGGCTTTTGTGGCATACGGCCGTTTCCTCCTCGTCCCCGCTTAAAATAGCCAATGATAGACGTTTTGGAAAGATAGGTGGCGTAATAATATGACTCACAAAATAAATGGTAATGATTTTATGCAAGGGCTTGGCGCTAACGAGAAAGCGATACTCAATCGCATTCCTGTTCTCTTTCTGAGAAAAATTGCCACAAAGATTGTCCGTGCCAAAATGCGGATGCAGTTCACTGGTTGGTTGCAGTATTTTCTGCCAATGATATTCGTGCTCCTTTTTTCCTTAATCGGCGGCATCGCGTTTCTATTTAAGGCAAGCTTTCTGGCAATTCCCTTCCTCGTGTTGGCAACGCTGATTTCTATGGTCGCTATTTTCGATGTGGTGACCAGCAAGTTTCGCCTGCGCTTTCCCGAACGCCTCCCCAAACGGAACGATACCCTTGATCTCTTCGACCTGATGCGGGTAAGGCGTTCCTGCCGGTCCTTCCAAACCCGCAAGCTGACTGATGCCGGCTACAACGAGCTGATGGCATCGGTGCGTATGCACACCGAAGAACCCCAAATCGGTAAATCCCCCGTGCGTTTTGAGTATATTTCTGCGCCGCTAACCGTGTGGCCTGTTGTCAATGCGACCGAGTTCCTTGTGGCCATAGCGCCTAAGGAATATGATCGTCTCGCCGTGATCGATGTCGGCAGAAGTTTGCAGAAAATCGTCACGGACGCCACCCGCATGGGGTTGGGCACCTGCTGGATTGGGCCTGGCGCAGATCACGTCAGCATTAAGCAGAATTTAGGCGACCGCTTCGACGCCGAAAAGGACCACATCATCTGCGTCTGCGCCGTCGGTTATAAGTCGAACTATTACATCCCGATCTTTTTACGGATATTTAATGCCCAGTTCAAGCGCCGTTTGCCACTTGCCGAACTCTTTTTTGCGGATGCGGATTTTGAACACCCCCTGGACATGCACGCCGCTCCCTTCAACCATTTTGGACGCACCTATGAGATCTGCCAATGGGCACCGTCCTCCTATAACGGGCAAACGACGCGCTGTGTTGCGAATGTGGCGGAAAGCGGAGAATTGAAAAGCTTAGATTTCTATGCTGCGACGGCGTCACGTTACTATGCCCCCGTTGCTTTAGGAATTTGGTGTGCGAATTGGGAAATGGGCAGTGCGGCGCTCGGCATTCACGGGCACTTCGCCATTCTGCCGGCAGAAGAGAGAGGCGTTCAAGACAAGGCCTCTCGTCCCCCACTGCCTAGATATGATGTAAGTTGGCTAGTAGACGAAAACTTGGCAAAGCAATGATGCACGCTCATGATTCGCCTAGCCGCGATGGGCATCCAGGTGGCACAAGGTTTTAGGCAGCGCCGCCAGCCGGTGATGGTAAGTAGCGGCTTCTTCCCAACCAATGCCGCCGTGCAGCATAAACATTTGTGATTCGTAGGGGGACATTCCCATTTCACCGTGGCACAACCAGGCAAATAATTTTTCGCCAACGGCCGTAACCAACCGCATCATCAAGCCTTGTTTTGCCATTTCTTGTTTCTTAGCCATCTCGTTCATTTCATTGCCTCCAAAAGTTTGTGTTGTTCATCTGAAAGCATTGAACCAGATTCAACAAGGGCGTTGGTCTCCCTAAAAGGGTACAAAAAGGTCTACAATTTTGAGAAGAAGGGGACACGGGACACAAATGAAGGCTCAAGAAGTTTGGAAAACATACTACCCCAATTTGTCACCAAATTTTACCTTTTCCCAATTCCTCGTTACAATTGACCCATTACCAAAAAGGCAAATGGGCAAATAAGCATGGATAACCCTTTTTACCATCGGGGCGCAATTCGTCGCCAACACGACTTTTACAACCGCGAGGCTGAAATTAGCCAGATTTTGGGCTTGCTGCGCAACGGGCAAAGCGTCTCGCTGATTGGTCCGCGCCGCATTGGAAAAAGCTCCTTGCTGATTCATCTTTCCCGGCCAGAAGTACGCGCTCAGTTGCAATTGGACCCACCACACGCCCTCTTTGTGCTGATCGACTGCCAGGAATTTGGCGGTTCCCCTCCAGAAGAGATTTACGAAGCGCTGCTGGATGGCCTGCTAGATGCTGCCCAGGAAGCAGGCATGGCCATCAAGGCGGATCAATCCCCCGGCACCTACCGGGCGCTAGACCGGGCTTTGCACCAGATTCACAAGAATGATACGGCCGTTGTGGTCCTTTTGGACGAATTTGAACTATTGGCCGCCAATGAACAGCTCACCCCCTATTTTTTTGCCCGCCTGCGCGGTCTTACCACCAAATACGGTCTTGCTTATCTGACCGCCAGCCAACGGCCGTTATTTGCCATCACCGCCGAAGAAGAAATCCTTAGCTCACCTTTTTTCAACATCTTTGTGACGCTGCCGCTGGGCTTGTTTTCCATTGAAGCCAGCCAACACATGATTCAGGACCGGTTGAACAGTGTCGAGTGCTCATTTTCCAATGCGCTCGTTGACTACCTCATCTTTTTGGTCGGGCCGCATCCTTTCTTTTTGCATGTGGCTGCCTACCATGCCTTCCAGGCCAAAACGCAGGACGTTAAGCTAGAAAACAAAGATGAGTTTATCCAGTTGGACAATCCCATTGAGGTAGAGGCCGACTCCCATCTGGGTTATCTGTGGCAAAACCTGACGGCCGAAGAACAGTATGCGCTGGCGATTGCCGACGGGCCAATTGACAGTTTACGCCTGTTGGAACAGCAATGTTTGTTAGAAGCCGATGATGATGGCTACCGTTACACCAGCGAAATTTTGCGCCGCTACGTGCGCCGCCAGCAGGTTTCTGGGCTGATTCAGGCCGGGCCGTTTGTCATCGACCAGCAGCGCCACCAGGTATGGGGCCACGGCCAGGAGATGAGCCTGACGACCTCCCAGTTTGCCATTTTGGTGAGCCTGTGCCAGAACGCAGGCCAGGTGGTGCATGGCGATGATTTGGAAACGGCCGTGTGGGGGGATGTTCTCGTTGATGATCCAGATCGCTTAAAAACACTCATCAAGCGGCTGCGCCGAGCCATTGCCCCCTTTGATACCTGGATCATTAGCGAGCGCGGCGTGGGCTATGCCCTGCGCCCGCCTGAAGGTCAGTAATCGGTAATCCCTAATCGGTAAAACCGATAACCGACAACCGATTACCGAATACCGGAATTTACAACATGACAAGGGGCAACTCACAACTGGCTGGCTTTCCGAAAAACGGCCGTTTCCGTTGGCCGTGTCTCCTCTTGTTGCTCCTGATCAGCCTCCTTTTTTGGCAAGACAACCCCACCACCCTTCACGCCCAATCGCAAACCCCTGCCTACTGGCGACATTCTGCCTCCAGCCGCATCAGTCACGTCATTAACCAGGACATGAACCAGGACGGGGTGGATGAATTTTTAGTGGCGGCCGAAAACGGCCGTGTCGAACTCCTCAACTCTATCGGCAACCTGCAATGGAGCATTCCGGCAGGGGACGTCATCCAGGCAATCAACACCCTAAACCTGAACGACGATCCTGAGCTGGAAATCGCCCTGGTGGCCAACCGCAGCCTCACCGTGCTTAGCATGGGGGGCACCGAACTATGGTCCATTCCCCTAAACACCATCAGCCCACCCCAAGAACTGCTGGCCTTTAGCAGCACCACGGGAGGCCAAGAATGGCTGGCCCGCTACAATGTGCAGGTAAGCCAGCTTGAACCCTTTGACCATGACGGCGACGGTCGCGAAGAACTCCTGGTGCTGTTTAGCAGTGGTCAATTACAGCTATTTGATCAGGAAGGTCAGATCATTTGGTCCGACAATGAAAATAGCTCCCCCTTGCTCAGCACCCAGGTCATTATGCAGGTGGCTGATCTCAATGGCGACGGCCAGGAGGAAGTGGCCTTGGGCTACTTCGATCCCTCGCTGCGCTTTAGCGTGCTGCGCCTGATCGATGGCAATCGGAATGATATTTGGGAACAGGCCCAACCTATTTCCGACGTTATTTCCGCGCTCAGCGTGGTGCCGTTTGGTGATGAGGGCGAACTATTTCTGGCTGTAGGTTCCGGTGGCGGGCAGGTTAATCTGCTCAATTACGATCGCCAGCGGGAATGGTGGCCACGCACGCTCAACAAACCAATTACCACCCTCGCAACCGGGGAGTTTAACGGGGAACCGCTGCTTTTTGTGGGGACCGAAGTCGGTGTCGTGGTTGCCTATCGTAGTAATGGCAGCCGCTTGTGGACACGACGGCTGGTGCCCGATGCCAACCGGCCGGTGGTGGGCCTCTCGACGGCCAAAACCAGTAATGAAGAAGCGGACCCGCTCTTGGCGGTGCTGCTGGGGCCACAAACGGGCACCGACGGTCCCAATGACGTGCTGCTGCTGGGGCCAACCAATCGCTCGCTGGCAACCTACGAGGTGGTCGATGCCAATGGCCTCACTCGCCTGCTGGATATTAACGGCGACGGCCGTTACGAACTGCTGCTGGCTCGTTTTGCCACCCTGGAGCTGCTGGGGCTGGGCGTAGGTACCAGTAAGATCGCCCCGGAATGGGGCCGTTCCCTCGATTCTAAACCGGGGGCTCTGCTCGTCGTCGATTTTAATAAGGACGGTGAGGATGAATTGGTGGTGGGCGCGCAAGACGGCCGTTTGCACTACATCGATCAGCAAAACCGCGTTGATTGGCTTGTCACCCCCGGTGGCCACATCACTGATTTGGCTCTGCTGGAAAATGAAGATGGGCAGCAGCAGATAGTTGTCATTCGCAACAGCACCAGCATTGGGCCAGATAACCAGGAGCGGCGTCAAGGCTGGATCGATGTGCGCGGCATTGATGGTGAACAACTATGGGAAAGGGCATTTGATACCAACATCACCAGTCTACTGGTGGAAAACATTAACGATCGGGGTGATCCTGAAATCATTGTTGGCACCCTGGACAGCCAGATTTTTGCCTTCACCGCAACCAATACCGCGCTGTGGGATAGAAGCTTGGTGGCCGAAAATGAAGTTGGCGGGCCTGTTACCGAACTCTTGCTGATTGAAAATCTGCAAACGGAGCAGCCTCTTATCATTGCCGCATCTCAAAACCTGCTGTATGCCGTACAGATTCGAGCCCCATTTTTGCCATCACCCATTGCCGTCTATGATGCGCCAATTAATGCCGTTTTTCGTCTCAACCAGCCAGGCAAAGAACTGGCTACCCGGTTCCTTGTCTTCAGCAACGGGCAAGTCTCAGGGCTCACCTGGCGCGGCATTCAAATGCCGGATTGGCCTATTGCCCTGGAGGGAAATCCGATCCTCAGTATTCCTGCCAATGACATCATCGAAGAGGCGTTTGAAGAAACGACGGCCGAATCCTTTTTGGTAGCCACAGATGAAGCGCAACTGATTCGCTTGCGCATTGAAGACAGCAAGCCAAACGTGCTGTGGCGTCTCATTGGGCTGAACAACGTCACCTCCCTTTATTGGGGAGACCTGACGGGCGACAAACTTCCGGAAATTGCCGTGGGCAACAGTGAAGGCAGCGAAGGGCATATCAATCTTTATTCATACCAGTCAGATTCTATCGGTGAAATCTCTCTTTCCAGCGGCATTTTTGCCATGGCCGGGATGCGCAGCAATGGGCAGCAAAATGCCAACCTCATTGCCGTGACGGAAAATGGGCTGGTGCAGCTGTTCCGGGCCACAGAAAACCGTCCGCCGCTGTTGACCAATCCTCAGGTTGAAGGGCAGTACAGCTTTGGTGTCTCGGTCACTGATGTGGAAGGGGATGAGGTAGCCGTGCGGCTGGAAATTTATAACCCGGAAAACGGCCGTTGGGAAAGCCAGGGAACCGAACTTGTGGCCAATGGCAACGACCGCCGCTTCTGGACTGTGCCCAATCCCCCCCTTACCAACAACAACATCCTCTACCGCTTTCATTATGATGACAGTGCCTATGAAGGCAATCTCACCCCACAAACCAGCCCGATGGCCGCGATTAATAACGGGTGGCTGCGTCCCACAACCGGCACGTTGACCGTTATTGGCTTGTTGCTGACCGCTGGTGCCTTTTTGTTGGTGCGCCAGACCCAGCTGCCCGCAGCTCGGGCGCGCCGTTTTTACCGCCAGCTAAAAAGCCAGCCAGAACTTACCCTGCCCTTGTTAGAGGCAAAATATAGCGCCACGCACGCTTCGCAAGATTTTCTTATCTACCTGGCCAGTCAGGCCCGCCAGCGAGGCGATTCATTGGTGAGCAGCCTGGCCGATGGTCTTTTTCTGCTGGCCGACCGACCACATGTGGGGTTGCCCATCATCAACGGTGCGCTGGGCGATGCCAAAAAGCAACAACCTGCCTGGCAGCAGCTAGAACGCTGGCAAATGGTTTTTAAGATGGGTCAGACGCTGCTGGAAGCGCCCACCATCACCGAGACCTCGTTGCTGCGGCCACAGTTGGTCCAACTGTTAGACTATTTGGAGCGGCAAGATCGTTGGTCGCCTGTTTTGGACGCCCTGCTGCCTATCCTGACCAATTTGCGCGACAGTGAACGTGTCGATCTACCAGAGGATCGGCTAGTTTATTTGAATGAAGCCAGCCATCTTCTCAGCGAACTTCAGCTGAATTTGCCGGAGTTTTCGGTGCGCATAGAAAAGACATTAGCCGAAGCGATTGTGCGCCGCTGGGCCGGGTTGGTCAGTGCGGCCAGCGAGGAACTACGTGGCCAAGCGAATGTCATCATCAAGCTAAAAACAAAGCGTATCGTTTCCGGTGAGAAGGCAGAGGTGACGTTGGTTTTGCAAAATAACGGCCGTTCCCCGGCCGAAAATCTTATGGCTGTGCTCAATGACGATCCCGGCTACGTGGTGCAGAGCGGCCCGCAATACATCACCCTGCTGCCGCCAGGGCGCAGCCGCACGGTCAGCTTTACGCTCGAACCGCAAGTCACCGACCGCTTCCGCCTAGGCCTCACCGTCACCTACGACGACCGCAACCAGCGCAACCGGCAAATTGCCTTTGGCGACATGGTCAATTTGCTGCTGCCCACGCGTGACTTCAAACCGATTTTTAATCCTTACTTGCCCGGCACACCGCTGCGCAGCAAAAGCCGACTCTTTTACGGCCGTGAACAGCTCTTTAGCTTCATCGCCGACAACGCTGGCGGCTGGTCACAGCGCAACGTACTCATTTTGATTGGCCAGCGGCGCACAGGCAAAACCTCTACGCTGCTGCGCTTAGGCCAACACCTGCCCGATGATTTGCTGCCAGTTTACATTGATTGCCAATCGCTGGGCGTCAGTCCCGGCATGGGTGCCCTGTTTCACGACATGGCCTGGCTTATCTCAGACGCGTTGGGGCTGCGTGATATCGAGATTGAAGTGCCGCCACCGGAAGTGTGGCAAACCGATCCCACCGGTGAATTCCAGCGCCGCTTTATCCCTGAGGTAAAAGCGCTGCTGCCGCCAGACACCACGCTGCTGCTGGTGTTTGACGAATTTGAAGCATTTGAAAGTCTGGTAGAAGATGGCATCTTGCCCTCTACATTCTTCAGCTTTATGCGCCATTTGATGCAACATAGCGAGGGGCTAAGCTTTATTTTTGTGGGCACACGCCGCCTGGAAGAGATGAGCGCCGATTACTGGTCTGTGCTGTTTAACATTGCCCTGTACGAACGCATCACCTATCTGCCAGAAGAATCGGCTATCCAGCTCATAACCGAACCCGTCGCCCCTGATTTAATTTATGACGATCTGGCATTAGACAAAATTTGGCGGGTGACGGCCGGCCATCCCTACTTTGTACAGCTTGTTTGCTACGCGCTGGTGAAGCGGGCCAATGCGGAACGCACGGGGTATGTCACTATTTCAGACGTCAACGCCACCCTGGATGAGATGCTTAGTTTAGGTGAGGTCCATTTTGCTTATCTGTGGCAGCGCTCAACACAGGCGGAGCGGGTGGTGCTAACGGCCGTTGCCCACATGAGCAGCGACGATTCCACTTTTCATCCTGAAGACATTATGGATTTTCTGGAACCGTTTGGCATTCGGCTGCCTCCCACGGAAATTACGGCCGCTTTAAACAGGCTCGTCGAACGGGAAATCATGCGCGAAGTGACCGACGGGGCTAATACGCTATACGAACTCAAGATTGGGCTGGTGGGGCTGTGGACAGCGCAGCACAAGAGTGTGAGCAAGCTGTACGCGGCTCAGGCAAATGGTACGGCCGTTTCTGCCAAACCCACCCTCCCTACCAGACGTTCCTAAGTACAAACAAATTTGTTTTGTCGGGTGAGGAGAAAGCATCCTCAGTGTGTCCTTGCTGAACCCATTCGCATTTGAGAATGCTCACTCCTCAGGGTTTGGTCAGGCAAACTTGAGTTTAATTCACAAACGATTTGAGCAATCATTTTCAACATTCATGGGAGAGAAGTAGGTGATGAGTGAATTTTTAGAGGGTCAGGTTGCTTTGGTGACAGGTGGGGCACAGGGCATTGGCTGGGCGATTGCTTTGGCGTTAGCCGATCATGGGGCACAGGTGTTTGTCTGTGATATTTCTGAGGAGCAACTGGCAAAAGCGGGGGCAGAAGCGGCCGTTTCTCCCTGGGCAGATCAGCTTCATTTTGCGCTGTGTGATGTGGCGGATCAAGCAGCGGTGGCCACGTGGGTAAAAGCAGTTTATGAGGAAAACAGCCGTATCGACATCTTGGTCAACAACGCCGTTTACGTTCGTTGGGAACCGGCTCAGGAATTGTCACTAGATGATGTAGAAAAGATGATGCAGGTGGGTTATCTGGGCATGATCCACGCCATTCAGGCGGTGCTGCCCCTCATGCAGCAGGCAGGCCGCGGCCATCTGGTCAATATGGGGTCATCAGCCGGGCGATTATATATTACGCCAACAATGGGGGGATACTGTGCCATGAAAGCGGCCGTAGATGCCTACGTCCAAATTTTGCAGATGGAGCTGATCGACTCGCCCATTCATGTGATGCTGGTACGTCCAGCAGCCGTAGCAGGCACCAACTTTTTCCGCCAGCAAGTCTCATCCACCAAGATGCCGCGCTTGGGGGACATTGTGCCATACATCACCCCGCCGCATGTGGCCAAGGCTGTTATTCGCGGGTTACGTCGTCGTCGGACTGTGGTGAATGTGCCGGGGTATTTGGGTGGACTGTTTACCCTGTTTGCCCTGGCCCCCCGCTTTGTGCGCTGGTTTATGGGGTTGGGCGGAAATGCCCGTTTGGATTACGGTGAGGCAAGCTGGCAATATCGTCCTCGTGAATAAAATTACGGCGTTTGCCCCAAAGCAGAAGCAATAATCTCAACCAATGCCTGAAAACGGTATGGTTTTTGAATAAAGGCGACTTCATGATTGTTGGCAAAATAGTTCAACGTTTCCTGTTCACTATAGCCAGAGGCAATAACAATGTGCGCCTTTTGATCAATCTCTTTTAACCGGACGAAAACTTCATCCCCGCCCATGCCTGGCATTTTTAAATCAAGCAGCACCACATCAATTTCATCACGATGTTCCTGGAACAGCGCAATCGCTTGCTCGCCGTTGCTGGCCAGCATCACCTGCATCCCTCGGGCTGTTAACATATCTTCAGCCACGGCAAGAATCGTTTCTTGATCATCAACAATGAGCGCTGTGCCAGATAATGTTGTTTTGTGCGGCCGTTTTTGTACATGCTGGGCGGCTGGTCGATCTGAAGTTTTGAAGTAAACGGTGAATTGTGTGCCTTTGCCAAGATGGCTTTGCACCTGAACACCGCCGTGATGCGCCCGAATAATGCCTAAGGTTGCCGACAGCCCCAATCCGGTTCCAGTATCCTTTGTGGAAAAGAATGGATCAAAAATATGCGCCAGCTGTTTTGGATCAATGCCACAGCCATTGTCCGCGACAGATAAACACACATAGCTGCCTGGTTCCAAAATTGTGCCGCCAAGTAGATTTAAGCTTACTTCCTGAAGAGATTGCCGGGTCAGCTGACACTGTTGCGTTTGAATATGAATTTTCCCGCCGAATTTCCCAAAAGATTCGGCCGCATTAATAACCAGATTCATCAGGACTTGCTGGATTTGCCCACTGTCTGCTTCTACGGCCAGGATCTCTGGCTCTAAATCAAGCAAAATTTCAGCTTTATTTGGCAGGGCGGTTTCCAACAGGCTGATATTTTCCCGAATGAGCTGGTTGATATCAATGGCCTGCACTTCAAAAACGCCTTTCCCCGCATAAGCCAAAAGCTGGCGAGTGAGATCAGCTGCTTTACTGGCGGAAGAAACCACCTTGTGCAACTGTTCTTTAACCAGACTGTTTTCTTTGGTTTTTTCTAGTGCCAGGGTGGCATGACCTAAAATGCCGGTCAGCAGATTATTGAAATCGTGGGCCACGCCGCCAGCCAGCAAACCCAGGTTATCCAGTTTTTGTGCTTCTAGAATCGCTTCTTCTGACTTTTTTCGTTCGGTAATATCGCGAATAACGCAGACAAATTCACCGCTGGCCAACGGCGTGATGGCCAGCTCTTGCAGATAACGGCCGTTGTCCGGTCGGCTAACAGATAGTTCACCGCGCCAAACGTTGTGTTCCAGGGCGATCGGAATGATGTTGTTGAGCAACTTGTGGTGCTGGTCTACACTGTAGATCAAGGTACAGGGTTGCCCAATAATTTCTTGTGGGCTTTTGTATCCGTTAATCTGAGCATAAGCATTGTTGGCGTAGACAAACGTTTGTGACTGATCGAGGATAGCCATGCCTTCACTCGATGCTTCCAGTGCAGACAGCAGCTTACGAATCGACGCTTCAGCTTCTTTCTGCTCCGTCACGTCGCGCAGTATCAGGACCATCTCTTGATGATCGTGGCTAGGCACCAGGCGGATTTCAATATCAAATTTTTGAGCTGCCTGAATAAGTGTGGTTTCTACCAGATACAATTTGTCTGTATGCAGGGCTTGCTCAATTTGGCCAAGGAACGATTCATCGCCTAACGGCCGTAAATAAGCCAGCAGGTTCATACCAATAGGATTGCCGTGTAGCGGCTGAAGCGGGGAGCTGGCAGGCAGTTTGGCGTCCAGAATATTTAGGTCGGTATCCACCCGCAGCAAGGTGTCTGGCACGGCATCCATCAGGGCGCGGATGCGAGATTCACTGTGTTGTAGGCGTGTTTCTCGTTCGGAAACGGCCGTTCGCATTCGCCCAAAGGTATTAATAAGAATGGCGATCTCGTTGATAATCCAATTGGATTGGGGCAAAGGGAGATCGGGCTTTCCTTCGCCAAACGCTTGCGCAGCCAATACCAGTTTGCGCATAGGGCGCGTCATGCGGCCAGAAACAAGGATTGTAACTGCCAAGCCACCAAATACCGTAGCAACCAGTCCCAGGATAAGGCGATTGGTTGCTTGGGTAATCGGCATCAACACGTCGCTTTCAGAGCGTTCTACAACAACCGTCCAGCCCAGGCTGTTAATTGGAGCATAACTGGCCACAAAACGATTGTCATCTCGACTGTAGCTTGTGGCACCGGCTTGCTGGGGGGCACGGCCGTTTTCTGTAAAAATCCATCGGCTGAAATCTGTCCGAGCAGCGGCCTGGGCTGAGTCTGGATGCAGCAGCACCCGTCCCGTTTCATCAAGGACAAAGGCTGTGCCACTGTCGATATTGTTGAGAACGGCCGTTAAATTATTCAACGGTACGGGGCTGCCCAAAACCGAGATCAGGCTGCCAGTCTCATCAAAAATGGGCGTGTGTACGTGCAACAAAAGCGTGTCATTCAAGGGTGCGGGCGCAATGGCCCAGGCTTGCTGTTGGGTACGGAGCACTTGTTGGAAAGAGGGGACCTGCTCAACAGAGATCATTTCTTGCGGTTTGGCTATGATCTCAATTTGGCCATCAAGATTAATCAGCGCCAACTGACCATACTCAGGAAAATGGCTATTTAGCAGCTGCAACAGCTTCTCTTGGTTTTCTGGAATCTGGTTAACCATGCTGGGCAGCGCCGCACTTGCCTCGGCATCCTTGAGCAAGTCAATGACAAAGATGTCTATGCGCTCGGCAAAGTTTTGAGCAACGATGGTTAGCTCACGGTTTGTTTGCTCTTTTAACAAACGCCCTTCCAGAACGATAAGCCAGGAGCCAACCAGCGTCAACGGCAAAATGCCAAGGATAATAACAAACATTAAAATGCGGTTGCGGGCCACATTGAGTCGAGTACGCCAAAAGTCGTAGAACATTTGCATGGTTTAGGTAGCTTGTTAAGTTAAGTAGGTGTGGTCAAAAAAATAGCTAATCTCAGAATCATAAAGACTATACCTTGCATTCGTTATAACATCTATAGGATAGGAGAAATTGATTATACGGGGATGCGCTCTTCATCGGAGACGCATGGCGTTTGAAAATGGCATTGACTGAGAAACAGTTGCTAGCCATTGCCCAAAAAGGCTACAATGAGGCCATCAATCATATGGGAGAGTACGATTATGAATGTTCGTTGTAACTATTGCCGACAATCTTTTAACCTGAGTCGAGATTATCTGGTAGATGCGGTGACCAAGGCAACCGAAAAAAAGCAGAAATACCATACGGTGGAATGCATTAATTGCCGCAAAGCAATCAAGGTACCGGTAGCGCAAATGAAACGTTTTGCGCCAGAGGATTCTGCTGAGGATGAAAGTTAGGGGTTAGCCGTTTTTTCGCGATACAGTTGATTTCGCTGAATATAATCAGAAACGGCCGTTGGCACTAAATAATTTGGTTCATGCCCTTGCCGCACCCAGTTACGAATCGCGGTGGCCGAAATGGAGAGGGTAGGTCCGATTAATGTGTCAACGGCCGTTTTGCTGCCAGGAACGGCCGTTTCCAAATACGCCCAATCAATTTCTACCCCAGGGCGCAGCAGCACCCCCAGCCGACACTGCGCAATGAGCTGCTCTGGCTGATTCCAGGTTGGTAAATCTTGTAATGAGTCTCCACCGATGAGTAGCCAGAATTTGGCATTTGCATGTGCTTGGCACAGCAGTGGCAGCAAAGTTACTGTGCTGTGCGGCGGGGGTCGATCACAGTCAGTTGTATCTAGCACAAAGTTTGGCTTGTTTCGAATGGCCAGAGAGACCATTTGCAGGCGGTGGGAAACGGCCGTAATTTGCTGACCTATTTTGTGAACCGGCTCACCTACCGGTAAAAACAGCACCTGGTCCAGCTTCAACTGAACCCGGGCCAACTCCGCCAGCCACAAATGTCCCCAATGCGGCGGATCAAACGTGCCCCCCAGCAAACCAAGCCTAAGCGATCTATTCACCCCACTCCAGCTCTTCTTCGCCAATGTAGACCGGGTCACCCACGGCTACGCCAGCTTCCGTTAAAGCCTGCGAAATACCCATTGACTCCAAAATCTTCTGGAAGCGCAGCAGCGTTGAATCGAACTCAAAATAGGTCATAGCTGCCACCCGCTCAATTTGCTTACCACTTACACGCCAGCCCTCGCCTTCTCGCGCAATGGAAAACCCTTCATCGTTTTCAGCGCGGATCACGGCAATCTCATCCTCGTGGCGCGTTTTAGCTGCGGGCGCTTCGTCCAGCATGCGCCGCACGCGGAACAACATCTCTCGGACGTTATGCTGCGTCACTGCCGAAATGGACATAAACGGGTAGCCTGCTTTTTTGATCTGTTCTTCGATCAGCGGCTCCCAGGCGATGGCATCGGGCAAATCCATTTTGTTAAGGACAACAAGCTGCGGCCGTTTTTCCAGTGCAATGTCATACAAAGCCAGTTCCTGGTTAATCATCGCCCAATCTTCCAACGGCTCTTTGGCAGACCCATCTAGCAAATGAATCAGCACCCGCGTGCGTTCCACATGGCGCAAAAAATCATGCCCCAGGCCCACGCCACTGGCCGCTCCTTCAATGAGGCCAGGAATGTCGGCTACCACAAAGGTTTCAAAATCCTCCAGTTCCACCACACCCAGGTTCGGTTGCAGTGTCGTGAATGGATAATTGGCTACCTTGGGGGTGGCCCCACTAATCACCGAAAGCAGCGTCGATTTGCCTGCATTGGGCACACCAACAATACCCACATCGGCAATCAATTTAAGTTCGAGCGTAACCCATAGCTCTTCGCCCGGTTCGCCTCGTTCTGCAATGCGTGGTGCCTGGTTAACGCTGCTGGTAAAGTGGGTGTTGCCCCGGCCGCCCCGGCCGCCTTTCAACAGCGTAATCTCCTGATCTTCGGAAGTAATGTCCGCCAGGATAGCCCCACTCTCCGCGTCGCGAATAACGGTGCCGGCCGGAACTTCGACCCGCAGCGTTTCGCCACGCTTGCCATTGCGCCTTTGGGTGCCGCCATGCTTGCCATGATCAGCCTTAAAGTGTGCCTGGCGATTGAAGCGCATCAGGCTATTCAGGTGGCGATTGCCAGTGAAAACAATGTCGCCACCATCGCCACCATCACCGCCATCCGGGCCACCGAAGGGCACGTGCTTTTCCCGACGGAAGCTCAACATACCGTCGCCACCGTTGCCACTACGAATATAGATTTTGGCTTGATCAAAAAACATAGTTATTCCCAAGATCTTTTGGACTTAAAGGGGTCTGACGTAAAACGTGATGCGTGATCAAAAGCAGTTCACGCATCACGAGCTTATCAAGCCTCAAATATTCCGAAAGAGCTTTTAGTTATTAGATGAATCCAACAGCTTTTGCAAGGCACTCATACGCGGATCAATCGGGTCTGGCTCGCAGCCGCAATCAGCCTCGTTTAGATTTTGGCCACATTCCAGGCACAATCCCTGGCAGTCTGGGCGGCAAATAGGCTGGATGGGTGTTTCCAGCACAGTTAACTCGCGTACCAATGGAGCCAAATCGATAAAGCCATCATCCCCGAGAGCATATTCACCTTCCGGTGCTGTATGCGGCGGATAGTAGAATAAATCATCCAGCTTCAGGTTAATGGGGATTGTCGCTTTTTCCAAACAGCGCACGCACTCGCCAATGATGGTGCTGCTGAGCGTGCCACTCAGATAAACACCTTCGGAGGTGCGTGTGGCGGTAAATGTACCGGCCAGCGGGCTTAATGTTAAGTCCTCCACCTGAATGGTGGGGTAATTCAGTTCAATGGTCCGACTGGTGCCCAATGTGGCTTCTAAAAAAAAGCCGAAATTGAAGCGCAGTCGGGAAGGGCGTTTACTTGACATGAGGTCCCTCCCTTCGGATAAATTTAGAGGTGGAGTATAACATAGCCTGGCCGAAACAAGAAAAAGGCTCATCTATTTTTTAACAGATAACAGGAGTGTGACCATGACAAAACTTTTGGTGGCGACGCATAATCAAGGCAAAGTTACCGAGTTTGCTGAGATCTTGCAGGATTTGGCCATTGAATGGCTTAGCCTGGATGATGTGGGGGTGGGGCAAGATGTTGAGGAGACAGGCCGCACGTTTCGCGAAAATAGTGTGTTAAAAGCACGGGCTTATGCTGCTGAAACGGGGCTGCTGACATTGGCAGATGATTCGGGTCTGGCGGTAGATGCTTTGGACGGCGCGCCTGGTGTCTATACAGCACGGTATGGGGGGGAAGGGTTAACGGCCGTTCAGCGTTACCAAAAATTACTCAACGACATCAAAAACGTGCCTGAGCCACGGCGCACCGCCCGTTTTCGCTGTGTCATCGTGCTGGCCGCGCCGGACGGCACCATTCTGGGGGAGTCTGAAGGAGTGTGCGAAGGGCGTATTGCTCTGGAACCAGTTGGTGACAATGGCTTTGGCTACGACCCTGTTTTTTATTTGCCCCAATTCAACAAGACAATGGCCCAACTGCCTGCGGCCCAAAAACACCAAATAAGCCATCGGGGGCAGGCGGTACAGGCTATTGTGCCGCGACTGCGTAAATTGCTAAAAATGCAAGCCGGTTAGCGCACTTGCCAGAAATTGCCTGTAAATTAGGTTACTTAAGATTGTGTGATTACCCAACAGTTTGCCTGTAGTAACTTGATCGAATCGGCTGCGGGATGCTTCACAGCAAACGGCCGTTTCCTCTGACATACTAAAGTGAGATAAGTTAGCCAACCATTTATATGATTTGATTGGTGTCTTTAGTTATAGAAGGAGTGAAAAAGATGAAAGCGGTTTTAGTGGTAGATGATAATACGGCCGTACGTATGGTACTCACCGATTTCCTGACGATGGCTTACCCCACCGCCCGCGTATTGCAGGCAGAAAATGGGGCAGATGGACTGGCACTGGCCCATACTGAACATCCCGACGTTGTCCTGATGGATGCCGAAATGCCCGTGCTCGATGGATTTTCCGCCGCACGGCAGCTGCGCCAGGCAGACGATACCAAATCAATTCCGATCATTGCGATTTCTAGCGGGGCCAGTAACAATGAACTGGTTAGCGGCCTGCGTAGTTTGGCCGACGGCTCACTGCCAAAGCCATTTACAGCAGATGAATTATTCCAAACAATGGCAGGGGTTCTGTCCAAGCGGCATGTTGTTTTGAGTTAAGGTAAAACACGGATTCAAATTAATTGAAGCGGCCGTTTCCTTATAAGACAAAAAACAACAAACCCTATCCACACATTTAGCAGCCATTTGATATGAATCTCATCATTTCAAATGGCTATTTTTTATTTTTGAACTTTCCCTAGAATTAACCATTAATGAAGACAACACGCATCCTCCTTATTACTTTTAGTGTGCTCTTTTTAGCAACGTTGGCCTGCCGTCGCACCAGTGACGCTGCTCCAAATGAGCCACCCAGCTTACCTTCAGGCAAAACAAGCCAAACCTTAACCCACGATAAACGGGAACGCAGTTACATCTTGTATGTGCCTGATTCGGTAGATTGGGAACAGCCAATACCGCTTGTCTTGGTCTTTCATGGGGGAACAGGGAACGCACAGAGCGCCCTTGTCATGAGCGGTTTTAACGAGATTGCCGACCAAAATGGATTTATTGTGGCCTATCCCAACGGTACAGGGCGCTTGAGCGATGACAAATTGCTGACATGGAATGGTGGTGATTGTTGTGCGTATGCCCAGGAAGAAGATATTGATGATGTTGGCTTTGTGCGTGCCCTTGTTTCACAGCTGGAAGCTAAAGTTGCGATAGATCGCCAGCGTATTTTTGCTGCGGGTCTTTCTAACGGCGCGCTGTTGAGCCAGCGGTTAGCGTGTGAAGCCGCCGACATTTTTGCGGCCGTGGGCCCGGTGGCCGGAACCCTCAACTTTTCGCCTTGTCAGCCGGCACAACCTGTTTCGATTATCGCGTTTCACGGCACTGGGGACCAGCATATTCCCTATGACGGCGGCAAAGGCTCGGACTCTCTGGTTGATGTTGCCTTTGCTTCTGTGCAGGAGACTGTTACCTTCTGGATTGTCGCAAATGGGTGTGGCGCTCAGCCACAGACAAACTCGTTTGACGATATAAAACATGAGGTTTGGGCGGGTTGTAATGATGGTACGGCCGTTGAGCTCTACACCATCATCGAGGGAGGACACGCCTGGCCGGGAGGCAGCTCAGGCTGGCCTGGTGCTGACAAGCCAACAGAAACCATCTCGGCCTCTGCATTGATTTGGGAGTTCTTCAGCACGCATCCCAAAATCGGCCGTTAACACAATAATCTATCGTTTCATGAAATCTTCTACCAGTTGGGCAACCTGCTTGGGAGATTCTAAAGTCATCATATGTCCCGCTCGCTCAATCAGGGCAAATTCAGCCTGAGGCAGCTGGTCGGCCAGAAATTGGCCAAATTTGGCTGGTGTCATCTGGTCGGCGCTGGCGCTAATCACTAGCGTGGGCAGCGTGATTTCAGCCAGCCGTTCGCGCAAATCAAATTGATCGCAGGCCAGAAAATCATTTAGCATCACCTCTGGCGGACAGGCCAGCATGATGCGGCGATTGGCTGCCTCGGCAGCCGGGTCCTGGTAGCCGCTCCAGTAAAATTTGTTGAGCATATCCACTGCCGCCTCATAATTTGTCTGAACTGTTTCCAGGATGGCCGGGGAGACTCGCAGTTTGGCTCCAGTTCCCACCAAAATTAACCCTACCACATCGGGCGACTGGGCCAACCCCACCATTTGGGCAATGGCTCCGCCCATGGAGTGACCCAGCACCACTACATTTTTCAGCTTCAGCACCGTGATAAAATCAAGCACATCTTGCGCATAGGCTGCGATGGTACTGTGGCTGGGTGACTGGGAACGGCCGTGTCCGGCTAAATCCAGCGCATAAACGGCCGTGTGCGGCAAACGGCGCAGCTCAGCAGGCCAGGCCAGATGCGTCCCCCCTGCCCCATGAATAAGCAGCAGCGTCTGGCGCGCCTCCTCAGGTTGATGATGGGCATAAAAAAGATGGGCATGGGGTAACTGGATCATTGGCATAGTCAGAGTTTACCGATTGCCCCACGCTGGGACAAGTCTGGCATGATTAAGTTGCGGGTGAGCATTCGCCATCCTTATTTGTACTCCTCTAAACTGCCCGTTAGAATTTACCTACCCCATCGTGGAAGAGGGGCAGGGCACAAAAAGGAAACAATCATGGAACGATTTATCATTGAAGGTGGACATGTTCTAAACGGCACAGTGAAAGTGAGTGGCAACAAAAATGCCGCACTCAAGCTGCTGCCTGCTTGTTTGTTAAGCGATGAACCGATTGTGCTGCACAATATTCCTCGTATTCAAGATGTGAGCTTCACGCTGGATTTACTGGCCGATTTAGGTGCAGAAGTGACGGATCTTGGAGACGGCAGCTGGCGCATTCATGCTGCCAACGTGCAAAAAACGGAACTGGACAGCACATTGGCCAGCAAAATTCGGGCCTCGTTTGTCTTTTCCGGGCCAATGCTGGCCCGCATGGGGCAAGTAACGCTGCCGCTGCCGGGTGGCGATGTGATTGGGGGACGGCCGTTAGACACCCACATTCGCGCCTTAGAAGCTTTGGGAACGGCCGTAGAAATGAAAGAGCGTGGCCAATTCCACATGAACGCCGACGGGCTAAAAGGGGCAGGCTACCTGCTGCTGCCAGAAGCCAGCGTCACCGCCACCGAAAATACCGTGATGGCGGCTGTGTTGGCCAAAGGGGAAACCGTCATCGACAATGCCGCTTGCGAACCGCATGTGCGTGATCTGTGTATCTTTCTCAACAGCCTCGGTGCCCAAATTGAAGGCATTGGCAGCAACCGGCTTACCATCCAGGGCGTGGATCGGCTGCATGGTGGCGAATTCCGCATTGGCTCTGACTTCATGGAAGTGGGGAGCTTTATCGGTGCAGCGGCTGTGACCGGCAGCGAGATTCGCATTGAGGATGCCCAGCCGAAAAACCTGGGCATGATTCGCATCGTGTATGAAAAATTAGGCGTCCATTGGCTTGATGATGGTGACGATATTGTGGTGCCCGCCAACCAAAGGCTGCAAATCAAACCTGCGCTTGGTGGGCGTATCCCAGAAATCAAACCAATGCCCTGGCCTGGCTTCCCCCCCGATCTGATGAGTATTGCTGTGGTTATTGCCACTCAGTCAGAAGGCTCTGTTTTGCTGCATGACTGGATGTATGAAAGCCGCTTCTTTTTTGTAGATAATCTCACGTTTATGGGAGCCCGCATTGTGATGTGTGATCCGCACCGGGTGATGATTCTGGGGGGCAATCAGCTGAATGCCAGTCCGCATGGCGTCCCCAGTCCGGATATTCGCGCGGGCATGGCGATGATTTTGGCAGCTTTATGCGCCCGGGGCACCAGCACCATTCATAATATCCAGCAAATTGATCGCGGATATGAGCAGATCGAGCATAAGCTGCAAGCGTTGGGAGCCAATATTAAACGTGTTGCCTAATATTGGCTGACATTGCCTGCCAATTTATTTGACCGTCCTACGCGGCTTAGGTATAATTTTCCGTCGTTTGACAGATGTCAACGCAGCGGTTTTTGCCCTCTGAATAAGAAAAGTTGGGCAGAAACGGCCGTTAAAACTGATTGGATATCAAGTTCAGGGCTTTAAGCCCTGGTTTTTTTAGGAGACCTACTATGCCAAAGCGTACTTATCAACCAAAAATCCGTCGTCGGAAACGTGTTCATGGCTTTCGTCAACGCATGAAGACAAAAGGTGGCCGCAAAGTTCTGAAGAACCGTCGCGCCAAGGGCCGTGGACAGCTTACAGTTAGCATGAATGAACATGTAAAGCGTATTAACTGGAATGGTTCATCTGCTACGGCGTATCGCGCCAAGAAACGTTTCGGCGGAGGGTAATAAACCCTCGGTTGTCTAATGTATGCTGCCACCCCTGCACCGCCTAAAACATGCTGTTGATGTCACTTTGGTGCAGCAGCGTGGGCGGAGCTGGCGTCACCCGCTCTGTATTTTGTTGAGCAAACAGGGGAATACCGAGGCAAGCCGATTTGCCTTTGTTGCCAGCAAACGTGTGGGCAAGGCTGTGGTGCGAAACCGGGTCAAGCGATTAATGCGTGAAGCGGTTCGTCTACATTTAGGCGACATTCAACCGGGTTGGGATTGTGTATGGATAGCACGGCCGCAACTGTCTCAGGCTTCTTTTGCTGAGGTGGAAACGGCCGTTTTGCACTTATTGGCCCAGGCGAAACTGTTATCTGTAACCGTACGTACAGAGGAATAATTATCTAGAAAGCATGATATGGTTCCCAGGGTAGCAGAAGTTTGAAGCTGATGAAAATTTGAGCAATTTCCCCATGAATTTTCTTCAGATGTTGTAAGATGTAATCATGAAAACAATCGCTTTATTCCTGATACGGCTTTATCAGCGCACGATCTCCCGCATTACGCCGCCCAGTTGTCGCTTCCACCCGACATGTTCCCATTACGGTTACGAAGCTATTGAAAAATATGGTTTTCGAAAAGGTGGTTGGCTGGCGCTTAAGCGGATTAGTCGCTGCCATCCGCTAAATCCAGGCGGATATGATCCGGTTCCATGAAAATAAGTAAATCGTCTCGTGACGGTTCACCAACTCTACTATTGCGGAGGCACTCTTTGTTCATTGCAAAACGGCCGTATTCGCGGCTCATGATACTTTTACTGCTCCTGGCGACCCTTGTTCTAACATCGTGCGGCAGGGGAGCGACTGCGGCCAATTGGCCTGGCATGTCTACTGATGGCGAAAATTTATATGTAGCTTATGGGCCTGGCGTGTTTGGCATTGAGGCAGAATCGCAAGATTTACTCTGGTCATATCGACCGGAAAATGCAGCCCTCTTCTTTTATGCACCCCCTTCGGTGGAAAACGGCCGTGCCGTTGTTGGTGATTTTGGGGCGTCACAAGGAATGTTCTCGCCACAAACGGTTGTTTCTATTTATGGCTTTGACGTAAGTGACAGCACAGTGCAGACGTTGTGGACCAGAAACGATTTGGCCAAAGACCGCATTGTCGCTGCGCCACTGCAAGTTGATGGCGTTGCCTATGTAGCAACCGCCGACAACTTGCTACTAGCATTGGATGCCGAATCCGGCAATGAACTATGGCGCTTTGCCGCTGAGTTTTCCATTTGGGCTCGGCCAACTTACTATGAGGGCACATTGTTTGTAGCCTCACTAGATCGTCATTTGTACGCATTGAATGCCGCTGATGGCAGCAAATTATGGGCAATGGAGTTAAGTGGGGCTATGTCTGCCCAGCCCATTGTGAATCCAGATGAAAATTTGGTTTATGCTGCCAGTTATGATCGTGAAGTGCACGCCCTGGATATGGACACAGGCAATGAAGTTTGGTCCGTCATGGCTACAGATTGGATCTGGAGTGCGCCCGCCCTGGCAGACGGCACGCTCTATTTTGGCGACAGCAGCGGGAATGTCTTTGCGGTAGATGCCGCAAATGGTGATCTCATCTGGCAAAGCAGTGTTCACTCTATGAATATGGTGGCTGGGGTAACACAAAACCCACCGCTGGAAATTAAAGGTGCCATTCAGGCCAGTCCGGTGGTTCAAGATGGTGTTGTTTACGTTGCTTCTTTGGGAAATAGTGAAAGTGAAGAGGGGTTGTTAGTGGCGCTAAACGCCGACAATGGCGACGAGCTGTGGCAAACGACAACACCTGCGCCGCTATTCTCTGATCCAATCATCAATGGTGATGTGATTGTGGTGGCCATGCAAAGTGAGGCAGGCATCTTGTATGCCTATGACTTAAAAACTGGTAACCAGGAATGGATCTATCAACCGCCAGAATCGTAATGTGTGTTGAGATGTCGTGCTGATACAAGTACGTACGTGAAAGACCTGATAGGTCTGCTTAGGATAATTAGAATTGGCTGTGGACGGTTTAGATTGGCCCGCAGCATTAAACAGGACTTAATCACCTTATGTGGGATTTATTAATCATCAACCCAATCACCAACGCCCTGTTGTGGCTGTATGATGTTTTGGGCAACAACTTCATTCTTTCCCTGACGGTCTTTACCATATTTACGCGTATCCTTATGCTGCCCCTGAACTTGCGGCAGCAGCGCAGCATGGTAAAGACGCAGGAAATGCAGCCGCAAATTAAGGTTATTCAGCAAAAATACAAAGATAACCCGCAAAAAATGCAGGAAGAGTTTCAGAAGATTGGGTACAATCCGGCGGAAAGTTTAAGTGGTTGTTTGCCCATGCTGGCAACGATGCCAATCTTGTTTGGCTTGTTTCAGGTTCTTCGGCTTGTTTTGGGATCTACACCGCAAACGTTGTTTGAGCTGACACAGCGCGTTTACCCAGGCATTGACTTAACCAATTTGCTGCCTATTAAGAGTAATTTTTTGTGGCTGAATTTAGGCCAGCCTGATCCGCTCTATATTTTGCCTGTATTGGTCTTTGTAACCATGTTTGTGCAGACCAAGTTTACGTCGCCATCAGCTCCAAAAAAGAAGAATGACGACAAAAACAACAAGAAAGGCGGCAAAGAGCAGCAGGACGATCCTTCAGCGGCAATGACGCAGTCGATGCAGTATACGATGCCAATTATGTTTGGCTTCTTCTCGCTTTCCTTCCAATCTGGCCTATCCATTTATTTTGTATTGTCGAATTTAATTGGTATTGCTCAAGGGCTTTACACGCGGCGCATCATGGAAGCTGAAAAGGCGGCCATGGCCCAGGAAAAAGAATTAAAGGCGATGGGCATCAATGGCGGTGGGAAAATCGTTGAAGCGGAAATACCAAAGAATGAATCATTACCAAGTACAAAAGAAAAAAAGGCTACACAGGGCAGCGGTAAAAGTAACCGCACCCAATCGAAGCGGAAGCGCCGTTCGGCAAAGCGGTAATCTACTGAGATTGGTCTATGGCAATGGCCCAACCTATGGCCCACTGACTCTGGCCTTAGGATGTGTTTAGCAAGGTTAAAGAGGTTTGTATGACAACAAAACGTGAAATCGAAGTTCGGGGGGCGGATGTTGAAAAGGCGATTGAGTTGGGCTTGCAAAAGCTGGGCGTTAGTCGTTCTGATGTGATTATTGATGTGATTGATGAGGGCAGTCGTGGGTTATTGGGAATTGGCAGCCGCGAGGCAGTGGTGCGGTTGGTATCACTTTCTGCCCAGGAGCCTGCACCAAAACCAAAACCAGCGGCACAAACGGCCGTTCCTACCCCAAAGCAACAAGCTAAACCAGCACCTAAAAAGACAGAAACGGCCGTTGCTGCTAAATCAAACGGCAGCGAAGTCGAAGTGCAAGAGGCAGATCCCGAAGAGAAAGAAGTAGCCATGACCGTCATGGCCACGCTGCTTGAAAAAATGCAGGTGGAGGCTGAACTCACTGCTTCTATCTCGGAGCCAGACGATTTGACTGGACGCCGGGTTCATGTGCTGGATATTGAGGGCGACGATCTGGGCGTATTGATTGGCCCGCGTGGGGAAACGTTGAACGCGGTGCAATATTTGGCCCGACTGATGGTGGGTAACCAGATGCAAAAACGCGCCTCTTTTGTGGTCGATGTGGAGGGCTACCGCAAGCGGCGGCAGCAAGCACTGGCCCGTTTGGCCGAGCGCATGGCCAAAAAGGTCATCAGTCGCCGTCGCCCGGTGAGCCTGGAGCCAATGCCCCCGCATGAGCGACGCATCATTCACATGACGCTGCGTGACAACGATGAGGTATACACCCAAAGCTCCGGCGAAGGCAAGCGGCGTAAAGTCCGCATCTTGCCTAAATAAACCACAGAGGTCTGTGAGATTTTTTGAGTGGCCTGTGTTGGTTGCTAGTGAAATCAAAATAAAAAAGGCCAGGGGATATTCCTCTGGCCTTTTTTGATCTCTGTCAATGGTGCTATCTAGGATTCGTTGATGGTGACGCTAATCATCTTATCACCCTGGCGAATGCTGTTGACGACGTCCATGCCACTAGTGACTTTGCCAAAAACGGTATGCTTGCCATCTAAATGCGGCTGGGGGGCATGGGTGATAAAAAACTGGGAGCCATTGGTGCCGGGACCACGATTGGCCATCGACAAATAACCTGTGCCATGTTTGTGCGGGTTACCCGCAAATTCGTCCTTGAAATTGTAACCCGGGCCACCGCCGCCGGTACCAGTCGGGTCGCCGCCCTGAATGACGAAGTTGCTAATGACGCGGTGGAAGGCAACGCCGTCGTAATAGCCTTCACGGGACAAAAAGACAAAATTGTTAACGGTGACGGGGGCGTGTTCGGCAAACAGCTCCAGCTCGATGGTGCCTTTGTTGGTTTCCATCGTGGCAGTGTACTGTTTTTTGGGATCAATTTGCATTTCCGGGGGGGATTGCCATTGTTTAGCCATAAAAATTCTCCTAATCATTTATGCGGCCGTTTAGTTGCACCACAGTAGTTTCTACCCCGAATTATAACATCAAATTAGGTAGCGGGCGGCTGCCTGCCAATTTGCCAATTTCTAGCTGGCACGAGGAATAAAATGGAGCTGCTGAGGTTGTTGAATGAGCCAGCCAGCAGGATGCGTATGTACCCAATCGCTGGGCAGCAGCGGCTGTGACCTGGATTGGTTGAGTATGGCAAATTGATTGACGGCCGTTTCCCAACCGTCCTCACCGAAATCCCAACTTTGCTGCCACTGACCCTGATGATTAAACGCCTGGACCTGGGTCTGGCTACGGCCGTTTTCTACCAACTGCTGCACCACGCCAACCTGATTAGGGGCAAAGGCAATGGCGGCCTGAGTGATGTAAGCACCGGGCGGCGTGGTTGTGGCTAATTGCTGTTCTGTGCCATTGGGTGAAATTGTAAAAAAACGGTGTTCGGCAAAAATGCGATGGTATCCGGCCACACTGTTGCTGAACGGAGAGCCAAAGAGCTGCGTTTGGGCGCGATGGGCCGTGCTGATGGCGTCTTCTAAATAGCTGCTGTGTCGGACGGCCCCGCGCATAATCCAGCCGCCGCTGATGCGGTAGAGATGGTTGGGCGTGGTGGCAAACACGGCCGTTTCCCGAAACAGCGCCGTTTCCAGCAACATCACTTGCTGCGGCTGGCTGCCGTGAATATCTAGCACCAGCAGTTGGGGCTGATGGGGTGGATTGACGACCAGGAAATCGTGTCCATCTGGCCGGGTGAATGCACCAAAGCGGTAGCCCACGCTGCCGCTGAACAGAACCGTCTCCTTCAGCACGCCGCCAATGCCCGCCCGGACCAGCCGGTACTGCTCGCCTTGCCGGTAGATGATAAGGAGACGGCCGTTTGGCTGCACAAAAACCGCCTCGATGAAACCATCCACCTGGAGCAGCATTTTGGCGACGGCGCTGGGCAGCACGGAAACGGGTGTGGGATGACTGCAAGCCGGACAGCCTCGCCGGCTGCGCGGGTAAGCCAGCTGGCAGTGGGGGCAGGTTTGCAGGTTCTGGGCATATTGTTGCAAGAGCTGCAGAGGGAACGGCCGTCTTTCTGCCTTGTCAAACGTGGTGTGCAGATAGTGCAGCAGATCGTCGGACAATGTTTCGGGATGACGGGCGCGCGGGGGCAGGGTCACGTCATTAGCCAAAATGCTGACGCCTGCGGTGGCTCGTGCCTGGAGCGATTTGTGTTGCCGATGTACGCCGCCGTAAGGATGGATTTGGAGCAAACTTTTTACCAGCAAAACGGTGAAGGCGTACCAGTCAGTAAGAGGCGTGAAATACGGCCGTTCGCCAAAGTCAGTCACATGGTACAGCGTCGGATCTAAAAAGGCAGGCATGGCGACTGGACAAGGAAAGTGGCCAAATTGATAGCTGTCCACATCAATCCAGAACGATTGGCTAGCCCCTTGTGCAGGAGGCGTGAAAAAAATATTGGTCTCGTTGAGGTCGCCCACCACAATTTGCAGTTGGTGCAGGCGGTTAAGCGTTTGGTGCAGTCGCTGGAGCAGCGGCACAATTTGCTGTGTTGTCAGCGCATGCTGCTGCCAGAAGTTGGGCAGGCTAAGTTGTTTCAGAGGCAGGGAGCTGGCGGGCAGCCGAGGCATTTGCAAGCCAATAATTTGTCCATTTTTGTTATGGACTGGCACGCAGGGGGCCAGGAGGTCCGGCGGCAGTTGCCAGCGCTGGGCAAACCAGTGGCGCAGTTTTTCTTGATGGGCGGGCGTGGGGTGATGGTACAGTTTTACGGCCGTATTCCCCAGCCCAAACACCGTTCCCTCCCCCCCCGACTGAATGAGATCGGCAGCATCTAGCTGGTAGCGTTGCTTTTGAATGTAGATCGTTTGTGACATGATTGCATCGAGATTAGAGATTGGAGATTGGAGATTGAACAATCTCTAATCTCCGGTCTCCGATCTCCTCTTTGTGCCAAACTGCCACCGCCCCATCATCATCGAACTGGCCACGCTGCTGGGTTTGGACGTTGAGCCAGCGCTGCAAGGTCAGCGATGGACGGGGTTGACCCAACTGGCCAAGTAGATTCGCTGACCAGCCGTCAGTGGCCACGGCCAGCCAGTGGATTTGTTCCGGCTGCGGCACGAACGCCAGTTGAAAATTGGTCTGGTTGGGATTGGGCTGTAGCAGCTGGTAAGCAAAATAGTCTGGCTGATTACTGCTTTCTAGTTGGCAAATCGTGCCGTCTACTGCTAAAAAGCCATCGCCTTGCCAGAAAAATACGGCCGTCTCTGGCATGCGCACAAAACCAACCAGAGTGGCTAACAACCGGGTGGCAATAAACTGGCGACGGGTTTCCTCCGGGAAATGGGCCACCAAATGATGCAAAAAGCTGAGGCTGGCCAAATGCAAATCGGCCAAGATTGCTTCCAGTGTGTCCGGGCAGGCTGGCTGGGGCAGGCTGCTTAATTTACCGCTGAGAAAGTCGATGGCAAACTGGCCTAGCAAGTTGGCTCCAATTTCGTTGTGGGAGGGCTGGGAACGGCCGTTCCCCACAAATTTACTACCGCAGCCATCACACACCAGCCCGATGGCGATGTGGGGGGCAGGCATGGCGGTAGCGGCAAAATCCTGGCAGTTGTGCTGCATCAGGCGGTGGGCGCGGCCGAGTGTAGTGGCGTGGCTGATCATTCAGGCTCCTTTTGCAAATTAACGCAGAGGCGCTGAGGCGCAGAGAAATAGCTGCGTTAAAGTTAATTCGTGTGATTCTCACACGAAGTTATAATAGTGTAATAATTACACTTTGTCAAGCGTGGAGATAACAATCAACTACTGAAAAGCCCTATTGCCATTAGCTTGTAACTGTAAATCAAAAACAATTTGGTGTACAATTGGGGTTATTATAGGGTCGATATGTTGGCAAAACCGTGTTTTGCCCATCTGTGCAGGATAAATGGGAACCTCATTATGAACGGAAAAAATCTATCAAGACGTGCATTGATTGTCCTTTTATTGCTGTTGGTTGGCTGTGGCGGTAATGAGCCAGCTCAAACAAATGTGGATACTCCCCCAATATCTGAGGGGACAACAGCGGGAGAAACGGCCGTTTCTCCCGCACCAACCACCGAACCCACCATCGAAATAGAAGCCGCAATTTCTGATTCACCAACCGCTGAACCTTCGATAGAAGAATCAGAAGAGGCAGAAGAAACGGCAGCAGTTGAATACGATAACATTGACAATTTTTTTGACGCTTCCTACATTGCCCTGCTGCTGCGCGACCCAGAATTGATCAGCGAAATTGGCTTAGATGCCGTTTATGGCACCCATAACAATCAACTCACCGACATCTCCGACGCCTACATCCGCGAAACCCAAGCCTTGGAGGTGCAAACCCTTGCCCAGCTGCGCCGTTTTGACCGCGCCAGCCTAACGCCAGAACAGCAGCTTTCTTATGATATTTATGAATTTTATCTGGCTGATCGCGTAGCAGGGCATCCATTTATGTACCACGACTACCCGGTCAGTTTCTTTATCACCAGCGTGCCGTCTCAGCTTGAGACCTTTATGACCGACCTGCACCCGATTGCCAATTTAGCTGACGCTGAGGGGTACATTTCTCGCCTGTCGCAGGTAGGCACCAAGTTTGACCAACTGCTGGAAGGGCTTGTCATTCGAGAAGAGATGAACATTATTCCGCCACGATTTGTGTTTCAGTGGACGCTGCCTGGTTTGCGTCAAATTGCCAACGGGTCACCCCGAAGCACCGCGTTTTACACGAGCTTTGAAGCGCGATTGGACGAGGTGGCCGACATTTCTAATGATGAGAAGGCGCAAATGTTGGAAACGGCCGAAAACGAAATCGAGCAAACCGTTATTCCTGCTTATGCTAAATTGGTTGACTATTTGGTTGAACTAGAAAATAAAGCCACCTCAGATGATGGCGTGTGGAAGCTGCCAGACGGCGACGCATTTTACGCCTATGCGCTGCAACACCATACCACTACCAACATGACGGCAGACGAAATCCATGAACTGGGTTTGCAAGAGTTGGAGCGCATTCAGGCCGAAATGCGGCTTATCTTTGATGAACTGGGCTACCCAAACGATCCACTGCCGCAGCTTTATGATCGTGTGGCGCAAGAGAGCGGCTTTCTCACCGACGACGCCATTGTGGCAGAGTACGAAGACCTCATTACTGAAGCGGAGCAAAATGTGGCGGACGCTTTTGACCTGACACCGCAGGCGGATGTGGTGGTGATTGGCGTGGAGAGTGGTGGCTATTACATACGGCCGTCTGTGGATGGATCGCGGCCAGGCGCGTTTTACGCTTCCGCATTTGGCACCGAGCCTCGTTTTGCCATGCCCACGTTGGCGTACCATGAGGCGGTTCCCGGCCACCATTTTCAGCTTGCCATTATGCAAGAATTGCCCAATCTACCCACGTTCCGCAATGGTGCCAGTTTTACGGCTTATGTGGAAGGCTGGGCCCTTTATGCAGAACTTTTGGCGGCTGAATTGGGGTTTTATGAAGATGATCCATATGGCGATTTGGGACGTTTGCAGGGGGAGGCTTTTCGGGCGGCACGATTGGTTGTAGATACCGGAATTCACGCCAAGCAGTGGACCTTTAACG
Source organism: uncultured Anaerolineae bacterium (assembly GCA_905479495.1). GTDB lineage: Bacteria > Chloroflexota > Anaerolineae > Promineifilales > Promineifilaceae > Leptofilum. The sequence continues at coordinate 57,360 of CAJQMR010000029.1, forward strand.
AGGCCGTCACCTTTATGCGTGACAATACCGGTTTGCCCGAACGTATGGTGCAGGGGCAGATTGCTCGCTACATCGTCTGGCCTGGCCAAGCCACGTCATACAAAATTGGGATGCTCAAAATCTTGGCCCTTCGACAGCAGGCAATGGATGCGTTGGGCGATGATTTTGACATCAAAGCGTTTCACAATGTGGTGATTGGTCAGGGGAGTATGCCGCTTGGAATTTTGGAAACGGCCGTTCAATCATACATTGCGGGTGAGTAAATCGAAGTGGCGTGGGAACGGCCGTTTACGCCTTCACCAGAATGACAATCAATGCAATGCACACCTTCACCGGTATGGAAACTGGCCAGGTCAACGGCCGTTCCCCCGTGAGCACGATTGACAAACTCGCTCTCTGGATCGGTGTGGCAAGAGGCACAAAAATCGTCATGATTTTCCAGCTGCGCCCCGGCAAAGGCAATCGCTTGTGCTGTGGTTATGGCTCGCCCCTCAGCATATGCGGCCGCATACACCTCCTCACCAATCGTTTCCCGAATAGCAGCCAACTCTCGCTCTAGATCCGCCTGTTCAACCGGGCCTCGCGGGAGATTCATCGTCTGACGCAGGGCATCTACCCAGGCAAAAAGGCGCACGGCCGTTTCCGCTTGTCCTCGATTTATGGCCAGGCGGGCCAGTCCTTCTGCTGCATAAACCGTCCTCCATCTGTTGCCTAACGTTTTGAACTGCCGTACGCTTTTTATGTGTGCCTGCGCAGAACCGCAGCGTCCCTCAAACAATGATTATTGGTGGAATTCATCTGAAGTGGTGGAAGAAGTGTATAAGCGTTAATGACCCTTTCACACATAATATCAGGTCTTTAGGATTTGTTCGGCCGTTTGCCACAAGTCCATTTCTTTCCCTCTGGCTTGAGCGGCGGTGAGGACATCCGGAGAAAGGTTGGTAGAAACGGCCGTGATTTGTTTGCCAATCATATCTTCAAAAAATTGAGAGCTGGCGATAAAGGGTTGTCGTCGGGCCAACGCATACAGCGTCACAGCCTGCTCTGCTTCTCCCGCCACCGCGTACAGATAAGCGGCCACGGCTAACAATGGCCCCAGCAGGAATGGTCTTTTTTTCCGGCTTTCGACTTGAATGGCCGCTTTGATAATCTCTCGGGCTCTGGCCCATTCACCGGCAAAAGCGGCAGCCAATCCCGAGCCCAGCCCAGGGACGGGATTGGCGAGCAAGTGTTCGCTGATCAGAAGTTGGCCCTTTTCTTCGACTGGTTCCCTTTGAACCAGTGCCAGCGCACCTAGCAGGTCGGAAAGCACCTGATCCACATCAGGATGGCGGAATTCCGGCATCGTTTGCACAAGACGCCGCGCCTGTTGCGTCGCTGCCCGACACTGTTCGTACTGGCCCAAATGCAGCCGGCAGGTCGCCTCTAAATTCTGGGCAAAAATCTGCAACCTGAGATTGCTCATTTCGGCCGCTATTTGTTGGCCTTCCTGGCTGGCCCGAAGCCCGGCTTCAAGATGACCGTTGCACATATGTGCATAGCCCAAATAGATCAAACCCACTCCGAGCTGTTGGGGATGATTTAACCCCCGTACCCGGGCAATTGCTTCCTGTAGTTGTGTTTCGGCGGCCGCATATTTGCCAGAGTCTGTGTCAACACGACCCAACATCAGCTGTAATTGAACCTCCAGCACGGGGTGGCCCAACGCCTGGGCCAGGGAAAGGCCGTGGCGGGCTACTTCGACCGCCTGTTCCTGATCGCCATTATTGCGTATGGCTTGATGCAGGCCAATCAGATTTCGAACTAGCCAGACCTGGTTCCCTGACTCCTCCAGTAAAGCCTGGCTGCGGCGAAACAGCCGCACGGCCGTTTCCGGCTCATTCCAGACCATCGTGTAGCCCTCTATAAGGCATAACCATGCCTGTTCTGCCTTTGTGTCTCGCTCATGGAAATAAGGCGTCGCCAGCAACGCCCTAGCCTGTTGTAGAAATGCTGCTTCCACCTCAGTTTGAAAAAAGATGCCATGAAAATTGGCCAGCCAGATTAAAGTCCAGAACAAAGCGCTGGGAGCCTGATCCGGCCGGTGGCGTAAATCATCGTGGATTTGCTGAAGCAGGGTGATCCCTTCATAATATTGACCGCATGCGTAATAATATTCAGCCAGGCCGGGTAAGGCCGTCTCCAGGTCGGCAAATTGCGCCTTGCGCAGCGCATCAAAGAAGGCGGGCCGGATATTCGGCATATCGGCCTGAACCTGATGGGCGATGGCTATTTGTTCCGGTCCGCTCAGCCCCTCAACCTGATTTCCTAGCCAGGTGCAAAAATAAGTTCGGTGACGATCGCGCAGGGCGTCATCTTCGCCTCGTTTGGCGGCGGCAAATTGTCGTAAGAGTTCGTGTATGTGGTAACGGCCGTTTACTGTATCAAACGTCAATAGAGACTTGTTCACTAACCCAGCCAGATCACGCAGCGAGGCTTGGGTCACAACCGTGGCCGCTTCTCGGCTAAAGCCACCCTTAAAAATTGTTACTTGCGCCAACAACTGCTGTTCAGCAGGTGGAAGCCTTTGCCAGGACGCATCAAACACAGCCTGCATACTACGATGACGGGAAGGTATGTCCCGCAAATCACTTTCCAAAAAGTTCAGGTTGCGTTGGATTTCGGCAGCGATTTCCGCCAGGGTGAATAAATCCACCCAGGTGGCTGCCAGTTCCAGAGCTAAGGGCATCCCCTCCACCAAACGGCAAATGTGGTTGAGGATGGGTAAGTTTTCGGGAGATACTTCAAAATTAGGTCGCAGACGGCGGGCGGCTTGCAGAAATAAAGTGCGGGCATCATCAGAAACGGCCGTATCATCCACCACCAACCCCTGAAGCGGATAAACTTGCTCACCCTGCAAGCGCAACCGTTCCCGCGAAGTAACCAAAATTTGCAGCTGCGGCGCGGTCTGCAGTAAGCGCCTCACCAATTCACTGCCATCCAGTAAATGCTCAAAATTGTCCAAGACCAACAATATCTGCCTTGTTCGTAACGTGTTAAAAAGCTGCTGTTCGCCTGCTTCCAGCCGTATTTCCATGGCTTCGGCAATCGCCGACAAGATGCGGTTGCTCTCGCCCACCCAGGCCAGCGGCACAAAAAAGACACCTTGGGCAAACTGCTGCCGGGCCAACTGACGTTTGGCCACTGCCAAAGATAACCGTGTTTTACCCATGCCGCCTGAACCCAAAATAGTGACCAGCCTTGTCTGCGGATTGGCCAACAGGCTGTCCAGGTCTGCCAATTCAGCCTGTCGGCCGACAAAAGGCGTGGCTTGTGTGCGCAAATTGTGCGGCACGGCATGAGGTTCCTCGCTTTCTGCCTCCCCTCTTAACCGATCTTTGCGGATGGCTTCAACCAGTGCTTCCGTTTCGCTGGATGGGGTGATGCCCAGTTCATCTTGCAGCAGTTGACACAGAGTTTGGTAATGGGTGAGGGCGTCGGTGCGACGGCCGTTTCGCGCCAACACCATCATCAACTGCCTGTGCCCTTCCTCACGCAAATTATCATTCGCTATCTGCTGCCGGGCATATTTTTCTGCCTGTTCAAAATTCTCATTTTGGAGGTGATAGTCGGTCAAACGACCAAGGGTATCAAGTAACTGGCGGCGTAAATCGGCCCGACGAGCTTGTACCCAGCTTTCAAACTCAAGGCTGTCGGGCAGGTAAAAGTCAGCCAGGAAATCGCCACGATAGAGCGTGACGGCCGTTTGCCAATCCGCCACCTTTTGCGAATCCGTTAATGTCTCAAATTGGGTGATGTCTAGCTGGAAACGGCCGTCTGGATTCACTTGTATCGTCTGCCGGTCGGCCAGCACAAGGGGAGCGTCGCCATTCACTGTGGGAATCGCCTGCCGCAAATGGTAGAGAGCATGGCGCAAGTTACCCTGCGCTGATTTAGTGGGCAGTTCCGGCCACAGCAAAGCCATCAACGCTTCCCGTGTGTGTACCTTTGGCTGGCAAACCAGGTAGATGAGAAGCGCCTGGACGGCTTTGGTGCGGAATTGGGTTAACGGCCGTTGCTTGTAAACGGCTTCAAACGGTCCCAACAATGCCAACGATAACTCAAACATGCCCCATTTTACCACTGTCAACGGAATGTCAACGCTTTGCTCACGCACTCGTTCATGGCTCGTCCACGTTTAACAATCATACTGAAGGAAATCAAACGCAAAGGAGAAATAAACCATGAACTTCAGTGATATGAACACCCATTTTTACCTGGCGAATCGCGAACAACCAGAAGAGCCGGATGATGTTTCCTACCAGGTCTCAATAAATGAGAAAGGCCCAATGCCACTTATTTTACTGCTGGGTGTAAGTGGACTGGCCGTACTCTCTGTGTTGATGATGTTTGTTGTGGGGTAAGTAGAAAAGATAACGCCTCAACTGTGTAAATTGGCGTCCCGCGCTTTCACAATTGCCTGGGCGCGGTCGGCCACTTGCAGCTTGTTGAAGATGTTGGAGATGTGGTTGCTTACCGTTTTGCCGCTGATGTGCAGCTGGCTGGCAATGTCATTATTGCTCAACCCCTGGGCAATGAGCGTCAGCACTTCCCGCTCACGGTCAGTGAGTTCGGGAAAGGGGGAAACGGCCGTATCTCCCCTCTGCCCGCCACGTTGAAAAAAAGTGGTTAACCGACCGGCAATCGCTGGCCCAAATAGCGCCTGTCCTTCGGCTACGGCCTGCACCGTGGCTAGCACCTCTGCTTTGTCCGCCCCTTTCAAAATATAGCCCCGCGCCCCGGCGCTCATCGCCGCAAAAAGCGAATCGTCATCTTCCAGCATCGTGAGCATGATAATGCCCACTTCGGGCAAATCGGCCAAAATGCGGCGGGTGGCTTCGATGCCGTTCATGTCCGGCATCTGGATGTCCATCAAAATCACATCAGGGGTTACCGCTTTCGCCTGCGCAAAGGCTTCTTGGCCCGTGCCTGCTTCGCCCACAACGGCCGTTTCCGCCGCCGAATTCAGCAAGAGCTTAAGCCCTTCACGAAACAAATTATGATCATCTACCACCAGGATGCGAATGGGTTCCATGCGGTTGCTCCAGGTTATCGTTTGTTATGGTGAACGATTTGCTCAACCAGATTGACAGCTTTGGCCACACCATCTTCTTGCTGAATGATTTGCGCCAACGCAACAGCGCGTTGGCGCATGTTGGCGTCGGAGACGGCCGTTTCAATAGCAGCAGCCAACTTAACGGCCGTGAGCTTTTTAAAAGGTATTGGCGCCGGACCAATACCCATCGCCCCAATGCGTCGTCCCCAGTAAAACTGGTCAAACAAAAACGGCGTCAGAATAGTAGGCACACCGGCCCAAAAGCCAAAACCCGTGGTGCCCGACCCGCCGTGATGAATCACCGCCGCCATTTTGGGGAAAAGCCAGCTGTAGGGCGCATAATCCAGCAGATAAACCGTGTCTGGCAGTTCGGTCTGACCAATACCCGCCCAACCTGCTTGCAGCACAGCCCGCTGCCCGGATAGTTCCAGGGCATCCAAAACTACCTGCGTTATGCGCTCCGGCTCGCGCACCGGCATGCTGCCAAAGCCAACAAAAATGGGCGCTGATCCTGCTGCCAAAAAATCGGCTAGCGCTTGAGGCGGGGTCCAGTTGGGTTCCTCTGGCCGCCAGTAGCCAGTGTAGTGTACATGCGGACCCCAATCCGGCGGGCGGGGCACGATGGCTTCACTAAAGCCAAGCAGCGTGGGCATCTGGCCTATTTGCGCAAAGTTGCCGAGGAACGGCCGTGCCGCCAGCCCCAACGCCTCCTGCCGCCACCGGTTAACCGCCCGGCGAAAGCCAGACCAGACAAGCTGCTCAGCAATGCGGTAAGACAGGGCATTGTAGCCGGGCAGGAATCCTGGCCCGGCCGGGAAGGCCACCATGGGAAAGGCGCTGGTGCGAATCATCGGAATGACGGCCATGGTGATCATGGGGATGTGCAGCTTTTCTGCCAGGTCCACACCAAACAAGCCGCCCGGCAGCTGATTGATGATACCGTCCGTTTGCCACAGGTTTGGCCGTGAGAGCACATTGGCAATGCCGGTAGCCAAATCCCAAAACAGCGCCTTGACGGAACGCCACATCTTCCACACGTTCTGCCCTGATTCGGTCAGCGTGATGCCACCACCGCTGGTCAGCAAGGCTTCGGCATCACCGGGCACGGGGCAAAAATCGAGACCGTATTGGGCCGCCAGCGGCGCAAAGTTTTCCAAGGAAATGAGCCGAACTGAAAAACCAGCCGCTTGCAAACCTTGCCCCAAAACAACACAGGGCAAGACGTCCCCGCGCGATCCTAGTGCCAAAATCGTGAGATGGGTCATGAGTGTGTGACGATCTCCTTTTGGTACCGGGCGACTTTGCCGTCGAGGATGGTTGGGAACGTGATTTTCATGCGCGTTCTGACTCACTGGCGAGTAACAAAGGAAGTACGGCCGTTACCCGCGTGCCTTTCTTTTGTTTAACCACCGTCAACGATCCACCTAACTCTTCAGCCCGTTCCCGCATGGAGCGGATGCCCACGCCCGACGGTGGCGCTGGCGGCAGCCCAATGCCGTCGTCACTGACGGTGATTTGCAGGGTGGTACGGCCGTTTCCCACCACCTGTAACTCCACCGCACACCGCCGCGCCTGAGCATGGCGCATCACGTTGGTGATCGCTTCCAGGGTGATGCGGTAGGCGGCCACTTCCACAGCAGCAGAAAGCGGCGGCAGGGGGTCCGGTGCGGCGTTGAGTTGGATGATGAGAGGAGAACGGCCGTTTAGCTTCCCCACATGCGCCTGTAACGCCTCCATCAGACCCAACTCATCCAGTGCTGGCGGCCGCAGCGCGTACACCAGCCGCCGAATCTCGGCCACCGTTTCTTGATTTTGCGACTTCAAGCCACGCAGCAAGCGTGCTGCCTCAGCTGGATTCGTTTCCATCAAATCCAAAATGGCGTCGAAGGCAAAGGTTTGGCTGGCTAGCGTGGGACCCAGCCCGTCGTGCAGGTCGCGGCGAATGCGGCGGCGTTCCTCCTCACGAGTGAGCACCAACTTTTCCCGCGACTGCTGCAAGGCTGTGGCCGAGCGTTGCAAGGCGGCTGTCAGGCGCACCGAGTAGGCCATGGCTCCCGTTTGGGCTGCCATGTCAGCCAACAGCCGCTGTTCCCGTTCGGTAAACGCCTCGCCCGGCGAACGTGGCGAGACAACCAGTTGGCCAACCGCTTCATTTTGGTAACGCAGCGGCAGGTTCACGGTAGCGGCCACCGGCTTGCCCGTTGCTGCCCCGCCTAACTGCCCTTGCTCGTCGCCCAGCTCAACGGCCACGTAAGGCAGCTTTAACGTGCTGGCTATTGTTTCCACCACCGATTGCAGCATGGCTTCCGGCGTTGTGGTGGTTTGTAACTGCCCAGCCAATTTTGACAGGGCCGCGTACGGGTCGTCCCGCTCGCCAAACATGAGGCGGTTCACACTATGCTGCAACCGCTCGCGCACCGGCTGGAAGAGCACCGCGATAACGCCAGTAGCCAGCAGGGCGATTAAAAAATTACCCTGTGCTTGAAAGAGTGTCCCCAAAGCGCCCACGACCAGCACGTAAATGGCCACAATCCCCAGCGACAGGCCGCCATAAACCAGGGTGCGGTTGATGATGATGTCAATCTCCCACAGCCGGTAGCGGAACAGCGCCACGCCAATGGCCAGCGGAATAAAACTGGAAGCCATGCCAAGCAATAACATGGCTGTCCCCATAAAAACACTCGACTGAACAGGTTGTAATCCCAGGAAAAGGGCAACGGAAAACAAGCCCAAATTGGCGACCGCAAAGCCAGCAATCACCCATTTGGCCTGTTGTTTTTCATCAGAGGCAGAAAGGCGACGATAGCGAATAATCTGGAAGCCAATGCCTAAAAACACAACAACGGCAAAGATGAGCGGGGGCCAGATAGTAGTGGCCCGGTGCAGGTTGAGCTGGGGAAAGGGCAGCCACAGCAACATGTAGCCTAGCCAGGCGGCAGCGGCATAACGGGACCATTTGGGGTAGAAACGGCCGTTTGGAAACAAACACAAAAATAAAAACACGCTGCCAAACAGACCCGCCTGAAACAGCGTTGCGGGCAGGTGCCAGGCAGGTGCCAGCAACGGCAAAAAAACAATCGTTGGCGTAAATCCCAGGCCAACGGCAATGAGCATCATCGAGGCTAGCACCCCCATCAGCTCCCCAGACCGTCGCCAGAATAAGAATAAACCAACGAGGACAAAGATCGCTGCCTGGATATAGGCAGCAATCAGGGCAAATGGATACAAACCACTTTCCAGCAAGAGGGTGTTCCCCGCAGGAATCGAGGCCAACAGGGGCACAGTTGTCAAAGCCTCAGGGGGCGGCATTTGCCAAAAGCCATAGCTGGCCTGCCACGTTAACCCGGCGCTGAATAAAATGACCGCCATCAAAAAATTGAACACCCAGGCAGTTTGCAGCAGAATCGACCGGGTGCTTCTGTGGGTTGTTGCCCGACTAGTGATTTGAGGCGGTGGGGGCAGCAGTCTGTCTACTTGTTTTTGCAGCCAGCGGTGCAACGGCCGTATCCCCAACAATACCAGCACCGTCGCCACCACAAAAGCAGCCAGGTTACTTTGCTCCGTGATGGCTAAGGAACCGACGCCGCCAACGAGCAGAATGTAAACGGCCGTCACCAACGCCGTCAAACCGCCATAAATCAACGTCCGGTTAAGCCAGATATCCACATCCCACAACCGGTAACGCAAGATAGAAAAGGCAATGGTTGCCGGAATCGCCAAAGCAGCCAGCAAGATAAAACCGCCCATAACGATGGTAAACAGGGTGCGCTGATCCGGCACATTTCGTAAGGCAGGGATGCCAATAAGCAGCAAAATGCTAATCGTACTGCTGAAAATAAGCAGCATAGGCCCCCACAAAAGCCATTTCATTTGCTGTCTTTCTGTTGTAGTGGCAAAGCGACGATAGCGTACAATTTGCCCCAGCAGGCCAGCGGTAAACCAGCCCGCACCAAGCAACAGCCAGAGGCCATCGGTCAACGTGCGCGTGTTGGGCAGCATGGCCATATCGGCCATCAATAAGGGATTGTTGAGGAAGGCAAACACACAAATAAATAGCCACAACAGAAACAGCCAGCCGGTCCAGCGGGGCATAAAACGGCCGTTGGGGAACAAACAAATCAGTGCCATTGTGCAGCCCCACACCAGCATCCGCAGGGCCGAGAGAGGAATGGCCCACGCAGGCCTGGCGTAGATCAAGCCATCGGCTAGCGGCGGCAAGAGACCGAACAGGGCGAGCGTGACGGCCGCCAGCATCGCCATCCAATCATTGGGGCGTTTCCAGGCGATCAACGCCGCCACCCCCAGTGAGCCGATGATCAAAATTAGCTCCAGGATAGTAAAGTAGGTGGCAAAGAAGGGGAGCGACAGCCCCAGTGATTGCAAGCCATCAGCAAAGCCATAGACGTCGGCTTGCAGCATTTGGTAACGTAGCGGCGTGGCGGCAACAACCAGGCTGACCACGCCAGCGGCAATGAACAACCAGACAGCGCGGAAAACGGCCGTTTGGTTGACGCGCTCAGGAAACCCTGCGCTTAATTGCTGATTTTGGTTATCCATACAATGTTTGCCACCAGTTCCTTGTGATCATCGGCCATCATGATGATGGGGATAAACGGCCCTCACTGTAAGCCGTTGTCTGGCAAAAAGGGATCAAATGTGCTCCTGTATGAGTGAAAGTTTAACTTTCAATTGCTGGCGTCCTGAATCAGGGTTTTGACTTTTCCATTCGTTTCTGTAGGTAATTCTCATGGGACATTATAGCATGGTCAATCAAACGTCTGGCTTCCAATCATTGAGAATAAAATCGAGCGTTACATGTGAAAGCGAGCTATGGCCGAACGGCCGTTAACAATGTATTCCCCGGTAGGCTGGTCAGGTTGTGGAATTGGAGGTCTGTAAACCCAGCACTGCTGCATATCTCGGTCATCTCCGTGCGAGAAAAAACACGGCCGTCGGCAAAAACGTAATATTGCAGGGCAATGAGACGAATGAGGGCGTTAACGGCCGTTCCCGGAATCTTGCCCGTGATTTGGTCCAATATGGCAACTTGGCCGCCAGGTTTTAATGCCTGTTTTGCTTTCTGTAACAACTTTACGTTCGTCTCAATGTCATATTGGTGCAGCACATTAAACAGCAAAATCATGTCAAAGCCCTCACCCCATTCTGCCTGCCACATATCTCCCTTTTGCAAGGTGATGCGAGAGGCGACCGGCTGACCTGCCAGCTTTTGCCGCGCCGTTTCCAAACCAGCAAAGTAATCCAGAATCGTGGCTTCCAGCGAGGGATATTTTTGGCACATGAGGATGCTGTAGGTGCCATGCCCCCCACCCACATCCAGCAGGCGGGTTGGCCCGTCTGGCAAGGTGAGCTTTTTGATAACACTGGGGCCTGCCGTGACCGCATTCATGGCCAGCTGACGCTGGTAGGCATCGGACAGGTCGGCATCAGCTTCGGTCCAGTCGTAAAATTCAAACGGCCGTTCCCCCGTGCGAATGATTTCTGTGGTGTGGGGCAGCAGCTCATGGCTGGCTGCACTCCAAAAATGGAGCAGTGCCTGGGCATCAAAAGCGTCATGTTCGATGAGCCATTTTGTCGTTAAGCTGCTGTTGTGGTAACGGCCGTTCTTCTCCTCCACATAGTGCAAGGCCGCCAGCGCTGGCAGCAGGGCCAGCAAGCCGCGTTCTTGCAGTTGCAGTTGCTTGGCCAACTCACTTACTGTTGCTGGCTGTTTGGCCAGGGTTTGGAAGATGCCGAGTTCAACGGCCGTCGTCACCGCCTGCATGGCCAGCATCCCGGCGAAATCCAGCATCAAACCGGGCACCATATTTAGCGTATTGAAAGCAGTCCGTTCCAAAATATTGGGGGTAATTGGCATTAGATTTCTCCTGAGAGACGTGAGTCCCTTATGATTGGTAACAACTTTATTGGCTGTATTGTGGATAGCTTTCTTTATAGCCCAGTAAACGGCCGATTCCACCCAAAACCGTCATCGCTAGATTCGTAAGCGAGATAGGAACGTTGGGTGCATAGCTGTCGGCCAGGGGGGCAACGACGGCCAACTGTAGCAGATTGGGCATCCCATTTTTGCCTACCTTCCCCTCTTCTGCCAGACCAAAAACCGTTTCCCAGTAGGTTTGCAGCTGCCCCGGCGGGCGCACATCGGTGATGAAGCGCAGCTCGCCTTCACCAGCGTTCCAAAAGGTGTGCGGCGTGCCAGGCGGGATGAGCACTTGCTCGCCCACGCTCAACAGCCGTTGCTCACCATCCAAAATAACGCCAAGCTGACCTTGCACAGCTTCAAACCGCTCTTCACATTGCAAATGAATATGAAGCGGGATGGTTGGTTTTGTTTCTGGCGTTTCCACTGCGTACATAATTTGCAACAATTCACCGTTGGTTTGGGTTCCGGTTTGCAAAAAGGTAATCCGGTGACCAATGGCTGGATTTCTAACTGTTTTGTTCATACTCATCTTCCCCATTGCTTCTTATTACTATTTCACGGCCGTTATCAAGCTAGACCCTGGTGACAGCCGCATCTTGGTTATCTGTTGATTCTTAAAACCAACTTCCGCTAATAAAGCCATCAACTCATCAGCCGCATAGACACGGCCGTTGGCAAACAAATAAAACATAAAAGCCAGCATCTGCACGATGCCATTACTGCCGCTGCCAAACACACTGCCCTCGATCTGGTCAAAAATGGCCACCTGACCACCCGGTTTGAGCGCCGCATATGCTTTTTGCAGCAGCTTACGATTGGTATCCAAATCATAGTGATGCACCATATTAAACAGCAGGATCAGGTCGTACGGCTCGCCCCAATCCATTTGCCACATATCGCCGGGCAGGAGGTGGATACGGCCGTTCAAATTATGCTGGCTAATATGGTGTTTGGCGGTTTCCAGGGCAACAGCCGTGTCCAGGATGGTTGCCTGCAAGTGGGGCTGGGCATTGGCCAGCATCACGCTGAATACCCCATGCCCGCCGCCAACATCCAGCAGCCGCGCCACGCCAGCAGGCACGGTCAGCTTTTTGAGGACTTCTGCACCAACCACGTTGGCATTGCCGACCATCATCTGCTGGAAGTTGTGGGCCAATTCAGGATCGCTGTAGACAAACTCATAGAAGTTAAACGGCCGTTCCCCCGTGCGCACCACCTCCGCTGCATGGGGCCACAGCTCATGCAAAAAAACATTGAACACAGACAGCGCCGCATTCATGTCCAGCACCCCGCTCTGCACAAACCATTTATCTGTCATAGGGCTGTTGTGATAACGGCCGTTTTCCTCCACAACGTAGCCAATGGCCAGCAGGGCCCGCAGTAAGGCACGAACACCTCGTTCATCGGCCTCTAGCCGCTGCGCCAACTCAGCCGCAGAAGCTGGTTGGGCAACCAATGCGGTAAACAGGTGCAGCTCAACGGCCGTATTCACCGCTTTATAAGCCAGCAGCCCGGCCAAATCCAACATCGGCCCTGGCGCTGCGTTTAGTGTAAAAAAAGCGGTTCGTTCCAGAAAATTGGGTTGAATGGGCATATAAGTCTCCGGTGAACAGTTATCGGTGATCGGTAGTCGGAAACAGATTACCGATTACGGTTTACCAAATATCTTACACAAGCGTCACCCTCACCGTCATGGGGGCAGGCTCCTATTTGGACCGGGAAATCTGACTTAGTGGCCGTCCGCAAATAACTTGCCGGAATTGTGCGGACGGCGTGAAGTAAGCGGCCTTCTAATCGGGTAAGTTATTGTTGGCCGCTTACTTAGGGCAGACTTTCAAGCACGGCTGCCACGCTCACATCGGTTGCCTGTCGCTCAGCATTCTGCCCGTTTTCTATCATCACGGCCGTCCAGGTGATGGCGGCTAAACGGCCGTTTGCCCACACCCCACCACCTGAATCGCCGCTCACAACCGCCTGCCCCTGCAATCGCCAGACGGCTACCCCATTCCTTACATCCACCGCTTCCTTTTGCACAGGCGATACCCGCACCCGTCCCGCCTGTCGATGCACCAGCCAAAGCTCATCTCTTTCGGTAACGCCGCCGTTCGTTGCCATGATTGCCATATTCTGCAACGCATCTGGCGCAGACAAGATCATTGTGCCGCCATTGCGCGACAGGATCAGGCGCTTGAACCGGTATAACGCCATCTCCGCCAGCAGCGTGCCGGCCGCATCGCGAAACTGCACCTCGCCTGCATTAGCCGCCAGCTGACTCCAATGATCGTGCGTGATGAGGTACGTAAAGCCATTGGCCTGCACCACGGTTCCCAATCCTTCGGCAACGATGTATGTTTCGGCTTTGGCCATGGGACGAACCTCATCCGGGGGCACGGGCAGTGGCTCAATCGCCTGCTGCTCAACTTCTTTCCATTGGGGCACAATCATCGTGATTTGTACCGTTGCTTCCAGAATCTGTTGTCGCTCCCTGGCCTGCTGCCATTGAGGATATCCGGTTAGACCCATTATCATGACTGTTATGAAGAAAAAATACTTTGCCATCGCTGCTGCTCTCCTGATATAGTTGGCAGCAACGTAGCAATAGGGCGTATGGTAGGCGTGCGCAAAACGATCGGAAATGAATAAACAACTGGCAATTCACTGTTTGGGCGCTTTTACCGTTACTCTGGCGGGTGCTGAACGCTCCGGCTTCGAGTCGGATAAGGCGCGCGCCTTGCTGGCCTATCTCGCCACCGAATCTGAGCAGCCCCACCACCGCGAACGGCTGGCCGGACTGCTCTGGCCCGATTTTGCTGACCAGGCGGCGCGTACTAATCTGCGCCGCGTCCTCAGCAATGTGCGCCAGGTCATCGGCGACCGCACCAGCGACACGCCCGCCCTCATCGTGGCTGGCCAAACAATCCAGCTGGACACGGCGCACGCCTGGGTGGATGTTCACACTTTTCAGGAGAACATTGCCGCAGATGATCTGGCGCAGCTGGAAACGGCCGTTGACCTGTACAACGGCCGTTTCCTCGACACTCTCTCTGTCAAAGACAGCACCCTCTTTGATGAATGGCTGACCCTGACCCGCAGCCAGCTGCAGCAGCAAATGATGCGCGCGCTGCAGCGGCTGGCCCAGGCGGTTGAACAGCAGGGCGATTGGGAAAAAGCGGCGGCTTTCTCCCAGCAGCAGCTCGCCCTGGAGTCCTGGTACGAACCGGCGCACCGGCAGTTGATGCATCTTTTGGCCAGGAACGGCCGTCGCGCTGAAGCTCTGAAACAATATGAAATGTGCCGCTCCCAATTAGCACAAGAGGTGGGGGTCACGCCCGAGCCAGCCACGATCGCCCTTTATGAGCAGATACGCGAAGGCAAATTGGCGACCGGGACGGCCGTTCACCAGGCGCGTGAAAAGCCGGGCAATTTGCCCACGCCGCTACGCCCTCTCATCGGCCGCCAGCGCGAATTGTCTGAGCTAAGCCATCTTTTACTGGACAAGCAGCGACGCCTGCTGACGATTCTGGGCGTGGGCGGCAGCGGCAAGACGCGGCTGGCGATTGCTCTGGGAACGGCCGTGCACCAGCAGTACCCGCATGGCGTGTACCTGGTTAATTTGGCCGACCACGGCCATGCTGAGGCAATCGTCCCCGCCATCGCCGAAGCATTGCGCTTCACTTTTTACGAAGGCCGGCCGCCTCCGCAGCAGCTGGCCGACTATCTGCGTCAGAAAACCTGCCTGCTTATCCTCGACAACTTCGAGCATTTGCTAGCCGGCAGCCCCCTGTTGACCGATCTGTTGCAAGCTGCGCCCCACTTGCAAATCATTGCCACTTCGCGGGAACGGTTGGCCTTGCAGAGCGAACAGCTCTATCCTCTGGCCGGTCTTGATGTGACCGCAGCTGACGGTGAGGCGGTGCAGCTGTTTCTGCAAAGCGCGCAATTGGTACAGCCCGATTTTGTCCTGTCGCCCCAGAACCAGACGGCCGTTCACCAGATTTGTCGCCTCGTAGAAGGAATGCCGCTGGCTCTGCTGCTGGCCGCTTCCTGGATCACCTTGCTCACCCCGGCAGAAATTGCCGCCGAACTTACCAAAACCACCGGGGAGAGCTCCGGCCTCGATTTGTTGCAAACCGAGCTGCGTGATGTCCCTTCCCGCCAGCGCAGCCTGCGCGCCGTGTTTAACACCTCCTGGCAACTGCTTTCCTCTTCTCAGCGGACTGTTTGTGCCCGGCTGGCCCTGTTTCGCGGCGGCTTTACGCATGAAGCCGCGCAGGCGGTCACCGGGACGTCGCTGCCCCTGTTGCTGGGGTTGGTGCATCGTTCCTTTTTAAGCCGAGGCACAGACGGCCGTTTTGCCATGCACGAACTGCTGCGTCAATTTGCGGCCGAACGGTTAGCCCAAACGCCCGATTTGCAGGCGGCGACGGCCGCCAACCACGCCGACTATTACAGCCACTTTGTTCACCTACAGACCGCTCACCTGGCGAGCGCAGAACAGGAAACTGCCCTGACGCAGTTGGAAACAGAGCAAGAAAATATCCATCTGGCCTGGCAGTGGGCGATTCAGCAGCGGGCAGCGGGGCATCTGGCCCAAATTTTGCCCGGGATCACGCTCTTTTTCCTGTGGCGGCATCGCTATCAGGAAGGCGTGCAGTGGATGGCGGAGGCACGAGACCAGGTGGTAGAAGACAGAAAGTTTCTGGCGGCATTAACGGCCGTACAGGCGCGCTTCAGTGCCCGGCAGCAGCTGCACGATGAGGCTCAAAGGCTGGCGCAAACGGCCGCTGCTCTGACCTCCGCTGACCCCTTTGCCCATTTGCAGCTTGGCCATACCTGGCTGGGACACAGCGTATCGGATAACAGTCAGCACCATTTTCAGCAGGCGCTGGACGGCTATCGGGAAACGGCCAACAGCTGGGGCGAGGCGCAGGCGTTGGCGGGATTGGCGGAGACGGCCAACATGCAGGGCCGTTATGATGTGGCCCGCGCTCATTTCGAGGCCAGCCTGCGCCTGTTTGAACAAAGCGGCGACCGGCGCGGTCAGGCCTGGGTGCTGGAGCGGCTTAGCTACGTCTTACGCGATCAGGGACGGTTGGGCGAGGCAGAGCAGGTTGCGACGGCGGCAGTGGCTCTCTATCGCGCCATTGGCGACCAGGAGAAAATTGCTGATGGATCGCTGGCGTTAAGCTGGCTGTTCGTTTATATGGGGCGTCTTGAGGAAGCGTATGCCGCAGCGGAAAAAGGAGCGGCCATTTTAGGCCAGGCAGGACGCCCTCTGCCGCTAAGTTTGTTGGGCATCATCAACGTGGATTTGGGGCGCTATGCGGAAGCGCAAAGCCTGCTGCAGCGGCATGTGGCGCTGTGCCGCCAAAGTGGGGATACGGTGGAGCTGGCACTGGGGCTAAATGTGCTGGCAGGGGCCGCCGCAGCCAACGGCCGTTACGCTGAGGCCCAATCTTTGCTCAAAGAAAGTATGCCGCTGCTGCAAGAGCTCGGCCAACAGGACCGTCTGGCCCATGCCCAGACTTTTTGGGGCTACGCCGCACGGGGGTTGGGTCAGGTTGAGGAAGCGTGGCATTATTTTCGACTGGCTTTGCAAACGGCCGTTGAGATTCACGCTATCATTCCCTTATTGTTTAGCCTGCCGGGGATGGCGCTTTTATTGGTCGATAGGGGAAAGACAGACAGGGCAGCGGCCGCGTACGCATCCCTGCAAGCTGTGCCCATGTTTGCCAATTCCCAACTGCGCGCTGATCTAGCCGGTACGGAGCTGGCGGCACGCCTCAAAATGGTGCCGGCAGAATCAGCCGATTTGTGGGCGTTGGCGGAGGCTTTATTGGCAGAAACGACTGTCTATCCGTGAAGGTCCGCCGCAAAGTCGCGTTCACTTCCCGGCATCCCGCCACAGTCAGGGTTGAGAAAGACGTATCCATTAAAGCAGTTGCCCACACCGCAAATCATCAAATGCTGTCAGGGTGCGGGATACCAGGCCATGGCGAAATTCATTCCAGTCGGGGTCACCGCCGTCACGCATGTACTCCACGGCTATCGGCACCGTCAGCGCCACGCACAGGCGGTAATCGTCAAATAGCTGTTCCCATGTGTAGCCTTGCACGCCCCGTTCGATAAGCGTGTGATGATAATGATGAAGAACGGCCGTTTCTAATTCCCGGCGCAACTCCGTTTCCCAGTAGAGGGCCATCACGTAGGCTAAATCAAACGCGCCAGACCAGGTGGTGATGCTCCAATCAAACGGCTGCTGGTCGATGAGGTATAACGGCCGTTCCCCCACTTTTGGCACCAACATATTTCCCGGATTGGCATCACCGTGAATCAGCGTCATGTGTGTTTTGTCCTGGCCGCGTGCTGCCAACGCATCAGGCAGTTGGGCAAAAATCTGCTGGATTAATCTTGGCCAATGGGATTTGAGCTTAGCGCCAAAGTGGGCCTGCACGTGCGGTATGCCCGGTTTACCAATCGTCACAAAGCGGCGCAGGTGAGCCGCATCATGAAATGCCGCCCCAATCTCTTGTAGCCGAGCTTCGCCCCACCAGTGGGCATGCATAATGGCCAGCCCTTCAGCCAAGGCCTGGCCATGTGCCAGGGTGGGCTGCAAGTCGTAGGCCGCTTTGTGCGTAGCAGACATATCATCGAGCAGCAGGTGGTAGCGGTTTTGCGCAAGGTCATAGGCACCATCATAACAGCGCACCAGCGGCGCATCGGGCAGGTCAACGTAGTCGCGCGTGTAGTAGGTTATTTCAGACGGCAGGAAAAATTCCCCGTCACCTGTATCGGTATTCACTAGCTTCAAGAAAAGGTTTTTTTGGCATTCCCCGCGCGCGTCCTCGCTGTAGGTAAGTTTGAGCTGAGCATTGCTGGACCAATTCCCGCCGCCGCTGTTTGCCGTAAAATCTGTTACCTGGCCTGCTGTTAAGGCACCGCTTTGGGTGAGAACGGCCGTTAACCATTCCGATGTTAATTGTTCCAAATTGGTGATGACTGGATTTTGTTTCATAAGTGCTATTTTATGTAGCCAATAGCAAACAGCCCAACCGAGAAATATCGTCGCGCCGTTTTCCCTTGACCAATCCCCCTACCATCTGCCAAAATAGGCACACATCATTCATGGAGGAACCGATGCCAGTTTATAACTTCGCCAAAATTCGTGAACTGTTAACCGCCGCCTTTAGCAGTGGTGAAATTAACACGCTCGCTTTTGATCTGTTTCGTCCGCTTTACGACGATTTTTCTGGTGGCATGTCCAAAGGTGACCGCATTGAGCAAATTGTGATGGAGGCTGAGCGGAACGGCCGTATCCCCCAATTGCTCAACTATGTGCAGGAAAAGAATGCGTACCAATACGGCCGTTTTGCCCCCCACCTCATCCAGGAGGAACCCATGCCCCACCCCACCACCCAACTAGCAGGCTGGCAGCAGCGCCAGGCCGATTTAGAGAAACACATTCAGACCGATTTGCAATTGCTGGCTGACTATGAAAACAAGCTGCGCTTTGAGGACGATCCCCGGCAAAAACGGCGCTGGGAAAGTGAAATTGAACGGCAGCAGGCAGGACTGACTAAATGGCGGCACGAGTTGGCCGACCTGGTTGGTGAAGTCGAACAGACGGATGAGAAAACGTCAACTGAACAGACGTTGCTCCAGGAGCTTAGGCAGTTTCAGGCGACCATCACTGGAAAGTTAGATACCGTTACCAACCAGTTAGATAGTATTGAGTCCCAGTTGACCGCCTCACAAAAAGCCATTTTGCTGCGCATCGACGAACAGCACCGGCAAACGGTGGCTGTATTGGTGGAAAAGCTGGATGCCAACCAGGTGGAACTGGTTGATTTGCTGCTGGACGCCCATGACCAGCAGCAGATTGCTCAATGGCAGGGGGAACAACTGCTCCTGCTCACCCAGCAAGCCCTGGTCGATTTGCACAACTTGCGGCAGGGGCAGCCGGAAGCGGCGCAGTGGCAGGCGGTGCTGGACTTGCTGCAAAAGGAAACCGGCTGGCAGCAAAAGCTGAAGTGGACCGTGCCCATTATTCCCGGTATTTTGGAATTTGAATCGGAAGCATCTGTTGACGTCCTCCCCGCGCTCAAACAAAGCTGGCAAAATTTAGTGAGCCGCTTTCGGCCCCGCTAAAACCAGGATTGCACAGAAATGTTGTCAGGCAAGCGTCCTGGAAATGGCCTTGCCCGCGAATGCGGGAATCCATTCGTTGGCCAGGCCGTGGATGCCCGCCTACGCGGGCATGACAGGTAGATTTAGATTTTTTCTAACAATATTTACCTGATTCCCAAGGACTGGCAGTGCTGAACTGACCTAACTCCGCTACAATACGGTCAGCACTGCCAGTCCTAGCCTAACGAAAAACCTTATGAGCGAAACCATCACCGACCTACAAAACAAAATTAAACGCGAACAAACCCTGCTGCTGCAATATGAAGAGATGGAGCGCCTGGAAGAGAATCCGCGCCGCCGTATGCGCTTGCAGGAAAACATTGAAGAAGCCAAGCAAAACATCCTCAACACCGAAGTGCGCATTGCCCAGATACGAGCGGAGTCCCAACCTACCGTGGCCATCCAGCAGCGGGAAAGCGTGTTTATTGCCAACGTGCCCTACGGCCTGGAAACGCGCCTGTTTGGCCGCGACTTGGAGCTGGGGCTGCTGGATGACTGGTTCCACCACGACACAGCCCACCCGCTGCTGGCGGTGATTGGCCTGGGCGGGCAGGGCAAAAGCGCCCTGACCTGGCAGTGGCAAAAACAGCTGCAAACAGCCAAGCTGGCCCCACCGCTGGTGGTCTGGTGGAGCTTTTACGAGCAGGACGGCACGATGCGCGCCCTGCTGGCCGAGCTGTTGGAATATTTTGGCGAAGACCCCAGCCGCTTTGCCAGCCTGCGCCAGGCGGTAGACCGTTTGCGCCACCATTTGGCCCACACTCCGGCCTTAATTGTGCTGGACGGGGCGGAGCGGCTGCTGCGAGCTTACAGCAGCTTGGGCGCGGCGTACCAGGGAGATAATGAAACATTGGATGTGCACAACGCCAGCCTGGAGCGCCGCCAGCTGCGCGGTTGCGTAGACCCGGCGGCGGGATTATTGCTGCGCTGGCTGGCCGAACCGGGACAGACCCAGGCGCAAACGCTGCTGACCAGCCGCCTGTTCCCGGAGGAGTTGGCGGGCAGCAGTGGGCTGGGTTTGCAGGGGGTGCGGCGGCACGATTTAACGGGGCTGAACAACGAAGCAGCTTACGCCTTGTTTAGCGAATTGGGCATAACCACCACCCGGGCCGAGGTGCAGGCGGTGTGCGAACCGCTGGGCTACCACCCGCTGAGCCTGCGCCTGCTGGCCCGGGCGGTGCGCTACAGCCCCACCGCCCCCAACGATTTACGCGCCGCCGCCAACTATGACCCAAACCTGGAACTGTTGGGCAAGCGGGAGCACGTGCTGCGCCGCGCCTACGACAATTTGCCAGCCCGGGCGCAGCACACCTTGAGCCGTTTGGCGGCGTTTCGCAGCAGCGTGGCCTGGCGGGTGCTGGCCGATGTGTTTGGCGGCGGCGAAGCGGTGGGGCAAGGGGACTTGCCAGCTGACTTGCGCTTGCTGGAGGAGCGCGGCTTGCTGCAACGTACGGTGCGCCAGCTGGCCGACGGCCAAACTGACACCAGTTATGACCTGCACCCGATTGTGCGCCGCTACGCCTATGACCAGCTGGCTGACCGGGGGGCCACCCACACCCAACTGGTGGTGTACTTTGAAGCGGTGCCAGAACCGCAGCGCATCACCAGCCTGGACGATTTGGCCCCGGCAATTGAGCTGTACCACCACCTGACACGCGCCAGGCGTTATGATGAAGCCGTTAGGTTTTTTCGTGACCGAATCAACCAGGCCACTTACTATCAATTAGGTGCTTACCAGACCAGGATCGAACTGCTGCTGGCGCTGTTTCCTGATGGCGTGGGAGCGTTACCTCGCTTGAGCGATGAAGCGTGGCAAGCGTGGACGCTGAATTCGTTGGCAAACAGCTATAGTTTGACGGGACGGCCGTCTACGGCCGTTCCCCTCTTTGAACAAATTGCTGTCCTTGACGAAAAACTAGGCGACAAAAAGAACCAGGCCATTACCCTGGGCAACGTGGCTAACCGACATCACGAATTGGGTAACTTAACGGCCGCTGCCGACAACCTGCGCCGCCGCATCAGCCTCTGCCGTGAGATTGAAGATCGGTTTCGGGAAGCGGTGGGGCATAAGGAATACGGCCGTCTCCTGGCCACCACCGGCAGTTGGGCCGAAGCTTCACAAGAATTCGATATTGCCTTAGACCAGGATACAGAAGGAAATGCGATTCAAGGGCAATGCATAACCTGGGCCTACCGCGCCCAGGCGGCGCTGCTGCAAGGGGAGGCGACCACCGCCCTCCGCACTGCCCAGGAAGCGCTCCGGTTGGCAGATGAAACGGCCCGTACTCGCCATCCAGTTGAGCGGGATTATGTGCGGGTACATTGGCTTTTGGGCTGGGCACAGCTGGGGCTGGGGGCGCTGCCCGCTGCCCAAAGTCACCTGGATGAGGCGCTGCGCCGCTGCCGGGCCATCAACATGGTTGACCATGAACCGGCCATTTTGCTGGCGCAGGCACAGCTGGCGGTAGCGCGTGGCTCAAGTGGGACGCACCTTGAAGGTGCGTCCCACTTAAAAGAAGCCGCCCGGCTGGCGCAGGAAGCGCTGCTGATTGCGGAGCGGGCAGGCTATGTCCTCAATCTGGCCGACATCCACAACTTTTTGGCGCAGCAGGCGCTGGCCGCTGGTCAGCTAGAAGCGGCCCAGCGCCACGCCCAGCTGGCCCACGACTTCGCCTGGTGCGACGGCCCGCCCTTTGCCTACCAATCGGCGCTGGATGAGGCGCAGCGGCTGTTGGCGGTGATCGGGGGGCAGTAATCGGTGGTCGGTGGTCAGTAATCAGTGGTCGGTAGTCGGCTAACCGATAACGGATAACCGATTACCGATTACGAAAATTCAGCCTCCCCAACGGCCGTATGAAATTTTATGCAGCAGCCAATCCGTGGAATTGCCCAACAAATTGCCCATGCGGATGAGGCGCAGGACTGTTTCGATCGCTTCGGCGCGGGCCGCCCCGTAGATGCTTTGCAGCGATTGGCGGGTGACGGGGTCGGGACGGCCGTTTTGTTCTGCGTAATGTTGGGCATAAAGCAAGGCGGGCAGTTCCTCTTCCGGGGCCAGGGCCAGCTCGCCAGAGAGCAACGCCCGGATTTCGTTTTGGGGCAGGCCCACGCGGGCGCTTTCATGCGAGTGATAGGAGGCACAGTAGCGGCATTGATTTACGGCCGTAACCGCCATCATCAACCGCTCCCGAAACTGGGGCGACACCAGCCCGCTGCGCATCGCCTGCCGCAGTCGCCCCCGATGTCGCAGCGGCCAGACCAGATCCGTCGCCATCTCTTTTAAACTACTATAAATTCGACGCTTAAATGCCTGCATTTTTACCAAGCTCCCATGTAAAATTGAATACCCTTTATTTTTTAGATGGAAAAAGTGATCAAACGTTACACGCAGCCCGATCTGCTGCTAAAATTGAGCAATCAAAATCACAGCACAACACGCAATCACCAGCGAACCAACCCGCTCAGGAGAAATCACCATGAAAACATTACTCATTCTGCGCCATGCCAAATCAGATTGGGGCAACAGCCAACTGTCGGACCACGATCGGCCGCTAAACGGCCGGGGCCAATATGATGCGCCGCGCATGGGAGCCTGGCTGAAGCAGAAAAAGATGGTGCCAGAGCTGATCATCAGCTCCACGGCGGAGCGGGCCTTGACCACGGCCGAATTGGTAGCCCAGGCTTGCGAGTTTGAGGGGGAGCTGCGCCCGACGCGAGATTTTTACCTGGCGGGACCACCAGAGTACATCGACACGCTCAATGAGCTGCCAGACAGCTACGAGCGGGTCATGATCGTGGGGCACAATCCGGGGATGGAAGAGCTGGTGTCGCTGCTCACGGACAAAGATCGGCCAATGACCACGGCCAACGTGGCGGTAGTGGAGCTGCCGATTACATCATGGGGGAAATTGACGATTTTTTCAGACGGCCGTCTCAAACATCATTGGCAGCCGAAGGATTTACCAGCTTAAGCTACCAGGAAAATTTGTAACGAACGCCCTCCGGCGTTTTCTGTTCCTGCCAGCCAAACTGCTTAAGATTAATATCGGCACGACGGCCAAAGGAACGCAACGTGCCAGCCAGCCCCGGCTGAGCATAGCGCGCCGCTTCAGAAAATAGGTCTTCAGGGGATATGCCAATCTTTTGGGCACAATGATGGTAAACGGCCAGACTCACATCGACGTTGCGCTTGGGGGGAATGATGTAGTTGGAAATGACGGCACCCACCAGGCCACTAAGCAGCCAATCGCGGCTGTTTTGCCGTACAGCCAGCGTTGCGGCCCGATGGCCATAAATGCCAAAATGGGAGCGATGTTCCTGCGCCAGGGCCAGTTGAAACTGTTCTTGCTCAACGGCCGTTCCCCGCATAAACCGGGCCACAACAGCCTGCATCTTTTCATCCGTCGCCGAAGGAATGGGTTCCGCATAATACACAACCACCTTCAGACCGGATAAATAATGCACCGTCTCATCCATAAAGGTGCGAAAGGCATTCCCATTCTTCATGTTTCCCTCCAAATAATTTATCTCATTTGGCTGGCCGCTTAGCGCGGACTCCAAAAGGGCATTGAGCCTTCAGCCAGCAATTGCTTTCGCCCACTCATCACGTTGACGATGAAGATTTGGTTACGGCCGTCTGCCACCATTGGCAGCACCAGGGCCTGGCTGTCGGGCGACCATAAACGGTGGCTCAGGGCATATTGATCAAAAAAGGGCAAAAATTGCGTCAAAAAGGGCAGCGTGGGCACAAAGCTAAACAAATATCGTCCCTCGTCTGCGTTTACATCATAAACCAGCAGGCGCAGCAAGGGCAAATTTTGCTGCTGGGCCGGTTTACCGACAGCATTTTTGTCCGTTCGGGCGTTAATGTCCCCTTCCCCACTGCGGAAAATACTCAGGGCGGCCAGGTAACGGCCGTCTGGCGACCAAAAGAAGGCAATGATGGGATCACTGCTCAACAGTCGTATCTTGCCAGTGGCCGCGTCCATCAACCGCAGCGGCCCGATAAAACTGCTGCTGTTCGGCTCTGTGCCGTTGGTAAAGGCCAGCTGGTTTGCCGTCGGGCTCCAGGCCAAAGCCACCTGGCCCGCATGGCGCTGCTGCTCCACCGCCTCCGATTGTGTATCAACAACGGCCAGACGACTGCTGCCGCCCGGAATTTCTTCAGCATAGGCCAGGTAACGGCCGTCTGCCGAAATGCCTGGCGTCTGGAAAAAGCCTGGGGCAGCAATGTCATCCCCTGTCCCATCACCATTTGCCGTAACCAGTTCCAGCCGAGAAGCTTCCCCAGAAAAACCACTGTGGATCAACATCTGTTGGCTGTCGGCGGTCCATTGCCAATAAAGTGGCCCGCCAATGGTGAGCAAGCGGCTGTCAGCAGAGCCATCGGCCTGCACCAGATGCAGCCCCATGCCATCGGGGTGGCTGGCTAAAAAGCTAACCTGGCTGCTGTCTGGCGACCAGTAAAGGTAAAATGGGCCTTCATCCCGGTCGGTATACAGGGGTTCAGGGGCCACATCGGTGGGGCCATCAGCCAGCACAAACAGTCCAGCCCCCGTGCGATCCGCACCAATGGCCGCAATGGAACGGCCGTCTGGTGACCAGGCTGGAAATTGAAAACGTTGTTGTGCATCGGTGAGCCGTCGCACCTCACTGCCATCGGGGGCCAGGGTCACAATTTGCCCCGCACCATTCACATAAACAATACGATTGATAGCTGCCCCATCCTCAGCTGGGAACAGCGGCTGGACGGTGGCGATTGGGTCACCAACTGTGCTGGTTTCTTCCTCGGCCAAATCAGATTCGCTAGAAACGGCCGTTGCCTCAACAATAGGATCGGGCTGGCTTGGCTGATCCGGTTGCGACTGCTGCTGGTAGAAAAAATACCAGATTGCCCCGCTGGCAGACATCCCAATAAGCGACAACACCACAATAATTGTCAGGATAATGCGACAACCGCTGGGACCGCTTTTTGGTTCCGGTATCGCTACAAAAGGATCATCACCAGGCTCAAATTCAGACATAAGCTTCTCTCACGTTTCTAACGGCCGAAAACCACCACCACGCACATCTTCCACCGAGGTCAAAATAACAAACGCCTGGGGATCAGCCTGATAAACCAGCCGCTTGAGGTGCGCCTTTTGCCGTGCTTCCAAGACACACATCAATACCCCATGATCTTTGCCGGTATACATTCCTTTGGCATTAATCAGCGTCACGCCTCGCCCCAGCTCTTTTAGCAGCAGCTTGCTCACCGCCTCTATTTGGTCAGAAATCACATAGGCCAGTTGTTTGCGGGTATCAAACCGGGCCAAGCGAGGCAGATCCGTCTCGAATGTTTCCCAGGTAAGCTGCCGCAGGCGCTGCAGAAAATTACTCCAACGGGAAGTGGTTTCGGATAACACTTCCCCCTGCGTTTCTCGCAAACTAGCAGTAAACAGTCCCAGCGCAATCAACGTCCCATTAAATACAAAACCGGTCGCGATGACGAGCCAACCCGGCAGCGGCCCCATCGACGCCCGCTCTATAAACTCAGGCAAACTATCAATTTCTGTAGGATGCATAAATATTTTGCCAATCCAGCTGCCCGCCAAAATCAAAAAAATGGGCGCGTAGTTCCGCCGATAACGACGCCCCAAGGCCTCCATCAGCCCAATGGGGAAGCGGGGATTGTTGAGGCTGTCAGTAATTTTGTCGGCCCAATCGGCATGGGGCATAAAGGGAGGGGACAGCAAGCCAACAAAGAAGTTCTTTTCCATCACCCGCACCCGGTACGTCCACAGCTCGTAATAGCGGTACCGGCGTGCCTCAATGAATAGAAACAGCAAAACGAGAAATGAATCAATCAGCAAAATGGAGGCCGTGTTCTCTGGTTCGCTAAAAACAAACGTCAGCGCCGCACCGGTGGTGATCACCGCCCAATTGGTGGTGGCATCCAGCCGCTGCCGCCAGGAATTGGAGCGCGACATCTCGCCACGATAGAAATGAATCATGGCGTTGGTAAAGTTACCGCTGTCTAAACGCTGTCCGGCAAACTCCCAGACGTGCTCCAAATCCGTATTCCCTGGCGGGGGTGGGTAGGCATATTCATTGGGTTGTTTGTCAGGTTGTTGATCCATAGTCTCCTTCCTAATCATATCCCACCGCTTACATGGGCTTATCTATTTTAATCGAATGCCAACATTGGGGGGAAATTTGGGCGATAGATACGGCCGTTCGTGTTAAAATTGATGCTTATGAAACAACGAACAATCGAACCAAAAAATTCACAAGCAGTTCCCGAGGATGTGCGCTCTCCTTTCATTCGGCGGGCCGGTACGGTTCTGGCCATTTCATATCCTGTTTTGGCCATTTCTACCGGATTCCGTGCGGCCTACCAGCTGTTCCTAAAAGAAGGTGTGGTTAACTATACGGGTCCAACCTTAAGTGCCATTGCCGCTCTATGTTACCTTACGGCCACAATTGGCTTCGCCTATCGTCGCCGTTGGGCCTGGTGGCTGTCTGTTTTGGTATTGGGCTTTGAGACGTTAATGACGCTGATTGTGGGCACACTCAGCCTCAGCAATCCTGAATTAATTGGCAGCACGGTGTGGCGGATGTTTGGCATTGATTATGCTTTCTTCCCGCTGGTCCAGCCGCTGTTGGGGCTGGCCTGGCTGTTCCACTGGGAAACGCTGGAATCGTATGGGATACGGCCGTCTGATCCCCCTACAGATGCGTCCCATGCTCCGCATGAATGATGCGCCGCGTGCCCGTTTCTGAACGAATGAGCAAGGAATGGGTTGAGGCGTAGCTGCCCCAAAACTGCATCGCTCGCAGCAGGGCGCTGTCTGTGATACTGGTCGCAGCAAAAAAGATCTGATTGCTGTTGACCAATTCAGAGCAGGTCATAATCCGATTTTCATCCAGGCCCGCCCGTTGAATATTTTCCCGCTCGACGGCGTTTTGCGGCCGTAAACGGGCCAGCATCGCCCCCGCAGAAGCCTTTACAGCACAGGCGGCCAGCACACCCTGCGACACACCGCCAATGCCCATGAGTACATCCACATCTGTATCGGTCGTAGCGGCAATGAGCGCCCCCTCAGCATCGCCCTCATCACGCATCAACACACGAGCGCCGCTCTCCCGAATTTCATTAATCAAATCCCGATTGCGCTGTCTGTCTAACACAATCACCGACAAGTCACGCACAGACTTGTTTTTATGGCGGGCAATGAGCGCCAACGTCCAGGCGGCTGGCGCATCCATACATTGCGGCACCAGGGCAGCGGCTGCCTTGCGATCGACTACAATTTTGTCCATGTACTTGGCGGGCACAGGTGACCAAACCGAACCGCGCGGGGCAATGCCTACCACCGAAATGGCTCCCGGCTTGCCCTGAATCAGCAGATTGGTCCCGTCAATGGGATCGACCAACACATCCACTTCTGGACCATTGCCCGTGCCCACAGCTTGGCCACTGCACAACGGCGAATCATCTCCCAACCGACTTTCTTCACCAATGACGATACGGCCGTCCATTTCTAGCGTGTTTAAAGCATCGGCCATCGCCCGCGTCGCCGCTCGATGGGCACCGGCAAAATCACCAGACCCCACCCAGGACCCAGCCGCCAAAGCAGTCGTTTCCGTCACGCGCACTAAATCAAGCCCAATATTCCGCGATAGTTGCTCATCAAAATGATTGTTCATAATCCTAAAACTCCACTGCTTCCAGGAGTCCTGCTGAGGCCCAGGCCAGCATGCCACCTTGCAAAATCTGCACATTCATACACCCGATGTGCTGTAAAGCAGACGCAGCACGTCGGCTGCGGCGGCCGCTGCGGCAAACCAGCACAATCTGTTTATCGGCTGGTAGTTTCACCTCTTCAGCCAATATTTTTGGCAGCGGAACCAGCCTGGCCTCGGCAATATGTCCCTGGTTATATTCACGCGGTTCACGCACATCCACCACATACGGTTTGTCGCCATTGCTCACCGACCCAGGATTCAGCCATTGCCAAAGCTCCCTGGCTTCCACGGTCAAAATATGGTCCGCTTCTATGTCACCCATCAGCGGAATGTCGGCCAAATCTATGCGCTTGGGCAAATTCTGGCACTCCCGAAAAGCCCGAATGGGGCATTCGTAAATGCAAACGGCGGGGTCTAGCTCCTGGTGGAAAATCTTACCAATGGCTTCGTCTTCATTCAGGATATGATCCGCCCCCAGAAATGAATCAAATTGTGATGACAGCATCATCTGCTCGACACGATAATTGGTTCCCACCATAAACACATCGCCACCCTGTTCACGGTAGGATCGCACCAAACTTTCTAACATATGAATGCCGCTAAAATCACAGGTGTTCACATGATCCAGGCGAAGCAACAAGTAACGCTGATCGGGATGGGCTTCTGCATAATCGGTAATGAATTCTTCCACATAATTCACCGCACCAAAATACAGATCGCCATAGACTTCGATGATGGACAACTGCGGACAAGGCTCTTTGTCGGGACGATAAATAAAATGGCTAAAGTTCTCATCCGGCAACACGGCTTGAATACGGGGCGTGCTGGTGCGCCAGATAAACAGCGCCAGCGAAAAAATGATACCCATCAAAACAGCAAATTCAATCGCCAAAAACAGGGTGCCCACCAAGGTAATCACCATGATGGCCGCATCTCCAGGATGGCTGCGCCAAATACGCGAAATTTCGGCCCGGTCGATCATGCCATACGCGGTAACAATCAAGACGCCAGAGAGGGCAGAGATGGGCAGGTAGGCGGCCAGTGGGGCCAGGGTGAACATGGCAATCACCATGAAAACACCAGAAAAGATAGAGGCCATCGACGTTTTCGCACCAGCTTTATAGTTGACGGCCGATCGTGAAAACGACCCTGCGCCAGCATAGCCAGAAAACAGCCCCATAAAAATGTTGGCCACTCCCTGCCCCACAAACTCTTGATTACTGTCCAACCGCTGCCCTGTTTGCGCCGCAATGGAGCGGGTAATGGCAGCTGCTTGTACCAAACCAATTGCCCCCACCGCCAATGCCCCAGCCGACAGTTTGCTGATAAGATCCAGGTTGAAGAACGGTAAATTTGCCAGAGGTGGCAGGGTAGCTGGGAGCTGGCCAATTACTGCAACATTTTGCTTGTCCAGCCCAAAAAGATACACCACGAGTGACGCCAAAACCATTACCAACAGAGCCGCTGGCAATCGGGAACTAATCCGTTGCATAATGATTATGAGGAGCATGGTGCCGATACCTATCATGGCCGTCGGTGTATTCAAATGGATAAATTCTGCTACCACGCTGGTAAGCGTGCCAATGGTGCCAGAACCAGCAGAGGCCAGCCCAAGCAGTGGGTGCAGTTGCTTGATGGCAATTAAAATCCCAGCACCACTCGCGAAACCCACAATAACCGAATGGGAAACGAAGTTTACCAGCATGCCCAACCGAACTAAACCCAACCCGAGCTGAAAAACACCAGCCATAGCAGCCATTAGCCCGGCAGCTATCGCATATTCTGGCGTTCCAACAGCGACAACGGCCGTTAATGAACTGGCAATCAACAAAGAAAGGGCGTTCGCTGGCCCTGTATGCATCTGGTCAGATGATCCCCAAAGCCCCCCAACAATAGAGCCAACTATAGCTGCATACAGTCCCATTTGCGGGGGCAGCTCGGCAATAAGGGCAAACGCAATCGATTGTGGTAATAAAATGACGGTAACAGTTAAGGCAGCAATGAGGTCTGGGCGCAAATTGGCACGATCATAGGTGCGGAAAAGTTGAACGGGCTTTTGGAGATAGTGGACAGCCGGGGCAATGGATTGGTGGACATTGACTCTAGCTCCCAACTTGGCGAACATGAACGCAGCTCCTTCTAAGTTTTTTTGGTGAATGCTTGACTTATCTGGAGTGTACGTCGGCAGGAAACGGCCGTCAAGAAGAATGACTGGAAATGGGGGCCAGACCCCAAGGATTTGATAACCACAAAATTCAGACGTCTTAAAATAAACCCTTGGGGTCTGGATGATGAGCTTATGGCAAGAACTGGATGGAAGCCATGATTTCTTCAATCAGCGGCAGATTCGGCTCAAAATCGGGTGCTGACGTTTCGGCCGTAAAAAACCAGACGATGCTGTTCTTATACACAAGATATTGACGCCCCATCAAAATCTCGTCATTACCCAAGCCATCTTGCAGAACCAGCTCATACTCCTGAATATAGGTTCGGACCCCGTCAATCTCGCCATATTGGGTTTGGGTAATCGTGAGCCCTTCCGTTTGGCTCAAATTCTCCGAAACAATGGGCACAATATCATTAAGTGTCAGGCCAAACACACCGGTAACGGGGATCAGATTAACAACGATATAGCCACCGTCTTGAAATTCCTGAAAAACAAGAAAACTAAAATCATCTTCTGAACTCAGTAACGGCCGTTCCCATTCTGCCGGGTACGAAATCTGGAAACCCAAATCATCATCGGTGTAAGTAGCCAACCCGTTCACCGCTACCAGCAGCCCTTTTTCGGCAGCCAGCCAATACTCCGCCTCACTAATCAGATCAATGATGGAAGCCATACCCAGGAATTGCTCAAAATCTGCTTTGTAATTGGCTTCTTGTTCCAGGTTCAAATAAGCAAATGCCCGACTGTATAACAACCCTTCGGCCAATTCAGAGGATTCCTCTTCGTCCAGGCCAGCAGAGAAGGTAGCTATCGCTGCCTCAAACCGACCCAGTGCCATTTCCATGTCGCCCTGGGTGTAAAATTCGTCAACGAAATCTGGCTTTACCGCCAGCCACAAATCATATTGCCTCTCCGCCTCCGCCAAATCTTCCAGGCCATAGGCAGCATAAAACAGCAGCCGATGCGCGTCATAAGCCTCTGGCTCGTATGCCAAAATCTGTTCGGCCGTTTCCATCACATCCTCATACTGCTCATCGGCCAACAACGTTTCGGCACGAACAAAATAGGCAAAAACGAACTGGGGATTTATATCCAGTGCCCGGTCCACATCCGCCAGGGCGCGTCGGTTATTATCTTCAAATTGGTGAATAACAGCTCGGATGGCATAGGCACCGGCAGAGGATGGGTCTTCGGCCAAAACTTCATTAACCAGTTCCCAGGCAGTTTCCAATTCATCATTAAACAGCAAGTGCCAGGCCAAATCCAATCTTTCAGCCAAACCATTGTTGCTAACAGCCACCGCTTGCTCTAAATACTCTCTTTCCAAGGCCACGTCATCATTGGCTTTAGCAACCGAAGCTAAACCATATCGGGCCTCGCTAGATTCGTCATCGAGCATCAGGCTGGTTTCAAAATCAGCCTGGGCGTTTTCATATTCCCCCAGGTCTAAATAAAGATAGGCGCGTACCTGGTAACTTTGCGAGTTTTCAGGCAGCAACTCAATGGCCTTGCTGTAAGCTGCCAATGCCTGCTCTTTATCTCTCACAACATATTGGTAATAGTAACCAGACAGCATGTGCGCTCGATACCAATTTGGCCACTGCTCTAATACATGCTGGCTGATTGCCTCAATATCGGTGTAGTCATATCGTTCCCCCCGAAAAGTAGCCTGGTAAGCAATGGCCGGAGCAAAATCGGGGTTGAGCGCCAAGCTTGCTTCTAAATCGGCTGCTACTTTCTCGCGGTCGCTGGTATACGGGTAATAAATTGACCGGTAATAGTAGAATTCAGGACGGCCGTTATCCAGCGCAATCGCCTGGTTCATGAGCGCCACAACCAGCGCATGATCGTAATTGTCCGCCGCAACCATCGCCTGAGCCCACAATGTCGCCGGGGCTTCGGGTTGCAGGGCAGCCGCAGACTCAGCCTGAGATTCCGCTTCAGCATACGCACTTACCTCACGCAAGTTGTACACGCGCAGCGCCATCGCCTCGATGTCTTCAGGATCATGCGTCAGGGCCATTTCCAATTCGGTCAGTGCCTCATGCACTTTGCCTTGCCAGGTCAACACCCCCCCTTTCACAGTGTAAGCCAAAGCCGTCGTCTCATCTTGGGCCAGTGCAGCATCCGCTTCGGTCAGCGCCGTTTCGTTATCAAAAGCACGGTAGGCTTGCCAGGCCAGCACGGCGTGGGGCCAGGCCAGGGCATCATCCAGTGCCAAAGCGGCCTCGGCTTCGGTGACGGCCGTATCCAAATCTCCCTGCGCAAAATAAATGCGAGCGCGCAGCTGGTGCAGCGCCGCCATGTCAGCCTCAGATAATTCATCCGTAAGGGCTAGAGCCGCTTCGCTCACGGCCAGGGCACCCGGCCAGCGCCCCACCTCAGCCAACAACATCGCTTTCTCTGGCAGCAGCCGCGCCTGCTGCTCGGGGGTCAAGTCAACCTCAAGCGTTAAAGCGCGATCAAGTGTGGCCAATGCTTCTTCTGCGTCCAAATTGGCCAGAGCAAATTCGGCATTGAGGGTGTGTAGTTCAGCAACCGTATCTTCTGGCAGGTAGTTTGCTAAAGGGATAGCCGTGGCAACGGCCGTTTCTCGGTCATCATCCCCCAACAATTCGGCAGGCAGCAGGGCCAGATTGGCATTTAGCCTGGCTTTTAAATGCTCGGGCAGCAGATCTGCCTGGGTCAACGCTTCCCCAGCGCCAGCTTTCGCATTCTCATAGTCCGCCTGCTGAAAATAACTGTCTGCCTGATACGCCACAATATCCACCTGATTAGGGTCTGCCAGCAGCGCCAACTCAAAATCAGTCTGGGCCGCTTCCAAATCGTCGTTTTGGTAGTAGGCTACGCCGCGCAGCGCCGTGGCTTCCACCGTGTGCTGGCGGATAAACGGCGGCCATAATTGCAATAAACTGGTGAATTCAGTTACGGCCGTATCCCATTCCCCCGCAGCAATCGCCGCCTGCCCCGCTTCCCAATGCCGCGTCTCTAACTGACGCACCACCACACCGCCAGCAACAACGGCCAACAACAGCACAATAAAAACAACCAGCCACCAGCGGCGACGTTTCTTTACAGGCGGGGTCATATTCATTTCGGCTTCTGGCAACGTATCCATTAGTCACCCTCCCCTGCTTCTGGATTGATGGCCAGGCGCGGCACAATCGGCGCACCAACTGGGGAAACCACATACCCTTCCAGCCGCTCACTCACCAGCACGTCGCTCACGCTATGCAGCAGCGGAATCGCTACGCCGTCCCGCAGCAGTTGACCCTCAATAAATTGGTACAGCAACAAGCGCGCCGACACATCCAACTCCACCCTGGCCTGCTCCAACAAATCATCAATAACTGGGTCGTTAAAACTAGCCACATTAAAGTCGCTTTCACTGTGGTACAGAACATCTAAAAAGTTTTGCGGATCGGGATAATCGGCACACCAGCCATAAGACACCATATGCCCGCCATTTTGCCGCAGGTTGGAAGTCGAGTTTACAAACTCGACCGACACGTCAGCGCCCAAAGTCTCGCGCCAGTTTTGGATCATCGCGTTCAAATCGTCCCGCTCTGCGTTGCCCAGCCCCGTAGCCGTAATGATGATCGGCGGCAAACCATCAGCATAACGGGAGGCAGCCAGCGCCTCTTGAGCCAAAACGACGTTGTTCTGATTGGCTGCCTGCTCTTGGGCCAGCTCTAATGAATAACCGGGCATCGCTGGCGGCAAAATAGTGTCGGCGCGCACACTTAGATCATTGGCTAACAATGTGTTTAAGGCATCCTTGTCCACCGCCAGGGCAAAGGCACGCCGCACCTGCACATCGTCAAAGGGGGGCAAGGTGTTGTTCATTTGCATAAGCGTGGTGCACAGCGAGGTGCCGGATTGTAATTGAGCATTCAGTGGGTCAGACGGCCGTCTGATCTGTTCCGCGTCTGTGTTGTCTAAAAAGAGCAGGTCCACGCCCCCAGATTTGAACATCGTAAGCGGATCAGCCACGTTCGACAGCAGATAAACCACATTTTTCACCGCTGGTAGCGTGGGGTACGTTTCATTGCGCTCAAATATCAGCGCTTCGAATTCACGATATTCCTTGAGCGTGTAGGGACCGCTGGGATTGGGCGACAAAGCCCAGGTTTCTAACGACTCATCATCCACTGTTTCCCGATCCACTACGTAAGAAGTTGGATAGGTAAGCTTGGCCAAAAAATACGGTTTGGGTCCATCCAGCGTAACCACCAGCGTGCGTTCATCAACCACTTCAAGGCCAGAAATCTCATTGGCCCGGTCTGCCAGTTTGTCCGTCACACCTGCAATGTCGTTTAAATAAGTGGCGGCGGTTCTGGAGCCAGTTTCGGGGTCTGTGGCCCGTTCCCAACTGTACTGTACATCTTCAGCCGTTAATGGCCGTCCATCGGCAAACGTCAAACCTTCACGCAATGTAAAGGTGTAGACGGTGCCATCCTCGCTCACATCCCAGCGCTCCGCCAGCTCTGGCACAATTTGCAGCTCTGGTGTCAGGCGCACCAAACCACTGTACAGCAGCCCCACATACCCGGCCGCCGAACCAGTGGTGAGGGCCGGGTCCAGGCTAGCCAATGCCGGATCGCCGCCAAACAGCACCAACGTTTCATCATGGTTAAGGCCAAACAGTGTCCGGGCACCCAGAGAAACCTGGTTTACAATCGCATCCAGTGTGTGCAGTCGGGCATTCACGTTATCAGGCACACCGAAGGCAAAGAGGCTGAAAAAATGATCGTCAACGAGCGTATAGGCCATATAAACGCCAATCGGCTCCCCATTGCGATCCGTGCCATTGAGAATGGCTCGTTGGGCCGTGCGCTCGGTGGCAAAGGCAACCTCCATCTCGCTGATCGTTTGCATATCGTCTAAGTTAAGGGATTCACCATAGTCGCCCAAAATATCATCACGCAGGCGTTCATAAGAAAAATCAGCCTCGGCAAAATCGTAATTCACGGTGACAATCAAATCCAGGCTGGGATCACGCAAAGCAACTACATTGCCGGATTCGCCCTCAAATATCCATTGCGATGGGTAGACAAAACCAAAGCCATCAAAATCTCGGGTGAAGGTTCCTTCGGGAACGGCCGTTGCGGCTCGGGTCGGTATCTCAAAATCGGTGACGGCCGTGGGCGTGGGTTCCAACGT
Organism: uncultured Anaerolineae bacterium; assembly: GCA_905479495.1. GTDB lineage: Bacteria > Chloroflexota > Anaerolineae > Promineifilales > Promineifilaceae > Leptofilum. Next base: position 92,640 of record CAJQMR010000029.1, read on the forward strand.
GGGCAATGGCACAAGTGTGGGCGTGGGAATGGGCGTCGGCGTGTCGGCAAAAGCATACGCGTTCGGGGCGTCTGGGGCCCAACTGGCCACCTGCCGGGGGTCGCCCGGCTCACTTTGGCACGCCGCCAACAGCGCAAACAGCAACATCAACCAGCCAACCTTTTTAAACCGCATCAGGCACCTCCCCTTCGGCGTACGCGGAAAAACAAGATAAGTCCAGCGAGCAAGACAACCCCTCCACCAGCCCACCAAACCCAGGGCGGCAATGTATCCTCTGGCACCACTGTGGCGTCCGGTTCACTTGTCGGGGCAGCGGGTGTGCTGGCCTGGGCAACTTCGGTGGAAACGGCCGTATCCGTGGGCAAACGCGTGGGGGTGGCTGAAGGCAGCGGTGTTTCAGTAGGCAGGGCTGTTTCGGTGGGTACATCTGTGGGCGTATCCAGCATAGGCACACCGCCCAGGGCAATTGTCGCTACCTGGGTGGGTGTGGCTTGCAGCGCAATGGCATCAGCTTCAGATGTGGGCGTGGGATCGTAGCCAACGGCCGTACGCCAGGCAGCATCCAGGCTGTTGGTGTCCAGCCCATAGACCGACATCAGGGCCACGTCAATGGTTTGGCCAGATTGAATGGTTTGCAGCAGCGTGTTCATCTGCGCCGCACCAAAGGTATCAACCAGATATTGCACCACCTGCCCACTTTGGGTGTAGGCTAATGAAGCGCTATCGGTATATGCCGAAAATCCATTGGCCAAAGAACGTAGCGTGGGCAGACGGCCGTTTTGCAGAGCCAGTTCAACCTGGGCCACCTCGGCCTCATCTGCTTCCCCCTCAGCATAACGCGCCAGCCCCTCACTCAGCCAAGTGGGTAAGCGAAGCCCCCGGCAGTTAAAGGTCAACATGCCTTCCACCAGGTGCGTCAGTTCATGAGGCACAATCTGGGAAGCCCAATCCAGCTCGCCCGGAGCCACGCCTAAAACGGTCACGTTGTATTCGGGAAAAGCTACCCCGCCGGTCCACTCCGGCACGTCAAAAATCACCTGGCGCACATCAGAAGCAGCCGGGTAAAACCATAGCGCCACTGGCTCCACAGCAGGCAAGCCCAGCTCGTTTTCCAGGCGGTCCAGGCTGGTAGTGGCTTCGCGCAGCAGCGCCTGCCCGAAGCTGTTGTTGCCCACATACCAATGCACCGTCACATCTCCAGAACGGGCCGACTGCCAATCGTGATTTTCATCTTCGACCAGCATTTCCTGCCGCTCGGTGGTGAACAAGTTGCCCTGTGAATCAACCATTTCCCACTGCCACCACACCGTAACGCCCGGTGGTAACGCCCCGCTGCGCGATAAATCCCATTCCCAAATGGCAAATACGGAACTGCTGGCAAAAACGTCAACTTCTTGCCGGGCACTGCCTTGCTGGCAGCTACGGCCGTTTAGCCCATAAACCAGCGTCACAGATTCAATCTGTCGCTGGTGGGTGGCAAACATCTCAAAACGAATTAAAAATGGATATTCAACGCGAACTTCGTTTCGGGAAATTTCTGGCGGATTTTGGGCAATTGCAGTTTGGGTGGCTCCCAAAATAAAAACTGTGACTACAAAAAGAAAAAGGCTCCGATAAGTTTTCATCAGCACTTAGCTTTTTTAACTGGCAACGATTACGAGATGATGCTTATATCAACAGACTCAATTATTCCCCATTTTTGCCCAATTTCCAACCCTTTATTTTACAGCTGGTGGATTTTCGAAATCGATCAGGCGATAAGGGTAAATGTTGATGATGGTGGTTTCTTCAAATTGGGTGACGGTTGTGGTATCGCGACGATAAATGTGGATATGCCCATGCAGCATGTAGCGCGGCTTCACCCATTGCAGCAAATTGCGCATGATTTTGAAGCCAGTATGGGGAATATCGGTCTTGTCGTGAATGCCGTAAGGTGGGGAATGGGTGACGAGGATGTCCAAGAAACGGCCGTAACGCAATTTATTACGCAGCAGCAGCGGCAGCAGTTGAGCTACCTGATAACGCATCTCCGACTCGCTGTACATATAAGGCGCATTCGGCCGGTAACGCATCGATCCTTCTAGCCCGGCCAGCAGCAAACCCTCGCGTTTGACCACCCGGCCATGAATATCGTCGCCCCCTGGCACCTGTTCTAAAATGCGACCTTCAACCGTGTACTGCGGCCCCTTGTCGTGGTTACCTCGCACATACACCAACCGCCGATCCAGCGCCGAAACGAGGAAGTCTAAATAATAAAAGGGTAAATCACCGCAGCCAATGATCAGATCGATGCCCGGGTACTTCTGGCGCACATCACTGCAATACAGCTGATCCATTACCCGGTCACTGACCGCCAAAATTTTCATGGGTCAGGCCATTCACGGTGTTGATTCACAGCTAATTTTTGCAAAATAGCATCTTCCAAGTCGATGCCGGATATGCTGGCCAATTGCAGTAGGTAAAGCGCAACATCAGCCAGCTCACCAGCCAATTCATCCGGCTGGGCCACATCACTGCGCCACTGGAAATGTTCCAGCACCTCCGCAGCTTCAATGGCCAGCGAGGCTGCTAAATTGCGCGGGGTTTGGGGTTTGGGAGAATCGGGTTCGTACCAGCCCTTGCTGCTGACAAAGTCATGCATTCGGGCTTCAAGCTCTTTCAGTTCCATGAAGCGAGATTGGAGATTAGAGATTGGAGACTGAAATCTCCAGTCTCCAATCTCCCTATTAACTATTACAGTTTTTCAGCAACAAAAGCGGTTAGGTCTGCCAGACGCATGGAGTAGCCCCATTCGTTGTCGTACCAGGTAACCACTTTCACCATATTACCGCCCATCATATCGGTGGAGAGTCCATCAATCGTGGAGGAGGCAGGATGGCCAACAATGTCGCTGGAGACGATGGGTTCTTCGGTGTAGTCCAACACCTTGCCCAGCCAACCATCGCTCTCGGAGGCAGCTTTGAAGGCAGCGTTGACTTCTTCCACCGTTACATCGCGGGAGAGAACGGCCGTCACATCCGTCACCGAACCTGTTACTACCGGCACACGCATCGCCATGCCGTTAATCTTGCCAGCCAACTCTGGCAGCACCAGGCCAACCGCTTTGGCTGCACCAGTGGTGGTGGGGATAATGTTGGCAAAAGCGGTACGGGCACGGCGCAAATCTTTGCTGGCCACATCCAAAATCGCCTGGCCGTTGGTCACGGCGTGAATGGTGGTCATCAGCGCATGCTCAATGCCGAAATTCTCTTGCAGCACTTTGGCCGCAGGGGCCAAACAGTTGGTGGTGCAGCTGGCGTTAGAGATAATGTGGTGGTTGGCGGGATCATACGTTTCTTCATTAACGCCTAACACAAACGTGGCGTCCATCCCCTTGCCAGGAGCCGAAATAATAACCTTTTTGGCCCCAGCTTCCAGATGCTTAGCAGCGCTGTCGCGGTCGCGGAAGATACCGGTGCACTCCAGCACAATATCAACACCCAGCTCGCCCCAGGGCAGTTTGGCGGGGTCGCGTTCAGCAAAAGTGTTCAGTTTTTCGCCGTCTACGTAAATGCTGCCGTCTTTTGCTTCAACCTTGCCGGGGAAACGCCCGTAGGTCGAATCATATTTCAGCATGTGGGCATTGGTCTCTGCGGGCCACAAATCATTGATGCCCTCAACGTCTAAAACGCCCTTGTAATTTTCGTAGATTGCTTTGTATACCTGTCGGCCAATCCGGCCAAAGCCATTAATACCAATTTTAATCGTCATGGATTTCTCCTTTAGTGAAATTCTTCAAACGGAAACAAAATATTGTTAAGAAAGCACCAGCCCCCTCACAAAAGGGTGAGCCAGCACCTCCAATCATTAGTAAACAACGATCTGCGATATGCAAATTTTACCGCCGTTTACTATACCGTGTACGCTAAACACCAGTCATGGTCAAATGTCATGCCTCAGGGCGTCAGGTATCACGATAGCAGACGCATTACCACTTGTGCCAGTTTTGCGCCATCGTGCCGCCACGGTCGGGCCTCATCAACCAAATCGGCCGTAACCATCGGCAGCTCTTTTGGTGGGGTAAGCTGAACGTAAATTGTATTGCCGCCACCCCGATTCGGGGGAATAGATAGATTGTCGTTGGCGATAACCATATCCAGGCAGCCAGTGGGAATATGTTGAAAAAGTGTTGCCACATGATCCGCAACAGAGTAATTATCCGTCTCTCCGGGCTGTGTGGCAAGATTACATATATAAATCTTAGGTGCGCGGGCATGCAGCAGCGCTTCGGCCAGGTCTGGCACCAGCAAATTAGGTAAAATACTGGTGTATAAACTACCTGGCCCCATCACAATCAGGTCTGCCTGGAAGATAGCTTGCAAGGCGGCGGGATACGCTTTGACTTGACTTGGTTGGAGATAGACGTGTTGGATACGGCCGTTTACCTCCGGTATCGCACTTTCCCCTACCACCCGCTGCAACGTGCCATCTGGCAGCAAAATATCCGCTTCCAGAACCACATCTGCCAGGGTGGAGGGCAGCACCCGCCCACGCAGCGCCAGCACCCGTTCCGCCGCCAGCAATGCCTCGTCGAAGCTGCCCGTAATACCCGTGAGCGCTGCCAACAGCAAATTACCAAAGGCATGACCTTGCAAGGGCGAATGGCCATTTTCACCCACGGCCGCGCCAAAACGATATTGCAACACCTGGGTCATCAGCGCTTCGTCACGTGACAGCGCGGCGATGTTGTTGCGAAAATCCCCCGGCGGCAGCAGGCCAAACTCACGCCGTAAACGGCCGCTGCTGCCCCCATCATCCGCCACCGTCACGATGGCGGTGATGTTGCGCGTGTACGTCGTCAGGCCACGCAGCAAGCCAGGCATCCCCGTACCGCCACCAATAGCCACAATGTTTGGTCCGCGCCGCTGGCGACTATGTTCATAAATACGCTCGGCTACGCTGGCTTCTGGCAACTGGAACGGGGCCGTGAGGGCACGCCCCATTTTTAACACGCCCGACACCATTAGCACCGCGCCTACCAACAACGGCAAGATAATTTGCCAGGGGTCAGGCAAAAACTGGAGGGTTAACACATTGTAAACGGATTCAGGTAGCCAATTTTGCCGCTCCAACAAAAAGAGCAGATTCACGACGCCGAGGCCAGAAACGGCCGTACCCACTCCCAACAGCAACAACCAGCGCTTCAAGCCAATGCCGGGTGATAACCAGCGGCTGCTAGAAAAAAAGATAAATCGCTTGAACGGTGATGTTTTTTGCACCTGGCGATTCTAACAAGTCGGCAGGTGGTGGTCAAAGCTCCCAATAAGAATGAAGAATGTCGGACACAGATTTCACAGATAGTAAGAAAATTTAACTGCGTTTATCTGTGAAAACCTGTGTCCCATTTCTACTAATTGAGGAACAGATCAATAAATTAGTGAGTGACAAATGGCAAATAAATCCGGCATTGGTTCAATGTCCACGCTGCATAATCATGCAAGGCAAATCCCTGAAAGGCCCAACTGGCGCTTAAAGCAGCCGCAACATTCTCTAGCTCCTGCTCCATGTAAGCGGTACATTCTTCAGCAAATGTGACATGATCATAATCATTTGGCGTAAGTTCCAGGCCAATCATGACAGGCGTGCCTAAAGCGTTGCCATCTGCCATAAAACCTTCTGCCCAGGATAAGATACCGTCGGTACGGCCGTCCCAGCGCACATCTGCAAAATCCCGATAATCCATAAGCGTCAGCACATCGAGCAGCGGCATCACATCCCAATTGGACAGGACTTCGCCACTGTTTTGCGGCCCGGTTAAAAATCGAGCCGGAATATCGGCGTTGAGGATAATGGGATCATAGGTTTGGTTATACAAATCAATGGCTGTGCGGCAGTAAGTGAGCAATTCCAAGAAGCGATCCCAGTGATTATCTATTTCCCAACTGTCATGTTCAACATCCAGATGAATCCCATCGAATCGCTCAGCGGCCGTTACACCTGACTGGTTAAAGGCGAGAATGGCATCACAACTGTCTTTGCCTTCCTGCAACAACACGTCTGAGTTGACCCATTCAAAAGTACCGGCGAGTGCTTCTACTTTTAGCCCATTTTGATGGGCTACCGTGAGGAAGTTCTGAAACGCTCCTGCCTCTGTGTAACCTGTTGGGTTCATGTATGGGTAAACAGAGAGGTAGGCAGTTGATGCGTAAGCAGATTCGTCGCCATGCGGCGCTCCGAAAAATGACAGCCATTCATCCCGATCACCCAAACCATTGCCGTTAAAATCCCCATTGGTAAGCAGCGCCCATATTTCTGGATTGCCAGATTCATTAGCTTCGCCCCAAATCCAGGCCGAGCGACCGGACATTTTTATAAAGGCATCAATCCCGCTGTGCCCACCATCGCCATCATCCAGGGTTAGTTGAACGCGGTACAGGGGGTTAGGATTAGCGGGGGGTGACCAGGTTAACTGGTAACGGCCGTTTCCCCCATCACTCAAAACCAGATTACCGCTGTCATAGCCACCTGCCGACAGGATGCGTCCAGTGCCGGTTAAGTTGGAACGGCCGTCTCTATCCGCCAGCCAAATTTCAATAGCTCCCATTCCCGGTTTATATATCCAAGACTGTTCTGTGGCATCGGCGGCAAGCTGTGACCCAAAATCTGCCACGCCGCTCAAATTGAGACAATCCAGGTCTGGTGAAACAGCCACCTCAGAGCCATTCAGCCCCAGGCTGGCGCGCACATTTCCCGTAAAAGCATTGTTGTACATGCAAGCACTCCACACCCGCTCAGAAGCAAGACCAGCCTCATCTGTGGTTACCGTAAATGTGGCCTGGGGATAGGGCATATCGGTGTGGTGAATGGTGGTAACAGTGTAGGTTGTATTGGGCATGGCGTCTAACACCCGAACCGTAAACCAGAATGGGTTTTCTATCCCTTCCCAAGAAAGCATGTCAATTTGTGGTGTTGCCCCAAACCCGGCAGCCACATCAGCAATGCCGCCTTGTTCAACCAACACAATATTCAAAATCAACAAACCAATTCCCAAGGCGATAGTGACAAATAAAGATGTGTAACGGGTAGATTCAGTTTTCATGGAAACCTCCTTTTGAACGCAAATTAACACCATGAGGAACAGAGAACCGCTCTTATTTTTGCACGTAAGGGATGTAAAGACATTGCCGCTCATCGGCTCCAAGGTCGGGGAATGGCGTACAGGAAGGTCGTGCACCGCCATCAACGTCTGTAGAAACATCAGACGGGGTGGCTTGATTCAAGGCAGGGGATGTCATCAGTAAATGAAATCCGTCGGGCTCAAATTGGGGAACGGCCGTCATCGCCTCCGTCACTGCTACTGGGCCATTGGTATTTTGCCCATTGCCGTACCACAGCACATCAAACACAGTGGCTGTGCTTCCAGACACAGCATCAATGCCAATGGCCTGGCTTACGACAATTGCATTGCTAATGCTCAATGTGGAAGTAATATCTGAAACAAAAACCCCAGTCCCTGTGAGCGGATTATTGCCAGCAATGGTGGGATGCTGTATCGAGACATTACTCAAGGCCAGATAAACACCACTCCCCCTCTCAGCCAGATCCGCGTCATTGTCAACAATCACACTATTTGAAGCCACAATATCCGTCTCAACCGCAACCAGTCCGCCGCCATAACCATCATCATTCGCGGGCATGTCAACGGCTAAATTGTTGCGAATGATGTCAGACAAAAGTTCAACCGAATTGTCTTGATCTAGATAGACGCCGCCGCCTATGGTGGCAACATTGTCGTAAATTATATTTTGACGAAGGGTTAAATTGTCGGATAACCTGGCAAAAAGCCCACCGCCCCTGAGTATTCCCAAATTAGCAATATTTACGCCACCATTACCGTAAATGCTGTTTCCCACAATCTGGACAAAATCACTTGTTAACAAATAAATGCCTGCACCGGCCCCCTCAAAACTAGCCAAACGAACATTGTTGTAAACCATATTGCCTTGGATTAGTGCCTTGTCGGCCGTTTCCAGGCAAAGTCCCCCACCATTATTTGCGGCCGTATTTCCATAAATAACGTTGTCCACGAGCTGCACATTGCTGCTGTTTAGAACTCGACCGCCACCGCAATGTTTTTGACCTGGTCCAGCATAATTTGCTACATTTTGGAAGATTCCATTGTTTTTCACCGTGGCATCATTGCTCCCAATCATATATAAACCACCCGCATAAACAGTGGCAACGTTTTGGTTAATCCCATTATTCATTACCACAGCTGCTGGGCTATTTATGATAAAAATGCCGCCACCGTGACAGGCTGTACTGGTTTGCACTTTATTGTTTGTCAGGGTTACGCTGGCGTTGCTCACAAAAATAGCGCCACCGGCATCGACACAATTAGTCGTTGCCCCACCCCCTTGCCCGGTTGCATCCCCATTTTGGATGGTCAGGTTTTCAATAACGGCCGTTGCCGTCCCCGTAATCACCAAGCCCCGGCCAAGCGATTGGGCATCTAAAACTGTTGTCTGCGTCTGAGGATAACTTTGCGTAAAGTCCGTTGACGAATAACCACCCCGAATTGTCAACGAGACATCCACATAGCCAATCTGATCGAGGCCGTTGATCTGCACCACGTCGCTGTATACGCCCTCTGCCAGACGAATCTCGTCGCCAGAAACCACATTGTTGATGGCATGTTGCAAGGTGGCACAGGGGCTTGTTGGATTGGTACAGACGTTGGCAGCGTCTGCTCCAGCTGGTGATACATAGCGAATCGTTGTCCCCCCTGAACCATTTTCAGAATACCCACTAACCAAGGAGCCAAAAGTGGCGCTCACCGCCCATAGACCGATTAGCAGCACCAGGCCAATACGGCCGTAACGCTGCCAAATCCCCATTCTATTCAATTGCATTTTCTCCTCTCCTGGAAACTAACTGGCACGGTGAACAACAGGCAGCTGCACGAAGGCGCGGCCCACTGCCCTGACTGAACAGACTTTGAGCCAGGTTCTGCTATGCACTTAGAAAAATTGTCAAAACGTCAGCTTAAATAAAAACGCTCGTTCGCACGATAAACCGAGCGGCAATACTCGATGGGACGGCCGTTTGCCAAATAGTTTGTTTGTCGAATGACCAGAACAGCAGTTGGTAGGGTCAGGTTCAGCAGCTTTGCTTCAGTTTCATCCGCCAAACGCGCTTCAAAAGAGCTTTTTACTTTTGCCAAAATTAGCTGGCACTCATTCTCCAATACCTGATATAAAGATTCCTTTTCAAAATCGTGCTCCGCCAAGGCAGTACAGTAAGACAACGGAATAAAGGCCTTTTGGATAATTCGTGGCTCCCCATTGGCAAAACGGACTCTGTGGATCATTAGTACCTTTGTGTTTAGAGGTATTTCTAATTCCCGGACTAAACCAGTTGCCGCATAAATAATTTCCTGATTGAGTAAACGGCTGGTTGCAACCTGGCCTTGCATCTGCGTGGCAACCGTAAAACTGGTGCTTGGCTTAAATTCAGCGATGGCCTTGTATTGAACAAAATTCCCTTTGCCGGGAACACTTTCGATCAGGCCATCCCTCGTTAATTCCTTAATGGCTTCCCTAACCGTTATGCGGCTGATGCCATACTTATTGCACAGACTTCGCTCTGAGGGTAATTTGTGCTGTGGCTGCCATTCACCAGACTCAATCTTGGTCAGCAAGAGGTCCTTAAATTGAATATATAGAGGAATTGGGCTGTTAATATCTAATTTCATATCTATTCCATCCATAACTGGTTATAACCAGTTATAATATACTACAAAACGAGTTTCACTGTCAAGAAGGAAATTGACGAAGTGTGGTTCTCAAAAGGCTCTCTGAAACAAGGTCAAGACAAAGTCAACTTCTATGCTGAGTTTTTCTAGTGACATCACTTTTTCTCTGGTCGTCGGCGATGCGTTCCAGGAATAGGGTGTCATGACAAATAAATTAATGATGTCCTCGTTTTGCAGCTCACGGGTAAACTTAACGCGTTGGCTAGTCAACAGCTTAAAGCCAGGCAACGCCTGCTTGGGCATCTCATGTTTTTGGGGATTTTCATAGATGTGCTGCCGCAAGCTAAACAGGTGCTCGGGGGCAGGGGTCACGACCAAAACACGGCCGTTTCCCCGCAAAACCCGCGCAAACTCTTCCGTGCTAAAGGGAGCCATCATATTAAGCACAAAATCCACAGACCCAGGCAAAATCGGCAAATCAAAACTGCTGGCAACCGCCCATTTGACAGATTTATCTCGCTTGGACGCAGCCTTGACGGCAAATTTGGAAATGTCGATACCGTAGAGGGAATACGGCCGTTTATCGTCCTGCAAAAACGCATTGAGCCTGTGCAAAAAATAGCCTTCACCGCAACCGCTATCTAATAAATTGAAGGAATATTTCCCCTCATGGCTGGCCAAAGAAGCTTGGACAATTTTGTTAATCGCGTCGGAGAGCGATTCGTACAGGCCAGAAGCAAAAAATTGGCGGCGATGGCTGATCATCTTTTTGTTATCACCGGGCTCCTGGGAGCGCTTTTGGTTGGCCAGCAGCAGATTGACATACCCTTCCTTGGCGATGTCGTAGCTGTGGTTATTGATACATTGGAAGGAACGGCCGTTTACCCTCAACTCTTCACGGCAAACAGGACAACTATAGATGAAATGATCGTGATGCAGCACACAAGACTCCGAGTTTTGAAATGTTTGAAACGCTGTCAATTTTAACACAGCCATGAGAAACGGCCGTTCCTGTCCACATTTGTGCAAAACCTAACAATGTTGACCCCTTTTTGGCCAGCCGTTAAACTTTTTGCACGCTCAATTCGATGTGTGTTCAATTCAATTTGATTTCATCTAACGCCTTGCAACCATGTAATGATCTGTTCTCCCCCTGTTTTGAACTTGGTGACAACTGTTTTGTGTCATCAATCAATTTTCCCCTGAGCCGGCAACGGCCGTATTCCCCACGGAGGTCTACATGAACCCATTTCCCATGAACCCCAAACAATCCAGAAGCAGGTTTCGCTGGCGCAGCGTCGTCTGGCTGCTGCTGCTTTTCTTGCTGCTGGCCGTGCCCGCCAGCGTGCTGGCCGTGCGCGACCCAGGAGCATTTGCCGTCACGGCCGTTTCCAGCGCCGCCGATCAAGTTACCGGCGGTGATGCTCGCCTGCACATTGAAGTGCCAAACGGCTTCCCCCTGGACCGGATTAGCATCACCATCAACCGGGTTGAGATGCGCGATCATTTCAGCCAAATTCCCGGCACCACCACCCTTACTGGCGTGGTGGATGGCCTGCATTTAGGCGACAATGACGTGCGGGTGCGGGCAATTGGTTTTGGACGACAACGGCCGTATCCCGCCAACCTCACCCTGACCAACTATCCCAGCACCGGACCCGTTTTCTCCGGCCCTCACCAGCATCCGTTCGTTTGCACCGTGCAAGATCACGGCCTGGGGCAGCCGCTGGTAGATAACAACACCACCGGCATTCCCGTTTACGCCACCGATGCGAGCGGCAATTTGACGGATGAAATTGTCGGCTACAGCAAGGATTGCAGCGCCGAAACCCTGGTTGTGTACGTTTACCAAAACACAAGCGGCAGCTGGTTACCGTATGAGCCGGGGCAGGAACGGCCGTCTGACATGGCCCAAACCACCACCATGGACGGCAAAACCGTCGATTACATCGTGCGCTGGGAGCGCGGCACCATTAACCGCTTCATCTACAGCGTGGCCATGCTCGCCCCGGACGACACCAGCCCCGACGATTTGACCACCACCGCCTGGAACGGCAAGCTGATTTATTACTTCCAGGGCGGCGTCGGCATTGGCCATACCCAGGGCAGCCCCAGCGGCTCGCGCATGTTGTACGATTACGGCCTCAGCCAGGGCTATGGCATCGTCTACTCCACCGGCACCAAAACCGGCGAGCATTATAATTTGGAACTAGGCGGCGAAACGGCTCTAATGGTCAAAGAACGCTTCATCGAACTATATGACACGCCGATTTACACCGTGGGCGTGGGTGGCTCTGGTGGTGGTATCCAGCAATATGTCTACGGCCAAAACCACAAAGGGCTGATTGACGCCGCCATTCCCCAATATTCTTATCCAGACATGATTACCCAGGCTGTGCACGTCGGTGACTGCGAACTGCTGGAGTACTTTATGGATGTCACCGACGCCGCCAATCCGCGCTGGCAAACCTGGACCAATCGCACACTGATCGAGGGCATGAACGCCAGCGACACGTTCCCCAACCCCTACACACAAGCGCTGGGCAGTTCCGAATGTATCAACGGCTGGCGTGGCCTTTCGCCGCTGGCCTTTAATCCATACTACGGCGCAGCCGATAACATGGAGCAGTACGTACCCTTGTCGGACATTGCCGCGATTGAGTGGACTCACTTTGGCGATCTGGTTAACGTCTACGGCGTAGCTGACGATGGCTACGCCCGCAACCCGTGGGACAACGTCGGCGTGCAGTACGGCTTGCAAGCTGTCGCCAATGGCAGCATTACGCCAGAAGAATTCCTGAATCTAAACGCCAACGTCGGCGGCTGGAAAAATGAACCAGAGATGGTACAAGAAGGCTCCCCCTTCTTCCCGCCCGGCGTGATTGATTTTGCCAATTGGGACCCGTGGAGCGCCCGCAACCAGGTGCTCAGCCCGGACGGCGGCCTGACGCCTGCCCAACGTACCGAAGGCGACATGATCGCCGCGCAGGCCGCGTATGAATCCGGTCTGGTTTTCATGGGCGACATGCAAATCCCCATTATTGACTGGCGGCATTACCTGGAGCCTGTGCTGGACATGCACAATTCGCACCAATCGTTTGCCTCCCGCTTGCGCCTGCTCAGCTATGATGGCGACGCCAGCAACCAGGTCATCTGGTTCACAGCCATTGGCGCTGGCGGACCAGAGTTTGACCAAACACCCGAAGCATTCAAGGTGATGGATGAATGGATGACAAACATCCAGGCGCACCCGGAGCTGGGCGTGGCGGGCAACAAACCCAGCCGGGCCACTGACCGCTGCTTCGATTCAGCAGGCAATGAAATTGCCAGCGGCGCTGACGTCTGGAACGGCACGATTGATAACGAACCTACCGGTGCGTGTACGGCGCTGTTCCCGGTGTATGCCACGTCCCGCATTGTGGCCGGTGGGCCATTTAAGGGCAGCATCTTCAAATGCGCTCTCCAGCCCGTAGCTGACGCCATTGCCAGCGGCGACTACGGCGTCTGGCAGCCCACAACCGATGAGCAGGCCCGTCTGGAGCAAATCTTCCCCGACGGCGTCTGCGACTTTAGCAAGCCAGACATGGGTCTTCCGCCTGGCTGGTAACTTTAACCGGCTGTAGCTGGGCAGACTTGCGAGTTTGTCCGGCTACAGCCGGTTTCAACCACACCCACAAACGCGACAACAAAGAAGGCGTCTCTTGCCCCAACAGACGCTCCAGTTCATACTGCTGTCGAATTGGTTCCACCCGTTCTTGAGCACGTTCAAACATTAGTTTTGCATCCATCAAATGGTTCATCACACTCTCCTTTATCGTAATATTACGATATGCGCTGCTAAAAAAATAGCAGCTGAAAATTTATTTATTGTACACTTCATCGTAAATATACGATGATACAATAACAGACACAACACAGCCTGTCAACCCCTTATTTCTACATTCCTTTATCTCCCTCCCCTAACCGCTCACAGAGCTTTCCGCCAACTGGCAGGCGGTTCCCGGCTGTGTTATGATCTCGCCCGAATTTGGCAAATACATTTGCACACTATTTCGAGGCAACCATGAGAACCGTTTTTTGGGATTACGATACCCATAGCACCAAGATGATCGACCAGCGGCAATTGCCCTGGGAATTTGTCATTGCTGAGTTCAGCGATTACAAAGAAGTAGCCCGTGCCATTAAGGAAATGTACGTACGCGGCGCACCGGCCATCGGCGCAGCGGCAGCCTTTGGCATGGCGTTGGCGGCGCGGCAGTCCAGCGCCACCGACCGGCTGACCTTGCTGCGTGATTTGGAAACGGCCGCATCCACCCTCAACGCTGCTCGACCAACGGCCGTAAACCTGGCCTGGGCTGTGCGGCGCATGCTGCGTGTCGCCGCCAACGAAGAGCTAGAATCAGTCGATGACGTGCGCGACGCCATTCTGGCCGAAGCGCAAATGCTGGCCGATGAAGACGTGGCCCTCAACAAGCGCATGGCCTACAACGGGGCCGAACTCATCAGTGACGGCGACACGATTTTGCACCACTGCAATACCGGTGCGCTGGCCACCGTTGATTGGGGCACGGCCCTGGGCGTGGTTTTTGCCGCCCACGAGCAGGGCAAAAAGATTCATGTGCTGGTCGATGAAACGCGCCCTCGGCTGCAAGGTGCCCGCCTCACCGCCTGGGAGTTGCACCAGCGCGGCATCCCCTTCGACCTGATTGCCGATAACGCTGCCGGGCATTTTATGCGCACCGGGCAGGTAGATATTGTGCTCGTTGGCTCTGATCGAACGGCCGCAAACGGCGACGTCGCTAACAAAATTGGTACCTACAAACTGGCCGTCGTGGCCAAAGAAAACGGCATCCCCTTTTATCCCGTTGTGCCCACCAGCACGGTGGATTTAGAGCTCGAAAACGGCGATCTTATTCCCATCGAGGAGCGCGGCGACGAAGAAGTGCTGGAAGTTTTTGGCAAATCAATTGCCCCGGCAGGCATCACCGCCCGCAACCCTGCCTTTGACGTGACGCCGCACCGCTACGTCACCGGCATCGTCACCGAAGCGGGCATCGTTTATCCGCCGTTTGTGAAGAATTTGCGGCAGGCGGTGGAAGCGGAACAGAAGAAAGGAGATTAGAGATTGGAGATTAGAGATTTGCCTGTATAGACACAATCTCCAATCTCCAATCTCCAATGACAATGTCAGAAATCCCAGTCGTGATCATGTGCGGCGGACAAGGCACGCGCATGGGCAACACGCTCACCAAGAAGGAATTGATCGACATCGGCGGACGGCCGTTGCTGTGGCACGTCATGCGCATTTTTTCGGCGTACGGCCACAACCGCTTCATCTTGGCGCTGGGCCACCAGGCCGACCAGGTGCGGCGCTACTTTTTGGAATACGAAGCGATGACCCGCGACGTCACCATTCAATTAGCTGATCCTGCCAGCGGCAATAGCCACCCCCTGGTCACCTTTAGCGGCGAGTATGAGCATCCCCCCTGGGAAGTGACAATGGTAGACACCGGTCTAGAGACGGAGCGCGCGGCGCGGCTGGCAAAGGTAGCGGATTATTTAGGCAACGGCCGTTTCTTCGTCGCCTACGGGGAAGCGGTAGCCAATATCGATCTGGCCGCGCTGGTAAAGTTTCACGAAGCCCATGGGCAGCTGGCCACTATCACCGGCATCCGCTTTCGCTCGCAGTACGGCCAGGTGGAAGCAAACGACGCCGGGCAGATTACCCAATTTATCGAGAAACCCGTTTTGCCGTATTGGGTCAATGGCGGCTTTATGCTGTTTGAAACGGCCGTACTCGACCTCATCCGCGCCAAAAATCGGGAAACGCTGGACCTGGAGCGTGACATTTTGCCCCAACTGGCCCAGCAGCAGCAGCTCATGCTTTACCAACACACCGGCTACTGGCAGTCGATGAAAACGTTAAAAGATGCCCTAACTTTAAAAGAGGCGTGGCAAGAAAAACGGCCGTGGCAGGTCTGGTAAGAGATTGGGCCAATTTTGAAAATTGGCCCAATCTAGACTTTTGGAGAAGACATATTGAACAGTAATAACTGGCAAGGAAAACGCGTATTTATCACCGGCTGTACCGGTTTGCTCGGCTCCTGGCTCACCGACGCGCTTATCGGCATGGGCGCTGATGTCGTCGGGTTGATCCGGGATCAGGTGCCGCAGTCCCAGTTGGTGCGCTCCGGCACCATTGACAAAATAACTGTAGTGCGTGGCGACCTGTGCAACTACGATTTACTGGAGCGCACGCTGGCCGAATATGAAATTGAGGTCATTTTCCATCTGGCCGCCCAAACCATCGTCACCATCGCTAACCGTGCGCCGTTGTCTACATTTGAGACAAACATTCGCGGCACCTACCTGCTGCTGGAAGCGGCACGACGTAATCCCACCATCAGCGGCATCATCATCGCCAGCAGCGACAAGGCGTACGGCGACCAGCCCGAACTCCCCTACCATGAAGCTGCTCCGCTGCAAGGCCGTCACCCCTACGACGTTTCCAAAAGCTGCGCCGATCTCATTTCACAAAGCTATGCCCACAGCTATGGCCTGCCCGTCATCGTTACCCGCTGCGCCAATTTGTACGGCGGCGGCGATTTAAACTGGAACCGCATCCTGCCTGGCACCATTCGCAGCGTGCTTTTGGGCGAACGGCCGATTATCCGGTCTGATGGCACGTTTAAGCGGGATTTTGTTTACGTGAAGGACGCCGTGCGCGGCTACTTGATGGCTGCCGAACAAATCGGCAAGCCGGAGTTGTGCGGCCAGGCGTTTAACTTTGGCATGGGCCATCCAGAAACGGCGCTGGACGTGGTGCAAACCATCATTCGCGTCTCCGACCATCCCAACCTGGAGCCAATCATCTTAGACGAGGTAGAAAACGAAATCCAGGACCAATACCTCAACTCCGACAAGGCGGGCCGCTTGCTGGGCTGGGAACCCCAATACACCTTGGAAAGCGGCCTGGCCGAAACAATGGCCTGGTACCGTGAATTTCTGAACCTATCGTAGGGTCAAGGCATGACTTGACCTTACATTTTCATCAATGGTAAATACTCCAAAGCGGCCAATCTTTTTTAGAACGGTTTCAATAGTGTTAGCTATTTTGCTAATATCAAGTTTGTATAAAGTTGCCACAAACTTATTTGCCCAAATCGGGGAAATAGGCACAATCACTGAGCAAATTCCATTTGACCAAGAGGGTTGGAATGCTCCTATGACAAACTCAGAAGGGCATTTTACAGGTACCCGCCTTAAAATGGTTGATGATTTGTTGGATCGTTATGACTTTAAAGGTTGGAGTACACAAGAAATTCAAAATTTACTGGGGGAGCCAGACCTTCGGCAAGAACACTCATTGCAATATGATCTCCGTGAAGGCTTGAATCTTTTAATTTTTACGATTGATTCGCAAAACACAGTTCTTAAATATCATGTCCGAAAACCTTAGTAAAAATAACAACTTGTGAAGATTCTTGTAACAGGCGCGACGGGGTTTGTGGGACGGGCGCTGGTTCCATTTTTGGTGAGCCAACCAAATGTTGAAGTGACAATTTTGGTGCGGGAGGTGTACAGCCATGTGGATTTACGGCCGTTCCCCCCACCCCTCCAAGCCATCCGCCAACAACTCAACGTGGTTTACGCCGATTTGCGTAACTTCCAGCTCACCAGCCGCGCTGTTGCTGTCGCCAATCCGACACACGTTATCCACCTGGCAGCGGCGGGCGTGACGGACCCATTTTTGGGCCTGGACACCGCCCTGCGCCACAACCTCACCGGCACGCTCAACCTGATTCGCGCCTGCTTTGAGAAGCGCCAGGGAATACAGCAGCTCATTGTGGCCCGCACGCCGGGCGAACGCAGCAGCATGAATGTGTACGCCGCCAGTAAAGCCGCTGCCTGGAACTTTTGTGAAATGTACGGCCGTACCCACCACTGGCCCATCCACGGCGCGATGATCTACCAAGCATATGGCCCTGGCCAATCCCCGCGCAACCTCATTCCGGCAGCCATTGCGGCCGCTTTGGCCGGGCAAGATTTTCCCATGACCCGTGGCACCCAGCAGCGGGATTGGCTTTATATTGAAGATTTGGTCAAAGGATTATGGGCCATGCTAAATGCGGAATTGGCCCCGGCGGAGACAGTTGAATTGGGCAGCGGTGCCGCGACCAGTGTCGCTCAGGTGGTGCAGCAAGTTTACGAGATTGTGGGTGGTGTGGGACGGCCGTTACTCGGCGCTCTCCCCACTAGGCCCGGCGAAGAAACAAGTCAAATCGCCAACGCCCAGCAAACTCAGCAACAAATCAACTGGCAAGCCACCACTCCCCTAAAAACCGGCCTCGCCCAAACCATTCAAACCGACTATGGATGACAAGTTCCCGGTCCCCTTACCATAGGACTGCCCCCCTTGGGCCATTGAGGTTACCATGCGAAGCACGTAAACTACTGGTAAGGTGGTCGAATCGAGAGACAGCAAAATGAGCTTGCTCTCGGTGGGGAGCTATAACCTACCGTATTCTTACAATACACACACACTGTTGCAAGCACGGCAGCAACTTCATAGGAGCTGGCTGACTATTTCATTGCAGACAGCATCGTCGTCGCAAATAGTTAGCACATTTGCTGCTCATTCGACCACCTGCCCAACAACCCGATCAATGTAAAATACACCCAAAAACGCAAAACCAGCCTGGAGCGAAAAATGCTCCAGGCTGGTTTGGTTTTATTAAAAAATCAGACTATTTCTTAACGCGTTTCGCGATAAATCACATGCCGACGCAAGGTCGGATCATACTTTTTCAGCTCAATCCGATTGGGATCGTTGCGCCGATTTTTGGTCGTGTAATACATGTGATGGCTTTCTGTGCTGCGCAATTTGATTACGCCACGAACACCTTTTTTCTTTGCCATGAGTGCTGCTCCTAAAGATTATCAACGTGGAGGCGCTGAGACGGAAAGGGGAAAACCTGATTGCCTCATTGCGCATCCGGGCGCGCTTCTTTAAATTACGATGTGACGTCTTTTAACGTCAACCCTTGCTTCTTGAGATAGGGCATCAAGCCAATCTTGTCTACGGTGCGCATAGCGCGTACAGACATTTTGATGCGCACATGCCGATCCAGTTCGGGCACAAAAATGCGCTTGACCTGGATATTGGGCAAGAAACGACGCTTGGTTTTCTTTTGCGAGAAAGAGACATTGTTTCCGGTCAAGGGACCTTTGCCAGTAAGTTTACATTTGCGAGACATAATCAATCCTCTGTTTCAGAATTATTCAACCTGCTTCTTGCCACTAGTCACTTCATATGGTCTGAAACGCCAGTCTACAGGCAAAAAAACAAGAACCCCAATTCTACTGGATTCTTGTGCTGATTCAAAATATTAAACCACTTTGTTGAGAGCGGCTAATAGAATACCTAATTTTGCTAATTTGTCAATGATTTTTCGGCCGTCCTGCCTTCACAAATTCTGCGGCCGTTTTGTATGTATCTTTGCTTTTTACCAGCGTTTCCCCCACCAGAATGGCATCCACACCAATTTGAGCCATTTTCCGAACATCAGAAGCGTTTTTCAAGCCACTCTCCCCCACAGTTACCACCTCTGCTGGGATTTGCTGGCGCAGCCGAGCAGTATTGGCAAAATCCACTTCGAAGGTTTGCAGATTGCGATTGTTCACCCCCACAATACGCGGCTTCAGCGGCAGCACCCGGGCCAGTTCTTCTTCCGTATGCACTTCGATAAGCGCATTCATCCCCAGGCGATGGGTAAGTACCAACAACTCTTTGAGATCGCTGTCGCTAAGCACCGAGGCAATGAGCAGCAGTGCATCCGCTCCGGCAACGCGGGATTCGTACACCTGGTAAGGATGAAAGATGAAATCTTTGCGCAGCACCGGCACCTTTTTTTTACCTACTGATTCCTTGACGTCGCGCAAATCGGCCAAAGAACCCTGGAAGTGACGGCCGTCTGTGAGCACAGAAATGGCGCTGGCTCCCGCTTTGGCATACGTTTGGGCCAGTTCCACTGCATCGTAATGCGGCACCATGAGCCCTTTGCTGGGCGACGCTTTTTTGCACTCGGCAATGAGCGATACGCCCGGCTTTTTCAGCGCTACATAAAAGTCCAGTGTGGGCGGGGCGACGCTGGCCAGGGCACGCAGGTCGGCTAGCGGCACCTCGCGCATAATTTTCGGCAAGTTTTCCCGATGAAAGGTCATGATTTCATCGAGGATAGTGCCACGACGCTTAGCCAGGTTGGTTACGCTCATAATATTCGCCTCGGAATTAACAATCTAATTCCCTGTTGCCCAAAAATTGGTTAATAGTTCCGTGTATCGTTCCGGCTCGTTTAAATAGGGAAAATGGCCGACGGCGTGTAAGGTGTGAACGGCCGCATCCGGGTACGTTGCTTTCAACATCTCGCGCAGCGTTTGGGCCACCAACGGATCGTTGTCTGCTTCAACAATCATAGCAGGAATGCCCAAAGCCGCTAAGTCTGGCGGGGCAAAGGGGTCGATGACGGCGTGATAGCGGGCCAAAAATTGGGCTTTGCTCATACGGCCGAATGCCTGCTCCAGCACATAGGCCCGCACCAGTTCAGAATTGCCCGCCGCCGGATAGAGGGAATCCTCTGCGCTGCCTTTGAGCACACCCATCACAACCCATTCAGGAATGATGGGCAGCAGTCCGCCCAGGGTTTTATTTTCCTCGGCAATGATCTCGTTAGGGGGAAAAGTATTGGCAAAAACGGCCGTTTCCACCCGATCAGGATAATTGGCCACCAAATATTGGCTAAAGTAGCCGCCCAAAGAGCTGCCCACCAGATTGACGCTTTCGATGTGTTCGGCATCCAAAACGGCCGTTACCCCCTCAGCCATCCCCGCCAAACTGTCAACTGGCGGATACGTCACCGACATCACCTGGTAATCGGCTGCCAGATTTTCCATCACCTGCCACCAGATGTCGTAAGCTCCGGTCATGCCATGCAGGAACAAAACCGTCTGTTCACCTTTGCCAAAAACAGTGTACGCCCAGGTTTCGCCGTCCACTTCTAGCTGTTGGGGCGCATGCTCTTGGCGGAAGGTTTGCAGGGAAACGGCCGTTGCCTCATCCACCTGCCCATACACCTCAGCAAATGATTGGCTGGGCGTGGGGTACAAATAAATTCCCAGAATGAGCAGCAGCAAAATGCCCAATAAGATCAACATTATTCTGCGAATCACGTTTTATCCCTCAATTGGTAGGGACTCTCAGACATGGTTGGTTTTGTGCACCCAGCGATTGAGCGTATCCAGCGCCGCACCGCTGTCGATGGATTCCCGCGCTTCGGCCAGGCCCGCAGGCCAGTCGTTGCATTCTACGCTCAGAGCTGCTGCGGCATTCAACAGTACAATGTCGCGGCGCGGCCCTTTGTCTTTGCCGCTCAGGATGTCGTGCGTGATCTGGGCATTTTCTTCTGGCGTGCCACCCACAAAATCATCAAGCGTGGCGCGCGGCAGGCCGAGTTCCAACGGATCAAAGTCACGAGTGGTAACGCTGCCCTCATGCCAATGGCTGAGGCGGTTCACGCCGGTGGTGGAGAGTTCATCCAGTCCGTCAGCCCCGTGGACCACAAAGGCGGCTTTACTGCCCAATTCACCCAGCACCTGGGCCAGCGGTTCGGTCAGCGCCGCATCGTAGACGCCGATGAGCTGGTGGGTAGCCCCGGCCGGATTGGTCAGCGGCCCCAGCACATTGAAGATGGTGCGCTGCCCCATTTCACGGCGCGGCCCGATGGCAAAACGCATCGCAGGATGGTGGTTGACGGCGTACAAAAAGCCAATGCCTACCTCGCTAATGCACTCGGCCACTTGCTCGGCATTGAGATCAAGATTGCCACCCAGGGCCAGCAGCACATCGGCCGAGCCGGATTTGCTGCTGGCAGCGCGGTTGCCATGTTTGGCCACTTTCACCCCATGACCAGCCACCACAAAAGCGGCCGTTGTGGAAATATTAAAGGTATGTTTGCCATCACCGCCGGTGCCACAGGTATCAACCACCATTTCGCCCGATTCCAGCACGGGCAGGGTTACCGGCACCACATGGCTGCGCATGGATTTGGCGCTGCCGGCAATCTCGGCTACGGTTTCGCCCTTCATGCGCAGGGCGGTGAGGTAGCTGCCAATTTGGGCAGGCGTTGCTTCGCCATTCATGATGCTGTCCATGACGGATTCAGCCTGTTCCAGGGTCAGGTTACGGCCGTTTATCACCACCCCAATCGCTTCTTTAATTTCCATCTTGTCTCTCCTCAAACAAATACTCAGCCCTAATCATCTGATACGAGCTGGAAAGTTTCTGCAATTGCCCGTGATGGTTCCAGATATTCACCAGCCAACTCTATGCCCATTCCCACCGTCACAATATAAATTTTTCCGCCGGAAATGATGAGATACTGAGTATTGAGCACTTCCGTTTCAATGCCAACGGCCGTTACCAAATTCATCGTATAGCTAAGCCGGATGCTTTCATTCTGGCCCAACATAAGGGGTGTCTGCTCGATTTCCGAAGTGAGATCAAAAATTGATTCAAACTGACCCACATTGAGCGCCACAAATTCTTCCAAATTTAGACCAAAATCAGTTTCCTGGCGCAGAATATTGATACTAATCGGAATAGGATTGCTCAAAGATTCCGCATCTCCTTGAACTGCATAAAACTTCATCCCGCTGGCAGCAAGTGTTTGGGCATACTCCTCAGAGAAAAAAGAGAGAGATTCGTTCTGACCAGCCACCATTCCAAGCATCCGGGAAAAATCATCGCTCGATAAATCGAAAACCAGCCACTCCGATGGCAGAGTAATTGAATAACCCACCTCTGTATCAATGTAAAGAATGTCTCCATTATCCAACTCGGTCTGTTCCAGGCTGGAGGCTGGCGTGGCCGTTTCTGTTGGCTCTGGTGTCTCCGTTGGCGTGGGGGTATCGGTGGGAAGCGGAGTCTCGGTCGGCTCTGGCGTTGGCGTGTTGGTAGCTGTTGGCTCCGGCGTCGGTGTTTCAGTTGGTGGCAGCGGCGTGGCGGTGGGTGCGGCCGTTTGCGTGGCGCTTAGGGCGGCAACGGCCGTTGCGGCCACCTCCTCATCAGAAAGTGATGACCCACAGGCTGCTAAGAAAAGCAAAGCCAACACAATAAAAAGCAAAACCCTTTTCATTTTTCCTCTCCCTCCCAAAACATTCAGGTGTCCAGACTCATCCACCTGAAACGGTAAAGGTCTCAACGGCCGTTTCCCCAGCCGCCAAATAATCATCCACCAAATCCTGACCCATCTCCAACGTTATGATGTACAAATCACTGCCGTTTATCAGGAAATACTGGGTGTTGTGCACCTCTATTTTGGAGCCTGCGTCCGTTTGCATTTGCATACTGTACCGTAACTGTATCGCTTCATCGTCGCCCAACATCACAGGGGCTTGTTCCAAAGCCGAAGTCAGCTCCAAAATTGCTTCCAGCTGGGTGGCCGTGTCGGTCACATACGCCTCCAGACTCATCGTCTTTGGCGCATCCAGACGCATGATTTTGAGGGAAACAGGCAAATCACTATTCAGCGCGGTTGTCGCCTCATTAAGCGCATAGAGCTGCAAACCGCTCTCCAGCAGCGCCTGCACATATTCATCCGTTAAAAAGGTGAGGGCATTGTTTTGCCCCGCAGCGCCACGCATTTGGGCAAACGCCTCAGTTGAAGCTTCCACGGTGGTCCAGTCAGCGGGCAAAGCAATAGAAAAACCAGCTTCCTCGTTGGTATAGGTGGTCATGTCGCTGTTAGCTGTGGTGGAAACGGCCGTTTCGCCAGCTTCTTCATTTTCCACCGACGGCTCTACCGCAGCCGGACCTGCACACCCCATCATGAAAATTATCAATAGTAAACTTAACCAATACAGACGTTTCATTACTTTTCTCCCCATTTTTAGTTTTACAAATCAGTCAGATAGTTCTATAAAACCTTGGTCACGGTTAGCCAACCACGGTGTTTCTCTTCATTGGCTCGGGCAATCGCTTCTGCCGAGCCGAGTACGGTCACGACAGCCTGCTCAGAATTTGTCAGGGCAGCTACTGCCTCGCCAAAACGGATGAAGTCGGCTTGACTGGCACCCAGCACCTCATCCCGGATTTGCTGACGATACGCATCACTGCTATTGACCAGGATGCGGCTCATCGCCGTGTACCCTTTGGCATCTGGCAGCTTATAGTTATCCATGCTGCTAATCGCCCCAATAATGCTTTTGGTCAGATCATCATTTGAAAGGCCACGCTGCAAGAAACCGGCCACATGGTCGTACACATCAATCGTTTGCAGCAAATTCGGGTCACGGTATGAGTAGTAGCTGAGCACCCCGGTGGTGTTGCTAAAACCCACCATGCCGCCGTAAGCACCACCCTGGACGCGCACTTTTTCCCACAAGTAGGTCGTGCGCAGGTAGTTGACGATGGCTGCCACGGAGCCATGTTCCTGATAGCCCAAATCGTACAGATTGCCGCCTTTGGCCACGTAATTGACCTGAGTTGGGATGGTGAGGCCTTCGTTTTGAAACGGCCGTTGCCAATCCCACACCTTCTTTTCCACCGGAACGTCCGGCATGTGCGCCAGCAAATTGGCCAGCTGCGGCTGAAATTCGCGCCAGCCGCTTGCATCCAGCGTCACATTGGCCAACATATTCTGGCGGCTAACCAAAATGGCGCGCACGGTTTCCAGCTTTGCCAACACTGATGGCCAATCTTGCTCAACCGCATCCGCCAACCGCCGCAGGAATAACAGATAATCGATACCGTTGACCTGCTCAGACACCCAGGAGGATTCTGTAAAATAGCTGCGCAGACGGCGGTTGACCACCGAATGTCCGCTGGGGATCAGGCCAGATTCCAGGCTGGCTTTGGCCCGCAGCACCATCTGGCGGAACCGCTCCTGGTTGTCCAGCGACACCGTCAGCAGCACATCCCGCATGATGTCCAGCATCTCCTGCGCCTGATCCAACGTGGACTTCCCGCGCAAAAAGAGCCACGCGGCGGCCTCCGCTTCACCACGCTTGGCAGAGAAGAAGGTCGTCGGATAAATGCCGCCCGTTTTGCGCCCAATGCGCTGCTGGAGCTGCACAAAATCTTCAGTTTCCGTACCAATTTCCACCAGCGCCCGACCAAACAACTTCACGTAAGGCAGCAAATCGGCGGGCAGCGTGTGCAGATTCATCCCCAGTTCCAGATAGACAATGCCATTAGTGAACAGATCATGAAACAGCACTTCTACGCCAGCCGCTTCGGCCCGCTCAGTGGGGATCGGCTTATTTTCTTTGTCCAGATCGTCCAGCGTCAGGCGCGGCAGTTTGGCGATGGTTTCCGGTGAGTCCGGCTTTTCTTGCAAAGCTTTCAACTCGCGCGTCTGGCGAATGATGTCTTGGAGCTGTGCCTCGTTGAGTCTGGCCTTAATCGCCGCCAGTTTTTCTTTTTCGGCCGTTTCTTGCCGCTGCTGTAAGGTGGGGTCCGGCTCTAAAATCACGGTGCTGCGGTGATTGTTTTCTAGCAGGTAGATGCGGATCAGGTTAGGCAGATACATCGGGTCTTTGGTGATGGTTTCTTTTACGGCCGTTAACGGCGCTTCAAATTTCAACGGCAGCAGTGGGTCTAAATCACGGAGCCAGTTGAAAAACGCACCAAACGCCAAACTCAGGCCACGGGGGAATGAGCCCGTATTGTTTTCCCGTAGGCTAAACTCAATGGTGTTAACGGCCGCTTCCACTGCGTCTGGCTCAAACCCTTCATCCGCCAGCTTGGCCAGGGTGCCCAAAATCAACCGTTCTACGGCCTCCACGTTTTCGGCCTTCACCCCTTTCAGGCCAACAGAGAAGGTTCCTTGCCGCATCTGGCTAGAGAAGCCGCCACCAATTACGTCCTCGCCCAGGCCCGAATCGACCAGCGTTTTGCGCAGCGGTGACCCGGTCGTGCCCAGCAGCGTCATGGACAAAATGTTCAGGGCACGCTGCAATTCCATATCGTCATCGGCTGGGGGCAACACCCAGTTGACGGTGACGTAATGTTTTTGGCTATTATCGCTATCAGCCTCAACGCTGTAAGGAAAGGTAAAGCGCTGCGGTTTTTCAAAGGGGGCATGAAGGGGAACGGCCGTATCCACCTCACTCTTGTCAAATGCTTGTAAATAGCTATCCGCCAGCTCTAATCGGCGCTCTGGGTCGTCATCACCGTAAAATACCATGCGTGAATTCGCCGGATGGTAATACGTCTCATGGAAGCTGCGGAACTGCTCATACGTCAGGTTCGGCATCACCTCCGGGTCACCACCCGAGTCATACCGGTAAGCATTGTCCGGAAACATCGCCTGTTTAATCTGGCGATACAGCACGCCTTCCGGGGACGAGTACGCTCCCTTCATTTCGTTGAAAACAATGCCTTTGTAGGTTAACGGCGCATCTACGTTTTCTAATTCCAGATGCCAGCCTTCCTGCGCCAAATGGTTGGGCGTAATCAGCGGGTTCAGCACAGCATCCAAATACACATCCACCAAATTGTAAAAATCCTGCGTGTTGGTGCTGGCTACCGGATACGCCGTCATGTCGGCCGAAGTAAAGGCATTCAAAAATGTCTTCATCGACCCCTTCACCAGCTCCACAAAAGGTTCCTTCAATGGATACTTTTTAGAACCGCCCAATACCGAGTGCTCCATAATGTGCGGCAGGCCGGTAGAATCTTCCGGCGGTGTGCGGAAAGCAATGCCGAACGATTTATTTTCATCATCATTTTCTAAGGAAAGCAGCTCCGCCCCGCTCTTCACGTGGCGATACAGGCGGGCGGTGACGTTCCGTTCTTCAATTTCTTCTTCGCGCAGCAGCTCAAAGCCGTGTGTCATGGTCATCAATTACCCTTCCAATTGTCAGTTTACAGGTCGCAAAGCAACTATTTTGCCTTACAAATCATTAAAGAATCAATCGTAGAGCGGTATGTGTAAAACGTCAATTTTGTGGTGGAAACGGCCGTCGATCCTTAGCGTCCTTCGAGAAAATTCTGCAAAATCCGCTTACCGTGTTCCGTGAGGATGCTTTCTGGGTGGAACTGCACGCCAACAGTGGGATATTTTTTATGGCGCACCCCCATCACTTCCCCCTGGCTGGTGAAAGCCGTTACTTCCAATTCATCGGGAATTGGCTCCTCCACAATGAGCGAATGATAGCGCGTGGCATTAAACGGACTGGGCACGCCGGAAAAGATGCCGCCGCTGTTGTGGTAAACGGCCGAAGTCTTACCATGCATCAAACGCGGCGCGCCTGTAACCTTACCACCATACGCCTGACCAATGCATTGGTGCCCCAAACAAACCCCAAAGATCGGCGTTGTTGGCCCAAACTCGCGCAAAACGTCCAGCGAAATCCCGCCATCGTCAGGGGTACCCGGCCCTGGGCTGATGACGATGTGGTCCGGGTTCAGCGCCCGAATCTCCTCCAGCGTCACCTGGTCATTGCGGAACACCTGAATCTCCTGCCCCAGTTCGCCCAGGTACTGCACCAGGTTATACGTAAACGAATCGTAATTATCAATTACAATGATCATAACTTTTCCTCAATTCACTCACTCTCGTGAACTTCCAAACTGCAAATTATCGACTCAAAAATCTCCGCAAACGTCTCCTCATCGGCTCGATCTGCCAAAGCCACAATCTGAATAACCTGATCGTCAATGATTGTGAGACCCCACCAACTTTTTCGAAAAGGAGAAAATATCGGGGATGTAATGTAATCCTCTGCTCTCAAAACAATAACTTCTTTATCACAAAATCGAACGGCCGTTGGCGGCTCATAAACGTTTGGCACCAAAAGCGGTGGCTGTTTTATCACACTTACAAGACCATTCAGCCGATTTAATTCTTCCAGATCCTCATCTTCAGCAGCTTGCCACATTGCCAAGAACTTTTCGTACTTTTCGTCCATCATTTCAGATGGCAACATATTTGCCGTTCCATATTCCTCAACCAACTTCTCCGAAGTCAAGATTGCTACGCCAACACCAATAGTGCCCGCAAAAAAACCAGTCAATTGACCTTTATCATTCAACTCAATTTCTTCGGTATCCTTGAACGCCCACGTTGACCCGCTGTCATATAAAACTTCCCAACCGAGGGGATACTCGAAGGAAAATGGTGACGCTTCAGATCCATCTTCATTGAATGTTCTTGAGCCAACCACACCGCAAGCGGACACAATTAAAACCAACAGAATCAGCCCAAGAACCTTGAACTTTTTCATCTTGCTCATCCAAGCATCCCCAGACGGCCGTTCGCATCTGAGGATGCTCACTCCTCACTGATTACCGATTACCGACCACCGATTACTAATCACTGGAAACCGGCAGAACCAGTCCCATAATTTCCTTCATTTGGCGCAGTTTGGGCATAGAAACGGCCGCAGCCTGTTCCGCCCCAATCGCCAAAATTCTGTCCAGCTCCGCCGGATCATCCATCAGGGCTTTGTAGCGGGCCTGCATCGGGGCCAAAAACTCAATGACCACCTCAGCTACGCCAACTTTCAAGTCACCGTAGCCACGGGCGTTGGCAAAATCTGCTTCCACCTCGTCGTTGGCTTTGCCCGTCACTGCTTTGTAGATGCCCAGCAAGTTGTTCACACCCGCCTTTTCTGGATCGTCAGAGAAGCGAATCTCCCGCCCAGAATCCGTCACGGCCTTCTTGAAGGAGCGCAGGATCTCTTTTGGCTCATCCAGCAGGCGAACGGCATGACCGCGCGTGTAGGCTAGGCTCTTAGACATCTTCACGGTCGGGTCATCCAGCCCCATCAGCCGCGCCCCATCTTGGGGAATCTTCGGTTCGGGAATGATGAAAAATTCCTCTTCGTAGATGTGGTTAAATCGCTGGCCAATGTCCCGGCACAGCTCCACATGCTGCTTCTGATCTTCACCCACCGGCACCTCATGCGCATCGTACAGCATGATGTCGGCCGCTTGCAGCACCGGGTAATCCAACAGCCCCATGCCCACGCTTTCTTGCTTGGCCGATTTGTCCTTAAATTGGGTCATGCGTTGCAGCCAACCCAGCGGCGTCACGCAGTTGAGCAGCCAACAGCCTTCCGCGTGAGCAGTGACGTGACTTTGGATAAACAGAGTTGTTTTATCGGGATCAATGCCCGAAGCCAACAGCACAGCCGCCAAAGAGCGGGTCTGGAAGCGTAGTTCCACCGGGTCTTGCGGCACGGTGAGACTGTGCAAATCAACCACGCAAATGAAGTTTTCCTTCTCATCCTGTCCTTCAACCCATTGTTTCACCGCGCCTAAATAGTTGCCCAGGTGAATATTGCCCGATGGTTGAATGCCGCTAAATACTCGTTTTTTTGTGGTCATAGTAAACCTCGCTATTACTTAACATAATTGCCTAATTACGCAATTACCTAATTACCCAATCCGTAATTGAGTAACTGGGTAATTACAACAACCCATCCTCCGCACGATCTACCGCCACAAAGAGGGCCTTGGCCTTGTTCACTGATTCCTGATGCTCTGTAGCCGGGTCGCTGTCCGCAACGATGCCTGCACCCGCCTGCACGTGAATCTGGTCATCCTGCATCAGCATGGTGCGGATGGCAATGCAGGTGTCCATGCTGCCATCGTAACTGACGTAGCCAGCAGCCCCAGCGTACAGCCCGCGTCGCTCGCCTTCCAGCTCCTCGATGATTTCCATCGCCCGCACCTTTGGCGCGCCACTGACGGTGCCTGCGGGAAAGGTAGCCCGCATCAGGTCGTAGGCGTCCATGCCCTCACGCAGCTTGCCCTCCACATGGCTAACGATGTGCATGACGTGGCTGTAGCGTTCCACGACCATCAAATCGCGCACATTCACCGTGCCATATTCGCTGACGCGGCCGATGTCGTTGCGGCCCAAATCAATCAGCATAACATGCTCGGCGCGCTCTTTGGGATCGGCCAACAGCTCTTCGGCCAGCGCGTTATCCTCGGCAGGAGTGATGCCGCGTGGGCGCGTGCCCGCGATGGGGCGTACGCTGGCGATACCGTCTTCCAGCCGCACGTGCATCTCTGGCGAGGCACCAATCACCTGCATGTCCGGTCCAAAGTCAAAGTAGAACATGTAAGGAGACGGATTCAACATGCGCAGGGCACGATAAATGGCAAACGGGTGGGCGCTGGTCTGGCGGCTAAAGCGCTGGCTCAGCACCACCTGGAAGATGTCTCCCGCAGCGATGTGCTCTTTGGCCTGGCGCACCATCTCTTCGTAACGGCTTTGCGGCATGTTGCTGTGCAGGGTATCAGCCAAATTTTTATTATCGCTGCGCCAACGGCGGCGGGGAATGGCGGGCAACGGCCGTAACAACCGTTCGCTCACCCGTTCAATCCGCTGAATGGCCTCCACGTAGGCGGCTTCCACATCGCCATTCACATGGGTGTTGGCCAAAATGAGCAGGCGGTGACGGGCATGGTCGAACACCACCAGGGTGTCGGCCAGTAAAAAGATGGCGTCGGGAATGTTGAGGATGGATGCGGCCGTTTCTGGTAGTCGTTCAAAATAGCGCACCACATCGTACCCCAGGTAGCCTACCGCGCCGCCGTTAAAGCGGGGCAAGCCCGGCAAATCAGCGTGGACAAACTGGCCCAGTTCGGCTTTGAGGACGTGCAGCACATCTTCGCCTTCGGCCAGCTCCCGGCTTGTTGTTTGTTCGCCAAAGGTGGTGGTGATGGTACGGCCGTTTAAAGCAATCGAGCCACGCGGTGCCACACCCACAAACGAGTACCGCCCCACCTGCTCGCCACCTTCCACTGACTCCAGCAAAAACGATGGCCCCAGTTCATCCATCAGCTTGAGGTACACCGAAACGGGCGTTTCCAGGTCAGCAGCAAACTCTCGGTAGACCGGTATTAAATTAGCTGGTCCTGCTGCCAATTCACGAAACTGTTCCAATGGTGGTGTATAAACTTGGTTATTCATAAATTATTCTCATTCTGCCGCTGTTGGCAGGTAGGTGAGAGGTGGCAAGTTGCAAGTTGTAGGTTGCATAGCTTACTTGCAACCTGCCACTTCTCACTTTTTACTTTCCACTGTTAATCACCCACTTGCGGCAGTTCGGACATCGCTTCAGCAATCGCCTCTGCCGGATATTCGTAGTCTTCCAGCTGGCCCTTGTGGTACGCATCGTACGCCGCCATGTCGAAGTGGCCATGGCCGCTCAGATTGAAGGCAATTACCTTCTTCTCGCCGCTTTCCTTGCACTTCATCGCTTCGCGCAGAGCCACAGCGATGGCATGGGTAGATTCTGGCGCGGGGATGATGCCCTCGGCGCGAGTGAAGGCCATAGCTGCCTGGAACGTTTCCAGCTGCGGCACAGCCTGGGCCTGGATGTCGCCATTGTTGACCAGGGCGCTAACCTGCGGGGACATGCCATGATAACGCAAACCACCTGCATGAATCGTTGGCGGCACAAATCCGTGTCCTAGCGTGTGCATTTTCACGACGGGAGCCATCTTGGCCGTGTCGCCGTAATCGAAGGCGTAGGTGCCACGCGTGAGGCTGGGGGAAGCAGCTGGTTCGGCAGCAATGATCGTCGTGTTTTTGCCGTGGCGTAGATTCTCACGAACAAACGGGAAGGCAAAACCACCAAAGTTGGACCCACCGCCAGTACAGGCAACGATAACGTCAGGATATTCGCCCGCCATTTCCATTTGCAGCAGCGTTTCTTCACCAATAACGGTTTGGTGCATCAGCACATGATTAAGCACGGAACCCAGGCTGTATTTTTTGGTCCCGCCAGAGGTAGCTGCCACTTCAACCGCTTCGGAAATGGCAATCCCCAGGGAACCAGGGGAATCGGGATGCTCGGCCAAAACGGAACGGCCGTACTGCGTGCGGTCGGTCGGACTGGCATACACTTCTGCCCCATAATTTTCAATGACCATACGCCGGTATGGCTTCTGGTTATACGAAACCTTCACCATATACACTTCCAAATCCAGCCCAAAAAAGTTACAGGCCATCGCCAGGGCCGAGCCCCATTGGCCCGCTCCGGTTTCAGTGGTGAGCGCTTTGGTGCCTGCTTCTTTGTTGTAGAATGCCTGGGCAACGGCCGTATTCGGCTTGTGCGATCCTACCGGGCTAACGCCTTCATATTTGTAATAAATATGCGCGGGCGTATCCAGCGCCTTTTCCAACCGACGGGCGCGAAACATCGGCGTGGGCCGCCACAATTTATACACCTCACGCACCGGTTCCGGAATCTCAATCTGGGCTTCGGGGCTCATCTCCTGCATGATCAGGCTCATGGGGAAAAGGACGCTCAAGAAATCTGGCGTCACTGGCTCTAGCGTCTGCGGATGCAGTACCGGTTCCGGCGGCACAGGCATATCGGCATTGATGTTGTACCAGGCCTTGGGTAGCTTGCTTTCATCCAAAATGTATTTCATTGTATCGTTCATTTGCCACTCCTTATTTTTTTAGCCACAGAGATAAACGAGGTTTTAACCTTGGGCATTACAGGTCCTCTCTAAATCCTCTGTGCCCTCTGTGGCTATTCCTAAAAACAAAAAACGCTCTCGTCCCAGCGAAAATATTCGCTACTGGGACGAGAGCGTCTAAAATTTACTCTCGCGGTGCCACCCGGTTTAAGCTGAAACAAAAAACGCGCCTGTGATAGCGCGTTGTGTGTTAGCCAGCTCCACTCTGTTCAACCCATTAACAATTAATGATGAATAATTAATCGTTAGTAAGTCTATGCCCTGATAACGGTGGCATTTCCGACTTAGACTACTTTTCTGGGCCATATTTTGGCTTCAGATTTTGCCTAAGCAACTCCCCGATCCATTCGGCAACGGCGCTGTTGTGTGTCTTCCAGCTCTTGGACCCACTCTCTAGAACCCGCTATGCTGCATACTCTTTCGGTTCAACGTCTTTGTTTTTTAAGTTGGACGAGATGGTAACACGGCCGTTTTGCCGTGTCAAGAAATTATTTTTGTTGCTTATACCACAAACGGAAGAAGATAGGCATTAGCAAAGCCAATATCGTTAGCAGAGCCCCAAACCAGCCAGGAAGATTGACCGATTCTGCTTCCATGAGCGGCGCAGCAGAAACGGTAAGCGGCAGAAGCAGTAGACAAAAAGTAAAATAAAGTGCTAAGCGTAGTTGTGTTTTCATGAATTTGTTCCTTTTGGTACCAAATGCTTCAGACAGATTACCATTATAGACTGCTTGCGCCTATTTGGCAGCAAAAACTCTGGAATTTGATTGTAATTTATTTTGTAATGTTGTTTCGTTATAAAAGAGGCAAGGTTTGCAAAAACCTTGACTGGGCAGGGCCTGATCAACATCGAAGCGACAACATCAACACATCGCAACCGCATCGCAGCTAACAACCTACCCGCATCGGAGCCATCAGCGTACAAGCATTGCACCAACATTATTGCCGCATTGACGTCTACATCGCTGCCGCATTGCCGCCTTGATTAGTACCTATCCAAACGAGGAAAGAGCTTAGGCCATCATTGTTTTCGTTCCCACGATACTTGATTGCGGTCTAAGCTCTTTTTTCTTCTATTTTAGCCAAAAGGGCTTGCAAACCTAACGTGTAGCTGCGCCAGCCAAACCCCGAAATTTGACCTACGCAAACAGCCGCTATCACAGATTTCTGCCGAAAGGCTTCCCTAGCATGAATGTTTGAAAGGTGCACTTCTACTGTGGGCAAGTTCACGGCGGCTATGGCATCACGCAGCGCATAGCTATAATGGGTAAAAGCACCTGGGTTAATGAGAATGCCGTCGGCCCAATCTTGGGCGTCGTGAATGGCATCGATCAGAACCCCTTCGTGATTCGATTGTAGACATTGAACCGAGGCTAACGCTGCTTCGGCCTGTTCAGACAGGTGGTTATTAATATCTATGAGTGTTAAACGGCCGTAAACTTCTGGTTCGCGACTGCCCAGTAAGTTTAAATTGGGTCCATGTATTACCAAAATTCTTATCGACATATGGCTTACCTATTCGTATCATAGCGATCACGTTAGATGAGTCAACCAGGAAGTAGAAGTTCTTACGCCATTTTAATAGCAAGTAAGATTTTTGAACGGCCGTAAACTATCTCATCTATGCATTCATTATGAAATCCTCCAACCAACAGAGTCGTATTGGGAAAAACATCCATCTCGTCTGGAACGCTGCCAAAAATTATTTCCTACCCCAAAAACCTGACTACGCAGGCCAGGAGCCAGACATAAACTTGATACTCTTGCAAGAGCGCGATCGCATCCTGACTGTCATCCTGCGCCTGAGTTCATTAATTGGCATCATTATTATTCTTATTATTATGGATGATTTGCTGGAGCGGCAGCGATGGGAAATGGTGTTAGTCTATCTCATCGGGATGATCGCTATCGGCACTATTAGCCATCTGCGCCAAATTAATTTCACTGGTCGCGCCGTCACCTTTTTAGGCATCCTCTATGCGCTGGGCGTAATCGATTTATCCTTTTTTGGCGTCGCAGAAGATTGGCGTCTTTTCTTTTCTGCCTTTTCAATTTTGGCTGCACTTTTCCTGGGTTGGCGAGCCGGGGTTTTTGCCCTTTTGCTAAGCATGGCCACCTTTATCACCATCGCCTGGCAAATTTCTATTGGGCGTATCGTCATTACCGCCTCTGCTATGGAAAGTCCTATTCCCACTGGGGAAAATATTATTACGTTTGGTCTGGTTTTTGTCATGACAAATGCCGTCGTAATCGCTGCAATCATTATCCTTTTGCGAGAGTTTGAAAGAGCCACAGAAAAAGAACGGCAAGCTGCCATTCAATTAGGACAAAGAACGGCCGAATTAGAGGACTCTTTAACCCGCGAGCAACAGTTGGCCAGCGAAGTGGCTTTTGCCCTCCAACGTGAAGAGGAACTCAATAAATTTCGCTCCAAAATGATCACCACCATCTCCCATGAATTTCGTACGCCACTTACGGTGATCAATAATTCAACCAGCCTGCTAGAAAAATATTATGATCGCCTCTCCGATAGTAAGCGCCAGGAACAGTACCTTCGCATGCGCCAATCTATTATTTACCTGACCGATTTACTCCAGGGCATTTCATTAGTAGAAAGCACACAAAGTAGGCCCGTTCGTCCTCGGGAAGAAATGATCCAGTTTGGCCAATTGTGTCAGCGGCTCACCAGCGAACTCAGGCAAGAAACGGCCGTTCCGCCCAATCTAATCATTGATGTCAATGGAGACAAAACAAAACCACTGATCCTCGATTATTATCTGCTTAAACAAATTGTCTTAAATTTGCTAAACAATGCCTTTAAATATTCTCCACCTCAGCTGCCTGTAAACCTGCACATTGTTTTAGACAGCGACCTTAAACTAACCGTGGTAGATCAAGGCATCGGCATCCCTGAATCTGAAAAGGAGAAAGTTTGGGAGCCTTTTTATCGGGGTAGTAATGTTGAGGCCAACAGCGGTTTGGGATTGGGTCTGTATGTCGTCAAGCAGCTGCTGGAACCAGTCGCCGGGACCATCACCTTGTCAGACAATCCCGCAGGCGGCACAATCTTTACGGTTAAATTACCGCTTAAATCCCCAAAGAGTGAGCACAACCCCTAAGAAACAAAATTTGCCCGTTGACGCATCATAGACTGTTTGTTAACATCAGCCGCTGTAAATCTTACACAGCAGGATCATGAGAACATGCAGATTAGAATGCCAATCAATTCCCCCAATAACATGATGATGTGTGGCATGCCTTGCTGTATCTGTACCAAGCGGGGGCGGTTGTGTACCCGATTGGTACCGTTAGCGCGTTAACCAGCTACAACGCGCAGCGACTTCCCCCGCGCTTCCCGTAAACTTCATCGATGATTGGTTATTGTCCTTTTGGGCAACGGCCGTATTCAGCCCAACACAAACACCTAAACCCGACAGTCAGGCGCTCGCCCTGGCCGCAAAAAAAGAAACAAGATATGCCATTAGTCGCTCATTCCGCATTACCTACCTTTGAGCAATTACGCCTGCAAGGGCAAGAAATTCTGTCCCTGGATCATGCCCTGCATCAGGACATTCGCGAACTGCACATTGGGTTGCTCAACATGATGCCCGATGCTGCCCTCACGATAACCGAGCAGCAGTTTATGCGTCTGCTGGGCAGCTCCAATCAGATTGCCCAATTTTACGTTTACCCCTTCTCGATACCTGGCTTGCCACGCAACAGCAAGACACAAGCGTATATCGATGAACATTACGCGACCTTCGCCCAACTTAAGCAGGAAGGGCTGGATGCGCTAGTCATCACCGGGGCCAATGTGGCTAATCCCACGCTGGAACAGGAACCGTTCTGGCAACCGTTGCAGGATGTCATTGCCTGGGCTACTGAGAACGTCACGTCTGTATTGTGTTCCTGTTTGGCCACCCATGCGTTGGTAAAGCAGCTGTACGGCATCAAACGGCAGCGTCTGCCAGCCAAAAAATGGGGCGTCTACCCGCACCATATCACCCACAAACAGCACCCCTTGCTGCGCCATATCAACACCCGATTTGATGTGGTACATTCGCGCTACAATGCGATCACCCGAGCCCAGTTAGAAGCAGCCGGATTGACCATTCTGGTGGAAAGTGAAGAAGGTGGTGTGCATATGGCCGTCAGCCCGGATCAGTTTCGACTGGTCTACTTTCAGGGGCACCCCGAATACGATTACAACAGCTTGCTCAAGGAGTACAAACGCGAGGTACTGCGCTTTATCGCCGGTGAGATTAACGACTATCCGCCCCACCCGGAAAATTACTTTCCGCCCACGGCTGCAGCCATCGCCGACGAATACCAGGCCATTATTTTGGCTAGCCAGGAAGCTGGCACGCCCATCCCCCCTTTCCCAGAAGAGGCCATTGCGCAACGCCTGGACAACACCTGGGGCGACACGGGCAAGGCCTTGTTTAACAACTGGCTGGGGCTGGTATATCAACTGACGGCGCTGGACAGGAAACGGCCGTTTGTCCCCGGCATCGATCCCCAAAACCCACTTGGACTGCGCTAAATCATTCCACCAAGGAGTGGCAGTCCTGAACTCAAGTCATTGTGAACTGTCAAATTCAGGACTGCCACTCCTACAACTAAATAAGGAGACTCACCTATTATGAAAGCAGCAACCATTGGCATCCACGGCGGCTACAAAACGGACCCCACCACCAAATCGGTGGCGGTGCCCATCTACCAAACCGTCGCCTACGAATTCGACAATGCTCAACACGGGGCAGACCTGTTCAACCTGGCTGTGCCGGGTAACATCTACACCCGCATTATGAACCCCACGGCCGATGTGCTGGAAAAGCGCGTCGCCGAGCTAGAAGGCGGCGTGGCGGCCCTGGCCGTCAGCGCCGGGAGCGCCGCCGTGAATTATTCCATCCTGACGATTGCCGAGGCAGGCAACAACATCGTTTCTGTGCCGCTGCTGTACGGTGGCACCTACACCCTGTTTGCCCACATGCTGCCCAAGCAGGGCATCGAAGTACGCTTTGCCGAGGACGACAGTCCAGCCAGCCTGGAAAAGTTGATTGATGACAAAACTTCGGCCGTTTACTGCGAAACGATTGGCAACCCGGCGGGCAACATTGTAGACATTGAAGCAATTGCCGAGATGGCTCACAAGCACGGCGTCCCGGTCATTGTGGATAACACCGTCGCCACCCCCATTCTCATTCGCCCCATCGACTACGGCGCGGACATTGTGGTGCATTCGTTGACCAAATACATGGGCGGGCACGGCAACTCCCTCGGCGGCATCATCGTCGATTCCGGCAAATTCCCTTGGGCCGACCACGCTGACCGCTTCCCCATGCTTAACAATCCCGAACCTTCCTATCACGGCGTGGTGTACACGGAGGCGTTGGGGCCAGCAGCCTACATTGGCCGCGCCCGCACCGTGCCGCTGCGCAACACTGGCTCAGCCATCAGCCCGCTGAACGCCTTCCTCATTTTGCAAGGGATTGAAACGCTGGCTTTGCGCATGGAGCGGCACACAGAAAATGCGTTAGCGGTAGCAAACTATCTGAATGACCACGACGCGGTCGCCTGGGTCAGTTTTGCTGGTTTGCCCAGCTCACCCTATTATGAATTGGCGCAGAAATATACAAACGGCCGTCCCTCGGCACTCCTAACATTTGGTATCAAAGGCGGCTTTGAGGCTGGTGTTAAATTCTATGACTCGCTCAAATTGTTCAAGCGATTGGTCAACATCGGCGACGCCAAATCATTGGCAGCCCATCCCGCCTCCACCACCCACCGCCAGCTCAACGATGAAGAATTGGCGGCCGCAGGCGTCGCGCCAGACGCCATCCGGTTGTGCGTTGGCATCGAGCACATCGACGACATCTTGGAAGATTTGGAGCAAGCGTTGGCCGCTGCTGTATAAGTGAAGTAATTGAGTAACTGTGTAATTGAGTAATTGGCGCATCTTTCATCAAGCCAATCCAATTACTCAGTTACCAAATTACCCTATTACCTCCGAAGGAGTTCTACATGTTTGAATGGACACGTTTGGTAACGTTTATGCTGGCAGCGGGACTGCTCATTGTGGTGCCGGGTCCGGCGGTTTTGTACATTGTG
This sequence comes from uncultured Anaerolineae bacterium, assembly GCA_905479495.1. Taxonomy (GTDB): domain Bacteria; phylum Chloroflexota; class Anaerolineae; order Promineifilales; family Promineifilaceae; genus Leptofilum. Next base: position 130,991 of record CAJQMR010000029.1, read on the forward strand.
GCCCGGTCGATTGACCAGGGGCGGCTGGCGGGCATTGTGTCTGTGTTGGGGATTGCGCTGGGGGCAGTGGTGCATTCGTTGGCGGCGGCCGTGGGGATTACGGCCGTTCTCGCCGCTAGTGCGCTCGCCTTCAGTACCGTTAAATATTTAGGCGCTGCCTATTTGATCTATTTGGGCATCACCACGCTGCTGAAAAAGCCGGAAGTGCAAGAAAACATCGTGGTCGAACCCAAACCACTGTGGCAAATCTTCCGTCAGGGCTTTGTGGTGAATTTGCTCAATCCCAAAACCGCCCTCTTTTTCCTGGCCTTCCTGCCCCAGTTTGCCGATCCGGCGCACGGTTCAGTGCCTTTGCAAACCTTCATTCTTGGCCTCATTTTTGTGACAATTGCCCTGTTCAGCGACAGCATTTATGCTCTGCTGGCCGGGCAGCTGGGTGGCTGGCTGAAGCAAAGCCAAACGTTTCAACGGCGACAACGTTATTTTTCTGGCTCTGTCTATATTGCACTAGGGCTGGCAACGGCCGTTTCTGGCCACAAAACCAAGTAAACAATGAATACAATGGCTGACCTATTCCAGAAAAAGCCCGGCCAGTGGGGATTGCGTGGCGATCCATACCTTTGGCAAGAAATGGCTGACCACTTTGCCGGAACACCATTGCCCGGCACCGCAAAGCAGCTTGAACAGCTTCTCATCCAGGCGTTTGAAACGTTAATTGGCCAGCCGATCACGGCAGAAAAGTTTATTGCTGTAGAGCGCTTTCCACGCGGTGGTATGTCTGGCGGCCTGGTTTCCCCGGAGTTTTGGCGAGAAACGGCCGTACCGTTGCTGCTAAAACGTTATGAAGAACTTGTTGCAAATTCGTGAGGTTTTTTGGGCAAAACGGCCGTTTCATGCTAACATTTCTTCCCGGTGCAAATGAGGCACTCAGAGAGGAAAGCAATGCCTGGAAAAGCCGGAAAGCGAACCAAATACGCAGTAATCCTGCGAAAAATATATTGTCATTCATAGCCTGATCCTTCTGGATTAGGCTTTTTTTTTGCCAAATGAAGCAAATGGAGATTGGACCAATTTTCTATTTTCTAGACACCACAGCTATTCCTGACCAAATTGGTCCAATCTTAGGAACAAAGGAGGTTTATGAGCGAAACCATTACTTTACCCGGCCTGGTCGATATCCACACCCATTTACGCGTGCCAGGCGGGGAACACAAAGAAGATTTCCGCACAGGAACGGCCGCAGCCCTGGCGGGTGGCATCACCACCGTTTTGGGGATGCCTAACACCAGCCCACCGCTCAGCACACCAGAAGCACTGGCCGCCGCTCGTGAGCAAGCAGCGCAAGATATTTTGTGCGATGTGGGCCTTTTTGCCGGGGCCAGCCCGGAAGACATTGACCGGCTGGATGAGTGCGCCCCGCAAGCCGCTGCCCTCAAAATTTACCTTAATGACACTTTCGGCCCGCTACGCGTAGACGATGTGCCCACGCTGATGGCCTGCTTTGCCTCCTGGCCCGACGACAAGCTAATCGCCATGCACGCCGAAAAGCAGAGCGTCGCCGTGGGCATTGGCCTGGCTGCCGCCTACAACCGCCCGGTCCATTTTTGCCACATTAGCCGCCGCCAGGAAATTGAGCTGATTGCCCAGGCCAAGGCCGAAGGACTGCCAGTCACCTGCGAAGTGACGCCGCACCATCTCTTCCTCACCGAAGCTGATGCGGCGCGGTTGGGGCCATTGGGCGACATGCGCCCGCTGCTGGGCACACCGTCTGACGTGGCCGCGCTGTGGGAGCATCTAAACGAGACGGTAGACTGCATTGCTACCGATCACGCGCCGCACACGCTGGCCGAAAAGCAGTCGGCCACACCACCGCCAGGCGTCATTGGCCTGGAAACGTCGCTGCCGCTGATGCTAACGGCCGTGCAACAAAACCGCCTCACCCTGGAACGACTCATCGAACTGATGAGCAGTAACCCGCGCCGCATTTTTAACCTGCCGGAACAGCCGGATACGGCCGTAACCGTCCAGCTTACTCCTAACACCATCACCAATGAGATGGTGCAAAGCAAATGCGGCTGGACACCGTTCCACGGCACCGAAGTGCTGGCTAAAGTGCAAAAAGTGGTCCTGCGCGGCGAGGTGGTGTTTGCAGACGGCCGTGTTTTGGCAAAACCAGGGAGTGGGAAATTATTGCCGTAATCGTAGGTCAAGTTTTAAAACTTGACCAACCATTTGAGGAGAAACAAACCATGCAAGTGAAAACCTTAGAACCATTATTTGATTTTGAAACGATGCCCAGCCCGATGCTCAACAGCAACGGACTGACCGGGCACGACATCCTATCCGTCTCCCAGTTTGACCGGGAGAAGCTGTCCTACATTTTTGGCCGCGCCCGTGAGATGCGGGAGATGGTGGAACGCGTCGGCGGGGCCGAGCTGCTCAAGGGCAAAGTGCTGGCCTGCCTGTTCTACGAGCCCAGCACCCGCACCAGCTCCAGCTTCATCGCCGCGATGGAGCGCTTGGGCGGCAGCGTCATTCCCATTACCCAAGGGGTGCAGTTCAGCTCCATCAGCAAAGGGGAAACGCTGGCCGACACCATTCGCGTACTGGAACAGTATGCCGACGTGATTGTGCTGCGCCATCCTGAAATTGGCTCGGCGCGAGAAGCGGCCAACGCGGCCAGCGTACCGGTCCTTAACGCTGGCGACGGCCCGGGCGAGCACCCCACGCAGGCGCTGCTGGACCTGTTCACCATCCGCGAGGAGTTGGGCACGGTGGATGGCTTGAAGATAGCGATGGTCGGTGATTTACGATACGGCCGTACCGTCCATTCCCTCACCAAGCTGCTGCTCCAATACAACGTCAGCCTCCGCTTTGTCGCCCCAGAAATATTGCGCCTGCCACTCAAGGTGATGAATTCAGTGATTGATTCCGGCCTCAATGTGCGGGAAACCCATGACGTGGCCGACGTCATCGAAAATGCGGACGTGCTGTACGTCACCCGCGTGCAAAAAGAGCGCTTCACCGATTTGGCCCAGTACGAAGAGGTAAAAAACTACTACGAAATTACCCCGGAAATCATGGCCCAGGCCAAAAAGAAGATGATTGTGATGCATCCCCTGCCCCGTGTCGGCGAAATCCACGACTCGGTCGATGCCGATCCGCGTGCGGCGTACTTCCGCCAGGTGCGCAACGGCATGTACATCCGCATGGCGCTGCTAGCAGCGGTGCTGGGCCAGGCCTAATCTAGTCCAAATCGTAGCCGCAGATTCTTTCTGCGCTGCAAAAACGCGGAAAGAATCCGCGGCTACGGTTGGTTAACAGGTGATTCGTACGGAACTGCATAGCTGACCTGTTAAGCAAAATACAGGATGAGAAGCGGAAAAAGAGTATCCTTTGGACAGTTAAGTAATAACTCTTCTCTTTCCTTCTTCTCCTCTTCTTCTCTTCCGCAGCAAGGCCCCCGCAAGGGGGTCTTGTTGTTTCTGTTGCTTTTGCCCGATAATATTTAACGCAGAGGTGCGCTTACAAGCGGGCAAAGGCGCAAAGAAGAAGATACTTTCTCTTTTCTCTCTGTGTAACTCTGGTCTTCTCTGTGCAACTCTGTGTCCCTGTTTTAAGTTGATTTTGTGACGAACTTATGACCAAGATTGAGATTAAACCAATTACCAATGCAGTGGGCTGTACGGCCGTTGAACAACTACAAATCGACGCCTGGCAAATGGATGACAGTCTGGAAGTAGTGCCGGGCCACATGCTGCTGACCTTCCATAAAAATGGCGGCGTGCTGCTGGGCGCGTACGCCGGGGAGCGGCTGGTGGGGTTTGTGGCTGGTTTTGTGGGGTTGATGGGTGACGGCAGTTTCAAACACGCCTCCCACATGATGGGCATTCACCCCGATTTTCAGGGGCATGGCATTGGCACCCGGCTCAAGCTGGCCCAGCGACAGGCGGTACAGAAGCAGGGGCTAGACCTCATCACCTGGACCTATGATCCGCTGGAGACGGCCAACGCCCGGCTCAACATCCGCAAGCTGGGCGCGGTGTGCCGCACCTATATCCCCAACCTGTATGGCGAGATTGAAGGCATCAACGCCGGGCTGCCAACCGACCGCTTTCAGGTGGATTGGCACATCAACAGTGCCCATGTGGAAGATCGGTTAGCAGAAGACAATGTGGGGGAAACTGCCGTTCCCGATCATCTCATTTTGAACCCGGTGGTGGGAAACGGCCGTCCGCCCGAAATCACTAAATCTCCCAGTGAAGCCCGCCATTTTGTGAAAATCCCCGCCAATATTCGCACCCTCAAAGCTCAGGATATGCCCCTGGCCCAAGCCTGGCGGCTGCACACCCGCCAGCTTTTTTCCGACCTCTTTGCCCAAAACTACACCGTCACCGACTTCATTTTGCAGAAAGATAACGCCTATTATCAACTCGATCTCCTAGAAAAAATAGATCAGCCAATTGCCCAAATGTTTTCTACATTACGCAGCACAGCTGATAGTCCAATGACAACAGACAAAATTATGGCCTTAACGAGAACAATTGAAACAGATGAATTGAAAAACAATTCGTGACATTTGTCCATTCGTCAAATTCGTGATTCCTCTTTACACTGCAACTTCAGCTATACTTGGCAGGATGAAGCTTTGTCTACCAACCCACAGCCAAGAGGTGATTTGTGTCTGACTTTCCCATTTTTGATGGCCACAACGATACGTTGCTTAAATTGCATTTAGAACATGGCGGAAACGGCCGTGCCTTCTTTGAGCGTTTAGAAACGGGTCACATCGACCTGCCCCGCGCCCGTGAAGGCGGTCTGGCGGGCGGTTTCTTTGCCGTTTTCACGCCCAACAATCGCCAGCCGCCCAGCAAGAAAAAGAAAAAAGCAGGCTTCAAGAACCTCAAGAAAACCAAAAAGGGGTACAAAGTGCCTCTGCCCGATCCCATTCGTCACAAGGATGCGCTGCGCTTTACAACGGCCGTTGCTACCCATCTCTACGAAATCGAGAAGGCATCCGAAGGCGAAGTGAAAATTGTGCATACGGTCAAAGAGCTAAAAAAGTGCCTGAAAGATGGCACCTTTGCCACTATTTTCCATATCGAAGGGGCAGAGGCGATTGACACCAACTACGATGCCCTGCACATCCTGCACGCTGCCGGTCTGCGCTCGCTGGGATTGGTCTGGAGCCGCCCCAACAAATTTGGCCACGGCGTGCCCTTCAGCTTCCCCAAATCGCCCGATACCGGCCCCGGACTTACAAAAGCAGGCAAAGGGCTGGTGCGTACCTGCAATGAGCTACGCGTACTGGTCGATCTGTCCCACCTGAACGAAAAAGGGTTCTGGGACGTGGCCAAAATCAGCGACGCGCCGCTGGTAGCCACCCATTCCAACGCTTACAAGCTGTGTCGTTCGCCGCGCAACCTCACCGACAAGCAGCTAGACGCCATCAAGGAGACAGATGGCATGGTGGGGATTAATTTTCATGTAGGTTTTTTAAGGGAAGACGGCCGTTTCCAAGAAGAAACCTCGCTTGCCGAAATTGTGCGCCATCTTGTCTACATAGCCGACCGCATTGGCATCGACCACGTTGGTTTTGGCTCCGATTTTGATGGGGCCACCATGCCCCATGATCTGGTGGATGCTGCCGGCCTGCCAAAACTGATTGCTGCTCTACAAAAGCATGGCTTTGATGAGGCTGCTCTCAAGAAAATCACCCACGAAAATTGGCTGCGCGTCCTGCGCCAAACGTGGGGCGAGTAGTTTATTTGAAACCAGACCCAAAGGGTTTTTCTATCATTTTTGGAACATAAATTTATTGCAGAAACCCGTTGGGGCTTCATCGTGTTCAATTGCTACGGCCGTTTCTTTATGCTAGAATGCGCGCAGCCAAAAATTGGCACGAAAGGGGGTTTCATGCAGCAATCAATCAGCGCCATTTTGTCTGTAACAGATATCTTCGATACCTTTACAGAAACCCAGCTAGAATTAGTGGCGTCTTTGTGCGAGCCCAACACATATCAAACTGGCGATATTCTGCTCAAAGAAAACGACCAAACGACTGAACTTTATGTTATTGCTCGTGGTGGTGTTGAAGTCATCATGAACCCCACAATGGTTGGTAGTGACGTTGATGAAGAAGAAATGGAAGTTCTTACTGAACTGCGGCAAGGGCAAGTTTTTGGTGAGGTAGCGCTGGTTGACCAGGGTGTACGCTCTGCAACCATTCGCGTCAATCAGGCAAACACCATCCTGCTGCGCATTGACCGTCAGCGTCTGATGCAGCTTTGTGATACCTATACCGATCTGGGCTATAAATTAATGAAAAATTTGGCTGCTGATCTGGCTTTCAAAATTCGTAACACCGATTTAACAATCCGCCAGTACCAATTGATGTTGTCACAGACAAAATCCGACGCATCATAAGGGCTGGACAAGAACAATAAAAATCACATGCAGTGCCCAACACGCTTAACTGAGCCATTTCCGGGAGCCTTGCCCCTCTGTTTTTTGCCTTGCGCTATACTGCATCAATCATCCAAGATCATTCTATCTTTTCAGGGTAGTTAAGTAGTAACAAACATGAAAGTGGAAATCATCAGCATCGGCACCGAACTCCTCGTCAGCGACATCCTAGATACGAATGCTGCCTATATTTCGCGCAGCTTGCGTGAAGTCAATGTCAATCTCACCAGCAAAGTTACCATTGGCGACGATCCTCAAATGATTGCCGATGCGTTTCAGGTAGCCTTGCGCCGCGCGAATATGGTTATTGCGACAGGTGGATTGGGCAGCGGCAAAGATGATTTTACGCGTGAGGCAATTACGGCCGTTACCCACCGTCAGCCCATCCCCGAACCACCCGGCATTCACGGAGCCATTCTGCTGGGCGACAGCGAGGTGGGGTCTACCGGATTGATGCTGGAAGAAGCCGAGGGCGTGCTGGTTTGCCTGCCCGGCAACCGTCGGGAGATGTCTTACCTGCTGGAAACCGAAGTGCTGCCTTATCTGCGGCAGCAGCTAGAAACCGAGATGCACACAGGCTGGACGCTGCTGCGCTGCGTCGGCGTCATGGAAAGCAGTCTCAAGCAAGATTTGGCCGATTTAACCGCCAATCCCAATCATCGTATTACCTTCGACTCCTTTGCCGGCCAAACCAACATCCGGCTGTGGGCTAAAACCAATTCCGAGCAGGCCCTACAAGAACAATTACAGGGGTTAAAAACGGCCGTTTCCCAGCGTTTGGGCGATCATGTTTTTGGCGCAGAAGCCGACCGGCTGGAAATGGTTGTCTTGCACAATCTCATGAAAAATGGGCTTCGCCTCAGCCTGGCTGAATGTTACACACATGGCATCATTCACAGTACGGTCAGCCAGTTGGCCGGAGTCAATGAACACATCACGCTGCACCCCGCCAGGACCTGGAAGGAGTTAGGCGCAGCCCTCCAGCTGGACAATCTCACTGGTGATAACCTAAGCCAGTGGTGCCGCAGCGCAGCCAATGCCTTGCGCAGCCAGGACAACAGCGATCTCAGCTTGATCGTGTACAGCAATGTGACCCAGGGCGGCGTCCAGGTTTTGGTCACACTAGCCTCTCCCAACGGTGTCTCCGTCACCCAACGCTCGTTTGGTGGCCATCCTGAGAACATCGACCAGTGGGCTTTAACGCTTGGCCTGACCCATTTGCGCCGTTGGTTGATGGTCCATAATTAACGATTCACCTGTCGCGTTTGCACCAGAATGCCTCCCCATTTCGTACTCAGAAACATAGTGGTATAAATAAGGGCATGGAATTTGCGCCAATCGGAACAAGAATCTAGCCGAAAAAGCCAAAGGAAACAGGGTGCCGAGCATTATAGGAAGCCTCCAAAATCCCTATGTTCTTAATGGTAAATACATGGATAGAAACTCAGCACAAATCACCTAAAAAAGAGAGGGAAAAATGCGTATTGGGATGGTTACAGCCTGTTATAAGCCCGTTATTAACGGGGTTACGCGCATGGTGTCACTTTACAAAGAACATTTGGAAGCAGCAGGGCATGAGGTAACGATTTTCACGCTGGGCGACCCAGACCCACATGATGAGCCAGGCGTGGTGCGCTCGCCAGGTTTGATGTTGGGGGATTATGGCTATTACATCAGCATGCGTTACACCAACGAGGCTCAGGCATTGCTGCAAGAGATGGATATTATTCATTGTCACCATCTCTTCATGAGCGTGGATATGGCCCATCGTTACGGCCGTTCCCCTATCGTCTACACCAATCACACACGGTACGATTTATACACTGGCTCTTTTATCTCCTTGCCTCAACCAGCCGCTGATGCCATCATGCGCCAAATCTGGCCAGACTTCACTGATTATGCCGACGTGGTCATCACGCCATCCGCCAGCGTACGAGATGTGATGCTGGAGTTTGGGGTCCGCCGTCCGATTGAACTCATTGAGAACGGCGTGGATCTACGGCCGTTCCACAACCCTACCAAACCGCTTAGCAAAACCGATTTAAACATGCCAGAAACGGCCGTTCTGGTTACCTACGTCGGGCGGCTTTCCCCGGAAAAAGATGTAGATATTCTGCTAGAGCAGTTTGCCATTGCCAAAGACGTAGTGCCCAACCTGCATCTGATGATTATGGGCGATGGAGCCGCCAGGCCTGCGCTGGAAAACCAGGCGCGGCGTTTGGGTGTTGCCGACAGCGTCCTGTTTACCGGACCAATTCCTTACGAACAGGTGGGCAATTACCTGGCCGCCGCCGATCTATTTGCCACCGCTTCGGTTACCGAAGTGCATCCCCTCACCGTCATTGAGGCAATGGCGGCCGGCCTGCCGGTCGTGGCCATTTCTTCACCTGGCATTGTAGATACAGTTGAATCGGGCACATGCGGCTTGCTCACAACCAAGCCAGCGGGTGGGCTGGCCGCCGCTCTGGCAGGATTGGCCAGCAATGACCGGCGACGGCAGCAGATGAGCCAGGCAGCCCGTAGCAAGAGCGAACGATTTAGCATTGAAAACACCGTACAGCGTACCCTGGCACTTTATGAACGGCTACGCCAAGAGCGACCAGACCTGAAACGTAAAAAGATGCACGGCCGTCGCATTTTCGACGGAGAGCGGTTGCAGCCAGTGGTCGGGCAGCTGGGCAAATTACTCTGGCCTGCCGAAAAAGACCCCACCAACCGGCGCTGGTTCTTGCCCAACACGCCCGACCAACCTGAGCAGCGCCGACATGACAACTGAGACGGGGAATAACCCCCAGCGCAAACCCAACACACATCGCAAAAAATTGGGGGCCTGGGGTGAAAAAGTAGCCGCCACCAAGTTAGAAGCAGATGGTTATCGCATCGTGGACCGCAACTGGCGCTGCCAGCAAGGTGAAATCGATCTAATTGTTCAGGCGAACGATGACTTGCTGGCCTTTGTTGAGGTGAAAACGCGGCGAGGCCGCAGCATGGGCCTGCCAGAAGAAGCCTTGACGCCGCACAAAAGCCGCAAGCTCATCCAATTGGCCCAAATTTACCTGGGCGAACACGATCTGGATGTGGATTGGCGCATCGATCTGGTCGCCGTAGAGCTGGACAAAAGCGGCAAGCTGCTGCGCTGCGAGCATATTCCCAACGCAGTGTTGGGATGGTGACAAGAAGAACGGGTTACTGGGTGACAAGGTGAAGGGGTAATGGTCAGAATTCGCACACTTGCCACTTGCATACTTTTAGGGAGTAGGGCTTGGATCATCCATTGGTAGTGCTGCTGGGGCAAACGGCCGTTGGCAAAACAGCCCTTTCCCTCAAATTAGCGCAAGCATTAAATGGAGAACTCATCTCCGCTGATTCGCGCCTGTTTTACCGGGGAATGGATATTGGCACGGCTAAACCCACCCCGGAAGAGCAGGCGCAAGTGCCACACCACCTCATCGATTTGTGCCAGCCTGACGAAACCATCACCCTGGGTGACTATCAACGGCGTGCCTACCAGACAATTGAGTATGTGTTGGCCAACGGCCGTTTACCCATTTTAGTCGGCGGCACGGGGCAATACGTCAAGGCCGTGGTGGAAGGCTGGGGCATTCCCAAAGTGCCACCCCACCCCAAACTGCGGGCCGCGCTGGCCCAGTTGCCCGGCCCGGAACTGGCTCGCTGGCTGGCCGCTTTGGACCCCGAAGCGGCGCAAAAGCACGATCCGCGCAACCTGCGCCGCGTCATCCGTGCCCTGGAAGTGACGCTGGTGGCCGGACGCCCGATTTCTGAACTGCAACGCAAGTCCCCACCGCCTTACCGCATCTGCCAGATTGGCCTCACCCGCCCGCGCGAGGAACTGTACGCCCGCATCGACGCCCGCGTGGACCAGATGCTGGCCAATGGGCTGCTGGATGAACTAAACACGCTGCGCGATTTGGGATACGGCCGTTCCCTGCCCAGCATGAGCGGCCTAGGCTACCGCCAGCTGTGGGCTTACCTGGATGGCGAAATGAATCTGAATGAAGCCATCGAACGCATCAAGTTTGAAACACACCGTTTTGCCCGCCATCAGGCCAACTGGTTTAGCATGGATGACCCGACGATTACCTGGTTTGAGATGAAGGATGGGGTGGAAACGGCCGTTCTGCAACACGTCACCCGTTGGCTAAAAGAAGGCAAAACCGGCAACGGGCACGAAACCTCGCTGGTATAATCCCCCAACAAAATTACCATCCAGAGCAAAACAATCCGGCAATTTTTTCCAGTTTTCGGAAAAATCAATTTTTCCCTCTGAATAAATGTTATTTTATGCGCTAGAGGACCTGGCGCTTATGAAAAACAAAAGCATTCATCACTGGCTAATTGTGGCCATCTGCTGTGGCTTATCAGCCGCCTCAATCGGAATTTGTTTTAATTCCCTGGGCGTCTTTTTTACGCCTGTTTCGGCCGAACTTGGGGTTGGAATTGGTGCCTTCGCCCTGCATGTCACCGTTTCCAATCTCCTGATAGGTCTGTTTTCAATAATCGGAATGAAACTGGTGAAAAAATATCATTTCCGAACGATGGTCAGTCTGGGCATTCTCATGGCTGGTGGGGCCACCATGTCGATGTCTCTGGGTCACAATATTTGGGATTTCTATCTCCTCGGCGCTGTACGGGGGATTGGTTGCAGTTTTTTTGCCCTGGTTATCATCACCTACGTCATTGGAAACTGGTTCGAGGAGAAACACGGTTTTGCCGTGGGATTGACGCTCAGTTTTAGCGGGCTGAGCGGAGCGTTCTTCAGCCCCATGCTCAGTTATCTGATTACACAGGTTGGGTGGCGCTATACCTATCTTATTACCGGCATTTGCATCATCGTTCTGGCGCTGCCAGGAACGTTACTTCTATTGGAGCCTCAACCGGAAAAGAGGCATTTACTGCCATACGGGGGAAAGATGATCGACAAAACAGTTCAACCGGCCAAAGCCGCGACAGCCGGAAAAGTCGAATTTTTTTCCATATCATTTATCGCCATGGCTCTTTTTGCCACTCTGGTTCCGGCAATTACAGGCATAACACAGCATTTCCCGGGCTACGTGGAAAGTTTGGGCAGCACTGCCGCCGTAGGCGCGATGATGATTTCGGCAGCAATGATAGGCAACATCATCTTCAAGCTGCTAATTGGCCTCCTGAGTGACAAAATCGGCCCGATAAACGCCTGCTCTGTCATGATTTCCGTCAACCTTCTCTCTTTAATTTTGCTGATGGTTACGAACCCTGTCGAAAATCAGCCAATTTTGTTGGCGAGTGCCTTTCTTTTCGGAACCACCTATGCGGTTGGGGCAGTGGGAACCTCGCTGGTCACCCGGCACGTTTTTGGCGTCGAACAATATGCGGCCGTTTATCCCTACATTTCCATCTGTATCGCTGTTGGCAGTGCGACTTCCTTAACCATCACCGGGTTGCTTTATGATCTCTTTGGCACCTATCAATTTAGCCTGATAGGCGGCATTGTTTTTGGCGGTCTCAGCTTGTTAATCCTTGCAGGATTAAAAGCCTGGCGACCCGCACCAATACCCATCAGATTTGTTGCCGTTCAATCACCGGAGTAATCCCCGGCGGAAAAACACGTCCGGGATATTCTCCACCAAAAAACAAGGAGTTTTAACCATGAAAAAAGTTGCTGTTTTGTTGGCAGAAGGATATGAAGAAGGTGAATCCCTGTTCTTAATTGATATTTTGAGAAGGGGGCAGATTGAATGTCATTCGGTCAGTGTTGATGGAAATGAGACCGTCACCGGCGGCCACGCGATAACGGCCGTTGCCGACCGTGTGCTTGATGATTCAATCATGGCGTATGATATGATTGTTTTGCCAGGCGGTTTGCCTGGGGCTGACAACTTAAAAAACAATCTCAAGGTGATCGAAACCGTACAGGCTTTTGACCGGAACCCGGAGAAGTATGTGGCTGCTATTTGTGCAGCACCCCAGGTTCTCAAAGAAGCTGGAATCACCACCGGCCGGAAACTGACCTCGTATCCGGCAGATAAATACCGGCAAATGTTCACAGACGCCGATTATAGGGACGAAATTGTCGTTGTTGACGACCACTTAATTACCAGTCAGGGGCCAGCAACTACCCTGGCATTTGCCTATACCCTGGTAGATGTGCTGGGTGGAAACAGTGAGCCTCTGAAAACAAAGATGCTGTATAATCGGCTTCTTGAGCAATAGCAGTACGGCCCCCTAAAATTGTCCGTTTTAGGGGGTCTGGTGATGGTTTCTGAGGTGATGACCATGATTTATGACAGGATGCCGATCATTCTTTTATCAAAAATCGCAAGTCTCCCTGACGATTCCATCAACTGCCGTATCGCGTCTTACATTCTCAGTCATCCCGATAGCGTTCTCTCTGAATCAATCAGTGACCTGGCCAAACATTGTCATGTCGCCAACAGCTCCGTCTCCAGATTTTGCCGCGAGATTGGTCTGTCTGATTTTTTTGAACTCAAGGCAATTCTGGAAGATACGCATTTCCGGTTTGAACGAGCCTCCCAGGGGGTGACGGCCGAGGAAAGAACCGGAGAACACGCCAATAGTTTGTCAGGCAGCCTGGCAGACGTCGCCAACAGCCTTGATTATGAAGCCATTCAAGAACTTGTCAGCGATTTGGGGAATTATGAAAATGTCACTGCGTTTGGGTTATTAAAAGCGGAAACAGCGGCCATCAATTTACAGGCAGACATGCTGATGTTAAAAAAGTTTATCAATACAAAATTGGCGTATGATGAACAGGTGAAATATATCAACGAGGCGGATGAGCGAGATCTGATCATTGTTTTTAGCTATACAGGCAACTATTTTGTCGAAGGCTTGCGGAATATCCAAAGAAAAAGAACCAAACCCCGCATCTATTTGATTTCGGGTGATGCCTCAAAGAACAGCAACCGGCTGATTTACCGAAAGATTTGTTTTTTATCGCCGCAAAATCAAATTCCTCATCCGTATCAATTGTTGTTTATTAGCAGCGTTATCTCACAAGAGTATTACCATAGATTTTATCCGAATAGCTGAGATGACTCAGTTCTACTATAAATCCGCAAACAAAAATCCGGGGCGGCATAATTGGTGGATAGGGTTTGACAATTTCTTGAAATGCAGCATCAACGGCCGTTTTCCACTTGAGGAAACGAACTCGCCGGATTACCCTGGCTGAACATCAGGCCGCTGGTCTTAAGGTAAGCCGTTGGCTAAATGAAGGTAAAACGGGCAACGGCCACGAAACCTCGCTGGTATAATCCCCCGATAAAATTATCATTGAGGTTCTCAACATGAAACATCTACTCAGCATCAACGGGCTGGATGGCCCCCTGGCCCGTATTTTGGGCTGTGACTGCGGTCGCTGCACCAGCCCCACCCGGCAGGCCCACACCTCCGCCTCGCTCATTAGCCAGAATGAACAGGGAGAAACCGTGCATCATGTTTTATTCGATGCCGGTTTGGGCGTAAGCGAGAGCTTGCTGGCCAATCCCCATTTGCAGGGCAGCGGCGCACGACTGGATTGGCTCTGTCTCACCCACTGGCACCCTGATCACACCACTGGCATGAACCAATTGATTGTTTCACGGCACTCCAACGGCAAGCGCAACAAGCTGAACCTGCCGCCGCTGCCGCTCTGGTGCCGCTCTGGCACGGCCGAATGGGTTCAACGCCATCACGACTACGAGATGAGCCTGTGCGATCTCCACGCCTTTGGTGACAACGAGCCACCCGGCACGCTGCTGCCGTCGCTGCCCATCCCCCTGCCCGATGTGACGATCACCCCTGTCACCATAGCTCACCTGAACGCCGATCATGGCGTCGATGGCCAGCAGCCTCGCTACTGCTGCGCGGCGTTTGTTATTGAAACGGCCGTCAGCAAAACCATCCTGCTCTGGGATGTGGACAGCAGCAACGAGTGGCTGGTATCTCCCCAAACAGAAGCGCAGGAAACGGCCGTATCCCTTCTCTCACACGCCGACTATCTATTTGTCGATACTGCTTTCTG
>CAJQMR010000030.1 GCA_905479495.1 uncultured Anaerolineae bacterium
GACCGGGCGGGCGTTGGATACCCCCGCTTACGGAATCGTCAGGTTCTCATAGAAGTGGATCGCGGAAATGCCCCTGAGGACACTGCCGGTGTTGTCGTTGGTACCCCCCACTACCAGGTCCAGATCGCCGTCGCCGTCCAGGTCGGCCACAGCGGTTGCGGCATGAAAGGTGCCGGTGCTGTCGGTCATCACCAATATGAAATAAACAACCAATGTACCTAGAGCCAGCAATATAAAAATAAGGATTAGCCAGAACAAGATGGCTGAATAAGCGATTTTTGGCGCTGTGCTGGTTGTTGTTTTTTCTGCGTTTTGCATGGATAAACCCCCATTTGGGAAACAGATTACCTGACGGTGCTTGCTTTGGGGATTAACGGCCGTTAGCCACTAATCACCTCACCCAAAACGCACTTTCTTCTGCTGCATAATACAACTACCTGCATGATCAAAGCCACTAATGCCAAATAGAATGTAGCCCCATAATCCATGCATCTGAGGCGGAAGCCACACTCCCATCAAGGAAGTCCATGCCACCATTCAACAATTTGAGGAGTTAGTGAATAGAAGGGGATTCAAAGAGAAATGGTAGTGGAATTCAGGTAGAATGCCCGAGGTTAACAGGTTGCTCCAGCAGGTAAAGCGATTAAATGAATTCGATAGAAACAAAACCATGAAAACAAACCCATCTCAAATTTTGACTGCCCTGGAAACGAAGGCGCATATGTCAGGAATGTCCCTACCAGCCGTTGCGGAGACTTGGATTAAGACCGATAAGGGCCCATTACGCCTGGCCTTGTGCCATTCACTCTATGGCTGGCATTGGGAGGTTGGCTCATATAGGGCTAGCGCTTTTGTGCCCGTGCGCGTTTTAGGGGGTGAGCAAAAGTGGCAGGTGCAGGCGTGGTTGGCTGTTTTTCTACGTGCTGAAGCTATAAACTAGATGTCTTTCTGGATTTCTTTCGATGAATTCCAGAAATTCTGGCCAGTCTGATACCAAATGTAGGGCCAACCTTCGATTTTCCTATATACTTGATCCATTGTTGATCGGTCGCTGGAAATCACCCCCTCATCATAAATTGACATACGAAACGCGACGGGAATGGATCGATCTTCAAAAAGGACTAAGGCCTCGATTTTCAGCACTTTTCCATCGCCACCCAAATGCTGCGGCATTTATATTTAAACGCCTTCCGCCTCTTCCTAATCCCCCCAAAAAACGGAAGGCGTTTATCTTTTCTCCGTGGGAAGGCATTCACAAGAAACCAATTTCTCCAATTGTCTGCAGTTGGGTTTAGAACTGGCACTAGCTGCTGGCCAGGGTAAAAGCAATCTGCTGGTGATCACAAGTATCACGCATAATTGCTGTCCTCGCTATCCATGACTTACATCATTGCCGCATCCATAGACATTAACACGACTCAGATGTAAAAATTTTCTCTCTTAGACAACGCTACTTGAAATTACGGGGGAAATCTGCGCATTATGTGCAATTCCTTCGGTATAGCCTAAGGTTGTGCACGCATGAGTAAAGAGCCAGATGATGATCATCTTTATGAAACAGCTGAAAGTCAGGCCAGCTATTTCACCGCCAGCCAGGCCAGAGACCAAGGCTTTTCCTGGAAACGGCCGTGCCAGTGCATGGCAGCTGAGGTCCAACTTGAGCAGCGGTCAATCCAGGAAGCCCTGGTTACTTTGGAGTGGTTTCTTGACCCAGTTCTAAGCAGCAAGCAAATTGGATGGTGGAATCTCCTTTACCGGGGATGGCAGCAAAGGTATTCTGATAGCTTTTGTTTGACTGTTTAACGGTGTTAGTATTATTGGTATCTTAACTTACCAGACATAGACGAGAGTCGTTCGCCATGAAGTGGTTTTGAGAGCTGATGTCAATCGCGAGCGAACTAATAATCTCCAATGAAGTGTGTTCCGCATAATGAGTGATAGCGAATTTGTTTACAAGCCCCAGGACGTCAACTACCTTGGTTTTCTAGAAGCACAGCTGCGGGATATGGCTGGTGTAGATACACTGGCATACGAGCTTATTCAAAATGCCGACGATGTCCAGAATGAAGACGGCCGTTTCCCGGTCACTACCCTCTCATTTGATGTCACTGACGAAGCCTTAATTGTGCACAACAACGGCCGTTTCCGACCGGTTGATTTTGAGCGGCTGCAAAACATCGCTGGTGGCGGTAAGCGGGCAGAAAGCGGCGTGACCGGTGCCTTTGGCCTGGGCTTTCTGGCCGTATACCAGATTACCGATGCCCCGGAAATCTTCTCCAGCGGCCGGCACTGGATTATTCGCCCTGACGCGCCAGCAAATCAGCGCATCGTGGAGCGAGAGGCGGAAACCAGCGACACTATTTTTCGTCTGCCCTGGGCCTTTGACCCGGCCTCCACCGTGCGCCGTACCCTGCGCCTCGAAGCCATACGCCCCGAACAGCTGGACGCCTTTGCCCAACAGATGGGTGAAGCGATTGCTCAGGCAGCTATCTTTCTGCAGCGGCTGGAGCGGCTGGAAGTCCAGCGGAACGGCGTCGTCATCCGACGCATAGAACGCCAGCGTGACGGAGATCGTCTGCTGCTGACTGATGAAAAGAGGCACACCACCGAATGGCTACTGCTAAAAGGTGATTTTGCCGCTGCAGCCCAGAAACTGCGTCAGCAGTTCTCTTGGCAAATTGAAGAACGGCGGCACAGCAACGTGCAGATAGCCATCCCTATCAGCGACACGCTTCAGGCAGGGTGTCTCTACGCCGGGCTGCCTACGGCTGACGCACTGCCGCTGGCTTTTCATCTCAACGCCGACTTTTTCCCCACCACTGACCGCAAGCGCGTGCACTTTAACAGCGGTTACCAGGCGGAGTGGAACCAAGCGGCTATCACGGCTACCGCAGCGCTCCTGGCAGACAGGCTGCCTGAGCTGCCCCACCTGCTGCCCCCAACCGGACTGTGGCACCTGCTGCAAAGTACCGTCGCGGTGGCACACCAGGCACAGCGAAGAGAGCTGCCCGAGGTCTTTGCTGCTTTCTGGCAGGAACTGCTGCCACACCTGCGCCAAACGCCTGTTTTTTATTCCGCTGCCGGGGAGTGGCTGCCGCCGGAAGATGGCCGTTTGCTACCATCGTCAACGGCCGTTTCTCCCGACGCCACCATTCCTTTGTTGAACGCCTTGCACATACCAGTCTTGCATCCCGACCTGGCCGACTATGCGCCCCTGCTGCACCAGATAGGGTCGCTGTTCATTACCATCAACGACATTGCTGCTGGGCTAAGTCGCGCCGGGCTAACGCGGGCTACCCCGCTGCCTGAAGCGCCGTTATTTTTGCGTACCCTGGACGCCTGGCGCCCGCTGTGGATTTTGCTGGATACCCTGCTGCGCGGATTGCCTCCGGCCGAGCGGGAGAGCGCTCTGTCTGATTTGGCCCCCTGTGCGGTCGCGCTCACGGACCAGATGGACTTACGGCCGTTGAATCAAGTCTATCGTGGCCAGCCGGAAGCCCAGGCGCTGTTCCCCGATGTTGCTTGGCTGCACCCGGCATTGCCGGCCGACAGTTTTCCTGGCCGGTATGTCCCCGCCTTTGGTGTGCGCCAGGCGGTGGGGCGCCTGGCAGAGACGCCCATAGACCTGTTGGAGGAAGCATGGCGGTTGGGCCGTCTAGACGTGCCTCGCCTCTTCCGCTGGTTTGAGACGCAGCAGATAGAGATTTTTGCTGACGACCCGACGCTGGCCAAGGCTATCCGCCGCCTGCCCCTCTGCCCTGTCGATGGAGCGTTACGGCCGTTGGCCGACCTTTTCCTGCCCGGTGGGTTTGAAGATCCGCTTCAGCTTGCCGGTTTGGTGGATGTACATGCCATTAGCGGACGGCGTCAGTTTTTGCAGGATCTGGGGGTCCAGGAGCTGGACTTTGAAACCTACCTCCACACGCACCTGCCGCGCGTGCTGGCACAGCAGCCAGATCTACCCGCTGACGGCCGCCACCGCCTGCTGCATCTGCTGGCCAAACGACTGGGCGAATTTCGGGATGATGAGGCGCTGCAGGCACAGCTCAGCCAGCTGCCGCTTATTCCCTGTCTGGATGGCTCTTTTCGTCCGGCAGTGTCGGTCTATTTTTCGCGACAGGTGATGGACCAGCTGGGGCTGCGTGTCCATATTGCCGAACTGGTAGAGAGTACAGCGCAGCAGGCGCTTTACGAGTGGCTAGGCATGCGCACGGCGCCAACGGCAGCCGACCTGGTGCAGGCGCTGTTGGCTGTCAGTCGAGAATGGGAAGCAGAGCCGTTGGATGCTTCAACCTATACGATTGTCATTAACTGCTGGCAAGCGCTGACAGAAAGGCTTGAATCGGGAGAAATACCTGGTGACAACTTGGCCGAGTTGCACGGCCAGCCGGTGATTCCCAACGGCCATCATGTGCTTACCGTTCCTGACGAAATGCTGATAGGTGACCAACCAGACCTGGCCGAACAGTTTGTGGAACGGAAGCCTTTCTTCCTGCCGGCGGATGTGTCTTGGCTGTCAGCGGCGATGGCTGCTGGGGTACGGCCGTTGTCGCAGGCGGTGACGATAGCCGTGGTAGGTGAAGTTGAAGCGGTGGCAGATACGGCCGTTCAGGAACGAATCACGGCCCGCTACCCACTATTGGAACGACTGCTGCGGGCCGAAACGGCCGCTGGCCACACCGTGCAAGCAGATATGCTGCAAAAGTTGAAAGTAATGGCGCTGCCTAACTTGCGTATCCAGGTACAGCTGCACCTTGGTGCGCAAATAAAAGTAGCTGAAGCGGAGTCCGTATCGGCAAAATGGATACACGGCGTGCTTTATCTGGAAAGTGAGAAGCAGCCTGTGCCCTGGACGGCCGTTGCCCGGGAGCTGGCTAAGGCAGTTGCCCCTGGACGGAATGTAGGAGGGTTGGCGCTGGGCATTAAAGAGGTGCTGGCGGCAGAGAGTATTGAAGAGGCAACGGCCGTATTGGATGAGCTGGGCTATCTGTAGAGCTTCCTGACGTAAGTTGAAAACTGGTTGGAAAAATCTGACGATCGATTGAACAAAAGTGTCTACACAGAACTGAAGGCGATCTTGTCCGACTGGCGCTGGAGACTGGCCGATCCAAATCTACAGTCTGCGGTTATTGTCCGAATTGCAGGTAGTTCAATATTTGATAGGTAATTAATAGCTAAATTGAAGCGATTCTATAGTTCTTTCTTTTATTCTACTTGATTTTTGTGAAATCTTTATGTTATAGTGGCGTAAGAACCTTTTCAGAACAAGTATTTTAGTTGCCAGTCAATTCTTGAAAATTCTCTATCTGTTCCTATGAAATCAATTTTCCGAACATATCTTATTTGTGTATGTTGCCTGTCTTTCGGACAGCACAATCGTTTCTTGTGACTTTGCCCTCTGGCCTATATTTATAGTTCAGAGGGATAATTTTCGTGGATTAGAGATTTAATAAATAAATATTAAAATGCCAGGGAGGTAAGAAATGAAAATAAAAAGCCAACCCAAAAGAGGTGGTATCATAGGAGGATAGCATTAATGGGACGCAAGTCATCGAAATCTGCCTTGATCTTGCTAACCATTGCGCTTTTCCTTATTCCATATTTGCCAGTTGTGAATGGAGGGATTATTGCGGGAGGTTAACCAGCAATATAGTTGGGTAGATTAATTAGTTTCACGAAATATTTAAATGGGGCGGATTTAAATCCGCCCCATTTGTTTATTTGCCATAGTTTGGGGGAAAAACAATCAAAGTAAGGCAGTTTTCCATGGAGACAATAAAGAAAGCACTAAATTCCACTCCGTTCAAACTCGCTGTAGCTGTCCTCTCGGCCGCATTTACAGCAGTAAGATTTGGCGGACTTGCATTTCCACAATATGCACAAACTGCGGCAGTTTTCGGACTTGTAGTTTGTGTCATATTTTTTCTCGCATTAGGTTATTACGAATTAATATCTAAGCTAGTTGTGATTGGCAGTGACAGGACCGAATTGATAGATAGGTTCAAAGGGGTAGAAGAAGGTCTGGAAAAGCTGAATAGTGAAATTGAACAAAGCAAAAATTCTGCTATCTCTCCTTTAGCTGATGATACATTATATGAATCACTTGCTCAAAAATATGGCTATGCTAATGAAATAGTTGATATTGAATGTTTGCTTTATTTAGATGGCTCAGCGAGAGTTGAGCGCCGGGTAACAGTTCGTGCTTTTGCCAAATATGACGAAATAGATACCTACCTTATTGTGCCGGAAATGATAGATGAACAAGGTGAGAAGGTACCCAGAATTCTGGATGCTGATTCACTCAATCCAAATCGTACGGTTTCAAAAGAAAGGGTGGAAGAAAAGCTTGGCCGAGCCACAGCTGTGCTGAGCTTTTATCCTGCTCTAGTTGCCGGTGTTACCACTACATATAGGCTAGTTGAGAGAACTCCATCTGACACTTTTATTTTAGAAGCTACAGCAAAAGAGTTGGAAGAGAGAGAAAAATCAAAAGATCCTGATGAATATTTTGGATGGAATATTAATCGCCCAACAAAAAGTTTAAATATTAAGGTGATTTTTCCCGAAGGATATATCCCGAAGGATCCCAAAAGTCAGGTGCGTTTTGCGACAGCGTCCGGATTACCTTCTATTCAATTGCAAACAGAAGAACAAAATCGCATTATGATACCTAAATTGGAAAGGGGACGAGGCGGAAGCTATGTACTTGGCTTTGAGGTTCAGTATCCAATGACTAATTTAATTTATATGCTCCGCTGGTTACCTCAGCTAAAGCAATAAGCATTGTCTTTGTCAAATAATCTGCTATTCTCTTTGCGTTCTGTCGTTTAAACTACACTCTTTTTGGCACGAGTGAACGAAACGCGTCGTTTGCTTTAACGGGGGTAAAAGCTAACCCTCCTATTTTTTAAGCTCTTGCCCGTCTTTTTCCTCATCGTGTCGAAATAAAAAAATGCGGCTGTTACGCTTTTGGTTTATTTTCGCTATTCTTCGTTTAGCTTGATTGAGCTAGGAAAGCAAGAAAGACTTCTCCCCCAAACTGGCACTAGAGAAACGCGACTGGAACAAGCTCATTCAGGTTAAGGTATTTCCAAACCCCCTCGTTTGCTTTCCGGTTATACCTGAAATGCCATCTGTTTTGCTGTTGGACTTGGTCCTGTAGCGAATAGATGGCTTTTTCTTTTGTCAATGAGCATCAAGAAAAAGTTATTTACCAGACAATATTTTCTTTTCTATTGGCGTGATTGGCATTGTAAGATGGGGTGACTATAATCCCTGAATGTAAAGTTGTCGTATAGTCCAGGCATCCATTTCTGCCAAAAACCTCACAGGATATTTTTCTTCATTACAGGTGCAAGCCACCAATTTGGTAAACACCTTTTCAAGAATTTTTGCAATGGCTCGATTAGAAGAACTCAAACCAGGTGTTCAAGTAACGGGGATTTTGCCCCAACAAACCGTCACGATCGTTGACGCCACCTGGCATGGCACCGCTGCCATTGAAATTACGTACAAACGCCCCGATGGTAACCCTGGCAATCAGCTTCTTTACCGTAGCGACGAACCCGGTCTCACCGTCAGCAGAACAAAACAAAAATGGGCTTTGACAGCCGACGGCGACAGCTTCAAACTCACGGCCGAAGCCTTCCGCATTCATTTAGCCCATCTCTTTGACCCTGTTTTAGCCGTCCACACCTCGCTGGTGGAGCCGCTGCCGCACCAGATAACGGCCGTTTACGGTGAAATGCTCTCCCGCCAACCATTGCGCTACTTACTGGCCGATGACCCCGGCGCAGGCAAGACCATCATGGCCGGGCTGCTCATCAAAGAGCTCATCGTGCGTGGCGACGTGCGCCGCTGCCTCATTTGTGCTCCCGGCAGCCTGGCCGGACAGTGGCAGGATGAGATGTGGTTCAAATTCCAGACCCACTTTGACATCTTCACTCGCGAAACCATCGAATCCTCGGTCAGCGGCAATCCATTTCAAGAGAAAGACCTGGTCATCATCCGGCTGGATCAGGTGGCGCGCAGCGAAGAACTGCAAGGCAAACTCAGCCGCACCGATTGGGATTTGGTTATCGTGGACGAAGCCCACAAAATGTCCGCCTCTTTTTGGGGCGGAGAGATGAAGGTCACAAAACGTTACCGGCTGGGCGAACTGCTAGGCGGCATTAGCCGCCACTTCCTGCTCATGACCGCCACGCCCCACAACGGCAAGGAAGAAGATTTCCAGATGTTCCTGCGGCTCATCGACCCCGACCGCTTTGAAAACCGCTCCAAGCTGCACAATGAGCCGGTTGATGTCTCCGACATTATGCGCCGCATGGTCAAGGAAGAATTACGCCGCTTCGACGGCCGTCCCCTTTTTCCCGAACGCCGCGCCTACACCGTCAACTACCAGCTTTCGCCGGCTGAGCAGAATCTGTACCGGGACGTGACCGAATACGTCCGCACCGAGTTCAACCGCGCCGAGCAGCTGCTGGATGACAAACGCAAAGGCACGGTCGGCTTTGCTCTGACCGTCTTGCAGCGCCGCCTGGCTTCATCCCCTGAAGCCATCTACCAATCGCTGCGTCGCCGCCGCGAACGGCTGGAGAAACGGCTGCAAGAAGTTGAGCAGCTGCAAATTGCCAATGCTAGCTTCCGAGAACTGGATGGCCAGCTGCCGCTTTTTGACGACGACTACTGGGACGATTTTGACGATGCCCCGGCCGAGGAATCGGAAGTTATCGAAGATTTAGTCATGGATGCGGCCACCGCTGCCCTCACTGCCGCCGAACTGCAAGAAGAAATTAGCACCCTGCAAACCCTGGAACAGCAGGCTCACCACCTGCGCCACAGCGGTACCGACCGCAAATGGGAACAGCTGGCTACCCTCATCCAGGACGACGAAAACATGGTCGGGCCAGGCAATGACCGGCGTAAGCTGGTCATCTTCACCGAGCACCGCGACACGCTGCGCTACTTGCAACAGCGCATTGCCACCCTGTTTGGTCGCAATGAGCACATCGTTCACATCGACGGTGGCCTGCGGCGGGATGAGCGTCGCGTCGTAGAAGACAAGTTCCGTAATGACCCCGATGTCCATTTTCTGCTGGCCACCGATGCCGCTGGCGAAGGTATCAACTTACAGCGCGCCCACCTGATGATTAACTACGACCTGCCCTGGAACCCCAACCGCCTGGAGCAGCGTTTCGGCCGTATTCACCGCATTGGCCAGACGGAAGTGTGCCACCTGTGGAATCTGGTCGCCGCCGAAACGCGTGAAGGCTACGTCTACGAACGGCTGCTGCGCAAGTTGGAAACGGAAAACCAGGCGCTTGCCGGCCGTGTTTTCGACATCCTTGGCCAGCTATTTGAGCAAACCCCCTTGCGCAAGCTGCTCATGGAGGCCGTGCGCTACGGTGACCGGCCCGACGTGCGCGCTCAGCTTAACCAGGCGGTAGACAATGCCGTAGACCGCGAACACGTGCGTGACCTGGTAGAAGCCCGATCCCTGGCGGCCGACACCCTCGACCTGAGCCAGATTGAGCGCATCCGCGCCGACATGGAGCGCTACGCTGCCCGCCGCTTGCAGCCCTACTACATTCAGGGTTTCTTCTTGCAGGCGTTTGAAAACTTGGGCGGCACCATCCGCGAACGGGAACCGGGCCGTTTTCGCATCACCCATGTGCCCGCCACCATCCGTGACCGCGCCCAGACCAGGGGGGCGGCCGTACCCGTCCTGCGCCAGTATGAGCGGGTCTGCTTTGACAAAGAGCTCATCACCGCCGAGGGTAAACCGCCGGCCCAGTTCCTCTGTCCCGGCCATCCCTTGCTCGATACCGTCATCGACTTGATTCTGGAGAAACAGCGCCAGACCCTGCGCACCGGCACCATCCTGGTGGACGCCACCGACCCCGGCCAGGAACCGCGCTTCCTCTTTTTCCTGGAGCAAACCATCCGCGACGCCACCCAGCACACCATCTCCCAGGAAGTCCATTTTGTGGAGATTGAGGCCGATGGCCAGCTTCGCGCCGGTGGCTATGCCCCTTACCTCGATTACCGCCCGGCCATGCCAGAAGAAATCGCCGCCTTGCGGAGCGCTGATAGCCTGTTGGCTCCCGAAACGGTGGAAAGCCAGGTGATCAGCCACGCCATTGCCGAACTGATTCCGCGCCATCTGGAACGGGTGCGCCGACGCCGTGAGGAGTTGATTGACAAAACCCTCCACGCCGTTCAGGAACGGCTGACGCGGGAAATTAACTATTGGG
This sequence comes from uncultured Anaerolineae bacterium, assembly GCA_905479495.1. GTDB lineage: Bacteria > Chloroflexota > Anaerolineae > Promineifilales > Promineifilaceae > Leptofilum. The sequence continues at coordinate 10,254 of CAJQMR010000030.1, forward strand.
ACCGGCGCGCCAGCGAACTGCGCCGCCAGGAGCGGGAAGGTAAGCCCAATGCCCGCCTCAATTCTGCCCTAGCGCAGCAGCGTGCCGACGAGTTAGCCGCCCGCCTGGATCGACGCAAAGAGGAACTGGCCCTGGAACGACAAATCTCGGCCGCGCCGCCTGTGCTGGTTGGTGGTGCATTGATAGTACCCATCGGCTTGCTGCTGGGCGAACGCACCCCGGCGGAGGTCATGGATACGCGCATTACCGAAGCCATCGGAATGAAGGCGGTGATGGAGGCTGAGATTGCCTTGGGCAACCAACCCCGCGATGTCAGTAAAGAGAATTTGGGGTATGACATTGAGAGCTTTGACCCGCAAACCGGACGATTACGCTTCATTGAAGTGAAAGGCCGACGTGCTGGGGCACAGACCGTTACCATTACCAGGAATGAAATCTTAGTGGCACTGAACCAACCGGAACAATTCATTCTGGCGCTGGTTGAGATAGAAAATGGGCAGGCTAAGCCACCGCGTTATGTGCGTCAGCCATTCCAAAAAGAACCAGACTTTGGTGTAACCAGTGTGAACTACAATTTCCGAGAACTGCTTGAAAATAGCGAGCCGTCGGGGTAGACTCATTAAATTTTTCAAGCAGGAGAACAGTAATGGCAAGAAAGAAAACAGTAAATGGTTTTTGCAGGATTTGTGGTAAAGAAGGGCCACTCACTTTTGAGCATGTTCCCCCTCAGTCAGCTTATAACAAGGAGCGGGCTGTTGAGTTCCGCCTGGAAGACAAACTATATAAAACGGCTGTAAAAGGGCGTACTCGACAAGGTGGAATTGGTGCACATACGCTTTGTGAGCAATGTAACAATGATACTGGTTCGTGGTATGGAGCCGAATATGTACAATGGGCCAAATTTGGGTTTGACATTATTCACACTTGGCAAAAGAAAGGCAAAACGGAAGGGATTGTTACCTTGAAGAGTGTGTACCCCCTCAGATTCCTCAAGCAAGTAGTTACGTGCTTCTTTTCTGTAGTAGGAGAACCCGGTGGAACGCTTTTTGCCAGTAAAAATCCTGGTTTGGTACAGTTTGTTTTAGATCGTTACGAGCAAGAACTGCCTGATTATCGGTTCTTTCTTGATTTTTACCCCCTGGCAAGTGGCCAAAACACATCATTAAGACGTTATCCGTTGGCTGCTAAACTCACTGTTTTGACGGATGGAAAGGGAAATATTAGACCACTTGAAACTCACGTTTTGTCAGAATATACACATCCACCACTTGCTCTTTCTATGACTAAAGACAAGACATTATTTGGGGCAACAGACATAACGGATTTCAAGAATTTTACTTACGATACATGCTGTGATATTGAGCTGCCGCTCAGAATTGTGAAATCGACTAGCCCTTATCCGGCTACCTGAAGTGAAAAGTAGTGGCCTTCATGGCTATTGTCCAAAACGAGCAATCCTATGACCCAACGAAAGAAATTGATTGAAGTGGCGCTGCCATTGGAAGCAATTAACGTAGCCAGTGCCCGGGAGAAGTCGATACGGCATGGACACCCCAGTACGCTGCATTTGTGGTGGGCGCGGCGACCCCTGGCAGCAGCACGAGCGGTGATTTTTACCTCGCTGGTGGATGACCCGGATGACCCCAACGCCCCGCCTGAATTTGTACAGGCGTGCCGCCAGCTGCCCAAGGGCAAGAATGCCACGGCGAACGACACACCGCGCCAGCGGCTGTTTGACTTTATTGAGCAGTTGGTGACCTGGGAAGCGACCACGGACGAGAAGATTTTGAACACCGCGCGGAAGCTGATATTGCTGGCCACCGACGGCAACCCACCGCCACTGCTGGATCCTTTTGCCGGGGGCGGCAGCATACCCCTGGAGGCGCAGCGGCTGGGGCTGGAAGCCCACGCCAGCGACCTGAACCCGGTGGCGGTGATGATTAACAAAGCCCTGATTGAGATACCGCCCAAGTTTGCCAACCAGCCGCCAGTGAACCCGCGCGACCGGGCCAAAGTAGGGGGCAAAGGTGCCTGGAAAGGAGCCAGCGGCCTGGCAGCCGATGTGCGCTACTATGGCGAATGGATGCGGGAAAAAGCATGGGAACGGATTGGCCAGCTGTATCCGGACTGCAACGGCGAGACGGTGATTGCCTGGCTGTGGGCGCGAACGGTGAAATGCCCCAACCCAGCCTGCGGCGCGCAGATGCCGTTGGTAAGTTCTTTTGATTTGAGTAAGAAGAAGGGCAAACGCGCCTGGGTGGAGCCGCAAATTAACCGCCAAAAGAGAATGGTAACCTTCACTGTGAAGAGTGGTAAAGGCAAAGCGCCCGACCCACCCAAACAAGGGCGTGGAGCAAAATTTAAGTGTCTGGTTTGTGGAGAGGTTGCGCCAGACCAGCACATAAAAGGTGAAGGTATGGCCGATCGCATGGGTGCGCAACTAATGGCTATCGTCACTGAAGGCAAAAACGGCCGTAACTACCACCCTTCAACCTTTGAGCATGAACAAATCGCTGCTAAAGCAAAACCCAATTGGCAACCAACGGGAGAGCTGGCAGATGATCCACGGAATATTTGGTGTAAGCAGTATGGACTAATTGATTTTGCCGATCTCTTCACCCCACGTCAACTTACTGCCCTGACCACCTTTAGCGACCTGGTGCCAGTGGCACGCCAGCAAATTCAGGCAGATGCCGTGGCGGTGGGTTTGCCGGATAATGATGTGCCACTACGGGAAAACGGCCGTGGTGCCCAAGCCTATGCCGAAGCCGTTAGCGTCTACCTCGCTTTTTTGGTTGATCAACTGGTAAATCATCAAACAACCATTTGCGGTTGGAATTCCCCGAATGAACAAATGCGCAACACTTATGCAAGACAGGCTATCCCGATGGTTTGGGATTATGCTGAAAGCAATCCATTTTGCAATTCATCCGGAAGCTACAACAATATGTTTGAACGTATGGTAAAAGGCTTTGAAGCAATTCCAGCAAACTGCCATGGACTAACTTCTCAGTCTGATGCATCAACTATTGGCTCTTCAACCTTTATTGCCATGGTTTCAACCGATCCTCCTTATTACGACAACATCAGCTATGCTGATTTATCAGATTTGTTTTACATTTGGTTGCGTGCATCAACGCAAAATGTTTATCCAGAAACCTTTGGAACTTTGCTGGTTCCTAAAAAGCCAGAATTGATTGCATCACCGTATCGGTTTGACGGAGACAAAGATGAAGCCGAGAAACACTTTGAAACTGGATTAATGCAGTCCTTTGCGCATATGCGGCAAATAAATGCGCCTGAATACCCTCTTACGGTTTTCTATGCATTCAAACAACAAGAGATTGTGGTAGAAGAAGGAGCCGCAAGTACGGGTTGGGAAACAATGCTTGCAGGGCTGATTGTTTCTGGATTTTCTATTGTGGGAACATGGCCAATGCGTACAGAAAGAGGTGGGCGTATGATAAGCGTAGGAACTAATGCTCTGGCATCCTCTATTGTTCTTGTCTGCCGCCCTCGTCTAGAAAACGCGCCCCTTACCAGCCGTCGCGAATTCGTCAATAGTCTGCGTCGGGAGCTGCCCACTGCTGTGCGCGACATGCAGTCGGGCAACATCGCCCCGGTAGACTTAGCCCAGGCCAGCATTGGCCCCGGCATGGCCGTCTACAGCCGCTACAGCAAAGTCCTGGAACCAGACGGCAGCCGCCTTACCGTCCGCGCCGCCCTCCAGCTCATCAACCAGGTTCTCGACGAATTCCTGGCCGAAACGGAAGGCGACCTGGATGGGGATTCTCGCTTTGCTGTGAGCTGGTTTGAGCAGTTCGGCTTCAACAGTGGGGAATTTGGCGTCGCCGACGTCCTGGCCCGTGCTAAAAACACCTCCGTCGATGGCCTGGTCAACGCGGGCGTCATCGAATCCGGTGTGGGCAAAGTGCGCTTGCTCACCTGGGAAGAACTAGACCCCGGCTGGAATCCCGCCGAAGACAAGCGGGCCACTGTCTGGGAAGCGACCCACCACCTCATCGAGCGGCTCAACGTGCACGGCGAGGAAGGGGCAGCCGGGCTGTTGGCCAAGATGTCCCCAGACCTGGCCGCCACTGCCCGCCAACTCGCCTACCGCCTCTACGCCATCTGCGAGCGCAAAGGCTGGTCCGACCATGCGCGCGACTACAACGCTCTGGTCATCTCCTGGTCCACCAGCGCCGAACGTGCCGCCGAAGTAAAGCAAACCTATCAACAAAGGAGTTTGTTTGAATAGCTTCATTGTAATTTAACCATTCTGTTTATTTATGTTCCTTAATGCGCTTTGATTGTCATAGGAAATGCATCAGCCTCGGGGACTATATAGTAACTATTCTTGAATTTATATCTAAATAGGTATGGATGTATGAAGTCCTTCAATAAGCGAGCTCAATCGAGAGAACAAGGAAAAGATCCGCATCGCAAAGAACGGTGGCGACAGTTTGCCGACTATATCGAAAGTGAGATTCGTCGCCTTAATAATTTGGAGTCTTGGAGCCACTATCGTTTTACGGAACTTGAAGCGGAAGTAGAATTGGAAGGAGAATATCGGTTTGCCGGAATGCATAAAAAGACCGAAGAGGGTTTACTTCGCGTTGACTCCTTATCAGAAGCCTTGAAGATTAGCGAAGAACGTTTAATTTTACTTCAGGGAGATCCTGGATCGGGAAAAAGCGTTGCATTTAGGCAAATAGCCCTCGACATGGCACAAAATGCGCGGCAATCTCAAGATTGTTTTGCAACGATTCCCCTCTATATCAATCTAAAAAATCTTACTAGAATTCCCTCCGATTCTTTTACAGAATTGAACCAGCTCAATTATGACCCCGTTAAGCTGCGTGAAATTCTTATAACATATTTTAATCAAAGCGAGCTGCAAGATATTTGTTTTGAGCTAGCGATTAACTATGAATATCTTGCCGGTTCAACACTCCCTGATAAAAGCCGCGAGTTGGTTCTCCTTTGTAAACGACAGGGGCGCATTAATCAACTTGTTGAGCTCTGTGTAAAGAAGCGATCCAACATACCTGAAATTAAAGAACTTACTGGGAATTCAGCTCTTGAAGATAATCTCCCTGCTATAGACCAGAACTTAATACGCTCATTTGTCCTCAAAACCCTCAATCGCGCCAAAGATAGAGATGTAGAGGTTTTTTTGGAAGAGGAATTCGAGCCGGGTATGAAAAACAAATCCTGGATTTTCCTCTTTGATTCGTTTGACGAAATACCGGAGATATTAAGTTCCACAGAAGCTGATGAAATGATTCAAGCTTATGGCGATGCTATCCGTGATTTTTTATTGGTGATGAATCAGTGTCGGGGCATCATAGCTTCTCGTATTTATCGCGGCCCCCAGCGTTTGGGTTGGAAGCGTTTTAGAATATTACCTTTGAAGCCAGAGCGTCAAAGGGAACTTATTCAAAGAACTGGGCTTGATTCAGAAAAAGCTGAACAACTCATGATTGATTTGGATGGAGCTGAGCACAGTCTGAAGGTAATGTCCAGCAACCCATTATTTTTAGGATTGATCAGCGAATTTGTAAAACAAACAGGGAGCTTCCCCACAAATACGCATGATGTGTTTGAGGCCTATGTAAATGAACGCTTGACCAGAGATCGTGAACGCCTGGAACATCATTTTGCCCTAACCCCCAAACAATTGCGATATGCAGCCGAAAGGTTGGCTTTTACAATGACAGCAGATGAGAAATTAGGATTGAATCCTGAACGCCTTGAATTGCAAAATGCAACAATTCGTCAGGATATGACGCTTGGTGAACAATTTAACATCTATCTTGATGCGCTTGAATTCTTGAAACTTGCGAAAGCAGAATCAGGAGCCACTCTGGACGCATCAAAAACATTCAGCTTTGCCCACAGGCGGTTTCAGGAATTCTTTGCTACATCAATCGTTCTTAATTCCCCTGAATTGATGAATCCTAATCGCTTGTTAACAGATGGGCGATGGCGCGAAACAGCAATCGTTTTGTGTCAAACACAATCTTTAGACAACTTACAAGGCATTATTTATGAAGCCAACAGACTTGTCGCTCACATGGTGGAACAATTTCCCAGAAAACAAGTAAAAATAAATGAAGGCGTCGAAAATGAGATTCAGTCGATTGAAAATGAGCCAAATGTCCTTGGATTTTTCCCTTGGCCACCTCGGTCATTACATTTATTTGGGATATTGCAAGAAGGATTTAGCACAAGAAAATCATGGTTGCCTGGCGAGTTGCAGGAGAATGCCTCCTTACTTATGCTGTCTGCAACAACTCAAGGAGTTCGATTAGACAAAAAATGGGCCTTGGAAGTGGCAGGCGTGTTGGATGAAGACGAATTATCAACAATTTTAGTTGCCAACTTTGGCCAAAGTCAATTATTAAACGATATTATATACAGACAAGTGGCACGCCTTAGTTATGTAACCCAAGAGATACACGATGCTATTATCCATACATTATGCGATATGTTCAAAAGTGGACTATTGCGACGTCAAAAGAACACTGTTCGTTCCCATTTAACACGCTTAGATAAATCGGAAAGGTTTATAACCGTTTTAGATCGTCTATTGTCAATCCCTAAAATGGGCATTGGGTTTGCGATATTACTTGTCACCCCACTATTATTTCTGGCGAGCAGGATCGATTTTTTTCTAATAGGAATTCCGAGTGTCGGAGCTTTCCTTACGGAGCAGATTGTTTGGAACACGCTATTAAATAATGGTCAGATTTCTGTTAAAGAAAAAAATAATGGAAAATCCAATATTCAGGGGATGAATGCCGTAATTTTATTATTCCTTTTTTTGTTTTTGTTTATTGATGACATTTCGAACTCACCCTATTTTCGAGTTTTGGCTTACCTATTAATCATATCAGTGGGGCATTTGTTCCTTTCATTTACTTTAGAAATCTTTTTTGAAAACAACTTTATCAAAATTGCAATTAGAAAAGATTTTTGGAGTTTATTAAAGGGCTCTATTTCTATCAACTTAACAACGCCGACTAAGGTGCAGAGAAAGTTAGTAATTATCAGGGCTGTAATTGTTGCAATCGATCTTCTAGGATTTATTCTAGTATTTATAATTCCAATCGGAGCTTTATTTGTGTTTGTAGCCCTCATCATTTCTCAAGGCTTGAGTGCAGATATAAAATTGTCATGGTTCTCAATTTATGTAATTGTATCTTTAATGTTATTGGTTTCGCATAGTTTAATCATTGATATGGACCAGGGCACTGATAAATCAAGGCTTAAGCGGATCAAATCTGACGAAAACTTTACCATCAACAGCGTTGAGTTTTTGCAAGTTATGTCATTTATCAGGGGAACGGATCTAAAAAGCGAATTTGTTCAACATGTTCGTAAACACTTTCCGGCAACTAATTATGATAATGATTTTGTGGAATTATTGAAGCAATTTATCCGATTAGTAGAAAACGAATATTTAGCTTATAAAAAATATGAAGAAGCCATTCAAGTTCGCAAGGATAATTATGACGAAACGAAAAATTTGTTTGTAAATCTGTTAAACAAAATCGTTGATAATATAGAAAATTTTTATCAAAACAGCAAGTATCCTCTTTATCTTGCTACAAATGAAAGGAAGGCGATACATTACGTTATAACTAAAATCCGAAATTTAACATTCGTTGAAAGTTATGCAATATCAGATGAATTTAAGGTAGGGGATTGGGTCAGCGAATCAGATGAAGCTTTACGTAAATGGTATCAAAATTACACCTTATACGCGCCTCTGCGACTAGCTCGATGGTGTGAAAATGAATTTATTGATGGATTAAGTTTGTTACTTGAAGATATTGAGCCTACTCTTAACTGAGCCTGGTGAAGCAATGCACCGTAAGCAACTCAATAAGAATGATAAGAAACTCTAGAGCAACCATGAGCATAGAGGGACATTCTATGAAATTTCCCACTGATTCCGAAAGATTTTCTAGCTTTTCTCTGATGGCAGCCAACAGCATTGTGATGGGGCAAATTATTGTGACTTCACGATTATTTGGCAATTATGAAGAGGATGTTTTTTATTGCCCCGGATAAAATGATTCTGTCCGATATTATTTGACACCAGTTATCCTGCTAATCTGAGAATTATTACAAAATGATTTTTGGAAGTAAAAAGGAAAAAAGCATGGCACTCAGCAATCGAGAACGAGTAGGACGGGTATTAGATTTGGTGCGACTAGGCGCGGCACCCTTTGTCTTGCGCGAATACCGCATGAGTTATCGCAAACGGTGGCTTCAAGAGATTGATAACGCACTCTCAACCAATGCCTTTTCTTTGCCCCGAGAAGCGCTAGAAGACGTAGAAAGCCTGATGAAGGCTTTGGATACCCACAGCGTCCTGAACTTGATGCTGCGCAACTGGCACGATGTTTTTCAGCAAAAATTAGGACACGAAGGTCGAAATTATGTGGGGGAAATGTATGGTGCTCGCAATGCGTGGGCACACCAGAAGGCATTTACGAATGACGAAGCGTATCGGGTAGCGGATACGGCCACCCGCTTCCTAAAGATGATCAGTGCCGCCGACCAGGCCGCCGCCGTAGAACAGATTGCCGGAGATTTGCTGCGTCTACGTTATGAAGCTGAAGCCAAGAAATCGAAAAAAGATACCGGTCCGCTAAAAACGGAAGCAACCACCACCCTGGCCGGGTTGAAGCCGTGGCGAGAAATCGTTAGCCCCCACAAAGACGTGGCCAGCGGACGGTACTTACAGGCCGAATTTGCCGCTGACCTGTCCCAGGTGCTGGCGGGAACGGCCGAACCGGAATACCAGCAGCCCATTGAATTCTTCCGCCGCACCTACCTCACCGAAGGGTTGCTCAACATGCTCGTTACGGGCGTCAAGCGGCTCACGGCCCAAAGCGGCGACCCGGTGGTGCAGCTGCAAACCTCGTTTGGTGGCGGCAAAACCCACTCAATGCTGGCCCTGTATCACCTGGCAGGTGGCGAGGTCAAGCTGGGTGACTTCCCTGGCGGGGAACGCATCCAAGAAGGCATTGGCGAAGTTGATTTGCCGGAAGCTAATCGGGCCGTGTTGGTGGGTACGGCGCTCGATCCCTCAAAACCGCATGAATACCCTGATGTGACGGTGCAAACATTGTGGGGCGAACTCGCTTACCAGCTCGGCGGGGCAGCGGGCTATGCAATCGTGGCCAACGCCGACCAGAAAAGCGTCAGCCCCAACGCCAACACCCTGCTGGAATTGTTGCAGCAGTTTGGCCCTTGCCTGATTATCATCGATGAATTTATTGCCTACGCTCGCAACATTTATGGCGTAGAGGGATTGCCATCCGGCTCCTTCGATGCCGTCATGACCTTCTTGCAGGCGCTGACAGAGGCGGTACGCCGTTCGCCAGAGTCGATGCTGTTGATTTCTTTGCCAGAATCCAACATTGAGGTCGGTGGTGAAGCGGGACAGAAGGCGCTGGAAACGTTGGCGCATATTGTTGGCCGTATTGAATCAGTGTGGAAACCGGTCACGGCAACGGAGAGTTTTGAGATTGTGCGCCGCCGCCTCTTTGCCGATGACGTCGATTACGCTGCCCGTGATGCGGTGCTGGAGGCGTTTAGCAACATGTATCGCCACGGCTCCGGCGAATTCCCATCGGGCGTAGGGGAGCGCGAATATTACCTGCGGATGCAGGCAGCCTATCCCATTCATCCCGAACTGTTTGACCGGCTCTACCAGGATTGGTCCACTTTGGAGCGGTTCCAGCGTACCCGTGGCGTGCTGCGGCTAATGGCGGCGGTGATTCACCAGCTCTGGTCCCGTAACGACCCGTCGCTGCTGATTTTACCCGGTGTCGTTCCTTTGGCGGCTTCACCTGTGCGTAATGAGCTGCTGCGCTACCTGCCAGACACCTGGACGGCCGTGTTTGACAAAGATATTGATGGCCCGGAATCATTGCCTTTTGGCATTGATGGGGATGTGCCCACTCTTGGCCGCTATACTGCTGCCCGCCGAGTGGCCCGAACGGTCTTTATTGGCAGTGCGCCTTCCGTAGCTGGCCAGCAGGTCCGCGGATTGGAAGAAGTGCGTATTCGGCTGGGGTGTGCCCAACCTGGTGAGCCAACGGCCGTTTTTGGCGATGCCCTGCGGCGCATGAGCAGCCAACTCACGTATTTGTACACAGACGGCAGCCGCTACTGGTACGACACGCGGCCAACGGTTAATCGTCTGGCGCGGGACCGGGCACAGCAGTTTAGTGATGGGGTAGTGGAAGCCGAAATCATCGACCGCTTGAAAAAGGTACCGAAGAATCGGGAATTTGCCGCTTTTCATGTTGCCCCGCCAGACAGCGGCGATGTGGTTGACGAAGCGCGGGTACGCATCGTGGTGCTGCGACCTGATGAGGCCCACCGGCGAACGGCTACGGCAACGGAAGCGGAAAAAGCGGCCCAAAACATTTTAGAGAGTCGGGGTAGTGGCCAGCGGCTCTATAAAAACATGCTTGTTTTTGTGGCCCCGGATCAGAATGATATGGAAGCGCTCAAGCAAGCAGTGCGTGAATTTCTGGCCTGGGCGTCAATCAATGAGGAGCGAGAGCCGCTCAATTTGGATGCTCAACAAAGCCGTCAAGTTCGTAACAGTCTGGAAAAGGCCGATGAAACCGCGAATCTGCGCGTGCGCGGTTGTTATAGTTGGCTGCTCACGCCGGTACAGCCGGAGCCGCTGGGCAGTATTGAATTCCAGGCGAATCGTATCAGCGGTGACGACAATATATATGACCGGGCAGCCCGCAAGCTGCGGCAGGACGGGCTGCTCATCAATGAATGGTCGCCTGACATCCTGCGCATGGAACTTGATCGCTACATTTGGGGTGAAGAAAAAGGCTGGAGCATTGGTCTCAAGCAGATGTGGGAATATCTGGCCCAGTATTGCTATTTGCCACGATTGTTTGACCAGGATGTGTTGTTAACGGCCGTACGCAACGGCGTCAGCCGCCTGGATGCACCAATTGCTTACGCCACTGGCGTTAGCGACAAGGGGTATCATACGAGCTTGCTTTATCAGTCTTCAGGCCAGGTTTACTTTGACGAGGAGAGCATCCTGATCCATCCTGACCATATAAAGATTGCGCCACCTCCGCCACCGAAGCCGGGATCTGACCAAATTCCCACCACAACTCAGATGGGGGAACCCAAACCTGGACTAGAGACATCAACTGAAGATGCACCGGAAACTCAAGTAACGACTCGATATTACGGCCGTGTAGATTTAAATCCTCAGCGCGTCAACCGTGAGATGGGTCTGATCGTTGAAGAGGTGATTGAGCGGCTCACCAGCCTGGTGGGTTGTGAAGTGGAAATCTCGTTGGAAATTAGTGCCAGGTTGCCAGAAGGCTTTGATGAAGCCACAATTCGCACCGTTAGTGAAAACAGCCGGACGTTAAAATTCGAGAATTTTGAATTTGATGTCAAATAATAGGCATTTATGAATTAGGTAAGTTTGCCAGTTTAGGGCACCATCATTTGAATAGAAAACTAGCTAGGACAACTGGTCCACAAAGGTCGTCTTTAAGCGGCCAATATAGGCAATAGTTGGGTCAATCACCTGGTAAGGATATTCGCTATAATCGCCTTGCGGTTTTTATCAAAAATAATGCTCCTGAAAAATTGCAGGCTTTTGGTGTGAAACGGCCGTATATCGGAACTAAGGTGATAACAATTATCTAACAAAGGCGCGCCATTGCATATTCAAAGCAGGCCAAGATGAAATTTCAGGTAGCAATCAACCGTAAATATATCGACAAAGTCAAACCAGGCGACAATCGTTTTTGGGATTTCAATATGACCTTTGCCAATGAAACGATCGACATGCCTGCCTTTGTTGAAGCCATTCAGGCCGGGCTTGCCTGGACCGCTCCCCATCACCATGTGCAACACCATCGGCCAACCCGACGCAATCCCCACTATCAGTCAACCTATCGCGTGAAAGAAAATGTGATGGGCAGCCAACTGCTAGCCCTAGATTGTGACACCCAAGATGAACGCAGCACATTCTATGATTTATTACAAGATCCCCTCATTCGAGAATATGGCACGCTGTTGCATGAAAGCGCCTCCTCGGTACCTGAATGGCCGAGAACACGCGTCATCTTCCTGCTGAATGATATGCTTGATGCATCTGCCTACGATTTGGCCTTAAAAGCCCTGCTGCACCGCTTCCCCTATTGCGACCAATCGGTGCGTCATGCCGCCGCAGTTTTCTATGGGGCAAAAGATTGCCGCGTTTATCTGCGCGACCTCATCCTGCCGGTTCAGGTTTTGACGGAAGAAATTGTCCAACCTTATCAGGCTTTCCTCCAGGCCGAAGCCGAGCAGCGAATGGCTGAGAGGGAAAAACGTTTGGCTCAGCGAGGCACGTCCTTAATCCCCCCCAGTCATCAGCAAATATTGCGCTACGTACAACATGTATACCAGGGCACCCTCTCTGACCTGGCCAAGACGTCGCCTTTGCAAGGCCTGCGGCATCAGAGGTTGTTTGTTGCTGCCCTGAAGGCGGGCAGTCTGCAATCAGCCCGATGGCTCTCAGCAGATGCAGCTGCGTTCCTTTCCCATATCGAAGATGATCTGTTAGAAGCGGCAGCGGCAAACGGGTATATTGATGATTATGGCGAGGACAGCGCTGTGCGCACCATTGACAACGGCATTGAGATAGGGCAGCAACAGCCGTGGGTGGAGCCAGTCTGGTACGAAGATAAGGCTTTTTTCAAGATTGGTGATGAGGTGGTGGCCAAACGTGGAGACTATATCTTGGGCCAGGGTAAGATTGTGGCTTATCGAGAAAAGGATTATTGGGAATTTCAGCTGGATTCACAGCCTAATGTATGGTTTGCCTATGAGCTACTCCAGGCCATTTGAGCGGCCAATAGGTTGTGATAGTGCACTGTTTATAGCTTAATAGGCTAATTGATGCGGGGATGGATACCGATCACGCAGAGCATTTTAAATTGCCCACCCCCTTAAATCTGGTATTATTTTTCTGTCCCGTTGCAATAGTCTCTCCTGAATCTTGTTGGCACGAGAATCAGAAACGCTTACGAGCTGTTGCGGCGGGATTTTTATCATCTCCCATTCCCCTTTCACTATCCCTTCAATGACCTGAAAAGATCCTCCCTTACCTCGACGACGATGCACGCCTTAACGATAGTTATCTACCATGAATCTCCTGGCAACTGCCAAGAAGATTTCAACTAGGTCAAACCACTGGTTCATAGGGAGTTCACGCAGCCCAAAGCTTTGGGTCAATTTCCTATCAAAAGAAAGTTGTTTCAAGGGGTCTCGTTAAAAGCGTAGCGCTAGATCTGCCAAACCCTGCTGTATAACCGTCTGCCACGCTTCCGCCGCTGGCAGTACTCGCCAGGCTGCATACCCTTGCCCTTCACCCGCATGCAGCAAGGTAATAAGCTGCTGCCCACGGCCGTTTCCCCACAAATAATCCGTCCACTCCGGCAAAAGTGGCAGGGGCAGGCATTTATTAAGCATGGCATAAAACTGCGGCGGGATCGGTTGGCTGCCGTCATCCAGGAGATAAAAGGGCTGCTCCGGATTCATTTCCTTGAGACTGGCCTGTTTGTGCAGCAGAATCTGGCTGACCCAACCACAGGGGAGGGTTGCCTGTATTTTGACGTGTTGTTTCATGCCTTCCATCTGAATGCGCTGCCGACCCAGCCAATGCACCCGATTTCCCCCTACCAATGCCGCCCAGTTGGCCTTCACTGACTCTTTCGCCCCCACCATTTCCAGATAGACCAACGTGTCCTCGCCGTCGTCAATTGTCAGTGAGGGTGTGAAAACCGCCAGGCCTTTGGCCAATATGATTTTCCGGTTCAGATCGTTTTTGACGCGCACTTCTTTAAGAATGACGCGTTGGGCATCGGACCCTGTCCGCTTAGGCTGAAACTGATAGGGCTGGCACCAGGTTAAACTCGTCTCATACCCCAATCGCCGCAGCGCCTGGCTGACCGGGCCGGTTTGGAGGAGCTGTTCTTCTTGCCACTCACTGAGGCTGCTGCCGTCATCCATAAGTGCGCTGATGAGATCAGACAGGAGAAGTCCTTTCCCCATTTCCGTCATGACCGGCTGCAATGCATTAAACTGAGACACGAGCGTATCCAGCTCAGGCAGGTCAAGGGTCAACGGCCTGGGCCAATATTCACCGTTATCAAGGGTAGGCTTGTACCCGTTGGCCGCAAGCGTAGCGGTAACCATTTTTTGCAAAGCCGGGGCCAGCTCATTGGTGAAAAAACCGCGCCCGTAGGCGCCCAGCTGAACCTGATACACCAGGCTGGCGTGGGCAATCGGGCCGCCATTTTCCCGGCGCAGCAACTCCAGCAAACGGGTGCGGGCCTTTGCCTCATCAACCGGAAGCGGTTGGACATATAGGCAAGCAGACTCGCTTTCCACTTTTTGCCAGGCGGCTTGGATAACAATGGCATCAACCTGAACCTGTATCTGGGCCTGCTGGGAAGGCGAAAGCTGGCTCCAGTGACGGCCGTAAACAGCCAGTCCCGCCTTATTCCAAAGAATTGTGCCAGCTATCTCCCGACGGGGATAGGTTGTACTGATACGGGCTTGAGCCAGTTCCAAGAGGATCAGCTCTGATTTCACTGGCGGGAATCGCTTCCGATAGGCACCCCGAGCGGCAAAGGGCACTGTCGGCGGACCTAGCTCGATTTCCTCTCCGTAGCCGATGAAGGCGCACGCTTTCTCCGTCACCTGGCACACCGTTTGATAGGCATCCTCTGTTCGAATGCCGTCGGGGAAAAGAACGGCCGCTACCAGTTGCAATGCCACATTGCTAGGCAGGTAAACCTCTGTCCCGCTGGTGAAAGTCTCGATGGCGTTTAGCCCGTCTAGAATTGCCTGCCGTTTGCCAGCTTTGTCGTTGGTGTAAGTGTGCTGCTGGTCATTGATAGACAGGATAAATTTATCTTCATTCTGCGCGGAAGTGATTGATTGCGACATGTGGTTACTCCATAAGTGCGTGAAGAAAGGGGAAATCAGCTAAAGCCCAAGCCACGTTCTTTAAGACTTGTGTAACGGCCGTTGCCGATAATCAAATGATCTAGCAGATCGATGCCGAGCAGGTTGCCGGCCTCAACAATTTTTCTGGTTACTGAGATGTCTTCGGGCGAGGGCGCGGGATCGCCGGAGGGATGATTATGGGCGATTAAAATGGCGGCTGCCGGGGCTTCAATGGCGGTGCGAAAAATTTCACTTATCCGTATCATGCTGGTGTTTAAACTGCCGCGATAAATGACGCGAATGGCCATCACCCGGTTACGTGTGTCCAGCAGGATCACATGCAGTTCTTCCTGCTCAAGGTGGCGCATGCGGGGCAGCAGCAGATTGGCCCCATCAGCCGGACTGGTAATCCGAACCTTCTCATCGGCGGCAGGAGCCTGAAGGCGACGGCTTAGTTCCAGAAAAGACAGCAGCCGCGCTGCCTGGGCTTCGCCAATGCCCCGTACACGCATCAGCTGCGCCTTGTTTGCCCGCGCCAGCTGGTGCAGTGAGCCAACCAGATCCAGTAAATCCTGTGCCATGCCTGGGGCTTTGGCCGTGCCTAGCAGCAAGGCCAGCAGCTCTGTGGTTGATAAGGCCTCAATACCGTGGTGATGCAGGCGGTATAACGGCTGTTCCTCAGCCGGAAGATCACACAGACGACGGCGTGAGGCTTTTAAATGATGTTCTTGTTGGTAAACAACAAGGGGCAGTTGTCTGGATGGTGGGGACATGGGCTAAACCTCCGAGGGGAATATTCATCCCATCTGGCGCGTTTAGCGCCCAACCAGGTCAATTGGCCAACGATGGAAATGCCAGAGGTGATTTTTCGGAAAGCCATTGCCTTTGGACTTCCTTGCCCATAACTTGTGGTGGACTCCAATTTGCTCGATTTTTGCATCAATTGATTTCGGATGGAGATAAACGTAAGCGTATTTGGGGCAACAGTAGAAATGCCCTGACCACCGGCCTTAACCATACGGCCGAGCCAGGCAAAGGCACCTGAAGTGGATTGTTAATGAAGCCAGTAATGCCTTGATAGGCACCCCTGTGGATTCGGGGCAAATTGATAGAATTTGTCTGGTGAATGTCTATTAATGGCGCTCGCCCATTAAAACAAGCTGGTGAACAGTTGGGCATCCTTGCCCAGGTTATGCATCCTCCCCGGAATCGGTTGCCCCTAACAGTTCCTGAAGTAAATTCATGCAGCGTTCTTGGGAGCGCCCATCTGTATCAAGCTTCGGATTCCAGGTTGACAGGGATACAGCCACAATCTGTCCCGTTTGCGCTAGGTGTCTAAATACCTGGGCCAATGCTTCGGCCCTGGGTCCACCTGCTGCCATATAACTCACTGCTGGGACGTCCAGAGGATTGAGGATGTCCACATCAAAGTGGATGTATAACGGCCGTTCTCCTAAGGGGTAATCGAGCAAATCGAGGGGATCGCTGAGATGCACCAGGTCGCTGCCGGCAATCAATTCTTGTTCGCGAGGGTCCAGGTCGCGGCCATCGGTGAGAATAATGCGCTCCTGAGCAATGGGGCGCAGGCCCAGCGCCTGTGGCATCGTCTGCTCGCCTAACCCCGCCAGCATGGCCAGGGGCATGCCGCCCAGAAAGCCGCTGGGGGTTGTCTCCCAGGTGTTGAAATCACCATGGGCATCGAACCAGATCAAGGTCGGCTCTAAGCCTCCTCGTTGTAAACCGGCCATCACGCCGATAGTGGCACAGCAGTCGCCAGCGATAGAGACGGGGAGATGATTCGCATCAAGGGCCGCAGTGACCTGATGCGCCAAGGCGGCATGGAGCACCAACATTCTTGACTGAACGTCTGCCTCGGGCAGTGGCTGGCGGTTGATATGCCAATTGGGTTCGGCCAGCTCCTCCAGCGCAGGGAGTGCTTGGTCTAGAAAATAAGGGGTCAAGATAAACCGGGTCTGCATTTTGTGTACCCATCCTTTGTTTCAAATTCATCTGAAGAAACGGTTTGGCCACGCTTGTCTGGGCCAGCCTATTCAAGATGAGCGGTGAATGGCCAGTCTTCTAGCGGCCAAAATGAACGACGGAGACAACCCGCCAGGCAGACAAATGTGATCTGGCAGGCTTGTGGTCCTGGTCTTCATTTCCAGGTATTGTTCAAAGTGCATTTAAATATTGACAAACGGCTGAAATGCAGCGGCTTAGACCATGTCCTGTTAAAGATGCGTATGAGCGACCAACGTGTCATGTGTGGTTACTTTTGTGATCTCATCTTGCCCCGGTCAGCTGGTTCATCATCATCATCGTTAAACAAACTTTCGATGTAGGCCCAGAACCCCGCTCCGGTTAATTTGCCGGTTTTTATGCGCTCTAGCAAAATCGAATACAGACCTTTTCGCATCAGAACAATAGAGCCAATATAAATAAGGAGTCTCTTTCCCCAGTTAATCAAGGTTGAAAACGCTCCTTCTGGAATCTCATAATCTTCATCGACAAGGGTGACAGAAGTGGTGCCTCTGGCAGACAGGATAAAATGCCCCCATGCACCCCGGTAGCCCGTTTCGGATAATAATAGGGTATCCAGTACAACTTCAGGATCATCGTATTCATCCGCCAGGGCGGCCACAACCCGAGTCTGGAATTCGCGATAATTGAAGTAATACCAGGCGCCCAAAACAACTGTAGCCGCCAGGACACTACTGACTAAGATAAGGGATTTAGGATGCTCCCTCAGGGATAGAAGACTAAACTTGGCACCAGCTACGTAGCCGACGCCAAAACAAACAACAGGCGTGATAAATGCACCAAACTCAACAAACCTATCTAGCCAGAAACCAGCCGGTAGCTGCCAGCCTATCCAGTTCAAACCAAATACCAAAACGACACCCAGTAAAATGCCGACCGTCAGGCCTACAAGATTTGAAAAGGCTAAAAAGCGATCCGCCTTGAAAATTTTGGTTGCAATGGGGGCACGTTTTTCTAATAGTAAAAGATAGGCCGCAGGGACAGCGATGGCAAGGGTGCTGGCCAATGGGCTTGTTTCAACCATAAAAATATAGACCATCAACCCTAATACCCCAGCGAACAGAAGTCGAAAAATCAATTTAAAAGCCTGCTGGCCGAATATGATTCGCGTGGCCAGGAGAAGCAGCAGCGGTGTAGAGCAAATGATCATTACTGGGGATTCGCCGGTTCGTTCTGCCAGCCGGTCGACGCTCAGTGAGAGGAAACCAAGAATAAAATTGATGAAATCTTCCACGATAGGCCTCCTTGGTTGGATCCATTGCGAGAAACTGACTCATTTGAAGACTGAAAGTTGACAAAATAATACCATAGAAACGCGCCGAGAGAACTCCCCACTTTTAGCGGGCAGAGTAGTCGCTATTACTATCCTTACAAGATAAGGTAGTGGTCAGGTAGTAAGTGATAAGTTGTATTCATAGATGTACCACTTGGTTACCAAATGATGAAATTTGTCGCGCTTTGAAAACGATAACGATTTACGAACATAGCGGCCGATTCGCTGGCGCAAGGTGTTGTTCCACCGCTCCACGTGCGCTGTTTCGCCGCTTTCTTTACCAACTGAAGCATGTTTGCCCATTGTAATGACCTGTTGATAGGCAATCTATAGGTCACTGAATGTACGGCAATGACGGTACGCTTCTGGAATACGCTTCCACAGCTTACGACATGTTTTGGCACTGCGGTCGCCGATGACAAAGGCCACAATTTGGCGCGTGCGCCGACAAAGAGCCACCCAAAGCCATCGCTTTTGCTGTCGTTTGCCGACAAAAGACTAGAGTTCATCCAGTTCGAGAACGTCGTCAGGCTTAGCTGTTTCGACTGAGGTGCAAAACGGTGGGAGACGCGCAATGAGGTCCAGCAGCCAAAGCGCCGGAGTATGGCGATTCACACCCAGCGCACGCTGGACACCGCACATGCTGGCTCGTTCTTTGTAAACGTTCAGTGCGGTTTCTTTTTTCAGACGACGGATGGCGCTTGGGGTGTAAAACACGTCGAGCACCACAATCTGCACCAGTACTGCTGGCTGCCACAGCGATTGGTGCCATTTTTAACGATGTTGGTGCTGTCGCATCTGCGACAGCGGTGAGTGATAGTTTCTTGGATCATGTATCCAGTTTATAGAATAGTATTATCGGACAATCATCGGTAGGAACACTGGATATTCAGGTATTTCAGCAACCAAGGCAAACTCGGTGAAATGGTCAATCAAGACGGTGATCCGATTTTGACTGGTGTTGAAGCTACATCCTGTACAGGGATATACAGATTGCCATTGGGAGCCATCCCAGTACGAAAGCGTTAAATCATTTTCATCAATGCCCATATTGCTTAATTCTGCGTCAGATGGGTAATTGATGGTGAGGGTTAAGGGCTGAGCGAATTGGGTAACGGCCGTACCGTCTGCTTTAAGGGCAAACAAATTAAAGCCGAGTGCGAAGTGGAAATTGTTTGGCAAGGCGGCCGTAGGGGTGAAAAGGTGACTATATTGAATCGTAACAGATTCCGTGGTGGCATTGGCCGGAACAGTCAGGTTCACAACGCCATCACCACTGTTAAGGGTACCGCCGCTGGTAGATATGGTTTGTTCGCTGCTTGGTGAAGCGGTCAGAATCGGTTGAAAAAGCACCAGGGCGCGATTGGCGTCATCAACCGCATGAAATATATGGCTTTCAATGGTTGCTAGATTTGTGGTACCCCACCAATTTTCAATGGCGTTAATGTCCTCCCGATCGCTGTTATCTGTCGTCCCCACATCGTTTGTCACGCCATTTGCATTGTTGCCATAGACGCTGTTATGGGTAAATATCAGGTCCTCACTGTTGTTAATGAAAGCGAACATGACACCACCACCATTAAGTGTGGCCGTATTATTTGTGATGACGTTATCTCTGGTCACACCCTCCATGGCAGTAATCTCATAGCCCAATCCGGCACCATAGGCTGCTTCATTTTGAAAGACCAAGTTTCCTTGCACCAGTTCGAGAGTGCCACCGGAAAATGAAACGCCCCCCCCATAACTCTGGGTGCCCTGTGCCTGATTGTACGCAATGATATTGTTCGTTAACGTTGCACGCCCAGCTATATAAATGCCGCCCCCATTCCCATAATTTGTGCTGGTTGAAGTGATATTATGGACAATGGTATTGCCAGAAAGGACGTATTGACCCGTGCCCCCAGAATTTGTCCAAATATAGATGCCGCCGCCGCTGGTAGTAGATGTATTGTGGCTAATTAAATTATTGATAATGCGTGCGCGTCTGCCATAAGAGAACTCCAGGCCAGCTCCTCGGATGGCTCCACCATTGTTAGTAATAGTGTTATCACGAATAATGGTGAGGGGATAGCTTGCTGCCGTATAGCTATCTCCAACGATGCCCTGTACATTGTAGCGAATGGTATTGTGCGCGATGTATGGGGCGGCATAATCCATCAGGATGGCATCAGTGGCGTATTCAATGGTGCTAAATTGGATGATACTGCCTGACACGTAGTTATAGGCAGCATCAAGCCCCGCACTGGTGCTGGTTGTTTCAAAGAAGATGCCGCTCCAATCGGCCGGTGCAGGAGAACCGTTGTTTGAGGTGAAGGTGATGGGGGAAGCTGCCGTACCCACTGCTTTTAATGTGCCACGTACTGTCATGCCCAGGCCTGCATCAAAACGAATGATTGTTCCTGGCTCAATCGTTAGCGTCACACCCTCATTGACAATGATGTTGCCAGTGGCCGTATAGGCAGCACAGGCGGAGGGTGACCATGTTGTATCGGCGATCACGGCACCGCCAACCGTACAACCAGAACCAGCTGAGGCTTGTGGCGTAAATTTCTGCCCCATCATGGTGACGCTACTAATGAAAAGCAAAACCAACAAACCAACATTTATCCATCGTTTTTGTATTGAGTTCATTTTTTATTCCTTTTGATTTACGCATTTTAGTCGCTGTGGCTGGTGTCTCACCGTGCCACCTGGCTGACTCGGTCAGGAGAGCAGCCAGAGCCGTGCAAAAGTCCTGTCCTTTTTGAATTTGTTTTTTTACGGCCGTTTCCCTATTCCCCCACCTGCTGGAAACGGCTGTTGCTCCATCACAAGTTATCAGGGGCTGGTCACGCGCACACAGCGGAAGCCAAGGTTGTCGTAGCCCTGATTGGGGCTGCGGTTGAAGCGGTTGGTGAGGCTGATAAATTCCAGATTGGTGCTCCAACTACCGCCCCGTGCTACTTTTTCATTGCCGCTGGCCGGACCGGTCGGATTATTCTCAGGGGAGGAGGCATAATAAGTTGCGTCGAACCAATCGGACGTCCATTCCCATACGTTGCCGTGCAGGTTGAGCAAGCCAGCCTCGTTGGCTCCATCGGGTAAAGCGGTAACGGGGATGGTATCTCCGCTGTTTTTGCCAAAATTGGCCAAAGAGGCATCGGCTTGGGCTGGATTATCTCCCCAGATGTAATAGGATACGTCGCGAGTGGGGAAGCGGGCGGCATATTCCCATTCTGCTTCGGTGGGTAAACGGCCGTCTGCCCATTGGCAGTAAGCTTGCGCCTGATCCTGTGTGACAAACAAGACGGGATAGTCAGCGAAAGTGTCGTTGCCGTAATAATTGGCCTGTGTGGCTGAGGCCGACGACCTGGGTGGGGTACAGACGCTGTCGGCGACACAGGCGGCGTAACTCGCGTTACTCACCTCGGTGCGCTGCATCCAAAACGAATTGACGGTAACAAGGTGCTGGGGCTGTTCAGCTGGTTCAGTGTATTGTGTGGTGAAATTGCTCGACCCCATGAAATACGTACCGGCTGGCAGATACACCCATTCTGGTAGCGTCGTGATGTCGCCGTTAAACTGAACCGGGATGTCGTCGTTGGGAACGGCCGAATTCCCCTTATCCAACGCCGCCGCCAAAACCCAGCCTTCTGTACCATCACTCAACCGCACCCGGTCTTGCGTGCCAGACTGGCCGATGACGCGCACAACATTACCTGGCTGCAAACGAAAACGGGGCGCATCGAGTGACAAACTTTCAGAAAACCAGGGCAGCCAGTCGGCGCGTACCTCATGGTGCGCTGCCACAACTTCTGCCTGAATGAAAGAATCAAGTGGAAATGTGCCAGAGAGTTCGCCAACGATAGCAAAATAAGAGAATTCAGCCGTGGGGAGGGTTTGGAACAGCAATTGCCCCTGAGCATCAACCGTGAATTCTTGCCAGCCCTGAAAACAAAGCGGCGCCATATTGGGCGGTATTTGATAATAGTTGGGATCGCCACTGACACAATTTGAGCGCCCATAAGCCACAACGCGAATTGTTTCTTGCGGTTCAAATTGGGCTAAATGCCAGAATTGATACCCTTGCAAATTAGCGGTGGTGAACACACGCGCGCCTGTCGGCTGCGTGACGCTGAATGTATGTTGGAGGGTACGGCCGTTGCCGGTCACCACAAAGGTGTACTCACCGGGTGCCTTACCGGCACCAGGCGTATAGGCCAGCAGCAATTCACCCTCATCAAACGGGTCATCCGGCAGCACAAGCAATTCAGCAACACCCGTTGCGCTGGCTGAGCCTGTATCCAGGGTGTCGCCATAAATGAACGATTTTTCCAAAACCGCTCCATTCGGCGTCATAAGCTGCACCGTTATGGCATCCCCACGCCGCCAATCGCAAGAGAATAGGGTGAGGCGATCATACAAGTCGGGATGGGGTTTTGGCGTGTAAACAAATGCCGTGCTGGCATTTAATGGCGCAAAAGAGTCCTCAAAACGGCCTTCTGCTTCATTTGCACCAAATGACAGATTGGCACAACCCAAATCACCCAACCCTACATCAAACATGGCGAAGTAGTTTACCTGTGTGTAAACATCATCAGGCTGCGTTTGATTGAGGTCAGCCCACGAAAAGATGATTGCATCATTGTCCACAATGGCGCCGGGTTCTTCAGCGGAATCTACAGGATTGTCGGCAGGTGTTGGCACCACTGTCAGAGCTTCTGCTGAAGCATTGCTATCTGCATGGGGGACAAATGGTATTTTTTCATAAATGATCACAACCTGGGAAGAGTCTAGAAGGAATCGTTCGCCGCTTTCTGAAATGACCACATGCTCCGTTAATCCGTCGAACTGTTCTAGCGGGCTACCAGTAATAGTGTCCAGGATGACGATGCCGTCTTCGCCGCCAACAAGCAGTTGTTGCCCATCAGGGAAATAAGCGGCAGAGGCAAATCGGCCGTTCATGGTAAACGCAGTTTGTTCAGCAAATGTTTGGGGATTCAAAATGCGCAGCAAGGTGGGGTCGTTGGAGCCTCGATAATTTTCCAGGCTGACCAATTGTGTGCCATCTGGTGAAATGGCGATCCCGCTCACTTCCCATAACCCATCCAATTGATGATCAGACACCAGTTCCCCTGTCTCAATCTGCCAGGACCGGATGAATGCGCCAGCTAAGGCTTCGCCGCTGGTTATGACTGTTTGCCCGTCTGGCAAAATGGCAACGGCCGTTATTTTGACTTCGTTGCCATCATGCGCATAGGTTTGCAAAATCTCGCCCGTATTGGCATTGTGCATTGTTAAAACATGCTGCCCATCGGTGGCAAAAAAACGTGTACCATCTGGCGTAAATGCCAGGGGATCAGTTTCACCGTCATTTCCGGAGGTGTAAGGAACAGCAAAAAGTTGGCCACCGGTAGCAACATCCCATAGCGTCAGCTGGGTTTCATCTTTGGCTAATATTTTTGTGCCATCGGGGGAAAATGTGGCAGCGATGAAAGGATAATCTGTTGCGGTTAAGGTGTGGATAATTTTCCCGGAATCTATCTCCCAAACTTTAATGCTGGGGTCCACAAAGCCGTCGCCATTGTTGTCTTCCTCGGCACCAGCGGTAAAGGCCAAACGGCCGTCTGGAGAAATGTCGCTAACCGTTACGGCTGTAAATATATTCCTTCCCAGTTCAAACGTTACCGTATGGCCGCCCAACTGTTGTGCTAATGCGCCAGTTTGTACATCTAACAGTTGGCTGCCCAGCAAAACAGTTTGGCTGTCCGGGGAAAAATCAGCCAAATTGCCCGAATTTGACCCACCCATATTTTGGAAGATGGGTTCCAAGGTGGCTACATCAACCAGAGTAGCTTGCCCGCTTTGGTTGATGATGAGTAATTGTCGGCTGTCTGGGGAAAATTCGACAAATGCCCGATCCCAAGAATAGGTTATTTGATAGCCCAACTCGTCCAGCCGTTCGCCGGACACTGCATCCCAGAGCGATAAGCCAGTGGCGATATAACGGCCGTCTGGCGAAAATGTTACCGCTTCCAGCGTATCGTCTTCCTGTAAAAACCGAGTTTGCTCACCGGTTGCCACATCCCAAATGGCAACGCCCGCATAAAACGAGGCCGTGTTTGTGGTCGCCAGTTGGCTACCATCTGCGGAAAAGGCCATGGAATTGACACGATCAAGGGTTCCTTCAATGGCGGTTATCCGTTGATTGGCCACAATGTCCCAAATTTCAATGGTTCTAAAATCGCTATTGATGCCAGCCAATTTGGTACCATCTGGAGACAGCGCCAGTGGTTCTGATCCTACCAATGGGAATGTTTGTACAGTTTCCCCCGTTTGGCTGTCGATTAATGTTGGCCCGGCAGATGTCGTGCCTGCGATAAAATGCTGGCTGTCGGGCAAAAATTGGAGGTAGCGGACGCTGCTGTTCGGTTCAAAAAACACCGTTTGTGTGGATAGATCGTTGAGGTTGACGATGGTTAAATAACCACGCAGAGTGCCAAGTAGGGCAGTGCTGCCATCGGGAGATATGTCTACATCACCAATGAGGCGAGCACCTAAACTTTGGATGGGATGCCATGGTTCGGGTAGTGCCATTGGTTCAGCAGGACTGTTTTCAGGAACGGCCGTTGAAGAGGCAACTGCCGTCGCTTCTGTTTCAAGCGGAACGATTTCTTCCTGCGCCACGGGAACGGCCGTTTCTGTAGGGATTGCAGGTGAGGTGGGAATGGCCGTTGCACTCTCCATCACCTTATCTTCGCCCGCACATGCCGCCAGGCCGATAAGTAAAAGGAAGCCAAATAGCGCAAATAAGGGCAGCAAACGGGAAGGTATCATCATCTTTGTTTTCATATGGTAGGTTTCCGGTTCTTGGGTTGATTGTTGTTGTTTTGTTTTGTCGAGTGAATAGAGGCAACGGCCGTTTCCTGAAAACAACCGTTGTCTATAATTTACGGCAGCGCCACCAGCGACAGGTCGTCAAAATAACCATCACTGTCATAACCACCATATTTCACGCTAATCAGCCGAAGTCGAATCCAACGTGTGCCCGGAGGAGGGGTTAAGGTATCGGCAATTTCAAACCAGCGGTCGGTGACAAAAATCTCATCGGTGGCGGCAGAATCGAGCGGATCAACGGCCCCATCCTCAAAATATTCCACCACAATTTGGGCGGCATCTACCGGCACAGCAAATTGCAAAGGATACGAGCGCACATATGCGGCAAAGGCAAACTGCTGCTCACCTTTGTCAATGGCGTCAGCAAAACCGATCACATTCACATCCTGGTATAATTCCGCCAGATAACCAGCCTCGCCAGCATCAAAATAGGCCACACCTTCATGAACCGGCACTTCTGCATTTTGCCCCCAATTGGTGCCTGCGGCTTCTATCCAAAATGGAATTTCGCCGTTCTCAATTGGCAGCTCGTTGCCAGGATTTTTAACCAGGTTGACGTTGTATTCAAAGATGGGCATGGTAGCCAGGGAGGCATTGACATCTTGAATGCCAGCTTCATCCTCCAAGCGTTCGTAGATAGCCAGCGCCTCTTCATAACTAGCCACGGCATCTTCATACTGACGCAAATCTTTGTAGACTATGCCTTTATTTTCCCAGGCAGTGGCCACGTTATTGTATTGTTGAATCTCTTCGTATCCGGCAATGGCCTTATCCAGGTTATCCAGGGCATCCTCGTACTGTTCTAGGCTGTATTGGGCAACGGCCGTATTCAAATGGTTTTCCGCTTCCAACTCCTTATTCCCAATTCGACGCACAATTTCTTGCGATTGATCAAACATCTCAATCGCCTCTCCATATCGCTCTAGTGCGTTGTATGTATACCCAAGTGCACTAAAAGCAGAAGCAATGCTATTATCATTGTCCGTTTCCTGAAGGAGCGTTAACGCCTCCTGCATCGTCACTAACGCCACTTCTGGTTCACCCATAAGCAGCTGTGCAAGACCCACTAACCCTAAATTATGCGCTTCCAGAGAAGCGTCTTCAATTTCCTGGCTAATACGTATCGCTTCATTAAAAAAGCTGATAGCTTTTGGAAAATCCTCCTGATCCAGAAAAACATTTCCAATTTGGGTGTTAACCATGGCCTCTCCTTCACCATCCTCAATTTCCTGGAACTTAGCCAAGGCTTGGTCAGACACATCTAGCGCCTGTGAATATTGCCCCAACTGGGTATAAACCATCACAATACCAATCATGGTATTGCCTTCCCCCTCGATATCCCCATTGTCAACATACATACTTAACGCTTTTTGTAAATTTTCTAATGCCGGTTCGGTCAAACCCTGTTCTACATAAGTGAACCCAATGTTGTACAGAGCCTCCGGCTCCTTCTCAGCATCATTTATCTCTTTAGCAATGTCTAACGCTTGCTGGTAATATCCCAGCGCCGTCTGGTACGCGCCTTCATCGTAGGCATCATCCCCTTTTTCGGTTAATTCTTCATACTCTTCTTCGGGCGTAAGCGTTGGCTCTTCTGCATCATCGCCATCGTCGTCTCCACTTCTGGCGGTGGGCTCTGTATCACGAGAATCGGCCGTATTTCCGCCACAGCCAACCAAAAGCGGCAAGCTGACCAGCAGCAGTGCCAAAAGAATAATTCGTAACCATCTCAATCGTTTCATCAACATTGTTTTGCTCCTATGTAATATCGTATTTTCTGCATTGGCCTATTCGTAACGGTTTTGCAGATGGTCAATACGCGAGGCACGATGACATCCAGCGTGGACCCAATTGCAGTCTAATAAAAAATGCGTGCGAATTTGGTGCGGCAACCTATGGATATGGTGCAATTTTGTGCGAATGTCGGGTAAAATTGATACTTGTAACACAAACATCGATATGACAACTCATCCACAATAGGCAAAGATTTATGCAGTTTGAAGATTTACAAACGGCCGTCCCCAAAGCCTTACGCGCCTGGAGCAACTTGGCCGACACAGCAGATGATTCACTGGCCCAACTGCTCATCGTCCAACAGGAACTAGCCCACGCCCCAAGCAGGGCTTCTGCCACTAACCAGGTTTTGCTCAACGGCATTCAACAATTGCAGCAGCAAGACCCCGCCAGCGCACAAATCCTCACCTCCCGGTTTGTAGACGGTCAAACCATTCTCATGACCGCCAGCAAGCTCAACCTTAGTGAAGATCAGGTCAAGCGCCGCCAGCGCGAGGCGATCCGTAACCTGACGCAACTTTTGTGGGACCAGGAAACGGCCGTTCGCCAAAATCGCCTCCACACGCTGCAAGTCCAGCTCCCCCCACCCACCTATACCAACCTTTTTGGTAGTCAAAATCACGTCGATGAACTGATTGGCTACCTGACCCAACCCGGTATGCCCGGCGTCATCGCCATTGTGGGGATTGGCGGCATTGGCAAAACCTCCCTGGCCGACCAGGTAACACGCGCTATCCTACCCCGCTTCATCTTCCAGGATGTTTTCTGGCTGCGCGTCAGCCCAGACGACACCAACGGGTCGCTCCCACCAGACGCAATCCTGGAAAAACTCATCAACGATCTGGTTGAACATCTGTGCCCCCAAACCGCCACGTCTGGCAACAGCCGTATTGCCTGCCTGCGCCAGACCCTCAAAAGCCGCCCCACCCTCATTGTCATTGACAACCTTGAATCGGAGGCTGACACCTCCAGTCTGCTCAATGCGCTCAATGATTGGGCAATTCCCAGCAAATTTCTGCTTACCACCCGCGTGCGCCTGCCCGCTGCCAGCACCGCCTACAGCCTGGTATTAGACGAACTGCCGCTGCCCGCCGCCGCCGACCTCATCTATACCCAGGCGCAAAACCTCAACCTTAACGACTTAATGCCCGCCTCCGATGCAGTCGTCCGCCAGATTTACGCTGTTACCGGCGGCAACCCGTTAGCGCTAAAGCTTGTGGTGGGTTTAACGGCCGTTCTGCCCCTCCAGCAAATCCTTACCGATCTGACCGCCGCCCAAATCAGCGAAATTGGGCAGCTCTATCGCCACATCTACTGGCAAGCGTGGCACAGCCTCAGCCCAACCGGGCAAACCCTGTTAGAAATGATGCCCTTGGCCGCTGGCGTTGGCGTGAAGCCAGAGCAAATGCAAGCGATGAGCGGTCTGCCCGAACAGGAGTTATGGCCCGCTATCACCGAACTGGTCAATCGCTCGCTGCTGGAAGTGCGCGGCACAACTTGGGAGCGGCGCTACGGCACCCACCGCCTCACAGAATCCTTTTTGCGCACCGAAATTATTCATTGGCCAGAATCACCGTGATCCGTAAGCAGTGGCCCGTAAACCGATAACCGATAACCGATGACCGATAACCTACAACCGCCCCCCAGCCCTCGTTTTGTGCGTGGGTTGCAGGCAACGTTAAACTACTGGCAAAAGCAAACGGCTGTCCTCAACGACGACATCAGCCGCAGCCTAAACCCGGATTTCCCCAACGTGGTACGGGTGGTGGAGATGGGCTTGACCCTGCCCAAAACCTGGCAAGAAACGGCTGTCCTCATCCTGCAATGTTTCTTTTGGGTAGAAGGCACCGGGCGCGTGCCCCAATGGCAGCCGCTGCTGGAAAAATGCCTGGCCACCATGCCCGCCCCCAACCTCTGGCTGCAATTTCGATTATTAAAACAGTTGGGGCAGTTTCAGCGTATCCAGTGGGATTTGGCAACGGCCGTTGCCACCTTCCAGCAAGCAGGCATCATTGCCGACAACCTGCAAGATGCCCAGGCCAGCGCCGAAATTCACATGAACCTTTGCCAAACTTACCAGCGCCAGCATCGTTACGCTGAAGCCCAGGCTGCGGGAGAAAAAGCGCTAAACCAGTTTGCCAAAACAGAACACCGCTTACGGGCAACCGTTCATCACGCCTTGGGGCAAATCGCCACAGACCAGGGGCAGTATGCCATAGCCGAAAGCCACTTTCAGCGCGCCTTGGCCCTGTTCCAGTCTGGCGCAACGGTCACCATTACTGACCTCACGCGCATCATGAATGCCCTGGCGCGGACCTACCAAGACCAAAACAAGTTTGAACAGGCACAGCAGCTTTATGAAAAAGCGGGCAAGTTATTGGCCGAAACCGACAAAGAAGAAGACAAAATCAGGACAGCCATTAATTTAGGCAGCCTGCTCTACAGTTTGCAAACATACGACCAGGCCGAGGCTGCCTTTCGTCAGGCAGACAAGATGCTGCGCACACAGCCTGGCCTGACTGAGCTAAAAGCACATACGGCCAACAATTTGGGGTGTGTTTTGCGCCAGCAGCAGGCCTGGGATAGGGCCCAACGGTATCATCACGAGAGCATCCACCTTTTCCGGCTGCTGGGCAATGCGCTGCCCCTGGCCAACGCTATTGGCAATCTGGGCAAAACCTATATGGCTCAAGGTGCATACCCGGTCGCCCTCGTCCATTTTGCCGAAGCGCAGCAGTTAGCCGCCCAATTCCCGGACAATGCCTGGGCCAACAGCCAGCTGGCCGAGTACAGTGCCAAAATATCACAAATCCATGAGATGCAGGGGCTGCCAGCTTGAAGCCGACAGCCCCAAATGTTTACTTACCCGCCGCATATTTGCCCGGTTGAACCGGAACAATCATTGATGGTGCTTGGCGGGGTAACCGGCACAGCCAAACCGATGACCAACACGGCCGTTACCAGCAAAACATGAATTTGGGTAGATATTTGTTTATACATCACGACTCTCCTATACAGGTTGGCGACTCGTTGAGAATGGCGCGCCGTACAGAAGACGAGTCTCCTGCACCTCATGAGATGCCCACGAGTCGTGATTGGTTGATTTCAACTTGAGCTGACCGGCCGTATCAAGTTACTTGTTATTTTGGGGCAAAATGGAACGGCCGTATGCCCCCACCTAAGGGTCAAACAAAAAATTGGAGCAACAAAAAATGGCGGAACATTTTGGCGATCTCTTCAAGGAATACCTACAGCGGCAAGGCGTAACGCCCGCCCCTCTGGCCCAGCGCACCGGTTTGCCCAAAGAAACCATCATCAACTGGCGTAAGGGACGGGTCCGGCAGCCGCAGCGCTGGCAAGATATTGCCCTGGCGGCTTCGGCACTGGAATTGAAGGTGGATGCAGTGACGCGCCTGCTGCAAGCAGCGGGATACCCTGCTGTCGTTGAATTGATTGAAACCGTAGAGGGGAAAAGCGATCTGCTTTTTTTGCAATCCTGGATAGAGGAGCTGACTGAACGCGACCGTTTTTTGCAAATGCTGCCGCCACGCCCGGTAAATTTCACCAACCGCATCCGCGAAATGGCCGACCTGATGGCCCGTTTACAACCGGGCCAGGTTGTGGCGCTTTGTGCCTCGGGCGGCATGGGCAAAACGGCGCTGGCCACCGAGTTGTTGTATCGCCTGATTGACGACGGGCGTCTCTACGTGCGCTTTCCTGATGGGGTCGTTTTTTACAGCTTTTACGGCCGTTCCGATACCGCCAGCGCCTTTGAGCACATTCTGAAAAGCTATGAACCGCAAACCCGGCACGTTTCTGCTCAGGCCGTCACTCGCTTATTAAATCGCAAAAAAGCGCTGCTGGTGCTGGATGGCGCCGAAGAGGCTGACGATCTGCCAGCCGTCTTGGCGGCTGTTGGCCCAGCCGCTGTCCTCCTCACCAGCCGCCGCCGTCAGGACGCGCCAGGCCGTTTTCTCGATCTCTCGCCATTCACCCTGGCAGATGCCCTACGCCTGCTCAACACCTGGAGCCCACAGCAGATTGACGACAAACGGGCCGCCGAGCGCATCTGTGAACTGGTAGGAAATTTGCCTTTGGCTGTTCGGTTGGTGGGACGTTATCTCTATGTCACGGGTGAAACGGCTACCGGTTATTTGGCCTGGCTCAAAGAGACGCCACTGCAAGCGCTCGATCCAGACGATGTTCAGCGACGAGAAGCTAGCGTGCCCAGACTGCTGGCTCGCAGTCTGGAACAAGTTGGGCCGTTATCCAGGCCGGTACTGGGCGTCATCGGGCTGCTCGCGCTTGCGCCGTTCAGCAGTGCAGCTATTGCCCACACCCTGCCCGATATAGCTGTGGTGCCGCTGCTGAATCAGCTGGTGGCTTATGGCCTCTTGCAGCGTGTTGGTTCGCAATATGAAGTAACGCACGCGCTGGTGCATACTTACGGCCGTTACCAACTCCCTGCCGATGACGCAACGTTGGCCAAATTGGCTGACTTTTACACCACCTTAGCCATTGAGCAAACCAAATTGGGGCAAGCTGGGTATGCCCAAATGGATCAGGAAAGGACTCATTTTGTCCCTGTGCTAACGCATTGCCTGGCCCGCCAGCAGTGGACGGCCGTACAAAAACTGGTCGTCGTCATCAGCCAATACCTGGGCGACCAGGGGCACTGGTTAGAAAACATCAAAATACTCGATTTGGGCCTGACTGCCGTGCGCACCATAAGAGACAGTCAGCACGAAGTTCAGTTCATGGCGCGCAAAGGGCTGGCACTTGTTCGCTTGGGCCACATTGAACGAGCCATTCAACTAAGCAAACAAGCTCTGACCCTGGCCAAAGAAACAGGCGATACTGAAGGGATGGGGCGCTGTTTAAATAATTTAGGCATTGCCTATAACACATCAGGACAGATGGACCGCGCTATTGCCTGTCACAAACAAGCTCTGTCTATTAGGCAGGAAGCAGGCAATAAAAAAGGTGAAGCCCAGGATTTAGGCAATCTGGGCACAGCCTATTTTGAGGCGGGCCAAATTGAACAAGCCGTGACTTATCATCAGCAGGCGCTGGCCATTGCCCAGAAATTGGATGACAGTCAATTCCTGACAGCAAGCTGGCTGAATAATTTAGGCAGCATCTATCGTATCCAGGGTCGAGTGGCAGAGGCCCGCGAGCTTCTGCAACAAGCGTTAATGCTAGCGCATGAAGTTGGTTACCTGACCGCAGCCAGCAACGCGCTCAACAATTTAGGTATCATTGAAATGGAAGCAGGGCAGCTAGAGAAAGCCCAAGGGTTCTATGAACAGGCGCTTTCAGCGAATCGCCAAATGAGTTACAAGCTGGGGACAGGGATATGTTTGCATAACCTCGGTGAATTGCACATGATGATGGGCGATCACCTTCTGGCTCGCCAATACTTATTGCAGGCAACGGCCGTTTTCAACGAACTGCAATCACCCTTTTCTCAGGAATCCCAAAAATTGTTGTCGGCTTTCCAATCGCCTGCCTAATAAGGTGTGGTGCATCTGGCGATTGCTTAAACAAAATGGTCGTACAGCCGCCTGTTTAACCTCAGTGAGACAAAATACATCACATAAGCTCTTTGAGGTCAGCCTAGAATCCTTTCGCGTAAGCGAGCATTTGTGTCGACTGGCCTATCGTTGTTGATGGCGTTGCAGGATAAATTAATATTGGCTTTAGGGTCAGCAATTTAGCAAAAAAACAGGGGGATATGGTATAGTGTCAATGTATTTCCAGACGTCATTTTCAGGGATTTTCAAGATGCGGCAAGATACAGGCTGTCGGTTGCGCTTTTTTATACCACTCCTGTACGGCACGTTAGGTGTCGTGTTCTTGTTCGCGCTGCTCCAGTGGGCATCCATCAAACCAGTCAGCGCCAATGTTTCTGCTGCTGCGCGCGACGTCGAAATTAATGAGGTTGCCTGGATGGGAACCTCAACCTCGGCGAATGACGAGTGGGTGGAGCTTGTTAATACCACAGCCTCGCCTGTGGATCTCACAGGCTGGACGCTGGCTGCCGGTGATGGAACCCCCTCCATTTCGCTCAGCGGCTCTATCCCGGCTGGTGGCTATTTTCTGCTGGAGCGCACCGATGATACCACGGTGCCCTCGGTTGCTGCTGATCTCATCTATACTGGTGCGCTGGGCAATGATGGCGAACAGCTGTTTCTTCGAGATGATACGGCTGCTGTCATTGACGAGGTTGACAGCAGTGCAGGCTGGTTTTCCGGTCAGGCTGAGGCGCGCGTGCCCATGCTGCGGGTGGATACGGCCGTTTCCGGCAACGACCCCGACAACTGGACTTATAATCCGCGCTGTGGCTCGGCCACCAATTCTGCCGGGGTAAGCCACACCTGTATCTTGACCGAAACGGTGGTGGGGGTGGATCTGGATTACAGCGTCTATTTTAATTTGCTGGCTCCTGCGGCGACCGTGACCACCACGGCGCAGACACCAATGGAAACCGCCTTACTCAGCCTCGTCAATAATGCCAGCAGCACTATTGACATCGCCCTGTATGGCCTAAACCGGTTAAGTATCGTCAATGCCCTGATTGCCGCCCACAATCGCGGGGTCACGGTCAGGGTGGTGGGGGATGACGACGCGGCTGCCAATGAGTACAGCAGCTTTTATCAGATGCTGACCGATGCCGGTATCACCATTGTGACTGACTCCAGCCTCAGTCAGATTCAGCACAACAAGTTTCTCGTTGTTGATGGCACTGTCGTGTGGACAGGGAGCACCAACTTCACCGATACTGGGGTTACTCTGAACGCCAATAACTCAATCGTGGTGACTGATACGACGCTGGCCAACGTCTACACCACTGAGTTTGAGGAAATGTGGGCGGGAAACTTCCACAGCGCCAAAATAGACAATACAGCCCACCTGTTCAACTATAACGGAACGCTGGTTGAGAGTTACTTCTCCCCGACCGATGTCGTGGCGTTTGAGGTCTGGGATGAGCTGGCCCAGGCCGATGAAACCATCCATTTTGCCATGTTTTTCTGGACCGATCCCTTGTTGACGGACCGGGTGATCGAAAAGCTGGGTGATGGCGTTGACATTTACGGCATGTTTGACCAGCTGGGTGAGGCGAATGGCAGCTCGGGGGATGAGGCCATGTGTGCCGCCGGGGCTCAAATCGGGATTGAGAATTTTACCGGCAAGCTGCACGATAAGTTTGCCGTTATAGATGTAAACGGCCCCGACCCAACGGTCATTTTAGGGTCATATAATTGGACGGCATCAGGTGCATATGCCAATGATGAAAACACCCTGATTATCCACGATGCAGCCCTGGCGCAGGCGTATTACGCCGAGTGGCAGCGGCTGTGGGGCTCCATTGACCTGGCCAACATCTGTAATCCAGATTCGGTTTACTTACCACTCGTTATCAAGTGAGCCTCGGGTTTGTGCCGGGCAGGTATCGGCTAAGATGCTGTAAAGTGTCGAATCGCTAACAAATAAGGAGCCACCACAGGCAGAACAGGTGGCTTGAAAGCCCTCATTGTCTTCCAACTCCTCCCATTCTCCTAGCTGGTGTCCCCCTAAAGCGGCCGACGCCTGCGCTTCAAGCATGTTGGCTCGGAGATTAATGTTCTCGTCTTCCGTCAGCTCATGTGACAAAAGTGCATTGAGGCCCTGAATCCTTTTTTGCGACAGCAGATAGACCAGCTTCAACAGAAGTTTTTCAGTCCAAAATAGGGCGTCCAATTCAAGCAGCTCTAGAGATCCCAAAAAGAGATGCTGGTAAGCAGCTCTCATTCGCTTGAATTTATCTTTTACGGCTTGAGTATCCATTTTCCAATGATAACTGCAAAAGCATGAATCAGCCCAGGCCGCGGTGCTCAGGGACAAGACTCCCTACCTTTTGGCATGCGATAAAAAGGATTCCCCGATCAAGAGACCTGGGAATGGTTTGTTTGTTCGACGGTGTTTCCTTACCGACAAGCACAATGAAGCATGCGCGGTTTAACATTTGTTTCTACCAAATCCTCAATATTAATCATCTTAATGACATATATCGGCTTGCTATCGTCTGCGATTTCAACGGATGAAAAACGGCCGTTACCCAATCAGATAACGGCCGTTTAATAGGTTTATTGAAACCATCAATTATTGAGCGGAAATGTGTGTCTGCTTAAAACTCACTTCTGCACGATTGGTATAAATCGGCATTGATAAGGGAAAGTGAGTTGGATGTAGTCAACTTCCACTCCAAATCCGTCACCGCCTGAAACTTCTAACGTGATTTCATGTGCACCACCCGCCAAATCATTGAGAGCAAGCTTACTCCCGCTGTAGGTAAACACGTTCCAGCCAAAGCCCCCATCCCCCGTATCCGCTGCCTCAAATTCACCAAGGGAGCTTCCGTCAAGGAACATTTCAACCGTTTCTCCTGTTCCCCCAGTGTCATTGCTGTAGCGAACTTGCATCAAATAATCAGTGGGTGTAGGCGCACTAAATGAGAAGGTACGGCTTTCACCTGCCTGCAAAAGGATCGATGTTTCAAAGGCAGCGGTATTCCGGATGCTAACTGCCCCGTCCCCACTGCCATCTTCTGCTTGTAGGGTTAGCTGAGCCCACCCATCCAGGTGATGTTTACCCCGTCGAATATTCTTGTTGGTGCCCAGCAGCCGCCAAATGAGACCAGAATGCTCATTTTCCAGATGGAGCAGCATCGGCCCCTGATCAATTGCAAAAAGCGCTCGCTGAATCCAGGGGCCTTCGCTTCGTAAAGGAGTCAAGCCAGAAGGCACATCTACAACGGTTATGTCCTCATGAAAAGCATCAGGTAAGCCAAACCGGGGGTGCCAGTGACCGCGAGCCCAGGCTGCTTTTAGAGCAGAGATGGCGCGTGCTTTAAGATCTGGGCCATAGCTTACGGCGCTAATCATGGCATAGTAGGTGAGGGTGCCATCCTGTGGCGGATCCGGATCAATGGCTAGAGGCGGGACGCCATTGGCTTCATAATTATCATACGGCTTTTCGGAGGCAGAGATGCCCCACCCATCCGGGCCGTAGCCGGGCAGGCCTAACGGATTTTCCTCGGCGTACTCGATTACCTCCCAGATCGCTTGTCGCGAATTCTCATACCAGTTGATGTCATCTTCCCCCGGACAGGCAGGCAAAAAATGAGCCGTATCAATAAAGGCGTGGAAGAACTGGTACGTAAATAGGGCACCGGGGAAAGTTCGGGTTAACCCCGTCGTGCTTTGGGCCCGAATGATGGCTGAATAGATGTCAGGGGGCAGAGGATGTGTTGGCGAGCCGGCCGCCAGCAGGATTAGGATTAGCCCTTCATCGGTATAGAAGTCGATCGTGGCTGGGAATCCTGGATTTCCTGAGTAAAAGCCTAATCCACTCCCGTCGGAGATCTCAAAGGCTGGTTCTGAGAAACGTGGTTCATCTGGTTTCCAGCCTAAATAGAAGGTGTTGGTTGTTGGCTCAAGCAAGAAATCCCACTCGACGCGATCATAGATACTTTGGGCACGTTGCCGAATTTCTGTTTCGACGGGATCTGTTGGATCTCTAAAATAGGATTGGCTGGCCAATATCCCCATCATGGCCAGGCCGGTATCAATGGCGGAGAGCTCCACGGTGTTTTGGGATTCATCAATACCGGGTGTGGTGTCAAAATCGTAATTTATCTTCCGTCGGCCGTCGGGTCCTAGAAAATGGTAGAGCCAGCCTTTATAACCGATGCAGCCTATCGGGTCAGGGCAGTACAAATTGGGATCGTCTAAGGTACGCAATACCCGCACGATCAGGTCGGCTGCTTCGGCCCGTTCAATCCAGCCGCGCTCAACGGCCGTAATATGCGCCGGTAAGGCAAAACCAAGCCCGCCAACACTGAGCAGATCGCCAAACGTTGACCGATCCCACGGAATACCAAAAGAGGCCTCTTTTCGGCTGGACCAATCGTTGAAGTACTGGTAGCTGCGCAAGGCCATCAATTCTAAATAAGCCTCATCTGTCGTAGGCTCTATCTCCGCCGTATCGGAAATAAACCAGATGCGGTGCAGGTCAATGCTTGCTGAGGCTGGATTGTCCACCATATCGGCAATATTCTGGCGTTCCACAACAATCACAAACTGTTTGGCCTGGTGGATATCCAGGTCCTGGCTTCCACCCGGTACCGTATACTCTGCGCTGTCCCGGAAATCCCAGCAAACGGTCTGAGCAGACCCATTGGCTGTCAAGGTCTTTCTTGTGAATCGCACCCCATTATTAACATCTTTCAGTTCAAGGCGAAGCTGTACGGGATCGGTATCGGTGTAGGTGGCAGCAAAGCAAAGTTGTAAATAAGCCCGCGTACCTTGCGGAGAATTTAAACCACCGTCCACATCATCCAAATCCAGGCTATGTTCAGGGTAGTTGATCGTTTCAGTTGTTGAGCCATCATATGTAACTATAGATTCAATGGGTCCAAAAAGAGACATGAATATGCCGGTGAATGCATCAGTTTGCATTCCAAAATTCCAGTCGAAGCGCAAGGCACAGGTGGTTGTGGTTGTACATATCAGGCTGATACCGCCATATTGGTCATTAATGACCCCAAGCGTTCCGGCAAAATCGGTCACGCTCATGTCTCCCATTGTCACCATGTCGTCAAACGTTTCCACGTCGACCTCATATGATGACTCAGGGATGCCTGCAGGGGAATTCTCCAGCGCGATGCCTGTTTTGGGCAGATTCAGGGCCAACAAGAAGAGGGCTAAAATCAAGAAGGACAAACGAGTTTTCATAGGACACACTCCATTTAATAGGGGGTTGAGGCAACCTTAAACCTGGCTCAACCGCCACGCTTAACAATCAATTGGTACTCAGGCACCTCCAAAAACAATGGCCATTTGCGGAGGTGCTCAATCAGATAAAGAAATCTCGTCGAGATAAAACGCCCGGGCGGCGCCTGGATCACCCGGTGATGGGAAGAAAAAGAGCTGGTGAACCTGGGTCAAATCGATTTGGTCGCCCAAATCAGCATAATTGAAACGCAATCGACTCCAACCTTCTTTGTTCGTTGCGAATTGCTCGCCGATTTCGGCCTGGTTTCCGGCAGCATCTTCCAACTTCAACAGTAAATTGACCTGACCATAAACCCAAATCTCCACGACCGAAGCGTCGCTAAAATCTTGGCGTTCATCGGGCACCTCCCAGGCCAGGAATTGGAAGGTGTCACTCTTTTGATAAGAAATATAAAAAGAACTATCCTCGCTATAGACGATCGTTTGCGTCATAGCATAGGTAAAAACGGTTTCATCAGGACTCCACCAGATGCCAGACGGTCCAGATTCGAAATCTAGCAAAACGGTTTGAGGGCTCACCGGGTTGATTTGGATAGTGTCTTGTGGTGCAACTCCTGGATTCGTTAATTGCAGGTTATCTAAATAAAATGTGCCGACCGCCTGACTATCGCCGGGAGCAGGGAAAAAGAAAAACTGGGTGATGCTGGTTAGGTCCAGTTGATCCTCAAGAGTGGAATAGTCAAATTGCAACTGCGACCAGCCGTTAGAATTTGTTGCCTTTTCCGTACTAACATCGGCTTGGTTCCCAGCAATATCTTCCAATTTCAACAGTAGGGAAACTTCACCAAAAACCCAAGCCGAAACCAGATCGTGTTGACTAAAGTCTCTGTTTTCCGGTGGTAAGGCGGCCGCTACGAATTGAAATGTATCCGTCTTTTGGTAACTTACTTTAAAGGCGTGTTCACCTTGATAAACTTCTTCCGTCGTTTCGAGCATTTGAAACTGCTCTGAATCTGGACTCCACCAATCGAGCTGCTGATACGATTCGAAATCTGCAATCAGTTGAGGGGGAGCAAAAACAATGGGCGTCGAGGTGATAATCGGCGTGGGTGGCAAAGTGGTAGGTTTGGTATTTATCAATGGCCTGCTGGCTGCAATGGTTGTGTTGTTTGCCGGTGACCAGCTTCTCATTTGCCCCCAGAAAACAATGACCAAAACGATCATCACTACACCCAAAGCAGTTTGAAATATGAGTGGAGGGAGCTGCTTCCAGCTCGATTTTGCCCAAGAGAGTCTCAATGCGCCTGCCAGCCTGTTGTGCCAAGTATTCTCTTCTGTGGTTACCCCCTGGTAGGTTTGCCTAAGCTGGGTGCGCAGTTCATATTTAAAGCCCTCTCTCGGGATGAGCGTTTCAGCCACTTCATCAAAAAGTTGCTCAAGCTCTTCTGGAGACAGCCCTTGGCCGCTTTGATTTTCGTTCCAGTTCTTCATTTCCGGCTCCACCTTTCGAAGATACAGCGTCTAAGATCTTTGTCTTTGGACAATTTCCCGAGCGCGCGCTGCAGTCGTTTGCGCGCATTGCTATGGCTGATCCCAATCTGTTGCCCAATCTGTTTGAGCTGCAGTCCGCCCAGGAAACGGAGAATAATAATTTGCTGACTGTTTGGTTTTAGCCGCCGTATTGCTTGATTAAGACATTCCAATGCGATTGCACGAGACACATCCTCCTCAACACTGGGTGGTTGGCCAACCAGCGGGTCTGGGAAAGTTTTATCATTCTTGCGATAAAAATTCCGAATTTTATTTTTGGCGATGCCAAGGAGCCAGGTAGAAAATTCACTTTTATTGCGTCGCTTTCCCAGTGCGTGGAGCGCCGCTTCAAACGTATCTGCTGTCAGATCTTCAATGTCTGGAGAATAAGAAACATTTAAGGCAATGTAGCGATAGACGAAGAGAAAATAGCGATCATACAATGTTTCCCAGGCAGCGAAATCATGAATAGCCTGGCTGGCTAGTTCGTCATCGCTAAGAGGTACTTCAAGGGGCATGGCCACTGTACTCGCAGAACTGGGACTGGAAAATAAGGACTGCTGCATATATACCTTGCCTATAAGAAAAATGCGAATACTGTTTCTGTCCTATTAGTAACGATAGGGGCAAAAATGTGACACCCAAGCACAAATTGATAGTTTGGGTTTCTGCTTTTTTCTGTAGCTGATACGGAGATGGAGAAAATTACACAATGTTATTGAAAAAGGCAGACGTTGTCGTGGGAAGGCAAATCCCAATGGAGGCTGATAGGAGGGGTTTACTATGCTGGGTTCTTCACCCGTGTGGCCCGGCTGTTTTGGTGAAACTGAGAGACGCTGGTTCACGTCTTTGCTACGCTAGAACATCCACAAGTATTGTTTATTGTACCTTTGCTTGTGATCTAGTGTGTGGGGGGCTTTATGCGTTTCATTTTCTTCTGCAAGTTTGGCGGCAGGTGTGCCTGGTGCCTGCTGATGAGCTTCAGTTGGGTTGTATGTCGCGGTGACCTGATAATAAGCCTGAATCAAGGTTATCGCAAAATTGTCTTGAGCCTAATAAGTTGGATTCGGTCAGGCTTTACATTCGCGGAGGAAAGAGGCTGCCGTACCTGGCAGGAAAGCAGGTTCGCTAAGCAGATCAATTGTTTTAATTGTCCTTCAAGAGCAAGAGAAGGAATAAGATGAAGTGTTAGATACTTGGCGAGGTGAAAGAGATCGTATTTGACTTGATATCCTATGCACCCCAAAATTTTGCGGAAGAAGCTTTCGACAACAAGTCGGATTCAGCTATTGCCTTACATAGGGCATGCGCCAGTTGGTTTTTGTCGGTTGAAAAGAGCGTTAGCCCGTATTGAATTGTCTGGGTCCCATTAAGGTAAGCGATGTGCTCAAACAGGGTATAATGCAGCATGGCAATTGAAGATTTCGCGTATCATTCTCCCCTGCAATCTGGCTCCCCCTGGCCCATCTATCGGCGTACCACACGAAACAGCGCCAGCAGCCCATTGTGTGCTGACTTCCAGGGAGATTCGCCCTGGTTTTTTCAAACAGGGAAAGGCATATTCTCGACCCCGATCATAGATGCTCAGGGCGTTATTTACGTGGGTTCGGCCGATCATAACTTCTATGCTATCAACAGCGATGGCCGCGAAAAATGGCGTTTTCGGACTGGGGAGATGATTGACTCGGCCGGCGCCTTACCCGCTGATGTTCCAGGAACCGTCCTTGTCCCTTCAGGAGACGGTTATCTTTACCGGCTCAATACCGCTGATGGCCAGCAGGTATGGAAATTTGACGCGCGTGTCTCGCCCCGGATGAGTTACAACAACTGGTTTGAAGCCAATGTGATGATTGGGCCAGATGGCACCATTTATGCCGGGAATACCAACTTCAACTATTATGCCATTACACCTGATGGCCAACTGAAATGGACCTACGAGACTGGTTCAAATGCCTGGTCAGCAGCGGCCCTTGGGCCGGACGGTACCATTTATTGGGGATCGTGCGATACGTTCTGCCATGCCGTATCATCTCAAGGCAAGCGGAAGTGGAAGCGGCGCACGCTTGGCTTTATTTCCGCTTCGGCCGCAGTTGGTCTGGATGGCACCGTTTATATTGGTTCTTTCGATAGCTATTTTTATGCGCTTGACCCGCTGACAGGCAAAACACGCTGGAAATATAAAACCAACGACCACATCTACAGTTCGGCTGCCTTGTTGGAAGATGGCCTGGAAACAAAGCGCATCATCTTTGGTTCAACAGATGGCATTTTGTATGCGTTGACTCCTCAAGGAGAACTGCAGTGGCAATATGACACCGGCGCACCTATTCGTTCCTCACCGGTGATCGGTCTGGTACCTACAGGAGAAACCGGCCAGATTGTTTACGTTGGTAACGGGGCTGGC
Organism: uncultured Anaerolineae bacterium; assembly: GCA_905479495.1. Taxonomy (GTDB): domain Bacteria; phylum Chloroflexota; class Anaerolineae; order Promineifilales; family Promineifilaceae; genus Leptofilum. The sequence goes on from CAJQMR010000030.1 coordinate 51,961, forward strand.
AAGGTTTATGCGTTGAATGCTCAGACGGGGGAACGACGCTGGTCCTATGATACAACCGGTGCGGGTGATGCGCTGCCGGACCGCAATGATTTGAATGGTTCCCCGGCTTTGGGCCAAAGTGGCGTTTATATTGGTGGGGAACATGGTCAGTTGTGGTATGTGCCCTATGATTATCCTCTGCATCACCCGAATGATCCAAGAGGCTGCACCAAATCCGCAGAAGAACTGCCAGGAGAGATGACCCGCCTTTATTACGTCACACCCGGCGGACGGGTCCAGCCTGATATGCCTGAAAAACTCCCCGCAGCCAGCTTAATCTGTCTAAAATTGATCGTCAGGGAAAAGGGAAATACGGAGCCAGCCCGCTTTTTTAACTTACCATTCTTTTATCGTCCGGAAGCGTTACACATTGAATTTGAACCACACATTCCCTTCCAGTGGGAGGTTTCAGGCGACGGTAAATATCTGCATATTATCCCAGATGGTTTTTTAGAATCGGGCCGACGTTACGCGCTATCTGTCAGTGGGCGTTATTATCAGGGTGGCTTGAACATTGGCAATCTCACCATTGGCGGCCGTTCCGCAGGTAGATTCGACCAGACCTTTCAGTTTGAGGTTGAAACGCCTGAGGATAAGCAGTTCCCTTTGCATATCACGGAGGACGCCGTTTCGGCATTTGAATGGACCCGATTGGCGGTTCCCATCCCTACCATGCTGCCCAGCCTGAACCAGATTGGCTTTGATTACATGAACTGGATTATTGCGCCGGTAGCTATCAGCCAGTCGGACGGCAAAATTGTACTGTGGGCCACTGGCGCCACGCGAAATCAGGATGATGAATTGGTGGTTGATACCGAAACAGATTTCAGGCTGCCATTGAGCGGCCGTTTTCAGGATGACGCTTTTATATTAACCAACCGCAATTTCAAGATGGCCATTACCGGCATCCCCATTCCGTTTAACAGTTTCCAAATTCGCGGCCGGATGGGACAGGATTTACGGGTTCTACCCGGTGCAAGTGCCTATGCCGAGACAGAAGTGCTTTCTATTCCCACGTTTGGTCTTCTGATGGTGGTGGCGGGTTTGGCCAATAAAATCTGGAAGAAGCTGCTTGCCCTGGCCACGTACATTACCCGCCCTTATCCGGCAGACGGTCCGGCCAACAAAAGACCTTCCGGCGTCACGGTGGAATCGGTGGTTTTTCATCCTGCCACTGGGGCCGAACCCGGCACGATCATCGCCAGGATCGGTGTGGAAAAAGGGCAAAACTATAAGGTGGATGAACATCTCGGGGCGATTCTCCTGATTGACCCGCAGGAAACCGAAGTGGTTCAGCTGGATTACCACAAACATCTCAAACAAACAGGCAACGAATCCGGTAACTTATGCCAGATAGAACTTGTGCTGCCGAAGGGGAAACGCCTGCCCGAGGAAACGACAGCCGTTGTTATATTGGATGTTTTCCCCATTTATCACACAAAATTAGGCGATTAGATGACAACGGAAACGAAAAACCTCCCCCGCTGGTTCAAAATTCTCTTCAGTACCGGTGACCTGACCACCAATTCTTTTCAGGCGATCATTTTATTTTACCAACTCTATTTTTTAACCGACGTGGCCGGGTTAAGACCGGGCTATGCTGCCTGGGCTATTGCCATCGGACGGCTTTGGGATGCTATTAACGACCCGTTGTTTGGTGTCCTGTCTGACCGGATCAAAAGCCGCTGGGGACGGCGGCGCGTTTTGCTGCTGTTTGGCGCCGTGCCTTTAGGGTTGACTTTCATGCTCATGTGGTTGATTCCCGACACATCGCAAGTGGGGCTGGTTGTTTTTTATGCGCTGACGTTCATTGTGTTTGATACCTGTTATACGGCCGTTCACGTCGGCTACAATGCGCTCACCCCAGTTGTCACCAAAGATTACGACGAGCGCAGCTCGTTAAATGGCTACCGGATGTTCTTTGGCCTGTCTGGCTCATTGGGTGCCATTATCCTGGCCACGTTACTGGGGGACTTGGTGGCTAACCAACAGCAGCTTTTCTTGTATATCGGCGTTGGATTAGGGTTGTTTAATATCATCCCCCCGTTGCTCGTCTTTAGCATTACAAAAGAATTTCAAACGAACCTTGCTGCCACGCCGCTTCCCCCATTGGCTGCCTTCAAAGAAACGGTCCTGAATCGCGCTTTCCAGATGGTAGTGGGTCTGTATCTTTTCAGTTGGACAACGGCCAGCATGATGGCCGCCGTATTGGTCTATTTTGCCAACTACTATTTATTGATCCCCGAGCAGGCTAATTATTTTGTACTGGCTGCTCAGGGTTCGGCAATCTTGTTCATTCCGCTTGTTGTTCTGATGGCGTACCGGTTGGACAAACGCCGCACATTTATGATCAATAACGGTCTATGGCTTGTCCTGTTGTTATTCCTGTTTGGTGTTCAACCGGGACAGGCCGGGTTGGTCTATCTTCTGGCCGGATTGGCTGGTCTGGGTATCGCGACGGTTTACGTGATTCCCTGGGCGATGATTCCGGACATCATTGAGGATGACGAGCTGAAAACGGGACAGCGTCGCGAAGGTTCCTATTATGCCCTGGTTTCGTTTTTTCAGAAGCTGGGAACGGGCGCGGCATTATGGGTGATGGGCCAGATATTTGAATGGGTTGGCTATATAAATCCAACGGCTGATGGGATTTTGCCGGTGCAGCCGGATACGGCCGTATTGGCCATTCGCTTGTTCATGAGCCTTGTCCCGGCTGCCCTTTTGTTAGTCGCCATCGCTTTCGCCTGGAAATATCCTCTCACGCGGGAAAAACACCGCTCCTTGCTTGAACAGCTGGAGATCAATACTTAAATTCCTCGAATTGATTTCTTCAACCGTAAGTGGAGTAGGGCGCCGGCGAAGCGAACCAGGCGCTTTGGTTACTCGTGCCCAAAAAGAGCGTGTGCTAAAACGACAGAACACAAAAAAGGATAGCCGGTGTTGTGAGGGAAGCAATGTTGGGAAACGGCCGCAGTAAGGCTACTTTAATATTGCCCGCCGCTAAATGTTGTCTATTCAGCGTCTACTGTAATGAGTATAGTCCGGTACTGACCAGTTACGAAATTGTCAAAGCTCATCTCACATCGTTTTTCTTTGATGAGCTCGTACCTTGATTGCGGTGTGTATGGCCGCAGCAAGTCTGTGATAACTTGTTCGGTCAGTTTGTGAAAAAGCCATTAAGATTTTTGAATTCAGCCGCGCTCAAATCTGGCTTTTACTTGAATCAACAACGAGAAATCTCATCTTGTTTTTCACAACACTTTCTGTGGTTTGCATAAATGATTCCTTAAAGTGTAACGCCTGTGCATATAGATATAGGATGCATGACGATAAAGTATCTACTAAGCCGAGGAGGCAGAGATGATCACCATTGCTTTTTCGACCCTAACCATTATTTCCCTCATCTTTCTCATTATAGGCTTGATGCTGGGTGTATCATTAAGTCGGCCAAACCGCTAACAAAGCGTTATAATTTTGATGGGATCTAAAGTCCCATAGTGGGAATTTTTCGTCGCGCTTTCCAGATTATTACATTCAAGACCACACTGCTGCCAGTTTACGATATCTGTTTCTTTACATCCGTAACCACATAAATTAGGACTTCTACTGTGAGTAAACCAGGAAGCCCCATTTCAGAGAAAGTTGAGGAGCTATCAGGCTTGGGCGACGAGGCGCTCGCCCATTTGCTTGCCCATGGCTCCGAGGGTCAAAGAAATAAGGTGGCTGCCATCATATTCGATAATAATCGGAAACGTGTAGAAGGATACATTGGGCACAGATGTCGCCGCCGTGAGGATGCAACCGTTATCTTTGAGAATGTGTGGCAAGTTTATTTGAACAAAGTTTTCGACTTTACCTGGCAGGGCACCCCGTTTATTGGCTGGATATTGAGTATCACCAATATCCAAATCAAAGCATATTACGATCGAACCCCTCTCATCCTGTCGCTACAAGAGTTGGAAGAGCAAAAATATGGGCAAGGCCTGTTAAACCAGGCCTTACAATCCATCACGTCGTATATAGATGGCGAAGGGGAAGGTCTGACACTATCCCCTACAACTAAAAAAATCCAGGAAGAAGCAGATAGATTAATCCAGACCCTATTGGATGAACTAATGAGTTCCACGCTCAGCGAACAAGAACGTCAAATTATAGAGCTTAGGTATTACGGGGAATTTTCTTTCAAAGAGATAGCCAAACGGCTAAACATGAGATCCGGAACAGTTAGAGTCAAACATATGCGAGCGCTGAAGAAGCTGCGCAAATCACCCAAGTTGCAGGACATCAAAGAAGCGGTCATCGTGAAACAATCCTGAGGCGACTATGTACAAGAAAAATTCAAACAATGGCTCGGGGCGAGACGAAGGTTGGTTTCGCCCAAAAGAGGCCAACAGAAACAACCCAATTGAGGAGCAGAAAACCGTTGTGGGCTTTGGGCGCTATATCAAAGCTATCCGTACTGGCCAACAACGAACGATTGAGGAAGTAGCTCACGAATCAGCTCTTGAAGAAGGTCTGATCATTGCCCTGGAAGAAGGCTTTATCCCGTTACAAGAAATTAAGCCTGAATGGGTAGACAAAATAGCTAATTCACTGGATGTTCATCTAGAGAAGCTGAATTTCTTTTTAGATCGCGCCACACCGCCATCTAAAATACAACAAATCATAGATGAATTGAGACTCGCAGCTGTGGGGGTTATGGGAAAGTTCTGGCAACCTGTTAAGAAAAATGTAAACGTATTTAAAGCGCCGAGAAAGCCAACGAGTTTTCCTAATGCTCAGCAAGTCATTTATCAGTCAAACTGGTTTCACAACATCACAAATTTTGCGGCTTCTTGGCAGCCGGCCCTTGAAATTTCCGCCACAAAAATTGCGGCTTTGGTATTGGTCTTGTTAAGCTTTGGCACTGCAATATATCTTCATCAGGTTTACTCTGGTCCATCAGCTTCTACCCCAACGGCTGGCGCATCAGCTGTAGCAATAGTCGTAACAGCTACGCCGACGAGTACCCATATATCAATTGAAACTACAAGCCCATCTTCAATACAGTTATCAATTTCAAGTGAACCAGGTGACAAAATTGAACAGCCTACTAGCGTGTCTGCTCTCCCGCTTGAATTTACTGTTACCTATACACCAGACTCTCAACCCACGAGTGTCGGGCCGACGGCAACGATCGAGAATCAGCCACCACAAACGATTAACCCGGCAACATCTACACCGGCTCTCATAGCAACTGAGACACCGATGCCACCCTCGGCATCACCAACAGCGCCACCAAGTTCAACACCTCAATTAACTAACACCCCCTTGCCCCCACCGACACCGGTACCTAATGCGACATCGATTCCACCTTCGGCATCACCAACACCACGACCAAGTTCAACATCTTGGCCAACAAACACACCGGTGCCAACGTCTTCGACGCCTGCACCGATAAATACTCCACTCCCTAGTTCAACACCCACTGCTTCCCCCACATCAGCGACACCAACCTCAACTCCAGCGCCTGGGTTAACAGACACGCCAACACCAACTGAGATCCCACCGACGGTAGCTCCAACTGCAACGCCTCAGCCCACAAGTACACCAATAACAGAGCCTACTCCGACGCCTCTAGCAACGGCCACATATTCACCGACGCCGACAGTTACCCCTACCCCGGTGCAGCACAAAATGCATATCATGACCATGACCAATTGTGAGAAATGGGAAGTTAATGTCAGCACCACACCCAAGAGCGCTGAATTATATTACCAGCCCTCTAAATTTGGGCCGTGGGCAGAAAATGAACTAATTACTGTGTATATAACGGCCGTATGGCCTGATGGAGCAATAATCTCAGCTAAAGCCACGCTTCAACGACCATATACATGCAACAACTAAAAAAGGATCCACTCACGGATAGGATGCTGAAATTACGCCAGGACAATTTATCCAATGGAGATAGAAACATTTTTTTCGGTTTACAAGCAATATCTATTTACTGTGGCACATTTCTGCCTACATTTTGGGTACTGACCTATTCCTAATAGCTGATCTAAAATGAGTGATAGGTTGCGTAAAAAGGTCAGGAACAATATGTAGTCAGCTCATACAATCACGCTTATTCTGTATATTTTTGGTTCGGTTTAATTCAGGTCGAGTGTTGAGTTTTTGTCGGCTGCTAGTAACCTTAAACCATTCAACATGGTTATTGGGCAGGCCAAAAACCATGTCTCCTTGTTTCTGCACGTCCGCCATTGGTGAGTAAACCGGGTGTCGCGTCGCTGGATTGCTATCTGATTTGTAGCTGTGGCAGCTGGTTTGCAATTAATACCTTTGTGTTGGTTGGAATACGGCCGTTTATTGTCATGAACGTGGTTATGATTTTTCTAAATAAAACTCCAAAGAAATAAAAATGCCCGAGAATAGGCGGCCTCGGACTCATATGGATTGGCACGATGTTTCTTTGCTTAAGCAGCCAAGATAACTTTAAAAACTGATTTTTGTTCGGGTGCAAAGCGGAGATTGGAGAGAGCATGTTTACAGGGATTGATGACCAACCAGTAAAGGAAAATTTACCTTTAGAACAAGATCCAAGAACCATTGCTTTCCTGCGCAATATCGTCAGACGGGGCACGGAACAGGTGGTGAAAAATCAGTTCCCTTACGCCAACAGCCAGATTGTTCGCGAGTCTTCTTTGGTGGAAGGTGCTTCGGGCGCAATCACGATTATGGTTGACTCACAGATGCAATTGATGTTCAAGGTGGATCCAGAACGAGCAGCCAAAGAGATTCAAGGATTTCTAATTATGGAGAAGGCTTTGCCGAACCACACGCTGCCGCTCCTGGCATGTGATCCATCTGTTGGTTGGCTGTGTGTGCCTTATGTCTCAGCGGCGAATCTGCATCGGATCATTGAAAAGTCGTTGTTAAGTGATACACAGGTGTTGGCAGTCTATGATGATTTTTTGCGTCAAATGTCTGCCCTTTGGATCCGCACCTTTGATGACGAGCCAGCAGACAACTACCGTTTCATAAAGCGGTTACAACGTAAAAAGAGCAACTTGGAATCTTTGATGGTGCCCTATGCTGACGGTCATTCTTTGAGCTTTGCTGAGCTGTTTTCAATGCCTGTGTATATTAACGGCACCGCCTTTCCTTCAATAAGGGAGATGGCAAACGTTGCAATTGATCTCCTTGTTCAGAATCCGGCCCCTCAAACTGTAACTGCTCATGGCGACGAACACGCCAAAAATATTCTGATTCAAACCCCAGCATTTGACGATGGGTTGCGTTGGTTCTTGATCGATCTGCCCAATGTCAGTTCAGAAGCGGATTGGGTTTGGTCGATTGTTCAAATGCGGCAATGGTGGCGGGCATCTTTTTATATCGATCAGGCGACGTATGGCAAAGAACGGCAAAGAGCCTCAGTACGCTTTGACATTTCGCAAGGAAATTTGTTGATTGAGTATGAGTTAGGTGAGCATATTCCTCCCATTTGCCATGTGTTGGATAGGAAGGTTGAGAATCTGGCACAAAAAATCAGTGGCCTCTTTGAAGACAGAGCCTGGCAGCGGCGATATGCCGCGTTCATGGTTTTACTCTTCTATGGTCTGGTATCTCATTACCGACAGAACGAACATATACTTCCCATATTGTTTGGAGAGATGGCGCGTGCACTTGGCTCTGAATTGTCTTAGTATTTCGCGCCGTAAATCCTTAGTAACCGTACGCATAATAAGGGCGCATACATGCGCTGCGGAATTGTGCGTACGGTGGGTGATGGGCCAGATTATTGAATGAGCCGATTATATTAATCCGACGGTAGAGGGAGGGTTGCCGGTGCAGTCGGATATGACCGTGTTGGCCATTTGCTTGTTTATGAGCCTTGTTCCGGCCGCTCTGTTGTTCGTGGCAATTGCTTTTGCCTGGAAGTATCCGCTCACACGCGAAAAACACCGATCACTGCTTGAGCAACTGGAGATCAAGACCTGATGCATTATTGAAAGATGTGCTCGAAAGCAAAAGCGCTGACTTTTCATCGTTGGCACTTTGAAATGATGGCTTGCGCATTAACCGCAAAAAGTTCTCTTGTTTATGAAGGAAACGGCATTACCCTTTGTCGGCTTTATCACCACCAGGCGACAGCTTCTTTCGCTGTTCGATATATGATTGATCGCTAATGACCTGGCGACCATGCTCTTCTTCAAAAGCGCGGCGGGCAACCCCGGCCGCACAACCACCCTTCTCGGCCGCATCTCGGTTTTCATCATACCCTTGGGCATCATCATTTTGAATGTTGGCAATGGTGGCCTGTTCGGCCACGTTGACAAAGGCCAGCTCCAAACCGGTCATATGGTCACGTACTTCCCCTTTCTCAATGCCTTTCAATTTTCTGTGGTCTGAAGGATTCATATCAAATGCACCCCGGTGGATAACGGCCGTTAAGATACCATACTGTCCGCCCTGCACACCCCGACTTTTCCACTCATCCGTCAGTTGGTTGCGGGTTTCAATGGTTATTTGCCGCTGCTTGATCCACGCTTCATCGTAACCCTGACGCAAATATCTTTGTCGTACAGCTGCCATGGCCGATTCGGTGTCGCCGGTGAAGGCTGCATCGAGAATCAGATGGGCTTCTTCCTGAAACTGAATCACCTTCGCTTGACTCTGGGGATCTTTGATTCGTCCGGCGCTTATGCCGAATAAAAAGCCACTGACATACTGCTTAGGCAAGCAAACGACTTCTCGGTATTGACCCTCATTGGTACCCTGCGTATTCGTTACGAATACGGAGAGTATCCGCATTTTCTTGTGCAAAACGGCATCTCGCTTGATTCGATTTAGCTGTGAACCCCAGGAAAGATCCAAAGCTTCCACAATAGGACGCAGCGCCACATATATCTCGCCATCTTCACCAAGCTGGATGATCAGATTGTCTTCGTAAAATGGAATGGTCACTTCACCGATGGAGATCAATTCATCGCCAGACTCTATACTCATTTCTTCCTCCTTAGATAACATGAGTATGCTCAAAATTGTATTCCCACTAAAGCATAAAAAACGCTTTGTTTAATTCTTTCACCTGGCCGTACTTTCTGGCTGCCAGAAATCCGCTTCTTCCAGACCCTCTAAAGGCATGACCAGCGCGTAAGCGCCAGAACTAGACAATTCCACTGCCTGGCCTGGGGCAAAAAAGGTCAGACGCACATGCTGATCCTGTCCGGCCAGTGCTTGCAGCAGCCTGTCCCGTTCCACCACAATAGAGGCGATCGGTTGAGATTGTGGCAGGCTGGCTGCAAAATCCGGCAAACGGCCGTTCGCGTTTACTTGAAACAGCCCATCTTCATCTAAAGTGACATGACCTTTTTTGCCGGTCTCTACGTGCCGCGCATGGAGGCTGTGGCCATCCGTTGCCCACAGCTGACGGCCGTCACTGCAAACGTGGGCCAGCTCCTGCTTTTCGGTAGATGTGGCCTGTTTTAACCAGTTGTACCATTTCTGTATCTGTTCGCGCATAGATCACCTCAACAGTTTATATTCAGCGCTCTGCGCAAGAATTTGAGGACGTCGTTGATGTTGTCCAAAGTCGGATCTGGATAGCCAAGGGTGCGTGCCATGGCCAGCAGATTCCTGGCATAAAGCGTATTGTCATACCCTTGAGAAAAACCCGCTCCGTATAAATTCATGTCCCGTTCTATGACCTCTTTTTGCTGTGGTGTGGGGCACTTGGGGTCTAGAACGACTGTTTTAGGGCTGACCCCTAATCCGGGCAGTGAAAGCTGGGTTACTTTTTTGGCAAACAGCAGCCAAAGGGCTATGAGTAACAGGCCCAACAGCAACCAGAGTCGCCAATGATGTATGAGAATCCGATTCATGACATTATACCTCCAGGTAGAACATTTGTGCAGAATTCACCCCATATGGCAAGGGTTTTTCAGTAAAAGGAAAAATGCACAAAAGAGCACCAATTGGTTAAATTGGTAATTATCACAAAACCAAACCAAGAGGTGCTCTATTTTGAATATTACCCTAGAAGCATATGGAAATCAGGTGATTGCCTTCAATT
>CAJQMR010000031.1 GCA_905479495.1 uncultured Anaerolineae bacterium
GCGCTGAAACGTTGGCCCAACTGGAACAAGACATTATTCCACCACTGCTGGATTTTGGGGTGGATGGGAAACGGCCGTATGCCGTCATGGCCCAATTCCCCGGCCAATTTTTAGCCGAAGCCCTGGAAAACAGCCCCAAACCCGATCCACAAGATAAGGCAAAGATCGTTGAATCCCTAACGCTTGTAAAACAGCTTGCTGCAGGATTAGCCATCTCGCACCCAGCGGGACTCATCCACCACGATCTGCGTCCAGAAAACATCTACCTGGATGCATCTGGTCAGCCTTATTTGCTCGACCTGGTAGTGCCCGCCACCTCCCCAACCACACCGCAATTAGAGGCTGCACCCGCCACAAAATTAGATTATCAATCCCCAGAACAGCTGGCAGGCAAAGCCTTATCGGGTCGCAGCAATGTCTATTCGTTAGGCATCTTGCTTTATCGCCTGTTGGCCGGGAAACAACCAGCTCTACCTGTTTCTGAATGGGACATTTTTGAACATACAGGATCGGTGCGCGAGAAACCGCTCCATCAAGTACAGCCTGGGTTAACAGCGGCCACCTACAAGGCCGTGCAAGATAGTATCTGGCAAAAAGAGTGGAGTCGTTTTGAAACGATCGATGCCCAGGTGCGGGCAATTGATTTAGCCATTAAGGAAGAGTCCGCTCCGCCACCACCGCCGCCACCTGTTTGGCTAAAAATAATAAATCGGGTACGACAACCCAAGACGCTAAAAATCATCGTTCCGGCGATTGTGCTCCTTTTTTTGCTCTTGTTGGTGTTGATGTTTATGCGCGGTCGCGCCAATCGGCAGCGCAACGTCACGCCCACGCCGGATGCGGCCGTTTTGCCCATAGAATCGGAAACGGCCGTTGTCAGCCAACCTGAGGATGACCCAACAACCACCCCCACCGTGATCGTCACAGCAACCCAAGCAGATGCAATTGACGAAGCTGAGGTACTTCCACCCAACGAGGAGGTTGAAACGGCAACGGCCCGACCTAACCCGACGGAAACGGCCGTTACCGCAACAGAACCCGCGCCAACCTCATCAGCTTCCCCCACACTTGAAGTAACCAGTACACCTTCTCCCACCACTACCCCGACTTTAGAACCAACCGAAATCGCCTGTATCCCCACGCCACCATTTGGCTGGGTTCGGTACACCATTCAGGCCAACGATTCCCTCTCTAGCCTGAGTGAAGCAACCGACATTACCGTAGAACAGCTCATGCAGGTGAACTGCCTGGACAATATTTTGCTCAGCATTGGCCAGGTCATCTGGATGCCAGCATCCAGCGGCTAATTTTATAAAGACCGCTCGTAACTATATTTTCCGATCGCCGCCAACAACTCCATTTGATAAATACGCACTTTTTGTTTTAACGTCCTGAAGCAGTTTACCTGGTTAAAATAAAGCGCATTCAATGCATGAAACATGAGCCAGTTTCAATCATGTTTCACATATTCTTCACAGCATAATCCCCACATTGGTGAAAAACCCATCTATTATGAAACATGTCGTAAGAATGATTGAAACTTTGACTTACTATCATTTAGCTAGTTATTGTATTTATGTTTATTGTGGGGGCAGTTTGCATCAATGGCAATCGGTGATTGCCAGGCAAGCAGAATGTAGGAAGAGATTGGTCCATAGCACCGACTAATTTATAACAATCAACCATATACCAACCTTTGAGCAATGCAGTAGCCGCACTTGTCCCGCTCGGTTATTCCGCGCACCCAATGATTACATCTTATGTTACTCATGCGCTATAATTATTGAGGTTTAGTTTGCATAAGATCAGCAAAACTTTAGTTTAGGAACGGATGGACACCCAGAAAGACCAGGCTAGGTCGTCGAATTTATATGATCAACTAATTGATCAATATAGATTAGAAGCCCACATTAATCAGACGGCCGTTACCGATCTTTATCGGGCCTTTGATGTTGATGAAAATCGCCCCGTGGCGGTTGAAATATTGCTGCCTACATTTAATAACAAAAAGCAATTTGTTGAACTGTTCATCGCCAAGATGAACAAAGTATCGCAACTCAAACATCCCAACATCGCCCAAGTCTACCAAATTGGATTGACCGCAAATGATCGCCCATACATTGCTCGGGATCTAATAGAAGGGATCACGTTGCGGGAACGTCTGCGCCAACTCCAGGAGCAAGGAACCCCGGCCAACAGCATTTACGCGCTTAAGATCATCCGCCAGCTGGCAGAAGCATTGGAATTGGCTGAACGGCTTGACCTGTTTCATTATCACCTCACACCCGATAACATTATGCTCAGGCAAGACGGCACAGTAGTGCTGGTCGATTTGGGCGTTCCCGCCGCAGAAAACGGCATGGCTGCCAGCATCTTCCCAGACAACCACACACCGTACATGGCACCCGAGCAGATGCATGGCAAAACAATAGATAGCCGCAGCCAAATTTTTTCATTGGGCTTTATTCTGCACGAGATATTAACTGGAGAGCTGCCCGCTGAACCTGGCTCCTTCTGGCACACATTTTTACAGGTTTTCAATCCCCAAAATACGGCTTTGGAACATGCGCGCCCCGATTTATCCAGACAAACTTACGACCTTATCGACAAAAGTTTGCGTCGGCAAACCTGGGGACGTTACACCACCATTCAAGAATTTTTGGAGGCTGTGAAAGAAGCGTTGCAAAGCGAGCGCGTTTTGGTGCAAGCGCGGGGAGAAACGGCCGTATTAACCCCACCAGCACCGCGCCGTTCCCGAATAGCCCTTGCCCTGCCGGTGATTGCGCTTCTGCTCTTCCTTGGCATGGTAGCTGGGCTGTGGGCTATCGTGCAAAACCGAGACGACGCCCAGCCAACCAGCCTCCCTGTGGCGGTGGAAGACCCCACCGACGAGGTCAACACGCCTATCCCCACCCAGCCGCAAGCCTCGGTTGAAGTCTCGCAAGAAGCCATTCCGGTTTCAGAAGTCACTTCGGTGACGGGGGTGATTGATATTTTGGATCCGCCAGATGCCACAGAGTTTCAGGCCGGAGACACCGCCAATTTCCGCTGGAGTTGGAGCGTTGATCTGCAAGATAATCAACGATTTTCAGTTTATCTACTCACGGAAAACGGCCGTTCCCTCCTGGGCAGCATCAGCACACCAGCCACCGATGGCATTTATAGCTTGCAAACCTTGCTGCCAAACAGCAGCAGCAACGCAATGTCTGAATGGCACATTGTGCTAGAAGATCTCACAACCAATCGAGACATTATCACCAGCAGCAATCGGCGTATCGCCATTAAACCAGCCCCGACCACCCCAACCTTTACGCCAGCCCCAACCAATACGGCTACCCCTACCTTCACCATCTCACCAACACCTATTCCGCAGGTTGAGATTTCTGTCAGCTCCGCCAGCCTACGGCAGGGGCCAGGCATTGTCTATCCCATCCTGCGCTATTTATACGAAGGTGATACATTAGGCGTCATTGCGAAAGGGGATTCGGCAGGTGAATGGTATAATGTCGTGCTAGACGATGGCAGTAGAGGCTGGGTAGCAGCCGTTGCTTGTCGTTTTCTGGATGAAAACAGTATAAATGTTATCGGTGTTGCTGCCACCATTCCACCACGTCCTACTAATACAGCGACGCCAACACCAACCAACACACCAACAGCAACGGCCACCTTCACGCCTGAACCAAGTGGTGGTGGTGGCGGCAGCAATCCACAACCTACAAAACAACCAACTTCAACGGTTCCGCCTCCACCTGAACCATAAAATCTTGTGTTGGTCTGCGTTATTGATTGTTCTAGCAATGAATAACAAGAAGTATCGATAGAGTATTGGCATGCGGAGAAATCGTGTCCTCATTCTTTTTGCAGTTGTGTTTGCCATGAGTACGGCCGTTATTTGGCTGGGTTCTGTTTTGGCTGCGGCGACAATTGTGAATAACAATGGGCTGACAGTCAGTGAAGCAGGCAGCAGAGCCATCACAGATACGTTGCTGCTTGCAAATGATCCTGACGCACCGGGAGCCATACTGACATATACTTTGGTTACAACACCAGAAAATGGCTCTTTAATCCTTAATGGAAATACTACTGAGCCACTCACGCCAACCAGCCAATTTACCCAATCTGATATAGACAGCAGTGCGCTTGTTTACATGCACGATGACAGTGAAACACTCAGCGACGGCTTTGATTTCACAGTCGAAACCAGCACAACCATTACAAACGATACATTTCTAATCACCATCACACCGGTTTTTGACCAAATTCCAATAGTTAGCAACCAGGAATTTAATGTAGATGAGAACAGCAGCGTGGGAGTTTCGGTTGGCACCATTCTGGCTACCGATTCAGATGCAGGCGATGCGCTGACTTACTCCATTTTAGACGGCAATACAGGCACCGCGTTTGAGGTGGGCAGCATCAATACGACGGATGCTGCCATCACGGTGGCTAATACGGCTCCGCTGGATTTTGAGACCAACCAGAGCATCACTTTTACCGTTCAGGTAGAAGACATGGGGACATTGACGGATACGGCCGTTATCACCGTCAACATCAACGATATAAACGAAGCGCCTATCATCACCGGCACAACGTTTTCAATCCCCGAAAACTCAGCAAATGATTTTTCTGTCGGTACCGTAATTACCTCAGATGTCGATGCAAATGACACATTTACCTACACCATCACTGCCAGCGACCCCGTCGCCGCCTTTGGCATTGGCAGTGGCGATGGCCAAATCACCGTCACCGATACCACTCAGCTTGATTTTGAGACCACACCCACCTTCACCCTTACCGTTCAGGTAGAAGATAGTGGCGGATTGACGGATAGCGGATCATACATCATCGATTTGACAGATGTGAACGAACCACCCGTGGTGGATACCGTCACGTTCTCTGTAAACGAAAATAGTCCAAACGGAACGGCCGTTGGTACGCCCGTCACCGCGACTGACCCCGACGAAGGTGCCAGTCTCACTTTCAGCATTCTCGATGGCAATACAGACAATATTTTTGATATTGGGGATTCATCTGGCCAAATTACCGTAATCGATAACACACTCCTAAACTTTGAAGCACAAGGGGCCACACCTCATTATCCACTCACTATTCAGGCGAGCGACGGTTCATTAACCGGTACCGCCATCATCAACATCAACGTGCTTGACGTTAATGAAGTACCTACGGTGAACGATGCAACGTTTTCTGTTGAGGAAAACAGTCCAATTGGCACGAGTGTCGGCACAGTAACAGCCACTGATCCTGAAGGGGACGTAACTTTTGAAATAATTAGTGGCAATACCAGTTCAGCCTTTGCCATAAACTCAACCAGTGGCGAAATCACCGTTAACGCGAGCACCCCTCTCAATTTCGAAGTGACACCCACTTTTAACCTCACCGTTCGGGTGACAGATAACGGGTCACCCACTTCAAATCCACTCACCGACACCGCATCCATCACCATTAACCTAACGAACAAAAACGAGATGCCAACAGTCAACGATGCCACATTCTTCATCGTAGAAGATAGTCAAAACGGTGCAGTAGTGGGCACTGTATCAGCATCAGACCCAGATGCAGGCGATAATTTAACATTTTCAATAACGGGGGGCAATTCAGGCACACCTTTTGCCATCAATCCATCATCAGGTCAAATTACGGTCAATGACAGCACGAAGCTCAATGCAGACACCACGCCAACGTACAACCTGACAGTTCAGGTGTTAGACAGTGGCAACTTACCTGATACAGCAACCATTACGATTAATGTGACGGCTCTCCCCATCACCTATATTTATTTGCCAGTGATGCTGAATAACTACCCCCCCATTGAGCCAAACAATAATTGCAGCCAAGCTTATGGCATTGGCAGCGGCAGAGATTATGAATTTACGGCTGATGATGTTGAAGATTGGTACGCCATCACGCTGACCAGCCCTGGCAATCTTATTGTGGTTCTTTCCAGTTTTGAGCCAGCTCAAGGGCAGTTAATTGTGTATGGCGGCATCTGCGGCAGCCTGACATTGTTAGGCAATAACGGAACCCCCAACACGCCTGATAAAACCTTAAATTTAGGGACTCGTCCGGCAGGCACGTACTACATTCGCATTTATAGCGCACCAGTGACAAACACCCCCTACACCCTGCGCGTCAATGTCAACTAAAATAAAACGTGATGCGTAAAACGTGATTTAGTTTTGTCACGTTTCACGCATCACGCACCACTCCCCACTTCTCTACAAATTCAAAATGTGCCGGGCAATGACCAGTCGTTGAATTTCGCTAGTACCTTCCCCAATCGTCATCAGGCGCGTGTCGCGGTACATGCGCTCTACCTCAAATTCGCTGCTGTAGCCATACCCGCCATGAATCTGAATGGCATTGCGGCAAACACGCTCACTCACCTCTGTGGCAAACAGTTTGGCCATGGCCGCTTCTTTGGTGTATTTTTGCCCGGCCCCTTTCAGGGAAGCTGCCCAGTAAACCATCAGACGAGCGGCCTGTAGTTCGGTGGCGGCATCAGCCAGCATCCACTGCACAGCCTGATGTTGAGCAATGGGCTTGCCAAAGGTCTCGCGTTCGTGGGCATAGCGTACGGCCGTTTCATAAGCTGCCTGTCCCAAACCAACCGCCAACGCGCCAATGCCCACGCGCCCACTGTCCAACGTAGCCAACGTTTGCTGTAAACCACGCCCTTCTTCACCCAGTAAATTTTCCAGAGGCACACGCACCTCTTCAAAGGTCACCGCGTGGGTGGGCGAGCCTTTTAGCCCCATTTTTTTCTCAGCCGGACCAATGGTGATGCCGGGCGTGTCTGTGGGCACCAAAATGTGGCTCAGGGAGTGACTACCGCCCGCATTGTCCGTACGGCATAAAACCACCATCAGATCAGAAATAGAGGCATTGGTCATCCACATTTTAGCCCCATCAATGATCCAGGAGTCGCCTTCTTTTACGGCCATTGTCCGCACGCCACCTTGTAAATCAGAACCAGCCCCCGGCTCTGTCAGTGAGAGGCAGCCCAGTTTACCTTTACCCGTCGCCAATGGCGGCAGCCACTGGGCTTTTTGTGCTTCATTGCCATATTTCACAATTGGCCCCAGCGCCAGCCCGTTGTGCGCCGACACAGCCAGCGCCGTAGAGCCACAGCCCCAGCCCAACTCCTCAATGGCAATGGCCGCACTGACGGCATCCACCTGTGCCCCGCCATATTCCTCGGGCACTTCCAGCCCCAGCAAGCCAATCGGACCCATCTTTTTAACGGCCGTCCAGTTAAACTCGCCCGACGCATCCGTTTCACGGGCCTTCGGCTTTAGCTCCTTGGCCACAAAATCATGCACAATATGTTGAAACTCGCGCTGTTCTTCACTTAATTCAAAGTTCATTGCTTACTCCAAAATGGTTTTCTGTTCAGTTGCTAAAAATAGTAGGTTCTTACGGTGTTTCTCCCTGGAAGCCGACAAACAGAGCGCGTGACGGCACGGGTGATTCCAGGGGGAATATTGCTGAGCTAAGCTCAGATTCCAGCCACTGACAAAGTCAGCAGCAGCAGTTGGTGCAGCCCGGCTGCCAGGTAAGTACTGTCCATGTATTCATCCAGGCGGTGGGCATTGCTCGATTCGGTAAGGCCGATGCAAACGGCCGTATACCCCTGACTCAGCGGCACATTGGCATCGGTACTGCTGGCAATATAGCTGACTTTGTCCCAGCCCGACTGCCGCAGCGCCGCATCCGCCTGCTGCACCAGCGGATGCTCCCGGGACAGCCGCCCCGCCGGGCGATTGCCGATTTGGGTCATCTGCACCGTCACGTTTGGCAATTTCTGCCGCAGCGAAACTAACTTCTCCACCTCCGCCACCAGGATTTCCAGCCGGGCCGGTTCTTCAGAACGCAAATCCAGCAGCATTTTGGCCGATTGGGCAATGGTGTTAATTGAGGTTCCGCCTTCGATAATCCCCACGTTGTAGGTCGTTTTGGGCCGTGCCGGAAGTTGCAGCTTGTCGATGGCGGCAATTAAATGCCCCAGTTCATGAATGGCGCTCTTCTGGCCAAAGTTACCCCAGGAGTGCCCACCTGGCGTGGTGATACTGATTTCATAGCGCCGCACCCCAATGGCCTGGTGAGAAATCTGACCATACAGGCCGCCTTCGATTACCAGGTAAACGGCTGCCTCGCCGAAGCGCTCCACCACAGCCCACATGCCCCGTAAATCACCCAACCCTTCTTCGCCCACGTTGGCCACAAACCAGATGTCGGCCAACGGCCGTATCTCGCCCACTTTCAAGCCCTCAACCAAAGCCAATAATCCCGCCACACCAGTAGAATTATCACCAATGCCCGGACCATAGGTAATCTGCCCCTGACGTTTTATGGTGAGATCGGTTTCTGCGGGGAAGACGGTGTCTGTGTGAGCAGAGATCACAAGCGGAGGATGATCGGCTGATTGACTGCCGGGAAAACGGCCGTATACATTATGCAGCTCGTCTTGCACCACATCCACCAGGCCAATCTCTGAAAAACGCTGCGCGACATAAGCGGCGCGTTTTGCTTCAGCAAAAGTGGGGGCTGGAATTTGCTGGATGGCAATCGCCTGCTCCACAAATTGTGGAACATGCTCCGAAAAATAAGCGAGTGCGGCCTGAACACGGCCGTTTTGAACAAGGGTTTCAATGGGAATCATATGCATGAAATCATGGGCCACAGGCTGACCTATGGGTCAGTTCGTAGAAATAAAATAGAGGGGTTAGGTTAACGGCCGTACGATCAGCAAACCAATCAAGCTGACAATCAGGCCCAGGTGCAGCAAAATGTTCCGATCGACAAACCAACTGCCAGGGAAAATTTGTAAAATTAAATTCAAAATGATCAGAACAAGGCCGAGCAAGGGTAAGAAACCCGGATATTTACTAATAAACTCACTGACTCTATCTAAAAAATCATTCATTGGCTGTTTGTTGTCCCTTCATATAAGGTTCAAAATATGGTACCAGCCGTTTCGGTAAACGTCCATAAACAATAACGCCGTCTCCCGTATGCTCTTCACCGTCCACCTGGCCACGCTCATACATCAAAGAGAGTAAATCTCCCCGCTTGTAAGGCAGCAGCACCGTCAGCGGCTGCAAATAGCGCACCATAGCCGCGTCCACGGCCACAAGCAGCTCTTGTATCCCTGTGCCCGTAACGGCCGAAACTGGCACAACAGGATACGGCAAATCGAATAGTTTCATCGGATCTACATCATCAGGCAGCAAATCAACCTTGTTGAGAGCCACCACCATCGGCAAATGATCAACTTCAAGCTCGGCCAGCGTATCTTCTACCGACTCAAATTGGGCTTCTGCATTGGGATGAGTCGCATCGACCACGTGCAGCAACATATCCGCTTCAGTAATCTCTTCCAACGTGGCGCGAAAGGCCGCTACAATGTCCGTAGGCAGCTTTTGGATGAAACCCACCGTATCGGTAAAGAGCAGCTCGCGCCCCCCTGGCATGTCCACTTTGCGCGTGGTGGGGTCCAGCGTGGCAAACAGCATGTCGGCCGACAGCACATCGGCATCACTCAGCTTATTGAGCAGCGTCGATTTGCCCGCATTGGTGTAGCCAACAATGGCTACAACTTGCAGCTCCGTCTGCTGCCGCTTGGCCCGATGCCGCTCCCGATGCGCCCGCACACTTTCTAATTGATCCTTGATGTAGGAGATGCGCCGCCCAATTTCGCGCCGGTCGGTTTCTAGCTGGGTTTCACCAGGGCCACGCAGGCCCACGCCACCGCCCATCCCCCCCACACGGCCACCCGCCTGTCGAGCCAGATGGGTCCACATGCGGGTCAGGCGCGGTACGCGGTACTCCAATTGGGCCAACTCGACCTGCAATTTACCTTCACGCGTTTGGGCATGCTGGGCAAAGATGTCCAAAATGAGCGCGGTACGATCAATCACTTTGACATCCTCACCAAACTCTTTTTCCAACTCACGCTGATGACGCGGACTTAGCTCATCATCAAAGAGAACCACCTCAGCTTCTAGCTCCTCGATGAGCATTTTGACTTCTTCAACCTTGCCAGAACCGATGTAGGTGGCGCTGTCTGGACGGTCAAAGCGCTGGATGGTTTGCCCCACCACAGACAATCCGGCCGTATCAGCCAGACGCTGTAATTCAAGCAAACTATCTTCAACGGGCAGTAACGGCCGTCCCAGTTTTAATTCTGCGCCAACCAAAAAAGCACGCTCTTTTGGCTGCGTGGTTTCGTAAAATTTTGGGGAAATAGTGACCTCCACTAGATCAGTCATCATTTCCCTGGAAACTGTATTCTAGACCCTTGATCGGCTAAAAAGTTTCCGGGGAAATATAAAAATTCAATTTACGCTGCACCTAATCGAGCAACCCAACGACGTTTAAATTTCTGGGATGTTCAACAGTATATTCATAGCGCACGATTTCCTCAGCGCCACCGGCCAGACCGAGCTGCCATTCTATCAAGTTCAAATCAGTCTGCTCAGTAGGCTGCGGCCGTACGTCCTCTAATTTTACCTTGATCTGCTCATGGCGCGAAACCGGGATGTGGTCCTTCACCACAACTTGCGCCTTGGTTGTGAGCAAGTTTTTCAATTCGACGGTGTAGCCGTAACGCAATTGTCGCTGATCCCGCAGCAATTTCTTATCCACATCCCGCCGGGCCAGCTTGCGCTCGACGGTAATGCGATCCTCCACACCTAAGAGCAGCTCCAGCTCATCCCCTTGAGCGGTAAACTTGATTTGAGTCTGCCCAATATATTCTTCACCCACAAACAAACTGGCGGAACCGGGCAGCAGTGGACCAGATTCTGCATAACCCACCGTGGCCCGCCGGAAAACGGCGTCACTGTATTTAGGGATGGTGAGATAATCCAGTTTTGGCTCCAGCCGGATTTGCTGTAAGGTGGTTTTGTGGGGTGAGCCGTCGTTAGGAATATTGATTTGCCCAGGGGCACGGAAGGTAACGGCCGTTCCCTCCGATTGCACGTCTGCGGTTACCGTTTCAGCCACAAATGGCTCGGCGGCAGCCTCAGGCTCTGGCGCGGCATCAACAGCCATCATCTCCATCTTGGCCATAGCCGGGACCGGTTGGGCGGCCCGCACGCGCTGGCGTGGCTGAGGGGGCTGGTATTCACGGATAAACCAGGGAGTAATCTCTGGCAGTCTCTGGTTGAGCGCCGGACGGGCCGTAGAAACGGCCAAATTCACCTGGGACCACGCCTGGCCGCTGCGCTGGGTAACCTGGGCCAGGTAATTGATTTCAAGCGCGTAACGGCCGTTTTCCGGCAAAAGCCGAATGTCATACAGTGGCTGCCAGCCGGCCTGGTTCACTACGTAGCTTACTTCAGGTTGAAAACGGCCGTCGCTCAACACCTCAACCTCAATTTGGGCCTGGTACTGCTGCGGTGGCTTGGCTGACCGGATTTGTTTGAGTTCTTGCTGCAATTTTTGCAGCCGACGCATAAATACCCTTTGCTCTTGCTCTAGCTGGCGCACGGCCGACCGCATCGCTTCATCCTGTTCCTGCAAAAAAGCAATCACCTGCTGCTGCTCAGCAACCGTTGTTTTACCCCGCGAGAGACCCTTGGCAAATTCGGCCGTGGCCTGCCGGATACCATCCAGATACGTACCGTGCGCCTGCCAGCCCGCCTTTTGATCTTCCAACACCCGCAGCGAATCCTGCACTTCTTCAATTTGCGCTTCTAACGTCCGCACTGCTTCCGCTGGCGATTCCTCAAAAAACTGGCGCGTTACCTCTACGCCCAACAGCCGCACCTTTGCCGTGCCGCTGCCCCGCACCCGGATTGAATTTGTATCCATGGTTAAAGGTAAATTCGGCACAATCAAGCGGTGACGGCCAACGGCCAATTCACAGCCCCCCAAACCAGAGACACGGGCTCTGTCTGGGTACACAGTGACATTCCTCAACGCAATTTCTACAGAGACATCCATGAAATCTCCCTTATTTCCCTTATTGTTGTTCGGTAACTAAAAGTCAGGACGGGCCACCCTGGGACATTAAAAATCAGATGGCAGTTTCGGCGAGGCCAACCAGATGGGCATTTCAATGTGAAAGGTACTGCCGGGACAATTGTCTTCATCAAAGCCAGGGCTTTCTGCCCAAACACGCCCGCCGTGCGCCTCAATAATGCCACGAGCAATAGGCAAGCCCAGTCCAGGACCGCCACCCTTGAACTTTGTCTTGCTGGAAGAATGCAAACTGGCATCAGCAATGCTGCCAAATTTTTCAAAAATAGATTCCAAATTCTCCGGGTCAATACCAATTCCCGTATCTCTGACCTGAATATCAACAAAGCCCGCCAGGTCTTCAGTGACTTCATCCTGCCGTACCAAAGCGCCCGACACGACAACCTGTCCCCCGTCCGGTGTGTACTTTAAACCATTCATCAAAATTTTAGTGAGCGCTTTTTTGAGCTTTTCTGGATCACCAAAAGTATTGTTCTCAAATTCAAAGGGAATAATCTTCAAATCCACACGTCGGCTCGCATAATAGCGATCGACACTGTCAGCTACCAGCAAGATGGTCCGTTCCAGGTTGATTTCCTGGTATTTAAGCTCCACGGTCCGCAAATCAAGCAGGGAAACATCCAACATATCCCCAATAATTTCGTGCATGCGGCGGAAGCCATTGCCCAACCCTTCCAGGTAAATGTGCAGCTGCGGATCGTTTTGCGTTTCGGCCCGCAAAATATTGGTGTAGCCTTCTAAAATGGTGAGGGGCGTTTTTAATTCGTGGGCCGCTACAGCTATAAACTTGGTTTTACTTTCCTTAAATTTTTCTTGCTGGGTACGCAGCTGTTCCATATGGGAAAGAAGTTCAGACCGCTGCATGTCTGAAGCCAGCTGGGTGGCTTCAATAATAGCGTAAGTTAACACATCATCAATCTGACGCCAGGCGCTAAGTGCCTGTGTCGGTGTAAACGCATTTTCCAGCTTACGGCCGATTTCCTCTTTCAGCACGCGCAGCAGCACCATCCAATCATACGCTGCTGGCGCATCGTGCCCAATGGCGGTGAGCGCCCACGACTGTACCTTGGCCAGCTGTAATTCACGCAAAGTGCCGACACTATCTACCAGCACCGAGAGAAACTGAATCAAGTCATCTTCATCGGGCAGCATGTTTGGCACCCGATGCAGGGTGTCGGTGCAGAGTCTGGCAGACTGCTGCCGCAGCCACAGCTTCAGATTCTCACTCAATGGCCTTCTCCCGGTAAGGCAAGCATATCTTCGGCAAAATTGGATTCAGCTAGGGTGCGATCATAGACAATTTGGTTGTTGCGGGTGAAGCGGCGCATGGCCGTGAGCGCACGCTCACTGTACCAGCGGTAGCGGTCCGATTTGGACATTTGAGTCTGGGGCTGGGGAAACAGGCCAAAATTGGCCTTCATCGGCTGAAAATCTTTGATGCTGGCGTGGGTAACATAGTGGGTTAAGGCACCGAGCATGGTGTTGGTGGGAAATATGACAGGCATTTGCCCCTTGAGCAACCGGGCGGCGTTCAGACCAGCCACCAAACCGGTGGCAGCGTTGCCCATGTACCCTTCTACACCAATAATTTGCCCGGCAAAAAAGAGGTCTGTGCGGCCGCGATATTGCAGCGTCGGCTGGAGCAGTCGGGGGGCATTGATGTACGTATTGCGGTGCATCATGCCATAGCGCAAAAACTCGGCGTTTTCCAGGCCAGGGATGAGCCGCAGTACGCGCTTTTGCTCACCCCATTTCAGGTTCGTCTGGAAGCCCACAATGTTGTAGAGAGAGCCTATGAGGTTATCCTGGCGCAGCTGAACGACGGCATACGGCCGTTTGCCATGACGCGGATCAATCAACCCCACAGGCCGCATCGGACCAAAGGCCAACGCCTTGCGGCCTCGCTGGGCCATTACCTCGATGGGCATACAACCTTCAAAAAAGTTGGGGTCTTCCTGTTCAAACTGCTTCAGGGTGATTGTTTCGGCTGCCAGCAGCGCATCACAAAAGCGTTCGTACTCCGCTTTGGTCATGGGACAATTGATATAATCCCCTTCTTCCAACCCGTCATCGTACCGTGATTGGCGGAAGGCAATGTTTAAATCTATCGTATCATGATCCACAATGGGCGAGATGGCGTCGTAAAAGTAGAGGTATTCTTCGCCGCTAAGTTCGCTAATGCTGGCTGTGAGCGCGGAGGAGGTAAGCGGACCACTGGCAATAATGGTTGGCTCTTGGGGAACGGCCGTTACTTCTTCCCGAATCAATTCAATGTTGGGATGGGCTTCGACTTTGGCCGTGACCAGCTCTGCAAATTTTTCACGATCCACCGCCAGAGAAGATCCGGCAGGAACGGCCGTTTGCGCCGCACAGGTCAAAATCATCGATCCCAGGCCACGCAGTTCAGCCTTAAGCAGCCCTGGCGCTTTATGCGGCAACATGGAGCCTAACGAATTACTGCAAACCAGTTCGGCAAGTTGATTGGTAACATGAGCAGGCGTCTGACGCTGGGGACGCATCTCATACAATTTCACCTGTATGCCCTGCTCTGCCAGTTGCCACGCCGCTTCCGTACCTGCTAACCCACCACCTATAATCACAAGAGATTGGCTCATGCACTAATTGTATCACAACCAACTAGAGAGCACCGCGAATTTTGGACAAAAAAAGCCCAACCCAGCGCAATCTTATGAGGAAGAAGTACCGCTGCGCCAATTAAGGATAATGCAATTTGCCAGCCAGAACGGTCCCATCAGGGATATGTATTTGCGTTCCCGTTTCATTGCGCAGCCACACATCTTCCTGGCAGACCACATCTTTGCCAAAGCAAAAATCACCTTCCACAACCAGCCTGTGGTTATGCACCAGCGATGGGACACCATAAGGAAAACGGGCTTCTAAATCTGAGACGTATTTGTAGAAACGGCCGTCCAGATTAATGTTAAATTGGCGCATACGACGATGGCCACTGGGCACAATGCGGAAATCTTCGGTAAGCGTATAGGCGTCTGAACGAACTGCCAGCAAATCATTGCTGGTTTTTACCGGGGCAAAGCGGCTGCGCGGCACGCGAATCGCCTGAGCGCCATTAAAGACAGCGATTGCTGAGCCCATTGCCGTTTCCAACTGGTAAACTGGCGTCGAATCTGGATCGCGCGGATCGACCGTCTTGCTGTTGCGAATCATAGGCAACCCCAGGCGATAGTCATGGGCTTGCATCTGTCGGTAAAGCGTAGGCAAATGAAACCAGAGGTTGTTGGTATTGAAATATTTGTAGCGCTCGATGTCTTGGAATACGGCCGTATCCTCTGGTGGGCATTGAGCCGACTCACGCAAAATGAGCTGCCCGTCCAGCCGCTGGGCCAGATGCCCGCCTTTTTTATCCATCTCGGTTCGATCGGCCACTTCCATCATGAAGGGAATTTCGTTATCCACCAAATAACCCAAAATGGATAAATCCACGACGGCGCCCAAATTATCAGCATTAGACACAAAGGCATATTCATACCCTTTCTCTAAGAGATCAGGCAATATCTCACTGGTAATCAACGCGGTGTAAATGTCACCATGACCCGGTGGGCACCATTCCAGTTCTGGGTTTTCTGGCCACGTTACTGGCTGAAAATCTTCCCGGCGAATTTTCGGCTCTTTGTGCTGTAAAAAACTGTGGGGCAACGCATGGTTTAAATTTGGATACTTTTCCAGCAAGGCCAACGAGTCTGCCTCCGTTGAAAAACTGTTCATGAGCAGCAGCGGCACGTTGGCCAACTGGGCCTGCCGGGCAATGATGTCCAAAAAAGAGTATCCGTCTTTAACCGGCAGCAAGGATTTGGCCTTTTCCAACCCCATACTCGTACCCAAACCGCCATTTAGTTTGATAACGGCCGTCTTTGCTAAAGCATACTTGCCAATCGTTTCCAATCTTTTGGGAAATTCTTCGGCATTCGGAATTTGGGTAACTGATTCAATCTCATCTTCAGGAATATATCCCGTTTGTCCGGTTAACAACTGTTTGTAATAGTGGGCAAAGGTATCAATAAAGATTTGGGGCAGGCCTTCAGCCTTCATGCGGGTAAGAAATGGGGAAAAAGTGGGAGTCATAATTGTCATATATTCGCCTGTTTTAGTTAAGTGTGATCAAACGGCCGTAAAAAGGGCGAACTGCTTTTGTGGGTGCCGTCAGGTACGGCCGTTCAATTCATGCAATTTTTCAATCAAATTTCGGGCATCCTGGTCGTTGGGATTTGCTTGCAAAGCCCGCTTGAACCAGGCAATCGCCATCTCGTAGTCACGCCGATCGCGGTAAATAAGCCCGATGTTATAAGCCACATTTGGAGCAACCGGATCAATAGCCAACGCCTCTTCAAAGGCAGCAATCGCCTGCAACTGCTCATCATCACGAGCCAGAACAGGGTTCCCTAAGTAAGCTGCACCTAAATTGGTCCACACCATTGCATTGCCAGGCGCACGCTCGCGCAACGTTTCCAGCAAAGCCACGGCTTTTTTAAACTTCTTCGTCAAAATATAGGCGCCACTTAAGTTAAGTGATACATCAAAATGTTCTGGATTTAGAGAATGTGCTTTCTGCAAGATGGTCACCGCATCATTTACTTTACCACGATGCAAAAGCTCACTTCCCCGCCGAAACAACGCTTCAAATTTCAGATCATTTTCTTGATCTTTGGCATCTTTCTTCATCTCTTTACACAACCTTCCTAAAGGACATCCTTACAATGACCAACTCTGGTCAAACAAACAAGGAACATTAATCATTATAATTTGGTCAAATCCACAGGAATTAATTCAGGATTATCCGTTGCCGTGCGCCCCACTTTAGCCATATCGTGCCACACATCATCAACGCACACGCGCACAACATCCGCTGTAAAATCGGTGTTTGTCTCCTTATCATTTAACAACAAGGAAGAGCCAACGCCATAAATATCAACCGGTACTTGCAGCTTTTCAAATCGGGCAATCTTGGCCGGGTTAAAGCCACCCGTTGCCACTATACGAACATCGTGGCAATACTTTTTGGCCATTTCTTCCTCTTCGGGAGTTAACGACCATTGCTGCCAGGCAGCATCTAATGCTTGCCGCATGTTAAAAACCAGGCGTGGCGTCACGCCCAAATCCAAGCTAGGATCGCCCAAGGGAGGCACATTCACATCACGCAAGCTCCCACTAGTATCCAGCCGAACGCCAAACAAAATGTACTTTTGCGCTTCGGCTTCATTGCCAGCCAGCATCAACGCACTGTAACGCTCAAACATTGCCCTCATAGCACGAATGCCATCGGTAATGGAATCGTTGTTAAAGTCCACCAAAACGATGCGGGAAACGTCTGCTGGAACATATTCGGCAAAGGCCAGCATGGCTGCGGCCGTATCACTTAAAAAACAGGCGATAACGGCGTGGGCGATGGTGCCACCGCCAGCCCCGCCCCACCAATCTCCTTGAGCATCTGTGGAAACAAACGGCCGTAACTGTCCCCCAAAGTCTCGATTAAAACGTTCGACTGCTACATCATAGGCATATCCGTCAGCAGCTTGGACCTCATGAAGATCAAACCTGGCTGGAAAAAAGAGAACAGATTTACCACGTGCAGACTGCAAAATATTGTAAACGTTGCTGGCGATGCGGCTGCTGCGGCTTAAAATACCAAGCATGGGCGTTTCCAACAAGGCAAAATCACGATAACGACCCTGAACTTTAATGACAGGCTGAACTTTAAGCGGGTCTCCATTATAAATGGTGGTCGCACCATCATGAACGGCCGTCACCCGCAAATCTTGCCAGGTGGGCACCCAACGGCCGTTTTCATCAAAATAACCCGTACAATGACGCAACATCGACAGGGCTTTATCTACCCCCACCACCACGGTTTTCCCGGCTCGGCGCGTAAAAAATTGCACCTCGACATCCATATCCCCCACATTAAGCCCAGCCGGATTCCGCCCAACATCACGGGCATATTGCCCCTGGTAACCATGATCTTGCCCAACACCCTCCAGCATCTTCAAAATGTTGGCAAAATATTTATCGGAATACCAACCACGCCGCATACGTTCTATATCCAGTTTAAAGACCGAATTGGTTAACCGTTTTCCGTTAAAAATGGTCATAAAATACACTCTCTATGCGAATAATCGTAATAATGAATTTAAGGTAAATTGCGTAAACAAAAAACTGTAATATCATAGTATTATTCAACCCCCTATGTTCAAAAGAGAAGAGGAGACAAACAATGAACAAAAAAGCAGTAATACTCTGGATGATTGCCTTCATTTTTTTAGTTGCCTGTGGCGGAGGCGGTGATACAGAACCAGACACCCCCGCATCAGACAATAATACCAGTTCTTCCACCACAACGGAAACGACTGAAACAACAGAAGAAGACAGTGCCCCCGCTGATTCAGAGGACATGGCAGAGGAGCCCACGGAAGAAAACCAGCCAGCAGATGAGGCTGAGCCAATGGAAGAAGAAACCGACGCAGAACCTGCCAATGAAGAACCTGCAGAAGAAACGGCCGCTGAGCCTGCTGCCCCGGCATCCCCCTTTGGCGATCGTCCCATGACAGGCACCGATCCCGAAACAGGTCTTACCGTGAACCCAGACTCAGTCAACCCAGGTGATACTTTTATTGTTCGTGGTGAAATTATTAGCATGAACCTAACCCCCACAACTTCGCCAGAATTTTTGGTCCAATCCCCAGATGGACTTAAGTTCCGTTTGCGCAGCCAGGATCTGGCTGAAACATACTATGAGGATGGCGATCAGCTTCAAGCATTCCAATATCAGAATGGTCTTTTAGCCCAAGCCACCGCTACTCTGGCCGCTGATGCCAGTCCATCCGACATCCCCACGAGCACGGATCTTGTGCTCATTAAAGATGAGTAATTAGCCTACAAGTAACCACACTCGTTTCAGGCAAAGCTGTGATGCAAAACTGCATCACAGCTTTTTTTATTCGTGTAGCACAAATCGGCTATTAAAATACAATCATTATGTTGATTTATATTTGATCTTATGAAAAGTAATTGTTATAATGCCCCTAGTTTAACTTACATAATCTTAATTTAAGTTGTCCGATATCATTTCATCTGGCACTTTCTGGCTCAGCGCTAATATAACTCTTTAGAGTGGCTCCTCTCTCTGTGGGCAAATGTATTCACTGCATATACGGGTACAGTTGTTGCTACACGAATTAAAGCCCTCATTAAAGACCCTGGGCATAGCAAGGAGTGTGAGGCGATGGAAGAACAGCTGCTCGCCTTCCTGAAGTTCCTTCAACAAGAGTACAATTATTCAAGCAACACAATAGCTGCCTATAAAAACGACCTGGGTCAATTTGTTTCCTACCTACAGGAAAACAATCTGAACAGCAAAGGTAACTGGCAATCTATTGGCGCTGACAAAATTAATGGATATGTTGATTATATGAAGGAGCAACCCTATGCTTCTTCTTCTGTAGCACGGAAAGTTGCTGCGGTAAAATCGTTTTTTAATTACCTAGAAACCAATCATATTGTTCAAGAAAATCCCACGACAGATATTGATTCGCCTAAAGTGAAAAAACGGTTGCCAAAAACGCTTACTTCTGAAGAGGTTGAACGGCTTTTGGAAGCTCCCGCAAGTAAAAAATCGCCCAAAAACCTGCGCGATATGGCCTTATTAAATATGTTATATTCTACTGGCATGCGGGTAACAGAGGTTGTGTCGCTTCGTCTGAAAGATGTTGATTTAGAAAACAAAGTACTCTATTGTCCAGGCAAAGACGATCAAATTCGTGAACTCCCTTTTGATCAAGAAACTGAGACTATTTTAGAAAATTATATCGAAGAGGGACGGCCGTTTCTCGTTAAAGATAAAGATGAAACCGCTATGTTCCTCAACCATCGCGGGCAACAGTTAACCCGTCAAGGCCTCTGGCTCATCATCAAAGCCTATGCCAAAGAAGCAGATTTAAGCGTTGCCGTAACGCCCCACACGCTGCGCCACAGCTTTGCAGCACACAAGCTTAACAGTGGTTCAGATTTGCAGGAAGTGCAAAAGTTACTCGGTCACGCTAACATTTCTACAACCCAAATTTATACCCAACTAGAAGAAGCCGAACCCTCCGAATAAACGTTTAACCCAATTTACGTAACAGCTCAAGCGCCACGGCAAAATTTGTCGTGGCCTCTTATTTTCAGGTGACACTATGACAACCGCAGAAACCGCAAAACAAGTAGAAATTGCTGCGCAGGCCATTCGACAACAAACCATCTATCGACCTACAGTAGGTCTGGTACTTGGCTCTGGTTTGAGCGAACTGGCCAACAGCATTCAAGATCCGGACATTATCCCCTACGAAAACATTCCAGGCTGGCCCCAATCGACCGTGGTAGGCCATAGCGGCCGTTTAGTCATCGGCACCTTAGAAGGTAAAACGGTGCTGGTGCAGCAAGGCCGTGCTCATTACTACGAAGGGTATGACATGGACCAGATTACCTTGCCCGTACGCGTGATGCATGCCTTGGGCATCCAGATGCTGATTGTGACCAACGCCGCTGGCGGCATCAACGCAGACTTTACACCCGGCGATCTGATGCTCATCACGGATCACATCAACTTTTTGGGGTTGGCTGGGCAAAACCCACTGCGCGGACCTAACGATGAAACGATTGGGTCGCGCTTCCCAGATATGATTGGCACATACAGTTTGGCACTGAGAAAGCTGGCGCAGGAAACGGCCGTTGCCAATCACTTCACCTTACAAGAAGGCACCTACGCCTACGTGGCCGGTCCTAGCTTTGAAACACCCGCCGAACTACGCTTCTTGCGCACGGTTGGTGCCGATGCTGTCGGTATGTCCACCGTGCCCACTGTCGTTGTCGCCCGACATGCCGGGATGCAAATTTTGGGCATCTCCTCCATCACCAACAAAGCCGACCCAGACCCCAAACCTGGCACCGTCGTTAGCCACATCGAAGTATTAGAAACCGGACAGCAAATTATTCCCCGTTTGACCACCCTGCTGCGTGGCATCCTGCAACAACTTTAATTCCAAGATACAATCACAGACAAGCAAAAGCTGATGTAATCAGCTAGAATAATCGGGCGCACAAACTTGTGCGCCGCCGCTTGTCTGTGTAACTTGCGAATATAAACTTATAAAAAGCCAACATGGATCAATTTTTCGTCTTTATTCTCCACAATGATGTCTGGATTTATATCGTTTCGGCTTTAGGACTTTTTTGGTATCTTAACGAGTTCATCCGTGCCCAACGGCAGCTGCGGGTGGCAATTTTCAACCTGGAACGAGAAACCAACACACAAATCCGCAACACCGCACTTGTTGTCATTTTCATCCTCTTAGGGATCATTGGTGGGGTTTATTATGTCAACAGTCAG
This sequence comes from uncultured Anaerolineae bacterium, assembly GCA_905479495.1. GTDB lineage: Bacteria > Chloroflexota > Anaerolineae > Promineifilales > Promineifilaceae > Leptofilum. Next base: position 21,401 of record CAJQMR010000031.1, read on the forward strand.
GTGGCTCCTACATTGCCAGCTTCTTTACTGCGACCAGCTACCCCCACCCCAGATATTTTTCGCACACCCTTGTCGTCGCCTACACCATTGCTCACACGCCAGCCAACACCCACACCACCGCTAGTACCTACCATTACCCTGGCCAGCAATCCGGGTGAACCCGCGCCAAATCCCGGGGAAGAAGCAACACCAGAAGAAACAGCAACGGCCGTTGGCACACCAACCCCTCCCCCCACACCCTCAGTGGGCTGTACGGTTCAGCTAAACATATCCGAACCGCGCAACGGTTCTGTCGTTTCCGGCACCATCATGTTTAACGGCACGGCCGATTTTGAGGAGTTTGGCTATTACACATTGGAGGCAAACGGACCACAAACTGGCGGGCAGTGGGCTTCCTTGCTCGGGCGAAATATTGAACAAACGGTGCAGGATGGCTTCTTGGGCAGTGTTAATTTGAGCGAGTGGGAAACTGGACCTTACCTCATCCGCCTGTCAGCTGCAGACCAATCGCAAAACACCATTGCCCAATGTGTGATTCAGGTGACGCTACAATAATTCCTTGCGCCGCATAAAACGCGATGAGAAATCACGCATCATCTTCCGCAATCAGCTGCTCATAAAAGCAAAGTTGGGTGTTGCCGTAGGTGCGGCTGTCGTAAAGCGATAAATTTTGCAGGGTAAGGGGTTCATACTCTTTGGGGTCAATTTGCACCACGACAATGCCTGCGGGAGTGAGCCAGGCAGACGGCCGTTCGTCCAGCACGTCCATTACTTTTTGCCACAAACCCAAATATTGCGGGGGCGCAACATAGATGAGGTGGAAACGGCCGTTACGTCCATTCCCTACCGCGCTTCGACTCAAATAATCAAAAGCATCCGCCTGTACAATTTGGGCGTGATCCTGCAATCGCGTTGTTTTCAGATTCGCTTCGATGGTTTTGATAGCCTGACGCACCTTGTCGATAAATACAACTTCGGTCGCGCCACGACTTAACGCTTCAATACCCACCTGACCCGTCCCAGCAAACAGATCAAGCCATACCTCATCATTCACTTTGCCCAAAATATTGAACAGGCTCTCTTTAACACGGTCCATAATGGGCCGGGTAGAATCACCCGGTACACGTTTGAGTCGGCTTCCCCTGGCACTCCCGCTAATGACGCGCATTTTCGTTATCGGTAATCGGTGAACAGTAATCGGTAATCGGTTTTAGATAAACTGATTACCGATTACTGAATACCAGACTTACCGGTGTGCTGCCACAATCTTGGCAATATCGTCAGGATTATCGGCAACTTTAACACCTGCGGCACGCAAAGCTTCTACTTTGCTTTCGGCCGTACCGCTTTTGCCTTCAACAATGGCCCCAGCATGCCCCATCCGCTTACCCGGAGGCGCTGTACGGCCAGCAATGAAGGACGTTACCGGTTTGGTGACGTGTTGCGCAATGTAAGCAGCTGCTTGTTCTTCTGCATTACCGCCAATCTCGCCAATCATCACAATTTGTTCAGTAGCTGGATCATCCTCAAACAAAGCCAGCACATCAATAAAATTGGTGCCGCTAATGGGATCGCCCCCAATCCCCACACAAGTGGATTGGCCTATACCCAGCTTGGTCAGGGCATCGATCACCTCATACGTTAGCGTGCCGCTTTTGGAAACGACACCTACGTTGCCAGGCATGGCAATGGAACCAGGAATAATGCCAACTTTGGCTTCGCCAGGTGTCAGCAAGCCGGGGCAGTTTGGCCCCACCAGCCGGACATCAAGCGTATCCAGGTAGGCCCGAGCGGCGATCATATCCAAAACAGGAATATGTTCTGTGAGGCAAACAATCAGGTCTACTTCAGCATCAGCCGCCTCATAAATAGCATCAACAGCAAAACGAGCCGGCACAAAAATGAGCGAGGCATTGGCCCCTGTTGCTACCACAGCTTCTTTTACCGTGTCGAAGACGGGCACTTTCTTGTCATTGGTGCTAAACCATTGACCGCCTTTGCCCGGGGTCACGCCACCAACAACATTGGTGCCATATTCAATCATCTGGGTTGTGTGGAAGCTGCCTTCCCGCCCGGTGATACCCTGAACAATCAGGCGTGTATTTTTATCGACGAGAATACTCATTATTTGGCCCCCTTTGCGGCGGCAACCGCTTTTTGTGCTGCATCTGAGAGGGTAACGGCCGTTTCCATATCTGAGTCCGCCAAAATAGCCATTCCCTCCGCTGCGTTTGTTCCAGCCAGACGAACCACCATCGGCACATCCGTCTGCACCTGGTTTAATGCTTCGATAATCCCCTTGGCCACTTCATCACCGCGCGTAATGCCGCCAAAAATGTTGATCAACACGGCTTTAACGCTTTCATCTGACAAAATAAGCCGCAGTGCCGTGGCCACCTGCTCTGCCTTAGCCCCGCCGCCAATGTCTAAGAAGTTGGCTGGCGCACAGTTATATTCTTCACCAAATTTCTTCACCACGTCCATGGTGGCCATTGCCAAACCGGCCCCGTTGACCATACAGCCGATGTTACCTTCTAGCTGAATAAGATTGATGCCACTAAGACGGGCTTCTTTTTCTGCGGCCGTTTCTTCATCCACGTCCCGCATTTCGGTCAATTTAGGCTGCCGGTACAGCCCATTGTCATCAATCGACATCTTGCCATCCAGGGCCATCAGCTTGCCACTGCCGGTGATTACCAGTGGATTTATTTCCGTTAGCGACGCATCGTTGGCCTTAAAGCAAGAATACAAACCAACCACAATTTTATGGAACTCGCGCCACAAATCACGCGGCAAATCCATGGCCGAAGCCAGGTACGTTGTTTGATAACTGCGCACACCCAAGGCTGGCTCAATATAGGCGCGGAATATCTTCTCCGGCGAGCGTTCATTGACTTCCTCAATGTCCATGCCACCTTCGGCAGAAGCCATCACCATTGGCCGCCGTTTGGCGCGGTCAATCAGAACGGCCAGGTAGATTTCCTGGTCTATGCCACCAGGGGATTGTTCATCAATGAGGACTCTATGGACCTGAAACCCTTTGATGTTCATGCCCAAAATTTGGCTGGCAGCCGCTTCGGCTTCATCTGGGTTATTGGCCAGCTTGATGCCCCCAGCCTTGCCACGTCCACCAATTAACACCTGCGACTTGACGACAACCTTGCCGCCCAATTCCCGGGCAATCTCACGCGCCTCAACAGGTGTTGTGGCGATGTCACCGTGGGGAATCGGCACGCCGTGTTCGGCAAACAATCGTTTTGCTTGATATTCGTGCAGATTCACTTACACACTCCTTATTAGTGGGGATTTCCATTAAGTGATTTTGAATGGATTGGTCTGTTTGGATTTTGCGGACGGAGCAGTTGCCGCCCGCATTTTGACTTGAAAAGTACCAAAAAATTATAACACGCCCCACCATGAACGGCGAGAGCATCGTGCAGTCCACGGCGCAGCAGTAGAACATTTGTCACGTTGACCCGGCAGCCCTAATCCTTCCATAATCTTAAGACGATGACGACGTTATCTACTTCAACCTCATTATCCCTCGACAGCGATGAGTTTCTTCTCATCACGCATCCTAAGCTACGGGCACAGCTGCTTCAAGCGCGCCTATTTGACGAGTTTAGCGCTAAATGTGTTATTCAGCGTGACGAGGATGTTTACCTCTCTCTACGAGAAATCCCCGATGAGTCACAGCGCCGAGAGGTTAGCTGGGCCATTTTACGTTTGCAAATGGGTGCAAATCTGAGCTCGCAAGAGCTGCCAATCCCCTTGCAATCGGCCTTGTCTACCGTGGTCACAGGTCCCTCACCTTTGATTCGGGCGCTAATTTGGGGATCGGTTTGTGGGGTGATTGGGGGTGTGCTGGTGATGGCGATTGTTGGTTTGTTTACCACAATTCTCATGGTGCCAGCAGACTCTTACACAGGCTTTATGGCAACGGCCGTTGCCTTTGTCTTATCGGGTGCCCTGCTGGGCATCGGAGCCACCATCTACTTTTGGCGCAAATTTAGCCAGTAAACGGCCGTTCCTCTCCCCACCCTCTTCTACTCAGGCAAAGATTGTAAAAAATCCCAAATCGCATCAGCCGCCAGATCGTTGCCGGCCTGATTCCAATGCGGATCGCCAAAATGATACAGCTCGCCATTTTCAATGCTGCCCTGCCAAAAAATAGGTGTCAGGTTAAGAAAATGAATCCCTGCTTCAGACGTAAAATCAGTCATCAACTGCTCCTGAGCCTGCGTAGTTTCGCTAAACCGATCATAGCTCAGAAAAGTAGGCTCCCATTGCAATGTGCCGCTGTCACCTTCGCTCAGCGTTACCGTCACGGTGCGCTCCAACACATTATTCACATCCACCTCATCCCAGACGCGAGACCACAGCACATGTTCTTTGCTGGGAATGTAGACCACCACCAGTTCGGCACCCTGGGCAGCAACTTCTTCATTTAAGGCAATGAGGGTGGATTTTACGGCCGTAAACTCATCACTCGCCGCCAACGTCTCATAATCTGCACTCAACGGCAGCAGATGAACATCTTTAAACACGGTCTCAATCGGCCCCGCCTCGGTATTGGCCACGATGGGATAGCGATAATCTGGCGCTTCTTCCGCTTCTGCAGGAAACAGTTGCTGCCACAAATAGGTCACAAAATGTGGCGTGAGCAATCGTCGAAACAATGACACATCCTGCATGTCATATTCTCGCCAATCCAAACCACTTTCCCGACGTTCCAAATATTGCTGGGTGTTGATGATGTCATTTCCTTCAAAAAACATCAGCAAAACATATTTTGGCTGCTTGTCCAGACCAAACTGCCGGATTGCTTCCGCCTCGTTGAGTGTACTCCAGCTGGGTGCCCCCAGTGCTAAAATCTCTTGCCCAGCGTATTGCTCCAGCCGCTCAATCCAAGTGGTGGGCGCGGTGCGAATCGTAAAAGAATCCCCAGTAATCACAATGTCATACTGATCTTGCCAGACAGCTGGCTCGTTGGGAAAACCGTGATCGTCTGTGACAAAACGGTACTCAAAGGAATCATCCCGGTCGGTGGGCGCAGTGCTGTCATCTGAATTAGCCAGGTAGGGATTGGCCGGATTCCACAAACCCTCCAGCTTAAAGTCTGGCGTGTAGCGGTAGCCAATGCGCACTGGCTTATCATATACAAAATAGGGCTGGCAAATGTACGTGCCGATGATAGGGTCCGAGGCGCACACTTCGATGGGGATGAGCTGGTAAAACAGCCGGAAGCCTACCTCGATAGCGATGACCAGCGTCAAAAGCGTCACAAAAACGGGGCCGATGATGTTTACGGCCGTTTTCCAGCCAGATTTCTTTTGTTTAGATAGTGTTGAATCGCTCATTATGAATCATACGTGCGCCCGCTGGCGCATCACCTCAAAAGCCACAATAGCCGCCGAAGCCACCACGCCCAACGATTGCTGAAAGTTGGGCTGCTGGTAGGGAATTTGCAAAATTAGATCCGCCTGAGCCAAAAACGAGCGCGTCACGCCGCGTCGTTCGCCTCCCAGCAGCAAAAAGAGCGGATCGATTAAGTTGGCTTCATAAAGGGAAACAGCCTGCTGGTTGCTGGTGGCCGCAATACGCAGGCCCAGGCTGCGAAAGGTGTCGGCGGCTAATTCGGCCGTTTCGGCAATGGCAATGGGCATCTGCTCTGACACACCGGCTGACGCCCGCGCCACCACGCCAGCGGCCGTAAACCAGTTACGTGGTCGCACCACCACACCATCCACCCCAGCAGCATACAACGAGCGCAGCGCCTGGCCAAAGTTAAAAGGGTCTTCAATGCCATCCAGCATAACCACAAACGGCCGTTCCTTGCCCACGCTCAATGAGTCTAACGGCACAAACTGGCGCGGTCCCGCCGCTGCCACCACACCACCATGAGACTGGCCTGTAACCCGCTCAGCAATAAACGCTTCATCAACAAGCTGCAAAGGAACCGCTGCCTGACTTGTAAGCCGCTGCAAGTTAGCCACACGCCGCTCCCAACGACGGCCGTTCCCTTTTTGCACATAAACGGCCGTTACCTCACGGCACTTGCCCCGCAAAGCAGCTTCTATAGAAATCGTTCCTTCTAACCAAATCGTCTCGTCGCTCATTTGCCTGATTTTGCCTCAACTGCCGCATAACGCAAGTAAGGGCAGGTCAAAGACCTACCCTTACAATGATTGTTATGCTATTGCCTGGTTAATGCCTAGTTCTAGCCACCACCCGCTACCGGCGTAGCCGTTGGCGCTGTGGTAAAGATGGGATCTAACACCGGTGTTGTTGGTGTCCGGCCCCGATCGTACTCGGTGAGAGTCAGGTTACCAGTGAGCTGGGCATCAATAAACGCAGCCAGGTTCTCCAACTGTTTTGTTTGCAGCTCAGAGGCAGACAACGGCCGTACTTCCCGACCCGTTACCTCGACGAGGTAATAAAGGGTTGTTTCCGCATCTACCGTCCGAGAAATAACACCGCTTGGCTCCCCAACCGGGAGAGCAAAAGCAGTCTCAGTAACCTCAGCCCCAAAGCTGGCGGAAACCGCATCCTCGGTGCGCCACAAAACCTCGCTCGCCTGTGCCGTTGATCCAGATGTTGGATCGGCTGGCAGACTGCGAATCTCATTCCAAACCGAAAGATAGTCTGAAGAATCAATCACCGCAGCACTTTCGTTCGCTTCCTCTTCTGTGTCAAACTGTAAGACAAAGAAGCTCACCTGCTCCGCGTCTTCTGCCAGTTCACCTTCTTCAGCTAACGCTTCAATGAGACGCTCCCGGTAGATTTGGTTACGCACAATTTCGCGATACTGATCCTCGGAAACGCCAAGATCCTCAAATTGAGCCATCAGGCCACCAAACTCTTCCTGATAGGACTCAGCTGAAACGGGCGTTGCCGTAGGGGCTGGCGTGCTGGTTGGCCCCAGTGTAGCGGTGGGGAATGGTGTGCTGGTCGGAACAACATCGGTGATAACGGCCGTTGGAATCGGTGTGACAGAAGGCGTTGGCTCAACGGTTGCCGTTGCCGTAGGGGCAGGCGTAGGCAAGCCACCACCAAAATAATTGAACGTGGCACCAATTTCAGCATCAACGTCTGCATCTGTTACCGTAATGCCTCGCGCCTCGGCCGCTTGCCGAATAACAACCTCATCAATCATCTGATTGAGCGTATTCTGGCCCAAAAGCTCAGCTTGCAGCAGATCATTAATCGCCTGACCGGCAAACTGCTGCACGACGCCCACATTTCCCTGGAACGCTTCTAGCTGGTTTTCCAACAAGATTATCCGCTGTGCTCGCTCAAAGCCTACCCGCGCCTGCCATTCTTTCAAGGAGATCTCCTCCTCGTTTACAATGGCAACGGGCCGATTAGGGGCAATCACCAATTCATTAATAGCTGCGGCCAGAAAAACCAACAGCAACAAGCCCCCCACAATAGCGACACCAATGCGAATCTGGCGCGTCTGTTGGGCGTGCTTGCGTGCCATCAACACTTCTTTGCGCGACCGGCGTTCCCCTTCATTTGTCGTTGTCTCTTGTTTCTTTGCCATAAGATTATGAGTTTATGTGATTATTCGTCGGCAAACGGCAATAAGGCGATGTGCCGTGCCCGCTTGATAGCTATCGCCAGCGTACGTTGATGCTTGGCGCAAGTCCCAGTCTGGCGACGGGGGCGAATACGGCCGAATTCATTCACATAGCGGCTCAGCATCTCATGCTGTTTGTAATCAATTTCTATTTTATTGTCAGCACAGAAGCTGCAAGAGCGCTGTCTTCTTGGTCCTCGATTTCTTGAACGCATTTTTTAGTTCCTCTCAAAATCAGGGTAAATATCCCACTCATCAAACTGCGGTGTCAGCCAGAGCAATCAACTCATGCGCAATCACTTCTGTTCGGAAATGTTTGCGCCCGCTGTTGTCATCCCAACTGCGCGTTTGTAATCGCCCTTCCACATAAACTTGCTGGCCGTGGCCCAGGCGCTTGCTGCTAATATCAGCCAAACTGCCCCAGGCAACCACGTTAAACCATTCTGTTTCTTCATGCCTGGCCCCATCTGATGAGGTCCAGGTGCGAGAAGTAGCCACACTGAACGAAGCAACTGATCGGCCATTGGGCGTCTCGCGCACTTCTGGTTCACCATCGACCCAACCAATAATCATTACCTTGTTCAGCCCCTTGTTCATGACACACTCCCAACAATAGGGGGGATTTACCCGTTGTTCGCTTATTAATAAAAAATTTAAATACTGGTTAATGCCCCATTGCACAGCATGTCAGTAGAGTTAACCAGCTAAAGCAAATTTGACAGGCTCCGAAAAGAGAGTTGCTCTCGTTTTGGCATACCTGTCAACGTCATTATTATTGTTCCTTGCGCACAATCATGTAGCGCAAAATATCATCCGTATACTGCATATTTCGTTCAATATCCGTAAGACGCTCTGGGTCTAATTGTGAATTGAACAAAATGTAATACCCTTCCGTATTCTTGCGGATAGGGTACGCCAAACGACGTTGACCCCACACATCTTGCACCGGCTTATCGCCTTCGGCTTCACCGTGGGTCAACCAACCAGAAACGCGCTCTATCAGCGTAGAACGGGCCTCATCATCTAAATTTGTCTGAAAAATAACGGTAACTTCGTACTCTCGCACGTTGCTTACCTCCTTTCCTTGGAATTACTCTGGCGAGCTCTGCCCTTAAATTTAGCTTAAGAGCGGAAAGCAGCAGATATATAATTATTTTGCTGTGCAACGGAGGAGGATAATAGCAGACCTGCCAAGTTTTGCAAACCTGACAGGTCTTTCAGCTAGCGATATAATGCATACTTATGATTTCAAACCAAAATCGAACTTTTCGCAGCCTGCGTTTGGGGCTGCTTTTTCTGAGTCTGCTTATTCTGCCGCTGTTGTTTGGGCAGCACACAAAGCCACCGGCAGCAAGGGCACAGGGGCAAACGCGCCTGGTGCTGGCCTTTTACTATGCTTGGTACAGTCCAGACAGCTTTGGCCCTGGCGCTACCCCATTCCAACCGGTATCCCCCTACTTTTCTACTGACACGGGCACCATCCAGCGGCAGGTAAACGAAGCACAATCCGCTGGCATTGATGGTTTTGTGCAAAGCTGGTACGGACCAGAAACAGCTAACAATCAAACCGAGACCAACTTTCAGGCATTGCTGAATATTGCTTCGGCCACAGGTTTTAAAGCGGCCGTTGATTTTGAAACTGCCAGCCCCTTCTTCGCCAGTAATGATGACCGCATCAATGCCCTGCGTACTTTGCTGAGCACTCATGCCAATCATCCTGCCTATCTGCGCGTAGATGGTAAGCCAGTGGTTTTCTTTTGGGCCAACTGGATATTGTCGCCCGCCGAATGGGTCACCATTCGCAATACGGTAGACCCGGACCGCAACAGTATCTGGATTGCAGAAGGAGGCGATACCACCTATCTGGATGCCTTTGACGGCCTTCATCTATACAATATTGCCTGGTCTGGTAATCCGGCAGGAACGGCCGCAACTTGGGCGGCCAATACACGAGCAGCAGCAGCTACCTACGGCGGTTACAAATATTGGGTTGGCACGGCCATGCCCGGCTGGAATGCTGACCTGGTTGGCTCCAGTACTGCCCCCCGTGACCGGGCCAATGGCGATTTTTATCGCTCGACGTTTGGCGGGGCTGCGGCCAGTTCGCCCGATATGCTCATCATCACCTCATTTAACGAGTGGAAAGAAGGCAGCCAGATTGAGCCAAGCGTGGAATATGGCAATTTTTATTTGCAGCTTACGGCCGAATTAAGCAACGCTTATAAAAGTGGCAGTATTGCTGCCCCACCGCCGCCTACACAACCACCGCCAACACCCACCCTTGACCCCAACGCGACGCCAACCGCCACGCTGCCACCGCCAGCCACCATCACACCCGGACCATCACCGACGCCACTGCCGCCAACGTTGACACCCACACCGCTGCCCAGTCCAACACCCCTGGCTTCACCCACGGCCCAGCCAGACGGCCGTATCCTCTACACCGTACAAACAGGCGACACACTCATCAACCTGGCTGATCAGTACGATGTTTCGCTGGAAAATTTATATGCCTGGAACAACTTACTGCCCAACAGCTTGCTCTCCGTAGGGCAAAACATCATCATCGGCTACACGGTATTGCCAGATGGCTCTACACCGCTGGCTGGATTCCCGGACGCGCGCGTGAAGCCAGACGGCACGATTGTGCATGTGGTTGGTGGCGGTGACACGCTCTTGCTGATTGCAGCTACCTACGATCTGACGCTTGACCAACTATACGAAATCAGCGGTCTGAATGAAGGGGCGCTGCTGCAACTGGGGCAAGAGGTTGTGGTGGGACAGCGCCCCAAACCGGCAACCATTGGCGGATCATCAGAAGATCCAGAACTGGGGTTGAGTGTGATCGAGGTGACAGTGATTGCCTCCCCAACGGCCGAACCCACGGCCGTTTTTACCCCAACACCCACACTAACCCATACACCTACGGCAACGGCCGTTCCTACCCAAGCCGTCGCCGCCGTTGATAATGTTGAGAATACAGAAGACGAGATAGTTGAAACGGCCGTAGCCCCTACACCTGAACCAGCTGATCCTGTTCAGCAAACCAGCAACCTGCTTTGGCTACTTATTGGCGCTGTGGCCATATTATTGGTGGCTAGCGGCATTCTCATTGTTGTCGCCAGACGAGGATAAACCGGCTTAAATTTTTCTCAAGAAATCAAAATTTTCTATTGCAGTTCCTTTGTTATAATCTCACCCGATGCGCGATATAACACAAATGGTGTACACATTTTGGACTATCCTGCTGCTGGCTGTCATGCTGGTGGGATCGCCCCTGGCAACTTTTGGTTGCCAAACGGTTGTCCCTGAGCAGTTTCAGGTGCCATGTGAGTCCCATTTTGGGAATACGGCCGTACAAAACAACTTCATCCAACCCATCATTGCCATCATTGCTGTCCTTCTGAATTCAGTCATCATCTGTTGGCTTAAACCACGACACCATGCCCCACAAGAATTGTACCTTCTGCCACCGCTACCACCGCCCCGTTCGTTCGTTTGAGCAAAATCAGGCAATTTCATAATCAATTTAAAACATATTTTGGAGACAAACGAATGAAAAAAGTAGTTGTTTTATTGGCGTTCTTATTACTAACGGCCGTTGCCTGCACAGGCAGCAGCAATGATGAAGCCATTACCGTCACAGATCCCTGGGGGCGCACCTCACCAATGGCCGCCGAAAACGGTGCATTTTACATGATGCTTACCAACAACAGCGACAGCGACGATGCACTCGTCTCTGTGGCCACAGATGCCTGTGGCATGGTTGAACTGCATGAAATGTATGACAAGGGAGAAGGCGTGATGGGGATGCGCCCGGTTGAAGGTGGCACGATTCCCGTTCCGGCTGGTGGCAATGCTGAACTTAAGCCAGGTGGTTTGCACGTTATGTGCATGGGCAAACAAATCGATTTTGCCGCCGACACAGAAATTCCACTTACCTTAACGTTTGAAAATGCTGAGGATATGGAAGTAACGGCCGTCATCCGCGATAACTAATTCTTATTAGACCTGACAGGTGGCCGTTCAACATCTTTTCTTGTGAAAGTTTCGACGGCCACCCGTCAGGTCTCAAACTACCCCTTAATTAGCGCCACATCAATTGCCTCAGCCAAATTACGGCAACCGACCAATTCCAACCCTTTTGGTGGCTCCGTCAAACGGCGTTGGGCTGTTTTGGGGATGACACACCGCTTAAACCCCAGCTTCATTGCTTCTTTCAGGCGGGATTCCAGCTGGCTTACCGCCCGCAGCTCGCCACTCAAGCCTACTTCCCCCACAAAAGCCATATCAGCATGAACGGATTGATCCTTCACGCTGCTGGCAATCGCCACAGCAATGGCTAAATCAGCCGCTGGCTCATCAATTTGCAGCCCACCAATGACGTTAACAAACACATCTTTATCATGCAGCTTCAGGCGGACGCGCCGGGTGAGAACGGCCGTAATCAACAACAGCCGATTGTAATCTACCCCATTGGCCGTGCGGCGCGGATTAGAAAACGTCGTTGAGCTGGCCAATGCCTGAACTTCCACCAACAAAGGACGAGTCCCTTCCATCGTAACGGCAATCGTAGAGCCTGGCGCATTAATTTGCCGCTCCGCCAAAAACGCTTCTGATGGATTGGGCACTTCCACCATGCCCTTCTCCACCATCTCAAACACACCCACCTCGCTCGTCGCGCCAAACCGGTTCTTCACGCTGCGCAACAGCCGGTAGCGATGAAATGGGTCCCCTTCCAGATATAAAACCGTATCTACGATATGCTCCAGCACGCGTGGCCCGGCAATGGTGCCCTCTTTGGTGACATGCCCAACTAAAAAGATAGCCACACCAGATGTCTTGGCCAGCTCCTGAAAGCGGCTGGCACATTCACGCACCTGGCTCACGCTGCCCGCCGCCGAGGTCAAATCTTCGGCAAAGGTGGTCTGGATGCTGTCAACAATGACCAGCGTTGGCTGAAGCTCCTCCACATGATTCAAAATCGCTTGCAGCTTCGTCTCGGTTACCAAATACAAATCATCGGCTGTGATGTCCAACCTGTCAGCGCGCATTTTGATTTGCCGACTGCTCTCCTCTCCAGAGACATAAAGCGTGGTGCCGTGGGCGTTGGCTGTCAGCGCAGACACATCCAGCAACAGCGTCGATTTGCCAATGCCAGGATCGCCCCCCACCAGCACCAGCGACCCGGGCACAATGCCGCCGCCTAGCACGCGGCCAAATTCTGGTAAGGGCAAGGGCAGCCGCTCAAATCCATCGGCCGTCACTTCAGCAAGACGCTGCGGCTGGCTATCGCTTTGCCCGGTAGCGCGGCGGTTGCGCTTACTGGCTGGTGCTTCAGCAACCAACAATTCTTCTTGCATCGTATCAAATTCGCCACATTTTGGACAGCGCCCGACATAAGCGGCCGTAACGCGGCCACAATTTTGGCAAACAAATCGAGATCGAGTTTTGGCCATACTTTCTCCTCGTTTCGAATTTAGGGGCTTAAGTTGTGGCGATTTTAACATATGCTATACTTTTTTGCCGTGATTGATTGGCGCTCTGTATGGACAAATGGGTTATGGATTTTGGGAACGGCCGTTTTGCTAGGAACGTTTAGTTACGCTTACTGGTTATCCCAAACTGCGCCCCAAACTTTGTCTGAAATTTACCAAAAATCACCGTTTGCCCAGCTGTTTTGGATTGGCTTTTTGCTGGTTCTGTTGGGGCTTGTTTTTACATCGACTCGCTGGTGGGAAACGGCCGTTTGGCTGCTGTTTACCGGCTGGACCATCTTTAACTTAATTGCATCACTGCGAAGTTCAAAATGAAAATTGTGCTGAAAAAATCATCTATCTACTCTTTGCTACTTCTCTCGCTAGCTACCCTATTGCTTCTTTCAACGCGGCCAGCCATTGCCCAAACCGACCCTGAATCAACGCCCACAAATGGGTATCCGCCACCAGCAACCCCGGCCCAACTGGAGGAAGCGTATCCAAACCAACTGCCACCGCCCACAAGCAATGCTGTAAATGAAGCTTATGTTGCACCCACGGAAGCCGCAGTCGGTGCGACAAATCCCCCAGCAATCGTAGGAGATTCGGCACCAGCAGCAACGGCCGTTGCCACCTTACCCGTCAGCCAAAGCACCCTGGTTCGCAACCGGGCAATCTTATGGGCTGGCTTTTTAATTACGTTGATTCTCTTTTTGCTGGCCGTGTACGGCGCGATGTTGATGTACACACGGCCTCGTAATTAAGCACACCCTTCGTGGCTAACCATTCAGAAAACAAACCACCACCCCGCCCCTCTCGCTGGCGCAAATTTTGGCCCTGGCTCAATGGGGGGCTTACGGCCGTATTGCTCATCGGCGGCGTTTGGTATCTTTCTCGCACCATCGATTTTGCTGATATTGGTCAGGCGCTGCTAACCGCAGACGGCCGTTTCATTCTCCTGGCCTTGCTCATCTTCGTGCTGAATGGCAGCGTTAAAGCATGGCGTTGGCGGGTGCTGCTGGCTCCAGATGAAGAGCAACGTGTGCCGTATACGGCCGTTTTTTGGGCCATTTGGCTGGGTCAGTTTGTGAATACAGTGCTTCCCTTTTTACGCCTGGGTGAAATCGGCCGGGCTTATGCCATCAACCAGCAAATTGGCACCAGCAAAATACAGGCCGTCAGCACGATGCTCATCGAGAAAAGCCTGGAGCTCATTTTTCTAGGACTGACGGTGCTGCTGCTCATCCCCTTTGCTACCCTACCGCCAAACACTGAGCAGTTGGGCATCCTCTTGGCCATTACCGCAGCCCTCTTTTTGCTGGGCATGGGGATTGTCACGAGCCAAACAGAACGCGTTATTCAGCTGCTGCACCGACTATTGGCTCCGTTTCCTAGCGTTGTCAAAAAATGGTTTGATCAGCACTTGCTTTCCGGGTTGAAAGGTCTGGCGGCGCTGCGCAGCGGTCGCAGTCTGCGCACAGTTGGTTTTTTATCAATCCTGATCACTAGCCTGGATATAGCTTTGCCTTATGCCTTATTTTTTGCCTTTGCCCTACCGCTTAGCTTTAGTGTAGCTGTGTTGATCAATGTGGCTGTGGCCTTGGTAACAACACCTCCAACCGCGCCAGGGGAGCTAGGTGTTTTTGAAGCGGCCGTATTTTTTGTGTTGGCGCAGGTGGGGCAAGCAGAAGCTTTGGGAACGGCCGTTATCGTTAGCTATGCTGTTGTTTTTCATTTATGCACCCTGTTGCCCAAGATTGCTTTGGGCAGCCTGGCAGCTGTACAAACCAAATGGTCGTGGCAACGTTTGTCCACACCCAGCACATCTTGAGTGCCCACTCTCTGACTTTTATGAATGTCTCGATCATCATTCCAGCTTTAAATGCCCATCGCACTTTGTCCGCCTGTCTGCAAGCGTGCCAGTCACAAATGTTGCCCGCAGGCGTTCAGCTGGAAATTATTTTGGTCGATGATGGCTCCACCGATGGCACGCAAGAGATTGCCAAAGCTGCCAATGTTCAGCTAATCCAGCACCCGAACCAGCGTGGCGCAGCGGCCGCGCGCAACAGCGGGCTGGCAGTGGCCCAAGGGGAAATCATCTTGTTCACCGATGCCGATTGCATGCCGCAACCAAACTGGGTGGCAGAAATGATACGGCCGTTCCAGGACGCCACCATCCAGGGATGCAAAGGTATTTACGCCACCCGCCAGCCAGAGCTGGTCGCCCGGTTTGTGCAGATTGAATATGAGGACAAGTATGATTTGCTGCGTACTCAGCCTGTCATCGACTTCATCGACACCTACTCGGCAGGCTATCGGGCAGAGGTGCTCAAAGCAGTGGGCGGGTTTGATGAAGCCATTCGTTACGTGGAAGACCAGGAACTTTCTTTCCGATTGGCAGCGGCAGGGCATAAGATGGTGTTTCAGGAAACGGCCGTTGTCTACCACCAGCACAGCAACAGCCTGCGCCGCTACGTCCGCAAAAAAGTGATGATTGGCTACTGGAAAGCCCAAATCATGCGCCGCTACCCGGAACGCGTCATTAAAGATTCTCACACACCGCAGGTGCTCAAGTTGCAGATGGGCCTTGTGGCTCTTAGTCTAGGCACACTGGCCGCTTCCATTGTCATGCCTCTTGCCTTTGTTGCTACGATTCTGTTGCTCGGTCTGTTTTTGCTGACAACTTTCCCTTTCCTGCAAAAGGCGTGGCGTAAAGACCAGACCGTTTGTTTAGCATCGCCCTGGTTGCTTTTTTGTCGTGCCCTGGCACTGGGGATTGGCTATGCCTGGGGACTAGCCCGGCCGTTGGCCAAGAAGTGACCACATGCAAACCTGGCTCCGGCAAAACCAAAATAGACTCTACAGCGTGGGTACGGCCGTTTTCACCTTCCTCATCTATCTGCCCACCCTGGCACCCGATCTGACCTGGCAAGCCAACAGCGGCGACGGAGGCGAACTCATCACCGCCGCCATCACGCTAGGAATCCCTCACCCACCCGGTTACCCTACCTACATTTTGCTGGGCAAGCTGGTTAGCTTGCTCCCATTTGAACCGGTCGCTTACCGCTTCCATCTGTTTTCTGCATTGTGTGCTGCCCTTGCCACCGGATTGGCAACGTCAACAGCCCAAAAGTTGATAGCTAAGCCCAATAAGCAAACCGCCCAATCGCTCGCCGTCATACCGGGCCTTCTTTTTGCCTTTTCACCCCTGGTGTGGGATCAGGCTGTTGTAGCTGAGGTGTATAGCTTAAATTTATTAGCCGTGGCTGCCTTTTTGTGGGCCTTGCTGGGGAAACGGCCGTCTCACATCGTTGGCTTCTTCCTGGGGCTCAGCGTCACCACTCACCTCACCTCGCTATTTTTACTGCCACTGGCACTGGCCATCACGCCAGCCAAAACATGGTGGCGTCTTGCTGTCGGGGCTGTCGTTGGGGCTTCCCCTTATCTGCTGCTGCCGATCCTGGCCCAGCAAGCCAGCCCCGTTTTGTGGGGAGATCCCACCACCGTGGCGGGCTGGTGGTGGCTGGTGAGCGGCCAAATTTACCGAGCCAACCAATTGGCTTTACCGCTAACCGATTTCTGGCCACGGCTAACGGGCTGGGCAGGCACATTTGCCCGACAATTGGCTGTTTTAGGCTGGCCACTGCTCGTTTTTGCGGGATGGCAAATGCACAACGGCCGTTCTTTTTCGCCAAAAAAGTGGTGGGGATTGATGGGAACGGCCGTTGTCTATCTGATCTATGCCTTTTTTTACAATACCCAGGACGCCATTGTGCTCACCTTACCAGCCTGGCTTATCTTTAGCATTTGTTTAGTGCCAGCGTTAAATCTGTTAGGAAAATGGGCTTTCTTCTTGCCGGGAGCGGCACTTTTGCTACACTTGTTGAGCCATAATGGTGCAAATATTCACAATATCCGGCAGCAAGCGGAGCAAATACTGGAGCCCGCCCCACCAGGTGCAATTCTCATCACATCTGGAGACCCGGACATTTTTACGTTGTGGTATTTCCACCATGTAGAGGGACAAAGGCCAGATATTATTCTCGTGGATGACAAGTTGTTTGCCTTTGACTGGTATCGTCATCATTTAAGACAACAACACACAACCTTGCGCGCTCTGGAAGAAGACAATCTAACTCTATTTAAAACGGCCAACAAGCCGCAGCGTGCCATTTGCCAGACACATTTTTCACTTGAATCAAATGGCAACGCGATACTTGATTGTCTACAGGATAGTGACGAGTGACAACAAAAACTGATAGCGCCGTACAAAAATCACAGTCTTTTACGTTTTGGCCAGTGCGCTGGAGAATCATTTTCCTGCTCCTGGGTCTCTTGCTGCTGTTATGGCTTGGCATGAAAGTGTGGCGCATCGGGCAAGCTGTCAATTCTTTGCTGGACCAACAGGCGACGGCCGAAACGCTTATGGCCAATGGCCTGACCAACATAGATCCAGACACGGCCGAATCACTGGTAAAAACCGTCCGTCAAGATTTTGTCGTCTTGCGCGATGAAACTGCTTTTATGATGCCCCTCACGCCCCGGTTAGGCTGGGTACCCAAGATAGGTCCATTGCTGGTTTCTGCTCCACAATTGGTAGAAATGGGGGATGCCGGGACAGAAACGGCCGTCTACGCCATGGAAAGCCTAAAACCGATCCTATCCATTATGCAGGCAAAAGATACTGGTGAAGCCCAACTGCCACAGCTCATTAATGCCCTGGCAGCCGCCCGTCCTGGC
Organism: uncultured Anaerolineae bacterium; assembly: GCA_905479495.1. Classification (GTDB taxonomy): domain Bacteria; phylum Chloroflexota; class Anaerolineae; order Promineifilales; family Promineifilaceae; genus Leptofilum. The sequence continues at coordinate 39,200 of CAJQMR010000031.1, forward strand.
CTGGCCCAGGCAGCTATTTCGCTAGATCGCGTTGCCCAGGCACGAGCCAACATTACCAACATTGCCGATTTTCCTGAGCGACTCAAACCCCTATTTGCCCAGGCAGACGAATGGCTGCCCATTGCCCAGGACAGCCTGGCGATTGTGCCAGTCTTGCCAGAGATTATGGGGCAAAACGGCCGTCGCACGTATCTACTGCTGGCCCAAAACGAGGATGAAATTCGGGCAACCGGGGGCTTCATCTCTGGTGTGGGCACGCTCACCGTCGAAAATGGCGATATTCAAAGCCTTACCTTTCAAGACGCCAGCACATTTGATACGTCCACCCTGTTGGAAAACTCAGACCTGTATGATTATCCACCACAACCACTTCAGGAGCTGATGGGACTGGACTATTTATTGCTACGCGATGCAAACTATTGGCCCGACTTCCCCCACTCAGCTCAAACTGCCATTGAACTATATCAACGTGTGGAACCTGATACGGTTCTGGATGGTGTCATTGCTATTGATCAGCAGTTCATGAGTTTGTTGGTAGCCGCGACAGGCCCCATCACCATTCCCAATAGCGAGCAAACCATCACAGCCCAAAACACGGTAGACAGTTTCCGCAACGCGTTCAACATTGAAGAGGGCCAGGAAGTAAGCGAGTGGATTCAAAATCGCAAAGCGTTTTTAACGACCTTTTCCTCGGCCATTTTGGCAAAAATTCAGGAGAATTTTGGTGCAGTTGACCCGATCACCTTTATCAAAAATATCCATTTCGCACTGGCCAGTCGTCATCTGCAGCTTTACATGGTAGATGAGCAGGAAACGGCCGTATTAGATCGATTGAATTGGGACGGCCGTTTAGAAAACCCCACCGCTCAAGATTTTCTGCTGATTCTGGATACCAATATGGGTTTCAACAAAAGCAACATGCATGTCGAACGTAGCATTGCTTATCAAGTTGATCTACCACAAAATAGCCCAGCCCAGGCCACAGTTACAGTAACCTACAATCATACAAATACGCCAGGTGATGATTCAATCTGCGAACAAGGCATTTCTTATGCAAATGCTCCCACCTATCAAGAGATTGCTGACCGCTGTTATTTTAATTATTTACGGCTTTATACAGTACCAGGCGCAACATTATTAGATGCTACCGGCCATTCAGTTCCTGCCGAAGTATTATTAAGTGATACCCCTTGGAATAAACCTGCTGGAATCGTCAATGAATTTGCGAGCTTCACCACATTTGCCAATTTTATGATGGTCCCCCGTGGGGAAACAGTGGCAACGACTTTTCATTACCAACTGCCAACAAGCATCATTCGCCAACAAGACGGCAACAACGTTTATCAGCTTTGGCTGCGCAAACAAGCTGGAACTGGCGAGCAACCAGTCGCGGTTACATTAATGCTTCCTACAGGTAGTTCAGTAATGCAAGTTAATGCTTCTAGCCAAGCTTCTATTTCTAGCAAAGAGAATCGTGTCGAGGTTAGTGTCGATCTGCAAACTGACACTTTACTAACTGTTACGTTTAAAGATTAAATCTGATGAAAAAAAAGTATATTTTTAGCTTTATGAGTGTAATGCTTGGGGCAATAGTTCTTTGGGGAAGTATTGATTTGCCCACAGTTTATGGCTCTGGTGCCAACCAAACCATTCCAACCAGAACACCAACTCCTGCGCCACCAACTGCCACAAAATCTGGTGGAGGTGATGGGGGAGGTAACCCAACGGCGACCAATACACCAGCACCGCAGGCTACACCAACTTCTACCCTGCTGCCTGTGGAAATTGCCCCCACACCTATTGGCGGCTTTTTGCCAACGGCCGTTCCTTGCAGTGGTAATCCAACTATCGAAACGCTAGGGGCAACCAACGTTCGCAGCGGCCCCGGACTTGAATATGACGTCATCGGGCAGCTGGTTTATTTGGAAGTTCGTTATATTGTCGGGCGGGCCGAAACGGCCGAATGGTGGCTGATTCAGTTTAACAACGGCCAATTTGGCTGGGTGGCTGATGAAATCGTTTTGGTACAAGGCTACACGCCCGTTGTGCCCATAGTTGAAGCACCGCCACTGAATGGCAACACGCCAACACCTGCCGCTCTTTGGAACCCTACACCCATTCCGTTTTGCACGGTTACACCCGTGCCAACCGACACACCCCCAGCAGAACCCACGACCACAAGCAGTGAGTCTGTTGAAGAAATACCAACAGAAATCCCCACGGCTACGGAGCCAGCTCCCACAGAGGCACGCCCCACCGCCACAGCTATTGTGCAGCCAACGGCCGTTCCCCTGCAGCCAACCGCCACTCTTGCTGGCACGATTGCAACGCCTGATCCACCAGATGAGGGTGGCAGTGGCGGCATCATTCTGCTTGGTTTGGGCATCGTTTTGGGTGCTGGCCTGCTTATCTTCTTCTTGCGACGGCGCGGCTAATAAAAACAATGGCGGTCAACTCCCGCGCCAAACAATTTTTTGCCTTCACTGTTTTCATCATTCTGGCCTCGCTGGACAATGCTGCTGCAGGTGTACTGCCGCCGCTCTATGCCATCATCGCCCGCGATTTACAGGCCAATGATGCCGCGCTAGGTTCTGTGACGGCCGTTTACATTCTCATCGTGGCCATTGCCGCCGTGCTGTGGGGCTACCGGGGTGACCAAAAAAAACGCAAGCCGCTTCTTTTTTGGGGCACGCTCGTGTGGGTAACGGCCATGCTGCTTACCACAACTGCCCGAACCTTCTCCCATTTTTTGCTATTCCAAATGTTAACGGCCGTTGGCGTGGGCGGGATTAGCTCCCTGGGATTCAGCGTAGTGAGCGACTTGGTACCTGCCCATCGGCGCGGCCTGGCCCTAAGCTTGTGGAGCGTTTCGCAAGGCATTGGTGCCTCGTTGGGGGCGCTGCTGGCCGGAACTGTGGGCGCATTCGACTGGCGCTATCCCTTTTGGATCATTGCCACTGCCGGGTTGCTCTTTGCCATTCTCTTTTTGTTTACTCAAGAGCCTCTGCGCGGACAGGCCGAGCCAGAACTAAAACCACTATTTAACCAGGGCAAACGGTATGAATTCCGCATCAGCCGCGCCGATATTACCCTCATTTTGCAGCAATCATCTAATCGCTGGCTGCTGCTGCAAAGTTTTTTCTACGCGCTGGCCTATGGCTCCACTGTCTGGATTCCACGTTGGGCCATTGCCCGTGTGCAGGCAGAAGGTTACACGCTAGAAACAGCCACCATCGTAGGCAATCTTATTATTGCCCTGCTAAGTTTGGGGGGATTTACGGCCGTTCTCTCCGGGCATCTTGGCGACAGGTGGCAGCTGCGCAACAGTCAGGGTCGGGTACGCCTGGCCATGATTGGCCTCCTGGTTTCCGCCCCACTCTATGTCGCGCTTTATTTTATTCCTTTTCGCAATTTAAGTTTGCCAGAACCTGCCAGCTTCTGGGAATTGGTAACGGCCGTTCTCTACGCCTTCCTTAACAACGGGTGGGTCATTTTGGCTTTTGTGGTTGCCTTTACGGCCGTTACGTTCCAATCGGCCGATCCACCCAATTGGGCCGCGATGATTACTGATGTCAATCTGCCTGAACATCGCGGCACAGTAATCGGACTCAGCCGCCTGTTCCGGGCCGTGGGCAATGCCATCAGCGTTTCGCTGGCTGGCTGGCTTTTTGCCAGCCTCACTAGCCACCTGCCTGAACCCGATAATTACGCCGTCGGCCTTTCGCTCTTCCAAATCTTTGTGCTCCCATCCCTGATTTGTTATCTCTTTCTGCAAAAATATGTCGCCGGTGACAAGAAAATGATTACCCAACGCCTCACAAAACGTGCTCAGAGCTAATGCAAAATAAAGCAAGAAACATGATTCAACGCCAACACACATCATTCCCATTTCGCTCCCGAAGCCAAAATATTTACCAATCGCTTGCGTCACGCTGAACGTGTGTTACCATTGCGCCAAGTTGAGATATATTACAGATATATCAATCGTATTTTAACGGTTTATACAAATTGGAAGAATCACTTCTCTAAATTTCAAAAAGCTTTCCGCTTTTACAGATTTAATCGGCCAAATCGCCTCGGTCCCCACCAATTGCCGATTAAATAACTCGCAAACAGGGAAACAAGATGAGTGTGCACGGTGATTCGCAGCGTTCACTCAGTGAGCAGGCCTACGAACAAATCAGGCAAAAGATTGTCACCCTCGCGTTGGCTCCAAGCGCCGTTGTAGACGAGGCACGCCTGCAAAAAGAACTTGGGTTTGGTCGCACGCCCATCCGGGAAGCGCTTAAAAGATTAGAGTTGGAACGCCTCATCAACATCATTCCCCGACGCGGTATTTTTGTTACCCCCATCAACCTGACCGACTTACAACGTTTGTATGAAATGCGCCTTAATCTGGAATGTTTGGCTACGGAACTGGCGGCAAAAAGGGGAACGGCCGTTCACTGGCAAGAAATGGCCTATGTCCTTAACCAGGTAAATGCACCCGGCAAAATCTCTCCCGAACAGCTCATTGCCATTGATGATCAATGCCATCGCATCATCTACCAGGCCGCAGACAACCATTTCCTGGAACAAAGCCTGATGGCTCTCTATCCGCTTAGCCTGCGCATGTGGAACGTAGCCCTGGCAAAACTAGGTGACAAAAAAGAGAACGTCGTTGAATATGAACACATTGTGGAGCACCAGCAAATAATGGTTGCCCTGCAAAACGGCGCAGTTGAAGAGTCCATTAACCTGATGCGTCGTCATATTGAAGCCTACCAGCAGTACATCGAAAACGTTATTTTAGGCAAGTCAGCGCAGCTCCATGCGGCCTGATTTGCTCCCACTTACCAACCTTTTTTGATTCGCGCAGGAGGAACCGTCTATGAGCCTAGATAGACGCAAACGCCGTGTGAGCCGCCGAGACCGGCACCAGACCGATCCAGCAATCGAAACCGTTGCCAAAATAGCCCAACCTGTCAATAACCTTCCCAGCTACGAATTGTTGGATGAGGCAGGAATTGAAAAAATCCACAACGCTTCCCTGGAAATCCTGTCCGACGTGGGCATTGATTTTTATGATGAAGAGGCCCACGACATCCTGAAAAAGAATGGTGTTCGTTTAGAAGGGGACACCGCCTTCTTTGATCGGGAAATGATTGCTGAATTTGTAGCCAAGGCCCCCAGTCAATTCACCCAGCTGGCCAGAAATCCAGAGAGAAACGTGATCATCGGCGGTAACCACGTCTGTTTTGCCCCCGTATACGGCCCGCCATTTGTAGTAGATATGGACCGCGGCCGCCGTGAAGCTACCCTGGTCGATTTTCGCAACTTTGTGAAGCTCACCTACATGAGTCCGTGGCTGCATCATTCTGGTGGTACCATTGTGGAGCCAACCGACGAGCCAACCCACACGCGCCATCTAGACATGGTGTACAGCCACATCAAATATAGCGACAAACCGTTTATGGGTTCTGTCACCTCAGCAGCCAATGCGGCAGACAGCGTAAAAATGGCCGAAATTTTGTTTGGAGCAGAAGCGATTCAGCAGCAACCTGCGCTGCTTTCGCTCATCAACATCAGCAGCCCGCGTCGTTTAGATGATCGGATGCTGGGTGCTTTGAAAGTGTATGCCAAAGCCCGCCAGGCGTTGATCATCACCCCTTTCATTTTTTCTGGGGCGATGGCTCCAGTAGGCATTGCCGGAACGCTGGTGCAGCTTAATGCGGAAGCGCTGGCAGGTGTTGTCTTTACGCAAATGGTCAATCCAGGCACGCCTGTGGTGTTTGGCGCATTCCAAACAAACATTGATCTGCAAAGCGGAGCTCCCGTGTTTGGTTCACCGGAGAGCCAATTAGCGCTGTATGCAGCAGCGCAGCTGGCCCGCAGGCACGGCCTCCCCTTCCGCAGCGGCGGCATGTTTGCCAGCAGCAAAATCGCCGATGCCCAAGCAGCTTATGAGTCAGTGATGGTGATGATGCCGGCCGTATTGGCCAAGGTGAACTTTGTACTGCACGCTGCTGGCTGGCTGGAAGGGGGTCTGGCTGCTGGCTATGAGAAGTTTGTGATGGACAATGAGCTATTAGGCATGTTTCATAAATTTGTGCAGGGGATGGACCTGTCTGAAAACGGGATGGCGATGGAGTCGCTGCGCACGGTGCCTACCGACAGCCATCATTTGGGCACACCGCACACGATGCAAAACTTCCGCCATGCCTTCCATCGTTCTGATTTTTTTGATTACAACTCGTTTGAGCAGTGGCGGGATGAGGGTGGAATCACAGCGACGCAGAAGGCAAACGGCCGTTACAAACAACTCCTCCGCCAATACCAATCACCCAACCTAGACCCCGCCATTGATGAAGCGCTACAAGCCTTTATAACCAAACGCAAAGAAGAGATAGAACCAGAATATTGAGAGCAGTAATTGGGTAATTTGGCAATTGAGTAATTGACTCAATTACCCAGTTACTCAATTACCTAATTACAGATTTTCACGAAGGAGTTTTTAAAATGAGTGATTTACCAAAAAAAGCAAAAATCGTCGTCATTGGTGCGGGGATTGTGGGCAATAGTCTAGTTTACCATCTGGCCAAACATGGCTGGAAAAATATTGTCCTTCTGGACAAAGGCCCATTGCCCAACCCGGGCGGCTCCACTGGTCACGCCTCCAACTTCATCTTCCCCGTGGATCATTCCAAAGAAATGACCATGATCACCCTGGACAGCGTAGAGCAATACAAAGAACTTGGTGTCTTTACCGAAAGCGGCGGCATTGAAGTGGCTCGCACCGATGAGCGCATGGAAGAGCTGCGGCGGCGCATGGCCTCGGCCAAGGCATGGGGTGTAGAGTCCCATCTACTCACCCCAGATGAAGTAGAAAAGCTGGTGCCGTACCTTGACAAAAGCGTCATCAAGGGTGGCTTTTACACCCCCAGCGTCGGCGTCGTCGATTCACTGCGGGCGGGCACGTTAATGCGCGAATACGCCATGGATAAGGGGGCCTTAAAGGTTTTCCCCAACACGGAAATTGAGGATTTGGTAGTGAAAAACGGCAAGATTAAAGCCGTCAAAACCAATCGGGGCAAAATTAAAACCAAATATGTCATGATTGCCTGTGGCGTCTGGAGTCCGCGTATCGCCGAGATGGCTGGGGCAACAATTCCACTGACACCGGCCGTGCACCAGATGATCAGCGTCGGCCCGCTGGCGCTTATGGAAAAAACCACCAGCGAAATCGAATACCCCATCGTGCGCGACATGGACACCTTCTGCTACGAGCGACAAAACGGCAACGACATGGAAGTGGGTTCCTACGCCCATCGTCCCATTTTGATGGAACCCAAAGATATTCCCTCCATCGAAGAAGCCGCCATGTCCCCTACCGAGCTGCCCTTCACCGAAGATGATTTCGAGCCACAGTTAGAGCAGGCTCTGGAGCTAATGCCCGAGATTTTGGGCGACGAAAAGGCGGGCATTCGCCACGCCATTAACGGGCTGCTTTCCCTTACGCCCGACGGCGCACCCATCATTGGCGAGACGCCAGAAGTGAAAAATTTGTGGTCCGTAGCGGCCATCTGGATTAAGGAGGCGCCCGGTTTTGCCAAAGCGGCCGTTGAATGGTTCACGTACGGGGCTTCAGAAATTGATATTCATGGGACAGACGTGGCCCGATTTTATGATTACGGCCGTACCAAACATCACGTGGCTGCCCGCACTTCCGAAGCGTTCAACAAGACGTACGGCATTGTGCATCCCCGCGAACAGTGGGCATCCAATCGCAACGTGCGCACCAGCCCGTTCTACATCCGCGAGGTTGAGTTGGGCGCAGAATTTTTCGAGACCGCTGGCTGGGAACGACCGCAATGGTACAACAGCAACGCCAAGCTGCTAGAGGAATACAAAGATCGACTGCACGATCGGCCGCACGAATGGGATGCCCGCTGGTGGTCGCCTATCACCAACGCCGAACATCTCGCCATGCGAGAGCGCGTCGCCATGGTCGATCTCACTGCCTTTGCGCTATTTGATGTCGAAGGGCCTGGCGTGGTTGATTTCATTGAAAAGATGGCCGCCAACAAGATGGATGTGCCGGTCGGTCGCGGTGTCTATACCCCCATTCTTAATGCCCACGGCGGCTTTAAGTCCGATCTCACCATTTTGCGCCTGGCCAAAGACAAATACCGCATCGTCACCGGCGGCAGCGACGGCGGGCGAGACAAAAAATGGTTCACAGACAATCTGCCCAAGGACCGTTCTGTCACCTTGACAGACAAAACCTCGGCAATCTGCACCATCGGTCTTTGGGGGCCATACGCTCGCGATGTACTGCAATCAGTCACAGACGATGATGTGTCTAACGAGGCATTCCCTTACAGCACTGTGAAAAATCTCATTATCAACGGCATTCCGACGACGGCGTTCCGCATCTCTTACGTGGGCGAGCTGGGCTGGGAAATCAGCACGGCGATGGAGCATGGACTCAAGCTGTGGGACACGCTCTGGGAGGCTGGTCAAAAGTATCGTATCGTGCCTGTCGGCATTGGCGTCTACGGCACCACCGGCCGCCTGGAAAAAGGGTATCGTCTGATGGGCAGCGAGCTAGAAGGCGAGTACACGCCCGTGGAGGCTGGCTTGGAGCGACGACTGGTGAAAAAAGCGGACTTCATCGGCAAAAAAGCGTATCTGAAAGCCCGCGAAGAAGGGCCAGCGGCCATTTTGTGCACGCTTACAGTCGATGACCACACCTCTGCCAGCGGCATCAAGCGCTACATGAACGGCGGCGAACCCATCGTCACGCCAGATGGTGAGCGCATTGTAGATAGCAAAGGACGGCCGTCTTACGTCACAACTGCCGGAGCCGGACCATCGGTGGGCAAGCATCTTCTGCTGGCTTACCTGCCGCCCGAACTGGCCAAAGAAGGTACCAAACTGGCCGTCGAATACATGATGGAACGGTATCCGGTGACCGTGGCTGTGGCTGGCAGCCGCCCGCTGTTCGACCCGGATAATGAGCGGATGAAACAGTAATCAGTGGTCGGTAAACGGTAATCGGTAACAGTTTTAAGTTCACCGATTACCGATAACCGATTACGGATTACCGAAAAGGTGATCAGATGGAAATTCTAGTATGCGTCAAGCGGGTTCCCACTACGGGAGCCAAAATTGTGCTCACGGAAGACGCGCAGGCAATTGAAACGCGCAATTTGGGCTTTACCGTGAGTCCACATGAAGAGTGTGCCGTGGAAGAAGCGGTGCAGTTGGTGGAAAAACACGGCGGCGGCGTCACGGTGCTCACCTTAGGCGGTCAGGAATCAATCCAACAGCTTCGGGATGCGATGGCTGTCGGGGCAGACAAAGGCGTTCTGCTGGAAACGGATGGTGGTGAATGGAACCCGATGGCCACCGCCAACGCCATCGTGGACGCCGTCAGAGCATCAAGCGAAAGCTTTGACTTGCTCCTGTTTGGCAATGAAGCCGCTGACAGTGGCGATTATCAGGTTGGCGTACGTGTGGCCCATGCCCTGGATTTGCCCTGCGTGACAGGAGTGAAGGGCTTGGAGATTAACGGGGAAACGGCCGTTGCCAAACGGGAAGCTGGCGGTGGCTTTGAACTGTACGAAGTGACCCTACCGGCCGTCATCACCGTGAAAGAAGGTATCAATTTGCCCCGCTACCCCTCTGTACCTGGACGGTTACGTGCCAAAAAGAAACCTCTGCAAACCGAAACGCCGCAAAAAGTTGGTGGGGGTCTGGAAATGGTCAAACTTGTCACCCCGCCAGAACAAAGCAAATCGGCTGAGGTTTTAGGGGAAGGGGTTACGGCCGTTCCCAAAATCATCGAATTATTACGCGAATTGAAGTTTGTTGAGTAACCATTGTGAAATTGAAGAGGAACACGGAGTTTCGCAAAGTAGGCACATAGTTTCGCAGAGGAAAAAAGAAATTTCTCTGTGCAACTCTGCGGTTATCCGCGCAACGCTGCGTTCCGCTTTTTTGTGAGGCATCATGATTTTAGGAATCATAGAACACGACCGAGGACAATTAAACAACCAATCTTTGGAGATGCTGATGCTGGCGCGGCAGGTGGCGGCGGCTGAAGGTGTGGGGGTAACGGCCGTACTCATCGGCGACCTTGCCGCGCCGCTAGTAGACAATTTAGCCGCTTACGGCGTCAACCAGGCCATTGTGGTCAGCCACACCGGATTCGACGACTACGCCCCAGAAGCCTGGGCAGAGGCCGTGGTCCAGGTTGCCCAAGCCAGGGCACCCAAAGCAATTATGGCCACCGGCACAGACCGGGGCAATGAGCTGATGGCCCATGTGGCCGCCAGGCTGAATTTGGCAATGGCCGCCAACGTCACTCAAGTAAAAGTCGGCGAAAGCTACGAGATTATGCGCGTACGCTGGGGTGGCAGTTTGTTTGAAGAAGCCAGGCTGCATGGCGAGATCAAACTGCTAACCGTGGCCCCCCTCGTGCAGGAAGTAAGCGAAGCCCCTTCAGGCGGCGTAACCGTCGAAACATTCACTCCCGAGTTGGACGAAAAGGCTTTCCGCGTGCGCGTCACCGCGCGAGAAGCACCGGAGACAGGCAAAATTTCGCTGGCGGAAGCGCGGCTGGTGGTGGGCGGTGGACGCGGCGTAGGCAGCGCTGAAGGCTTTGCCAAGCTGGATGAACTGGCCAACTTGCTGGGTGGCGCGGTGGGTGGCTCCCGCGTGGTCACCAACCTGGGCTGGCGGCCCCATGCCGACCAGGTAGGCCAGACCGGCACCCGTATTGCCCCTGATTTGTACATCGCCTGCGGCATCAGCGGGGCCATTCAGCATTGGGTTGGCTGCAAAGGCTCCAAAAAAATCCTGGCGATCAACACCGATCCCGAAGCCCCCATGATGACCAAAGCCGACTACGCCGTTGTTGGCGATTTGCATGAAGTTTTGCCTGCTCTAATCGCCGAATTGAAACAATAATAGCTCCTAAACCTATTATCTCGATGTCAACCTGTTCGGCAAACGGTGTGACGGTTGATACAATCCGTGTTTTGCATCATATTCTAGGCAAACGGGTGGAAACAAACTTATGGCTAAGTTCCAAATCATGTATTGGCACGACATTCCGGTGCAGGTACGCGCTGGGGAAAGGCGTGACCGGGTAAGCATTGAACTACCGCAGCGCTTTCAGGAAGCTGTGGACAAAGCAGCTATGGACGCAGGGCTAACCGGCACAGATGCCTATCTGGATGGGTTTCACTGGAGTGAACCAGAGGAAAAGCACGGCACACCAGAAGCGGTGGCCACGGCCGTTTCCGTTGAACTTAATGCCCAAAATCAAAAGATCGATTGGCGTAAAACGGCCGCAACCCTAAAACATTAGTATGACTGATCGCAGCAACAACGATCCCCTCGTCATCTTTATGCCCTCTGGGCGACGTGGCCGGGTGCCGGAAGGCACGTTGGTGCTAGATGCTGCCCGCCAGCTCGGCGTGGAAATCGAAAGCATTTGCGGCGGACGGCTGACCTGCAACAAGTGCCGCATTCGCGTAGAAGAGGGGCAGTTTGCCAAGCACGGTATCACTTCCGCCAACAATCACCTCTCCCCACCCAGCGATGAAGAAACGCGCCTGCTGGAAAAGCTGGACAGCCTCGACTGCCGCCTCTCCTGCAATGCCCAAATTGTAGACGACGCCCTCATTTTTGTGCCGGAAGAGAGCCGCGCCCACAAACAAATTGTGCGCAAAGCTGCCACCGAGCGGGTCATTGACTTGTTTCCGGCCATTCGCCAGGTCTATGTGGAAGTGGATCAGGCTGAGTTGGGTGAACATCGCGGCGACTGGGGCCGTTTGCAAGATGCGCTGGCCAAAAAGTGGGATTTACACAATCTCACCATTGATCTGCCCATTTTGCGTGAATTGCAAGCCAATCTGCGCAAGGGCAAATGGGCCGTCACCGTGACGCTGTGGCAGGAAAAAGAAGTGATCGACGTGCAGCCAGGCTACAATGAAGGTGTCTACGGCCTGGCGGTGGATATCGGCTCCACCACCATTGCTGGCTTTTTATGCGATTTGCGCACTGGCGAAATTTTAGCCACCGAGTCGATGATGAATCCCCAGGTGACCTTCGGCGAAGATTTGATGAGCCGCGTCTCATTTGCCATGATGCACAACGACGGGCTAGACAAGATGCAGTCAGCCATTATCGATGCCCTCAACCGGCTAGCCGCCAGCACCGCGCGCGAAGCCGGGATTCGCCAGCGGCAGATTCAAGAAGCGGTGTTTGTGGGTAACACGACGATGACCCACATTTTGCTAGGGATCAATCCCATTGAGCTGGGCGGCGCACCGTTTGCCCTGGCCAACCGGGACAGCATGGATCTGAAAGCGCGCGAGTTGGGCTTACGCCTGCACCGCAGCGCCAACGTCCACGTTTTGCCAGCCGAGGCAGGCCACGTCGGCGCAGACAACGTCGCCGCGCTCATTGCCGAAGTCCCCTACACGCTGGATGAGATCACCCTGCTGGTAGATGTGGGCACCAACGCGGAGATTGTGTTGGGCAACAAAGAGTGGATGTTTAGCGCGTCCAGCCCCACCGGGCCAGCTTTCGAGGGCGCTCAAATTCGCTTTGGCATGCGCGCTGCGCCAGGGGCCATTGAGCGCGTGCGCATCGACCCAATAACGTTGGCAGCCCGCTTTCGCGTCATCGGCGAAGAAAGCTGGTCTGATGAATGGCAAATTGGGCCACAATTTCCGGCGGAGTCCCAGCCTAAACATCTGGCGGTAGGTATTTGCGGCTCGGGCATCATTGAGGTGGTAGCGGAGATGTTTTTGACGGGAATTTTGCTGCCAGACGGCCGTTTTAACCCCGACCTCATTCATGACCGCATTCAATGGGACGAGCGGCGTGGTGAGTATATTTTGGCCACGGCCGAACAATCCACCACCGGCAGCCCCATCCTGGTGACACAAGATGATGTGCGCAACATCCAGCTAGCCAAAGCGGCGCTTTACGCCGGGGCCAAGCTGCTGATGAATCAGGCCAAACTCAACCGCGTGGATCGCATTGTGTTGGCCGGGGCATTTGGCAGCTACATCGATCCCCGGTACGCTATGATTTTGGGGCTCATCCCAGACTGCGATTTAACCAAGGTAACGGCCGTTGGCAATGCGGCGGGTGACGGGGCACGCATTGCACTGCTCAACCGGCACAAGCGCGGCGAAGCGCAGCGCATTGCTGAATGGGTGACCTATGTGGAAACGGCCGTTCACCCCGATTTTCAGCAAGAATTTGTGGGCGCGATTCATTTGCCGCACGCTACCGACCCGTTTCCGCACCTGGCCGGATTGTTGCCCGAAGTAAAATTACAGACAGAATTAAATGGAAACGGCCGTCCAGAGCGAAGACGCCGTCGCAATACAAGAAAACAAGGGACTAGTGAGTAGAGACTGGAGACTTTAAGTCTCTACTCTCCAATCTCCTGTCTCCAATCTCATTTTTAAGAGGGAAATCCATGAGCGAAGATGAACAAGATGACATCATCCTTGAAGAACTTTCAGACAACGAACTTTATGAACTCATGCACGAAGATCTATATGACGGCTATGCCGAAGAGATCGAAGAAGAAGTGCATGAGGCACTAGGTCGAAATGTCGAACCCTATGTCATCCTCACCAAGGGCTTGGTGGCCGGTATGGATATTGTGGGTGTCGATTTCCGCGACGGCATTTTGTTTGTGCCAGAGGTGTTGATGGCGGCCAAGGCAATGAAGGCAGGGATGGCTATTTTACGGCCGTTGCTGGCCGAAACCGGCGCACCCAAAGTCGGCACCATGGTCATCGGCACCGTCAAGGGCGATATCCACGACATTGGCAAAAACCTGGTTAGCATGATGATGGAAGGGGCTGGTTTTGAGGTGATCAATATCGGCATTAACAATTCCGTCGAAGATTTTTTTGCGGCCATAAACGAGCATAATCCAGACATTGTGGGCATGAGCGCCCTGCTCACCACTACGATGCCGTACATGCGTGTGGTCATCAATGCCCTCAAGGAAGAAGGCATCCGTGACAAAATCACCGTGCTGGTCGGTGGTGCCCCGCTCAACGAAGCATTTGCGGAAGACATCGAAGCTGATGCCTACTGCCGCGATGCGGCCGTGGCCGTGGAAACCGCCAAGAAGTTCATGGATATTCGCCGGGCTAAAGAATAATAGCAAGATAGACCCTAAGGGTTTTTCATTTCTAAATTTGGCCCAGCCACGGGTTAAATCCTTAGGGTCTTTCCGCAAAAGGTAAGATCATGGGACTGCTACGTCGCTTACAAAATCATCCCGCTTTTTTGGAAAAAGTATATGGTCTGACGCATACGGCCGTATCCAGCCTGCAACCCCTCATCGAACGAATTGGCTACGAACGGGCCAACCGCTGGCTCAAAGGCGGCGAAGAATGGGCCAAACGGGCCACCTTCGACTGCCACATGTGCGGCCAATGCATCCTGCACTCCACTGGCATGACTTGCCCCATGAGCTGCCCCAAAAACCTGCGCAACGGCCCCTGCGGCGGCGTTCGGGCAAATGGGCACTGTGAAGTCAAGCCAGAAATGAAATGCATCTGGGTCCAGGCGTTTGAACGCTCCCGCCAAATGCCCCAATACGGCGACGAAATCTTGCAAATCCAACCCCCCGTCAATCGTCAACTTGAAGGCGAATCCGCCTGGATCACTATGCTCACAGGCGTGGACAAAGTGACGCCGAAAGGTTGGGTGGGCATGTCTTCTATTCCAGTAATCGGTGATCGGTAATCGGTTATCGGGTTACCCATTGCTGTGACTGATTACCGATTACGAGAAACGGATTACCAAAATATGACAGAGTACAAATCCGGCAGTCGCCTGGAACGTGTTTTACGCTCTGGCCGCTTTGCCGTAACGGCCGAATTAAATCCCCCCGACAGCGCCGATCCACAAGAGGTGTATGAAGCCGCCCTGGTGCTTTCTGAAGTATGTGATGGCATCAATGCCACCGATGCCTCCGGCGCACACTGCCACATGTCCAGCGTGGCCATCTGTGCCTTGCTCACCCGCGCCGGGTACGAGCCGGTTTTCCAGGTCTCCTGCCGCGACCGCAACCGCATTGCGATTCAAGGCGATTTGCTGGGGGCAGCGGCGATGGGCGTCAGAAATGTGCTTTGCCTCACTGGCGACGATGTGACCGCAGGTGACCAGCCTCAGGCCAAACGCGTCTTTGATTTTGACTCTATTCAACTGCTGCGCACGGCCAAAATTATGCGAGACAAAGGACAATTCTTAAGCGGCCGCAAGCTCACCACCTCGCCTCAACTCTTCCTGGGGGCGGCATCCAATCCTTTTGTGCAACCATTTGACTGGCGGCCATTGCGCCTGGCAAAAAAAGTTGAGGCCGGAGCCGATTTCATCCAGTCGCAATACTGTTTTGATGTGCCGCGCTTCAAGGAATTTATGAAACGCGTGCGCGACTTGGGTCTACACGAAAAAGCATTTTATCTGGTTGGTGTTGGGCCCCTGCGCTCGGAGAAAGCAGCCGAATTCATGCGCAGCAAAGTTCCTGGCGTCCACATCCCCGACAAAATTGTAGAACGGCTGCGCCAAACGCCAAAAGAGAAAAAGCGGGAAGAAGGCAAGAAGATTTGTGTAGAAATTATTCAGCAAGTTCGGGAAATAGAAGGCGTCTCTGGCGTGCACGTGATGGCTTACCGACAGGAAGAGCTGGTAGCCGAAATCATTCAAGAATCTGGCCTGCTGCCCCGCCCCATGCAAACCGGGTTTGACAAAGGGCAGGAAAAGGTGCGATTGCGTAGAAGAAAAAATGAGAGCGGAGATTAGAGATTGGAGATTAAAAAGCAATCCAATCTCTAATTAATCAATCTCCAATCTCTCCAAAAAGGAAGAAGAATGGAAACAATCATTAGTTCAAAAACAAAAACTGTGATCATTGGGCCAGAACGGCCGTTTACCATCATAGGTGAACGCATTAACCCCACCGGTCGCAAAGTTCTGGCCCGCGAAATGGCTGCCGATAACTACGAACGTGTTATCAGCGATGCCATAGCCCAGGTAGAGGCTGGGGCCCACATGCTGGACGTCAACGCCGGCATTCCCCTGGCAGATGAACCAGCCATCCTGGCCAAAGCAATCAAAATTGTCCAATCCGTCGTGGATGTCCCACTCTCCATCGACTCCTCCATCGTCGCCGCGCTGGAAAGCGGCCTTGCCGCCTATGAAGGCAAGCCGCTGGTCAACTCCGTGACTGGCGAGGAGGAACGGTTGGAGGTCGTCCTGCCATTAATCAAGAAGTATGGCGCTGCCGTGATTGGCATCTCTAACGATGAAACGGGCATCTCGGAAGACCCGGATGTACGTTTTGCCGTGGCTAAAAAGATCGTCGAGCGGGCGATGGATCACGGTATTCCCCGCGAAGATGTCATCATCGATCCGCTGGTCATGCCCATTGGCGCGATGCGCTATGCCGGACGACAAGTGTTCCACATCGTGGAGCGCTGCCTCAACGAGCTAAAGGTAAATACCTGCTGTGGTGCCAGCAATGTCTCATTTGGCCTGCCCAACCGCCCACCACTCAACGCTCACTTTTTGGCGATGGCTATCTCCCACGGGCTCACCTCAGCCATCACCAATCCCATCGAGCATGACATCAAACAAGGCATCATGGTCGCCAATGTGATGATGGGCAATGATGAAAATTGCACCGAGTGGATTGTAGCCAATCGCCCTCAGGCAGAAGATGGTGAAAGTGAGACACGCCCCCGCCGTGAGCGTCGCCGACGTCGCCGAGATTCTGCATAGGACGTGACGTTTGTTACTTGTCACACAGCACGCAGTTCACCACAATATGATCCGTAAACGTCGGTCAAGTTTGTAAGCCTGACCAACAATCTTAAGGACTTAAGGAGTGAAACCACTATGCCCCATAAATTACAAAATTTGAAAACGGCCGTTCCCAGCGACATCGACATCGCTCAAGCGGCCACCCCCCTACCCATCAGCCAAATCGCTGAAGAAGTTGGCTTGCTGCCAGAAGAACTCATCCCCTACGGCATTGACAAAGCCAAAGTCAAGCTCTCCGTGCGGGATCGACTCAGGGATCGCCCCAACGGCAAATACATCGACGTGACAGCCATCACACCTACCCCGCTAGGCGAAGGCAAAACCACCACCACCGTCGGCCTCAGCCAGGCACTGGGTGCTCACCTGGGCCAAAAAGTGTTTACCTGCATTCGCCAGCCCAGCCAGGGGCCAACCTTTGGCATTAAGGGCGGTGCAGCTGGTGGCGGCTACAGCCAGGTTATTCCCATGGAAGATTTCAACCTGCACCTGACAGGCGACATTCACGCCATCACCGCCGCCAACAACCTGCTGGCCGCCGCCATCGACGTGCGGATGCACCATGAATCGTACCAAGACGACATGCGGCTTTTTAACGCGCTCTGCCCCAAAAACAAAGACGGCAGCCGCAAAATTGCCCCGGTGCAGCTCAAGCGGCTCAAAAAGCTGAGCATCGACAAAACCGATCCCAACGATCTGACAGAAGCAGAAATTAGTAAATTTGTCCGGCTGGACATCGACATGGACACGATCACCTGGCGGCGCGTGGTTGATACCAACGACCGCTTCCTGCGCGGCATCACCATTGGCCGTGGCCCTGCTGAAAAGTTCGAGCGGGAAACCGGCTTCGATATCACCGTAGCTAGCGAAATTATGGCCATTTTGGCACTCACCACTGACCTGGCCGACATGCGCGAGCGATTGGGCAGCATGGTCATTGGCCAAAGCAAAGCAGGCGAGGCTATCACCGCCGATGATTTAGGCGTGGGCGGCGCGTTAACTGTCTTGATGAAGGACGCCATCACGCCTACCCTGATGCAAACGCTGGAAGGCACACCAGCGCTGGTTCATGCTGGACCATTTGCCAACATCGCCCACGGCAACAGCTCCATTGTGGCTGATCAGATTGCCCTCAAACTGGTAGGGCCAGACGGCTACGTCCTGACTGAATCTGGCTTTGGTGCTGATATTGGCATGGAAAAGTTTTTTGACATTAAATGCCGCTACAGCGGTCTAGTTCCCAACGTCGTGGTGCTGGTAGCCACGATTCGTGCCCTGAAGATGCACGGCGGCGGTCCTAAAGTCATTGCGGGCAAACCGCTCGATCCTGCTTACACTGAAGAAAATCTAGAGCTGCTGGAAAAAGGGTGTGTCAACATGGTAGCCCACATCGAAAATGCGCTGCGCTTTGGCATCCCGGTGGTTGTAGCCATCAACAAGTTCAAAGACGACACGCCAAACGAAGTGGCCTTGGTGCGCAAAATCGCCCTGGAAGCAGGCGCAGAAGATGCGGTGATGAGCAATCACTGGGCAGAAGGCGGCAAAGGTTCAGTAGAGTTGGGTAAAGCGGTGATGGCTGCCTGTGAAAAACCGAGCGACTTCAAGTTCCTCTACCCGCTGGACATTTCGATCAAAGAAAAAATCGAGACGATTGCCAAAACGATTTATGGTGCGGACGGTGTGGAGTATTCGGAAAAGGCAGAAGAGCAAATTGCCGACTACAATCGACTGGGCTTTAACAAGCTGCCGATGTGCATGGCAAAAACGCACCTGAGCCTGAGCCATGATCCCAACTTGAAGGGCCGTCCAAGCGGATTTATCCTGCCCATTCGTGAGATTCGGGCCAGCGTGGGTGCGGGGTTCCTCTACCCGCTGGTAGGCACGATGAGCACGATGCCTGGTTTGCCAACACGGCCGTCTTTCTACGATGTCGATCTGGATTTGGAAACTGGTAAAGTGGTGGGGCTGTTCTAGGTCATCAGACTATATTCAGATTTTAGTCACACAAACAAAACCTCCAGCGGAACAATTGAAGCTGGAGGTTTTTCTATGAAGGCAAAGTAAGATAAATTTTAGAATCACGAATCTTAACTAAGGTGTACAAGATTGAAAGAAAACCATACCAGAAACGGTAAAGCAGTCCCATCAACAAACGCATATAAAAAATACCGGGTTCTTTTGTTTGTCGGGGCATTTTATGCCCTGGCCGTTATCTCGATGACCTGGCCCCTCATAACACAGTTAAACAGCCAGCTCCCTGGCAATGCTGACCAATGGGTGCATCTTTGGACGTTTCGATGGGTAAAAGAAATGCTGTTCAGCAATATTTTCTATACAAAAGATATTTTTTATCCGGTAGGCGTCTCGTTAGCTACGCATAATATTGCCTGGGTAAATATTGTAATGTGGCTGCCTTTGCAAGCCGTTTTTGGCGAGATTGCTGCGTACAACCTCGTGTTCCTCATCATTCTCACACTGAATGGTTTAGCAATTTTCCTGCTAGCCTATGACGTAACCGATTCACGTTCCTCTGCTTTTCTTGCTGGGCTGATGTTTGCGATTTGGCCCTTCATTCTCTCTCATCACGATCACCCAAACATGATTTTTGTTTCCTGGCTGCCGCTGGCACTCCTATTTTTGAAGCGAGCATTAACTAACCGCACCAGACGTGACGTGTGGCTGGCCATTATTTTTATCGCCCTCATCAACTGGGCCAGGCTGCACTTGCTCATTATGGGCAGCATTTTGCTAGGTCTTTACGCGATTTATCTGCTGGCGAACAATTATGATGTTGACAATCTTAAGCGGCTTGTGTTTATTGCGGTGGTCTCCGGGCTATTGGCGCTGCCTGCGGCCGTTCCGGTAGCGCTTAGTCAATTAACGGATAAAAGTCCTGATGATATTTTTCTAGATGAGCAAGCGACACGCCAAACCGATCTGCTGTCTTACGTGGTACCCAGCTATTATCATCCGCTTTGGCAAGAGGGACCGTTAACCAAAAACATCCACATTTATGATGATCACAACATCATTATTCCCCGCACACCGTTTTTGGGATACACACTCATCTTTCTGGCACTGTCTGCTTTTTTGGCAAAGCGACGGGAAAATTGGTTTTGGGGATTTACGGCCGTAGTCTACATTCTCATTGCGCTTGGTCCCATCTTGCGCATTAACGATCAATTTTATCCTGATTTTCCCATGCCCTACCGGTTGATTGAGGACATTTATTTCATCCGCATTTTGCGCCAGCCGCAGCGCTTTAACATTATTTTAGGCATCCCATTGGTGATCCTGGCCGCTCAGGGCGTGCACTATTGGTTCCAGCGCTTAAACAAGAAGCAAGCTACGGTTACGGCCGTTTTGCTGACTGGCCTTATCTTGTTTGAGTATGCCGCCTTTCCTTATCCCCTCACCAATTACACCACGCCATCCTGGTTTGCTCAATTAGCGGACGATCCTGAGGAATTTGCGATTCTCAATCTCCCAATCGGCCCTTCTCGCTACGACAAACGATACATGTTTGCCCAACTAACCCACGGAAAACCAATCGTGAATGGCAAGGTAGCCCGTGTGCCCGATGAGGCACTAGCCTTTATAAACAGCACACCATTTCTTCATGCCCTCTTTTTTGACAACGAGACAGATTTTAGTGACGAGATAGCAACACAACAATTACGGCCGTTAGCCCAAGCCAATATTCGCTATCTGGTACTGCATAAAGATTTGCTCACAATAGCGGAGCTTGCTGCCTGG
This sequence comes from uncultured Anaerolineae bacterium, assembly GCA_905479495.1. Classification (GTDB taxonomy): domain Bacteria; phylum Chloroflexota; class Anaerolineae; order Promineifilales; family Promineifilaceae; genus Leptofilum. Next base: position 59,807 of record CAJQMR010000031.1, read on the forward strand.
CAACGCTGGTTAAGCCTCCCACCAGCGTATGAAGATGAATTCCTGGCGGTTTATCCCACCGCGCCACAAGTCGATCAGGATTTTGAGTTGACCTATGCAGTCACCAATGAACTCAGCCTCATTCAGGCCGATATTCCCACCACAGAAGCGCCATCGCTGGGTCTGGTGCAGGCGGAGCTGCTTTGGGCCAGCACCGAAAAACCCTCGGCCAATTATGAGGTTTGCTTTTACCTGCAAAACCAAACCGGGCCAGATTCCCAAACAGTTTGCCAACCACCTTCTGAGAATTGGCCGATGACCACCTGGGAAGCCAACGACATTGTGCCTGGCAGCTATTCGTTTCAAATTGACTCAGCGCTGCCCAGCGGCCGCTATGAGGTGAGTGTAGGCTTGCAGAAGGTTGGGGAGGAAACGGCCGTTACCCACCCCCTCCCTCTTAGCAGCATTCACATCGACCAAATCGTCTGGCCTATCCAGTGGGATGATTTGATCGAACTCTCCAGATACGAGGTGCGGCCTTCCCTCGGAAGCCTGACGTTTACTTTTTATTGGGAAGCCGTTCAAGAAATGGAAACATCCTACAAAATATTCCTGCACATTTACGATCCGGACCGTGATGAGCTGGTAAGTCAGTTAGACACGTATCCTGTTGGCTGGACTTATTACACCAATCAGTGGCAGGCGGGAGAAGTTGTTGAAGATCAAATAACCTTACCAATACAAGATTTACCTGCGGGCAGCTATCAACTGTTTATCGGCTTCTACGATGAAGAAAGTGGCGAAAGGTTAGCCACAAACTATCCAGATAACAGTGTGCCGCTTACAAGCTTCAATATTGATAAGTAACGGCTACTCACCCACAATGTTAAGGAGTGCTGCTAGAGGGAATGCATCACGGCCGTCTGGCAGAGTCAGGCGTAGGCCAGTTGCCGGATCGTACAAACCGACGACGAGTTGCCCTTCGCCTGTGTAGCTGTAATCACGCACAGCTAGCAGGTGTTCGTCCTGGATATATTCGCCCTCAACCCAGCCTGTGGTAGGGCGACGGCCGTTTCCTGGTGGAGAATCATGTTGGGCCACAACACGGCCGTTTTCTCCCAACACCTGGGCAAAAACTGTGTAGCCCACTGGCTCACCCGTTTGCAACGACTGCCAGTAAAGGGTCAGCGGGATGGGCTGCCCGGCGGGTACGCTTCCCGGCGGGGGATCAAAGCCCACCAGCCGGGCCACGTCGCCAAAAACAGCATCCACCACCACTTCCGGCGTGGGCGGTTCAAACGTCCGCACCTCGGCAGAAATCTCCAGTTCTCCCAGCTGGTAGCTCCGCTCGCCCAGCTCCACAAAAACGGCCGCAGACCCCGATTCGGCCGTGGCCGGCACAGTGAGCACACGCTGTTCCCAAATAAAGTCGCCTGCCTGCCACAAGTTTGTGGGATATTCTCCGTGAACAGGCGCTGAATCATTAGCCGCTAATTCTTGCTCTCCCTGCCGCAAAACCAAACGAGGCCGCAAATCAGGCAAGGCAGCGCTGCTTTGCCAGGCCAATCGCACACGCACGGTTTGCCCCGGCGCAGCGGCACTGCGATCCAGGAGGGCATAGGTAAGCTGTAAGCCATCGGCCAATTGCAGCGGTTCCGGCAGTGGCAAATAAGGCATTTCTGCGCCATACACATGTTCCTGATCGGGTAACGGCCGTTCCACCTCCACCTGACCCAACACAAAATTCTGCCCCTGCGGTGTCCCCTGGCTGTCAATATAGTCCAGCGTCTGCACTTCCCCCTCAACAATGTAAACGCGCATAGCCACATCGTAAGTGACTGGTGGCGTGCCCTCGACAAAGGGCACAAAATGGTAGGTGGTGACAACTTCGCCCACTTCCCAGCGGTTGGTGGGACGGCCGTTTGGCGTCACCAACTGATCATCCCGGTCAGCAAGCGCCAGGCCGGTACCATCCTCCACACTAAGCACAATGGCATAGTTGTGCGTCACCGGCGCTAAAAGCTGCCACTGCAAGGCAACCGTGACACCATCGGCCGTGGTGGCCGTGGGAACCACCCAACTACCCAAGAAAGCGATGTCGCCAAAACGGCCATTTCGCGGCGTTAGTTCAGGCTTGGCCACAGGCATCTCCAAACGGTATTGGCTCAGCGTCAAATCATCCACCTGCCAACGATTGACCAGATTGCCTGCGCTTTCCAGAGCAAAAGGCACCACGCCCTGCCAGTCATAAAAATTATCGGCGTAATCCAGCGTGAAAACATTTGCTGGCGGTGTGGTCCAGGCGGCCAAATCGGCCCACATTTGATCCTTAAGGAAGGCATTGGCCATATGGATAGGCGTGTCGCCGTGATACGTAAAGGGCAGGCTCCAATCTGTGCGCGGCACCAGAATGAGATCGGTGGAAACGGCCGTTTTATCCAAAACTGCGGCCACGGTACGCATATCATCTTTGGCAAAAGCCTGATCAAAAAAGTAATGTTGCAGCCCCCAACCAGAGAGCCAGATGAAGAGGACTGCCGTACCGAGCCGTAACAAATTCCCCAAACTCGCCCAACGGCCCAATCGTGACAGCTTGGGCGTGAGTACATGGGCCAACAGCAGCACAAACCCAGCTGCAAACAGAGCAATGTAGCGAGGGTGAGAGTAAGAACGCACCAACCAGACCGCAAACCCCAAAAAGAGCGGTCCCAACCAAAATAGAAGCAAGGTCACTGTCCCCAGGCTAGTGTTTTCATTGCGCTGCCGCTTTGCCCACCATGTTCCCACCACAAGCAAAATGAATAATGCCAGAAATATTTCGCTTAACGGCCGTACCAGCGCATCATCGAGCACGTTCACCAACCCGGTCAGATGAAACCCCCACACTTGGGGCAGCACAAAATCCCAGGCAGGCGGCTTGGTAGCAAATCCGGCCAGGCTGGCCTCCGCCTGAACCGCAGACCAGTTCAGCAGCACGCCAATCGCCCAGGGCAGGCTGGCCAACCCAGCAGCAATCTGCACTTTGAGCCATGTGCCAAAATGTGGCCCGCGCCACAGCTTCATTACCAACCAACCATTGAGGAAGATGAGCAAAAAGAGCGAATTGTAGTGCAAATGCAGCGCCACCCATTCTGTGACGCCTAGCACCAGCCATGTTTTGCGATCTGGGGAGCCAGTGGCAGCTTCGTGTGTAAGCAACAGTAGCAGCAGATAGACCAGCGGCAAAAAGGCATACACGCGCACTTCCTGGGCATAGATGATGGAGAGAGCCCAAACGGCCGTACACACCAGGCCAATAACGGCCGTGCCCCGCCCAAACCAACGGCGCAGCACCGCATACACCAGCGCCATCTGCAAAAAGCTCCCCAGCACCGAAAAATAACGGGCAGCAAGGGCAGTTGTCCCCGTCAACGACACCCAAATTTTGAGTAAAAAAAAGTAAAGCGGTGGATGAATGTTGGTGATACGATCGGCCACAATTTCCGCAAAGCTAGAGGTGGCTAGATGTAAACTGATGCCCTCATCCCACCACAAGCTTTGGCCGTCTAATAAATAGAGTCTCAGCCAAAACGCAGGCAACAAAATCAGAATCAACAGCGCCAATCGCTGCCATTTCTTCATCGAGCAATGACCTCCAGCGGCATGGGCAAGACAAACTGGTCATCGGACAGCCCCGAGCCATCTTCCGCCAGGACAGGCAAACGCACACCAGTAGCTGGCGAATACAGTCCCAGCACAACTTGGTATGCACCGGGTTGGGCATCGTCTGGCAACTGGATGGCGTACTCATCGATGATGACCTGCCCTGGTGCCCAACCATTACTGGGCAAGCCTCCTGGCCAACGATCACCTTGTACCACAATTTGCCCATCTGGTCCTACCAAATGCACAAAAGTCGAAATAATTTCATCTGTCTGGTGAGCAGCCTGCCAATAAAGGGTGAATTGCACAGGCTCACCCGGCTTGGCAACCTGCGTGGTCAGATTGTAGCCACGCAAACTGGCTAAATCACCAAATTGAAGATTTAATGGCTGGCCCACGTCTTCTGGCAAAGCAAACAGTCGGTCTGGAGAGGTGATGTTGATATTGCCTAAATTTATTGTTGGAGCATTCAGCGAACGGCCGTTCTCATCGACTAACTCAACCTGCAAAACATAGTCGCCCGTCACCAAATCCGCCGGAACAAACAAGCGATACTTTTCATGAATTACCTGCCCCACCTGCCACGCGCCGCTATCAAACCGACTCAGGGGCAGCATGGTCAACGGCCGTTCGTTGACACTAAATTTTAAGTGGGAATTTTCGGGCAAGACGGCCGTATTTTGCCAAAAAAGATCAACAGAAAAGGTACTCGATGTGAGCACGCCCTCTGGCACATTCTTTTGGCCCAAAAACAGCAAATCACCAGACAGCAAGGACTGTGGTGCGTCCGGCAGATCAAGCGGCATGGTTTGCAGCAGCGGCTGAGGTGCTAAGTTGATTTCATCTAGCGGCTGCACAACGCCGAGGAAACGGCCGTCTTCCGCCAAAACAGGCAGCTGCGCCCCACTCTCTGCCGCATACAGAGACAATTCCAGGGAATATTGGGCAGTTGGCAAACCAGGAGGCAACGCGAGCGGATAGCGCCAGATGGGCTGTTCCGTCGTCTGCCAATTTTCGGGATAAAAATAAACCTCGTTGAGCAAGGGCATCTCGACTTGTGACCAAAGCTGACCATACGCATCCAGCAGGCGAATCTGCACATTAAAACGGCCGTTTGTCGGCTGGGCCAGCTGCCACTGCACAAAAACATCCAGCTGATCCTCTTGAACGGCCGTAGCTGCATCAACCAACAGAATCTCGCCACCAAAACTATGTTTGTACGGCAGCTGCATCCAATCGGCTGGAAACTCCATAGGATTGTCGTTGGCGTAAATCCAGGCTTGAATCTGACCATCATAATAAATCGTGTGCAATAAACGAAGATCTGAATTGGGCACAATCCTGAAATTATTTGCCTGATACCCGGCTAACGTTGTCACAACAAAATCGGCATACTGCCAATTATTACCATCACTCAGCACAGTTTTCCCGGAGAAAAAAGGGGCAAAGGCAGGGGCAATTCCGACAGCTGCCGTTTTCTCTGCCGCCCCAGGCTGTTCCGCCAACCACTGCGCCGAAGCGCTCCCGGCCTCACCCCAACCCATCGGCATAACATGCTTAGCAGTTAGTGATCCACCTAGCAGTGGATTATAAGCGTTGAGTAGGTAGGGAACGGCCGTTCCCAAGTAAATCAACGCCGCTGCAATCCCAGCCAACGTCAGTTTTCGTCTCCAAGAAGGCCGTTGCCGCAGCAGCACGTCCCAACCCATCGTCCCCAACAAAAAGAGCATTGGCAGCGCAGGCAGCAAATAGCGGTCATACTTTTTGGTGGCCAAACTGAGCACGACGATAAAAAAGATAGGCCACCAAATGGAAATCCAGAGATACGGCCGTTGCCACCACCCTGCTGCCCATTTACGTCGCAGCCCAAACCACACGCCCAACAGCAGCCCCACACACACCATCGGGTTCAACCGGTAAAGCAGCGCCACCGGATAAAATTCCGGCCCATGCGCTTGCTTGTAAAACCCCATAAAAAACGTGCGTGGCAACACCTCTTCCGTCTCGTGAAAAATAGTGCCAATGATCGTTTCGTAGGTGCCAACAGGCGCTGCCCACAGCGCAGGCAGCAGCAAAAACTGAACCCCCATCATCGCCACCAGCCAAACCAGGCCCAGCCTCACCAGCTTTTGCCAACGGCTGCGCCATACAATCAACCCCACACCAAAAGCCAGGGCCACAAACGGCAGCAAGCTTAACGCCGCCGATTTGGTTAAAATAGCACAGCCAGCCGCCGCGCCAGAAACGGCCGTTAACCACCAATCTCCTTTTTCCCCACCTGTAAAAACCACAGCCAGCGCCAACAGCGAAATCGTGGTAAAGGTTGTCATCAGCCCATCCACATGCAGCAAACCAGACAACCCTGCCACAAATGGGTCCAGGGCTAGCAAAAACACAAACCCAGCCGCCAGCCAAAACCCCATCAATTTTCGCGCCAACCAGAAAATGAAAACCAGTCCCAAACTGTTCATCACCGCCACGGCCATCCGGCCCGCGCTCAAAAAAGTGGCCAGTTGGGGGAAAGCGGCCGTGTTTTCTGGAGCTAGCCAGGCAAGGTGCGTAATCCATTCATAGGCCGCGCTGTCAGACGGCCGTAAACACAGCTGAATTTGTATCCCCAACGCCCCCAACCAGGTTGTTATCACCCCTGGATGCCCGGTAGTCAGCGTTTCTGCCCACCGCCCTTGCCCGAGCGCATGGTGAAATAGTACTGATCGATGCACCCAGTTCAACTCATCCGGTGTGATGTATTGTCCCATCGCCACCAGCCGGGGGAGCAGTGCGACCACAAACAGGACCAAGGCAAATAGGGAAAAATGGCGGGAGGCAAACGGCCGTAACCGCTCTAAAAACGAACTCATCCCCCCAATCATATCGCAAAGCAAGCCAGTCGAATAATATTTTCTGAGGCAGATTGACCATGTCAGGAACGGCCATTATGCAAAACAAAACACCTTTATGACCATATGAACATCATTAACAGGAGTAATGTTATATTGCCAGCAACCTTAAACTCAGTATAATCAGAGAAAATGCCCAAGTTGGTAAAAGAAAGCGAGGACGAAGAGTTTTGAGTGACAATGTAGCGAATTTAGGAGGGGGCGAACAAGGCCACCCAATGGAGTTTCTCTTGGCCGAGGAACTGAACTTACCCACAACTGGTGAAACCCGTCAAGGTTGGGTAATTGAACATCGGAATAATGCAATTCTGGTTGATATTGGCGCAAAGTCTGAAGGAGTCATTTCTGGCTCTGAGATACAAAATATGGATGACGAAACCCGCGAGCTGTTAGCCGTTGGTAATGAAGTCACCGTTTATATCGTCAATACAGAAGACCAGCACGGAAACGTCATTGTTTCCTACGCAAAGGCAGCTGAAGAACTCGATTGGACAAAAGCCGAAGAGCTCTTGGCCTCCCAGGATGTTTATAAAGGGAAAGTAATCGGCCAAAACAAGGGCGGCATCTTGGTTAAATTAGGTCAGTTACGTGGCTTCGTTCCCAACTCACAGATCAGCCGCCGCCGCCATTTTGATGACAATCTAAAAGGCAAGCTCCTCAATAGTGTAATTCAAAGCAAAGTTATTGAGGTTGATCGTAAGAGAGGCCGTTTAATATTATCAGAACGAGCCGCTGAGAAAGAAGCGCGTCAGGCTAAACGAGCCGAATTACTGGCAAGCCTGGAAGAAGGAACCGTCTTAAAAGGACGTGTTATCAACTTAGCGGACTTTGGTGCCTTTATCGATGTTGGTGGTGTTGAAGGTTTGGTTCATCTATCCGAACTTAGCTGGAAACGGGTAAATGCTCCGGCCGATATTCTAGAAGTCGGTGATGAGGTTGAGGTTTTTGTTCTGAACATTGATCAGGAACGAGAACGACTGGCCTTAAGCCTGAAACGCCTGGAGCCTGATCCCTGGACAATCATTGATGAATATTATCAGGTTGGTCAGCTGCTCGAGGCAACTATCACGAAATTGACAAAATATGGTGCGTTTGCTCGATTAGATGATGATTATGCTCTGGAAGGTTTGATTCATATATCAGAGTTGTCTGAGAATCATGTGAATCATCCCAAAGATGTAGTACAACAATCGCAAACCGTAACCGTCCGCATAATTCGTGTGGACAAAGACCAACGACAGTTGGGTTTAAGTATTAAACAAGTTGTTTCTGACAAATTCGTCGAGGCAGACCTGGAAAAATTAACAACTATCCAAGATTAGTCAGGTGGGTGGGGAGCCAACCACTGATGTTGGAAAGTTGTTCACCTGGTCTGAAATCACGAATGGTGAGAACCGAGGTGAGCACGGGTGAACTCTAAAAATTGGGAACGTTTTACGCAGCGCGCCAGACGCGTTCTAAGTTTAGCTCAAGAAGAGGCTGAACGATTAAATCATAATTACATCGGCAGCGAGCATGTCCTTATTGGGCTGCTCCGCGAAGAAGGTGGCGTTGCTGGACGTGTTTTGCGGGAGCTAGGCTTAGATGCAGTCCGCGTCCAGGCCATGGTTGAAAGATTATCCGGGGGACCGGGAACCAGAACCCCATTCACAAAAATCGAACTTTCGCCAAGCACGAAGCGCGTGTTAGAGCTGGCCGTTGAAGAAGCCCGCCGTATGGGTCAGCATTACATCAGCACAGAACACCTCTTATTAGGTTTGGCCCGACAAAATGAAGGGCTTGCAATTGATGTCCTACGCAAATTTGGGATTAGTGCGGAGCAAATTCGGCGACAAACGCGCCGAATGCTGCGTGAGAGTCCGGTTGCTACCAGCGAAAGCAGTAGCAGCAGCACCCCCCGCCGATCTGCCAAAAAGGAAAAGAGCAAAACGCCAATGGTCGATCAACTGGCCACAGACCTTACTGCCTTAGCCGAAGAAAATAAGCTCGATCCCGTTATTGGGCGCAGCACCGAAATCGAGCGGGTCATTCAGATTTTAGCGCGCCGCACCAAAAACAACCCGGCACTTATTGGACAACCCGGTGTGGGTAAGACTGCCATCATTGAAGGATTAGCCCAACGCATCATAGACGGCCGTGTTCCCGACATTCTTCACAACAAACGTGTTCTGCAACTGGATGTAGGTAGTTTGGTAGCCGGTACTATGTATCGGGGTCAGTTTGAAGAACGTCTCAAACGTGTTATCGAAGAACTTAAGTCTAGCGATGCTATCTTGTTCATTGATGAGGTACACATGTTGGTTGGGGCAGGCTCCGCTGGAAGTTCGGTGGATGCAGCCAATATTCTGAAGCCGGCTTTAGCTCGCGGTGAACTGCAAACCATCGGGGCCACCACCCTGGAAGAGTACCGTAAGTACATTGAAAGTGATGCGGCTCTGGAACGACGCTTCCAACCCATTCATGTTGACGAACCGTCACCGGAAGAAAGCATCGAGATTTTGCACGGTATCAAGGGAGCTTACGAAAAACATCATAATCTGTTTATTACAGAAGAAGCCATTGATGCGGCCGTTCATCTTTCTACACGTTACGTCACGGATCGGTTTTTACCCGATAAGGCAATTGACCTGATCGACGAAAGCGCCTCACGGGTACGCATGTACCGTGTGCCGCAGCCAGCAGACATTCGTGAAGCTTATGATAATTTACGCGACATCCGTACGGAGCGGGTCTTAGCAGAAGATGAAGGTCGTGCTGAAGATGTGATGCATCTCAATGAACGCGAAGAAGAAATTCAGCGTCAGCTGGATCAACTGCGTGCAGGTAGTGCTGAACAAGAAAAGTCTGTCAGCGTAACGGCCGAAGACATCGCCGAAGTACTATCTATGTGGACTGGCATTCCGATTTATCAATTTACTCAAGAAGAGTCAGCTCGCCTGCTGGAAATGGAAGAAGATTTGCGCAAGCATATTGTGGGTCAGGCTGAAGCGATTGAAGCTATCGCCAAAGCGGTTCGCCGTGCCCGCGCAGGTTTAAAAGATCCACAACGGCCGATTGGCTCTTTCATTTTCTTAGGCCCCACAGGCGTGGGCAAAACAGAGTTAACCAAGGCATTGGCTAAGTTCCTGTTCGGCAGTGAAGAGGCATTGGTTCAGTTAGACATGTCTGAGTTTATGGAACGGCATAATGTCGCTCGTCTGGTGGGTTCACCTCCTGGCTATGTCGGTTATGAAGATGCTGGCCAGCTGACAGAAGCTGTGCGGAGACGGCCGTATTCCATTATTGTTTTCGACGAGATCGAAAAGGCCCATCCTGAAACCTTTAACATTTTGCTGCAAATTATGGAAGAAGGCCATTTGTCTGATGCCAAGGGGCAAAAGATTAACTTCCGTAACACCATCATTATCATGACCTCTAACGTAGGGGCAGATACGATTCGTCGTGGTCCCAATTTGGGATTTGCCTTCCAGCGTGATGATGCCATGGTGGAGCAAGAGCAGCACAAAGAAATGCGTAAGACATTGCTCGATGAGCTAAAGCGGAAATTCCGTCCTGAGTTCATCAATCGTGTCGATAGCATTGTTGTCTTCCGCCAGCTAACCAAAGAGAATATTCGCCAAATCGTGGACATCATTCTCACGGAAGTCAATGGGCGTTTGGTCGAGCACGATCTTACCATCACAGCTACCGATGCCGCGAGAGATTGGCTAGGTGAACATGGTTACGACGCTGAGTTTGGCGCACGGCCGTTACGTCGGCTCATCCAAACAGAAGTGGAAGATCGCTTATCTGACGCCGTTTTGGCAGGTCGTTTTACGGCGAATGACGTCGTTGCTATCGACGTGGAAGATGATGAAATCGTCTTGAAGCAGGAACAAGAGGCGGCCCTTCCGTCAACTTAACAAACTACGCGTAAAGTAAAAATAACCAAACAAAAAGCCCTGGCAAAATTGCCAGGGCTTTTTCTATTTCATTTAGATATACGTGTAATCAGGAAATTTATTCGCAGGGCGGAATATAAAGCGTTTGCCCTACAAAAATAAGATTATAATTGTAGATTCGGTTTGAGTCAGCCAGGAATTTTGTGTCAACACCATATTTAGCAGCAATCTGGCTCATTGTTTCACCAGCCTGCACGATATGAATGGTACGCGTGCTTACCGGCGAAATATGGCCGCCTCGCCCCATCGGTTCAGGCGTATAAGTTGGTGGTAATGTTGGCGTGGCGGTTACTTCAATACGAGGGGCTTCTTCTACGGCCGTTTCTTGTGCAGTTTCTGTGCTCGCCTCATTCGCATTATTTTGCAACTGGCTACATGCTACTGTAATAAGTGAAAGCAGCAAAATGAAAATTAAATATTTACGCATAATATCTCCTCATTTGCCTAACGAGAGCCACATCCCTGAAAACCCTCGTAAGAAAAATGCCCCACTCATTTGGGGTACAACTTGCCACTAATTGAAAATTGGATCCTCTGCAAAACCCAACAATGGAATTGTGGTTAGTTAAACATAATCTAATTCATTATAGCAGAGACAAAGTAATTTTTGAAGAAGCAATAATGACCTTAAGGTAACATAACCATACTTAAACCATCCCAAGAAGTCAAAGATATCCTCCCTAGCACAAATTTCTCACAAAAAATCTGACACTATCTGACGCAAACGATAGCCGTTAGGAATTATGTACTAAGATAATGCGTGAAGAAGACGCGAATATCATTATGTGCCAGGTCAGGCCCTCTTTATAATTTTGCTTGATGATACCTAAAACGATCGGTCGTTACCGAATCAAAGCAGAACTCGGTCGTGGCGGGATGTCAACAGTTTACCTGGCACATGATCCGCGTTTTGAGCGCGATGTCGCCATCAAACTGCTGCCTCTCGAGCTACTTCACCAACCCACCTTTCGTCGCCGGTTTGAGCGAGAAGCAAAAGTGGTTGCATCATTAGATCATCCTGCCATTGTGCCCGTTTATGACTTTGGCGAGGAAGATGGACAGCCATTCCTGGTAATGCGCTTTATGACTGGGGGCTCACTGGGAGAAAGGCTAAAGCAAGGTGCCATCTCGGTCGCTGAATCTGCCCGCATTATCTCCAAGCTGGCACCTGCCCTGGATGAGGTGCACCTGCATGGCGTTATTCACCGTGATTTAAAACCCAGCAATATCCTATTTGATCAACGCAATGAGCCGTATATTTCTGATTTTGGCACCGCAAAGCTAAAATATGCGCATACCAAACTCACCGATACCGGCGGTGCCGTTGGCACCCCAGCCTACATGAGTCCAGAACAAATTCAGGGTGAAGGAGAGCTGGACGGCCGTTCCGACATTTACACCCTGGGCATTATCCTGTTCGAAATGCTCACGGGTAAACACCCGTACCAAACCAACACCCCCATTGCTGTGGCCGTCAAACATATGTTTGAACCCGTGCCCAACCTGCAAGAAATGGAGCCAAGTTTACCCCCAGCCTGCCAGGAAGTGATCGTCCAGGCCATGGCCAAGCAGAAAGAGCATCGGTATCGTACGGCCGTTGAATTTGCCAACGCCCTGCAAGAAGTTGCTAAAGTCGTGGGAGACACGCATAAGCTGACATTGAACGAAAAAGCACCCGGGCACCGATATGCACTCATCATTGCCAACTATGAGTATGATGACCCCACCCTGGCCCAGCTAATTAAACCAACAGCAAATATCCACACGCTGGCCTACGTACTGCAAAATCCGGCGGTAGGTGGCTTCCGCGAGGTGAATACGCTCATTAACGAATCTGCCGACGGCGTGCGCCGGGCCATCTCTCAATTCTTTACCGACCGCAGCAAAGATGATTTGCTGCTGCTCTATTTCATGGGCCATGCAGCATTAGGAACGCGGGGGCAACTCTATTTAACTGTTAAAGACACAGAACATGAGCTGCTGCGTGGCACAGCCATTCCGGCCCGCTTCATTGCCGATGAGATGGACAACAGCCTCTCTGAACAACAAATCCTGGTGATGGATTGCTATTACAGTGACACGGTCGCATCAGAATCATCCGGCACGGTAGGACGTGACGTAAATACTTCTGACGCTTTTGCCCATAATGGTTTTAAACGTGTTGTGCTGACGGCCAACGACAGCACGCAGTACAACTGGGCCAAGGGCAACGTCCAGGGCCAGGCAGAACCATCCTTATTTACCGAACATTTTGTGCAAGGCTTGCTCAGTGGGGCAGCCGACACAGACCACGATGGCAAAATCACCATTGACGATGCGTTTGCCTATGTGCAGCAGCAGCTTACCGAAACGTTTTCTGACAAACCGTCACAGGTTCCCCGGAAATGGGTGCCTTATGCTTACCAGGATGCATCTGACCTGGTGATTGCCTGTAATCCAAACTACGAGATTATTCAGGTTATAGGCCAAGAAAAAGCGTCATCCATTGCCAAAGCGCAGATCATCGAGCCAAAAGAAGCGTCTGAGGAACGGCCGTTACCAGCCTCATTTTCCCATCTTATGCAGCGACCTGCCTTGTGGCTGGCTGGCCTGGCCATGTTGGCCACCATTGTCATTGTTATGCTAGCCGGACAACCCTGGCGGGTCGGAGCAGAAGACCTGGCCAGCAGCACGGACAATACACCACTGGCTGTTGTTACCAGCACAAAAACAGTCTCTACCACGGCAAATTTGGCTGAGCCATTGGCAGAAACGGCCGTTGCCAACCAGACACCCATTTCACAAACACCAACCAAGGAGCCTAGCCCACAGCCAACGGCAACCTTTAGCCCCACCCCAACCAGTTCCCCTGTCCCAACGGTTGAGCCAACAGCACCAGCAGCAACAGAAACGATAGACGCTGACTTGCCCACAGCCACAGCTTTGCTCTCTTCCAGTCTTTACGTCAGCCCAGACAGCGATGCCCAAGAAGTCACGTTTATCACCGTGGGTGAGCGCGTAACCGTGCTGGGACGCTCTGAGGTAGGCGAATGGTTTTATGTGCAAAACGCAGCAGGTCAGGCCGGGTTTGTTTATGGGCCGCGATTGGACTGGACGGGCGATTTTGAAGCATTGACGGTGGTGGAAGGAACGGCCGTTGCCAACCCCACGACCAATACCACCAGCAGCATTTGCGCAGGCAGCACCTGTCCGCCCCTCACCCTGACCCTGTACCCGCTGCCCGGCACACGCTGTGAGGCATCCATAAAATATCGCACCGTCTACATGGAAGGCAATGGGGGAAACGGCCGTTACACCTATTACTGGAACAACCAAAAAGTGGGCGGCCCGACCAGCGAAGGGTTCGGCTTTGAGGTTAGCAGCCCCGATGGTGCAGCCGTCATTGGTACTGGCAAAATCGTCTCTGGCGATGGCCAGGTTATCGAAAAAGAGTTGTTTATCTCCGATTTTTCCTGCAATTAGTGGAGAACAAAAGCCCTCAAAAATAGTGACAACTCAAAGAGGCTTTTTGTTCTCCTGAACGAAAACCGCCAATGGCCTTTGGTTTTTCCAAACGCAATCGCGGTTTTCGTAGTTGACAGCACCACTATCCTTTGTTACACTGCCGCCCAATGAGTACAAACTTGAGCATAACCAACACCTTGAAGAAGGCAAAGAAGCAAAACGGAGACCAAAGCGTCATCTGGTAGTTGTGCTTGCCTAATTAGATTTTCAAGCGCCCCACCGGCTGACCGGTGGGGCGCTTTTTATTTTCCTGACAAAATAGACAAATGAACCAACAAATCATCATCAAGAAGCAGAACAAGAAGAACAAGCCAGAACATTTCTGGTGAGTCTTGCTTGCTGCAAATTTGTCGCAAGAAACGTCTTTTCGGGCGGGCTTACCAGAAAAAGGTAAGCCCGCCTTTTTGTTTAGCAAGATTGGTCCAAGTTTTGAGATTGGATCGATCTGAAACCAATAACTTATTTTCAAACCAAACGGAGGTTTTAAATCATGGAAACGGTAAATTGTGTGGAATGTGCTGGAGAAGTAGAAGTTGCTGATGATGTCATGATTGGTGAAATTTTGGAATGCCCTGAATGTGGCGCGGAACTGGAGGTGATTAGCATCAATCCCGTCACTATCGCCCTGGCCCCAGAAGTGGAAGAGGATTGGGGAGAATAAACAATGCGCGTTGGGATTTTGTTTTCACGAATTCGACTAGAAGAAAAACTGATCGTGCAGGCGCTAGAAGCACGCAACGTGGATTACGAGATGATCGATGTGCGCGAGGCGGTGTTTGATTTGAATGATCCATCTCCCTGGCAGCAGTATGACGTCATTCTGGAACGGTGCGTCAGCCACTCGCGGGCGCAGGCAGCGCTGCAAATCTTGGGCGCGTGGAGCATCCCTTGCGTGAACAACGCCCACGTGGCCCAGGTGTGCGGCAGCAAGCTGGAAACCTCGCTGGCTTTGGTGGCCGCTGGGGTGCCCTCTCCCCGCGTGCAAATTGCCACCACCCCCGAAGCCGCCCTGGACGCCATCGAAGCGATGGGCTACCCCGTTGTTCTCAAACCGGCCGTAGGCTCCTGGGGCCGCTTGCTGGCCAAAGTGAATGACCGCGAAGCCGCCGAAGCCATTTTGGAACACAAAAGCACCCTGGGCTCCTATCAACACTCTATCTTCTACATTCAGGAATACATCGCCAAGCCAGATCGGGACATCCGCAGCTTTGTCGTGGGAGATGAAACGATTTGCGCCATTACCCGCCACTCGGCTCACTGGATTACCAACACGGCGCGCGGCGGTTCGGCCGAAAATTGCCCCGTCACACCAGAGCTGGACCACCTGTCGCGGGCGGCGGCCCAGGCCGTCGGCGGCGGCGTGGTGGCTGTGGATTTACTGGAAGATGCGGACGGCCGTCTCCTCGTCAACGAAGTCAATTACACCATGGAGTTCCGCAATAGCATCGAGCCGACGGGTGTGGACATTCCAGGGCGTATTGTGGAATACGCGGTACAGGTTGGTGAAGGACGTCAAGCGTGGTCAGCGGTTACGGCCGTTGCCAACGGAGCCGCCCAATGACGATCAACGTTTCTATCATAGGCGGCTCTGGTTACGTGGGTGGTGAACTGCTGCGGCTGCTGCTAGGGCATCCACAGGTGACTGTGCGGCAAATCACCTCGCAGCAGCACGCGGGCAGCTTTGTGCATGGGGTACATCCCAACCTGCGCGGCGCGACCCGGTTAAAATTCAGCCCCATCGAGGCGCTGGAGCCGTGTGATTTGCTCTTTCTGGCCTTGCCTCACGGCCGGGCTGCCGAGCAGATCGAGCAGTTTGCCAATCTTGCCGAACGCATCATCGATCTCTCAGCTGATTTTCGCCTGAACGATCCCGCCCTGTACGAAGAATGGTACGGCCGTTCCCATCCTGCCCCCGAATGGTTGAGCAAATTTGTCTACGGCTTACCAGAACTGCATAGAAATTCGCTACGCGAAGCAGGTTATGTCAGCGGCGTGGGCTGCAACGCCACGGCTGTTAATTTGGCCCTGGCTCCGTTGGCCCAACAAGGTCTCATCCAGCAGGCGGTCATCGAGGTGAAAGTGGGATCGTCCGAAGGCGGCAACAGCTTTAGCGCCGCCAGCCATCACCCGGAACGGAGCGGCGCGCTGCGCTCCTTTGCCCCCACCGGGCACCGTCACCAGGCAGAAATGGTCCAAGAGTTAGGCAATTTTGATTTGCACTTTTCGGCAACGGCCGTTGAGCTTGTGCGCGGTGTTTTGTGTACCGCCCACCTCTTTTTGAACCAGAATTTAGCCGAAAAGGACGTTTGGAAACTTTACCGTGAGGTGTACGGCAGCGAACCGTTTGTGCGCATCGTGAAGGAGCGCAAAGGCATCTACCGCTATCCGGAACCCAAAATTTTGGCAGGCAGCAACTTCTGCGACGTGGGCTTTGCCAAAGATGAACGCAGCGGGCGGCTGGTGGTGCTGAGTGCCATTGATAATTTGATGAAGGGTGCGGCAGGAACGGCCGTTCAGGCCATGAACCTAATGCTAAATTATCCCGAAACCACCGGCCTCACCTTCACCGGCCTGCACCCAATTTGAAAATGGGACACAGATTTTCACTGATAAACACAGATAAAAAAAATAAAATCTGTGTAAATCTGTGTGAATCTGTGTTCATCAGTGTCCCATCAAAGGAGAAGTGAAATGATTGTAATTAAAGTTGGCGGCGGCGAAGGCATTAACTACGACGCCGTTTGCGACGATATTGCCCAATTATGGCAAGAAGGTCAGCAGCTCATCTTCGTTCATGGCGGCTCGCACCGCACCAACCAGGTGGCGGACGCGCTGGGCCATCCACCCCAATTTGTTACCTCCCCCTCCGGCTACACCAGCCGCCTGACCGACCGGGCCACGCTGGAAATTTTCCAGATGGTGTACTGCGGCCAGATCAACAAAACGCTAGTGGAACGGCTGCAACGGCGCGGCGTCAACGCGGTAGGGCTGTCGGGGATTGACGGCCGTATCTGGCAGGGTCCACGCAAAAAAGTGATCAAAGTGGTGGAAAACGGCCGTACGCGAATCATGCGTGACAACTTCACCGGCAAAGTCACCGAAGTGAACCGCGATTTTCTGCAGAACCTGCTCAGCGCAGGCTGCCTGCCGGTGCTCACCCCACCCGCCATCAGCTTTGAGGGTGAAGCGATGAACGTCGATGGCGACCGGGCCGCAGCGGCCACCGCCGCCGCCTTCCGCGCCGAGGAGCTGCTCATCCTCTCCAACGTGCCCGGCGTCCTGCGCCACTTCCCCGACGAGAACAGCCTCATTCCCCAACTCAACGCCGACCAAATTGACCAGGTGGCCGAGGAGCACGCCCAGGGACGGATGCGTATCAAGCTGCTGGGCGCGCAGGAAGCATTGGTGCAAGGCGTCCACCGCGTGGTGTTGGGTGATGCGCGCGGCCAGCAGCCCATCTTGCGCGCGCTGGACGGCCAGGGCACGGTCATCATCCAGGCACAACCGGAGGAGGCAGCATGAACCAAAAGATAAAATCCACAGATTTCGCAGATTTCGCAGATTTTTTATTTTCTCTGCGCCTCAGCGCCTCTGCGTTAAATCTTCTTGCGGAGGCAGCATGAATATTTTCCAGCAAGAAGACACATTTGGCAGCGGGGTTTACGGCAAGCGAGATGTAGCCATCGTACGCGGCCAGGGCACGACAGTTTGGGATGAAAACGGCCGTCCTTACCTAGATTGCGCCGCCGGAATTGGCGTAGCCAACGTCGGCCATTGCCATCCACTGGTGGTGGCGGCCATTACGGCCCAGGCCAACCAGCTCATCACCTGCCAGGAAATGTTCTACAACGACCAGCGCAGCCAGTTCATGGCCCGACTGGCCGCCGTCCTTCCCGGCGACTTAGATCGCGTTTACCTGTGCAATTCCGGCACGGAGGCGGTGGAAGCAGCCATCAAATTTGCCCGCCTCAGCACTGGTCGGCCCGGCGTTGTGGCGGCGATGCGCGGCTTTCACGGCCGCACGCTGGGAGCCCTTTCCGCCACGCACAAAAAAGAATATCGCCAGCCGTTTGAGCCGCTGGTAAGCCACTTCAGCCACGTCCCTTTTGGTAATATCGACCGGCTCGATGCGGCCATCACGGAAGAAACGGCCGCTCTCATTCTGGAAATTATCCAGGGCGAAGGCGGCGTGCGTTTGGCGGATCCCACCTACTTTCAAGAAGCCAGCCGCCTCTGCCGCGAACGTGGCGCTTTGTTGATAATCGACGAGGTGCAGACGGGATACGGCCGTACCGGCAAACTGTTTGCCTGCGAACAGTACAATTTGGTACCCGACCTCATCTGCCTGGGCAAAGCAATGGCCGGGGGCCTGCCGATGGCTGCTGTGGGGATTGGCCCGCGCGTACAAAATCTGGCTCCGGGATTGCACGGTTCAACCTTTGGCGGGAATCCGCTGGCCTGTGCGGCAGGAACGGCCGTTCTCGACATCTTCCAGCAAACCGACCTGGCCACCCGTGCCGCCACCTTGGGCGAACAATTCCGCCAGCAAGTCGAAGCGCTCAACCTGCCGCTGGTACGCGAAGTACGCGGCCTGGGGCTGCTGGTTGGCATTGAGCTGCGCCAGCGAGCCATGCCCTACGTGCAGGCACTCATGGCGGAAGGCATCATTGCCCTGACGGCAGGCAGCACCGTGATTCGCCTTTTGCCCCCGCTCACCATCACAAGCGATGAGCTGGATCGCGTTGTCGCTGCTCTGGAAAAAGTGCTGACGGCCGAAGAAAGGAGTACCACCCGTGAACAGCTTCCAGCTTAACACAGATGACGGCGCGGTGAATTTTTTGCAGCGGTTGGTGGAAATTCCAAGTTTGTCTGGGGAGGAAACGGCCGTTGCCCGCTTCCTCGTCCAGCAGATGAGCCTGTCTGGCTTCACCGCCCAGGTAGACGCCGCAGGCAATGCTGTCGGCCAGCGCAGCTGCCCCGATGCCAACGGCGACATCCAGCAAGAAATTGTGCTGCTAGGCCACATGGACACCGTTCCTGGCGATATTCCGGTCCGACAAGAAGCTGGCAAACTATACGGCCGTGGCAGCGTCGATGCCAAAGGTCCGTTAGCCACCTTTGTCGTGGCCGCCGCTCGTGCTGACCTGCCTCCCGGCACACACCTCGTCGTGGTTGGGGCCGTGGAAGAAGAAGCGGCAACCTCCAAAGGAGCACGGCATGTCGTCTCCAAATTTCAGCCAACAGCCTGCATCATCGGCGAACCCAGCGGCTGGGACGGCATCACGCTGGGCTACAAAGGGCGGCTGCTCATCGACGCCTGCTTTGCCCAGCCGATGTCGCACACAGCCGGTGCCGAATCCGGTGCAGCTGAACTAGGCCTCGCCTGGTACAACGCGGTGATGGCTTACATTACCCAATTCAACGCCGACAAGTCGCGCCTGTTTAACCAGTTGCTGCCGTCTGTGCGCGAATTGCACACCAGCAGTGACGGCCTGGAAAATCGCCTGGAAATGAAGCTGGGCATTCGCCTGCCACCCAATTTTGACGTGGCTGAATTTGAAGCCTGGCTGCAAGAAAGTGCGGGGGAAGCTGGCACAATTCGCACCTACGCCCATGAGCCAGCGATCCAAAGCAAACGCACCAATCCGCTGGCCCAGGCATTCAATCGGGCCATCCGCCAAATGGGCAGCGTGCCCAGCTACAAGCTCAAAACGGGCACGTCAGACATGAACGTGGTGGGGCCGATTTGGAACTGCCCCACCGTGGCCTACGGCCCAGGCGACAGCGCGCTGGACCACACGCCGGACGAACACATCGTCATTAAGGAATATTTGCAGGCAATTAAGATATTACAAACGGTGCTAACCAATCTGTAGCCGAGGATTCCAATCCTCGCTTTGGCGCGCTAAGAAAGCGCGGCTACAGGATGAACGGGAAAAAGAATATGAGTATACAAAACTATTCAATTATTGAATCCACCCTGCGGGAAGGTGAGCAGTTTGTCAACGCATTTTTTAGCATCGAGGAAAAGATTCAGATTGCCACGCTGCTGGATGCCTTTGGCGTGGAGTATCTGGAGCTGACCTCGCCGCTGGCTTCGCCGCAGAGCGCCAAAGATTGCACCACCATCGCCAGGTTGGGGCTGAATGCCCGCATTCTAACCCACACACGCTGCAACCTGGAAGACGCCAAACGGGCCGTAGACTGCGGCGTCGATGGCGTGGATGTGGTCATTGGCACTTCCTCATTTTTGCGCGAGTTCAGTCACGGAATGAGCATCGAACAAATCCTGGATTTGGCGCAGGAGGTGGTTGCCTATTTGCTGAGCCAAAATGTGGAAACCCGCTTTAGCACAGAGGACAGTTTGCGCAGCGATTTTGCGGACATTTTAGAGATTTACAAAGCGGTGGATGCCCTGGGCGTGCATCGCGTAGGCGTGGCAGACACGGTAGGCGTGGGCACGCCGCGACAAATCTATGAGATTGTGTCTACGCTGCGGCAAAACATCGGCTGCGATATTGAGTTTCACGGGCACAATGATTCGGGCTGCGCCATTGCCAATGCGTACGCAGCGCTGGAAGCGGGGGCGACGCACATCGACACCAGCATTTTGGGCATTGGCGAACGCAACGGCATTACGCCGCTGGGCGGGCTGGTGGCCCGACTGTACGCCACCGATCCGGCACTTGTGAAAAAGTACAATCTACCCCTGATTCGCAAACTGGACCAGACGGTAGCGCGGCTGGTGCAGGTAGATATTCCGTTCAACAATTACATCACTGGCTTTGCCAGCTTTACGCACAAGGCGGGCATCCATGCCAAGGCGGTGTTGAACAATCCCAGCACCTACGAGATTTTGAATCCAGAGGATTTTGGGCTGACGCGATATGTGCATGTGGCTCACCGGCTGACGGGTTGGAACGCGGTGAAAAGTCGGGCGGATCAGTTGGGGTTGATCTTGGATAAGGAACAGTTAAAGCGGCTGGCAGAGCAGATTAAGCTGATGGCGGATAACGGCCGTATCACCCTCGATGATGTGGATAGCTATTTGTATGAAGCGGCTGAGCGGCAAGCAGCGATAATTTAGGAACGCAGAGTTTCGCGGAGATGACACAGAGTTTCGCAGAGAAAAAGGGGAAAACATTATGGGACAAACATTAGCAGAACAAATTTTAGGGCAGAAGGTGGGAACGGCCGTTTCCCCTGGCGATCTCATCGTCATTGAGCCAGATGTGGCGATGGGGCATGATTCCCTCTCACCGGGCATCATCAGCATCATGACCGACCGGCTGAAAGCGGAACGGGTCCACAACCCGGAGCAGGTGGTCCTAGTAATGGACCACGTTGCCCCGGCGGCCACCGTGGGCGTGGCCGACAACCAAAACAAGGTGCGCCGCTTTGCCCAGGCGCAAGGCACGCGCCTGTTTGAGATTGGACGCGGCATTTGCCACCAGGTTTTGGTGGAAGAGGGCATTGCCCAGCCGGGCAGGGTCATCATCGGCTCGGATTCGCATTCGACGAGCTACGGCGCGGTGGGGGCGTTTGGCAGCGGCATGGGCTCGACAGACATCGCCCTGGCCTGGGCTACGGGCAAAACGTGGCTGCGCGTGCCGGAGACGATTCGGGTGCAGGTGAACGGCCGTTTCCAACCCGGCGTCGATGCCAAAGATTTTGCTCTAAAGTTGTGCCGCGTTTTGGGCATTGGCGGCGCAACGTACAAGGCGGTGGAATATCATGGACTGGCGTGGCTGCCGCTAAACGGTCGTCAGACAGTTTGCAGCATGGCAATTGAGCTAGGAGCCAAGGCGGGCATGTTCCCGCCGCTGGGCGCAGTGGCCGAGCGGTACGATGTGCCAGAGTGGCTGTTTGTCGATCCCGAAGCGACATATGAGCAAACGATTGAAATTGATCTGGACAGCTTGCAGCCGCAGATTGCCATCCCCCACTCAGTGGATGACGTGGTAGATTTGGGCGAGGTGGCTGGTACAAAGGTGGATGTGATCTTTTTGGGGACGTGTACAAACGGCCGTTACGAAGACATGCGCGAAGCGGCCAACATTTTGCGCGGACGGCAGTTGGCCAGCAATGTACGCCTCATCGTCAGTCCGGCCAGCCGTTGGGAACTCCAGCGGGCCATCGCCGATGACACGATGAACACGCTGCTGGAATCCGGGGCAACGCTGACGACGCCAGGCTGCGGCCCCTGCATGGGGCGGCACCAGGGCACCCTGGGCCAGGATGACGTTTGTTTGTCCACCGGCAACCGCAACTTCCGGGGGCGAATGGGACATCCCACGTCGCAGATTTATCTATCGAGTCCGGCGGTGGCGGCGGCAACGGCCGTTACCGGGCATATCACCGACCCACGCGAGATAGGAGTTTAACAATCCACAGATTACGCAGATTACGCAGATTTTCCTCCATCTCTCTGTGAAACTCTGTGTCTTCTCTGCGCGACTCTGTGTTCCGCTTTTAAAAAGGAGCAAAAAATGGCAAGAATATGGAAATTTGGCAAAGATGTAGACACCGACCAGATCGTCCCCGGACGATATGCGCCGTACATGTTGAAAAAAGGGCAAGACGTGAAGGATTACGCCTTTTGCGAGGCGCGGCCCGAGTTTGCCGCCAACGCCCAGCCGGGCGACATCATCGTGGCCGATGAAAATTTTGGCTGCGGTTCTTCCCGCGAATATGCGCCAGAGGCACTGCGCCGCCGCCAGATTGGGGCGATTATTGCTCCCAGCTTCGCCCGCATCTTCTTCCGCAACGCGATCAATTTGGGCATCCCGCTGTACGAATCCAGCGAGGCGCCTGGCCTGGTAGAAGATGGCGAAGAAGCGAGCCTGGACTTGGAAATAAACCAATTGCAGACGGCGAACATCACCTTGGATTTGCCCAGTCTGCCGCCGTTTGCCCTGGCAATTATGCAGGTGGGTGGCATTGTGCCGTATGTGCGGGAACACGGCCGTTTCCCAGGAGAAGCAGCTTAACATGCCAAAACTATGCGTCATGCCCGGTGATGGTATCGGGCAAGAAGTGATTCCGGCAGCGGTGGCCATTTTGCAAGCCGCCCTGCCCGATTTGGAAATTGTGGAGGCGGAAGCCGGTTGGGGCTGCTTTGAAAAACACGGTGTCTCGGTGCCGCCAAAAACACTTGACCAGATTCGGGCCTGCGGGGCAGGATTGTTTGGCGCAGTGTCGTCGCCGTCGCGCAAAGTGGCTGGTTACAAAAGCGCCATCCTGACGCTGCGCCAGGAACTCAATCTCTATGCGAATATTCGCCCGGTGCAAAGCTGGCCGCGTGTCTCGCCCCGCCCGGACGTGAATCTAATTGTGGTGCGGGAGAACAGCGAAGGATTGTACGTCGGGCAAGAGCAATCGGATGGGGAAACGGCCGTTGCCGAACGCATCATCACTCGGCAGGCAAGTGAACGGATTGGGCAAAAAACGGCCGAACTGGTGCAGCAGTTGGGTCGCCAAAAAGTAACCCTCGTGCACAAGGCCAACGTGCTGCCGCTGACCGATGGCCTGTTTCGGGATACGGTGCGGCAGGAAATTGCCCGTCTCAGCCCGGAAACGGAAATCGACGAACTGCTGGTAGATGTGGCCGCTCTGAAAATGGTTGGCTCCCCAGAAATATTTGATGTGATTGTGACGACCAACTTGTTTGGCGATATTTTGTCGGACGCGGCGGCGCATTGGGGTGGCGGGCTGGGGTTGGCGGCCTCACTAAATTTGGGGGATGGCCTGGCCATTGCCGAGCCGGTGCATGGCTCTGCGCCGGACATTGCCGGGCAGGGCATTGCCAATCCGCTGGCGGCAGTGCTGAGTACGGCACTGCTGGCGCGATTTGTGTGGGGTTTGGGAGCGGTGGCGGATCGGTTGGAAACGGCCGTTTATCAAACCCTCGCCGCTGAAAATTATCCGCGGCTCACAACCACGCGCGCCATTCAAGCGGCCGTTTTAGCTAATCTTGGGTAAACAACCGGATGTCATTCTGAGCGAAGCGAAGAATCCCTATGGCATACCCATAAAGCACACTTAGTCCGCGAGCAAAGATTATAGTTAGCCAAGTTTCGAGGGATTCTTCATTTCGCTGCGCTTCATTCAGAATGACAATTCACGCTTGTCTGTATTTGTCTGTATCCTATTCTGGTCAGCAACACCGAGGCGGGTTACGGCCGTTGCCAGCCCCACCAGCAGCCAGAAGGCCGTCACTGCGTGGTGAAATTCTAAATTAAAAAGATAATGGTCAAAAATGCCTGCCGCCAGCCCGCCGACGATGGCCGCGTGCAAACCCAGCCAGAGCGCGTCCAGTTCTTCGTGCGCCTTGAAAATGTGGCGGTGAGAAAGACCGTAAAAAAAGAGAGTGCCGATGACAGCAAAGAAAGCCAGCAGCCCAACGAGACCCATCACCTGGGCAATCGTCAGGTAGACGTTGGCCACACCGAGATAAAGGTCAATATCCGGCGTCCCAGCAAAGCCGACGCCAATGATGGGATAACGGCCAATGAGCGTCAGTGCGTCCTGATATTCACCAAAACGCATCTGGGTGGCCAAATCCTGACCCTGGATGCCTTCAACAAAACGCTCGATGTAGGTTTGGGCCACGGGCAACAGCAGCAACAGCAAGCCACCGCCGAACATGTACGGAATTAACTTCCGGTAACGAAGGATAGCAATAAAACCAAGACCAGCCGCCAAACCAAACATCGCCCCGCGTGAGAAAGTGAGCACCACACAGAGGAAAATAGAGCCAACAATGCCCCAAGTGAGCCAGCGCGGGAACAACGGCCGTTTCGCCACCAACTGCGGCCCGGCCAAAGCGCCAATCATCAACAGCAGCCCGCCCAACACGTTGGGGTCTACCGAGGTGCTGATGGCTCGTTCAGACAACTCTGGGTTTTCTTCAATGTAGCGAATCACCCAGCCGCCGGGGTAACCAATTCGCGTCAGGAAATTGAGGATGGTGTTGGTTGTGTCTTCTGGTAAGAGCCATAAAATGATGCCGAGAACGGCCGCACCAGCCCCAGCCAATAAAACCACCCTCACCATGCGCTCCAATCGTGCCTGCGTACGGCAAAAGTCCACAATGACATAGACAAAGCCCAAGCTGAGCAGCAGCTCGGCAAATTTACGCAGCAGTGTGGGCGTTAGCGGCCCATTGCTCAGGCCAAAAATAAAGGCGAAAAGGGCTACCAGGATGAACAGAAGCAGCGGCAGGGCAATGGGCGCGGTGACTAAATCCCGCTGCTGTCCGGTAACAATCCCCAGCAGCCAAACACCAATGACCGCTCCCAGCGCTAAATCGAGGAAAGTGGGCGTCAGACCAATATCCACCGGTAGGGTAGCAAAAGGCAGCAGGCAAACTACGGCAATGACACCCCAAAAGCCAATCTCAATGTCGCGCAGGACAACGTAGGCAGTGACGACAGCGATAATGAATGCTGCGCCAGCCAATGGTCCGCCAAAACCAAGAATGATGCCGCCGAGAACGGCCGTACCGCCCAGCAACACCCCCAACGCCCACTTTGATTGGGTCGGATTGAGTGCTTGGGACCAGCGTTTTCCACTCTTGGGTTCTTGCGTAACGGTTGCCATCAATCAATAAATCCTTCTGCAAGCAGCTTTTGGTACGACAGCTCAATCGAGTCGGCCAATTCTGCTTCGATTTTGTAATGCATGGCCAAAGTGAGGGCACAGCGCAGCACGTCCTGCACCTCTTTAGCCAGCTTGATTGTATCGGGTTCGCCCATTTTTTGCCGCTTGACGCCGCTGCTCTCGAAGTGATTCACCTGTGCCGCCAGCTCACCACATTCTTCTGCCAGGCGCGTCACCATCTGGAACGGATCGTTGCCATTGGGGAAGCGTTTCATGAGGCCGTGGCTGATTTGGACCAGTTTTTCCATATTTTTATCCGCAGATTACACAGATTTCGCAGATTATTCGGTTATTCGGAGCAGAGTAAGCTGGAGAAAATCGTCGGTGGGACGGCCGTCTTCCGCAATCATCTGCAAGCGATCAAAGCTCCCTGTTTCTGTGACGCTGTAAAAGCCTAAGTGAATAGGGTAGGCATTTGCTGGGGCATCAGGATTGATAGGAATTTTCACCGGGATCGCCTGCAATTCTCCTGGCTGCCAGAGCGATGTAGATTGTCCTAAATTCACATTTGCCCACAGCGTTGTGTCCTTATCGACAATCTGAACAAAGAGTGTGTAATCGGTGGTTAACGGCCGTTTCGCCCGCCAGTACAACGTTAAATCTACCGACTCACCCGCCGTCACCTGCCGGGGAGCCAACTCAAAGCCAACCAGCTCCAGCTCGTTTTCAAAATTGACCAACGTTGGATTGGGCACATCGCCCGGCACCGGTTCCAGAGAGATTGTCTCTAAAACAACCGAATCCTGTCCATTCGTCAGGGGCAGTCGCTCCTGTTCAGCGGTGTAAAAATCATAGATGCCAACGCTAAGCTCTAAATTTGCGGGGGCAACGGCCGTTTCTGGAATCGTCAGCTGATAATAATTAAATATCCGCTCACCTGGCTCCAGCAGTGACGTTGGCTGCAAGCCCTGGTCCAGAAACATGTCTCGCTGGGCAATGGGCACGCCAATCACCGGGTCATTCAGATGGACAAAAACGCTCCAGTTGCGCTCCATTGGGGCCAGCACTTCCCATTCCAGCAGTAGATCAATCGTGTCGCCTGGTTGGTAGGTGGATTTTTGCTGGGAGACGGCCGTTTGCCCAATCTCGTACCCCACCAGCCGCAGCTTCTCATCAAAACTCGCATCAACCGACTGCTGCTCCAACCAGGGAGCAGTGTGCTGGTTCAAGGCGTAAGCCGGACGAATCCAGGCCAACGGTGCCAGCGCCGCCAGCACAAAAAGGAACCCCGCCACACCCAAAATTACCTTCTGGCCTAGAGAACGCGGCAGCCAGCCAACTAAGCCAGCCACCAGCAGCACGTTAATCGCCGAAATCGCCGTAAACACCAGCCGCCCCTGCGAAGACCACGTCGTCGTGGCCCACTGAATCAGCCCGACCACCACGGCAGCGACAAAGAGCAGACACACAACCAGAGCAAATTTGGCCGAAATAAAGTTTAAGAGACTAGAGACCAGAGATTGGAGACTGATTTTAATCTCTAATCTCCAATCTCTAATCTCCCTCACTAAATAAACCACAAACCCCAACACCCCCACAACCACTACGCCGTTCAAAACGTGGTAAATCCACAGCGGCAGCGGCACATTGACGCCGCCAAACAGCCCCCAGTAGGAAAGCATAAAGCCCCAGCGCTCGCTCCACAGCTGGACCAACGAGGCCGGATGGGCACGCTGGCCCAGCACGGCGATAAAGGCACTCCAACCCAGAAAATCGCCATACAGCACAATGTTGCGCCAATACCACCAGCCAGCAATTAAAATCACGGGCAGCAAGAGGATGAGGAAGGAAACTGCCGTTTTCCCTAAAACCCTCAAAATATCCCCCCAAAAACCCTCTCTGTGTCCCTCTGCGCCTTCTCTGCGCAACTCCGCGTTCCTCTCTCCCCAATAAGCGATAAAAATTGTGCCCACCGCCAGCGGCAGCAACCCAAACGTACCCTCTTTGGTAAGCAAAGCCAGACCAATGACTGCACCTATGAGAAGCCATCTTTTTAAGTAATCAGTATTCAGTAACCAGTAATCAGTAACTGAATACTGACCCACTGAGTACTGTTTACTAACAGATCTGATCATCAACAAAATCGCCAGCGAGGCCAGCGGAATAGCCAAATTATCGTTGTTCACCGCGCCGCTGATGAAGAGAAACATGGGCGTAAACGCATTGAGCGCCGCCGCGCCTAAAGCAATTTCTGGCCGGTTGGGGGCCAGTTCCTTGCCGATGAGATAGGTCAGGTAAACGGTAAGCGCGCCGAGCAGCACCGAAAACAAGCGCACAATACGCACTGCCAGCAGCGTACCCTGCCATGGATTCCACGCAGGATTGTGGATGGTAAGATTAATATTGCCGTCGTCGGTGAGGATGCCGTTATCCACGTGGGGGTTTTCCCAGCGGATGGTTTCCATGTCGCTGGCGTCCATCCAAAAGGTAAGCGCTGCACCAAGATAGTAGTAAAGCGGTGGCTGGCTGGCCTCCTGTTTCCACGGCCCAGCCTGCGCCGGATCAAACACCTGCACTGGCAGCGGATTGCCGTCAGCCAAATGACGAATCATCGGATAATGCCACAGCTCGTCTGAGGCCTCAAAAACAGGCGTCACGAGGGCATATATCGCCCCCAAGATCACAAACAGCCCCAGGATGAGGCGCAACCAGCGTCGTTCATTCATAGCGGGCTGATTGTACCCATCTGGGGCTGTGCTGCCACCTGCGTTAAGACTACATTTACGATACGGCCGTCTTCTCGGTAATCAGTTTTCAGTAGGTCAGTAATCAGTGATCGGTCAGCGCAGCAAAAGCGGCTCCAGCAGCAGCAATGGTCTTGTGAATTTCGGCCGGGGTGTGCTGGGTCGAGAGAAAACCGGCTTCAAACTGTGAAGGGGCTAAATAGACCCCACGTGACAACATCGTCTGGAAGTATTGGGCAAACCGTTCCGTGTTAGCTTTGCTGGCCGTTTCCCAGTTCGTAACAGGCTGCTCGGCAAAAAACAGGCCAAACATCGTGCCCACCCGATTGTGTTGGATGGTCACCCTGGCTTCTTTAGCCGCCGCCGCCAATCCGTTCATCAACTGCGACCCACGCATCTCCAATTCATCCCAAACGCCCGGTGCTTGCAGTGCTTTTAGCGTCTCAATCCCAGCCGTCATCGCCAGCGGATTGCCGGATAGGGTGCCCGCCTGGTACATCGGCCCCACCGGAGCCACCATCTCCATGATGTCGCGACGACCACCATAAGCGCCTACCGGCAGACCACCACCAATCACCTTGCCCAGCGCTGTGATGTCGGGCTGGATGTTGTACAACGTTTGTGCCCCACCGGGATGCACCCGAAAACCGGTCATCACCTCGTCAAAAATGAGCAGTGCGCCATCATTGGCAGTGACATCGCGCAAACCGGATAAAAATCCTTCAATCGGCGGCACCAGTCCCATATTGCCGCTCACTGGCTCCACAATCACGGCCGCAATCTCCCCCGAAAACTGGGTAAACAATTGCTTCACCGCCTCGATGTCGTTGTAAGGTGCCACCAGTGTGTCGGCGGTAGTGGCTTTGGGCACGCCGGGCGAGTCGGGCAATCCCAAGGTGGCCACGCCGGAGCCGGCCTGCACCAGCAGCATATCGGCATGGCCATGATAATTGCCCCGGAACTTCACGATTTTGTTCCGCTTGGTGAAGGCCCGCGCCAGGCGCAGGGCGCTCATCGTCGCTTCTGTGCCAGAATTGACGAAGCGGATCATCTCGATGTTGGGCATGAGGCCCATGACTTGCCTGGCCAGTTCGTTTTCTAGTGGGCTGGGTGCGCCGTAGCTGGTGCCGTGGGTTACGGCCGTTTGCAAAGCCTTCACCACACGTGGATGGGCATGACCCAAAATCAGTGGGCCCCAGGAAAGCACATAGTCAATGTAGCGATTGCCATCTACGTCCGTCAGGTAAGCACCCTCGCCCCGCTCAATAAACAGTGGCTGGCCACCCACCGCCCGAAAGGCCCGCACCGGTGAATCCACGCCACCGGGCAATAATTCTTGCGCCTCGGCAAACAAATCAATCGACTTCTGAATATTCATTCTATATTCCCTTTGATTCAATGGGACGCAGATTTACCTGATCTTCCTGATCAGATAAATCAGGATAATCTGCGTTCTATTAGCGGCTGGTTTGCTCCTGCACATACGCGACTAGTCGTTTAACGGTATCTGTGGGGACGTTGGGGAAAATGCCGTGGCCGAGGTTGAAGATGTGTCCAGAACGGCCGTTTACCCTTCTCAACACATCATCCACCTTCGTCTTCACCGTTTCCCAATCCGTTAGCAGCACCGTGGGGTCCAGATTACCCTGTACCGCTTGGTTAAAGCCCACTTTTTCCCAGGCCAAATCCAGTGGAATGCGCCAATCGACACCAATGACTGAGCCGCCACAAGCAGCCACCTCATCCAGATACAATGCTGTGCCCGTACTAAAATTGATCGTAGGCACTTTCGCTTTTTCAAGCTCGGCAAAAAGCAGCGTGTTGTACGGTTGAATATAACGTACGTAATCCTGCATCCCCAGTGCCAATCCAGCCCAAGAATCAAATAGCTGCAACGCAGAAGCCCCAGCTTTTGCCTGGTTCAGCAAATAATCAGCCTGTACCGTTGCCAACTTGCGCATCAGCATGTCCCAGGCGTCTGGATATTGGTACATCAGCGCTTTGGTTTTCTCGTAATTTTTGCTGCCGCCGCCCTCAATAGCGTAGCTGGCCAGCGTGAACGGCGCACCGGCAAAGCCAATCAGCGGCACGCCACGCGGCGTTAGTTCCGCCGCCACCAGCCGAATCGCCTCCAGGGTGAAGCCCATATTTTCCTCGGCGGGAGGGGTCTGGAGCGCTTCAATATCGGCCACCGTGCGGATTGGATTGTAAATGACTGGCCCTTCGCCCTTCACAAACTCTAAATTCAGGCCCATCCCCACTAGGGGCGGCAAAATGTCCGAGAAGATGATGGCAGCATCCATGCCAAAGGCATTAATTGGCTGGAGGGTGATTTCGGCGGCCAACTCCGGCGTGCGAATGACCTCTAACATACTGTGTTTGGCGCGAATGGCGCGATATTCTGGCATGTAACGCCCCGCCTGGCGCATCAGCCAGATGGGCGTGTGGTCCACCGGCTCGCGGCGGCAGGCGCGCAAGAAAGTAGATGTTTCAATTAAACTCTGAGTATCGGTCACAGCTGTGTTCATATTTATTCCTTAAAACATGGAGCGCCGATTTTCCTGATCAGCCTGATCATGGGAATCAGGAAAATCAGCGTTCTATTTTCGTTCACAAAATCGCTTTTATCATCGCAGCCATGAAGCGGCGGCCAAAGCGTGATAAGTAATAATCAGATCGGCACCAGCACGTTTGATGCTGGTCAGCGTCTCCATCACAGCTTTTTCTTCGTCCAGCCAGCCGTTGGCGGCAGCGGCTTTGAGCATGGCGTATTCACCACTCACATTGTAAGCGGCCAGGGGCAGCTCTGGGAAATGGTCGCGCAGCTGGCGAATAATGTCCAGGTAAGCCAGGGCGGGCTTCACCATGAGAAAGTCGGCCCCTTCGTCTACATCGAGAGCGGCTTCACGCAGGGCTTCACGGCCGTTTGCCGGGTCCATCTGATGCGTTTTGCGGTCGCCAAACTTGGGCGCACCGTCAGCCGCGTCACGAAACGGCCCATAAAAAGCAGAGGCATATTTAACGGCGTAGGACATAATGGGCAGCTGGCTGTAGCCAGATACATCCAGCCCGCCGCGCAGGGCCGCTACCATGCCATCCATCATGCCGCTGGGAGCCACGATGTCGGCTCCGGCATCGGCGTGGGAAACGGCCACGTCAATCAGGATAGGCAGCGTTTCGTCGTTGAGCACATGCCCGTGATCATCCAGCAGGCCGCAGTGGCCGTGGTCGGTGTATTCACACAGGCACACGTCGGTGATAACGACCAGTTCTGGCAGCTCTTGCTTGATGGCCCGAATGGCCTGCTGCACGATGCCATCTGGGGCAAAGTTTTCTAAGCCGACCGGGTCTTTGTGGGCCGGTAAGCCAAACAGAAGAACGGCGGGAATGTTAAGTTCGGCCGTTTTTTCCGCTTCCCGCACCGCCTCATCCACTGAAAGCTGGGCAATGCCCGGCATGGAAGCGATGGGATTGCGTATTTGCTGACCATGTGTGACAAAAATTGGGTAGATAAAATCAGCCGGATTCAGCGCCGTCTCGCGCACCATGCGCCGCAGCCCAGGAGTGGCCCGCAGGCGGCGTGGCCGTGTGGGCAAGTCAAGAGCGGGTGTTTTTGTAAGCATTTTCTCCATCATGTATAGCACCATTCATTAAGTGATTTAGATTTCTCCAGAAACGCCAAGTTTCCGGGGAAATGCAGATTTTAGCTGCTGCACCATGCCGTCGATTGTGTATTCTTCGGGAATGAGCGTCTCAATTAGGCCTGCTTCAGCAGCCGCCTCGGCGGTTACCGGGCCAATGCAGACGACCCGCGCTGGCTGCAACATCTTTTCCAGCGGCAGGACCAATTTGTCGGGATGATTGGCCATAATTTTGAAGAAGTTACGCACGCTGGAGGGACTGGTGAATGTGATAGCAGCAAAGCCTTTGTTTAGGTCGGCCCAGGCGGCTGCGGTGGGAACGGCCGTAACCGTATCATACAGCGGTACCTCCGTCAGGGCTGCCCCCTGCTCCTGGAGCAAATCGGCAATTTCGGGACGGCCAATTTTGGCTCGAGGCAACAGCACCTTTTTGTCAGTTAGATCGCCCAACCCCAACACCAACTCCGTGCCCACGAACTCATCAGGCATATAGTCGATGGCAATGTTGCGCTCCGCCAGCCGCTGGGCTGTGGCCGAACCCACAGCTGCTATATGAGACAGATTTTCTAGCGCCAGATTCAGCTCATCCAGCCGACGCAAAAAAAAGTCAACGGCATTGCCGCTGGTAAAAATGACCCAGTCGAAGCTAGGCAAAACGGTTAACGCTTCATCAAGCGATCCCCAAGGCAGCGGTTTCAGCTGGATGGTCGGGAATTCCACCGGGGTAAAGCCAGCTTTGCGCAGTTTTTGGCTAAAGGCGGCCGCCTGATTGGCCGTGCGCGTAACCAGCACGCGGGGCTGCTCAGACATAAGCCAAAATCTCCGCTGCCCCTTCGGCGATGGCCTCTTGGGCCAATGCCTCGCCCAGCACCTGGGGGTCCTCACCGCTGCCGTGGACGCGCACCATGGTCAGGCCATTCACGGCACCCACGTAACCGATGAGTTGGAGACGGCCGTTTCCCCACATAGCATAAGCCGCCACCGGGGTCGCACACCCACCGTCCAACGCATGCAAAAAAGCCCGCTCGGCGGTGACGGCCGCAGCCGCTTCCGGGTTGTGGATGGCGGCCAGCAGGCGCAGCGTTTCAACGTCATTGGCGCGGCACTGAATGGCCAGGGCACCTTGCCCCGGCGCGGGCAGCATCGTTTCCAGCGGCAGCCATTCAGCAATGTGTTCGTCCAGCCCCAGGCGAGTCACGCCAGCTGCGGCCAAAACGGTGGCGTCGTACTGGCCTTCATGCACTTTGCGGATGCGGGTTTCTACGTTGCCGCGAATGGAACGCACGTCCAAATCGGGGCGCAGGCGGCGCAGTTGGGATTGGCGGCGCAGGCTGCTGGTGCCCACGATGGCCCCCTTGGGCAAGGTTTTTAGGGTACGGCCGTTTGCCGCAATCAACACATCGCGCACGTCGGCCCGGCCCACAATGGCCCCCAGCGTCAGGCCGGGGCTGTCTTCCACAGGCAAATCTTTGAGGGAATGGACAGCGAGGTGGATACGGCCGTCTAGCAGTGCCTGCTCCAATTCCTGGGTAAATAACCCCTTGCCGCCAATTTGGGGCAGCGGTTTGTCTAATGTTTTGTCGCCTTGCGTCACAAAAGATTCAGGGCGACAGGTCACATCCGGCCAGGCTTGCTCCAGCAAGGCCATGATGTGCCGGGTTTGCCACAGCGCCAGCTGCGACGTTCGGGTACCAATGATGCGTTCAATCATAATT
The DNA here is from genome assembly GCA_905479495.1 of uncultured Anaerolineae bacterium. GTDB lineage: Bacteria > Chloroflexota > Anaerolineae > Promineifilales > Promineifilaceae > Leptofilum. The sequence continues at coordinate 93,474 of CAJQMR010000031.1, forward strand.
TTGTGTAAGAGTCGTTTCGTTGAGGCCAAATAAATCGCGCACGGTATTGGCGTAAACGGCCGCTTTGTCATCTACAGCCTTGTCGCGCAAACAGAGGGTTGGTTCGTGCAGCAGCTTGTTTACTAACGCTCGTGAAAAATGCTGAATGTGGGCCAGTGTGGCAGGGTCTAAATCACCCAGGTAGCGCAAGGTGCGGTCCAGCTCTTGCTGGCGAATGGATTCCGCTTTATGGCGCAAATCGACGATGACGGGGCGCACTGTCAGGCCACGCAGCGTCGCCGAAAGTATTTCAAGCTCGTTCTTGATAATGTTTTCGATAGCCGGAATTTCTCGCTGACGTGCCGCCAATGCCTCGTCCAGGCTTTGCTTTAGCTCGTCGGCATCAAACAGGTGCACGTTTTCGATTTGGCGCACAGTTGGGTCGATGTCGCGCGGCACGGCAATGTCGATGAGGATTAACGGCCGTTCTGGGCGCTGCTGCATCACCGTTTCGATGAGTTGGCGGGTGAGCAGCGGTGTGGTGGCGGATGTGGCGCTGATGACCACGTCGGTTTGGGAAACGGCCGTTGCCAACTCATCCAGCCCGTAAACTGGCAACCCATCCTCAGCGGCGAGTGCCTCGGCGCGTGCCCGGCTGCGGTTGGCCAGGGCAATGTTTACAGCACCACGGGCACGCAGCACCTTGAGCGCCAGGTGGCCCATCTCGCCTGCGCCAATGATCAAATGCTGCCGCTGGGCCAAATCACCCAAAATAGCTTCGGCCTGAGCCACCGCCATCGAGCTGGTGCTCACTGGGTTCTGGCTGATGGCCGTTTCGCTGCGAGCCCGTTTGCCACAGCGGATAGCGGTGCGGAACAGCTCTGTCAGGGCCGGACCGATTGTTTTGGCAGCAGTTGCCGCCATAAAAGCGTTGGTTACCTGGCCCAAAATTTGCGGTTCGCCCAAAATCTGGGAATCCAGGCCAGCCGCGACCCGGCACAAATGCTCGGCAGCGTTCAGGCCGGTGTGCAGGTAAAGATGCTCGTCAAACGTAGCTTTGTCCACCCCCTTCATCATGGCCAGCAAATCGGCCAGCAACGTATGGGCATCCAGACCGGGGCAGTTGACACGCGCAATCAGTTCGGTGCGGTTGCAGGTGGAGAGAATGGCCAGCTCCTGGATAGCGGCAAAGCGATTATCGGCCGTTTGCCAGTTTGGCGGTAAGCTATCCAGGGAGCAACTTAACTGCTCACGCAGGGCAATGGGCGCGGTACGATAGCTGAGGCCAAGTAGAACAAGTCGGGCTGATGTCATTTGATGTTCCATAAAAAGGTTCCGGCTAGCAAAGTTTAGAGGGATTCTTCATTCCGCTGCGCTCCATTCAGAATGACATTTAGACGGACTGAGAAAAGACGCGGGTGTCTGGCTTATTACGGCGTAGGCGCATGTCTAAAGCCATCGCAGCGTTGCGCAGGAACGGCCGTCCCCGGTCTGTCATGGCCATTTGCGTGCCGTCAATGGTAACAAGGCCGTCGTTGAGCAACTCTGCCAGGTAGTTACGCACATCTTCTGCCTGAGCATCGTCGCGAAGCTGCACCTTTTGCTGCGTCATAAACTGGAGAATTTGTTCGCGCTGCTGCTGGTCTTCTTCATCCAGCAAGTGACCGCGCAGCGTGGGAATGTCGCCAGCCAACGCCTGCTTTTTGTACTCATTGATTTGCTTTTCGTTCTGGTGGAAACAGGTGGGCGCCTCGGAAATAGAGCTGACGCCCAATCCCAGCAAAATATCGGTGCGCATGTCGGTGTAACCCATAAAATTGCGGTGCAGTTCCCCTTGTTGGTATGCCTGGTAGAGATTGTCATCGGGCAAGGCAAAATGGTCCAGACCTAATTCTTTGTAACCCGCATCCAGAAAAATTTCGCGGGCAATTTCATACAGGGCGCGTTTGTCAGCGCCTTTGGGCAAATCATCCTCAGTAAAGAGGCGGTGCGCTTTTTTAATCCAGGGGACAAAGGCAAAGCTGTAGAGGGCGATGCGGTCGGGCAGGAGTTCAATGGTGGTTTCGGCCGTTTTGCGGAACGAGGCCAACGTTTGGGCCGGAAGGCCGTAAATCAAATCGTAATTGACCGATTCAAAGCCCACTTCCCGCGCCAGCAAGGTGAGATCGCGGGTCATTTCAAAGGGCTGGATACGGTTGATAAGATGCTGCACCTCCGGGTTAAAATCCTGCACGCCCATACTGATGCGCTGGAAACCCAATTCGCGCAGTGCTTCCAGATGCTCCCGATTTGTGACGCGCGGGCCAACTTCAATGGAGCCTTCAAAATGGGCCGGGTCAATGTTGACCATCTCCATGATGGGCTGAAGTAATCGTTTGAGATTTTCGCCACTGAAAAAGGTGGGCGTCCCGCCGCCCAAATGAATCTGGCGAATGGGAGCTGTTTTAAACGCAGGCACCTGAGCCAGGTAACTTTCCCACTCTTGGTGGATCGCTTTGGTGTAGCTATGCTCATTGTCGTGGTTTTGGGTGATGAAGGTGTTGCAGCCGCAAAAGGTGCACAGGGCTTCACAAAAGGGAATGTGAATGTACAGCGACCAGGCGGTTTGCGGATTATCGACGAAGGTTTGGTTGAGGGCTGCAATCCATTGTTCACTGGTGGGATTTTCTGACCAATAAGGGACGGTGGGATAGCTGGTGTAGCGCGGTGCGGGCACATCGTATTTGGCCAGCAGCGCAGCGCGGGTTTGTTCTTTTAGCATAATAGTTCCTTTTACAGGTACGACGCACTTTTAGAAGTGCGTCGCACCTTTCCAAATCAGTTTTAGGAAACGGCCGTTTCCTGCATGTGCCCGTTTGTGTGCGCTTTAAAAGCCTGGGCGCTGGCCTGTACCGCCTCAGTCGGGGCAGGTTCCCAGCCTTGCAAATGCCGCTGAGCCAAATCTGTGTATAACGTCAGTTGAGCCTCGCTGTCGTTGAGGCAAGGGATGTACTGATACTGTTTGCCACCGGCTTCCAGAAAAATCTCCCGATTTTGCTCGGCCATCTCTTCCAGCGTTTCCAGGCAATCCACGGCAAAGCCAGGGCAAATCGTATCGACACTTCCAACACCGTCGTGGGCCCACTGCTCCAGCGTTTTGTCGGTGTAGGGCTGGAGCCACTCTTCCGGGCCGAAGCGAGATTGGAAACAGAGTTGGTATTCATCCTGGCTCAATCCCAGGTTTTCAGAGACAAGGCGGGCTGTTTTTTGGCAGAAGCAGTAGTAGGGATCGCCCTTTTCAAAGTAGCTTTTGGGAATGCCGTGGAAGGAGTAGAGCAGTTTGGGTGAACGGCCGTTTGTGGCCCAAAATTTACGAATGCTGTCCGCCAATGCCTGAATGTACAATGGATTGTCGTGATAATCGCTGACGGTGCGTAATTCTGGCATCCAACGGTAGCGGCGCAGCTCGTCAAACACAATGTCGTAGATGGTAGCGGTGGTGGTCGCGGAGTATTGGGGAAAGAGCGGCAGGACTAAAATGCGCTGCACATTGGCTTCGCGGAACTCGGCCAGTTTGTCCTGAATGGACGGCCGGCCGTAACGCATGGCCAAGGCTACCCGAATGTTGTCGCCCCACTCTGCCTGCAAACTGGCTTGCAGCTTGTTAGCCAGGTTTTGTGAATAGACAAACAACGGCGAACCTTCTTCTGTCCAAATGGAGGCGTACAGTTTGGCCGATTTTTTGGGCCGCACGTTGAGGATGATGCCGTTGAGGATCAGCTTCCACAGCCAGGCGGGCCATTCGATGACACGGGGGTCGCCTAAGAATTGGCGGAGATACGGCCGTAATGCTTGCGCAGTCGGTGCTTCTGGGGTACCCAAATTGACCAACAGTATTCCGGTTCGCTGCGGCTCCCCGTGAGCATACACCGATTGTCCAATATAGTTTGTCATGCAGTTCCTCTTCCTATTTTCTTCTTCTGTGTGGTCAACAGACGGTGCAAATTCAGGTGGTTGAATCGTGTCAAAATCTACGCAAAAACCTGAATAATTGCTAATAAATCTATGCAAAACTATGCATCACGCGGCTATTTTACTGATTTGGGGAAGGCGCGTCAACCGAATTTAGAAATAAAGGAGGAATGTCATAAATTGCTCATGATAGTCGGCAGATACTGTCCAAATTAATCAATTTAATACTCATTGACCCTTAGCTGCAATTATGCCATCTATAGAGTCCATTATTTCTATTCCAGTTTCTTTTGATTAAAGACCTTTGGCTATTTTACGTGGGGAAGATATGTTGACACCATTTCAACTCAAACTAAAGCGCTCACGCCTGTATATTTCAATAGTGCTCCCTGTTTTGTTGATTCTTATTTCCAATTCACGATACAGTTATGAGTTAGGCATCCTAATTTTCGGGGTCTCCCTGGGACTGATTGGGGTAACAATTGGTATTTCTATTCGCCATTGGTTTGTAGGCGCGATGGCTAGTGGGTTTTGGGGAAGTGTTATCGGAGGAATCGTTCTGGGAATTGTTTTTAGTTTCGTAGGATCACAAACCTTTGATGTTTGGGCTCCGGCATTTGTAATCTACTATGTATTTGTGGGCGCAATTTGGGGTGCTATTAGCAGTTTTATGGGAGGAATGATAGGGGGTCTTATTAGCACCTCTAAACTTTTCCCTAATGCATAGGTACATCAGTTATCTATGTCATTAAAGATTGGTAAAACACGGCCGTTTCCTGCGCAATCTTCCCCCAGCTAAACTGTTCGGCTAACTGGGCCGCCCCCTGCCCCAACGTTTCACGCAGGTCAGCGTCGTAGGCAAGGGTTTGCACGGCCGTTCCCACCCCCCCGACATCCCCGACCGGCACCAAACAGCAGTTTTCGCCCGCGATTAGGTGTGGTGTTGGCACTGTGGGCGCGGTGGTGATGAGCGGACGGCCGTGGGCCAGCGCCGCCATGAGCGTGCCACGCCGCAGGGAAGCACCGTCGCGGTAAGGCATCACCAACATGTCCGCCGCCTGCAAATGGGCCGAGACGCGGGCATCGCTCAGGAAACCAGTCCAATGCACGCGCTCGGTTAAGCCCAACGCCTCTATTTGCGCTCGCAGGCCATCCAGAAACGCCTGGTTGTTGGTAGCATCGCTGGCACCCGTTTGCCCGCCAATGAAGGCGAGATGGAAACGGCCGTCCTGCTGGGCCAGCGCCTCAATCAACGTGTCTGCCCCCTTGCTTTCGTTCAAAAAGCCAAAATAGCCCAACAAAACATCGTCAGCCTTCAGCCCCAAATTCTGCCGAATCTCTCTAATTTCAATGTGGTTGGTTGGATGAACGGTAATGTTGCTGCCAATGGCAATTTGGGTCAGCGGCTTTTCCCTTTGCGTCTTTGCGCCTTTGCGTTGAGCTTTTGTTGGAGATTGGAGATTGGAGACTAGAGATTGGTAGTCGGCGGGGTTGGTGGCAATGACGCCATCAGCAGAACGGGCCAGGAAGTTAACGGCCGTCTGCCGCAGCCGCCCCGCTTTAGGAAACAGATAGGGGACCCGCAGATCATGGAAGGTAACGGCCGTTTTCACCATATTTTTCAAACGCCAGGGTAGAAAATTGATCGCCGCACTGTTCATGTTAAACGCCGCAGGTTGGTACTGGATGTTTACCACGTCCAGTTCATAGCGCAGCACAATATCGGCAATGACGGCCAGCGAAGGCCAGCGCCAGCGATTAATACGGGGGTGCAGTTGGGCAAAGCCCAGGTCAATCGGTTCTATGGCCGAGGTAAACGTACGCGGGGCATCAGGCGGACGGGCTTCCCGACTGGTAATGATGTGGACGGTGTGGCCCTGTTGCTGGAGTGCTTTGGCCAATTCGGCCGTAAACGCCCCCACGCCCCCCTCCATCGGCGGGAATTCTCCAGTCACCAGTCCAATTTCAAGTGTCTTCAAGGGAATGTTTCAGAAAATTACTCAATTACCTAGTTACTCAATTACAAAAGACTGTAATTAGGTAATTGAGTAATTGGGTAATTAGAATAGTTCGTAATGCTCAATGGGATGGCCACGCCAGCGCAGTAAAGAAAGCGCGTAGGTGCGGCGCAAAGCCACAAAGTTCGCTTTTTTGTACAGTTCGCTATTTTCTTTTGGCGCAGGCGCTTTGCCATCCGCCACCTTCATCAGGGCCTGATCGCTGAGGGCATTGAGGCTTAGGAGTTCATCGTGAAAGGCCGCGGGCACTTTGCTGAGCGAAGGCGGCAGGCCGCTCTTTAGACACTGCATCGCCACCTCTTCAATGGGCCATTTGCAGGCGTCGGCAATATCCTTCAGCAGATTATAATCCGTCGTTGATAATTCCAATGTTATCTTTTTTTTCATCTGTCACCTCAAGAAAATAGGACGTATCTGAAATATTGCCACAGAGAACACAGAGATTTTTGAGAATTGTTTTCAAGCCTCTGACCTCTCTTAATTCTTTGTGGCTGATTCAGTCAATAGCCTGCCGGTCTTAACCCGGAGCGTAAAACCATCCAGTAGGCTTTGACCCGCTGCCAGCGCAACGGCCGTTTATGCCCTACTGCTCCCTTGATGGCCTCTAAAATTAACTGCCAACTGTAACTTTTTAACAAAAATAGTCGCAAGATGCCTGCGGCTAACCGGCCGTGATATTTGCGAAAGTAGCGCAGCTTGGCCCGATTAAAATTAATGTGGCGCTGAGTCACAGCCTGTTCACTGCTTTTGCCGGACAGGTGCGTCACCTGTGCCTGGGGATAGTATACCACTTGCCAGCCCGCTTCGTGAATCCTACGACAGTAATCTAATTCTTCGGAATACATGAAGTATTTTTCGTCCAAACCGCCGACTTGAGCCACGACTTCCTGCCGGGTCATCAGGCAAGCGCCCATGACCCATTGCACAACGGCCGTTTCGCCATCGCCCACATCGCGCACAAAATAATCGTCCAGCACCGCCTGCGGCGCGTACGGTTGCAGCCAAGTGCTCTCAAAAAAGGCCGTGCGCAGCGTAGGGAAGCGGCGGCGGGAGGATTGCACGGTGCCATCCTCGTTCAGCAGTTGCGGACCGACCACACCCACCTGCGGGTTCTGTTCCAGATAAGCCACCATTTTAGCCAGAGCATCTCCGTGAACAATGGTGTCGGGGTTGAGCAGGAGGATGTAACGGCCGTTGGCCCGCGCCAGCCCCAAATTATTCCCACCGGGAAACCCCACGTTCTCCTGGCAAGCAACCAGTTCAACTTGTGGGAACTGCCGAGCCGAAAATTTTTCGGCAACCATCTCCGGGCTGCCATCCGTAGAAGCACTGTCCACCACGATGATTTGCAGCGCCAATTTCGTCTCTGCCGAAACCGAACGCAGGCAGTTTTGCAACAGCTCACGCACGTTCCAACTAACGATAATGATGGAGAGGTCAGGTGTGGTCATTTTGGTAATCGGTAATCCGTAATCGGTGATCGGTTTACGGATTACCGTTCACCGATTACCGAAAAAAGCCGCCTTGTGTTAGCCGTGGTTTGCTGGGCAAATACGGCCGTTTCCACCCCACGCTCCTCAGCCAATCGTTCGGCCACGTAGGCCACGTAGGCCGGTTCGTTGCGCTTGCCGCGGTACGGGTGCGGCGTTAAAAACGGGGCGTCGGTTTCTACCAGAATGCGATCATCGGGCACTTTTTTGGCAATCTCGCGCAGGTCGTCGGCTTTTTTGAAGGTGACGGGACCGGTAAAACCTAGATAATAACCGAGGTCCAGAGCGGAAACGGCCGTTTCCCAATCCCCTGAAAACGAATGCAGCACACCCGGATTTTCTCGCCCCACCAGCGGCGAGTCAGACAGCATTTGAATCACATCCGCGCTGGATTCCCGATTGTGAATAATCACGGGCAAATCTAGCTCAGCCGCCAGTTCCAGTTGCAAGCCCAACGCCCGCTGCTGCACATCTTTGGGCGACTTGTCCCAATAATAATCCAAGCCAATTTCGCCAATGGCCACCACTTTAGGATGCTGCGCCAGATCGCGCAGCACGCCAATCCAGCTATCCTGCCATCCGGCCGAGGAATTGGGATGAATTCCCACAGCGGCAAAAACACCTTCATACTTTTCCGTCAGAGCTAAAACGGTGCGGCAGTTGTCCAGATCAAGGGCGGGCACCACAATCTGCGTCACGCCCGCCTCGGCAGCACGTTTTACAACAGCGTCTCGATCTGCGTCAAACGATTCAAAATCGAGGTGGCAATGGCTGTCGATAAGCAACTTATTGGCCCCAATTTTCTGGCAGGCGAACGGCCGTTACTTCACCACGCACGCACACCTCACCGTCAGCCATCAGGTCGATGTCCACAATCACTTTGCGCGGTTTTACCTCGCGCACGGTACCGCGCAGCTCCAACTCTGGACCCAGCGGCGTGGGGCGCAAATAATCCACTTTCAGCGATCCAGTCACAAAGCGAATGGCTGGCTCAGAATCAATTTCTCGGTTTTCGGTACGGGCGGCGGCGGCTGCAGCCGTTCCTGTACCGTGGCAATCAATCAACGAAGCCAGCAAGCCGCCGTAGACATAGCCGGGAATCGCCATATGCTCCGGTCGCGGCACAAACCGGGCCACCGATTGCTCGCCGTCCCAGTAGCTTTTTATTTGCAGACCTTTTTCATTTAAACGGCCGCAGCCATAACAATAGCTCGAATCATCCGGATAATAATCTTGAAAAGCTTTCATAATTTATTTTAGCCCAGCCAGCTTCATGCCGTCATCCAGAATAGCCTGGACTTTGTCTTCGTGCGTGGTTTCACAGTAAACGCGAATGACCGGCTCTGTGCCGCTGAAGCGCACCAGCAGCCAGCCGCCATCCTCCATCACAAACTGGTGCCCGTCGATGGTGACGATGTCCGTCACTTTCAAGCCGCCAATCGTTTCGGGCCGGGCATTCGCTACATTTTCCTGAATCTCTGCTTTGCGTTCTGCGTCAAAATAAGTATCAATTCGGTTGTAGTAGTGAGCGCCCACTTTCTCAAACAGGTCAGCCAATAATTCCGATGGTTTTTTGCCCGTTTTCATCATCATGTCCAGCATAAACAGTCCAGCCAAAATACCATCACGCTCTGGTACATGACCCTGGAAAGCATAGCCGCCACTTTCTTCACCACCGATCATCGCATCAACTTCCACCATCTTTGGCGCAATGTATTTGAAGCCAACACCCGTTTCATAAACCGGCACGTCATACAGCTTGGCTAGCTTGTTCAGCATTTTGGTGGTGGATACAGTTTTCACAATGGGGCCGCGCTCGCCGCGTACTTCTAGCAAGTAGTAACCCATCAGGCCATAAACCCGCAGCTGATCCATGAAGTTGCCATTTTCATCGCCAAACCCCACCCGGTCAGCGTCACCATCATTGATAATGACTACGTCTGCTCCGACTTCCTTGGTGAAACTCAGGCCGTGATCCACATTTGGCGGTATCGGTTCGGGGCGGATCATGTGGGGGTAGATGGGGTTGCGCTCGTTGTGTACTTCCTTGACCGTGGTTTTGCCACCAGCCAGCAGCCGGGGAAACCAGCCCGCCCCGTTGCCCCACATGCAATCTACCAGCAAGGTAAAACCTGCGTTTTTTATTGCTTCAATGTCCACCAGGCGATGGAGTTGGGCAATGTAAGCGGGGGCCGCATCGAATAGTTCTACCGCGCCTGAATTTTTGGCGTCTTCGAGCTTGGTGGTTTTTACGGCCGTAATCTCCGGAATCGCCGCTTCAATCTTCTGCAAATCATCCGGGGGAATCGCCCCGCCATTCACATCACGCACTTTGAAGCCGCAATCCCACGGCGGATTGTGGCTGGCGGTGATGTTAATCGCCCCACCTGCCTGCTTATCCACCACAGAATAAGAGATGGTGGGTGTGGGCGTTGCCGTGTCAGTCAGCCAAACATGGATACCGTTGGCGGCCATCACCTCTGCGGCCGTTGCCGCAAAAAATTCAGCCTGAAAACGCTTATCGTAACCAATAACCACGCCCTTCTCAGCCAGCCCCTGCGCTTTCATAAAGTTAGCAAAACCCTGCGTGCAGCGCCGTACGTTGTCAAAAGTATAATCTTCGGCAATGCGTCCACGCCAGCCATCGGTTCCAAATTTAATCGTTGTCATGTTCTCTCCAAAATCTAAGAAACCTGCCGCAAACTTTCTAAAAGCTGCGGCAGGCACAAATGTTCATTAAACGGCAACTCGTCCAGCCTGCAATAATTTGATGTCTGCATCCACCATCATTTGAACCAGCTGCGCAAAAGAAACTTCTGGTTCCCAGCCGAGCTTTTGGCCCGCCTTACTGGGATCACCTACCAGTAAATCCACCTCTGCTGGGCGCATGAACCGTTCATCCTGCACCACGTAGTCATGCCAGTCCAGATTCACGTGACCAAACGCCACATCCAGGAACTCCTCAACAGAGTGGGTTTCACCTGTCGCGACTACAAAATCGTCTGGTTTGTCTTGTTGCAGCATGAGCCACATCGCCTTGACGTAGTCCCCTGCAAAACCCCAATCGCGGCGCGCATCTAAATTACCCAGCCGCAATTCATTGGTTAAGCCAAGCTTAATTTTGGCCACATGATGGGTGATCTTGCGGGTGACAAACTCCAATCCGCGCCGAGGGGATTCGTGATTAAATAAGATGCCAGATGTGGCGTGCATGTTGTAGCTTTCGCGGTAGTTGATGGTGATCCAGTGACCATACACTTTGGCTACGCCATACGGGCTACGCGGATAAAACGGCGTCGTTTCCTTTTGCGGAACCTCCACCACTTTACCAAACATCTCGCTGGAGCTGGCTTGGTAAAAGCGAATCTTGG